>NZ_AXAZ01000058.1 GCF_000473065.1 Bradyrhizobium sp. WSM1743
CCTACCACTCTTCCTCTCGTGCGATGCCAAGTCGGCTTCCGAAGCCGGATTATCCGGTCGAAGCGGCGGTGCGCCAGGTCCGCTCCAACGGCGAGATCAAATGGCGTGGCGAGCTCATCCACCTTTGCAGCGCTCTCGCTGGTGAAACAGTCGCCGTAGAGGAAACCGCCGATGGGCAATGGCAAGTGCGCTTCTTCAACGTGCCGATCGGCATCATCGATCAGAAAACATCGACGCTGCGGCGCTGCGCTAGCGCAGCGCCGCAGCGGACCGAACTATGAACGATTGTTACCTATCCATCCGGGCTGTTTTGTTACCCTTCCATCCGCTGGACAAAGAGCGATGGCCTATTCTAAATCACGCATCCTTTCGCAGCGGCACGAAGGCCGTGGCGGTGATGGAATAGACCTCTTCGCCGCGTTGGTTGGTGCCGGTGGTGCGGGCCGTCAGAATGCCCCAGCCAGGGCGCGAGGCGGAGGTGCGCTTGTCGATGACTTCGTTGACGTAGGAGACGGTGTCTCCCGCAAGCACCGGCCTGATCCAGCGCAGGTCGCGAAAGCCCGGCGATGGGCCCCACACGGCAACCTCCTCGCCACGTGAAGCGGCCTCGCGCGCCAGGCGCTGGCCGTCGGCGACAAGCAGGCTCATGCAGGCGGAGCCGACATGCCAGCCCGAGGCCGCGAGCCCGCCGAACAGTGAGTTCTTGCCTTCCTCCTCGTCGAGGTGAAAGCGCTGCGGATCGAATTTGGCGGCGAATGTCTTGATGGACTCCGCCGTGAACGTATAGGTGCCGATCTCGCGGCGCTGGCCGATCGCGATGTCTTCGAAGAATCGCATCAGACCGCTCCCTCGCGCCGCTTGATCAGGATCGGCGAGGTCATCTCGGCGAGCGCCTGCCCCGCCGCATTGCGCACGGTGCATTTGAACTTGACGATGCCGAGCTCGGGACGGCTCTTCGAGGTGCGCGCCTCCACGACGTCGACGTCGAGCATGAGATCGTCGCCGGGCCGAAGTGGCGACAGCCAGCGCACCTCGTCGACGCCAGGAGATCCCAGTGACGCGGCGCGGGTGATAAAACCGTCGGCCATCATCCGCATCATCAGCGAGCAGAGATGCCAGCCCGAGCCGGACAGGCCGCGCAGCATGCTTCTCGCCGCGGCCTCCTCGTCGAGGTGCATCGGCTGCGGATCGAACTCGGCGGCAAAGGCCAGAATCTCGTCGCGGGTGACATGGCGCGGGCCGAACGTTCCGAACCGGCCGGACGGGAAATCTTCGAAGGTCAGGGTCATCTTGGGAAAGCTTTGCGGGAATGACAGATTGTGGCCGCACTTTGCGGCAATCTCAACCCGCCGGCCCGCATGGCTCGTGCTACATACGGGGTGGCCGCGGTGGTCTTGCGTCGGATCAGCCGAGGGCCAGGATCCATCGACGCGGCCCAAATTTGACGTCCCGATTTGCCCTGGGGAAAGCAATGTTTTCATTCAGCGACCTGTTTCAATGGGACCGCTTCATCACGCCGACGATCATCAAGACCTTCTACTGGCTGGTGATCGCGCTGATCTGCCTGTTCGGCCTCTCCGGCATCTTCTCAGGCCTCGCTGCGATGGCGATCAGCCCGTTCGGTGGCTTCCTGGTGCTGCTGTCCTCGATCGCGAGCGTCGTCGTCGGCATCGTGTTCTCGCGCATCGTCGCGGAGCTGATCCTGATCGTCTTCCGCATCAACGAGCATCTCGGCGCGATCAGGGACCAGGGCGGCGGGATGCGGTGAGGCCTCGTTTCCCGGACGCGGCGCGGCATGAAATGACGCGACCCATGCGTCCATAGACGAAGCTTCTGGGCCCCGGCTCTGCAGCGGCACCGCACTGGACGATGCTTCGCATCGCCAGGGAAGCGCTGCGCTGCGTCAGGGGCACGCAATCGGCCTCTTACGTATTGAACCTGAAATGCATCACGTCGCCGTCGGCGACGACGTATTCCTTGCCTTCGAGGCGGAGCTTGCCGGCGTCGCGCGCGCCGGCTTCGCCGCCGAGCGCCACGTAATCCTCATACGCGATCGTCTCGGCGCGAATAAAACCCTTCTCGAAATCGGTGTGGATCACGCCGGCCGCCGCCGGCGCCTTGGTGCCGCGATGGATGGTCCAGGCGCGCGCTTCCTTCGGGCCCACGGTGAAGTAGGTGATGAGGTCGAGCAGCGTGTAACCGGCGCGGATCAGGCGATCGAGGCCGGCTTCCTCCAGGCCCAGCGTCTCCAGGAAATCCGCACGCTCTTCACGCGAGATCGTCGCGATCTCGGATTCGATCTTGGCGGAGATGACGACGGCAACCGCGCCTTCCTTTGCAGCCTGCTCCTCGACCGCCTTGGAGAAGGCATTGCCGGTGGCCGCGGAGCCCTCTTCGACGTTGCAGACGTAAAGCACCGGCTTCGAAGACAAGAGGCCGAGCATGGAGAACGCGCGCTCCTCCTCGGCCTTGCGCTCGACGAGGCGCGCGGGCTTGCCCTCGCGCAGCAGCACCAAAGTGCGGTTGACGAGGTCGAGCTGCTCCTTGGCGTCCTTGTCGTTGCCCTTGGCCTTCTTAGTGAGGTTGTCGACGCGCTTTTCGAGGCTGTCGAGGTCGGCGAGCATCAGCTCGGTCTCGATGGTCTCGATGTCGGCGAGCGGGGCGATCTTGCCCTCGACATGGGTAATGTCGGAGTCTTCAAAGCAGCGCACCACATGCGCGATGGCGTCGACCTCGCGGATGTTGGCGAGGAACTGGTTGCCGAGGCCTTCGCCCTTGGAGGCGCCGCGTACGAGGCCGGCGATGTCGACGAAGGTCAGCCGGGTCGGGATGATCTGGCCCGACTTGGCGATGGCGGCGAGCTTCTCCAGCCGCGGATCCGGCACGGCGACCTCGCCGACATTCGGCTCGATGGTGCAGAACGGATAGTTCGCGGCCTGCGCCGCGGCCGTCTCGGTCAGCGCATTGAACAAGGTCGACTTGCCGACATTGGGCAATCCGACGATCCCGCATTTGAATCCCACGAGCGTTATTCCTTGCCGTTCTCGTCCTTGGTCAAAAATCCCTTCGCCTGCATGGCGAGATGCACCCTGTTGGCGAAGGTCGCGTCCGTGCCTTTGGCAAGCAGCGCGGCGTGCTCTGCGACCGCGTCGCAGAGCGTCGCCACCCATTCGTTGTCGGCCTTGGCGAAGTCCGACAGCACGTGGCCGTGCACCAGCTCCTTGACGCCGGGATGACCGATGCCGAGCCGAATCCGGCGATAGTCGTTGCCGATATGCGCCGAGATCGAGCGCAGGCCGTTATGGCCGGCGATGCCGCCGCCGATCTTCACCCGCACCTTGCCCGGCGGCAGCTCGATCTCGTCGTGGAACACGGTGACGTCGCCTTCGGCGATCTTGAAGAAGCCTGCCGCTTCCTGAACGCTGCGGCCGGACTCGTTCATGTAGGTCGTGGGCTTGAGCAGGATCACGCGCTCGGTGCCCAGCGAGCCCTCGGAGGTCTCGCCCTGAAAACGACGGCGCCATGGCGCAAAGCCATGACGCCGCGCGATCTCGTCAACGGCCATGAAGCCGATATTGTGCCGGTTACGTGCGTATTTCGCGCCGGGATTGCCGAGCCCAACAAAGAGTCGCATGACGCGGCGCGCCCCTCGCTCGGCGCGCGATCAAGGACCGCGCGCCAGCTTTGAGAGATTACTTCTTCTTGTCGCCGCCGGCGGGAGCCTTGGCAGCCGCCGCCGGAGCAGCAGCACCCGCAGCCGGAGCAGCTGCAGCCGGAGCAGCAGCACCCGCGGCCGGAGCCGCACCACCCGCCGCAGCCGCAGCAGCAGCCTTCTGCTCTTCGGCGTAGCCGGACGGCGGCACGATGGTGACGAGGGTCGCGTCCTCGCGCGCCAGCGCCTTCACGCCGGCCGGCAGCTTGATATCCGACAGATGCAGCGAGTGACCGATCTCGAGCGCGCCGACATCGGCCTCGATGTATTGCGGGATGCTCTCGACGCCGCATTCGAGCTCGATCGCGTGGGCGACGATGTTGACGGTGCCACCGCGCTTCACGCCCGGCGAGCCTTCCGCCTTCACGACGTGCAAGGGAACGCTGATGCGGATGGTGGCGCCTTCCCCTAGCCGCATGAAGTCGACATGGATCGGGAAGTCCTTGACCGGATCGAGGTGATAGTCGCGCGGAATCACGCGGTGCTTCTTGCCCTCGAGCTCGATGTCGACCAGCGTGGTCAGGAACCGGCCGGCAAGGATGCGCTGGCGCAGTTCACGATCCTCGATCGAGATCGTCAGCGGGGGCTGGTTGTTGCCGTAGATCACTCCGGGCACTCGCCCGGCGCGACGCTCAGCCCGGGCGGCCCCCTTGCCGCTCTTCGGACGTGCGGTCGCCTTCAATTCCTTGACGGTCGTCGCCATGTCGTTAAGTCCTTGTTTTTGCAAAAGTTAATGGGCCGCAGCGCGGCCCATGACATCGTCCGCAGCAAGCCTCCAGGGGTGCGGGGGCCGCGGACGTGGCGGGCTTTTACCCGGAAGATGCGGAAATGACAAGGAGAATGGGCCGGGTTCTTACCCTCCCCTGGAGGGGGAGGGTCGGCTCACATTGAGCGTAGCGAAATGTGAGACGGGGTGGGGTGATCTCTCCCCACGGGCACTATTCGACGCGGAGAGACTGTCACCCCACCCCGCTCGCGCTACGCGCGATCGACCCTCCCCCTCCAGGGGAGGGTAAGCAGCCCTAGCCCCCGAGCTTCGCCTCCAGCGCGGCAATCCGCGCCTTCAGCGCCTCGTTCTCTTCGCGCGCCAGGCGGGCCATGTCCTTGACCGCCTCGAATTCCTCGCGCTTGACGAGATCCATGTCGCGCAGGAATTTTTCGGCCTGGCTGCGCATCACGGTGTCGAACTCGCGCTTGACGCCCTGGGCCGCGCCGGCGGCGTCGTTCATCAGGCGGCCGATCTCGTCGAAAAACCGGTTGCTGGTCTGGGTCATGGCGGCCTCCGATAAACTTTGCGCGAACTCTTGAAAGACAATGGCAATCCGATTGGGCCGGTTCAAGGGCGAAGCGGCGGTATCCTTGTCATGAACCGGTTTCCTTGCAATCGTATTCAACGTCCCTGCATAAGAAGAATCACAGGGCGTCCGCTGGCGCTCGACCGCCGCGATCTCGCTTGGACATAGAAGGCGCGATGCCCTTTCTGCTGATCGACTTTCCCGCCTTCAAGCCGATCGCGATCGAGATCGGCCCGTTCGCGATCCGCTGGTACGCGCTCGCCTATATCTGTGGCATCGTGTTCGGCTGGCTCTACGCGCGCTCGCTGCTGAAGAAAGAGCGCCTGTGGAGCGGACCGGCGCCGATGTCGCTGGTGCAGATCGACGACTTCATCCTGTGGGTGACGCTCGGCATCATCCTGGGCGGCCGCACCGGCTATGTGCTGTTCTACAATCTGCCCTTCTTCATCGATCATCCCGCCGCAATCTTCAGATTGTGGGAGGGCGGCATGTCGTTCCATGGCGGCTTCCTCGGCTGCGTTGTCGCGGTGATGTGGTTCGCCTACCGCAACGGCATCTCGATCCTGTCGCTCGGCGACATCACCACCGCAGTCGCCCCGGTCGGGCTCTTGCTTGGGCGGATCGCCAATTTCATCAACGGCGAATTGTGGGGCCGCGCCACCGACCCCAGCCTGCCCTGGGCGATGATCTTCCCCAACGATCCCACGCAGCTGCCGCGCCATCCGAGCCAGCTTTATGAAGCGGGCATGGAGGGCATCCTGCTGTTCACCATGCTCGCGATCATGATCCGCTTCGGCGCCTTGAGGCGCCCCGGCATGATCCTCGGCGCCTTCATCCTGATCTACGGCCTGACCCGGATCGCCGGCGAGCATTTCCGCGAACCTGACGCCCAGCTCGGTTTCCTCTGGGGCGGATTAACCATGGGCATGCTGTTGTCGATCCCGATGCTTATTGTCGGCCTCATACTTATTGTATGGGCAGTGAGGCGCGGTGCGCCGAAGCCGATCGAGGCCGTTCGTTAATTCATTTCAAGAAAGCACGCCGTGACCGACCAGCCGCTCCTCAACGAGATCAAGGCGTTGATCAAATCCTCAGGCCCGATGCCGGTCTGGCGGTACATGGAACTGTGCCTGATGCACCCGCGCTACGGCTATTACGTCTCGCGGGATCCTTTAGGGCGTGAAGGCGACTTCACCACCGCGCCCGAGGTCAGCCAGATGTTCGGCGAGCTCCTGGGCCTGTGGACCGCCTCGGTGTGGAAGCAGATGGGCTCGCCGCAATTCTTGCGGCTGATCGAGCTCGGCCCCGGCCGCGGCACCATGATGGCGGACGCGCTGCGCGCATTGCGCGTGCTGCCGCCGCTCTACCAGGCGCTTCACATCCACTTGGTCGAGGTCAATCCCGTCTTGCGCGAACGGCAGAGCGCGACGCTCGCCAACGTGCGCAACATCGCCTGGCACGACAGCATCGACGAGGTGCCGGAGGGCCCAAGCATCATCCTCGCCAACGAATATTTCGACGTGCTGCCGATCCACCAGATGATCCGCCACGAGAACGGCTGGCACGAGCGCGTGATCGAGATCGATCCCAACGGCAAGCTTCAGTTCGGCGCAGCGCCGGAGCCGACGCCGCGCTTCGACGTGCTGCTGCCGCCCTTGGTGCGCGCCGCACCGATCGGCGCCGTGTTCGAGTGGCGGCCCGACGGCGAAATCATGAAGCTCGCCACGCGCGTGCGCGACCAGGACGGCGCGGCGCTCATCATCGACTACGGCCATCTGCGCAGCGACGCCGGCGACACCTTCCAGGCCATCGCGCGCCACACCTTCGCCGATCCCTTGAAGGCGCCGGGTCAGGCCGACGTCACCGCGCATGTCGACTTCCAGGCGCTGGCGCGCGCGGCCGAGGATGTCGGCGCCCGCGTGCACGGCCCGGTGACGCAAGGCGACTTCCTTAGGCGTATCGGCATCGACACCCGCGCCGCCGCCTTGATGCAGAAGGCGGCGCCGGAGGTGGCCACCGACATTTCGGTGGCGCTCAAGCGCCTGACCGATACCGGGCGTGGCGGCATGGGTTCGATGTTCAAGGTGCTCGGCATCTCCGAACCCCGACTGTCGGGCCTTGCCGGCCTCAGCGATCTCGAACAGGCGGGAGAGGCCTCATGACGCTTGCTTCGTCGCTGCTGTCCGCCGTGCCCGGCCTGCGCCATGCCTTCTTCACCCGCGAGGGCGGCGTTTCCGGCGGCATCTATGCCGCGCTGAACGGCGGGCTCGGATCCAACGACGATCAGGCCCTGGTCGCCGAGAACCGCCGCCGCATGGCCGAGCATGTCGGCGTCGCGCCCGAGCGCTTTCTCAGCCTGCACCAGACTCATTCGCCCGACGTGCTCGTGGCTGATGCGCCGTGGCCGAGCGGCCCGCGGCCCAGGGGCGACGCGCTGGTGACGAAGACGCCGGGCATCGCACTCGGCGTCTCCACCGCCGATTGCGGCCCGGTGCTGTTCGTCGATCCCAATGCGCGCGTGATCGGCGGCGCGCATGCGGGCTGGAAGGGCGCGCTCACCGGCGTGCTGGAAGCGACGATCTCGGCGATGGAGAAGCTCGGTGCCACGCGCGGCGGCACCATCGCCGCGATCGGCCCGTTGATCCGCCAGGACAGCTACGAGGTCGGCAACGAGTTCGTCGCGCGCTTCATCGAAGCCGATGCGGACAACGCCATCTTCTTCATCCCCTCGGTGCGCGAGGGCCACGCGATGTTCGATCTTGCCGGCTTCATCCGCATGCGGCTGGAAGCCGCCGGCATCCTGATGATCGACGATCTCGGGCTCGACACCTATGCCGACGAGCGCTTCTTCAGCTATCGCCGCTCGGTGCATCGCAAGGAGCCGGATTACGGCCGCCACGTTCACGCGATCGCGCTCGAGGGGTGAGATCTCGTGCCCCGGACGCGGCGCAGCACGCAAGTGATGCGCCGCTGAGCCGGGGCCCATGGCTCTGCGATCTCGATCTCGGCGGCAATCTGGGTCCCGGCTCAGCGCAGCGGCACCATAGCGCGTCGAAGACGCGCTATGAACGCGCTTATGGCGCCGCAGCGCGTCCGGGACACGGCAAGCTTCCCTATGACGCAAACCAAGGTGACAACACACGATTCCCTTCGGGACCTGTTTGTGTCGCCGCCGCCCTAGACGTTAATGCGTTTTAACGATATCGCTGCCCCCAATGAGGGAAGCGTCATCTTTTCTGTGCCGCGCGGGCTCGCGCGTGCTGGCGGTCATGCTGCTGGCGGCTGCGACCGTGCTCGCCGGCTGCGCCGGCGGCAACGCGCCGAGCAACTCCTATGCGATGGCGCCGAGCGGCGGCAGCGGCGCGACGGTCGCCTTCGAATCGATCGACGGGCCGCCGCCGCAGGTGTTCGACCGCATGGTCGGCGTGCTCGACAGCGAATCCAAGCTGCGCAGCCTGTCCGTCGTCTCCCGCGAGGGCACGGCCGCCTACCGCGTGCGCAGCTACCTCTCCGCCCAGGTGGTGCGCGGCAAGACCGTGATCGCCTGGGTCTGGGACGTCTATGACGCCAACCAGCAGCGGGCGCTGCGCCTGTCCGGCGAGGAACCGACCTCGGCCAAGGGCGGTCGCGACGCGACGCGTGACGCCTGGGCGGCTGCCGACGACCTCGTGCTGCGGAAGATCGCCCAGGCCGGATTCAGCGGACTTTCCAACATGATCAATGGGACGCCGGATGCACCTGGCGCGGCTCCCGGCCTGCGGGGGCCGGCGGTCGCGAGCGTGATCAAGGAGGCCCCAGTGCCTGATATGCTGACCTCGGCGCTCGGCTATGCGGAGCGATGACCCCCGCTAAACCACGGGCTCAAGTTGCGGCCAAGCCGTTGGCCCGACTCAGGATTTTCAAAGGGAAAACGTAGCATCCCGGGTTGCCATTTGAGCCCGCGGCCTGATATTTCCTCGCCCGTCGTAACCGTGCTGCCAGTGGGTATTCGTGGGATGTTGAACGTCGTATCCAGCAAAGCGCGGGAGGAAGCGTCCATGTCGGCCAAAAACGGCTCCATCAAGCTTGTCGCCGGCAACTCCAATCCGGCTCTTGCCCAGGCCATCGCGCAGGGCCTCCACATGCCGCTGACCAAAGCGGTGGTCCGGCGCTTCGCCGACATGGAGATCTTCGTCGAGGTCCAGGAGAACATCCGCGGCTCGGATGCCTTCATCATCCAGTCGACCTCGTTTCCGGCGAACGACAATCTGATGGAGCTCCTGATCATCACCGACGCGCTGCGCCGCTCCTCGGCGCGCCGCATCACCGCAGTGATTCCCTATTTCGGCTATGCCAGGCAGGATCGCCGCTCTGGCTCGCGCACGCCGATCTCGGCCAAGCTCGTCGCCAATCTGATCACCCATGCCGGTGTCGACCGCGTCATGACGCTCGACCTGCATGCCGGCCAGATCCAGGGCTTCTTCGATATCCCAACCGACAATTTGTTCGCTGCCCCCCTGATGGTGCGCGACATTCGCGAACGTTTCGACCTCGGCAAGGTGATGGTGGTCTCGCCCGACGTCGGCGGCGTGGCCCGCGCCCGCGGCCTTGCGAAGCGCATCAACACCCCGCTCGCGATCGTCGACAAGCGCCGTGAGCGTCCGGGTGAATCCGAAGTCATGAACGTGATCGGCGACGTCTCCGGGTATAGCTGTATCCTTGTCGACGACATCGTCGATTCCGGCGGCACGCTGGTCAACGCGGCCGACGCGCTGATCGCCAAGGGTGCCAAGGACGTCTACGCCTACATCACCCACGGCGTGCTCTCCGGCGGCGCTGCCGCCCGCATCTCCGGCTCGAGGCTGAAGGAGCTCGTCATCACCGACTCGATCCTGCCGACCGAGGCGGTGACCAAGGCGCCGAACATCCGCACCCTGCCGATCGCCAGCCTGATCTCGGACGCGATCGCGCGCACCGCGGCGGAAGAGTCGGTGTCGAGCCTGTTCGACTAGCCATTGACGTCATTCCGGGGCGGCGCGTCAGCGCCGAACCCGGAATCTCGAGATTCTCAGGTGCGCAATTGCGCACCATAGTTCTCGCTTCGCGAGCCCCGGAATGACTTCGGGCCCTACCCTACGATCCCCGCCGCGACCTGGCCGCGCAGGCGCTCCAGGCCGAGCAACGTCTCCGCACAGGCTGCCGCGACCTCGACACCCTTGATCGCAAAGTGCTTGCGGAAGAAGTCGTAGTGCACCTCGGTCTCGTGGAATTGCTGCGGCGTGAGCACGGCCGAGAACACCGGCACCTCGGTGCGGAGCTGCACGTCCATCAGCGCCTTGATCACGGTGTCGGCGACGAATTCGTGGCGGTAGATGCCGCCGTCGACGACGAGGCCGGCGGCGACGATCGCGGTGTAGCGCCGCGTCTTGGCGAGGACCTGGGCGTGCAGCGGGATCTCGAACGAGCCCGGCACCTCGAACACGTCGACATGGGTGAGGTGCCGCGCCTCCGCCTCCTTCAGGAAGGCGATCCGAGCCTCCGCGACCACCTCGCGGTGCCAGCAGGCCTGCACGAAGGCCACTCGCTGCGGCTTGGCGAAGCGCGGATGGTCGGGCGCCGGGTCCTGTGGAACCGGCGGTTGGGTGGGCTGGGAGGTTTCGGTTTGGGGATCTTGCAACATCTGATTCATGGCTTTCCTCGGTTTAAGGACCAGAATCAGGGCACACGGAACGACAAACAGCCGCATCCTCGCGATGCGTCTGCCACCGACCGTTCTCTTTCATCCGGACTTTGACCGTCGGCTTCGGAGTTGCACCGAATCTGCTGACCCTTCCCTTCGGGATACCCCTCACGGAAGGCGCTCGCGGGCTTAGGCCTTTCGGCCCTTACCGCCGGTGGGGACTTTCACCCCGCCCTGAGAACATCGGCCGTCCGGAATGAACGGCCTGCGAGGAAATATGCCGCCGGCGAGCAGTCGCGGCAAGCGCGTTCCGCATGGGCAAAGCGCATGGTCCCATGCCCTCGCGGCGGCCCGGGCCTCGTGGGACGGAATTTCCGGTGAGCGCCTTTGGGGAATCCGATTCCGGTTTGTTCTCACCGTTAAGAATTGTGGCGGAGATGAGCTGTGGACGAACGAGTCCTGGCTTGTGGACGGACTCGGGACCCCGTTGCGCAGATTCCGCAAATCACATCACTTGATCCGCGACAGGCCCGCGCTGATCCGAGGGATCGTAAGACTCCGAGGGGACGCCGTAGCGACGTTTAGGGAGCGCGCGCCGGGCCCAACCGCGTGCGTATCAAAGACAACAAGAAGGCAAGAGGTCGAGACGGCATGTCCCTGCTCGAAGGCACTATCGATTCCAGGAACCATCCGCTCGCGGTGGTCGAGGACATCGCTGCCAGCAACAACTGGCCGTTCGAACGCTCCGGCGAAGACGAACTCACGATTGTCTCGAAGGGACAATGGACCGACTACCAGCTCTCCTTCACCTGGATGGGCGAGATCGAGGCGCTGCATCTGGCCTGCGCCTTCGACATGAAGATTCCACTGCCGCGCCGGAGCGAGGTGCAGCGGCTCGTCGCCGCCGTGAACGAGCAGCTGTGGGTCGGCCATTTCGATTTGTGGACCAACACCGGCTTGATCATGCACCGCCAGGCTTTGGTGCTGCCGGGCGGCCTCACCGCCTCGACCGCGCAGTGCGAAGCTATGCTCGCCGGCGCCATCCACGCCTGCGAGCGCTATTTCCCCGCGTTCCAGTTCGTGGTGTGGGCCGGCAAGACCACCGCGCAGGCCATGGACGCAGCGATGTTCGACACGGTGGGCGAGGCGTAACATTGCCTGAGAAGTGAGGGAGCCGCCGCCCCCTCGCCACGTCGTCCCGGACAAGCGCGCCTAAAGCGCGTGCAGATCCGGGATCCATACCGCGTGATATCCCTTGTGGCACGCGGCTTGTTGCTGACACCTCCATCCGTTAAGACCACTTGTGGTTATGGGTCCCCGCTTTCGCGGGGACGACAGCGAGTTTGTGGTGACCACAGTGGCCGACAACAACCCCCTCCAAAACATCACCGGCACCATCCTGCTCGCCGGCGCCGGCAAGATGGGCGGCGCGATGCTGACCGGATGGCTTGCGGGCGGGCTCGATCCGCGCCGCGTCGCGGTGATCGATCCGCACATTGCGCCCGAGATCTCCGCGCTGGCCGCCAAGGGCGTCGCGCTCAATCCCGACGTGACGACCGCCGGCGCGATCGACACGCTGGTCGTCGCGGTGAAGCCGCAGATGTTCCGCGAGGCCGGCGCCAAGCTGAAGCCGTTCGTCTCGGACAAGACCTCGGTGGTCTCGATCATGGCGGGCACCACGATCGCCTCGCTTGAAGAGGTCTGCGGCGGGGCCGTGGTGCGCGCAATGCCGAACACGCCGGCCGCGATCGGCCGGGGCATCACCGTCGCCGTTGCGGCGAACAATGTCAGCCCCGCGCAGCGCGCGGTGGCCGATGCGCTGCTGCGCGCCACCGGCTCGGTGGAATGGGTCGACGACGAAGGCCTGATGGATGCGGTGACCGCCGTCTCCGGCTCGGGGCCAGCCTACGTGTTCCTGCTCGCCGAGGAGCTGGCGCGGGCCGGCGTCGAAGCGGGATTACCCGAGGCGCTGGCGACGAAGCTCGCCCGCGAGACCGTCGCCGGCTCCGGCGAGCTGCTGCACCGCTCGGAGCTGCCCTCCAGCACGCTGCGCCAGAACGTCACCTCGCCCGGCGGCACCACCGCCGCAGCGCTCGGCGTGCTGATGGGCGAACCGGGGTTGCGCGATCTCATGATCCGCGCGATTGCCGCGGCGACGAAGCGGTCGAAGGAATTGGCGAAGTAGCGGCTCCCAGCCGCTTGTTGAACATCTCGACATTGACGAGTCCGCGCGCGTGGCGGCCCTCGCCGAGCTTGCGCGTGCCCTCGAATGCCTCGACCTCGAAGCGGATGACGCGGCGCTCGACGGCGACCACCTTTGCCGTGGTCCGCACCGTTGCGCCGACGAGCGCAGCGGCAAGATGGCGGATGTCGACCTCGGTGCCAACCGTGACCCAGCCTGGCTGAAGCGCGGCGCGGATCGCATCGCCCGATGCCATCTCCATTTCCAGGATCATCATCGGCGTCGCATAAACAAAAGGCATGCCGGGCACGAAATGCCCGACCGTGCGCTCCACCGGGACCACCAGCGTGCGCTCGGCACTCATGCCGATCGTGATGAAGTCGCGTGCGTCCATGGTGCTTGCTCAGTGTCGTCCCGGACAAGCGCGCCCTAAGCGCGCGCCGATCCGGGACCCATAACCACAGGACATCGTGGTTACGGGGACTCGGAGTTACCGCTTCACCCCACGACCACTTCCTGTGGTTATAGCTCCCGGATCTGCGCTGACGCTTGTCCGGGACGACAGCGGCGTTTGCGGCAACGGCGCTGGCTACTTCTTCGCCGCCGCCGCGCGCTCCACGAACGTCTTGCCGCCCTTCATCTTGTGGCGCAGCGGGGCTTCGTTGATCTGGATGACGACGGCATCGGCATCGACGCCGAGATTCTTCACCAGTGCCTGGGTGATGTCGCGCATCATGCCGGCCTTCTGCTCGTCGGTGCGGCCTTCGGCCATGCTGATGGTGATCTCAGGCATTTTTCTCTCCCTTGCGGCCGAACACCGGCCATTGACGGTCGCCATCAAACAAGACGTGGATGCCCGGGACAAGCCCGGGCACGACGCTGCCTGCGAATAGCTAGCCCCAGCTCACGTCATGGCGCGCCAAGACCTCGCGCACCTTGGCGACGAGGTCGGCCTCGCTGCACGAGAACTGCGCCGGGCGGGTCTCGCGCCATTCCTGGTTGGAGGCGATCGCGGCGGCCGCCTTGGCGCCCTCGATCAGATCTTTGACCTGCACTTCGCCGCGCGCCTTCTCATCCGAGCCCTGGATGATGACGCAAGGTGAGTTGCGGCGATCGGCATATTTGAGCTGGTTGCCCATGTTCTTGGGATTGCCGAGATAGAGCTCGGCGCGGATGCCGGCGGTGCGCAAGCTCGCCACCATCTTCTGGTAGTCGGCGACGCGGTCGCGGTCGAACACGGTGACGACGACGGGGCCGAACTCCGGCCGCGTGTCGAGCTTGCCGAGCAGCGTCAGCGCGGCCTGCAAGCGCGATACGCCGATCGAGAATCCGGTCGCTGGCACCGGCTCGCCGCGGAAGCGCGAGACGAGGCCGTCATAGCGGCCGCCGCCGCCGACCGAGCCGAAGCGCACCGGGCGGCCCTTCTCGTCCTTGGTGTCGAGCAGCAGTTCGACCTCGTAGACGGGGCCGGTGTAATATTCGAGACCGCGGACGACGGACGGATCGATGCGGATCTGGTCAACGCCGTAGCCGGACTTGCGGAATAGAGTTCGCATATATTCAAGTTCTTCCCACCCTTCCATTGCGATGGGTGAGCCAGCGTAAAACGATCCCTGCTCTGGGATCATAAACGCGTCCTGATCAATATTTTGGGGGGCTAAGAATTCACTCTCTTTTCCAGCAGCTAGGTCGTTCGAAGTACCGACAGCCTTCTCAACGAACTCGGCTAGCAGAGAGATTTGCTCTGGACTCAATTCAGCGCCCTTAGTGAAATCTCCGCTTTCGTCCCTGCGACCGCTACCCAAGAGCTGCTTGACGCCTTCGACGCCCAAGCGATCTAGTTTGTCGATCGCTCTCAGCACGATAAGGCGTTTTCCGACATTGTCAGCGCCTCCAAGACCGGCAACTTCCAGCACACCGTCTAGCACCTTGCGGTTGTTCACTTTCACCACATAGGCGCCGCGCGGGATGCCGAGCGCCTCCATGGTGTCCGCGGCCATCATGCACATCTCGGCGTCCGCCGCCGGCGTGGCCGAACCAACCGTATCGGCATCGAACTGCATGAACTGGCGGAAGCGGCCGGGGCCGGGCTTCTCGTTGCGGAACACGTAGCCGGCGCGGTAGCTGCGGTAGGGCTTTGGCAGCGTGTCGAAATTCTCGGCGACGTAGCGGGCCAGCGGCGCGGTCAGATCGTAGCGCAGGCTGATCCATTGCTCGTCGTCGTCCTGGAACGAGAACACGCCCTCATTCGGGCGGTCCTGGTCGGGCAGGAACTTGCCGAGCGCGTCGGTGTATTCCATCGCCGGCGTCTCCACCGGCTCGAAGCCATAGAGCTCGTAGACGGCGCGGATCTTCTCGACCATCTCGCGCGTCGCCCGGATCGCTGAGGGGTCGCGATCCTCGAGCCCGCGCGGCAGGCGCGCCTTCAGTTTCTGGGGTTTTTTGGGTTTCTCGGCCATGCGCGGCGTTTACCAGCCGGGGCGCGGGGCGGCAACCGGGGCTTAGGAGAAGCCGTCATTCCGGGGCGATGCGCAGCATCGAACCCGGAATCTCGAGATTCCCCGGTGCGCAATCGCGCACCTGAGGTCTGGTCCCTTCAGACCATCCCGGAATGACAACCCCACCCCTACGGCTGCTCCATCCTTGCCCTCAACGCATCGGCGTCCGCCTTCGGCAGCGACTTCAGGGTCGGCTTGATGGTCTCGCCGCCGACGATCTTGCCGTTGCGCATGAACATCCAGTCTGAGATGTCGGCTTCGGTGAACTTCACCTGGTCGCCTGCCCGCCTGCCCGGCAGGTCGCGCGGCTCGTTGGCGAAGAAACCGGAATAGGCCCCGTCCGGCAGCTTCTTCACCTCCGCGATCCAGATGTGCTCGCCGCCCTTGCGGGTCGAAAAGTGCACCTTCAAGGCATGCCCGGTCTCGGACGGCTTTGGCGCGTCATAGGAGGCCCAGAACGTAGAGAGCGTGCCGCGGGCGCGGGCAATCGCGGCGTTCATCTCGGGATCGGTGGTGCGCACGTTGACAACCGGCGAGTGGTCATCCGCTGCGACCTCGTGCGTGGGGCCGATGGTCAGGATGCCGAAAACGGAGACGCCGGTAATGACGGCGAGAACCACCCATTTCATGGGCTGGGAGAGCTTGAATGCCATGTTTGCGATGTCCGGGATGCTCGATGTCTCCTGGCTTTGTCGCATAGGCATGGCGGCGCGTTCATGGCGCCCAGTTTGGTTGCGTTCCCCGGATGCTGCGCGGCGCGCCGCCTCTTGGCGGCGTGATGCGCTGCTGATCCGGGGTCCATTGACGCTGAGATGGGTCCCGGCTCTGCGGCGCACCGCTGAAGAAGCGCTGCGCCGCGTCCGGGAGACGAGAATCCTAAAACACCTTGCGGATCCAGTTGTGCGGATCGTTGGTGCGGCCGTACTGGATGTCGACGAGCTGCTTGCGCAAGCCCATGGCGACGGGGCCGGCGGCGCCGCCGCTGATATCGAAATCGCCGCTCACCGAGCGCACCTTGCCGATTGGCGAGATGACGGCGGCAGTGCCGCAGGCGAAGGCTTCCTTCAGCTTGCCTGAGGCCGCATCCTTGCGCCACTGCTCGAGCGAGTACGGCTCCTCGCGCACGGTCTTGCCGGCATCGCGGGCGAGCGTGATGATGGAGTCGCGGGTGATACCCGGCAGGATGGTGCCGAGCGGCGGCGTCGAGAGTGAGCCGTCGTCGAACACGAAGAACACGTTCATGCCCCCGAGCTCCTCGATATAGCGGCGCTCGACCGCATCGAGGAAGACGACCTGATCGCAGCCTTGCTGAATCGCTTCGGCCTGCGCGCGCAGGCTCGCGGCATAATTGCCGCCGCATTTGACGGCGCCGGTGCCGCCGATCGCGGCGCGGGTATAATTCTCGGACACCCAGATCGAGACCGGGGCGGGCCCGCCCTTGAAGTAGGAGCCGACTGGCGAGGCGATGACTGCGAAGATGTATTCGGACGACGGCTTGACGCCGAGGAAGGTCTCGCTCGCGATCATGAAGGGCCGCAAGTAAAGGCTGCCTTCACCGCCCGGCATCCAGGCGCGGTCGATGCGCACGACCTGCTCGACCGCCTCGATGAAGACGTCTTCGGGCAGCTGCGCCATCGCCATGCGGTCGGCCGAGTCCTTGAAGCGCCGCGCATTGGCGTCGGGGCGGAACAGGTTCACCCCGCCATCGTCGCGCTTGTAGGCCTTCAGGCCTTCAAAAATTTCCTGGGCGTAATGCAGGACCGCACCGGCCGGATCGAGCTGGAAGTTGGCGCGCGCCTCGATCTTCGCCTCGTACCAGCCACCCTTGGCCTGGCTGTAGCGGACGACCGCCATGTGGTCGGTGAAGACCCGCCCGAAGCCGGGGTCCACCAACTTGGCGATACGGTCCTTCTCGGACGTCGGATTGGATGCGGGCTGGATGTCGAATTTCATGCTCATGTCCTTGCCTCCCGCTGCCGGTGGCGGCGCTGTTTCTCGCGCCCGCCTGCCCGTTTCGGGCCCGGCTGGCTTGATTGGGTTTTTGGCCGGACCGCCGCCAGCCTTGTTACGGCCGGTTTCCGTGGCCAGCATGTCGCCGAGGACATGCTTTTGCGGAAGGCGGAAGTCCAGTATGTTTTGCCGAAATGCCGCTCGACAATCGCACGGTAGATCTGATCGGCCGTCGTCGCCTGTCCGGCTCGCTCCGGCCGCCTTGCTCCGATGCCACCCGACGCGAAGCGATCTAAAATTTCGTGCGGGTCGATCGTTTTGTAACATTGAACCCAAGATACGTCAATATGCCTGACATAAATTTCGCAGCCTCTCCTCCTGACGTCGCCGAATCTCGGCCCGCCGCGTCGGACGCAGGCAATTTGCGCTGGGATATCATCGAGCTCTTGTTCTTCGCCTATCGCGACTTCGTCGGCGATCCCGACCAGGAGCTGGAGGCGTTCGGCTTCGGCCGGGCCCATCACCGCGTCATGCACTTCGTCTACCGCTATCCCGGGCTGAAGGTCGCCGACCTGCTCGACGTCTTGCGCATCACAAAACAGTCGCTCGGCCGCGTGCTCAAGCAGCTCCTGGACGAGGGCTATATCGTGCAGAAGACTGGCGACAATGATCGCCGCCAGCGCCTGCTCTACGCGACACCGAAGGGCGAGGCGCTGGTGCAGAAGCTCGCCGGGCTCCAGACCACGCGGATCACCAGGGCGCTCGCGGAGATGGCTCCGCAGGACGCCGAGACCGTGAAGCGCTTCCTGCGCGCGATGATCGACCGCGACGATCCGGACAAGGTGCTCGAGACGATCTTCGCTTCCGTCAACCACGACGCCAAGGAGTGACCGTGCTCGCTGCCACGCTCGCCCGCCCGCCGGTGCAACCCGCCGACGATGCCCCGCATCTGCTGCTGGTCGACGACGACCGCCGCATCCGCGACCTGCTCTCGCGCTTTCTCGCCAGTGAAGGCTACCGCGTCACCACCGCGGCGAGCGCCGGCGATGCGCGCTCGAAACTGCTGAGCCTGCATTTCGATCTCCTGATTCTCGACGTGATGATGCCCGGCGAGACCGGCTTCGACCTTGCCCGCTTCATCCGGACCTCGTCCTCGGTGCCGATCGTGATGCTGACGGCGCGGCACGAGGCGGAAGCCCGTATCGAGGGCTTGCAGATCGGCGCCGACGATTACGTGGCAAAGCCGTTCGAGCCGCGCGAGCTTGCGCTGCGCATCAACAACATCCTCAAGCGCGCCGCGCCGCCGCCGCAGGCCGCGACCGTCGAGAAGATCGCGTTCGGTCCCTATGTCTACCACCTCGATCGCGGCGAATTGCGCCACGGCGAGGAGGTCATCCACCTCACCGATCGCGAGCGCGAGATGCTGCGGATTCTCGCGGAGACGCCGGGCGAGACCGTGCCGCGCAGCGCGCTGACCGGCAATGGCAGCGTCAACGAGCGCGCCGTCGACGTGCAGATCAACCGCCTCCGGCGCAAGATCGAGACCGACCCCGCCAATCCACTGTTCTTGCAGGCGGTGCGCGGCATCGGCTACCGCCTGGTGGCCTCGCCGTAAATCAGTGAAGCGCGCTAGATGAGCACGATCGATACCGGCCTCACGCTTCTGAAGAGCGCCGCCGGCCGCGTTTCGGCGGCGAATGGCTGGATGGGCAATGCATTCAAGGGCTGGATGCCGACCGGCCTCTACGCCCGCGCGCTCCTCATCATGATCGTGCCGATGGTGGTGCTGCAATCGGTCGTCGCTTTCGTGTTCATGGAGCGGCACTGGAACACGGTGACACGCAGATTGTCGGCTGCGGTGGTGCAGGACATCGCCGCGCTGATCGACGTCTACAAAGGCTATCCGCAGGACAAGGACCGCGACCAGATCCGCCGCATCGCGCAGCAGCGCCTCGGCCTCGTTGTCGACTTCCTGCCCGCCGGCGACATGCCGCCGCCGGGACCAAAACCGTTCTTCTCGCTGCTCGACCAGACGCTGTCGGTGCAGCTCGGCCGCCAGATCGGCCGCTCGTTCTGGATCGACACGGTCGGCCGCTCCAACCTGGTCGAGATCCGCATCCAGCTCGACGATGCCGTGATGCGCGTGTTCGCGCAGCGCAGCGCCGCCTATGCCTCGAATTCGGAGATCTTCCTGTTCTGGATGGTCGGCACGTCCTCGATCCTGTTGATCGTCGCCGTGCTGTTCCTGCGCAACCAGATCAAGCCGATCCTGCGCCTTGCCGATGCTGCCGAAAGTTTCGGCAAGGGCCGCGAGGCGCCGAATTTCCGTCCGAGGGGCGCGCGCGAGGTGCGGCGTGCGGCGGTCGCCTTCCTGGAAATGAAGTCGCGCATCGAGCGCACGATGGAGCAGCGCACCGCGATGCTCGCCGGCGTCAGCCACGACCTGCGCACCATCCTGACCCGCTTCAAGCTCGAGCTGGCGCTGATCGGCGACAGCCCCGAGCTCGAGGGCATGCGCAAGGACGTCGACGAGATGTCGATGATGCTGGAGGATTACCTCGCGTTTGCCCGCGGCGATTCCGGCGAGCAGTCGCAGCCGACCGACATGGCGCAAGCGCTCGAGGAGCTGCGCAGCGACGCCGAGCGCCATGGTCATACCGCGACCGTGGCCTTCCACGGCCTGCCGGTGGTGACGGTGAAGCCGGCCTCGTTCAAGCGCTGCCTCGCCAATCTCGTCACCAACGCGGCGCGCTACGGCAAGGCCATCGCCATCACCGGCCAGCGCGATCACCGTTATCTCACCGTCACGATCGAGGACGACGGCCCGGGCATTCCCGCGCACTTGCGCGAAGAGGTGTTCAAGCCGTTCCTGCGGCTGGATAACGCCCGCAACCAGGACGAAGGCGGCACGGGCCTTGGCCTCGCCATCGCCCGCGACATCGCCCGCTCGCACGGCGGCGACATCACGCTGGGTGACAGCCCGATGGGGGGCTTGCGGGCGAGCGTGCGGATTCCGGTGTAGCTGACCGTTCACCTCTCCCCGTTTGCGGGGAGAGGTCGAATCGCTCTTGCGATCCGGGTGAGGGGGTACAGGTCTCTCGGCAATTTCGCGTGCGGAGAGGCCCCTCACCCCACAACCCTCTCCCCGTAAGAACGGGGCGAGCGCACCGATTTCCGCGAGCTACGAGCTCACGACTGACCTACTTCGGCAGCAGCGCCTTCAGCTTGTCCATGTCGCGCACGTTCATCTTGAAGCCGCCGGGCATCACGATGTCGCCGGGCTTCTGCTCCGGCTTGCAGGCTCCTAGCCACTTGGCTTGCAGCGTCGTGGTGTTGTCGCGCCCCGCCGCGCCGGCGACGCCGCCTTGCGCATGCGAGGTCGTCTTCACCGTGTAGGCCGAGTTGAAATCGCCAGTGATCTCGGCATGCGAGGTCGTGCTGACACCGGCGACGCTGCACTCGGAATCGCTGCCATAGCCGGTCGCGGTCTTCTTGATCTCCTGCTTGGCGCAGATCTGCTTGGCCATCGGGGAGACGTTGTTGCTCATCTCCCTGTCGACGGTCTCGTCGGTGCAGTGCTGCATGGTCATCTCGGGCACCGGCGAGCCTGATGTGACCAGCTTCATTTCCCAAAGACCGGCCTTGCGCACCGGCAGGTCGTCGGCGCCGGCGCTGCCTGCCGACAACGCGAGGCAAAGCGTCGAGCCGAGCAAAGCGAGTTTGCGCGTCATGTGGAAGGCTCCCGGCTGAGAGAGTACGGCGCTGCGAGAGCGCCTCAGTACAGCGTGCGGATCGGCCGATCGGCGGCGCCATAGGGCACCCAGCGGCAGGAGAACGAGATATATCCGCCCTCATAGGCCTGCACGCCCAGGAATTTCACCACCTTGCCGTAACGCGCGCAGTGATCGACAGCGACCTGACGCGCGTCGACTTGACTCGCCATCGAATAGGCGATGATACCGCCGGTGTCGTTGCCCTTGAACGGAGGCACCGGAAGGATATCGGCGCGCGCCGGCTGGCTCGCCATCGTACTCGAGACAACCAGGCCGGCAAAAAGGCCCGCGGCCGCAATGATTCGCATTCCCGTCACTCCAATTGGCTGGCGGCAGTTTACGGTGCCGGGATGGAAGTGAAAAGAACCGAAGGCCAGTTGGCCGCGACGTCTTGGTCAACTCCTGGCAAAGTGTTGCCGCGCTGCACTTGACCTCCCCCCGCCTTCGCGGCACCGTCCCACCTTCGCAAGACTTGAACGTCCGGATTGATCATGCGCGCCCCCTCCCTGAAATCGCTCCGCTTTGCCGCCGTGCTCGGCCTCATGTTCGGGGCACTGTCGCTCGGAGAGGCCAAAGCCGCCAATGGACTCGAGATGAATTTCTGGCTGAGCGGGCCGCGCTATGACGGCGCCGTCGCCGATTGCGACAAGGCCCTGCCGACGATCGCCACCCAGTTCTGGGAGAAAGAAAGCTCGTTCTGGAATTCCTCGTTGCAGATCACCGGCTTCTCCGCCGTTCGCGAAGTCGCGTTCCGCCCCTGGCAGTCCGACAACATTCCGCGCCGCTACTGCACCGGCGACGCCACGCTCAATGACGGCAAGGTGCGCAAGGTGCACTTCTCGATCATCGAGGATGGCGGCTTCGCCGGCTACGGCAACGGCGTCGAATGGTGCGTGGTCGGGGTCGACCGTAACTGGGCCTACAACCCGGCCTGCCGCGCCGCCAAGCCCTGATTCGAAAGCCCTGATTCGGTCCGATCAAGCGGCCGAACGATTGGCGCCCGAAATTTGTTCTTGAAATGTTCTCATCGCCTGCTAGGCTCGCTTGCACAGTCTAGTTGAGGGGCGCCGCCATGTTTCATTCCAGATTGCGTTCGTTCTCCCGTCTTGTGATCTCACTCACCCTTGCCGCCGGGCTGGCGTCGCTCGCCGGCGGCGCGAAAGCGCAGGACAAGCGGCAGAACGCGCCCGGCGAATTCGATTTCTATGTGCTGTCGCTGTCCTGGTCGCCCTCGTTCTGCGAGGAGGCAGCCGAGCGCGGCGGCCGGTCACAGATGCAATGCGGCGGGCGGCCCTACGCCTTCGTGGTGCATGGGCTGTGGCCGCAATATGAGAACGGCTTTCCGGAATACTGCCAGCGGCCGGCGCCGCGGCTCAATCGCAGCATCGTCTCCTCGATGCTCGACCTGATGCCGGCGCCGGGCCTGATCTTCAACGAATGGGACAAGCACGGCACCTGCTCCGGGCTCGAAGGCCGCAGCTATTTCGAGACGATCCGCAAGGCGCGCGCCGCGATCAAGATCCCGGCCGAATATCTCGATCTGTCGCAGGCCAAGACCGTGGCGCCGGCGGAGGTCGAGGAGGCCTTCATCAAGGCCAATCCCGGTCTCAGCAATGCCGCCGTCTCGGTGACCTGCAACCGGACACGGCTCTCCGAGGTCCGCATCTGCCTCAGCAAGGACCTGCAATTCCGCGCCTGCGACGAGATCGAGCGCCGCGCCTGCCGCCGCGACCAGGTGACGATGCCGCCGATCAGGGGCGGGTAGCTAGCTCTCGTCGTCATTCCGGGATGGTGCGTTAGCACCAGACCCGGAAATCTCGAGATTCCGGGTTCGGTGCTGCGCACCGCCCCGGAATGACGGCAGTTACTTTCATCGCGCGATGTCGTAACTGTCCGACATGAACTACCGCCACGCCTTCCACGCCGGCAGCTTCGCCGATGTCATCAAGCACATCGTGCTGGCGCGCATTCTTACTTACTTGCAGGACAAGCCAGCGGCGTTCCGCGTCATCGACACCCATGCCGGCGCCGGGCTCTACGATCTCGACAGCGACGAGGCGCGCCGCGGCGGCGAATGGCTGACCGGCATTGCGCGGCTGCTGCAGGCGCGCCTGTCGAGCGAGACCGCGGCGCTGACCAAGCCCTATCTCGACATTGTCCGCGCCTTCAATCCGAAGGGCGAGCTTAGGGCTTATCCAGGCTCGCCGCTGATTGCGCGCGGCCTGCTCAGACCGCAAGACCGGCTCGTCGCCTGCGAGCTCGAGCCGAAGGCGCGGAAAGCGCTGATCGACGTGCTGCGCCGCGACGAACAGGCCCGCGTGGTCGATCTCGACGGCTGGGTGGCACTGCCGGCCTTCGTGCCGCCGAAAGAGCGGCGCGGCCTCGTGCTGATCGACCCGCCGTTCGAGGCCAAGGACGAGTTCGAGCGGCTCGGCGACGCCTTCACGGCGGCCTTCGCGAAATGGCCGACCGGTATCTATGTCATTTGGTATCCGGCCAAGAACCGGCGGGCCACCGACACGCTGGCCCAGACGGCCGCGCGGCTCGCAGCTGCAGCAAAGCCGCCGGGGAAATGCCTGCGCCTCGAATTCAGCGTCGCGCCGCAAGCCGACAGCGCCGCCCTCACCTCCACTGGGCTCCTGATCGTCAATCCGCCCTATACGCTGCACGGCGAGCTCAAGACCATCCTGCCCGAGCTGGAAATGCCGCTCGGCCAGGGCGGGGCTGCCAGATTCCGATTGGAGGTGCCGGGACCGTAACACTCCGGCATTCTTGGGAAAAATATGCAGGACCGGTAGTCAATCTGCAAAGAACCGTATTATGCTATTTCCGTGACTGGCTTTACGTTCCGCTTCCGCGAATGGTTGCGGCGGAGTGAAGGCCCTAAGAAAGATCCCGCCGGACCTGTGAGGTCCGTCCAAGGATGGCCAGCTCCCGGGCTCCGTGAGGCCCGGTCATGTCGTGACGTGAGTCTGCGTCGCGGCGGAGGAGCAATGAGGGGGAGTTTCCCGATGGCCATGACGGGAACGGTCAAGTTCTTCAACGGCGAGCGAGGCTACGGCTTCATCAAGCCTGATGACGGCGGTCGCGATGTCTTCGTTCACATCACCGCTGTGGAGCGGGCGGGACTGAAGGACCTCGCCGAAGGACAGCGTATTACTTTCGAAGTCGAGCCGGACAAGAAGGGGAAGGGACCGAAGGCGGTCAATTTGGTGATCCTCTCCTAGCGCGCCCCGAGCAAAAAAAATCCCGGCCGCGAGCGGCCGGGAGGCTGGTCCGGTATTTTCTTCTCTGGATGTCAGAAGTGATAGTTCACGCCTGCGCGGACAACGCTGGCGCTATAGCCGTTCGACACGCCCGTAATTGCGAACTGACTCGTCGACAGATCGATGTAGAGATATTCGAGCTTGGCGCTCCAGTTCGGCGCGAGGCCCACTTCCGCGCCGGCACCGATGGTCCAGCCCGCAGTGGTGTGCGACTCCGTCCAGCCGAAGGTCTGCCCACGCAGCTCGCCGAAGGCGAGGCCGGCGGTGCCGTAGAACAGCACATTGCTGAACGCATAGCCGGCGCGGCCTCGCAGGGTGCCGAACCACGGATTGGAGAATTTCCACGGCGCGAAGGTGTCGTCGGCGCCGGTGGCCTGGATGTCGCCCTCGACACCGAACACCCACGGGCCGTTCTGGAAATTGTAGCCGGCTTGCACGCCGCCAACGAAGCCCGATGGCTTCGTGGGGTTGTTGTCGACCGAGCCCCATTCATAACCGATGTTGCCGCCGAGATAGGGACCTGCCCAGCTATAGGCATTGAGCGGCTGATTGACGGTGTAGGGCGCACGCTGCCCGTAATTGAGATCGGCGGCCTCTGCCGAAGCTGTCCAGCCGGCTGCAACCAACGCGGCTGCGCCCACAACGAGCCTCTTCATCACTCACTCCAACGCAACTGTCGCAACCTCGCGATGCCCGCGCCGCCGCGCCGGGCCCGTCGCATGGTTACGGAACCAAGAACTTTTCGCGTCAGATTTATCGAGAGTTTTAAGTTAAAGGGCTGTTAAGTCGGGTTACCGCCCGCTTAACAGACTTAAGGAAGCGTTACCGGGAACTGGCTGCCATCCTGTGCGTGCCGCATGGCCGGAACTTCAAATCAGCGCCCCCAATACCTAAATTCGCCCCATGGTTCACGATTCCTCCGACAATCAAGACGACCGCGCGCGCAAGTCGCCGCCGGCCGCTGCGAGCGACGCGCCGCCCGAGCGGCTGGCAGCGCCGGACGTCGATCCCGCGGCAGCAGGCGGCGACGACGAGGACGATGCGCTGCTGCCGGATATCCTGGAAGAGAGCGGCACGGTCGGCGAGGGCCCGCTGGCGATCGGTCACGAGGCGATCGAGCGCGCGGTTCGGCTCGCACCCACCTCCCCCGGCGTCTATCGCATGCTCAATGCGAGCGCCGACGTGCTCTATGTCGGCAAAGCCAAGAACGTCAAAAAGCGCCTGTCCAGCTATGCGCGCCAAAGTGCGCCGCTGCCGGCCCGCATCCTGCGCATGATCGCCGCCACGGTGACCGTGGAGATCGTCTCGACCAACACCGAGACCGAGGCGCTGCTGCTGGAAGCCAACCTTATCAAGCAGCTGCGGCCGCGCTTCAACGTGCAGCTACGCGACGACAAGTCGTTTCCCTACATCCTGATCACCGGCGATCATTGGGCGCCGCAGATCCTCAAGCATCGCGGGGCGCAGACCCGGCCCGGGCGCTATTTCGGCCCATTCGCCTCCGCCGGCGCGGTCAACCGCACCATAACGGCGCTGCAGCGCGCGTTCCTGATCCGCTCCTGCACCGATTCCTTCTTCGAGAGCCGCACCCGGCCCTGCCTGCTCTACCAGATCCGCCGCTGCGCCGGCCCCTGCACCCGCGAGATCGACTTCGGCGGCTACTCAACGCTGGTGCGCGAGGCGAGCGACTTTCTGTCCGGCAAGAGCCATGCGGTGAAGCAGGAGCTCGCCGGCGAGATGGAGAAGGCGGCCAATGAGCTCGAATTCGAGCGCGCCGCACTCTACCGCGACCGCCTCGCCGCACTGTCGGCGATCCAGTCGCAGCAGGGCATCAATCCGCGCACGGTGGAAGAAGCCGACGTGTTCGCCATCCACCAGGAGGGCGGCTTCTCCTGCGTCGAGGTGTTCTTCTTCCGCACCGGCCAGAACTGGGGCAACCGCGCCTACTTCCCACGCGCGGAAAAGAGCTTTACGCCGGAAGAAGTGCTCGGCTCGTTCCTCGCCCAGTTCTACGACGACAAGCCACCGCCGAAGAACATCCTGCTCTCGCACGAGATCGAGGAATGCGAGCTGCTCGCCAATGCGCTCTCGATCAAGGCCGGCCACAAGGTCGAGGTCACCGCGCCCAAGCGCGGCGAGAAGAAGGAGCTCGTCACCCACGCGCTGACCAATGCGCGCGAGGCGCTCGGCCGCAAGCTCGCGGACACCGCGACGCAAAGCCGGCTGCTCGAGGCCATGGCCACGACGCTGAACCTGCCGCACCCGCCCAAGCGCATCGAGGTCTACGACAACAGCCACATCCAGGGCACCAATGCGGTCGGCGCCATGATCGTCGCCGGCCCCGACGGCTTTGTGAAAAACCAGTACCGCAAGTTCAACATCAAGTCGGAAGGGATCACGCCCGGCGATGACTTCGCCATGATGCGCGAGGTGCTGGAGCGCCGCTTCAAGCGCCTGATCAATCCGCCCGAGGAGGGCGCGGCCAAGGCGAAGGACGACGACTTCCCGCAATGGCCGGACCTCGTCATCATCGATGGCGGCCGCGGCCAGCTCAATGCCGTCCGCGAGATCTTTGCCAATCTCGGGCTGACCCAGGTGTCGCTGATGTCGGTCGCCAAGGGACCGGACCGGGATGCCGGCCGCGAGACCCTGTTCATGCCGGAGCGCGAGGCGATCAAGCTGGAGCCGCGCGATCCCGTGCTCTATTTCATCCAGCGCCTGCGCGACGAGGCCCACCGCTTCGTCATCGGCTCGCACCGCAAGCTGCGCAAGAAGGACATCCGCGAAGCCGGCTTGCAGGAGATTCCGGGCATCGGCCCGTCACGCAAACGTGCCTTGCTGCACCATTTCGGAACCCTGAAGGAGATCGAACGGGCCTCGATTGCCGATCTCGGCAAGGTTCCGGGGGTCAGCGCCGAGAGCGCGCGCAGGATTTTCGAATATTTCCATCCCCAGCCGGGATGAACTAAAGGGGGACCGCGGTCATATGGTCGTTGCATCCTGCGCCCATCTGGGGAGCGGAACGGTTGACCTTGGGGCCCGAGCGGTATTGGTAGGACGGATGAACATCGCCACGACACGAGGGACCACCAGCCGCGCGATGTCCCTCCCCAACATCCTGACCTATGGCCGGATCGCCGCGATCCCGGTCGTGGTCGGATGCATCTATGCGCAGTCGATTCTGGATCAGCCGCTCTGGCTGCGCTGGGTTGCGGTCGCCCTTTTCATTGCGGCCGGTGTGACCGATTACCTCGACGGCTATTATGCGCGGATCTGGAATCAGCAATCGGCGTTCGGCCGGATGCTCGACCCGATCGCCGACAAGCTGCTGGTCGCCTCCTGCCTGCTGATGCTGGCCGCGGACGGCATCATCCACGGCTGGTCGCTGTGGGCCGCCATCGTGATCCTGTGCCGCGAGATCCTGGTTTCGGGCCTGCGCGAATACCTCGCCGCGCTGCGCGTCAGCGTGCCCGTGACCAAGCTCGCCAAATGGAAGACCACGGTCCAGCTCGTCGCCATCGGCTTCCTGCTTGCTGGGCCAGCCGGCGATGAGGTGGTGCCGGTCGTCTCGATGATTGGCCTCGCGCTGCTGTGGGCTTCGGCGATCCTCACCATCTACACCGGCTACGACTATTTCCGCGCCGGCATCCATCACCTCATCAAGGAGGACGAGGGATGAAGGTGAAGTATTTCGCCTGGGTGCGCGAGCGCGTCGGCAAGGCCGAAGAGACGATCGAGCCGCCCGCAAGCGTGCGCACCGTCGAGGAGCTGATCGCCTGGCTCTCCGGCCAAAGCGAGGCCTATGCGTATGCGTTCGAGAAGCCGAAGGTGATCCGCACCGCAATCGACCACGCCCACGTCAAATCAGACGCCGCGATCGCGGGCGCCCGCGAGATCGCGTTCTTCCCGCCGATGACCGGCGGCTAGGCTCATGACCTGCCCTGTCACCATCCGTATCCAGGAAGACGATTTCGACATCGCGCGCGAGATCGCGATCCTGACCGACAGCCGGACCGATATCGGCGCGGTCGTGAGCTTTTCCGGCATTTGCCGCGCCGACGAGGATAGCGCGAAGATCGCCGCGCTCACGCTCGAACATTATCCCGGCATGGCGGAGGAAGAGATCAGGCGTCACGCCGACGAGGCCATTTCGCGCTGGCCGCTCAACGGCGTCACGGTGATCCATCGCGTCGGCCGCTTCATGCCCGGCCAGAACATCGTGCTGGTGCTGACCGCCTCGCAGCACCGACAGGCCGCGTTCCAGGCGGCCG
Organism: Bradyrhizobium sp. WSM1743; assembly: GCF_000473065.1. GTDB lineage: Bacteria > Pseudomonadota > Alphaproteobacteria > Rhizobiales > Xanthobacteraceae > Bradyrhizobium. The sequence goes on from NZ_AXAZ01000058.1 coordinate 28,607, forward strand.
AGTTCCTGATGGACTATCTCAAGACCAGTGCGCCGTTCTGGAAGAAGGAAGAGAGCGCCACCGGCACCGGCTGGGTCGAGGCCCACGCCCGTGACGACGAAGCCGCCGCGCGCTGGACGAAATCCTGATGGCAAGAGCCTCCAAAAAAACCGCGCGCGGCCGCGCCGCGCCGAAGCTTGCGAAAGTCGGACGCGGCGAGCTTCTCACGCTACTCGACTTCGTCCGCTATGCCGTGAGCCGTTTCGTCGAAGCCAAGCTCGCCTTCGCCCATGGCACCACCGATCCGGTCGCGGAAGCCGTTTTCCTGGTCTGCGAGGCGCTCCATCTCAATCCCGACCAGTTCGAGGGCTTTGCCCACGCGCGCGTCACGGCCGCAGAAGGCAAGACCATCCTCGACCTCATCCATCAGCGCGTCACGACGCGCAAGCCGGCCGCCTATCTCGTCAACAAGATCTATATGCGCGGCTTGCCCTTTTACGTGGACGAGCGCGTGATCGTTCCGCGCTCCTTCATCGGCGAGCTGCTGGATTCGCATTTCGGCGCCGACGGCGAGGCCGGCTCGCTGATCGACGATCCCACGGCTGTCGCGCGCGTGCTCGATCTCTGCACGGGGTCGGGATGCCTCGCGATCCTCGCCGCGCATCATTTCCCGAATGCTGCGGTCGATGCCGTCGACATCTCCAAGGGTGCACTTGAAGTTGCCGCCCGCAATGTCGGCGAATACGGGCTCGCGGATCGGATCAGCCTCTATCGCGGCGACCTGTTCGCCCCGCTCGGCGACAACAGATACGACCTGATCATCACCAATCCGCCTTACGTCGACGCCGAAGGCATGGCGGCGCTGCCGCCGGAGTGCCGGGCCGAGCCGAAGCTCGCGTTCGACGGCGGCGCCGACGGTCTCGACGTGGTGCGCCGCATCCTGCGCGATGCGCCCGGTCACCTGACGCCGGACGGCGGTCTGATCTGCGAGATCGGCCGCGGCCGCGAGCTGGCCGACGCGGCCTTTCCGGAATTGCCGCTGCTCTGGCTCGACACCGAAGATTCCGAGGGCGAGGTGTTCTGGATCGCAGCCGCCGATCTTGGCTAGCCTCTGCGACGTGTGCGCTTCCTCGGAACAAGTCAAATACCGCCACGTTCATCCTCCGATGCATTTTTTCGCTCTCGGAGGATGTCCGCATGCTCGCGCCATCGGGCGAATTGCTGCGCGCCGGCATGGCGCTCAAGCTCAACCACCTCAAACGCGCCGCTCAATCCTATCTGCGTGACCAGACCAGCCAGGCCACCGGCAAGGTGACATCTTACGCGGTGGCCGGCGGACTGTTCGCAGTCGCGGGCCTGTTCGTTATCGCAGCATTCTTCGTCGCGCTGATGGCCTTGTACCGCTGGGTCGCCATCACCTACGGGCAATTCTGGGGTTTTGGCGCCGTCGGCGCAGTGCTGCTGGTGCTGGCTGCGGTCTGTGCCGGGGTGGCGATGGCGCAGATGAGGCGCAAGCCCAAGCCGATCGTGCCGCTTGCGAGCCGCCTGCGCGCGGCGGTCGCGACGCCGCGGATCCCGCGCGGAACGGTCACGCAGGCGGTGAAGGAGGTGGCAACGACGATTCCCCTCGTGCCGCTCGCGCCGGGGGAACGCGGTCATGGCAGCAAAGCTTTTGGCAGGAAGCCTTATGGCAGCACGGCTTGGCCGGTCCGCGCCAACCGACCCGTGCAACTTGGCCTGATGCTCGCGGCGGTCGGCCTGGTCGGGTTGGCCGCCCGGAGGCGGCGCCACAGGCACAGTCTGGAGGCGTGATGCTGGCGCGCCGCTCCGAACCGATCGACTCCTGGCTCCTAGTGGCGGCGACGGCCATCTTCGTGCTGACGGCGGAGCGCTACTTTCAGGATTCCGGCCTGATCCGGTTGGGGCCTCCGCAGGACCACCGCAAAGCCGAAGCGAATTCACCGGAAACGAACCCGGCGGGCGCCGCCGCGCAACCCGGCCGCGGTCGCCGGGCGAAAAGTCCATTCGAAATTCCCTGGTCGGGCTGGAAGGATATTTTCTGGCGGACCTATCAGCGCATCGACGAGGATCGCCTGCTTGCGACGGCGGGCGGTGTCGTCTTCTTCGGGCTGCTCGCGCTCTTCCCCGCAGTCACCGCGCTCGTCTCCTCTTATGCCCTGTTCGCCGATCCCGCGACGATCAGCGCCAACCTCCAGACGCTTGCGACCATGCTGCCCGAGGGCTCGTTCCAGATCGTCGAAGACCAGGTCGCGCGCGTGGTGTCGAACGGCAATGCGACGCTCGGTGTCACGTTCCTGTTCGGCCTGCTGCTTGCGATCTGGAGCGCCAATGCCGGTGTCAAGGCGATCTTTGACGCCCTCAACGTCGCCTATGAGGAACGCGAGAAGCGCAGCTTCATCCGGCTGAACATGGTCTCGCTGGCCTTCACCGTCGGCGGCATCGTGGCGCTGCTGTTGATGGTGGCGGCCGTCGTCGCCTTCCCGCTTGCGCTCAATCATCTCGGCATGGCGCCCGAAAGCAAGCTGATCGTCGCGCTCGCACGATGGCCGCTGCTGTTCCTGATCCTGCTGGTCGCACTCGCCATCCTCTACCGCTTCGCGCCCAGCCGTGACGCGCCGCGCTGGCAATGGCTGAGCCTCGGCGCCGTGACGGCCGCGATCCTCTGGATCGCCGGTTCGGCGCTGCTGTCCTGGTACCTCTCGGAATTCGCCAATTACAATGCGACCTACGGCTCTCTGGGCGCTGCGATCGGCCTGATGACGTGGATGTGGATGTCGGCGATCGTCATCATGTTCGGCGCCGAGCTGAATTCGGAGATCGAGCGGCAGACGCTGCGCGACACCACCACCGGACGGCCGAAGCCGCTCGGCAGCCGCGAAGCCGTCTCGGCCGACACGGTCGGCGCCACTGGGCCATTTTGATCGGTGGCGGTCAGGCCGGAGGCCGGCCTGACCGCATCTCAGGCGCTGTCAGCGCTTGGTGATCACGGCTTCCAGATATTCGCTGTGCACCACGATCGTGCCATCGTCGGCGTGGTTGAATTCCCCGAGCAGCGCCAGGAGATCGCGCGTCAGCGCCGCTTGGCCGGTTTCGTCGAGCGCGGCAAACGCCTTCAGCGTCGGCCCGTAGAAGGTCTTGAAGATTTCGAGCCAGTGCTCCGGCGAGCGATAGCGGAACACGAACATGCGCGGCTCGGCAACGATCTCGGAAGCCTGGCTCGCGAACATCTCTTCCAGCCGCGCCACCGTACCCCACAGCGCCGGTGACTTCACCCCCGCCGGCGGCGGCAGATGCTTGCCGATGGTCTTGAACAGCTGGCCGATGAAACCTTGCGGCGTCCAGTTGGCGAGGCCGATCTTGCCGCCGGATTTGCAGACCCGCGCGAGCTCGGAGGCCGCCTTGTCCTGGTCCGGCGTGAACATCACGCCGAAGGTCGAGAGCACGACGTCGTAGCTGGCGTCGGCAAACGGCAGCGCTTCGGCATCCGCCTCGCGGAACTCAACCACGAGATGTTCGGCCGCAGCGCGCTCGCGCCCGCGCTTGAGCAGCGCCGGCACGTAGTCGGTGGATGTGACGTCGCACCAGCGCCGCGCCGCCGCCAGCGTCGCATTGCCGTTGCCGGCGGCGACGTCCAGCACCTTGCTGCCGGCGCGTAAGTCGATTGCCTCACAGAGCTGCTCGCCGACGATCTGCAAGGTGGTGCCGACCACGGCATAGTCGCCCGATGACCAGGCGCCGTGCTGGCGCTGCTTGACGGCGGCAAGATCAGGTTGGGCTGCGGCTGGCTTGAGCGCGGCGGATGTCGACATGGCAATCTCCTGCGGTTGAAGACGCCGGGACGATAGGGCGCATGCGGCTCGCTGGCCTTGAGGGCGGCGTGATTTTACGCTGAGAGCGCCTTGATTTCCGCGCGGGAGCCGGAGAGGAGGTGTGACGTCTCTGTTCGAGGACTTCCTGCTCGATCCCGAGCCTGACCGGCTACCTCGAAGGCTTTCGCCGCGCGGGCCTGAGAGGCTCCGAGACAGTCGCTATCCCCTCGAATCAACAATGATGTTAGGGTCATGCATTCTAGGGAAGCATGAGGCGTGACGGGTTCGGACGCGGCCCGTGCTTTCCCGGGGTGAGGCAGTCAGCTCTTGAGGCGAACGCGCGGCATGATTCGCATTTCGACGATCTTCATCGCCATCTGCATGGTCCTGGTCGCGGCCTCGCTCGGGCTCGCGCTCTATTCGGTCGCCGGCATCAGCGGAACGGAATCGGCGATCGTGGCGCTGACCGCGCTGACCTTCCTGATCCTCTACAACGCCGTGTCGATGCGGCTGCGCGACCGCAGCGACGTCGGCGGCCAGATTGCCGACCTCTCGCGGGGCACCGCCGACCTCGCCCGCCAGGTGGCCGAGTTCGGGCGCCGGTTAGCTGCGATCGAGGGCCGCATCGCCTCGTCCAATTCGGCCAATTCCGACCGCGTCCAGTCGGTGATCGGCGAGATCAACGAGCTGGGCGGATTGGTCAGGCAGCTCGCCACCACCGTGGCTGCTCATGAGGATCTGCTGGCCGGCAACGCGCCGGCGCCAGCTCCCGCCCCGGTCACGACGCCCGAGCCGGAGACGCCGATCGATCTGGCTGACGCCTTCAAGGAGAAGCCGGTCGCCCCTCCTCCGCTTCCCGTGCCGCCGCCGCGGCCGGCGCCGGCGGTTCAGGCCCAACCCGCCAACCCGGTCCAGGCCGGCAACGGACGCAACCAGACCCAGTTGCTGGCGACGCTGCGCAATGCAATCGACGAGAACCGCATCGACATCTTCCTGCAGCCGATGGTGACGCTGCCGCAGCGCAAGGTGCGGTTCTACGAGGCGGTGACGCGCCTGCGTGACGAGCGCGACCAGCTGATCGCCGCCGAGGAGTTCATCAGCATCGCGGAAGCCTCCGGGCTGATCGGGCGCATCGACAACATGGTGATGCTGCGCTGCGTGCAGGTGCTGCGGCGCCTGATGGTTCGCAACAAGGACGTCGGCGTGTTCTGCAACGTCGCGGCCTCCACGCTGGGCAATTCCACCACCTTCGCGCAATGCCTCGACTTCCTCGAAGCCAACCGCGCGCTGGCGCCCTCGCTGGTGCTGGAGTTCAAGCAGTCGACGTTCCGCAATCTCGGCCCGGCGGAGACCGAGAACCTCGCTGCGCTCGCCCAGCGCGGCTTCCGCTTCTCGATCGACCATGTCACGGATCTACGCATCGAGCCGCGCGAGCTGGCCGATCGCGGGGTACGCTTCATCAAGGTGCCGGCCACGCTGCTGCTCGACCCCAGGCAGGCCTCGACCTCCGACATCCATCCGTCCGACCTCTCAGACCTGCTCGGCCGCTTCGGCATCGACCTGATCGCCGAGCGGATCGAGGGCGAGCGCGCCGTGGTCGACCTGCTCGACTACGACGTGCGGTTCGGCCAGGGGTTTCTGTTCGCGCCGCCCCGACCATTGCGGCCGGAGGGAGCATCTGCTACCGCCGGTGCGCCGCCGAACCAGGCGAAAGACATTCAGGGACCTCATGGCTCCGGCACACCAAGCTCAGGCGCGACGTCTTCTGCGCCTCCGCCACAACGCATCACCGGCAACGCGGCGCTCGCGCGCCGCATCTGATCGGCCGCGCGCATCATGACCACGCTGCATTTTGCCGAAGGCCTGCGCGAGCTCGTGGGCGGCGTCGACGTCGTGCTCAGCGACATCTGGGGCGTGGTTCATAACGGCCTGGAATGCTTCCCCGAAGCCTGCGAGGCGCTGCACACCTATCGCAGCCGTGGCGGTACGGTGATCCTGATCACCAACGCGCCGCGCCCGGCCGACTCCGTGCAGCGGCAATTGCGCAAGCTCGGCGTCCCGGATGAGACCTATGACGCGATCGTATCTTCAGGCGACTTGACCCGGCTCTATGTCGCCGAGCATCCCGGCCGCAAGATGTTCTGGCTCGGCCCCGAGCGCGACAACTCGATTTACCGCGGCCTCGATGCGGTGACCGCGCCGCTGGAGGAAGCCGATTACATCGTCTGCACGGGCCTCTATGACGACGAGACCGAAACGGCGGAAGACTATCGCGGCATGATGCTGAAGGCGCGCGAGCGCAAGCTGACGCTGGTCTGCGCCAATCCCGACATCGTGGTGGAACGCGGCGACCGGCTGATCTATTGCGCCGGCGCGATCGCGGAGCTCTACCGCGAGCTCGGCGGCGAGGTGATCTTCTACGGCAAGCCGCACCGGCCGATCTACGAGCGCGCGATGGCGCTCGCCGGCGAACGCCAAGGCCACCAGATCGATCGCAAGAAGGTGCTGGCGATCGGCGATTCCGTCCGCACCGACCTCACCGGCGCGCGCGAATTCGGCATCGACTGCCTGTTCGTGACCCGCGGCATCCATGCCGAGGAGTTCGAGGGTCTCGACCAGCTCGACCCGAATTCGGTGATGGAATTGTTCGGCCACCCGCCGAAGGCGCTGATGCGCGAATTGAAGTGGTAGAAAATATTGTGCCCCGGACGCAGCTCGAAGAGCTGCAGAGCCGGGGCCCAGAAACCGCAGTGACGTCGTGGATAGACTGGGTCCCGGCTCAGCGTCGCGTCACTGACGTGCCGCGCCTTGTCCGGGACACCAAAGCGCTTACGCGCTCGCCATGTCCGGGAAGACCGCCTCGATCTTGGTCTTCAGCGTCGCCGCATTGAACGGCTTGACGATGTAATTGTTCACGCCGGCCTTCTTGGCCGCGATCACGTTCTCGGTCTTCGATTCCGCGGTGATCATGATGAAAGGCGTGGTGGCGAGGTTCGGATCCGCGCGGACCTCGCGCAGGAGGTCGTAACCCGTCATCGGCTCCATGTTCCAGTCGGAGATCACGAGCCCGTACTTCTTGCCACGCATCTTGTTCAGCGCTGCCGAACCGTCGCTGGCATCATCGATATTCTCGAAGCCAAGCTGCTTCAGCAGATTCCGGATGATACGGATCATGGTGCTGTAGTCATCCACCACCAGAACCGGCATCGACAAATCAACCGCCATCTCGACTCCCCCAACGCATACCCAGGAATATTACGATCGGACCCGCCAGGCCGAAGCCCGGTAGTTCCACGCCTCAAGGACTAGCATCAAGGCGTTAAACAGCCCGTTAACTGCGGACAGCTCCGAAGGATTGAAATCGTGTTCAATGTCTGCGCTCCCCCCGCTTGACTTCGTCAGGCCGGTCGCGCCACGGTCCGGGCCGGTCCTGCCCGGTTCGAGAATTCCCCTGATGGCTCCGCCTTTTACCGTTATCCGCGACACGACGCCGGATTCCGCGATTCCGAGGGACGCCGTGGTCGCCATGGGCAATTTCGATGGCGTTCATCTCGGCCACCGCGCCGTGATCGCGGCTGCCCTGGAGATGGGCAGGGCGCATGGCCGCCCTGCACTGGCATTGACCTTCGAGCCGCATCCGCGGCGGTTTTTCAGCCCCAACACCCCGCAATTCCGCCTGACGGATGAGCGGGCCAAGCTGCGGCTTCTGGCCGGCACCGGGCTTGCCGGCGCCGTGGTCATGACCTTCGACAAGGCGCGCGCCGGAACCAGCGCGCAAGATTTCATTCACCATGACCTGATCGGGCGTCTCGGCGTCAGCGGCATCGCGGTCGGCTACGACTTCCATTTCGGCAAGGGACGGGTCGGCTCGCCGAGCCTTCTCGTCAACGAGGCGCCCCGGCTCGGCATCGAGGTCGACGTGCAGCCGCATGTCGATATCGACGAACGGCCCGTCTCCTCCAGCGCGATCCGGATCGCCCTCGCCGAGGGCCAGCTCGACCAAGCCACGACCATGCTGGGCGCGCCCTGGTTCATCACCGGCGAGGTCATCCCCGGCGAAAAGCGCGGCCGCGATCTCGGCTATCCCACCGCCAACATCCGCCTGGATGCCAATTGCGGCCTCAAGCACGGCATCTACGCGGTGCGGGTCGGCCGGGGGACCGAGCGGCTGGACGGGGTGGCCAGCTTCGGCCGCCGTCCGACCTTCGACAATGGCGCCCCGCTGCTGGAAATCTTCCTGTTCGACTTCAAGGGCGACCTTTACGGGCAGGCGCTCGACTGCGCCTTCATCGGCTTCATCCGCGAGGAGCTGAAATTCGACAGCCTGGAGGCCCTGATCCGCCAGATGGACGACGATTCCGCCCGCGCCCGCGCCATCCTGGCCGCCGCCCCGGACGCGTTTCCGAAGCTGGGCGAGATTGATTGAGCCCGAAACCGGGCCGGCCGAACCTTTGCGCTTCCTCCGCCCCCCTGCTATGGAGAGCCCATGTTTGCGCGGCGCATCATAGGGATTAGCAGCCCGGCTTCCGCCTGAGCCTAAAGGCTCGGCGCAAGACCGGGATTTTGTCGTTTCACCCCGCGATTCCGCATCGCCATCTGTTCCCGCGCCCTTCCGAGCCAGTCAGCCTCATGTCCGAAAAGCCGCAAAAGTCCCAAAAGCCTGAAGTCAAAGACTATTCGAAAACCCTGTTCCTGCCGCAGACCGAATTCCCGATGCGCGCCGGCCTGCCGCAACGCGAGCCGGAGATCCTCAAGCGCTGGTACGAGATCGGCCTCTACGAGAGGCTGCGCGAGAGTGCGAAGGGCCGCGCCAAGTTCGTGCTGCATGACGGCCCGCCCTACGCCAACGGCAACATCCATATCGGCACGGCGCTGAACAAGATCCTGAAGGATCTCGTCACCAAGAGCCAGCAGATGCTGGGCTTCGATTCCAACTACGTGCCGGGCTGGGACTGCCACGGCCTGCCGATCGAGTGGAAGGTCGAGGAAGAACACTATCGCAAGAAGGGCAAGCAGAAGCCCGACTTCCGCGACTCTGCCGCAATGATCGATTTCCGGAAAGAGTGCCGCGCCTACGCCACGCACTGGCTCGGCGTGCAGCGCGAGGAGTTCAAGCGCCTCGGGGTGATCGGTGACTGGGACCATCCCTACGCCACCATGAGCTATCCCGCCGAAGCCCAGATCGCACGCGAGCTGATGAAGTTCGCCGCAAACGGCACGCTCTATCGCGGCTCCAAGCCGGTGATGTGGAGCGTGGTCGAGAAGACCGCGCTGGCCGAAGCCGAAGTGGAGTACGAGGACTACACGAGCGACATGGTCTGGGTGAAATTCCCGGTGACCTCGCCCGCGCACGGTGCGCTCGCCTCCGCAAGCGTCGTGATCTGGACCACAACGCCCTGGACGCTGCCGGGTAACCGCGCCATCTCGTTCTCGCCGAAGATCGCCTATGGTCTCTACAAGGTGACGGACGCCCCCGCCGACAATTGGGCCAAGACCGGCGACCTCCTGATCCTCGCCGACGCGCTCGCAGAAGACGTCTTCAAGCAGGCGCGCGTGACCGCTTATGAGAAGGTCCGCGAGGTCCCCGGCGACACCATGGACGCGATCGAATGTGCCCATCCGCTGAAGGGTCTTGGCGGCGGCTACGACTTCATCGTGCCGCTGCTGCCCGGCGACCATGTCACCGACGACACCGGCACTGGCTTCGTGCACACGGCGCCCGGCCATGGCCGCGAGGACTTCGACGCCTGGATGGCGCATGCGCGCGATCTCGATGCGCGCGGCATCAACACCGCGATCCCCTACACCGTCGATGAGAACGGCGCCTACACCGATCATGCGCCGGGCTTTGCCGGCAAGCGCGTCATCACCGACAAGGGCGAGAAGGGCGATGCCAACGAGGCCGTGATCAAGGCGCTCGTCGACAGAGGCATGCTGCTCGCGCGTGGCCGGCTGAAGCATCAATATCCGCACTCCTGGCGCTCCAAGAAGCCGGTGATCTTCCGCAACACGCCGCAATGGTTCATCGCGATGGACAAGGATGTGGTCCAGGGCGGCAAAGCGAAGAGCGGCGATACGCTGCGCGCCCGCGCGCTGCACGCGATCTCGGTGACGCAATGGGTGCCGCCATCGGGCGAAAACCGCATCAACGGCATGATCGAGGCCCGGCCGGACTGGGTGATCTCGCGCCAGCGCGCCTGGGGCGTGCCGATCGCCGTATTCGTGCGCGAGAAGGGCGACGGCTCCGCCGAGATCCTCCAGGACGAGGCCGTCAATGCGCGCATCGGTGAAGCTTTCGAGAAGGAAGGCGCCGACGCCTGGTACGCGAAGGGCGCGCGCGAGCGCTTCCTCGGGTCGCGCGCGAACGAGGACTGGCAGAAGGTCGACGACATTCTCGACGTCTGGTTCGATTCAGGCTCAACCCACGCCTTCGTGCTCGAAGACCCCGTGCACTTTCCAGGCCTCGCCGGGATCAAGCGCAAGGTCGATGGCGGCACCGACACGGTGATGTATCTCGAAGGCTCGGATCAGCACCGCGGCTGGTTCCACTCTTCGCTGCTGGAAAGCTGTGGCACGCGCGGCCGGGCGCCTTACGACATCGTGCTGACCCATGGCTTCACCCAGGCCGAGGACGGCCGCAAGATGTCGAAGTCGCTCGGCAACACCATCGAGCCGCAGGCGGTCATCAAGGAGTCCGGCGCCGACATCCTGAGGCTCTGGGTCGCGTCCTGCGACTACACCGACGACCAGCGCATCGGCCCCGAGATCCTGAAGAACACCGTCGAGACCTATCGCAAGCTGCGCAACACCGTGCGCTGGATGCTGGGCACCCTGCATCACTACAAGCCGGCCGACGCAGTCGCGCCCGCCGAGATGCCCGAGCTCGAGCGATTCATGCTGCACGAGCTCGCGGTGCGCGCCGCCGCGATCGGCAAGGCCTATCGGGAGTTCGACTACAAGACCGTGGTCGCTATTCTGTCCGCCTTCCTCAACAGCGAGCTCTCCGCGTTCTACTTCGACATCCGCAAGGACACGCTCTATTGCGATCCGCCGTCGTCACTGACGCGCAAGGCGGCGCTGACGACCATCGATCTGTTGTGCGCCTCGATTCTGAAATGGCTGGCCCCGATCCTCAGCTTCACCGCGGAGGAAGCCTGGCGCATGTACCGGCCCGACGCCGAGCCGTCGGTGCATCTGACGCTGTTCCCGCCCCATCTCGAAAATCTGCGCGACGACAAGCTCGCCGCGAAGTGGGAGACGATCCGCAACGTCCGCCGCGTCGTCACCGGGGCGCTCGAGCTGGAACGCGCCGCCAAGAACATCGGCTCCTCGCTCGAAGCATCGCCGGTGATCTATGTCGCCGACCGGGACCTGCTGATGACGCTGTTCGACACCGATCTCGCCGAGATCTGCATCACCTCGAACTACGAGGTGCGTGAGGGCGAGGCGCCGGCGTCGGCGTTCCGTCTCGATGCCGTGCCCGGCGTCGCGGTCGTGGTGGAGAAGGCGGTCGGCACCAAATGCGCCCGCTCCTGGAAGATTTCGCCGACGGTCGGCGAGGACCCTGAATACCCCGACGTCACCCCGCGCGATGCGAAGGCGCTGCGCGAATGGAAGGCGCTGGGGGTAAGCGTCTGATCGTAGGCCATGACCCCGCTCCGCGCCGGCATCCTCTCGGCCGTGGTCACGCTCGTGGCCGACCAGGCCTCGAAACTCTGGCTCCTGAACGTCTTCGACCTCGCCCATCGCGGCGCGGTGCGGGTGACACCGTTCTTCGACCTGGTGCTGGCCTGGAATATCGGCATCAGCTTCGGCTGGCTCCAAAATGACAGCCAGGCCGCGCAGCTCGCGCTGATGGCCGTCAAAGGTATCGCGGTGGTCGCGCTGGCGATCTGGATGGCCCGCTCGCAGACCGTGCTCGCTACGATAGCGCTCGGCCTGATCATCGGCGGCGCCATCGGTAACGGCATCGACCGCCTGGCCTACGGCGCGGTGGTGGATTTCGCCCTGCTCCACATCGAGATCGCCGGAAATACCTATAATTGGTATGTATTTAACCTTGCGGACGTGGCCATCGTTGCTGGGGTGGCAGCGCTATTGTATGATTCCTTCCTGGGGGTACCCGCCGCAAAAGCGCCCTGATCCCGGCCGATACGGACCGGCCGGTGGAACCCCGCTTTTGCGAGGGAACCGCGCGCGAGCGGCAATCTGCCACAATATGGAACAGGTAAAGTGATGCGCAGCGCGATGACCAGCGGTTCGATGGTGCAAGACCCCCGGTGGGGGTTCTGGCGGGCATTGAAATTGTCCGCTGTCGCACTCGGCATTGGTCTCGTCATGTCGACCGGCGCGGCCCGCGCCGGTGACGACGACGAGGAAGACGATATGACCTTCGAAGAGAGGCTGATCGACAATCTGATGTCCGGCCTCGGCGCCAAGAGCATGGAGAAGAAGGGCATCGAATACCGCGAGCGCTCGCCACTGGTCGTGCCGCCCAAGCTCGATCTGCCGCCCCCTGCGACCGAAGCCAAGGCTGCGCCGAACTGGCCCAAGGACCCCGAGGAAAAGCGCCGCAAGGAAGCCATCGCCGCGCGCAAGAAGGCCAGCAAGGCAACGGAGAACTGGCAGGCCGCCCAGCCGCTGACGCCCGCCGAGATGAAGGCCGGACAGGTTGCCGCAGCGCCCCGCACCAGCAACGATCCAATTCAGCCGGGCACCAACGGCAATCCGTCACTCAGCCCCGCCGAGCTGGGTTATACTGGTGGTCTGTGGAACATGATGAAGGGCGGCAACGGCACCGAAGAGAAGAAATTCACCAGCGAGCCGCCGCGCCAGTCGCTGGTCGAGCCGCCGCCGGGCTACCAGACGCCGTCGCCGAACTATGCCTATGGCGCCGGGCCGGACAAGTCGCGGCGGATGTATTACGACATCATGTCAGGCAAGGAAAAGGAACAATAACGTTCCTATCCCGTCGTGACATTCTGACCGACGCGAATCGAGGATCGGCGGCTCACGTCCGTCCGACGCCGTTCAAAATTGCCTATCGGTAACTTGCCTACGCGTTGAGTTCTCTGCTTCGTGACGCGAAGCCTCAGCCGCACGGTGTAGCATGCCGTGCCTTCCGAGCCGGAGATCCGGGCTCGACCTTTCACTAGGGATCACGATGTCCTCTTACCGATCGGCTGCCTGCCTACTTGCCGCGCTGCTTTCGACGAGTGTCCTCTCGGCCGGCGCCGCCCTTGCCCAGACCACGGTGACATCGGCTCCACCCGCCAGCTTCACGCTCAATAACGGCATGCAGGTTGTGGTGATCCCGGATCACCGCACCCCCGTGGTCACCGAGATGATCTGGTACAAGGTCGGATCGGCCGACGAGACGCCGGGCAAGTCCGGCCTCGCCCATTTCCTCGAGCACCTGATGTTCAAGGGCACCTCGAAGCACCCGGCCGGAGAATTCTCCCAGACCGTGCTTCGCGTCGGCGGCAACGAGAACGCCTCGACCTCGGTCGACTACACCAACTACTACCAGCGTGTGCCGAAAGAGCAGCTGCCGACCATGATGGAATTCGAGGCCGACCGCATGACGGGCCTCGTCCTCAAGGACGAGAACGTCCTGCCCGAGCGCGACGTCGTGCTCGAAGAGTACAATATGCGTGTCGCCAACAATCCGGACGCGCGGCTGAACGAGCAGATCATGGCCGGGCTCTATCTCAACCATCCCTATGGGCGTCCGGTGATCGGCTGGCATCAGGAGATCGAAAAGCTCGATCGCGAGGATGCGCTCGCCTTCTATCGTCGCTTCTATGCGCCGAACAACGCGATCCTGGTGATCGCCGGCGACGTCGACGCCGCCGAAATCCGCCCACTGGTCGAGCGTAATTTCGGCTCCATTCCCGCCCAGCCCGCAATCCCGGCGCGGCGTGTCCGTCCCCAGGAGCCGGAGCCCGCCGCCCCGCGCACCGTCACGCTGGCCGACCCGCGCGTCGAGCAGCCGAACATGCGGCGCTATTATCTGGTGCCCTCGGCGACCACGGCCGCGGCCGGCGAGAGCGCGGCCCTCGACGTGCTGGCGCAGCTGATGGGCAGCGGCAGCAATTCCTATCTCTACCGCGCCCTCGTCGTCGACAAATCGCTCGCGGTCTCCGCCAGCGCCAGCTATTCGAGCATCTCGCTCGACCCGACCCAATTCGCGATCTCGGCCGCGCCGAAACCCGGCGTCAGCTTCGCAGAAGTGGAACAGGCGGTCGACGGTGTCATTGCCAACGTGGCGCAGAACCCGATCCGCGCCGAGGATCTGGAACGGGTCAAGACCCAGCTCATCGCCGAAGCGATCTACGCCCAGGACAACCAGGCGGTGCTGGCGCGCTGGTACGGCGGCGCGCTGACCACGGGCCTATCGATCGAGGACATCAGGAGCTGGCCCGATCGCATCCGCGCCGTCACCGCCGAGCAGGTCCGCGCTGTCGCGCAGAAATGGCTCGAGAAGAAGCGTTCCGTGACGGGCTATCTGATCAAGGACACCGCCACCGCCAAGCGTGAGGAGAAGCGTTCGTGACCTATCCTTTCCTTCGCGCAAGACACTTCGTTCGCACAAGACATTTGGCGCTGTCCTTCGTCACCGGCGCGGCGCTCGCGCTGGCGGCAGTCTCGCCGTCGCAGGCCGCCGCAAAAATCCAGCACCTGATCTCGCCGGGCGGCATCGAAGCCTGGTTCGTGCAGGACGCGACCGTGCCGCTGATCGCGATGGAATATTCCTTCGCCGGCGGCTCGGCGCAGGATCCCAAGGACAAGCCCGGCGTCGCCAACCTCGTCGGCGATCTCCTCGACGAAGGCTCCGGCGATCTCGATTCCAAGACGTTCCATGAACGGCTCGACCGCCGCGCCATCGAGCTCTCCTTCAACGCCACCCGCGACACCCTCCGCGGCAGCCTACGCATGCTGCGCGACAACAAGGACGAGGCCTTCGACCTGCTCAGGATGGCACTGACCTCGCCGCATTTCGACAGCGCCGACGTCGAACGTATCCGCTCGCAGGTCATCTCGGGCCTGCGCCGCGAGACCACCAATCCGACCTCGCTGGCGAGCCGCAAGTTCCTGGAAGTCGCCTTCGGCGATCACCCCTACAGCCGGCAGAGCAACGGCAACCTCGACAGCGTGCCGACGATCACGGTCGCCGACATGAGGGATTATGTCGGCCGCGTCCTCGCCAAGGATGGGCTCAAGATCGCGGTCGTCGGCGACGTCGATCCGGCGACCCTGGGCAAGCTGCTCGACCACACCTTCGGTAGCCTGCCCGCCAAGGCTAATCTGACGCCGGTCCCCGACGTCGAGGCTGCAAAGCCGCCGCAGCGCACTTTCGTGACGCTCGACGTGCCGCAGACCGTGATCACCTTCGGCGGCCCCGGCGTGAAGCGCAGCGATCCCAACTTCATGGCGGCCTATGTCGTCAACCACATCCTCGGCGGCGGCGGCTTGTCCTCCCGCCTCTATCGCGAGGTGCGCGAGAAGCGCGGGCTGGCCTATTCGGTGTTCGAATCGTTGCTCTGGATGGAGCATTCGGCGGTTTTCATCGGCAATACCGGCACCCGCGCCGACCGCGCCGGCGACACCATCGACGCCGTCGAGAAGGAGGCGCGCCGCATCGCCGAGGAAGGCCCGACGCAGAAGGAGCTCGACGAGGCCAAGTCCTACCTCAAGGGCTCGCAGATGCTGGCGCTCGACACCTCGTCCAAGCTGGCGCAGGCGCTGCTGCAATATCAGCAGGACAAGCTGCCGATCGACTATATCGAGAAGCGCAACGCCATCGTCGATGCGGTGACGCTGGACGATGCCAAGGCGACCGCCAAGCGTCTCTGGGGCCAGGGGCTGCTGACTGTCGTCGTCGGCCGCGCCCCGCAGGCCGCCGCACAGCCGGCGGCCACGGCGCCCAAATCGAATTAGCGTTCGAACTGACCTCCTCTCCATACGCTTCCTGAAATGGCCGGGCTCGCCCGGCCATTTGCGTTTCGCGGCAGCGCCATTGCTGAGGGCCGACGTCCGCGGTATGTCCGGACATCACGAATGGTGCCATCATGCTGCGGATATCCCGCGATCTCGTCATCGACGAGGACGACATCGAGATCGGCTTTGTCCGCGCCTCCGGCCCGGGTGGGCAGAACGTCAACAAGGTCGCGACCTCCGCGCAGCTGCGCTTCGACACCCGCAAGCTGACCTTGCCCGAGGATGCCGCGCTGCGCCTCGCCCGCATCGCCGGCCAGCGCATGACCAAGGACGGCGTCATCGTGATCCACGCTCAGCGCTTCCGTACCCAGGAGCGCAACCGCCAGGACGCCATCGACCGCCTCGTCGAGATCCTCAAGGAAGCCATGGTGCGGCCGACGCCGCGGCGTGCGACGCGGCCGACCTTCGCCTCCAAGCAGCGCCGGCTCGAAGGCAAGAAACGCCGCAGCGACATCAAGGCCGGCCGCGGCCGGAGCTTCGACGACTGAAGCGTTATGAGGCTTGATTGTTGCAACGACGGAGGTGCGCTCCCTCTCCCGCTTGCGGAAGAGGGCCGGGGAGAGGGTGCCTCCGCAATGGGACAATCCCCAGGAGGACGAAGCCCTCACCCGGCGCTTCGCCATAGCCGAGGCTTTGCCTCGGCGTCTCTTGAGACGACGGCCGCCGGAGGCGGCCTACGCCTCTCCCGCAAACGGGAGAGGTGAACGAGCCGCAGCATCGATTCAACCAAAAGCCATTCCGCTTTAACTGGCGCGGCAAAAAACTCCGGCCGCAAGGCGACCGGAGTTTTGCCGTTTCACCCGGATGGCTAGTAGCGCTTGCCCGTGGCACCGCCCGTCGCGGTATCGTCGGCCGTTCCCTTGTGCGCAGCGCTACCCGTGGTGCCGGCCGTGCCCCTGGTGCCCTTGGTTGACTTCATGCCGGTCTTCTCGCCCGCTGCGCCCGGCTGAGCATTCATTTCCTCATCGCCGCTGCCCATCGTGCCGCCTTGCATGGGTTTGCTTTGCACCGTGCCGCCTGTCTTGGCGGGTGGCGCGCCTTGCGCGAGAACAGGCGTCGCAACGAGAGCCGACAGAGCGCATGCGATCATCGAGGTCTTCACCAACTTCATCCATTTCTCCTGGATTTTTTCGCAATGAATGGCTCGGCGGCTCTCCCTGCGCCGCTCGTCTGCACCGGGCCATTGCATCGCGTAGAGAGTTCAAGCGGCGCAACCGTCATGCAATGCGCATCGTGTGGTGAACGTTTAGGGATTTGACGGCGGTTTCGCGGAATTGTGCTCCGCATATAAGGCAGCGCGGAACATGCCACGCATTCCCAGCGACGACGCGAGCTGAAAACTATCCGCATTTCGTGTGTGGGAAGCTCGACCTCCCGCATGCATTTGTTGCTGCACGGCATTAGACTGGGGATATTCGCCGAGTGAGCCTCATGCCCGTCCGCCAATTGCCAGAACAGGTCGTCAACCGCATCGCCGCCGGCGAGGTGGTCGAACGTCCGGCGAGCGTGGTCAAGGAACTCGTCGAGAACGCCATCGATGCCGGCGCGAGCCGAATCGACGTCTTCACCGATGGCGGCGGGCGGCGGCGGATCGGCATCACCGATGACGGTAGCGGCATGACCGCGAAGGACCTCGCGCTCGCCGTGGAACGCCACGCCACGTCCAAGCTCGACGACGAGGATCTGCTCCAGATCCGCACCCTCGGCTTCCGCGGCGAGGCCCTGCCCTCGATCGGCTCGGTTGCGCGGCTGTCGATCACCACGCGGCACGCCAGCGAGCCGCATGCCTGGGCGCTGTCGGTCGAGGGCGGCGAGAAGTCCGAGATCATGCCGGCGGCGCTGGCGCATGGCACGCGCGTCGAGGTTGGCGATCTCTTCTATGCGACGCCGGCGCGGCTGAAGTTTTTGAAGACCGACCGCACCGAGGCGGAAGCGATCCGCGAGGTGGTGCGGCGCCTCGCCATGGCGCGGCCCGACGTCGCCTTCACGCTCGCCGGCGAGGAGCGCGCGCCGGTGACCTGGGCCGCCGCCCTGCCCGGCGCCGCCGGGCGGCTGACGCGGCTCGGCGATATCCTCGGCGCCGAATTCCGCAGCCATGCCATCGAGGTCCATGCCGAGCGCGAGGGCGTCGTGGTCGCCGGCTATGCCGCGGCTCCGGCGCTCACCAAGGCCAATGCGCTCGGGCAATATCTCTTCGTCAACGGCCGCCCGGTGCGCGACAAGCTGATCCTGGGGGCGGTGCGCGCGGCCTATTCCGACTATCTGCCGCGCGACCGCCATCCGGTGCTGGCGCTGTTCGTCACGCTCGATCCGCGCGAGGTCGACGCCAACGTGCATCCGGCCAAGACCGAGGTGCGCTTCCGCAACGCAGGCCTCGTCCGCGCCTTGATCGTGCACGGATTGAAGGAAGCGCTCGCCCGCGAGGGCCGCCGCACGGCCGCCAACAGCGGCGCGAGCGCGCTGTCCTCGTTCCGGCCCGCGTTCACGCCGCGCGCGGCAAGCTGGGACTGGCGCGCCTCGCCATCCGCCCCGGTCGCGCCGATGCCGTCATTCGAAGGCTCGGTCGCCCCCGCCTTCGCCGAGCGCGCGCAGGCTGCCTTCGATGTCGGCGCGCCCAGCGCGGACGTGCGGATCGAGACGCAGCCGGTGGCAGACCTCGTCGACCGCCCGCTCGGCGCGGCGCGCACGCAGATCCACGAGACCTACATCGTCTCGCAGACCCGAGACGGCCTGATCATCGTCGATCAGCACGCCGCGCATGAGCGCATCGTCTACGAGCGCCTCAAGGATTCGCTCGCCGCAAACGGCGTGCAACGGCAGATCCTGTTGATTCCCGAGATCGTCGAGATGGACGAAGCGACGGTCGAGCGCCTGCTGGAGCGCAGCGAGGAACTAGCCTCATTCGGCCTTGCCATCGAATCCTTCGGCCCCGGAGCGGTCGCGGTGCGCGAGACGCCGTCGCTGCTCGGCAAGACCAATGCGGGCGGGCTACTCCGCGATCTTTCCGAGCACATGGCCGAATGGGACGAGGCGTTGCCGCTCGAACGTCGTTTGATGCATGTCGCCGCCACCATGGCCTGCCACGGCTCGGTGCGCGCCGGCCGCAGGCTGCGGCCGGAAGAGATGAACGCCCTGCTCCGCGAGATGGAGGAGACGCCGAACTCCGGCCAGTGCAATCACGGCCGCCCGACCTATGTCGAGCTGAAGCTGAGCGATGTGGAGAAGCTGTTCGGGCGGAGGTGAGTTAAGTATTGCGCTTCAAAAACACGAACTCCGTGTCGTCATAAGCGCGCCGCTCCAACTCCTCAAACCCCTCCGGCGTCACGAATTGCGCGGCCTTCGCCTCCTCCACCACCAGCAGCGCACCCGGCGTCAGCCAGCCGCCGTCACGCAGGCTCGCGAGCGCCTTCTCCGCAAAGCCTTTGCCATAGGGCGGATCGAGGAACACCAGCGAGAACGGCTCGACGGGATGCGCGGGGCCGAGATCGGTCGCATCGCGGCGATAGACTTTTGTGATGCCGCCGAGACCGAGCGACTCGACATTGTTGCGCAGCAGCGCCCGTGCTTCCGTGCCGTTGTCGACGAACAGCGTGAACTTGGCGCCGCGCGAGGCCGCCTCGATGCCGAGCGCGCCGGTGCCGGCGAAGAGATCGAGCACGCGCGCATCCGCAACCGGATCGTCGTAAGCATGCACGAGAATGTTGAACACCGACTCGCGCAACCGGTCCGCCGTGGGGCGGATGTCGCGCGAGGAGGGTGAGGCCAGATTGCGCCCCTTCAACCTGCCGCCGACGACGCGCAAGCTAGTCCTCCCGCGGCGTCAGGTCGCGCTTGCCGTGATAGCCGCGCTTGGGACGGCGCGGCGGACCGTAGCCGCTCGCTTCCGCCTCGTTGCGCTCGCGCGCCTCCTCGCTGCCGGTGCGCTGCACCAGCACGCGGCGGCCCTTGCGGTCGCTGATCACGGCGCGCTTGCTGGCGGGCTTGTTCTCGCGGGGCGCATCGCCGCCGCCCGCAGAAGATTTCTGCGGAACGTCGAACTGCGCGCCCGACTTCTCGATCACCTTCTCGCCGAGCTGCTCGCGCAGCACGCGCGAGCGGATCTCTTCGACCTGGCCTTCGGGGATCTCGCCGAGCTGGAACGGGCCATAGGAGACGCGGATCAGCCGGTTCACCTCGAGGCCGAGATGGGCGCAGACATTGCGCACCTCGCGGTTCTTGCCTTCGCGGATCGCGAACACCAGCCAGACATTGGCGCCCTGGTCGCGCTCCAGCGTCGCCTCGATCGGACCGTATTTGACGCCCTCGACCTCGATGCCGCTCTTCAATTGGTCGAGCTGCGCCTGGGTGACGTCGCCATGGGCGCGGACGCGGTAGCGGCGCAGCCAGCCGGTGTCGGGCAGCTCGAGCGTGCGCGCGAGCCCGCCGTCATTGGTGAGCAGCAGCAGGCCCTCGGTGTTGAAGTCGAGCCGACCGACGCTGATCAGGCGCGGCAGCCCTTCGGGCAGATTGTCGAACACGGTCGGACGCCCCTCGGGGTCGTCATGCGTCGTCATCAGCCCGCGTGGCTTGTGATAGAGGAACAGCCGCGTGCGCTCGCGCTCCGGCAACGGCTTGCCGTCGACCATGACGACGTCGTTCCGGGTAACGTCGAGCGCCGGCGAGTTGATCACCCTTCCGTTGACGGTGACGCGGCCCTGCGTGACCATCTCCTCTGCGTCGCGGCGCGAGGCAAGACCCGCGCGCGCCAGCACCTTTGCGATGCGCTCGCCGGCCTTTTTCGGCTTCGGCGCTTCGTCGCGGCGCGGCCGGCCCTCGAAATCACGATCGCGCTCACGATAGGCACCGCGGCCGCCGAAGGCAGGACGCTTCTCGAAAATCCTGCTGTCGTCCTCATTGTCGCGGCGCGGACGATCGCGGAAGCGGCCTTCGCTGCGCGGATGCTCCTGCCAGTCCATGCGGCCTTCCGGCCGCTTCTCGCGCGAGCGGTTGAAGCGCGGACGATCGTCACCGGAACGCTCCTCGCGCGGGCGGGAGAAACGCGGGCGATCATCACCCTCGTCGCGGCGCCGCGAGAAACGCGGACGGTCGTCGCCACGGCCACCTTCACGCCGATCGTCGCGCTGACGCCAAGGCTTCTCGTCGCTGCGATCGCGGCCGCCGAAATCCTTGTCGAAGGACTTGCGCGGGCGATCACCACGCGGGCCCGCCTCACGCTTCTGCCACGGCTTGGAATCGCCGCGCTCGCCGCGATCGCGCGGGCGATCGCCAAAGCTGCGCTTGCGGTCGCCGCCCTCGAAGTCGCGCTTGCGATCTCCCGGGTCGCCCTTGCGATCCCGGAAATCGCGGTCGCGGCCAAAATCCTTGCGCGGCCGATCCGAGCCGCCACGCGAGAACTTGCGGTCCTCGAAACGTCGCTCACCTCGCTCGCCGCGTGGCGCGCGCTCGTCGCGGTCGAATTTCGGGCGATCGCCGCGCGGCTTGAACGGACGGTCGCCACGCGGCTTGAAGCTGCGCTCCTCGCCACCGCGGTCGTCGCGCTTGAAGCGGGGACGGCCACTGAACTCGCGACGCGGGGCATCGCCCTCCTCGCGACGGCGGAACGGACGGCTGTCGCGGTCGCCGCGGGGCGGGCGGCTGTCGCGGTCGCCCTTGCCTTCGAATCCGCGCTTGGCGAATTTCTTCTCGGGGCCGCGCGGCTTGCCGCTGCGGCCTTTGGCCGGGCCTCGCCGGCCGCGGGAATCGTTGTCTTTGTCGCTGTCGCGAGGCATGAATGATCTCACTTAGGGGTGGCGCGATGAGCATTGTGCGCGCTCGTTCCGAGCCGCATGCTCAGGCAAAATCGGTATCCACTCTTGCTGAAGGCGGAGCTAGTAGCAGGTTTCTGGCGATGATACGAGGCTTGAAAGCCCCCTCTTTCATGGATTTGGCGCTTCTGGCGGCCGACAATGCCGGAAAATCGGGCGAAGTTCCGATCGGATGCGTGGTGGTCCGCAATCACGAGGTCATCGCCACCGCGGCGAACCGGACGCTGACCGACCATGATCCGACCGCCCATGCCGAGATCATCGCGCTGCGCGAGGCGGCGAAGAAGATCGGCAGCGAGCGCCTCGTCGATTGCGACCTCTACGTGACGCTGGAGCCCTGCACCATGTGTGCGGGCGCGATCTCCTTTGCAAGGGTCCGCCGGCTCTATTACGGCGCCGCCGATCCCAAGGGCGGCGCGGTGGAATCGGGCGTGCGGTTCTTCGCCTCGCCGACCTGCCACCACGCGCCGGACGTCTATTCCGGCGTCGGCGAGAGCGAGGCGGCGCGGTTGCTCAAGGAGTTCTTTCGGGAGCGGCGGTAGCTCAACGCACTCCGCTGTCATGCCCCGGCTTGACCGGGGCATCCAGTACGCCGCGGCCTATCGATCAATCACTGCCGTCACGGAGTACTGGATCGCCCGGTCAAGCCGGGCGATGACAGTTGAGGGTGTGGCGGACCGCGATGCCTAAGCCAAGAAGAACTCGCGCAGCGCCTTCGCGGTCACCTCCGGATTCTCCTCCGTGAGGAAGTGCCCGGAATCCACCGGCATGCCCTCCACATTGGTCGCCCATTGCTTCCACGTGTCCAGCGGCGTGGCGGCGGCCTGCGCCACGCCGGCATTGCCCCACAGCGCCAGCATCGGGATCGTGATCTTCTTGCCGGCCTCGAAATCGGCCTTGTCGAGGTCGTAGTCGAAATAGGCGCCGGCGCGGTAGTCCTCGCACATGGCGTGCACGCGGGCGGGATCGCGGAACGGGGCGATGTAGTGCTCGAGCGCGCGCTGGTCGATCGCATCCAGCGTCTTCGATTTGGTCTGGCTCGCCATCTTGAAGCGCAGGAAGAATTCGCCATTGCTCGAAATCAGCGTCTCCGGCAGCGGATAGGGCTGCGCCAGGAAGGTCCAGTGATAGATCTTCAAGGCATAAGCGCGGTTCATCCGCTCCCAGTAATTATAGGTCGGCAGGATATCGAGCACGGCGAGCTTCGACAGCCGGCCGGGATGGTCGAGCGCGAGGCGATAGGAGACGCGGCCGCCGCGGTCGTGGCCGGCCAGCGCGAAGTGCACATGACCGAGGCGCTCCATCGCCTCGACCATGGCTTTCGCCATCGCGCGCTTGCTGTAGGGGATGTGCAGCGCATCGCTGGCGGGCATGTCGGACCAGCCATAGCCCGGCAGATCGGCGATGATCAGCGTGAAGTGCTCGGCAAGCTCAGGCGCCACCTGGTGCCACATCACGTGCGTCTCGGAGAAGCCGTGCAGGAGCAGGAGCGGCGGCCCCTTGCCGCCGACGCGGGCGAAGATACGGCCGAAGGAGGTGTCGATCCATTCGGCGGCAAAGCCGGGATAGAGGTCGGCGAGATCGGACATCTTTTTGCATCCTTCTGGTCAGTCCCGGAGCCGGCCCGACAAACAAAAATGTCGAAAACAACCCCATGCACAGTAGCGGTATTATTTGCGGGGCTGCTAACCCCAACAGCTGATTGCACATTCTGGAGTGCCGATGTGGCGGCGCGGTGACACAAACGTCGAGATTTGCGGATCGGCGCGTTCGGCGCGCCGTCCGGAACGACGAGCTAAGTCCTGCTAGTTCTTGGCCTTCTCCGCCTCCACCGCCTGCCAGCCGATGTCGCGGCGGCAGAAGCCTTCGGGCCAGTCGATGCGGTCGACGGCCTGATAGGCGCGCGCCTGCGCCTCCGTCACGGTCTTGCCCAGCGCGCAGACATTGAGCACGCGGCCGCCATTGGCGAGAATCGCGCCGTCCCTGGCGACCGTGCCGGCGTGGAAGATCTCGACGCTCTCGACCTTGGCGGCCTCCTCCAACCCCTGGATGCGCGTGCCCTTCTGGTAGTCGCCGGGATAGCCCTGCGCGGCCATCACCACGGTGAGCGCTGATTCCGGATGCCAGCGCAGATCGAAATGCTTCAGCTGCCCGTCACAGGCCGCAAGGAACGCCGGCACGATGTCCGACATCATGCGCAACATCAGCACCTGGCACTCGGGATCGCCGAAGCGGACGTTGAACTCGAACAGCTTCGGGCCCTGCGTCGTCAGCATGATCCCGGCATAGAGCACGCCGCGGAACGGCGTGCCGCGCTGCTTCATGCCTGATACCGTCGGCAGGATGATCTTCGCCATGATCGCGTCGTGGATCGCAGGCGTGACCAGCGGCGTCGGCGAATAGGCGCCCATGCCGCCGGTGTTCGGGCCGACGTCGTGGTCGAACACGCGCTTGTGGTCCTGGGCGGAGGCCAGCGGAATGGCGGTCTCGCCGTCGCACAGCGCGAAGAAGCTGATCTCGCGGCCCGGGAGAAACTCCTCGATCACGACCTCGGCGCCGGCCTCGCCAAAGGCGCCCTCGAACATCATGGCGATGGCGTCCTCCGCCTCGCGCACGGTTTTCGCAACGACGACGCCCTTGCCGGCCGCAAGGCCGTCGGCCTTGACCACGATCGGCGCGCCCTGGCTCTGCACATAGGCGCGCGCGTCATTGGCATTGGTGAATCGCTCATAGGCACCGGTCGGAATGCCGAACTCGGTGCACAGCGCCTTGGTGAACCCCTTGGAGCTTTCGAGCTGGGCCGCCACCTTGCTCGGCCCGAACGCCTTGATGCCGGCGGCGGAGAGATCATCGACGATGCCGGCCGCGAGCGGCGTCTCCGGCCCGACCACCACGAGCTCGACCGCGTTCTTCTTGCAGAAGTCGATCACGACGGCATGGTCGGCGACATCGAGCGCCACGCATTCCGCCTCCTTCGCGATGCCGGCATTGCCGGGCGCGCACCAGAATTTGGTCACCAGGGGAGAAGCTGCGATCTTCCACGCCAGGGCATGTTCGCGGCCGCCGGAACCGAGCAGGAGAATATGCATCGAAGGCTCGAAATGAGGGGTTTTGCTGGGGGCGGAGGTCGCACGAATCGGGGTGGGGCTCAAGGGGGGAGGGCGGCGATCTCCCGTCCTTTCGGGGGCGCCCACCTGGGTGCGAGATGGAATGCATTGGGCCGCGCTATGCGGAGAACGGTTGGCGACGATACAGAATCGATCTCCGCTTTTGGCGAAATGACGTACTCTGCGGAAGCTAGAGGCAACCACGAACGTCAGATCAGTTTGTAGCATGGTTGCGATTGGAACCCATCGCAGCCATTTTGGAATCCGTGCGATTCCATTTTGGATGAGTTGGTAAAACCTCGCATTCAGACGCTGGCCAATACCGTCTTAAACATCAGACGCACAACCCTGAAGAACACGTCGGCGGAAGGTACGAGCATGATGCCGAACCCGATGGCGTACAGCGCAAGCGTGGTTCGTCGCGCGAGCGGGTACGAGTAGTCCTTCAGCTCGTAGTATACATGAAGCAGACCATTTCTTCCGGCCTGCTTTTCTGAATCTAAGGGAATGCCCCTCGCGGCATCACGCATCTGCCAGAAGCGCTGCGCGAACTCCTCGTCGGAGTTGGCTACCTCGTTCTCAATCCGGCTCACCGAGTATTTGTTGATGCTGTCCTGTACACCGCCAACGTATGCATGGGGGCTGGCGTAGTACTTCGGTTCGTTTGGGCAATACCAAGAGTAAATGGCCATCGCACCCGCGACGAACAGCAGGCCGAAATAGATCAGCATGAGCCGCATCGATACATGGCCTTCCGGGGCCGGAGCCCCTAGAGCTGATGCTAGGTTGAGGTACCGCACGACATTGTCGTTGAAGATTATCAGATAGCCGATGATCGGGATGAGGATCGTGCTCCGCGCCGCCAGGGAATGCCCAAGAGGATAGAACCACGACCAGGGCGGAGCGAATCTCGGAGCCCATTCCATAAAGACAAATCCCCATCTGAAATCTCGCGGACCGTATCTCAGCCCGAGCCCGCCGGCCACGGGCCCTAGGCAACCAGCCCCTCCTTAGCCCGGATCTACGGCACTTTTCTTTGGATCAAACCCGGGGCTACCGGGTTAGATGTGGGTGCGAACGAGGCCGGGAGCATGCAGCAAAAACAGGATACCGGCGACGCCGAGGACCGTGATTGCCAAAATCGCAGTCATCATCACGACGAATCCGAGCTTTCGCCCGAACGCATCGGCGACAGTTTTCGATTGAGATAGGGCGCCGGCGGTCGCGCTCGCATTAGGGCGCAAAACGCCGGCCACCCAAGAGGGTGGTTTACTCACTTTAATCTCCCCCATTCCGAAGAATGTTGAGCAGTGACCCCGCCTGTACGGGTTCACTTAGGTTAAGTTCGCCTGGATAACAGGCACGCTTCCAAAACCGTTCCTCAGAGCCGCGTTTACCTATTGTTAAACACTAGCCGGGTCGCATTTACGAAGTATTAACTAAGGACCACCCAGAAGGTTTTACGACACGAATTTCGTGTCTTTTCGGGCGCTTGTTGCGTCTCCGTTCAAAAATGATAGCCAAGTCATATTTAGCCACCAAGTGCTATTAACAACCTCCGGTAGCATTATGAGTCCACGTAATTGCAATTAATTTCAGAACTATAGGCTCTAAAGCTCGTCCTTAAAGTGAGGCCGGCCGGGTGCCTTCGGTGTCGCAAGCGCGGGACGCATCGCAGGCGGCGTCTATCATTTCCGGAAGTGATTGCTCATGACCACGATCATCGCCTACCGCTACGACAATCACCGCTATGAAGCCGGTGACATCATCACATCGCGCGGAGACTCATTCGACAGCCTGACCCCGATCGAAAAGATGGTCGAGCCTGTCTTACGCGAGATCCTGCCGGATGGACATGCAATCCGCGGCGGCTCGGTGTTCGCCTGGGAAGACGAAGCGGTAGGTAAACGGCTCTGGAGGCTCTCCGGGAAACAATATCTCTACAAACTCGAGATTCTCAAAACCGATATCCGGCTCCGCGGTGATCTCAACCACTACAACAATGCCAAAGACGCAGCGAAGGCTGGCCTCCCCTTCGATCAGCACCTTGAGGCGTATCGCGACGGCCAGCCAAGCCCGCAGAACGGTTTGCCGCGCGTCGAGCTGATGTTCTCGAAGGCCAAGGTACTGGAGCGGTACGAGTAGTCACAACAGTCCCTTCAACAGCGGCCCATATTTCAGCACCAGACTGCCAATTACGGTGACAATGCTGGACTGCACCCCTGAAGTGAGACACGATAATTACAGTGACAGTGGGGTTGTCACGATGCGTTACCGCGCGTTGTTTTGCGCGAACGCGGTTTCGAACTCAAGGGGCGACTGGTATCCGAGCGCCGAGTGCAGG
Organism: Bradyrhizobium sp. WSM1743; assembly: GCF_000473065.1. Lineage (GTDB taxonomy): Bacteria > Pseudomonadota > Alphaproteobacteria > Rhizobiales > Xanthobacteraceae > Bradyrhizobium. The sequence goes on from NZ_AXAZ01000058.1 coordinate 55,671, forward strand.
CGCTCTTTGTTGTAGACCTCCGCGATGAAGCTGTTGATGTGGCGGCGGGCGTCGCTCAGGTCGGCAAAGGCCTTGCCGTTGATCTGTTCAGCCTTGAGCGTTTTCATGAAGCTTTCAGCCTTGGCGTTGTCGAAGGGATTGCCCG
>NZ_AXAZ01000059.1 GCF_000473065.1 Bradyrhizobium sp. WSM1743
CTGTGCATCGCAGCCTACGGCTTCCTGATCGCCGAGCAGGCGACGATTCCCCCCTCAGGACCTCGTTCCGCCCCGTCGGTCCAGGTCCCTCCCTTACCCGACGATTACCGACCCAGAGGTTCCGCCCGCGCGGCCTGAACGCCATGTCCCGAACTCGATCGCAACCATGCACGCCCGCTTGCTTCGGGCGCTCATCAAGACCTTGCCGCGATGTCCGTGCTGTGGCGCCCGCGAAGCATCAAATGGACGTCGACGCCCATGACGCAGTAAGACTAGGCCGCTGCTCTAAGCCCGAACGCCTCCGCCAGCAGCGAATACGCCTTCTTCCGTGCCTCGTGGTCGTACACCGCCGTGATCACCATCAACTCGTCCGGCTTGCTCGCGTAGATCAAGGGCTGCAGCTTCTTCTGCACCGTCGCGGGGCTGCCGACGAACAGGCGCGATCGGTTGCGCAGGATCGAGGTGCGCTCGGCCTCCGTATACGGATAGGCCATCGCCTCCTCGACGCTCGGCAGCGGCAAATATTGACCGCGGTCACGGCGAAGGCGGTTGAGGTCGAAGGAAGAGGCGAGCCTTTCGGCCTCCTCGTCCGTATCGGCCGCAATGACGGCGACCCCGAGGACCGCATGCGGCTCCGCGCGCCAGGCTGAGGGCTGAAAGCGATTGCGGTAATGCACCATCGCATCGATCGCGTCGTGGGAGGCGAAATGATGGGCGAAGGCGAAGCCCATGCCGACCTGGGCGGCCAACTCCGAGGAATAATCGCTGGAGCCAAGCAGCCAGATCGGCGGCAGCCGGGTATCATCAGGCATCGCGACGACATTGTTGTAGGGGTGCCCCGCAGGGAATTCGCGGGTCTCCCACAGAATCAGCTCGTGCAGCCGCTCCAGGAAATCGTCGCCCTCGCGCCGATCGAGCCGGCTTCTGAGCGCATAGGCCGTGGCACCATCGGTGCCCGGCGCGCGGCCGAGACCGAGATCGATCCGGCCGGGAAACAGCGCCTCCAGCATCTTGAAGCGCTCGGCCACCACCAGCGGCGCGTGGTTGGGCAGCATCACGCCGCCGGAGCCGACGCGGATGTGCTTTGTCACCGCCGCGATCTGCCCGATCATCACATCGGGCGCCGGGCTCGCAACGGACGCGAGATTATGGTGCTCGGCGAGCCAGTAGCGGACATAGCCGAGCGCATCGACGTGGCGCGCCAGGTCGATGCTGTTGCGCAACGCCGTGGCGGGCTTGGTGCCGGTGGTGACCACGGAGAGGTCGAGGACGGAGAGCGGGATCATGGCGGGTTAACGTAGTGAAGGGCCACGCGGCGGCAATGGTAGGCTGCGCAGGTCTGGCGTGTGCAGGCCGCGCCTGTGCACAGCCGAGCTGCCAGCATTGGGACAGGGATAGATGTGGAGACACTAATTACAAATTGCCCATCTCAATTCGAGTGGTATCGCGCACCTAAAAATCTCAGCAAGTATACATAAACGCTACGTAATTCCCACATCTACCCGCATCCCACATCAACTTCGAAACGGCATAAAATACCGCGCCGCCCAATGAAAGTGGGCCATTTCCCACTTCCGATGGGCTGTCGGCCGGGCTGCCTTTGTCCTATCTTAGGTTCTCCCAATCTAGACCCGGCGGCCGGCCACGAACATCTGGCGGGATTCTTTGGAGCGAGTGGTGCCAATGACTGACCTGACGACGCCTGCGACAGCCGACCGGCAAGACGGGCACCTGAAGCGGCCTGCGATCTCGTTCGAGTTCTTTCCGCCCAAGACCGAGGAGATGGAGCGCAATCTCTGGGAGACCATCAAGCGACTGGCCCCGCTTGAGCCGAAATTCGTCTCGGTGACCTATGGCGCCGGCGGCTCGACCCGTGAGCGCACCCATTCGACCATTGCCCGCATCCTGAAAGAGACCGCGCTGCTGCCGGCCGCGCATCTGACCTGCGTCGGCGCTTCCCGCGGCGAGATCGACGAGATCGTCGACCGCTATCACGAGGTCGGCGTCCGCCACATCGTGGCCTTGCGCGGTGACCCTGTCGGCGGCATCGGCACACCCTATTCCAGCCATCCCGACGGCTACCAGAGCTCCGCCGACCTGGTCGCGGGGATCAAGGAGCGGCATGGCGATATCGAGGTGTCGGTCTCGGCCTATCCCGAGAAGCACCCTGAATCGCGCGACTTCGATGCCGATATCGACACGCTCAAGGCCAAGGTCGATGCGGGTGCGACGCGCGCGATCACGCAGGTGTTCTTCGATAACGACCTCTACTTCCGCTATCTCGACCGCGTGCGTGCGCGCGGCATCGGCATCCCGATCGTGCCGGGCATCATGCCCATGCACAATTTCAAGCAGGCGCGCAATTTCGTCACCCGGAACGGCACCTCGGTGCCCGACTGGCTCGCCGCGAAATTCGAGGGCCTCGATGACGACGCCGAGACCCGCAAGCTGGTGGCGGCGACGGTTGCAGCCGGCCAGGTGCAGAAGCTCGCCAAGCACGGCGTCGACACCTTCCATTTCTACACCATGAACCGCGCCGATCTCGTCTTCGCGATCAGCCATTTGCTCGGCATTCGCGCCAAGAGCGCGCAGAAGGCAGCGTAAGATGACCGCTCCCGTTTCTCCCAAGCGAACTGCCCTGCTGAACGCCGCGCGCGAACGCATCCTCGTGCTCGACGGCGCCATGGGCACGATGATCCAGAACCTGCAGCTCGACGAGAAAGCCTTCCGCGGCGAGCGCTTCAAGAACTTCCATCGCGACCTGCGCGGCAACAACGATCTTCTGATCCTGACCCAGCCGCAGGCGATCGAGGACATCCACGCTGCTTACTTGCGCGCCGGCGCCGACATCGTCGCGACCAACACTTTCTCCACGACCTCGATCGCGCAGGCCGACTACGATCTCACCGACATCGTCCACGAGATGGCGCGTGAAGGCGCCCGCCTCGCCGGCAATGCCGCACGGCGCGTCGCAGCCGAAGACGGCAAGCCGCGCTTCGTTGCCGGTGCCATCGGTCCCACCAACCGCACCGCCTCGATTTCGCCCGACGTGTCCAATCCGGGCTATCGCGCCGTCACCTTCGACGATCTCCGCAAATCCTATGGCGAGCAGATCCGCGGCCTGATCGACGGCGGCGTCGACCTCTTGCTGGTCGAGACCATCTTCGACACGCTCAATGCCAAGGCGGCGCTCTATGCGATCGCCGAGATCACCGAAGAGCGCGGCATCGACATGCCCGTGATGGTGTCGGGCACCATCACCGACAAGTCCGGCCGCCTGCTGTCGGGCCAGATGCCGGAAGCTTTCTGGAATTCGGTGCGGCACGCCAAGCCCATCACGATCGGCTTCAACTGCGCGCTCGGCGCCGAAGACCTGCGCGCGCATATCGCCGATATCGGCCGCGTCGCCGACACGCTCGTGTGCGCCTATCCGAACGCCGGCCTGCCGAACGAGTTCGGCCAGTACGACGAAACGCCTGAGTACATGGCGCGCCTGATCGGCGAGTTCGCGCGCGACGGCCTCGTCAACATCGTCGGCGGCTGCTGCGGCACCACGCCGGACCATATCGCGGCGATCGCTGCAGCGGTCGCTCCACACAAGCCGCGCATCGTGCCCGAGATCGAACCGCGCCTGCGGCTCTCCGGCCTCGAACCGTTCGTGCTGACCGACGCGATTCCCTTCGTCAATGTCGGCGAGCGCACCAACGTCACGGGCTCGGCGCGCTTCCGCAAGCTGATCACCGCCGGTGATTACACCGCCGCGCTCCAGGTCGCGCGCGACCAGGTCGAGAACGGCGCGGTCGTTATCGACGTCAACATGGACGAGGGTCTGCTCGATTCCGAAGAGGCGATGGTGACGTTCCTCAACCTCGTCGCCGCCGAGCCCGACATCGCGCGCGTGCCCATCATGGTCGACTCCTCGAAATTCTCTGTGATCGAGGCCGGCCTGAAATGCGTCCAGGGCAAGCCGGTCGTCAACTCGATCTCGATGAAGGAAGGCGAGGAGAAGTTCATCCACGAGGCGAGGATCGCCCGCCGCCATGGCGCGGCCGTCGTCGTGATGGCGTTCGACGAGGTCGGCCAGGCCGACACGTTCGCGCGCAAGACCGAGATCTGCAAGCGCGCCTACGACATCCTGGTGAACAAGGTCGGCTTCCCGCCCGAGGACATCATCTTCGATCCGAACATTTTCGCGATCGCGACCGGCATCGAGGAGCACAACAATTACGGCGTCGACTTCATCGAGGCGACGCGCTGGATCCGCCAGAACCTGCCGGGCGCGCATGTCTCGGGCGGCGTGTCCAACCTGTCGTTTTCGTTCCGCGGCAACGAGCCGGTGCGCGAGGCCATGCACTCGGTGTTCCTGTATCACGCCATCAAGGCCGGCATGGACTTAGGAATCGTCAATGCCGGGCAGATGATCGTCTATGACGACATCGACCCGAAATTGCGGCAAGTGTGCGAGGACGTCGTCCTCAACCGCGACCCCGGTGCGTCCGAGCGCCTGCTGGCGCTCGCGGAGAAGTTCCGCGGCAAGAAGACCGAAGGCAAGGAAGCCGATCTCGCCTGGCGCGAATGGCCGGTGGAGAAGCGGTTGTCGCATTCGCTGGTGCACGGCATCACCGAATTCATCGAGCAGGACACCGAGGAGGCCCGCAAGAATTCCTCGCGCCCGCTCGACGTGATCGAGGGGCCGCTGATGGCCGGCATGAACGTGGTCGGCGACCTCTTCGGCGACGGCAAGATGTTTTTGCCGCAGGTGGTGAAATCCGCGCGCGTGATGAAGCAGGCCGTCGCTTACCTCATGCCGTTCATGGAGGAGGAGAAGGCGCGCAACCTCGCCAGCGGCATCGGCACCGAAGGCTCCTCGTCCGCCGGCAAGATCGTGCTCGCGACGGTCAAGGGCGACGTCCACGACATCGGCAAGAACATCGTCGGCATCGTGCTCCAGTGCAACAATTTCGAGGTCATCGACCTCGGCGTGATGGTGCCGGCGGCGAAGATCGTCGAGACCGTGAAGGCGGAGAAGGCCGACATCGTCGGGCTATCGGGCCTGATCACGCCCTCGCTCGACGAGATGGCATTCTTCGCCGGCGAGTTGCAACGCGAAGGCCTCAAGCTGCCGCTGCTGATCGGCGGCGCCACGACCAGCCGCGTGCATACAGCTGTCAAGATCGACCCAAGCTATCGCGCCGGTCCCGTGGTCCACGTCAACGATGCCAGCCGCGCCGTCGGCGTCGCCTCCGCGCTGCTCTCGCCCGAGAAGCGCGAGGCCTATGCCGCCGAAGTGCGTGCCGAGTACGCAAAAATCTCCGAGGCGCATCTGCGCGCGCAGGCCGACAAGAAGCGGCTCAAGCTCAGCGCTGCCCGCGCCAACCGCGTGCCGGTCGACTTCGCCAAGAACAAGCCGGTGAAGCCGACCTTCCTCGGCACCCGCAGCTTTGACGCATACGACCTCGCCGAGCTCGTCGACTGCATCGACTGGACGCCGTTCTTCCAGACCTGGGAGCTCGCGGGGCGCTTCCCGGCCATTCTCGACGACGCCAAGGTCGGCGAGGTCGCGCGCTCGCTCTATGACGATGCGCGCAAGATGCTCGACACCATCGTCAAGGAAAAATGGTTCCGGGCGCGCGCCACGATCGGCTTTTGGCCGGCGAATGCGCAAGGCGACGACATCGTGCTCTATGCCGACGAAAGCCGGACCAAGCAGATCGCGACGCTGCACACGCTGCGCCAGCAGCTCGAGAAGCGCGAGGGGCGCTTCAACGCGGCGCTCGCCGACTTCATCGCGCCTCCTGGCGTCCCCGATTATATCGGCGGCTTCGTCGTCACCGCAGGGATCGGTGAGGATGCGGTCGCCGACCGCTTCAGAAGCGCCAATGACGACTATTCGTCGATCCTGTGCAAGGCGCTGGCCGACCGTCTCGCCGAAGCCTTCGCCGAACGCATGCATGCCCGCGTGCGCCGCGAGTTCTGGGCCTACGCACCGGATGAGGCGCTCACCAACGAGGAGCTGATCCTCGAAAAGTATCAGGGCATCCGTCCCGCGCCCGGCTATCCCGCTCAGCCCGACCACACCGAGAAGGCAACGCTGTTCGCGCTGCTCGATGCCGAAGCGACCGCCGGGGTGAAGCTGACCGAGAGCTTTGCGATGTGGCCAGGCTCGTCCGTCTCAGGGCTCTATTTCGCGAGCCCTGAGAGCTATTATTTCGGCGTCGGCAAGATCGAGCGCGATCAGGTCGAGGACTACGCGGCACGCAAGGGCATGAGCGTGGCGGAAGCCGAGCGCTGGCTCGCGCCGGTGCTGAATTACATCCCGTCGCAGCAAGACAAGGCCTTCGCGGCGATGCCGGCGAACGACGAGATGCCGAAAGACCTCGCCTCGCATCCGCCCGGCTGCACCTGCGCGGTGCACCTCGTCTGGCAGAAAAAGCGCGCGGGGGCGGGTTAAGCGCCGCCAAAAACAAAAAATGAGAAAACAACCCCATGCACAGTAGCGATGGGGTTGAAAAGGCTGGACAATTTCGGTCTTGCCGAAACGAGTTGCGGCGTCGGGCAAAACAGGGGTATTGTTTCATCACCGGCTGCTGCGCCCAGTGACGTAACGCCGGCGGATGTGTCCTTTCGCTCTTCCGACACGCACGATGCCCATCCTCCCCTGGAGGGGAGGATCGGTTCGCATGCAGCGCAGCGGAATGCGGACCGAGGTGGGGTGAAGCCACGAACGAGACCCCGCTGAGAGCCTCCAGATCGCGAACAGAAGCAGCGAGATCGCGGATGGTCTGTCACCCCACCCCGCTCGCGCTGCGCGCGATCGACCCTCCCCCTCCAGGGGAGGGTAAGAGATCTCACCCCTTCGGCGGCGCGAGTGGCTGGATGATCTCCTTGAACGGGGCGAGTGCCTCGCAACGCTCGGCATGTGCCGACAGCGCCGGGTAACGCGCAGGCTCGAACAGCTGCGGATGGGCCTCACGGGTGAAGCGGACGACGCAGGCCACCGCGACGTCGGCGTGACCGATGCGCATCCCCAGCCAATACGGCGTCGTCACCTTGGCGCGCTCGGCCTCGAGCACGCCAAGCACGTCCGCGATCTGCGCCTGGCAGCGCTCGACCCACAGCGCGAGCTGCTCCTTCCGCAGCACGCGCTCGTAGAGCAGGCTCACCGCCTTGTCGCCGAGGCCCGAGGCGAGCGCGCAGATGCGCAAATGCTTGCGACGATCGGCGCCGCCGCACGGCAGCATCGCCTTGTCGGGGCCAACGAGATCGTCGAGATAATCGAGGATGATCGTGCTCTCGATCAGCGCCTCGCCGTCGTCGAGCACCAGGGTCGGCACGCGACGCAGCGGATTGTATGGCGCGATCTGGTCGGCGTCACCGAAGGTCGACCACGGCTTGTGCTCGAAGGCGAGCCCGTAGAGCCGCAGCGCAATCGCGACGCGGCGGACGAAGGGGGAATCATATTGGCCGATCAGGAACATGGTTCTCGCTCTTCTCAATCATTGGACAAGGCAGGGCCCATCAGTCTCCACGACCAGCTCGGCGCGGCGCAACAAAAATCTCGGAAATGGAGCATTGCTCCGGCTGCAACGACGCCCGCGAAGGCCCTTGCGCTCAAAGGCCGTCCTGGATCGAACGCTTGATCGCGGCGATGGCCGTCTCGTTGCGCTTGTACATCGTCCATTGCTTGACCCGCTTGGCGCGCACCAGCTTGGCGGCCGTCAGCACCCGCATGTGCTCGCTCACCGTTGGCGCGCTGACGCCGAGCTTTTCGGCAATCAGCAATCCGCAGACCCCGTCCTCGACCAGGTCGCCATCGGCCTGCTCGCGAAAGTGCTTCCGCGGGTCGCGCAGCCATTCCAGGATCTGCAGGCGGCGCTCGTTGGCGAGCGCGCGCAACGCGACGGCAAATTTCATTTAGTTATTTTGCTAATTACCTAATTGATGTCAACTGCCAGACGCGCTATCCTGACCAGCATCATGACACCGACGATGGACATTACGCGGGAGCAGATTGCGGCGACCGAGGCCGTGATCCGTCCGCACATCAGACGCACGCCGCTTCTTGAGGCCAATCTCGCCGATTTCGGCCTGCCGACAGCGCCGGTCACGCTCAAGCTCGAGATGCTGCAGCATTCCGGATCGTTCAAGGCGCGCGGCGCCTTCGCCAACCTGCTGCTGCGGCGGGTGCCGAACGTGGGCGTCGTCGCCGCATCCGGCGGCAATCACGGCGCGGCGGTGGCCTATGCGGCGCAGCGGCTCGGCATTCGCGCCACGATCTTCGTGCCCGACATCACCTCGCCGGCCAAGGCCGAGCGGATCAGGGGTTATGGCGCAAAGCTCGTGATTTCGGGCAGCCGCTACGCGGATGCGCTCGCCGCGAGCGAAGCGCATGTCGCGCAGACCGGCGCGCTGGCCGTCCATGCCTACGATCAGACGGAGACCCTGCTCGGCCAGGGCAGCGTCGGCCTGGAGCTCGAGCAGGACGCGCCCGACATCGAGACTCTGCTGGTGGCGGTCGGCGGCGGCGGGCTGATCGGCGGCATTGCGGCATGGTACGCCGGCAGGACGCGCATCGTCGCGGTCGAGCCGGAGCAATCGCCCACCCTGCACGCCGCGTTCGAAGCGGGCGCTCCGGTCGATGCGCCGGCCGGCGGCATCGCCGCCGACAGCCTTGCGCCGCGGCGCGTTGGCGAACTGATGTTTCCGATCGCGCGGGCCCATGTCGAGCGCGTCGTCCTGGTCAGCGACGATGCGATCCGGCAGGCCCAGGCCGCGCTGTGGTCGCACTTGCGCCTCGTGGCCGAGCCCGGCGGCGCCGCCGCATTTGCCGCGGTGCTCTCCGGCCGCTATCGTCCCTCACCCGGTGAAAGGGTTGCGGTGCTGGTTTGCGGCGCCAACACTACGGCGGTGAATTTCGATGGCTAGTTTGAGTGACATGACCAGACCACGCGCATTGATCCTGATGGCGATCATGCTGCCAATCGCCGGTGTTGCCGACGCGCAGGACCGCCCGATCGGCTTCCTCACGCCGTCGAAAAATATCGCCTGCCAGTTCTTCACAGACAACGGACAGGGCGCGCTCCGCTGCGACATCATGAACATGGACGCGCGTCCGCGCCGGCCAGCCGACTGCGAGCTCGACTATGGCAACGCCTTCGAGATGAGTGCGAAGGGCAACGCCGGCCGCATCTGCGCCGGGGATACGGTGATGGACGCCTCACTGCCGGTCCTCGCTTATGGCGAGGTGTGGCAGCGCGGCGGATTCACGTGCCGGTCGGAGCAGAGCGGGCTGACGTGCTTCAACGCGATGCAGCGCGGGTTTTCGCTGGCGAGGGCGAAGCAGGAGGTGTTTTGAGTTCGTAGCCCGCATGGAGCAGAGCGGAATGCGGGGACACTCTCCCGGATTTCGCTCCGCTCATCCGGGCTACAGTGCTGCCACGAGCTCAACCGTCATCCTGAGGTGCTCCCCTTGCGATGCACGAGCATCGCAAGGGAGCCTCGAAGGATGGGCCACAGGCGCCCGCCGCCCATCCTTCGAGGCGCGCAAGAGCGCGCACCTCAGGATGACGGCGGAGTGCGCGGCAACGGGGAAATCGCCCCCCGGATTACGCTGCGCTCCATTCGGGCTACGCTCTTCCGTACTATTCAATGATCGGCACGTGCTTCGCCGCATCGCGCGGCGCGGTGCCGTCGAGGCGTGGATCGTTGGCGACCTCGATCTGGCGGCGGAACGGGCGGAAGCCGGAGCGTTGGTAGAATGCGACGGCGGAGGGATGGTCGAGGGTACAGGTGTGCACCCAGACGCGGTGCAGCTCGCGCGACCATGCAAGCTCCAGTGCGCGGTTCATCAGGAAGCGGGCGGCGCCGTTGCCGATCAAGGGTGCGGTGACGCCGAAATAGACCAGCTCGCACTGGCCGGGCTCGCGGAAGTCGAGCTCCAGCAGGCCTTCGTCGCGGCCGTCCGCGGACAATGCGTAGACCTCGATGCCTGGTGCGTGGATGATTGCGGCGAGCTCCGCATCGTTCAAGCGTGCCCGCGAGAACCACAGCCACTCCTCGCCGACGCGGCGGAAGATGTCGCGGTACCAGTCGAGCGCGGGGGCGTCGACCTTGCGCAGGGTCCAGTTTCCTGGCGGATCGTCACGGCGCGGAGGGCGCGCGGTCATCTCCAAATGAGTGACCACGGCGGCGATCTTGCCGGCGGGCACGTCGGAATAGCCGTCGGGGAGGATCATGCTGGTTGTCATCCTGCGTCATGGCTAGCGTGCGAGTTGTGCCGTTTTGAAGAACGACAGCAGCTCCACACTCCGTCATTGCGATCCACCGGGTCCGCGCAAAGCGCGGCCCGATGACAGGCTCCGCGAAGCAATCCAGAATCTTTCCACGGAGGCATTCTGGATTGCTTCGTCGCAGGAGCTCCTCGCAATGACGACGGGGAGGCAGTTGAGTGCGCCTCGCAGCATCGACCTGCGAGGCTGCGCCTAGCGCTACCCCTCCCCCTCATCGCTCGCCAGCACGCCCTTCACCGCTCTTGCCCAGCCGACGAGTTTTCGTTCGCGCGTTGCTTCGCTCATGTTCGGCTTGAAGCGGTGCTCTAATCGCCAATTGTCGGCGAATTTGGTCGGCTCGGGATAGACGCCGGCGTTGAGGCCGGCGAGATAGGCTGCGCCCAGCGCCGTGGTCTCCTGGATCACGGGGCGGTCGACGGGCGCATCCAACAAATCGGCGAGGCGCTGCATGGTCCAGTCTGACGCCGTCATGCCACCGTCGACGCGGAGCACGACGCTGGCCGTTTCCGAGCTCGGCCAGTCCGCGCGCATCGCGGCCCAGAGATCGAAGGTCTGGTAGCAGACGCTTTCCAGCGCGGCGTGGGCGAGCTCGGCAGGGCCGGTGTTGCGGGTGAGGCCGAACAGCGCGCCGCGCACGCGCGGATTCCAGTAGGGCGCGCCCATGCCGACGAAGGCGGGGACGAGGTAGACGCTCTGCATTGAGTCCGACTGATCAGCAAGAGGCCCGGTCTCGGCGGCGTGCTTGATGATGCCGAGGCCGTCGCGCAGCCACTGTACCGCTGAGCCTGCGACGAAGATCGAGCCTTCGAGCGCGTAGGTGCGTTTGCCATCGAGCTGGTAGGCAACGGTGGTGAGCAGCTTGTTCTTGGAGACGACGGGCGTGGCGCCGGTGTTGAGCAGGGCAAAGCAGCCGGTGCCGTAGGTGGACTTCATCATGCCCGGGCGGAAGCAGGCCTGGCCGATGGTCGCGGCCTGCTGGTCGCCGGCGATGCCGGAGATCGCGATGGGGCCGCCGAACAGGTCGGGCGTGCTCTCGCCGAAGCGGGCGGAGGAGTCCTTCACCTCGGGCAGCATCGAGCGCGGCACGCCGATGATCTCCAGCAGCTCGTCGTCCCACTCGCCGGTGTGGATGTTGAACAGCAGCGTGCGCGAGGCGTTGGTGGCGTCGGTGGCGTGCACCTTGCCGCCGGTGAGGCGCCAGAGCAGGTAGCAGTCGACGGTGCCGAACATCAATTCGCCCCGCGCGGCGCGGGCGCGGGCGCCGGGGACGTGGTCGAGGATCCAGGCGACCTTGGTGCCGGAGAAATAGGGATCGATGATCAGGCCGGTCTTCTGCGAGATCACGGGCTCGCGGCCGTCGGCCTTCAGTTTGGCGCAGATGTCGGCCGTGCGGCGGTCCTGCCAGACGATGGCGCGGTGCACGGCCTGCCCGGTGGCGCGGTCCCACACCACGGTGGTCTCGCGCTGGTTGGTGATGCCGATCGCGGCGATGTCCTTTGCGGTGATGCCGGCGTGCTCGATCGCCTCGCGGCAGACCATCACGGTCGAAGTCCAGATGTCCTCCGGCTCATGCTCGACCCAGCCCGAGGCCGGAAAATGCTGCGGAAACTCGGCCTGCGCCTTCGCCGCAATGGAAATGTCGCCGCGAAACACGATCGCGCGCGAGGAGGTGGTGCCCTGGTCGATGGCGAGGACGAAAGACATGGCGGCTTACCTTGGCGTTTCCCTGGAGGGGATCATTGTGTCGCGGCAAAGGGAGCGGATTGGAGGCGGAAGGTCAAGGTTGGATGATGGCGGCGTCCTTACCCTCCCCTGGAGGGGGAGGGTCGACCGCGCAGAGCGCGGGCGGGGTGGGGTGAAGCCACAGAGACGGTCTCACATTCTTTATCAGAAGGACTGTTGTCGTACGTTCGGAAGCATCGCATTCGCGGATGGTCTGTCACCCCACCCCGGTTCGCATTCCGCTTCACTGCATGCGAACCGACCCTCCCCCTCAAGGGGAGGGTAAGAGAAAGCGCGGTCTGGACTGCTAAGTTCGGCGATGTTTCAGGGGTGTCGTTTCTGCCTCGCGAGATCCGTACAGCTCGACATAGATGCGTTCGAGCACGGCGGTCAAATCGCTCTTGATCTCAATTCCGGAAGCGGATGACGCTGTAACCTTCACGTTCGAGCCAACCTTGACGCACAAGATCGCGTGCGGCTGTATCGTCTTCATTGTGGTGCCCGCCATCGAGTTCGATGATGAGGCGTTTGGCTGGGCAGAAGAAATCGACGACGTAAGGCCCGATCGGCGCTTGGCGGCGGAAGTGTGAGCCTTCGAGCGGGAGATTCTTGAGGGCGCGCCACAGGATGCGCTCGTGCGGCGTCGTGTTGGCCCTCATCTTCTTCGCGGCGGCGCGTCGGATTGATGTCGAGACCATTGTTGCGGCTTCACCCCACCCCGCTCGCGCTTGGCGCGAGCGACCCCTCCCCCTCCAGGGGAGGGTAAGCGAAGCGCGCTCGCGTTGCAATTGTAAGTGGTGGAGCGGCTACACCGCCGCCGTGGTGACGCCGCCGTCGATGACGATGGTCTGGCCGGTCATGAAGCTCGAGGCGTCGGAGGCGAGGTAGGCGACGGCGCCGGCGATTTCGTCGGGTTCGCCGATGCGGCGCAGCGGCGTGGTGGCGGTGCGGCGCTTCAGGTTGGCTTCGTCTTCCCAGAGGGCGCGCGCGAAATCGGTCTTGACGAGACCGGGCGCGATGCAGTTGACGCGGACGCCTTTCGGGCCCCATTCGCCGGCGAGCGAGCGGCACAGCGCGAAGTCGGCGGCCTTGGAGATGCCGTAGGCGCCGATCACGGTGGAGCCGCGCAAGCCGCCGATCGAGGAGATGATGATCACCGAGCCGTTGCCGCGCTCGGCCATCTGCGGGATGGCGAGCGCTGAGAGCCAGATGTTGCTCTTGACGTTCGAGCCCATGATCTTGTCGAAGGCTTCGTCCGTGATGTCGAGCAGCGGGCCGTAATAGGGATTGACCGCGGCGTTGCAGACGAGGATGTCGATCTTGCCGTAATGCTTGGTGCTGCCTGCGATCAGCGCCTCGACCTCGTTCTTGCGCGCGATGTTGCAGGGGATGACGGTTGCCTCGCCGCCGGCCGCAATGATGCCGTCGGCGACCTCCTTGCAGGCCTCAAGCTTGCGCGAGGAGACCACGACCTTGGCGCCGAGCTTTGCCAGGAGTTCAGCGGAGGAGCGGCCGATGCCGCGGCTGGAGCCGGTGACGACGGCGACCTTGCCGGTGAGATCGAACGGGGTGTTTTTCATTGGTGTTGCTCCGCTGATTCAACTTGCTCCGTGTCATCGCCCGACTTGATCGGGCGATCCAGTATTCCAGAGGCGGCGCGGCTAGAATCGAGAAGCCGCGGCGTACTGGATCCCCCGCTTTCGCGGAGGATGACAGTCGTCGCGTGGTCCAGATCGACTCAGATCAACCCGCCCGCGTCCGCGACGCGGCGCTGGTGGTAGTCGGTGTCGCCGAAGGTGTTCTCGATCATGGTCAGGCGCTTGAAGTAGTGGCCGATCTTCGCCTCCATGGTCATGCCGATGCCGCCGTGGAGCTGGATCGACTGCTGGCCGACGAATTTGGCGGACTTGCCGATCTGCACCTTGGCCGCGGCGATCGCGTTGGTGCGCTCCTTGGCGTCCTCGAAGTCGTTCGCCATGGTCGCGAACATCGACATCGAGCGCGCCTGCTCGGCCGCGACGAACATGTCGGAGGCGCGGTGCTGCAGCGACTGGAACGAGCCGATCGCGACGCCGAACTGTTTTCGCGTCTTGATGTACTCGACCGTGGTCTTGAGCGATTCGTCCATCAGGCCGACCGCCTCGGCACAAAGCGCGACGCGGGCTTCATCGACCACGCGCTCGATCAGCGCCAGCGAATCCTCGGGGTTGCCGAGCACGGCATCGGCGCCGACCTCGACGCCGGTGAAGGTGATGTCGGCGGCATGCAGGCCGTCCTGGGTCGGGTAGGACTTTTTCGTGACGCCCTTGGCATTCGCGGGGACCAGGAAGACGCCGATGCCGCTTCTGTCGCGGCGATCGCCCTTGGTGCGGGCGGTGACGACAAGCGTGTCGGCATTCTCGCCGTTGAGCACGACGAACTTCTCGCCGTCGATGACCCAACCGTCGCCCTTCTTCTTCGCCGTCGTCGAGACGTCGAACAGATCGTAGCGCGAGTTCTTCTCGATCTGGGCGAACGCCAGCGTCTTGCTGCCGTCGATGATGGCAGGCACATGCGCAGCCTTCTGCGCATCGGTGGCGGCGTGGCGCAGGAAGCCGCCACCGATCACGACCGTTGCCAGATACGGCTCCAGCACCAGCGCCTTGCCGAGCGCTTCCATCACGATCATGGTCTCGACGCCACCGCCGCCGAAGCCACCGTCGGCCTCAGCGAAGGGCAGGCCGAGCAGGCCCTGCTCGGCGAGCTTGAGCCAGACCGTTTTGCTCCAGCCGCCCTTCTCCGCCATGTACTTCTTGCGCTGCTCGAAATCGTAGGAATCGGTCAGCAGGCCGTCGATGCTTTCCTTGAGAAGCCGCTGCTCCTCGTTCAGGTCAAAATCCATGTTGTTTGGTTCCTCGTACCCGGACTTATTTGGCTTCGTCATTCCGGGATGGCCCGAAGGGCCAGGCCCGGAATCCATTTCGCCTCAGCGTATGCGGCCCGATGGATTCCGGGTTCGCGACTTCGTCGCGCCCCGGAATGACGGTGGAAAGATTGCCCTCCCCGCCTTCGCGGAGAGGGAGCACATCACAGCCCCAGCACCGCCTTGGCGATGATGTTGCGCTGGATCTCGTTGGAGCCGCCGTAGATCGAGACCTTGCGGTTGTTGAAGTAGCTCGGCGCGATCTGGGCGGTCCAATCCATGGCTTCGTTGGAGCCGTCGTCGCCGTGCACGTCATAGGGCGCGGCGAAGGGGCCGATCACTTCCATCAAGAGCTCGGTGGTGGTCTGCTGGATCTCGGAGCCCTTGATCTTCAGCACTGACGAAGCCGGGTTCGGCTTGCCCTTGCCGTGCTTGCCCTCGTCCGCGACGACGCGGAGCTGGGTCAGCTCGAGCGCCTTCAGCTCGATCTCGCAGGCCGCCAGCTTCTCGCGGAAGGCGGCATCCTGGATGATCGGGCGGCCGCCGGACTCGACCTTTGAGGCGAGATCCTTGATGCGGCGGATGCGCTCCTTGGAGACGCCGACGCGGGCGATGCCGGTGCGCTCATTGCCGAGCAGGAACTTTGCGTAGTCCCAGCCCTTGTTCTCCTCGCCGATCAGGTTCTCGATTGGGACTTCCACGTCGTCGAAGAAGACCTCGTTGACCTCATGGCCGCCATCGATGGTCTGGATCGGACGCACGGTCACGCCCTTCGACTTCATCGAGAACACGATGAAGGAGATACCCATCTGCTTCTTGGCGCTGGCATCGGTGCGGCACAGGCAGAAGATCATGTCGGCGTGCTGGGCGAGCGTCGTCCAGGTCTTCTGGCCGTTGATGATCCACTTGTCGCCACGGCGCTCGGCCTTGGTCTTGAGCGAGGCGAGGTCGGAGCCGGAGCCCGGCTCGGAGAAGCCCTGGCACCACCAATCGTCGACATTGGCGATCCGCGGCAGGTACTTCTTCTTCTGCTTCTCGTTGCCGAAGGTGTAGATGACTGGCCCGACCATGCTGACGCCGAAGGCGAGCGGCTGCGGCGCCGGATAGGACTGCAGCTCCTCGTTGAAGATATAGTGCTGCACGCTGGTCCAGCCGGTGCCGCCATATTCCTTCGGCCAATGGCTGACGCCCCAGCCCTTCTTGTTGAGGATGCGCCACCACGTCACCATCTCGTCCTTGGTGAGATGACGGCCCTCGACCAGCTTGCGCCGCGTATCCGGCGGCACGTTGTCGCGGAAGAACTGCCGCACTTCCTCGCGAAACGCCTGCTCTTCTTTCGTGAATGCGAGATCCATTGGATCCTCCTGTGAGCGCTATTCTCTATTCGTCACTCCGGGGCGCGCGAAGCGCGAACCCGGAGTCCAGAAGTTTGTGGCTCGAGGTTCCGGGTTCATTCGCGTACCGCGAATGCCCCGGAACGACGGGGCCTGTTACTGCAGCACCTCGAACAAGCCGGCCGCGCCCATGCCGCCGCCGACGCACATGGTGACGACCACGTATTTGGCCTTGCGGCGACGGCCTTCGATCAGGGCGTGGCCGGTCAGGCGCGCGCCGGACATGCCGTAGGGATGGCCGACCGAGATCGCGCCGCCATTGATGTTGATCTTGTCGGGATCGATGCCGAGCTTGTCGCGGCAATACAGCACCTGCACGGCGAAGGCTTCGTTCAGCTCCCAGAGTCCGATGTCGTCGACGGTGAGGCCGTGGCGCTTCAAAAGGCGCGGCACGGCGAAGACCGGGCCGATGCCCATCTCGTCCGGCTCGCAGCCGGCGGAGACGAAGCCGCGGAAGATGCCGAGCGGCGCAAGGCCGCGCTTGGCGGCTTCCTTGTCGCTCATGATGACGGACGCGCTGGCGCCGTCGGAGAGCTGGCTGGCATTGCCGGCGGTGATGGTGAAGCCCTCGCCGCGCACCGGCTTGAGGCCGGCGAGACCTTCGGCGGTGGTCTCGGGGCGCGGGCCTTCGTCCTGCGACAGCGTGACTTCCTTCATCGACACGGCGCCGGTTGCCTTGTCGGTGACCGCCATCTGCGTCGTGATCGGCGCGAGCTCGTCCTTGAACTTGCCGCCCTGCTGCGCGGCGGCGGTGCGGCGCTGGCTCTCCAGCGAATATTCGTCCTGGCGTTCGCGCGAGATGCCGTAGCGCTTGGCGACGATTTCGGCGGTGTCGATCATGGGCATGTAGACCTCGCCCTTGATCTTGAGCAGCGCCGGATCCTGAGCGTGGAAGCCGTTCATCTTGTCGTTCTGCACGAGCGAGATCGACTCGCCGCCGCCGCCGACCGCGATCTCGACGCCGTCAAAAATCACCGAGCGCGCGGCGAGCGCGATCGCCTGCAGGCCCGAGGCGCACTGCCGGTCGATGGTGGTGCCGGCAACGCTGACGGGCAGGCCGGCGCGGAGCAGCGCCTTGCGCGCGATGTTGCCGCCGGTCGCGCCCTGCTGCAGCGCCGCGCCCATCACGACGTCCTCGACCTCCTTCGGATCGACTTTTGCGCGCGCGACGGCTTCGCCGATGGCGTGGCCGAGAAGGGTTGCGCCCTCGGTGGCGTTGAGCGCGCCGCGATAGGCCTTGCCGATCGGGGTGCGGGCGGTGGAAACGATGACGGCGTCGGTCACGAGCGACCTCCTGATGCAGTTTTGGTGGATTGTGACGGTTTCTGCTGCTGGCGCAATTCGTGGCGCGACAATTTTCCGACCGGCGTGCGCGGCAGGTCGTCGACGAACTCGACCGCAGCCGGCAATTCGTGCTTGCCGAGCTTGCCGGCAAGCTGCGCGCGCAGTTCCTCAAGCGAGAACGGCTTTGCGTCGGGCCTCAGCTTGATGAAGGCTTTTGCAGCTTCGCCGCGATACTGCTCGGGGATGCCGAGCACGATCACCTCGTGCACGCCCGGGATGGTGTAGATCGCCTGCTCGATCATCTGCGGATAGACGTTGAAGCCGCCGGAGATGATCATGTCCTTCTTGCGATCGACCAGGAAGAAATAGCCGTCGGTGTCGACATAGCCGATGTCGCCGGTGAGCAAGCGGCCGTCGACGAAGGCCTCCGTGGAGCCCTCCGGCTTGTTCCAGTAGCCCTTGGTGACGTTCGGGCCCTTGATGCGGATCTCGCCGACCTCGCCGGGCGGCAGCACCTTTGTCGGATCGTCCAGCGCGACGACGTCGAGCTCGATGCCGGGCAGCATCAGGCCGATCGAGCCGGGCTTGTCGGGACCGGTGGGCGGATGGCCGGTGCCCGGCGAGCAGGTCTCGGTCATGCCCCAGCCGCTGCGCAGCTTCTTGCCGACCTTGCGCTCGAAGAAGCTCGCGATCTCCACCGGCAGCGGCGCGCCGCCGGAGCCGATGGTGGCGAGCGAGGAGAAGTCGCGCTTGTCGAGATCGGCCAATGCGGCGATCGCGATCCACATCGTCGGCACGCCCGGGAAGTAAGTCGCGCGCTTGATCTCGATGTCGCGCATGACAGCTTCGACGTCGAAGCGCTGGTGCAGCGAGATCAGGTTGCCGCGGCGGAGCGAGGATAGCAGCACGACGGTGAGCGCATAGATGTGGAACAGCGGCAGCACGCAGATGACGCGTTCGATGACATCGCCGCGCGCGGCGCGCGCCGGCTTGCCCCAGACGTCGTAGATCGACACGGCCGAGGTGAGATTGCCGTGGGTGAGCATCGCCCCCTTGGGCAGGCCGGTGGTGCCGCCGGTATATTGCAGCAGCGCGACGTCGTCGGCGGTCACGGACGGCCACTGTGCCGGCGCGGTGGCGCCTTCGACGAAAGTCTTGAAGGTGACGATGCGGGGATCATCGGGGATCGCCGCCTGCGGCGTGCCGACCTTGCCCCAATGATCGTCCTCGCAGACGACGAGGCGGTCAATCAGGCCCTTCTCCAGGAATTTCAGCGCGGTGGGCAGCAGCGCCTGGAGGTTCGAGGTGACCAGCAGGCGCGAGCCGGAGTCGGAGATCTTGTGCGTCAGCGCGATCTCGCCGTCGAGCGGGGAGAGATGCGCGACGCGGGCGCCGGCCTTCAATGCGCCGAAGAAGTTGACGGGATGATCGGGCGTGTTGCCGAGGAACAGCGCGACGGAAGAGTTGTTGCCGCAGCCTGCGCGCAGAAACGCCGCCGCGGCGCGTTCCGCCATCGCGCCGAGCTCGGTGTAGGTGATCGGGCGGTCGCGGAACTCCAGCGCGGTGCGCGGGCCGTAGTCGGCGGCGGCTTTCGACAAGAGGTCGGGGAGCGTGCCCTGGGCGATGGTGTCGTCCCACCGCACGCCCTCGGGATAAAACTGTTCGCCGGGATGGGTCATTGCTTCTCTAAACCACACAGACCGTCATTCCGGGGCGGCTCGAAGAGCCGAACCCGGAATCTCGAGATTCCGGGTTCGCCCTGCGGGCGCCCCGGAATGACTGAGAGTTGGAGCGTAAAGCTCCATCACGCCGCCTTCGACGCCGCGGCCAGCGAGGCGAACGTCTTGCCCTCCGCCGCAAGCTTCTTGAGCAGCGGCGCGGGCTCGAGGCTCGGATCGTTGGTCTCCTTGGCGTAGAACGACAGGCGGTCGGCGATGTGCTTGAGGCCGACGCTGTCGGCCCAGAACATCGGGCCGCCGCGATAGATCGGCCAGCCATAGCCATAGAGCCAGACCACGTCGATGTCGGAGGGACGCGCCGCGATGCCCTCTTCCAGGATCTTCGCGCCCTCGTTGATCATCGGGTACATCATGCGCTCGAGGATCTCCTCGTCGCTGACGACGCGCTTCTTGCGGCCGAGGCGGAGAAGCGTCTCGTCGATCAGCTTCTCGACCTCCGGGTCGGGCAGCGGCGCCCGGGAGCCGGCTTCGTACTTGTAGTAGCCCTTGCCGGTCTTCTGGCCGAAGCGGCCGGCTTCGCACAGCGCGTCCGCGATCTCCGACTTGATGCCGCGGTCTTTCCGCGAGCGCCAGCCGATGTCGAGACCGGCGAGATCGCCCATCGCGAACGGCCCCATCGGCATGCCGAATTTTGTCACCACGGCGTCGACCTGCTGCGGCAACGCGCCTTCGAACAACAGCTTCTCGGCCTGCTTGCCGCGCTGCGCCAGCATGCGGTTGCCCACGAAGCCGTCGCAGACGCCGACCACGGCCGGTACCTTCGCGATCTTGCGCGCGATGGTGACGGCCGTCACCAGGGCGTCCGGCGCGGTCTTGTCGGCGCGCACGATCTCGCACAGCTTCATGACGTTGGCCGGCGAGAAGAAGTGCATGCCGAGCACGTCCTGCGGACGCTTGGTCGACTTCGCGATCTCGTCGATGTTGAGATACGAGGTGTTGGAGGCGAGCACCGCGCCGGGCTTGGCGTACTGGTCGAGCTTGCCGAACACCTCCTTCTTCACCGCCATGGTCTCGAACACGGCTTCGATGACGAGGTCGGCGTCGCCGACATTCTCGATGCCGACCTTGCCGTCGATCAGCGCCATGCGCTTGGCGGGCGCATCCGCGGGGATGCCACCGCGCGCGGCGGTCGCTTCCCAGTTCTTCTGCATGATGCCCATGCCGCGCTTCAGCTGTTCCTCGCCGGTCTCGATCAGGGTGACGGGAACGCCGGCATTGGCAAAGGACATGGCGATGCCGCCGCCCATGGTGCCGGCGCCGAGAATGGCGACGCGGTTGACCGGGCGCGGCTTGGTGCCTTCAGGCACGCCCGCGATCTTGTTGGCCTCGCGCTCGGCGAAGAAGGCGTAGCGCTGCGCCTTGGACTGGTCGCTGGCGACGAGCTTGAGGAAGCCCTCGCGCTCCTTCTTCAGACCTTCGTCGAACGGCAGGTCGATGGCATAGCCGACAGCGTCGGCCGCCGCGAACGGCGCCTCCAGGCCGCGCGACTTCTTGGTCATGGCCGCAACCGCATTGGTGAAGATCGAGCGATCAGCCTTGGCGGCCGTGAGCTTGGAATCGTCGTCGCGCAGGCGCCGCAGCGGGCGCTTCTCGGCGAGCAGCTTGCGCACGAAGGCTTCGCCGCCCGACGCCGGCCCCTCGACGATCTCCTCGATCAAACCGTTCTTCAGCGCTTCCGCTGCACCGATCGGGTCGCCGCCGACGATCATCTTGACGGCGAGCTCTGGGCCCACCGCGCGCGGCAGGCGCTGGGTGCCGCCGGCGCCGGGCAGAAGACCGAGCTTCACCTCGGGCAGGCCGAGCTTGGCTTCCTTCACTGCAACGCGGAAATGACAGGCGAGCGCGACCTCGAGGCCGCCGCCGAGCGCGGTGCCGTGGATCGCGGCAACGACCGGCTTGGGCGAATTCTCGATCTCGGACAGCACGTCGTTGAGCGCGGGCGGTTTCGGCGGCTTGCCGAATTCGGTGATGTCGGCGCCGGCGATGAAGGTGCGGCCGGCGCAGGTCAGCACGATGCCCTTGATGGCGGGATCGGCGACCGCAGCCTTGATGCACTCGAGGATGCCACCGCGGACTGCGGCACTCAGCGCATTGACCGGCGGGCTGTTGACCGTGACGATACCGACTTCGTCATGACGCTCAAGCTTGACCACTTCGCTCACGGTGTCCCTCCTTGGTGGGGATTTACTTTTGTTCGATTTCGCGGTGCGGAATTTAATTCCGCATCTTGACGGCAGGGTTATTTTGAAGCACGGACGTTGTCAACGACTCCGCGCAAGAAGCAGATCAGGGATGAAGCGTACAGGAAAGAAGACTGCGACCGATCGGAATTTCGTCGTCGCGCTTTCCCGCGGACTGGATGTATTGCGCGCGTTCCAACCCAATGACGGCCTTCTCGGCAATCAGGAGATTGCGGCCCGCACCAATCTGCCCAAGCCGACCGTGTCGCGGCTGACCTACACGTTGACCAAGCTCGGCTATCTGACGCCGGTTCCCCGGTTCGAGAAGTACCAGCTCGCACCCGCAGCGATGTCGCTCGGTTACGCGGCACTGGCCAATCTGGGCGTTCGGCATTTGTCCGAGCCGTTCCGCGAGGAAGTGATGCGCGCGACCGGCGGCGCCGTGGCCGTCGGCGGCCGCGACCGTCACAGCATGATCTATTTCGGGCAGAGCCGCGGCAGCGAGACGGTCGGTGTTCAACTTGACGTCGGCTCGCGCGTGCCGATTGCAACCAGCGCGATGGGCCGCGCCTATTTCTGGGCTCTCGACGACGAGGGTCGCACTGAAGTGTCGCGCATACTGCGCGAACATTACGGCAGCCGCTGGCCGAAGATGCGCGATGGATTGGAGCGTTCCGGCGAGACCGTCGCGAAATACGGCTTTGCGATTTCGGTCGGCGACTGGCACGACGATATTGGCGCGGCCGGAGTCGCGCTCAAGCTCAACGATGGAACCGGACCTTACGCATTCAATTGCGGCGCGCCGGCATTCCGCTTCACGGAAGAGCGTTTGATCAACGACATTGGACCGCGTCTCCTAGCGATGGTAAGGAACATCGAAGCGGCGCTCGGGGGTCTGATGCCGCATTCAAAAAAAGACATCAGCAAAAAGCTGAAATCAGGAGGAAAAGTTGCGCGTGTGGCCGAGGGGTTCAGATAGCCTTTGTCATCATCGGGAGCGGTTCGCATCGCCCCATCGCTCACTGAACGACGTGAGCGAGACGAGATGACGCAGGCACAGCTCGCGCGGGGGACATCGCCCCTGCTCGCGGTTCGCGACGTCAGCGTCGTGTTCGGCGGCATCGTCGCGCTCAACGGTGTGTCCTTCGACATGCACCAGGGCCAGATCCTCGGATTGATCGGCCCCAACGGCGCCGGCAAGACCACGCTCTTCAACTGCCTTTCGCGTCTGTATCAGCCGTCGTCCGGCGACATCCTGATGGACGGCGCAAGCATCCTGTCGCGGCCGCCGCACCGGATCGCCGAGATCGGCATCGGCCGCACCTTCCAGAACGTGGCGCTGTTCCCGAACCTGTCGGTGATGGACAACGTCCGCGTCGGCGCGCACTCGAAGACCTCCAGCGACATCATCAGCGACTCCTTAAGGCTTGCCTGGGTCCGGCGCAGCGAGACCGACGTCAACAAGAAGGTGCACGAGATCCTCGCCTATCTCGACCTCGAGGACGTCGCCCACACCATCGTCTCCGGCCTGCCCTTCGGCACGCAGAAGCGGGTCGAGCTGGCGCGCGCGCTGGCGGCCGATCCGAAGATCCTGCTGCTCGACGAGCCCGCCGGCGGCCTCAATCACGAGGAAGTCCATGTGCTGGGCGACCTCATCCGCCGCATCCGCGATGAGCGCCACATGACCGTGCTGCTGGTCGAGCACCATATGGGCCTCGTGATGTCGATTGCCGACCACGTCGTCGCGCTCAATTTCGGCAAGAAGCTCGCGGAAGGCACCCCCGCACAGGTGCAGGCGGACCCCGACGTCATCAAGGCCTACCTCGGGAGCAAAGACCAATGACGACACTGCTCAACGTCAAGGACCTGCGCGCCTATTACGGCCAGGTCCAGGCGCTTCATGGCCTGTCCTTCTCGCTCAACGAGGGATCGCTGACGACGCTGCTCGGGGCCAACGGCGCCGGCAAGACCACCACGCTGCGCGCGATCTGCAACATGGTGCGCTCGACCGGCGCGATCGAGTTCGACGGCAAGCCGCTGAACAACCGCTCGACCGAGAACATCGTGCGGTTCGGCATCGCCCATGTGCCGCAGGGCCGCGGCACCTTCACCACCATGACGGTGGAGGAGAACCTCCAGCTCGGAGCCATCACCCGCAAGGACGGCGCCGGCATCGTCTCCGACATCGAGCGCATGTACGCGCACTTCCCGGTGTTGAAGCAGCGCCACACCCAGCAGGCCGGCACACTCTCCGGCGGCGAGCAACAGATGCTCGCGGTCGCCAGGGCGCTGATGCTGCGGCCGCGGCTGATGCTGCTGGACGAGCCGTCCTTCGGCCTCGCGCCGCTGGTGGTGCGCGATCTGTTCGGCATCCTCGGCAAGATCAACCGCGAGGACAAGGTGTCGATCCTGGTGGTCGAGCAGAACGCCCAGCTCGCGCTCGAGCTCGCCGACCAGGCTTATGTGATCGAGACCGGCCGCATCGTGATGTCTGGCAAAGCCAAGGACATCGCGAACAACGAAGAAATCCGCAAATCCTATCTGGGTTACTGAGGAGCGGATGATGGCAAGGAATCACACGCGCTCTCCGTACACGTCTCCCCGAAGGGGAGAGGTCGATTTGCGCAGCAAATCGGGTGAGGGGCCGCAGCTTCACCGGAAGACCGAAACCCCTCACCCGGCGCTTCGCGCCGACCTCTCCCTAAGGGAGAGGTGGACGTTCGACGCCGTTGCAGTTCAAACCCCATCGGGCAAGTTTTAGGGAGCCGGGACAATGGAGCTGTTCACCAACCAAGTCCTGGCCGGCATCGCCACGGGCGCGATCTATGCCTGCATGGCGCTCGCCGTCGTCATGATCTACCAGGCCATCGACCATCTCAACTTCGCGCAAGGCGAGATGGCGATGTTCTCGACCTTCATCTCGTGGCAGCTGATGCAGTGGGGCGTGTCCTATTGGGCCGCCTTCCTCATCACGCTGGCATTTTCCTTTGTCGCCGGCATCGCGATCGAGCGCATCCTGTTCAAGCCGCTCGCGAAGGCACCGGTTTTGACCAACGTCGCCGGCTTCATCGCCCTGTTTGCGATCATCAACTCCTCGGCCGGCCTGATCTGGGACTTCACCATCAAGCAATATCCGACCCCGTTCGGCTCCGCACCGTTCCTGGGCAGCCAGCTGATCTCCACCCACCAGGCCGGCATGATCGGCGTCACCGTGCTGCTGCTGCTGGGCCTCTACTTCTTCTTCCAGTACACCCGCATCGGTCTCGCCATGCGCGCCGCCGCGTCCGTGCCTGAATCGGCCCGTCTCGTCGGCATCAACACGAGCTGGATGATCGCGCTAGGCTGGGGCATGGCGACCGCGATCGGCTCGATCGCCGGCATGCTGATCGCTCCCGTCGTGTTCCTCGAGCCCAACATGATGGGCGGCGTCCTGATCTACGGCTTCGCCGCGGCAGTGCTCGGCGGACTGTCGAGCCCGTTCGGCGCCGTGGTCGGCGGCTTCCTGGTTGGCATCTTCGAGAATCTCGCCGGCACCTACATCCCGGGCGTCGGCAACGAGCTGAAGCTCCCGATCGCGCTCGCGCTGATCATCTCCGTCCTGGTCGTCAAACCCGCTGGCCTGTTCGGCCGGCACATCGTCAAGCGAGTTTGATCATGAGCGCTGCAGAAGAAGTCGTCGCCGAAGGCCACGAAGCGGTCGAGGCGGTTCCGAAGCGGGCCATGACGCTGGGCACCGGCACCTCGCTGCTGGTGCTGGCGGCGCTGTTGATCGTGCCGATGTTCGTCAAGAATTTCATCATCTTCCAGATGACGATGCTCCTGATCTACGGGCTCGCCGTGCTGGCGCTGAACATCCTGACCGGCGGAAGCGGCCAGTTCTCGCTCGGCCAGAGCGCGTTCTACGCCGTCGGCGCCTATACCTCGGCGGTGCTGATGGAGCACGCCAACATCAATTACGCCCTGACCATTCCGATTTCCGCCGCGATCTGCTTCGCATTCGGTTACCTGTTCGGCAAGCCGGCGCTGCGGCTGTCCGGCGTCTATCTCGCGCTCGCGACCTTCGCGCTCGCGACCGCGATGCCGCAGCTGCTCAAGCTGAACTTCCTCGAGCATTGGACCGGTGGCGTGCAGGGTCTCGTCGTCACCAAGCCGGACGCGCCATTTGGCCTGCCGATGTCGCAGGATATGTGGCTGTACTATTTCACGCTCGTCGTGACGGTCGCGATCTACATCTTCTCGGTCAACCTGCTGCGCTCCCGCTCCGGCCGCGCCTTCATGGCAATCCGCGACAACGAGATCGCGGCCTCCTCGATGGGTGTCAACGTCTCGCTCTACAAGACGCTGGCGTTCGGGGTGTCCGCCGGCATCACCGGCGTTGCCGGCTCGCTCGGCGCCATCGCCGTGCAATTCGTCGCGCCGGACAGCTACACCATCACGCTCGCGATCTCGCTGTTCCTCGGCATGGTCGTCGGCGGCGTCGGCTGGCTGCCCGGCTCGTTCGTCGGCGCGGCTTTCATCATCTTCGTGCCGAACATGGCGGAAAGCATCTCCAAGGGCCTCTCCGGCGCAGTGTTCGGCGTGCTGTTGTTCCTCGTCATCTACCTCGTGCCGCACGGCGCAAGGCAGGTCGCGATCCTGGGCCAGCAACTGATCGGCAAGCTCAGGAAGAACTGAAATCTCTCACGGACTGTTGTTTAACGAAGGAGACCCAATTGCTTTTCGAAAGAACACTGCGAGCCGCCGCGCTGGTCACGGCAACGGCGGCCGTCACTCTCACCTCCGGCGCTGCACTCGCCCAAAAGAAATACGACACCGGCGCGTCCGATACCGACATCAAGATCGGCAACATCATGCCGTACAGCGGTCCGGCGTCGGCCTATGGCATCATCGGCAAGACCGAAGAAGCCTATTTCAAGATGATCAACGACAAGGGCGGCATCAACGGCCGCAAGATCAATTTCGTCACCTATGACGACGGCTATTCGCCGCCGAAAGCCGTCGAGCAGGTCCGCAAGCTGGTCGAGAGCGACGAGGTGCTGGCCGTCTTCAATCCGCTCGGCACGCCTTCGAACACGGCGATCCAGAAATACCTCAACGCCAAGAAGATCCCGCAGCTCTTCGTCGCCACCGGCGCGACCAAGTGGAACGATCCGAAGAACTTCCCCTGGACCATGGGCTGGCAGCCCTCCTACCAGAGCGAAGCGCACATCTACGCGAAATGGCTGATGAAGGAGAAGCCCGACGCCAAGATCGCGATCCTCTATCAGAACGACGATTTCGGCAAAGACTACCTCAAGGGCACCAAGGACGGCCTCGGCGCCAAGGCCTCATCCATGATCATCATGGAAGAGAGCTATGAGGTCTCCGAGCCGTCGATCGACGGCCACATCGTCAAGATCAAGGCGGCCAATCCCGACGTGCTCTTGATCTACGCCACGCCAAAGTTTGCGGCCCAGACCATCAAGAAGACCGCCGAGCTCAGCTGGAAGCCGCTCCAGATCCTCACCAACGTGTCGATCTCGGTCGGCAGCGTGATGAAGCCGGCCGGCTTCGAGAACGCGCAGGGCGTGCTGTCGGCGGCCTATGCCAAGGATTCGACGGATCCGCAGTGGGCCAACGATCCCGGCATGAAGAGGTGGAACGAGTTCGTCGACAAGTACATGCCGGGCGCCGACAAGTCCGACACCAGCATGGTCTATGGCTACGGCGCCGCGTCGACCCTGGCCAAGGTGCTGGAAATGTGCGGTGACGATCTCACCCGCGTCAACCTCATGAAGCAGGCTGCGAGCCTGAAGGACTTTGCGCCGGATACCCTGCTGCCCGGCGTCAAGATCAACACCAGCGCCAACGACTTCGCTCCGATTGCGCAGCTCCAGATGATGCGCTTCAAGGGCGAGAAGTGGGAACTGTTCGGCGAGATCATCAGCGGCGACGTCGCCTCCGAATGACACGCTGACGCTATAATTCAGCGCGAAGAGCCCCCGCGGGCAACCGCGGGGGCTTTTTGTTGACGTCTGGCCGCAATCTTGTTCAATGCGGCGCCGATCCAGCTCGGGGTAGGAGAACAATGACTGCCGTTCGTTTTCAGGTTGCGCCCCTCTGCGTCGCATTCGCGTTGTGCACTGCAATGAGCAGCGAAGTGCTGGCGCAGAAGAAATACGACAGCGGCGCTTCCGATACCGAGATCAAGATCGGGAACATCATGCCCTATAGTGGTCCGGCCTCCGCCTATGCCGCGATCGGCAAGGCCGAGGAAGCCTATTTCAACAAGGTCAATGCCGAGGGCGGCATCAACGGCCGCAAGATCAAATTCATCTCCTATGACGACGCCTATTCGCCGCCGAAAACGGTGGAGCAGGCGCGCAAGCTGGTCGAGAGCGACGGTGTGCTGTTGATCTTCGGCTCGCTCGGCACCTCCACCAACAGCGCCATCCGCAAATACATGAACGAGAAGAAGGTGCCGCAATTGTTCGTGGCGAGCGGCGCGTCGAAATGGAACGATCCCAAGCAATATCCCTGGACCATGGGTTGGCAGCCGAGCTACACGAGCGAGGCGCGCATCTACGCCAAATACGTCATGAAGGAGAAGCCGGACGGAAAGATCGGCGTGCTCTACCAGAACGACGATTTCGGCAAGGACTATCTCAAGGGGCTGAAGGAGGGTCTCGGGGCCAAGGCTTCGATGATCGTGCTGGAAGAAGCCTACGACACCTCGGAGCCGGCGGTCGACGAGCACGTCGTCAAATTGAAAGCCTCCGGCGCCGACGTCTTCATCAGCATCACCACACCGAAATTCACAGCGCAGGCGATCAAGAAGGCGGCCGAGATCAACTGGCATCCGGTCCAGATCATCTCCAACGTCTCGGCCTCGGTCGGCGGCGTGATCGAACCAGCGGGCTTCGAGATCTCGCAAGGCATCCTGTCGGCGAGTTACACCAAGGACGGCTCCGATCCGCAGTGGAATGCCGACGACGGCATGAAGAAGTTCTACAGCTTCCTCGCCCAATATGACCCCAAGGCCAACAAGCTCGATGCCGGCGTCGTGTTCGGCTATGCCGCCGCACAGACCATGGTGAAGGTGCTGCAGATGTGCGGCGACGATCTCACCCGCCAGAATGTCATGAAACAGGCCGCCAGCCTGAAAGACTTCGAACCCGATACGCTGCTGCCCGGCATCAAGATCAATACCGCGCCGGACAATTTCGCGCCGATCGAGCAACTCCAGATGATGCGCTTCAAGGGCAAAAGGTGGGAGCTGTTCGGCGACATCATTTCCAGCGAGCTCGTGCATTGAGCGCGCCGGCGCGCAATTCAAAATAGCCGATATTCAGCGAGACAATCTCAGCGCGGTCGAGCGACGACGCGCCTCATCTCGCGCACCGGAATATTCCGCATCATCTCAAAAAAAGAGCGCCTCGCCGCGGTGTCTCAGGCTGGGCGTTCTCCTTGCTGGCCGCCCGAGAAGGGTATTGAATATGCGTCGGAGTGACGGGCAAAGATCGCTCCCAACCAAAAACAATCGACACATTCAAACCGAGCTAGGGAGAGCAAGATGCCTGCAATGCATGTGCGTTTGGGGGCCTTCTCGGCTGCCCTCGTGCTTGCTGCCACCCTGTCCACGGCAGCATCGGCCCAGAAGAAATACGACACCGGCGCATCCGACACCGAAATCAAGATCGGCAACATCATGCCCTACAGCGGTCCGGCGTCCGCCTACGGCGTGATCGGCAAGACGGAAGAAGCCTATTTCCGCAAGATCAACGCTGAAGGCGGCATCAACGGCCGCAAGATCAACTTCGTCAGCTATGACGACGCCTATTCGCCGCCGAAGACCGTGGAGCAGGCCCGCAAGCTCGTCGAGAGCGACGAGGTGCTGCTGATCTTCAACTCGCTCGGCACACCGCCGAACTCGGCGATCCAGAAATACATGAACCAGAAGAAGGTGCCGCAGCTCTTCGTCGCCACCGGCGCCACCAAGTGGAACGATCCGAAAGATTTCCCCTGGACCATGGGCTGGCAGCCCAACTACCAGAGCGAGTCGCAGATTTACGCAAAGTACATCCTGAAGAACCATCCCGACGCCAAGATCGGCGTGCTCTATCAGAACGACGATTACGGCAAGGACTATCTGAAGGGTTTCAAGGACGGGCTTGGGAGCAAGGCCTCGATGATCATCATCGAGGACAGCTATGAAGTCTCCGAGCCGACCATCGACTCCCACATCGTCAGGCTGAAGTCATCCGGCGCGGACGTGTTCTTCAACATCACGACGCCGAAATTCGCGGCCCAGGCGATCAAGAAGAATGCGGAGATCGGCTGGAAGCCGCTCCATTTCCTCAACAACGTATCGGCATCGATCGGCAGTGTGATCAAGCCAGCAGGCTTCGAGAACGCCCAGGACATCATCTCCTCGCAATATTTCAAGGATCCCACCGATCCGCAATGGAAGGACGATCCCGCGATGAAGGCCTGGAACGAGTTCCTGGACAAATACTATCCCGAGGCCAACCGGGCCGACGCCTCGGTGATGTACGGCTTCATCGTGTCCCAGGGTCTCGTGCAGGTGCTGAAGGCCTGCGGCGACGATCTGACGCGTGCGAACGTGATGAAGCAGGCGGCCAGCATCAAGGACTTCGAACCCGCCGGCCTGCTCCCGGGTGTCAAGGTTAATACCAGCCCCACCGACTTTGCTCCGATCTCGCAGTTGCAGCTCATCCGCTTCAAAGGAGAAGCCTGGGAGCGGTTCGGCGACGTTCTCAGCAGCGACGTCGGAGGCTAGGGGATCGACTGGCGTGATTAACGACTAAAGACGCAGCCCCTGCGGCCAAGTCGCAGGGGCTTTTCCTTGAAGCTTTCGGGCAAATCGTATTGAATTGCGGTCGCGCCGCCAAAAAAACCGAGACAAGAAAAGGACGCGCACACACCAAGAAAAACAGGGAGATTGGAATGCCTGCTGTCACCGGCAAGCTTGCGGCCGCATCATTGGCGCTCGCGCTCATCGCGGCCTCGACCTCAACTGCATCGGCGCAGAAGAAATACGATACCGGCGCGACCGACACCGAGATCAAGATCGGCAACATCATGCCCTACAGCGGACCGGCTTCCGCCTACGGCATCATCGGGCGGACCGAAGCCGCCTATTTCAAAAAGATCAACGACGAGGGCGGCATCAACGGCCGCAAGATCAACTTCATCAGCTATGACGATGCGTACTCACCGCCAAAGACGGTGGAGCAGGCCCGCAAGCTGGTCGAGAGCGACGAGGTGCTGCTGATCTTCAACTCGCTCGGCACACCGCCGAACTCGGCGATCCAGAAGTACATGAACTCGAAGAAGGTGCCGCAGCTGTTCGTCGCCACCGGCGCCACCAAGTGGAACGATCCGAAAGACTTCCCCTGGACCATGGGCTGGCAACCCAACTACCAGAGCGAGACGCAGATCTATGCGAAGTGGCTCTTGAAGAACAAGCCGGACGCCAAGATCGCCGTGCTCTACCAGAACGACGATTACGGCAAGGACTATCTCAAGGGCCTGAAGGACGGCCTCGGGGCCAAAGCGGCCTCGATGATCGTGATCGAGGAGAGCTACGAGACTTCCGAGCCGACCATCGACAACCACATCGTCAAGCTGAAGTCGACCGGCGCCGACGTCTTCATGAACATCACCACGCCGAAATTCGCGGCGCAGGCGATCAAGAAGAATGCCGAGATCGGCTGGAAGCCGCTGCACTTCCTCAACAACGTCTCCGCCTCCGTCGGCAGCGTGATGAAACCGGCCGGCTTCGAGAACGGCCAGGACATCATCTCGGCCGATTATCTCAAGGACGCCGCGGATCCGCAGTGGTCCACCGATCCCGGCATGAAGGACTTTCTGGCCTTCATGAACAAGTACTTTCCGGAGGGCGACAAGCTCGATCACGGCACCATCGTCGGCTATGCCGTCGCCCAGACGTTGGTTCAGGTGCTCAAGCAATGTGGCGACGACTTGACGCGTGCGAACATCATGAAGCAAGCCGCCAGCCTGAAGGACTTCCGCACGGAGGTGCTGCTGCCCGGCATCCAGATCAACACCTCCCCGACCGACTTCGCGCCAATCAGCCAGCTCCGGCTTGAGAAGTTCAAGGGCGAGAAATGGGAGTTGTTCGGCGACGTGATCAGCGCGGACGTCGGCGGCTAGCTGCCTGACGACCTCGTGACGGAAAGCCCCCTGCGCGACGCAGGGGGCTTTGCTTGCGCAGCGATTATGATCACGCGATTGCACAATCGAATGATGGTAAAGGCCGCTTACGCTTTGGCGCCCGATGCGGTAGGCAGATGACCGGCGACCTTGTCGCCGCCACTTCAGTCTGCTCAAGGCCATTGTCCATGACCGACCGCCGTCCCCTGCTCCGCGCGCTCTACGATGCCGCCGTTGCCGCCGCCCATCCCAATGTGGTGCTGGCCCCTCACTTGCGGCCGGCCCCCAGGGGACGCGTGATCTGTCTTGCCGCCGGCAAGGGCGCCGGCGCGATGGCTGCGGCGGCGGAACGGCACTATCTGGACGCGCTCAAGCTCGCGCCGGAGCGGCTGGTCGGCATCGCCACCACGCGCCACGGCTACGGCGTGCCGACGCGCCGCATCCGCGTGGTCGAGGCCGGTCATCCCGTGCCCGACGAGGCCGGCCTCAAGGGCGCAGCCGACACGCTGGCGCTCGCCGGCGAGGCCGGGCCTGACGATCTGCTTCTGGTGCTGCTCACCGGCGGCGGCTCGGCGAACTGGATCGCGCCGGTGGAGGGCATCAGCTTCGCGCAGAAGCAGGCCGTCAACAAGGCGCTGCTGCGCTCGGGCGCGCCGATCGGCGAGATGAATGTCGTGCGCAAGCACTTGTCACGCATCAAAGGTGGCCGGCTGGCGCGCGCCGGCAGGAATGCCGCCGAGATCGTCACGCTCGCGATCTCCGATGTGCCGCATGACGATCCTTCCGCGATCGCCTCCGGCCCCACCGTGCCCGACGCGACGACGCTGGCGGATGCGCGCGCGATCGTGGCGAAATACAGGCTCGACATTGACGACGCCGTGCGCCGCGCCCTCGACGATCCCAATAACGAAAGCTGCAAGCCGGGTGACGCGGCGTTTGCGCGCGCGCATTTCGAGCTGATCGCGCGGCCCAAGCAATCGCTGGACGCCGCGGTGAAGCTCGCGCGCGAGTCCGGCTACGAGACCATCGATCTCGGCGCCGATCTCGAAGGCGAGGCCCGCGAGGTCGCCGCCGATCATGCCAGGCTGGCGCTGCAAGCGCGCGCCCAGGGCAAGCGCGTCGCGATCCTCTCCGGCGGCGAGCTCACGGTCACCGTGCGCGGCAACGGGCGCGGCGGGCCGAACCAGGAATACGCGCTGGCGCTCGCCGAGCTGCTCAAGGACACGCCGAACATTTCGGCACTCGCCGGCGACACCGATGGTGCCGACGGCGGCGCCGGTCACCCGACCGACCCCGCCGGCGCGCTGATCGACGCGGCAACCTTCACGAAGATGAAAGCGCTGGGGCTTAAGCCGCAGGCCTATCTCGACAACAACGACGCGACGACGTTCTTCGAAGCCACGGGGGATCTGCTGCAGCCGGGGCCGACGCTGACCAATGTGAATGATATCCGGGTTATTTTGGTGGATTGAGGTCGTGCCTCTCTCGTCATTCCGGGGCACGCGGAAGCGTGAACCCGGAATCTCGAGATTCCGGGTTCGATGCTACGCATCGCCCCGGAATGACGAAATCCCTCAAAACTCGTTGGCGATCTTCGCGAGCATCCCGATCAGGGCCTCGCGGTTGGACTGGCCGAGCAGATCGTTCAGCCGGGCCTCGTGCTTGGTGGCGACGAGCTTTTTTGCGCGCGCCAGCACGGCCTTGCCCTTGTCGGTCAAGACCAGGATGTGCGAGCGGCGGTCGTTGGTGGAGCGGATCCGCGCGCAAAGGTCGCGGCTCTCCAGGTTGTCGAGCATGGCCACAAAATTCGGGCGCAGGATGCCGAGGGTGGAGGCGATCTCGGTCTGATTGCGGCCGGGGTTCTTCTCGACCAGCAGCAGCACCGAGAACTGCGCCGGCGTCAGCTGCAGCGAGGCCATGCAGCGCAGAAAGTTCTCGAACACCTTGAGCTGCGCCCGCTTCAGGACATAGCCGAGCTGCTCGGAGAGCTCGCCGAGCTGGAGCGCCTCGGCCTGCGGCTCGGCCGGGTCCTTGCGGCCCTTGGCCGCGTCGGCCGCCTTTTCGGAGGACTTTTCAGCGGTTTTGGAAACGGTCATCGCCTCGTGCTCGTAATCCCGCTAAATTCGGGACGGGTCGCTCGCCACCCTTGATGTTATATTTGATAATTGTTATGGACCATATCAAATATCGTCAGCGTTTTTCAATGGCTGTGAGCGGACCGTCCACCGCAATCGAGAGGACCGGTCCGGATTAGGGGGAGCGTCCGGTCTTGAATACCACCATCATGCTGTTCCTGGTGCAGGACGGCATCACCAATGGCGCGATCTATGCGCTGCTCGGCCTCGCACTGGTGCTGGTGTTCGCCGTCACCCGCGTCATCCTCATTCCCCAGGGCGAATTCGTCACCTATGGCGCGCTGACCTATGCCTCGCTGGCCGCGGGCCAGATGCCCGGCACGGGCAAGCTCGCACTGGCGCTGGGCATCGGTGCCTTCGTCTTCGACCTGTTCGTGGCGCGCAAGGCGCTGCATGCGCGGCTGATCCTGCGCAGCTGCATCACCAACATCGTGCTGCCGGCCATCGTGCTGGCACTAACCCTGTACTTCGCTGCGCAGAAGCCGCCGGTGCCGGTCTGCATCGCGCTGTCGCTGGTGATCGTGGCGATGATCGGCGTCTATCTCTATCGCATCGCGTTCCAGCCGCTGGCGCACACCTCCGTGCTGGTGCTGCTGATCGCATCCGTCGGCGTTCACCTCGCGCTGCAGGGCCTCGGTCTGTTGTTCTTCGGCGCCGAAGGCCAGCGCGGACCTGCCGTGCTGTCCGGCGCCTTCACCGCCGGCGCGCTGCGCTTTACCGGCCAGAGCATCACCGTCTACGCCATCACCATCGCCTTCATCGTCGCCCTCTGGCTGTTCTTCGGCCTGACGCTCTACGGCAAGGCGCTGCGCGCAACCGCGGTGAACCGGCTGGGCGCACGGCTTGCGGGCATCCGCACCACGCTGTCGGGGCAGATCGCCTTCCTGCTGGCCTCGGTGATCGGCGCACTGTCGGGCATCATGATCGTGCCGATCACGACGCTCTATTACGACTCGGGCTTCCTGATCGGGCTGAAAGGCTTCGTCGCCGCGATCATCGGCGGGCTCGTCAGCTATCCCCTCACCGCTGTCGCGGCGCTGGTCGTCGGCATCGTCGAGGCGTTCTCGTCCTTCTATGCCTCCAACTACAAGGAAGTGATCGTCTTCATGCTGCTGATCCCCGTGCTGCTGCTGCGCTCGCTCGCAGCTCCCGCGGTCGAGGAAGAGAAGGACTGACGCCAAGATGCAGAGCCGGCTTCCCATCCTCATCTTCGCTCTTCTCATGGCGGCGATCCCGCATCTTCCCGGCATGCCGCCGTTCTGGATCGTGCTGCTCGACAATATCGGTCTCGCCGCCCTGGTCGCGATGGGCCTCGTGCTGCTGACCGGCGTCGGCGGCCTCACCTCGTTCGGCCAGGCCGCCTTCGTCGGCTTCGGCGCCTACACCACCGCGGTGCTGTCCACGGCTTACGGCCTGTCGCCGTGGCTGACGCTGCCACTGTCGCTCGTGGTCAGCGGATCGCTCGCGGTGCTGCTCGGGCTGATCACGGTCCGCCTCTCCGGCCATTATCTGCCGCTCGGCACGCTCGCCTGGGGGTTAGGCCTGTTCTACCTCTTCAGCAAGCTGGAGTTCCTCGGCCGCAACGACGGCATCTCGGCGATCCCGCCGCTGTCGATCGGCACGTTCAAGATGCTCTCGCCCGGCTCGATCTATTACGCGATCTGGGTCGCCGTGATCGTCTCGGCCGTGCTGACGATGAACCTGTTGGACTCCCGGACCGGCCGCGCCATTCGCGCGCTCAGGCGCGGCCATGTCGCGGCCGAGGCCTTCGGCGTGCACACGCCGCGCGCAAAGCTCTTGGTGTTCATCCATGCCGCGGTGCTCGCGGGACTTTCGGGATGGCTCTACGCGCATCTTCAGCGTGCCGTGAACCCGACGCCGTTCGGCGCCCAGGCCGGCATCGAATATCTCTTCATCGCGGTCGTCGGCGGCGCCGGCTATGTCTGGGGCGGCGTCTTGGGCGCGGCCATCGTGGTGGTGCTGAAGGAGGTACTGCAAAGCTATCTGCCGCTGATCCTGCCCGGCTCCGGCCAGGTCGAGACCATCGTGTTCGGCATCATGCTGGTGGCGTTGCTGCAGCTCGCGCCCGGCGGCCTCTGGCCCTGGTTGATATCGTTCCTGCCCGAGCGCACCGGTGGCAGGAAGCCTGACACCTCGTTGAAGCTGGAGCATCGCGCCCGCGCGGCCGGCGAATCGGGCGTGCTTCTCCAAGTCGAAAAAGCGCGAAAACAGTTCGGCGGCGTGGTCGCGGTCAACAACGTCTCCTTCGACGTCCAGGCCCGCGAGATCGTCGCGCTGATCGGCCCGAACGGCGCCGGCAAGAGCACGACGTTCAATCTGATCACCGGCGTGCTGTCGGCGACCTCGGGCTCGATCTCGGTGCTCGGCAGGAAGGTCGACAACGCGCCGCCGCAGGAGATCGTCAAGCTCGGCATTTCCCGCACCTTCCAGCACGTCAAGCTGGTCCCTGACATGACCGTGCTGGAGAACGTCGCGATCGGCGCCCATCTGCGCGGCCATTCCGGGCCGATCTCATCGATGCTGCGGCTCGACCGCGCGGATGAGGCCAAGCTGCTCGCGGAAGCCGCCCGCCAGATCGAGCGCGTCGGGCTCGCCGAGCAGATGCACCAGCTCGCAGGTTCGCTCTCGCTCGGCCAGCAGCGCATCGTCGAGATTGCGCGCGCGCTGTGTGTCGATCCGATGCTGCTGCTGCTCGACGAGCCGGCCGCGGGCCTGCGCCACATGGAGAAGCAGCGTCTCGCAACGCTGCTCCGCGAGCTGCGCGACGGCGGCATGAGCGTGCTGCTGGTGGAGCACGACATGGGCTTCGTCATGAACCTGGCCGACCGCATCGTGGTGCTCGATTTCGGCACCAAGATCGCCGAAGGGACGCCCGCCACGATCAAGACCAATCCCGAAGTGATCAAGGCCTATCTCGGAGTGGCGGCATGAGCGCGCTGTTGTCCGTCACCGATGCGCATGTCGCCTATGGCAAGGTCGAGGCCGTGCGCTCGGTCTCGCTCGAGGTCGGCACCAACGAGATCGTCACCATCGTCGGCGCCAACGGCGCCGGCAAGACCACGCTGCTCTCGGCCATCATGGGCATCTTGCCGCTGAAGGGCCGCGTCGCCTTTGCCGGGCAGGATCTCGCCCGGCTCGACATCGAGGACCGCGTCGCGATGGGGCTCGGGCTCGTCCCGGAGCACCGCGAATTGTTCGTGACCATGAATGTCGAGGACAATCTCGAGTTGGGGGCCTTCCGCATCGAGCGGAGCAGGGCGAAGTCCTCGATCGAGCGGGTCTACGCGTTGTTTCCGCGGCTCAAGGAGCGCCGCAAGCAGCTCGCCGGCACGCTCTCCGGCGGCGAGCAGCAGATGCTCGCGATGGGCCGCGCGCTGATGGGCGAGCCGAAGCTCTTGATGCTGGACGAGCCGAGCCTCGGCCTCGCTCCCATCATCGTCGCCGACATCTTCCGCATCATCACCGAGCTGCGCGCCAGCGGCGTCTCCGTGCTGCTGGTCGAGCAGAACGCCCAGGCGGCGCTGAAGATCGCGGACCAGGCCTATGTGATGGAGCTTGGCGAGTTCGTGCTCAGCGGCAAGGCCAGTGACATCGCCGCGAACGAGCGGGTGGCGGCGAGCTATCTCGGCTTCCAGCATGAGGGCGAGAGTCGGATCTAGGTCTC
This sequence comes from Bradyrhizobium sp. WSM1743, assembly GCF_000473065.1. Classification (GTDB taxonomy): domain Bacteria; phylum Pseudomonadota; class Alphaproteobacteria; order Rhizobiales; family Xanthobacteraceae; genus Bradyrhizobium. The sequence goes on from NZ_AXAZ01000059.1 coordinate 37,507, forward strand.
TCCTCTCCCTCTCCTCGTTCTTACGGGGCCGCGACGAGCTTCGCTCGCGCTGAGAGGGTCGGAGTGAGGGGCCGCCTCCGCGCAGACGGTGATAGCCGAGCTCGCGATCTCTCCTCGTCATTGCGAGCGCAGCGAAGCAACCCAGAATCTTTCCGCGGAGACACTGGATTGCTTCGCTACGCTCGCAATGATGGTGTAGACGGAGCAGCCGCTATATCAAGCAGATCGATTCGCGGAGGCTCCCCCTCACCCGGATCGCATCTGCGATGCGATCCGGCCTCTCCCCGCACGCGGGGAGAGGCGAAGAGGGCCGCTCAAATCGTCGCGGCCTTCTCCCCCTTCAGCGCCGCGACCTCCGCCTCCAGCTGCGCGATCCTCGCGTCTCTCGCCGCCAGCGCTGCTGCGACATCGCCCGCGTCGAATTTCTGCGGGATGTGCTGCGGACAGTTGGTGTCCCACGCCGCGATCTTGAACAGGATCACCTGCTCGGGCCGCGCGCGGTAGCCTTTCGGCATCAGCGACGCGATCAGCGCCTCGTCGTCCTCAACCACGCGCGCCTCGCCCCAGATCTTCACGCGGCGGCGATGGGCGTAGTCCATGACGAAGATGTAGGCCTTGGGATTCTCCGAGAGATTGCCCTGGGTAATGAACTGCTGGTTGCCGGCATAGTCGGCGAAGGCCAGCGTCTGCTTGTCCAGCACCTTGAGAAAACCCTTGGGCCCGCCGCGGTGCTGGATATAGGGCTGGCCGTCGACTGAAGCGGTGGCGAAATAGAAGCTGTTGGCGTCGGCCAGGAAGGCCGCGAGGTTGTCGTCGACCTCGGTGCGCCAGCCGCGCTGCTCGCTCCGCGCGTAGGCCTCACGCGAACCCTTGCGGGCCTGGATCGCCTTCACCGTCGGCGAGAAGGCGACGTCGCTGGCATAGGTGTGGACTGCGGCCGTCACGGAACATCTCCTGAAATTCCGGCGCATCTCTGCGTCTTCGCTGGTCAAGATGGAGCTTCCGCGGCACAGAACAATCTAGCCGCTTGACACTTCATCATTGCGATATATGCAATAATGCCATGGACCGCCTGGAAGCCATGCACGTCTTCGTCACGGTCGCCGATCTGCGCGGCTTTGCGCCGGCAGCGCGAAAACTGCGCCTGTCGCCCTCGGTGGTGACACGGATGATCGCGGCGCTGGAAGAGCATCTCGGCGCACGGCTGCTGCAGCGGACCACGCGGCAGGTGACGCTGACCGACGTCGGCACGCGCTATCTGGAGCGCGCGCGGCGCATCCTCGCCGATGTCGAGGAGGCCGACGGCTCGGCGCGGGAGGAGCGCAACCGGCCGAGCGGACGGCTGGTGGTGTCGGCACCGGTCGGCTTCGGGCGGCTGCATGTCGGGCCGGTTATGACCGCCTATCTCAAGCGCTACCCTGAGGTCGCCGCCGAGCTCAGGCTTTCGGACCACCTCGTCAACCTCGTGGAAGACGCCGTCGACGCCGTGGTGCGGATCGGCCATCTCGCCGATTCCTCGCTGGTGGCGCGCCAGGTCGGCGAGATGCGGCGGATCGTGGTGGCCGCGCCCGGCTATCTGAAGCGCCACGGCGAGCCGAAGACGCCGGAGGCGCTCGCCGCGCACCAGACCATCCAGTTCGGCCCATCGGCCAGCTGGCACTTCGTGCAGGACGGCCGCGACATCGAGGTGACGCCGACCCCGCGCTTCACCAGCAACAGCGCCGACGCCGCCCTGCAATATGCCGAAGCCGGCGGCGGCGTGACGCGCGTGCTGGCCTATCAGGCCGTCGAGGGACTGAAGCGCGGGTGGCTGAAGATCGTGCTGGCGAAATATGAGCAGCCGGCGCTGCCGATCCACATCGTCTACCCGACCTCTCGCCTGCTCTCGGCCAAGGTGCGCGCGTTCATCGATCTCGTGGTGGAGATGGCGGAATGGAGGTTTGGGTAGGTACGTGTCCCGGACGCGCCGCAAAGCGGCGCAGAGCCGGGACCCATAAGGCCACAGAGTAGGCTGCGGATCGATGGGTCACGGCTCTGCGTCGCGGCATTTCATGCCGCGCCGCGTCCGGGACACGAGAAAGCATCACCCCTTCTTCGGCACCACGCGGAACGTCCCACTGGCGCGTGCGATCACGACGTCGTCGGCCTTGATCAGGCATTGCGCGAAGCAGATCGTCTTGCCGGTCTTGATCACGTCGCTCTCGATCGAGCACCACTGACCGATCTCGGCCGAGCCGACGAAATCGACCGAGAGCGAGACCGTCACGAACGACGTGGTCCAGCCTGTCGCCTGCGCACAGTTATAGCCCATGGCATTGTCGGCGAGTGCCGTGATGAGACCGCCATGGATCAGGCCGCGGCCATTGGTATGCTGCTTCGCCAGCCGGAGGCCGATGATGACGGCGCGGTCGGTCTTCTTTGCGTAGAGCGGCTCCCACGGTTCGGTGAGCGGGCTCTTGCGGGAGAGCGGCTCGAAGCCTTCGGGGATGTCGGGAGAGGTCATGCTTGTCTCACGTTCGTTGCAATGATTGTCGCCATTGAACGCGATGGACGTGACGGACGCATCAATTACAAAGTATTAAACGGGATTTGCGTGGGTGTTTGAAACTGGACGGGGCCGTAGCCTCACCACGGCTGTCATCACCCGCGAAGGCGGGTGATCCAGTATTCCAGAGACGGCGCGTGATACCGAGACGCCGCGGCGTACTGGATGCCCCGGTCAAGCCGGGGCATGACACCTGGTTGTAGGTGTGGGCACCGCCCCTAAAACGGCAAGCCCACATAATTCTCCGATAGCGACGTCATCGCGGCCTTGGACTGCGTGACGTAGTCGAGCTCGGCGAGCTGGATGCGGGCGCCGATGGTGCCGGTGTCGGGGAATTTGTGCAGCATCGAAGTCATCCACCAGGAGAAGCGCACCGCCTTCCAGACCCGTGCCAGCGCCTTGGCGGAATAGGCGTCGATGCCGGCACTGGATTTCTCGTCGTAGAATTCGCGCAGCGCGCTCGACAGATAGTGCGCATCGCTCGCCGCCAGGTTCAGCCCCTTGGCACCGGTCGGCGGCACGATATGGGCGGCATCGCCGCACAGGAACATTTTGCCGAAGCGCATCGGCTCGGCGACGAAGCTGCGCAGGGGTGCGATGCTCTTCTCGATCGACGGGCCCGTGACGAGGCTGTCGGCCGCCTCCTGGTCGAGCCGCCTTTTCAATTCGTCCCAGAAGCGCTCGTCCGGCCATTGGTCGACATGGTCGTCGAGCGCGCATTGGACATAGTAACGGCTGCGCTTGGTCGAACGCATGGTGCACAGCGCGAAGCCGCGCGCATGATTGGAGTAGATCAGCTCATGGCTGACCGGCGGCGTGTCCGAGAGGATGCCGAGCCAGCCGAACGGATAGATCCGCTCGAACTCTTCGATGGCCGAAGACGGGACGCTGGCGCGGCTGACGCCGTGGAAACCGTCGCAGCCGGCGATGAAATCGCAATCAATCGCGTGGGTGACGCCGTCCTTGACGTAGGTAACGCGCGGGTGACTGCCGTCGAAATCATGCGGCTGCACGTCCTTGGCCTCGTAGACGGAGACGAGGCCCGCGGCCTTCCTCGCATTCATCAGGTCGAGCGTGACCTCGGTCTGGCCGTAGATCATCACCGTCTTGCCGGTCGCGCCCTTCATGTCGATGCGGTGACGGCGGCCGGAGAAGGCGAGCTCGATGCCTTCATGCACCAGGCCTTCGGCATGGGCCCGCGCCCCAGCGCCGACCTGGTCGAGCAGCCCGACGGTTCCCTCTTCCAGGAGGCCGGCGCGGATGCGGCCGAGCACATAGTCCGGGCTCTGCCGCTCCAGGATGACGTTGTCGATGCCGTATGTGTGCAGAAGTTGCCCAAGCAACAATCCGGCCGGCCCGGCCCCGATGATTGCGACTTTTGTCCGCAATACTTGCTCCTCCCGATGCTGTAGGCTTCGTCGCGGCCTGCTTGTCGCGAACGCCGGCAGACGATAATTATATCATATAACGTTTGCGCAAAAGGGGAGCGGTCGTCGTCCGAGCAGCGACAAATCCATGCAACATGGCTGACGTAGATGGCCCGACGAGGCGCGCGTCAGTTCCGGCTTGAACGCGCCGGCCAATTAGATAACATGTTAATTAACGAGACCGGGCCATCGAAGCCCGCCGTTGAAAAAGGGAGAGACGCGTGATGAGGAAAGCCTGTCTGGCCTTGCTGCTGGCAGCAAGCGTGAGCCCAGCGTTCGCGCAGGACAAGACCTTCGATCTGAAGGTCTCGCACTGGGTGCCGGCGTCGCACCCGCTGCAGAAATCGCTGGAAGATTGGGTGGCCGCGGTGAACAAGGATTCCGGCGGCACCATTACCGGCAAGGTGTTCCCGGCCCAGCAGCTCGGCAAGGCGTTCGACCATTACGATATGGCGCGCGACGGCATCGCCGACGTCACCTACGTCAATCCCGGCTACCAGCCCGGCCGCTTCCCGATCATCGGCGCCGGGGAATTGCCGTTCCTGATCTCGGACGCCAAGGGCGGCTCGATGGGGCTGGATGCCTGGTATCGCAAATATGCCGAGAAGGAGATGAAGGACGTCAAATACTGCCTCGCCTTCGTCCACTCGCCCTCCTCGTTCCATTCCCGCACCAAGAAGATCGTCAACCCTGAGGATGTGAAGGGCATGAAGATCCGCCCCGCCCACGCCACCATGGCGAACTTCGTCACCTCGCTCGGTGGCACCAACGTGCAGTCCTCGGCGCCTGAGGTGCGCGACATCATCGAGCGCGGCGTCGCCGACGGCGTCACCTTCCCGTGGGGCTCTCTCGTGCTGTTCGGCATCGACAAGGTGACCAAATACGACATGGAAGCGCCGCTCTACACCACGACTTTCGTGTTCGTGATCAACAAGGACAAGTACAAGGCGATGTCCGACAAGCAGAAGGCCGCGATCGACAAGAACTGCTCGGTCGAGATGGCGGGCGCGGTCGGTGAGCATTGGGGCAAGTTCGAGGATGCCGGCATCGACAAGGTGAAGGCTGAATCCGGCCACGAGGTCTACAAGCTGACGGCCGAGCAGACCGCCGCCTGGAAGAAGGCCGCCGAGCCGCTGGTCAAGACCTGGGGCGACGGCGCCAAGAAGGCCGGCGCCGATCCGGACGCGGCGCTGGCTGATGTGAAGGCCTCGCTGAAGAAGTACAACGCGCTGGCGGAGTGACCTGAACTGCGGCCGCGCACTCGCTGCACCTCTCCCGCTTGCGGGAGAGGTCGGCGCGTAGCGCCGGGTGAGGGCTCTCTCCTCTAGGGGGTCCTCGATTGTGGAAGCACCCTCTCCCCAGCCCTCCCCCGCAAGCGGGGGAGGGAGCGCAGCACCGTCGTGGATGCAACTCGTACTTATCTTGAACAGGATCAACGTCCCATGAAGCGCGCCTGGATGGATCGCGTGATCGACTCGATCGAATGGATCGCGGCCGGCTTCGTCGGCCTCGTCGCGCTCGACATCTTCCTGTCGGTGCTCTTACGCAACACGCTGAACTATTCGATCCCTGACAGTTTCGACATCGGCCGCATGCTGCTCGGCATCCTCATTTTCTGGGGCATCGCGGCGACCTCCTATCGCGGCACCCACATCACCGTCGACCTCGTCTGGGGCAATGTCGAACCGCGCTACCAGCGCTGGATCGACGTGTTCGCGACGCTGGTGTTGCTGTTCGTCGTGACCGTGCAGACCTGGACGTTGTTCGACAAGGTGCGCGGCACCTACAACGACAACGTCCAGACCTTCGACATGCACATGCCGACCTGGCCGTTCTTCGCGATCGCCTGGATCGGCGACGTCTCCGCCGTGCTGCTGATCGCGATCCGCACCTACCGGCTGATCTTCCATCCCGAAGAGATGCACGACCCCAAGATCAAGGCGACGGAGTAACCATGAGCACCGATGCCGTCGCCGTTATCGGCTTCGTTTCCCTGTTTGTCCTGATGCTGCTGCGCGTGCCCGTCGGGATGGCCATGGGCCTCGTCGGCGTCTCCGGCTTCTCCTATCTGGTCGGCGCGACGCCGGCGCTAAAACTGGTCGGCCAGACCTCGATGCGGACGGTGACCGACTACACCTTCGGCGTCATCCCGATGTTCCTGCTGATGGGCTCGTTCGTGTCCAATTCCGGCATGAGCCAGGAGCTGTTCCGCGCCGCCAACGGTTTCGTCGGCCATTTGCGCGGCGGGCTCGGCATTGCCACTGTCGGTGCCTGCGGCGGTTTCGCCGCGATCTGCGGCTCGTCGGTCGCGACGGCCGCGACCTTCTCCGCGGTCGCCTATCCCGAGATGCGGCGCTTCGGCTACCCGCAGTCCTTTGCCACCGGCGTGATCGCGGCCGGCGGCACGCTGGGCGCGATGCTGCCGCCATCCACTGTTCTTGCGGTGTACGGCATCATCACCGAGCAGGACATCGGAAAGCTGTTCATCGCCGGCATCATCCCGGGCCTGCTCGCGATGACCATGTACATGATCACGATCTTCCTGATCGGTTATTTCCGCCCCGACTTCCTGCCCAAGGGCAAGGTGACACCGTGGCGCGAGCGCTTTGCCGGCCTAAAGGAGATCTGGGCGCCGGTGCTGCTCTTCGTGTTCGTCATCGGCGGCCTCTACGGCCTGCCGTTCCTGCCGCGCTTCACCCCGACGGAAGCCGGCGGAGTCGGCGCCACCGGCGCCTTCATCATCGGCGTGCTGACCGGCCGGCTCGACCGCGAGAAGGTGCTGGCCTCGCTGCTGCAGGCGACGCGCACCGCGGCTGCGGTCTTCACCGTGCTGATCGGCGCGCTGATCTTCGGCTATTTCCTGACGGTGACGCAGACGCCGCAGAAGGTGACGGAATTCCTCACCGGCCTCGGCCTCGGGCCCTACGGCGTGCTGGCGCTGATCATGGTGATGTATCTCGTGCTCGGCTGCCTCATGGACGCCATGGCGATGATCATCCTGACCGTGCCGATCATCTTCCCCGTCATCATGCATCTCGGCTTCGACCCGATCTGGTTCGGCGTCATCATCGTGATGACGGTCGAGCTCGGCCTGATCCATCCGCCGGTCGGCATGAACGTCTTTGTCATCAAGAGCGTGGTGAAGGACGTGTCGTTCTCCACCATCTTCAAGGGCGTGATCCCGTTCGTGGCGACAGACCTCGTGCGTCTGGTGATTTTGATCGCCTTCCCGCTGCTGGCGACATGGCTGCCGACACGCATGATGGCGCATTAGCTGATCGAAGATCGCCACTGACCCTCCCCTGGAGGGGTGCCCTGGAGAGAGAGGGTCGATGCGCATGCAGCGCAGCGGAATGCGCAGCGGGGTGGGGTGATCTCACCGCAACACCGCTGCCGTTGAGGGACTGTCACCCCGCCCCGCTCGCGCTGAAGCGCGAGCGACCCGCCCCCTCAAGGGGCGGGTGACGCCTTGACACCCCCAAAATTCGTTATACAACATAACTATTCTGACAAGGACGCAAATGACACAGGGAAACGCCGAGACCGCGAACGCGGGCACCTCCGGGCTTTTGAGGATCGAGCGGGCGGACCGGGTTCTGACCGTGGGTCTGAACCGGCCGGCCAAGCGCAATGCGCTCAATGACGGCATCATCCTGGAAATCGGCGAGTGCTTTGCCTCCCTGCCCGAGGACATCGGCGCGGTCGTCATCCACGGCATCGGCGACCATTTCTCCAGTGGTCTCGACCTCTCCGAACTGACCGAGCACGACGCCACCGGCGGGCTTCTCCATTCCCAGATGTGGCACCGGGTGTTCGACCGCATCCAGTACAGCCGGGTGCCTGTCATCGCGGCGCTCAGGGGCGCGGTGATCGGCGGCGGGCTGGAGCTCGCCTGCGCAGCGCATATCCGCGTCGCCGAGCCCTCGACCTATTTCGCTCTGCCGGAGGGGCAGCGCGGCATCTTCGTCGGCGGCGGCGGCTCGGTGCGGCTGCCGCGGCTGATCGGCGTCGCCCGGATGATGGACATGATGCTGACGGGGCGCGTCTACAGCGCGACCGAAGGCGCGTCCTACGGCTTCGCGCAATACCTGACGGAGGCCGGCAACGGGCTCGGCAAGGCGCTGGAGCTTGCGACCAAGGTGGCCTCCAACGCGCCGCTGACGAACTTTGCCGTGCTCCAGGCGTTGCCGATGATCGCGGAGGCCAATCCGCAGACCGGCCTCTTGATGGAATCGCTGATGGCCACCGTGGCGCAGAGCGACAAGGAGGCAAAACGCAGGATCCGCGAATTCCTCGAGCACAAGACCGCAAAGGTAAAGCCGAAGTCATGAGCGCGCAGCCGTCCTCTTCCAGCACGGAGCGCGGCGCGAGCACTTTCCCGCTGCGGCCCATTTCGTTCGGCGATCCCGTCGTCAACGTCGAGCGTCGCGACGACGGCACGATCTATCTCAGGCCCAAGCAGCCGCTCGGCGACTATCCGGTCCGCATCACCGACCGCCTGCATCATTGGGCGACGACCACGCCGGACCACGTCTTCATGGCCGAGCGTGAAGACGGCCGCGGCTGGCGCAAGATCACCTACGCCGAGCTGCTCACCGCGAGCCGGCACATTGCCTCCGCATTGATCCAGCGCGGCCTGTCGGCGGAGCGGCCGGTCGTCATCCTCTCCGGTAACTCGATCGACCACGCCCTGCTCGCCTTCGGCGCGTTCTATGCCGGCATTCCGTTCTGCCCGGTGTCGCCGGCCTATTCGCTGGTGTCGAAGGACTACGGCAAGCTGTCTTACCTGATGAAGCTGCTAACGCCGGGCCTGGTCTTCGCTGAGGACGCCGATAAGTTCGCCGACGCGCTTGCGGCCAATGTCTCGCTCGGCACCGAGATCGCGGCATCCTACGGCAGCGTGCCGGGCCGCGACGTCACCCTGCTCGCCGACCTCATGGCGACGCCGCTCCGCGGCGATCTCGACGCCGTGCATGAAAAGATCGGCCCCGACACGATCGCGAAATTCCTGCTGACGTCCGGATCGACCGGCAACCCGAAGGCCGTCATCAACACCCAGCGCATGATCTGCGCCAACCAGGTGATGCTGCGCGAGACGCTCGCTTTCCTCAAGGACGAGCCGCCCGTCATTATCGACTGGCTGCCGTGGAACCACACCTTCGGCGGCAACCACAATATCGGGCTGACGCTCTACAATGGCGGCTCGATGTATCTGGACGCCGGCAAGCCGGTGCCCGGCGGCATCGAGGAGACCGTGCGCAATCTCCAGGAGATCTCGCCGACGGTCTATTTCAACGTGCCCAAGGGCTACGAGTCGCTGCTGCCTTATTTGCGCGACGACCAGGGCCTGCGCGCAAAGTTCTTCGATCGGCTGCATGCGATGTTCTTCTCGGGCGCGGCGCTGTCGCCGTTCGTCTGGAACAGTCTCGACGAGCTCGCGGTGAAGGAGAAGGGCTATCGCGTGCCGATGCTGACGGGCCTCGGTGCCACCGAGACCGCACCGTTCTTCATGTCGGTCAATCCGCGCACCAGCCGCTCGGGCCATGTCGGCCTGCCCGTCTCCGGCAATGACGCCAAGCTGGTGCCGAACAACGGCAAGCTGGAGGTCCGCGCCAAGGGGCCGAACGTGATGCCCGGCTACTGGCGCCAGCCCGACATCACCGCAAAATCCTTCGACGAGGAAGGATTCTACAAGATGGGCGACGCGCTCAAGCCCGCCGATCCCGATGATCTCAACGCCGGCTTCGATTTCGATGGCCGCGTCAGCGAGGACTTCAAGCTCGCCAGCGGCACCTGGGTCAGCGTCGGCCCCTTGCGCGCGCGCCTCATCGCGGCCTGCGCGCCCTTGGTGCGCGACGTCGTCATCGCCGGCATCAACCGCGACGAGATCTCCGCGCTGGTCGTGCTCGACCTCGACGGCTGCCGCCTGATCAACCCGACGTTGCCGCCCGACGATCTCGTCGTCGCGACACGAGACCGGCTGGTGCGCGAGGCTTTTCGCGAGCGCCTGACCCAGTTCCTCGCTTCGGCCACGGGATCCTCGACGCGGATCACGCGCGCGATCCTGATGGACACGCCGCTCTCGATCGACAAGGGCGAGGTCACCGACAAGGGCTCGATCAACCAGCGTGCGGTGCTGGAGCATCGCGGCGAGCTGATCGAGGAGCTCTACGCTGCCAATCCATCGAACCGTGTGATATCGGTCGGCTAGAAAATCATCGCCACAGGAGAACGCCATGTTGTTGAAGGATCAGGCAGCCATCGTCACCGGCGGCGCATCGGGACTGGGCGCTGCCACCGCGCGGAAACTGGCGGCGCAGGGCGCCAAGGTCGCGGTGTGCGATCTCAATGCCAAGCTTGCTGAAACGGTTGCCGCCGAGATCAAGGGCGTCGCCGTGACCTGCGACGTCTCCGACGCCGCGTCCGCTGAAGCTGCGATCGCGCAAGCCACCAAGGCCCATGGCCCGGCGCGCGTGCTGGTCAATTGCGCCGGCATCGGCGTTGCCAAGCGCGTGGTCGGCCGCGACGGCCCGATGGCGCTTTCCGATTTCGATAAGGTGATCAAGGTCAACCTGATCGGCACCTTCAACATGCTGCGCCTGGCCGCGGCCGAGATGTCCAAGCTCGAGCCGCAGGCGACCGGCGAGCGCGGCGTCATCATCAACACGGCCTCTGTCGCCGCCTATGACGGCCAGATCGGCCAGTCCGCCTATTCGGCCTCCAAGGGCGGCATCGTCGGCATGACGCTGCCGATCGCGCGCGAGCTCGCGCACTTCGGCGTCCGCGTGCTGACGATTGCGCCGGGCCTGTTCCTGACCCCGCTGCTCGCCAATCTGCCGCAGGAAGCCCAGGACTCGCTCGCCGCCGCGATCCCCTTCCCGCGCCGGCTCGGCAATGCCGACGAGTTCGCCGCGCTCGCGCTGCACATCGTCGAGAACGCCTACCTGAACGGCGAAGTGGTGCGCCTCGACGGCTCGCTGCGCATGGCGCCGAAGTAAGGCGCCGCGCATGTTCGTGAACCGGCGCGAGGTCCAGATCCAGTGGGGTGATTGCGACCCCGCCAACATCGTCTACTATCCGCGCTATTTCGCGATGTTCGACGATTCGACCTCGACCCTGTTCGAGGTCGCCGGATTCTCCAAGCAGGATCTGGTCCGCAAATACGGCCTGGTGGGCATTCCCATGGTCGACACGCGGGCCAAGTTCTACATCCCCTCGACCTATGGCGACTGGATCACCATTGAAACCAGAATCGAGAGCATCAAGCGCTCGAGCTTCGAGGTGAAGCACAATGTCTACAAGGGCGAGGCACTGGCGATCGAGGGGTTCGAGACCCGCGTTCTAGTCGGCCGCGACCCTGATAACCCCGACAAGCTAAAATCGGCACCGTTTCCGCCGGAAATGGTCGCCAAATTCACGGGAAGCTAAATCGCCGCATCACCAAAAGAGGGGGCTGAATTACCCCCCGATTTCTGCTTTCAAAGAAAGACGTCAAGGGAGGAATAGATGAAACGCTTTTATTTGACCGCTGCCATCACCGCGGCGGCACTTGCCCTGCCGGCCCTGCCCGCGCTGGCCCAGACCAGTGAGATCACCATCGGCATCACCACCACCACGACCGGCCCGGGCGCCGCGCTCGGCATACCCGAGCGCAACGCGCTGGAATTCGTGCCAAAGGAGATCGGCGGCGTGCCGCTGAAGGTGATCGTGCTCGACGACGGCGGCGATCCCACCACCGCGACCACCAACGCCCGCCGCTTCGTCACCGAATCCAAGGCCGACATCATCATGGGCTCGGCGCTGACGCCGCCGACGATCGCGGTCTCCAACGTCGCCAACGAGGCTGGCATTCCGCACTTTGGTCTTGCGCCCTTCCCGATCACGCCGGAACGCATGAAGTGGTCGGTCGCGATGCCGCAGCCGATTCCGATCGTGGGCAAGGTGCTGTACGATCACATGAAGGCCAAGGGCGTGAAGACGCTCGGCTATATCGGCTATTCGGATTCGTACGGCGACCTCTGGTTCAACGACCTCAAGGCGCAGGCTGTGCCGATGGGCATGACCATCGTCGACGAGGAACGCTTCGCCCGTCCTGACACCTCGGTGACCGGACAGGTGCTGAAGCTCGTCGCCGCCAATCCCGACGCCATCCTGGTCGGCGCCTCCGGCACCGCGGCAGCGCTGCCGCAGACCGAGCTGCGCGAGCGCGGCTATCAGGGCCTGATCTACCAGACTCATGGCGCGGCCAGCATGGACTTCATCCGCATCGCCGGCAAAGCGGCCGAGGGCGTGCTGATGGCCTCGGGCCCCGTGATGGACCCCGAGGACCAGCCGGACGAGGCTGCCACTAAAAAGCCGGGCCTCGCGCTGAACTCGGCCTATGAAGCCAAATACGGTCCGAACAGCCGCAGCCAGTTCGCCGGCCACTCCTACGATGCGTTCGAGATCCTCAAGCGCATCATCCCGACCGCGCTGAAGACCGCAAAACCCGGCACGCCGGAATTCCGCGAAGCGATCCGCCAGGCGCTGCTCTCGGAGAAGGAGCTGGCGGCGAGCCAGGGCGTCTACAACTTCACCGAAAAGGACCGTTACGGCCTCGATGAGCGCTCGCGCATCCTGCTCACGGTGAAGAACGGCAAGTACTCGCTCGTGAAGTAGGCAGAGCGAAGATTTGAGACGACGAGAGCCGGCCCGATGGGCCGGCTTTTTTGTTTGGTTAATGGAGTGAGCTGCGGCTCCGGCGCCGGTGCGCCCCCTCTCCCGCTTGCGGGAGAGGGTTGGGGAGAGGGTGCCTCCGCGTTGGGATTATCCGAGGCCTGCAGAGACAATCCCCCAGAGGAGAGAGCCCCCACCCGGCGCTTCGCGCCGACCTCCCCCGCAAGCGGGAGAGGTTACACCGAGTCTGCCGATGCACCGGGCCTCACGCCGCCTGCCGTAGCGGCGTCCAGGCGAACTCCGGATAGTAATCGTCCATCATGCGGTCGACGTAAGCGGTGAGGTTCGGAAATCCCTCGGCGCGCTTGCGCAGCGCCGATTCGAAGAACGGCGTCAAAATGCCGGCGAGCGCGCCGAAGGCTGTCGCATCGACGCCGCAGGGCTTGTTGCCCATCAGGTACGCCTTGTCGCCGAGCTGCACCGACAGCGCGAACAGCGAGCGCACGGCGAGATCGACGTCGTCGTCGGGCGCATGGCGGCCGAGGCCGGAGAGCAGATAGTTCTCGGCGACGCGGAACTGCGCATCCTCGCGCAGTTTTTCGCGGTTGTGCTCCGGCGCGCCGTCGAAGAAATGCGCAGGGCCCTTGGCGAAGTTGACCGGATCGACCCAGCGCGCGCCGACCAGCGCCCAATAGACATGATGCTCGATCATGCGCTCGAACGCCCAGGCTTGGGCACGCTCCTGCAACGAGAGCCCGGCGTCGAAATCGAAGCCGTAGCGGCGCTCGATATGGGCGCGGATGAAGGTTGAATCGGCCACCGCCTCGCCGCCGTCGTCGATGAAAGGCAGCTGCCCCTTGGGCGAAGCGGGCGGCATCGCGCGTTCCTTCCGATAGGGCAGCCCCGCCATCTTGAGCTGCACCTCGGTCTTGGTGACGAAGGGACTGATTTCCGGCAGGCCGAAGCCGGTGCCAAAGCCGTAAAGCGTGATCATGCGCGTTCTCCTGGTCTACCGAAAACTTGACGGAACCTAGTGCCGGGCTGCTGCCACCATGGTGGCAGCAGCCGTGATATCTTCTGCGAAACGGGCCCCCCGCCAGGCGCGGCTCATGACGTGGCGGACCAGCGCGTCCGCGGCCTGGGTCAGCGAGCGTGCCACCACGCTTGCGAGTGCAAATCGGAGATCAACGGCCATGAGATCGAGCGAAACGAGGCGGCCAAACGCCCAAGCCCGCAACATTTGGCCGTGCCACAGCTGCGCCCGCCACAGCGGACCGGCCAGGCCGAGATGGATTGGAATGATCATGGACAAACCCTCTTCAGTCGATGTGTTGTCCCGGTATAGAACTCCCCTGCTGCCAACATCCTGTCAGCAGCCGCACGCCGCCTTTTGAAAAAGACCATCGAGAAAAAGCAGCGATAAGAGACCTGTCATGAGACGCGCCGACCGGCTGTTTCAAATCATCCAAGTGCTGAGGCGCACGCGTAAGCCGCTGACGGCGGACGCGATCGCAGCCGAGCTCGAAACCTCGAAGCGCACCATCTATCGCGACATCGCAACCCTGATCGGCCAGCGCGTGCCGATCCGCGGCGAGGCCGGCATGGGTTACATCCTGGAAAAGGGGTTTGACCTCCCGCCGCTCATGCTGACACCCGACGAGATCGAGGCGGCGGTGCTGGGCGCGCAATGGGTCGCGGGCCACGCCGATTCAGCGCTGGCGCGCGCGGCCGAAGACCTGATGGCCAAGATCGCCGACACCGTGCCTGAGCGCCTGCGGCCCTTCGTGCTGGAGCCGGCGAGCCGGGCGCGCCCGAGCTGGAACAGGGAGCCGGACCGCCTGGACATGGCGCGCACCCGCACCCAGATCCACGAAGGCAAGAAGATCATGCTGCGCTATCGCGACGAGCAAGGCCGCCCCAGCGAGCGCGTGATCTGGCCGATTTCGGTCGGCTATCTCGAAGCGGTGCGGCTGCTGGCGGCCTGGTGCGAGTTGCGCGGCGACTTCCGCAGCTTCCGCACCGACCGCGTGGTCGAGGCGACGTATCTCGACGAAAGATATCCAGAGCGACGCGACGTACTGCGCGCAAGATGGCGGCAGAGCCTGGTCTGGGGTCCGCCAAAGGACACGTGAGGACGATGGAAGAGATCGATCTGTCGAACTGTTGCCAGAGTTGCGGCGCTTGCTGCGGCTATTCGCAGAACTGGCCGCGCTTCTCGATCGAAAGCGACGAGGAGCTTGCCGCGATTCCTGAAACGCTGGTCAATGATCGCCAGTCCGGCATGCGCTGCGAGGGCGATCGCTGCTCGGCATTGCAGGGGGAAATCGGACAAGCGACGGCCTGCGGCATCTATGCGGTGCGACCGGAGGTGTGCCGCACCTGCATGCCGGGCGACGCCGAATGCGCGATGGCACGGCGGAAGTTTGGACTGCCCGTAATCGAGGCCGCTTAAGCGGGAACTGCTTCGCTGATCTCGTCGTCAAGCTCGTCATCGAGTGGAGCGAGCACCGACAGCGGCTTGGTCGACAGCGTGATCGGCTTACGTCCGCCCGACAGCGACGGCGACGATTTGGCCGAGCTCTCACGCGACAGCGCGTAGAGCGTCGAGCCGACGCGGCCGCCGTTCTCGATCAGGTCGCGCTCGCTGCAGCTTGCTGCGATCGCGACCGCCAGCGAGTGCAAATGGCTGCGGCGATAGCAGAACAGCGCCAGCCTGGCGCGAACGTCAGGGGAAACACTCTCAACCAGCCTCGGCAGGCCACTCTCGCTGGCGCGATACATCTCGCCAAGGAGCTCGTCGCGGACCGGGCAGAAATCGCCTTCAAAGGTTTCGCGGCTTGAAAACATTGCAGTTCTCCCTCGTGTTCGGAAGATGCAGCGCAATTCTCTAACGAAAGGTTAACCACGCTGCGCGGTAGTCGTCCGGGCGTGATTCCGGGACGGTCCGCAGGACCGAACCCGGAATCTCGAGATTCCGGGTTCTCGCATCGCGAGCCCCGGAATGACTGCGCAGCCTTCAGTTCGCTGCCATGAAGATGGAGAGGCCGAAACCGGTCAGGTGATGCAGCGCCTGGTCGACGCCGATCAGGGTCCAGAACCAAGGATGCGAAAGGTCGACGCCGAAATTGGCGGAGACGTATCCCTTGGCGCGGTCGATCGTGATGTGGATCGCGAAATCAATGAACGCCACGAACCAGAATTTTGGCGCCACGATCAGGATCAGGGGCAGCGCAACGGCAAGGTGAACCAGGCAGTGCACCAGAAGCGGTAAGGCCCAGCCATGCTTCTGGTCCTTGCCGTGCGCCATCCAGGCGGTCTGAAGAACGAAATCGGCGATGACGTGCTTGAAGGTGAGCAGCAACATCCAGCCAATGAGCGCTTCAACCGGAATCGCCGATGACATGGGTGGAAACGACAAGCTGACGCCCTCATTGACGTGACGAGAAGAATTGGAGCGTTCAGCGCAACTTCTTCTTGGACCGGTCAAAATCGCCGGGACGCGTGATTTATGACATCTCCCGCGGCGGAATGCAGCCGGGGGAACCGGAAAATCGCCAACTGTGGCTAACCGGTGATAGGATGACCAATCGCCGCGGCCACATCGAGTAAGGTTACCTTCGGCTCGAAATTTGCATTCCGCTACCGTCACGCTATCATTCGGCGATAGAGAATATCGTTCTTTTTTCAGGCGCTTACGAATTACAGGGCGTCCGCTGCGATCACACAAGCGAACCGCCTGCCACCGAAGAATAGGGCCAGAGGCTGCCATGAGTACTGACGGCCCAACCGCGTCCCCGACCGTGCCGCCGCACCGGCGTCCCAAGGTGATCAAGACCAACCAGCAGCAGGTTTTCCTCTACGTCGTGCTGACCCTGCTGCTGTCGCTTGCCACTGTCTGGGCCGGCCGCACGCTGGTGCACAATTCGGAAACGCTCACCTTTGCCGTCGGTGGCCCCAACAGCGACGAGGCGCTGTTCGCGGCCAAGCTCGCCGCTCTTCTGAAGAACACCGCATCGCGGTTCCGGATCAAGGTCGTCAACAACGCCGACAACGCCAAGGCGATTGCCCAGTTCGACCGCAAGCAGGCCGACCTCGCCGTGCTGCGCACGGACGCCAAGGTGCCGCTGCGGGCGCGCACGCTCGCGATCCTCGAGCACGATCTCGTGCTCCTGCTCGGTCCCGGCAACAAGAAGATCAAGTCGCTCGCCGAGCTGAAGAAGAAGAAGGTCGCCGTCGTCGCCGAGAGCGAATCCTCGCTCGCTTTCGTCCGTAGCATCCTCGACGTTCCCGACAGTCCCGAAGCCATGAAGATCCAGATGGCGCCGCAGGGCGCAACGCTCGACAAGCTGTTTGCGCCGACGGCCGGCTTCAGTGCGGTGATCGCCATCGTTCACGCCTCCCGAGCAGTGCGGGACAAGTCCTATGAGCAAGTCGCCAAGCGCGGCGGCTTCACGCTGAACGCGATCGACGAGGCCAAGGCGCTGGCGCGCAAATTCCCGGGCATTTCCGACGAGACGCTGACAGCGGGCACGTTGTCGACGTCGCCGCAAATTCCCGACGACGATCTCGACACGATCGGGCTCGAATGGCTCCTGGTCGCACAATCCAGGATGTCCCCGACCACCGCCGGCGAGCTCGCGCGCACCATCTACGAGAACAAGTCCGCGCTCGGGCTCGACAACGGCTTTGCCAACAGGATAGAGCCAGCCTCCGTCGAGAAGGATGCCTTCGTGATCGCGCATCGGGGCGCCGCCGACTACATTAACGACGACACCAAGTCGTTCATGGATAAGTACAGCGACATGATGTATCTGGGCGCCGCCGCGCTCAGCGTCATCGGCTCGATCTTCGCAGCGATCTACGCCAAGATCACCCGCATCGCACCTGAGAAGGCCAGCGAGCTCTCGACCGCCATCCTCGATATCGGCGAGCGGATCGAGCACGCCCACTCGCTGGATCAGCTCGAATGTCTCCAGGACGAGCTCGAGGCCATCTTGCGCGGCGCCGTTATCGGCCTCAGAGACGGCACGATCAGTACCGACGGGCTCGACACCTTCAAGCTCGGCTACGAATTCGTCCGCGACGAGATCGGCATGCGCCGCGACTATCTGAAACGTCATGCCAGCGAAGCGGAAAAGACGGTGCGCGATGCCGGCCCGGCCCAGCCGGACGACAGCAACGTCGTGGTGGTGAAGACCGCCCAGAGCGCCTGATCGCAGCGTCGCGCAACCACCATTCTCGTGTCCCGGACAAGCTGCAATGCCGAAGGCGTTGCAGCGCCGAGCCGGGACCCATATGTGGACGGCCCCCTGCTGGCAAGAGGCGGAATGCTGGTTGTGATCGAAGCGATTGCGGCCATATGTCCGGTCTTTGATGCGGTCGCACATGACCGCTGCCAAGATGGGGTACACAGCACGAGTTCCAAACAGGAAGGCGGTGTCGAGCACCATAGGGTCCCGCGGAGTTTTGCCTCGTGTCTATGATCGATCGATCAGGTCCATCTTCCGTTCTCGAGCAAGCTTCGGCCTGCGGCGCGAGGCTGAAGCCTCACGCCGAAGTTCAACATGTGTGGGTCGGA
>NZ_AXAZ01000060.1 GCF_000473065.1 Bradyrhizobium sp. WSM1743
GCCAGGTTTGGGTCCGGGCTTCCGGTTCAAACCGTCCGGCCCATCGGCGTTCCAGGCTTTGATCCAGTCATGAAGAATCTTGCGGGATATCCCAAGCTCGCGGGCCACAGGAAGGACGCCTTCGCCCCGCTCAACCCGCTTGATCGCCTTCAATTTGTAAGCCGTCGGAAACTGACGCTTCTTTCCTGGTCCTGCCACAGGTCATCCTCGAAATGCCTGTCACTGTAATTATCGTGTCTCACTTCAGGGGTGCAGTCCAGTGCACAAATTCCAAAGCCTAAGCATTAGTTGCCCCCGTTTAGTGCACTGTCACCGTACTTCCAGTTGGAGACGTCGAGCGTCTTTGGTTGCCGCCAGCAATGCGGTGATCTGTGGATACGCCTCAATCGTCTCGTCCTGTGACAGCGCCTTAAAACTTGCTACGATGCTGGCCATACAACCTCAACGAATAATAGCCGAGGCTAGGCTTTGCGCCGAAAAAGGCCAACTTGGCTTGCGGGGTAGAAAGGTGCGTTATGGCGAAGAGGATAAGGGCGCGGGTCCAGGAGACCCGACACGTTCGCCCACACAACGACCTCGACAGCGCGGCCTTCTATTTCCAGAAGATCATCAGGGACAAGCTCGCATCCAACACGCACGATGCGCTGTACTTCGATTGCATGGCCTGCTCGACCATGATGGCTTTCGCGTTCGAGGCTTACCTCAACTTTTTCGGTGCCGAGCTGGTGAAGCCGTGGCAGGAGCGCCAGGGGATCAACGACAAGATCAAGCAGGTCTTTGCGGCCCTGAAACTAGCGCCGGATTGGTCGGCGAGGCCGTTCAGCAGCATGAGGGCGATGAAGGATCTGCGCGACGTTTTCGCCCACGCCAAGCCGCAAACCTTCGAGCTGGACAAGATTGTAGAGGCGGAGGTCGGCGAGTTGGACGGCAAGCGGTATGATATCGGCCCTGAATGGGAGAAGACCTGTACCCCCGATATCGTCCTTGCAGCCTATGAGGACCTGGAAGCGGCATGGAGGGTGATGTTCGAGGCCTCAGGCTTGACCGTCTTTCAGGCTATGGACCACGGCGAAGGCGGATTGACCTTCATCGAGCACGTGGAGGAGAAGGCAAGTCAGGTTTAAAGCGTTCTCCGCTCCGGCTGTATCCCCTACCCTGCGTCAGAATAAGGATTTTGATCGCGGCAACTTGGTCATTGCTGAAAATGCAGTGGCCTTCACTGCACCAGCCAGTCACCCACACATCGCCGAACCCTTCGATATGCTCAAGGGCCTTCTGGAAACCCTCTTCGGAGACATCGACTATGCACCACCGTTCCAGCTTAGTCATGGCTTCACAATCAGGAAGGCGTTAGGTTTCAGCTTCAGCGCCTTCATCTCTTTCCACATCCAGCGCGGCATCGAGCCCCTGCCGGTCCAGCTGAGCTTGATGCTACTTCTGGGCTCCATTGCCATCCACTCCCTCCAGGGCAGCAAAAAGCCCGGTCGGATGCCATCCCGCCGGGCCAGTTGCGCGTCATGCTTATGAGCTAGCGAGCATCATAAGTACCAGCATGATGAGCTGTAGGTCGACTTTCACGTCGATTCTTATGCACATGGCGATCTCCTTTCCGGACGGCGCCGAAGGCGTTCAGCGTGGCGTTTTAACCTCCTGTGGTCTCGCTCTGGCCCGTACCTGCCGAGCGGCCGGTCAAAATATCCTAAAACACGTAGAGCGGGAAAGCCCGTGCTCATCCGCTTCCTGTTCGCCACCTGGGCGAACTTCATGCTGTTCGGCCAGAATTACTGTGACGGTCCGGGACTACTCCCTGAAGTGAGACACGATAATTACAGTGACAGTGGGGTTCTCACGCCGCGCTACCGCGCTTTTTTTGCGTGAAGGCGCTTTCGAACTCAGGGGGCTGGTGGCTGCCCCGGAATGACTGGGGCGAGATGGGCGCCAGTTAGCACGACGGCGGATGCTACCCCTGCCTCCCCGCAATGATCTCCTGCAACGTCGCCACATGCCGCGCGAAGGCGCCGCGGCCCGCAGGCGTCGCCGTCACCGTGGTCTGCGGCTTCTTCCCCACAAAAGCCTTCTCCACCGACACGTAGCCGGCCTTCGCCAACGTCTCGATATGCGCGCCGAGATTGCCGTCGGTGGCGCCGGTCAGCTTCTTCAGCCGCGCGAATTCCAGGCCTGACGCGACCGGCAGCGCGTTCAGGGCCGCCATGATCTTCAGCCGCAATGGCTGATGGATGATGTCGTCGAGCTCGGCCATCAGATTCGCCGCATCCAGAGACCGCCGAGGATGAGGCCGCCGCCGTTGACGAAGGCCATCCAGAGCGGGAAGGCTTCGCCGATGGTGAAGAAGCCGATCAGCGTCAAAGCGGTGATGCCGAGACCGATCGCGATGAAGGCATGGCCGAACCAGAGACCGGCGAGGGTGTAGAACAGCATGAAATAGATCGGCCAGAAGGCGCCGAGCTCGCGCGGGCCGAAATGACCGAGCACGCTGGTGCAGATATAGCCGAACGCGAAGAACAGGACGAAGACCAGCACGAGCCTGATATCGAAAGCGGCAGCCCGGGCTTGCGACGGAGTAAGCAATCGTATCGCAACCAGGCCGCCGACACCCAGAATGTCGACGGCGGGCCACGCATAGACTGCGTAGATCGGCCAAAGCCAGGTCACAAAGTTGCCGGCGAAGACCAGGACGCCCCACCAGAGCGCCGCCAGGCTGGCCAGCTCATAGAGCTGCGACTGCCGCAGGCGCTGGACGATGTCGTCGATATCAGCGAGTGCTTCAGCAGCCTGCTTGCTGTCGATCATGACTGGCCGCTCCCGCGTGTTGCCACGTCCTCCGCAATCGCATTGACCGCCTTCGGATTGGTGACGATGCCCATGTGGTTGACGCCCTCGATCAGCTTGACCTCGACGGACGGCTTTATCGCTTGCACGGCCTCAGCATATTTATCGGAGATCATCATCTCGTCCTCAGTGCCGCCGAAGATCGTCATCGGATGCGTCACGGCCGGCAGATCGAGCCGATAGCCATGCGTCGCAAAGTTGCGCATCAGGCGGTCGGAATAGGTAGAGGTGAGATACTTCGCCGAACTCGGCGGCACCGCGAAGGCGAGCACCGGAAGCTGCGCACAGCAGTCGATGCCAAGCTTGCGCAGCGCGGTGAGTCCCAGGAAGCGCGGAATGTCGGCACTCACCCAACCGCCGTTGCTCGGCCTGTTGGTCGGTGCGTCATAGCCAAGATAGGGCGCGAGCAGCACGGTGCGGATGAACATGTCCTGCATGATCGGTGTCGCGGCAACGCGCAGTGAGAAGCCGGCGCCGGCGGAATGGCCGATCAGGGTCAGCGGCAGATCGGGCGCGCTCTTGCGGACATGCGCGACGAAATCGACGAGGTCGTCCTCGAGCTGGCCAACATAGCCGATATCGCCGCGCGTGCCGGAGCCGCCATGGCCGCGGATGTCCAGCGCCCAGGTCTCCACGCCACGCGCGGCGATCGCATGGGTCAGCGCGTGATTGACGGTGCCGCTGGAGCCGGAAGAGCCATGGATGAAGATCGCGCCGCGGCCTGTCTCCGGGCCGTTCGGCGCATAATGGCGATAGCCGATCCAGGTGCCGTCGCGGGCCTGAAAGCGCTCGAGCGGCGGCAGTGTGGACCAAATGATACCCTTGGCGGAATCCGAAACCGATCGCATCTCGGGCGGTCGCTCCAGCGGCATTGCGATCATGGCGCCCAGAATCAACGCCACAGCGCCGATTGCACACAGGACCCATTTCAGACCGTTCAAAATGCCGCCCAGTAGCCGGATCGCCACGCCATCCCCCTCAAACTCATCAACCAACAGAGAACTCTGTATAACAGAGTATTCTTTTGGTCAATCCCTGGATTGGCGCCGCGCCGCGAAAATCCTTAACGTCGGGTCTGACCCCAAAATGCCGAATCGTTTTTGAGATGCCGCCTGCGGAACAACTGCTCAACGCGCCCGAATTCACCGTCTCCGAACTGTCCCTGTCCCTGAAACGGACGGTCGAGGACGCCTACGGCCATGTCCGGGTCCGCGGCGAGATCTCCGGCTTTCGCGGGCCCCACTCCTCCGGCCATTGCTATTTCGCGCTCAAGGACGAGAGCGCCAAGATCGAGGCGGTGATCTGGAAGGGCGTGCACGGGCGGATGCGGTTCAAGCCCCAGGAGGGGCTCGAGGTGATCGCCACCGGCAAGCTGACCACTTACCCCGGCTCCTCGAAATACCAGATCGTGATCGAGGCGCTGGAGCCGGCCGGCATCGGCGCGCTGATGGCGTTGATGGAGGAGCGCAAGAAGAAACTCGCCGCCGAGGGCCTGTTCGACGAGGCGCGCAAGCAATTGCTGCCCTGGCTGCCGGAGGTGATCGGCGTCGTGACCTCGCCGACCGGCGCGGTCATCCGCGACATCCTGCATCGGCTCGAGGACCGCTTCCCCCGCCGCGTGCTGGTCTGGCCCGTGAAGGTGCAGGGCGACGGCTCGGCCGAGCAGGTCGCGGCCGCGATCCGCGGCTTCAACGCGCTCTCCGAGGGCGGCAGGATCCCGCGGCCTGACGTCTTGATCGTCGCGCGCGGCGGCGGCTCGCTGGAGGACCTCTGGTCGTTCAACGAGGAGATCGTGGTGCGCGCGGCGGCCGACAGCATGATCCCGCTGATCTCCGCGGTCGGGCACGAGACCGACATCACGCTGATCGATTTCGTCGCCGACAAGCGCGCCCCGACGCCGACGGCAGCGGCGGAGATGGCGGTGCCGGTGCGCAGTGACCTGTTCGTCGAGGTCGCCAATCTCGCGCGGCGCACCCGTGCCTGCTGGCAGCGCGGCCACGAGAATCGTCGCAACGAACTGCGCGCCGCCGCGCGCGCACTGCCGGCAGCCGGCGATCTCCTGGCGATCCCGCGGCAACGGCTGGATTCGGCGGGCGCCTCCCTGCCCCGCTGCCTCAAGGCCAACACGCATGCGCATTTCCGCAGATTCACCGCCGCAAGCTCGAAACTGACGCTGCGGGTGCTGCACGGCCAGATATCGCAGGCCGATCACCGTCTCACCGTGTGCGGCGAACGGCTCGGCCTGTCCGCGCGATCGCTGCTGCGGCAGCGGCGCGACCGCTTTGCCGGGCTTGAAGTGCGCTTGCGCGCCTCGAAGCTCTCCAACGCGCAGGCGCAGCGCAACGCGATTGCCCGCCAGCGCGAGCGCACCCATCGTCTGGCCGAGCGTGCCGGCCGCGCGCTCGTCACGCTGCTGCACCGGCTCGATGCCCGTGTCGAGAACAGCGGCAAGCTGCTCTCCGCGCTGTCCTATCGCAGCGTGCTCGCGCGCGGCTTTGCCCTGGTGCGCGACGAGGCCGGCCATCCCGTGCATGCGGCGGAGTCGATCGGTCCCGGCACACGCGTCGAGATCGAGTTCGCCGATGGCCGCGTCGGCGCGACGGCGGATGCGGATCGCCCGCCCCCCGCGGCAAAGCGCGCGCCATCGCAAGCCAAGCCGGCCGCGGAGACAAAGCCGGCGCCGAAGCGGGTGGTCAAGCCTGTGGATCAGGGCAGCTTGTTCTGAGAAGCGATGGCCCGCGCTTCACGTCCGGTGTCATTCCCCGCCATGTGCGCAATTGCGCACTGGAGGCAGCGCGTAGCCGGCCCCCCCCCTAATGTACAGGGCTATCGCATTTGAGCGGTTTTCGCTGCGGCCATCCTTCGAGACGCCCGCTTTTGGCGGGCTCCTCAGGATGAGGACGGAGTGCGCGGCACCAGTTTCAACGAGCAATGACGCCGATTAGCCTCATCCTGAGGAGGCGCGTAAGCGCCGTCTCGAAGGACGAGGCGTGCGCGCAGGCCGCCGCCATCAGTCATATGCCATAGCCCTGCCTACCGGCAGGACAATCCCGCGTCGATCGTGGTCCAGAAGCCGCAATGGTCCGGCGCGCGCTGTGGGGCGCCGGCATGGGCCTCGAACAGGAGGATCGCGACGGTGAAGACGATCAGCGCGGAGGCGAAGAGGGCGATGCGGTTGCGCATGTGAAATGCGTTGAATCGACATCATGGTCGAATGATGGCGCCGCCACAGGCTGAAACCGCATCGAGGCGCGGTCCGTAGATTCCCGGTCGGCCATACTCCGTGCAGGGCGGTGGTCGATGCGGGGCCGTCCGCCTGATGTTGTTCCTCGGGCGGCCCCGCTTGGGAAGCGTAGCCCGGATGGAGCGCAGCGTAATCCGGGTCGTGCCACATACGACGGTCCTCCCGGATTTCGCTGCGCTCCATCCGGGCTACGAGACCTCAATCACCGCGCCAGCCACTCCGCGACGTCCTTCTGCGAGGCCGCGCGCGCCTCGGCGTCTGTGCCTAAATGATCGCGCTCGGGTGCGGCGGCGTCGCTGCCGGCAGCTGCGTGCAGCGGCATGTTGGCGCGGTCGAAATCGTGATCGGCGCCGGGATAGACCACGATGCGCGCGAGCGCGCTGCGGCCGCGCGCGCCGTCCACCATCTGACGGCAGGCCGGCGGCGACGACACGTCGTCATCGGCGCCGATCAGCACCAGCGTCGGCACCCGCGTGCTCCAGCCCAAACCCGCCGAGATCCGGCAGTCCGGATAGAACGCGATCGCGGCGCGGAAATCCGGACTGAGATCGCGCGCCGCGCTCTGCGGGCGCACGGCCCAGAGCAGCGCGCTCGCACCATTCGCCCAGCCGATCAGGCTGACGCGGTCGCGCGCCACCCAGGCCTGCTTCATCAGCCAGGCGCGTGAGGCCGCGATATCGGCGACGCGTTCGCGCCGCGCCTTGACATGACTCTCCTTGATCCGGCATTGCGGCCCGAGCTCGCGCGAGCCGTAGCTGTCGGGCAGCAGCACGGCATTGCCGCCCCTGAGCAGGCGCTCGGCCCAATCGCGATAGCGCGGCAGCACCGGATCGGAATGGCCGCCGAGGCCGCCGCAGCCATGCAGCGCGATCACGGTCGGAAACGGGCCTGCGCCTTCGGGCTTGTAGAGCTGCGCATGGAGGACCCCGGACGCGAGCGGGATCTCGACCAGCTGCGGCGCCGGCGCGGCGGGCGCAGCCGACATCAGCAGCATCAGGAACAGGGCGGTCAGTCGAAGGCGCATCGGACTCTGCCGTAGGAGGTGCCGGAACCAGCGATCCTTCAACCGAAGCATTATCACGCGGAAACGGCGGCAAAACATCACAAGCCGGTGGGTTTTACGGGCGGACAAGCCACCCTATCTATGCTACATCCCGTCCAACATATCGTGCCCTCCAAGGTTCTCCATGGAGAGGCCATCCGCGGAGACTTTCGACCGTGCTGAACAAGTTCGGCCCCTCGGGCCATGGCGAAGCGCAGGTGCAGTATCTCGACGGCGATTTCCGCGTGATCTCGCCGGGGACCTTCGTGCGCTGCGCCATCACCGACACGCGAATCCCGCTCGACGAGCTGAAGTATTGGAGCGTGGATTTGCAGGAGGCCTACGCCACGCCCGCCGCGGTGCTGCAGCGGCACTTTCCCGGAGCGCTGAAGCCGCAGCCGTGAGGCCGTGCCCGCGCGCCTATTGTTGTTCAGCGCCATCTGCGCCATCCGTGCCGACGCAGGTCTTGATGAAGGCCTTCCTGGGCTCGCCGACGACCTTCTGATCAATCGCCTGCTTCAGGCAATCGAACCGCGCCTGCGCCATGCAGAGCTGCAGCTGGTCGCGCTTGTCCTGCCCTTTCAGGCTTTGCGTCGTGGCGAGACACGTCACGCGCTTGGTCGCGGGGACTGGCACCGTCGCAGTTGGAGCTGCGGACGGCGTCGTTTGGGCGAACACCGGCGCAACAATCAGACACAAAAGGCTTGCGGCGATACCTGCGAACGGCGATTTCATCGAACTCTCCTGATCGTCTGAAACTGGTAGGACGGTTGCGATGAATGAGGCGTGAATGGCAAGCTGCTGTCGGTGAGCAAATGGTAGTTGCCCTGCCGCCGTCGTTGCACGAGCTGTGCAGAGGGTCGGCGTCTCGACGATGGCGCGCACCTGAAGTGCGAGTCTCACAGCTGAAATGATCTTCAGTCGTGTCGACCAGCGTGCATTGAATGTTCCTTGCACTTGGAGATCATCCATTTCGCGCTGTGGTTGGATTTTTTTTGCAGTTCCGCGTCCTTAAGTTGTTTGACGAAGTCTTGCTGAAACAGAGAGCTGCTATATTGCACGCTAGGTAACCGGCCCCCGTTCTTTTGTATCGCACAGGCAATCGACCAACCAATCGGCCATTGAGCTCTGGAATTGGAACGGTCTGTGAACGGGCTCATATCGAAGAGCCATTTTAGCGGGCTACGATCACCTCGAAAATCAGCAGTGGAATATCTGTAAATCAAAATCAAACGGTGGGGGTGGATCATGCCCGCCATATTCGACCTGCTCTATCGTGAATATTGCCGCGCCCGGCTCGCTGAAATGCGCAAACAGCTTCTGATCGCAGCTGAACGCTCCGAGACTCTCGAAGCGGATCATCATCCTGCGAATCGGGATGACGGTGAGAGAACGGACGCAGACCGCACGACCGGTCTCGGCATGCCGAATTGAAGCGGCCCCAAGACCGAACGATCACTCCCGCATAGCAATGACCAAGCAATTGGCAACAGTTTGGGAGACAGCAATGAATACACCCGAGTCCTACACCGTCATCGTGGCCTGCATCTCGTGCCTGACCATTGCCGGATTGATCGCCGTCGGGGCGTGGTGAGCATGACCCCCTCGACTCGTTGCAGACGTGGTGCTGCCTTAGACATGAGCGCAGCTGCCGTAGGGTGGACAAAGCGCAAGCGTGCCCACAAGGCCACTCCGGCCGCGATCGTAGATGGTGGCCACGCTGCGCTTTGCCCACCCTACGAGGTCATCGCGCGGAAAACCTTCGCTCGCGCGCCTTGTACAGGTGATAGCTGATCAGTTGCCGCAGCTTTGCCGGCTCATCGAACTCGAGCTGAACGGCGAATGGCACGATGCCATCCGGCACGCCTTCGCGGCCGCGCAGGCGTGCAAGGTCTTTCTCCGTCGTCACCAGCGTGAGCTGCTCGCGCCGGGCGTCCGCTGCGAGCGCTGCGATCTCGTCTTGCGAAAACATGTGGTGGTCGGCGAAGGCGCGCGTGCGCGCGACCTCGATGCCGCTCGCACGCAGCGTGCGGAAGAAGCGGCCGGGATCGCCGATGCCGGCGAAGGCGAAGACCCGCTTGCCGAGCAGCTGCTTAAGCGATGCTGCAACCGGCTTCAGCCGCGCGCGCAGCTCGGGCTTGTCGCGCTTGGCAAGCTCGGCCGCGACATCGTTGGCGGCACGGCCATCGCCGATCAGCACCAGCGCGTCGGTGCGCGCGAGCTGCGCCTGCAGCGGAGCGCGCAAGGGGCCTGCGGGAAACACCTTGCCATTGCCGAGGCCGCGCTCGCTGTCGATCACGATCAGCGAGGCGTCCTTGAGCAGACCAGGATTCTGGAAACCGTCATCCATCAGGATCACGGTAGCGCCCTGCGATTTCGCCAGCGCGACGCCGTCGAGGCGGTCGCGCGCGACTGCGACCGGGACGTCGCGCGCCATCATCAGGGGCTCGTCGCCGACCTCGGTTGCGGTGTGACGTGCGCGGTCGACCATCACCGGGCCCTTCAGGCGTCCGCCATAGCCGCGGCTGAGCACCACCGGCGTCTCGCCGAGCTCGCGCAACAGCTTGGTCAACGCCAGCACGGTCGGCGTCTTGCCGGCGCCGCCGACGTGGTAGTTGCCGACGCAGATCACGGGGATGCCGGCGTCCACGCCCTGGCGCAGCATGCGCCGCGCGGTGATGGCGCCGTAGAGCATACCCAGGGGGCAAAGGACATGCGAAAGCGGGGAACGTGGCCGGTACCAGAAGGCCGGCTCACGCATTGGCGGCCCCCATCTCGATCCGCAACTGCAACAGATACGGCTCGAGCGCGGCCATGGTGCGATCGAGCGCACCGCCAAGCTGCTCGACCACGCCCGAGCCTGCGCGTTGCATCTTGTCGCGCACCGTCGGCTCGGCCAGAAGCTGCCCGAGCTGCTTGACCAACGCTTCCTGCGTGTCGGCCTGCCGTGCCCCGCCGCTCGCATCGAGCGCCTCATAGACGTCGGCGAAGTTGAACACGTGCGGACCATGGACGATCGCGGCGCCAAGCTTGATCGCTTCGATCGGATTCTGGCCGCCATGGTGGATCAATGATCCGCCCATGAACACGATTCCCGAGAGCCTATAGAACAGTCCGAGCTCGCCCATGGTGTCGGCGACATAGACATCGGTCGTCGCCGTCGGCAGGTCCTCGCGCGAGCGCAATGCCGGCTTGAGGCCGGACGCGGTGACGAGGCCCGCGATCGAGGAGCCGCGATCCGGATGCCGCGGCACGATCACGGTGAGAAGCTGCGGGAAGAAACCGACGAGGCTGCGATGCGCCGCCACCAGCATCTCGTCCTCGCCCGGATGGGTCGAGGCAGCGACGATGATCGGACGCCCGCGAGTCATCGCCATCAGCCGTTCGAGCTTGGCGGGGTCGGCCGGCGGCGCCGGCACGTCGAGCTTGAGATTGCCCGTGGTGACGACGTCACGGCCGCCGAGCGCGGAGAAGCGCTCGGCATCAATCTTCGACTGCGCAAGGCAGATGTCGAACCGCGACAGCAGCGCCGAGATGGTGCCATGCATGCGCCGCCAGCGCGGGAAGGAGCGCGGCGACATCCGACCGTTGATCAGCACCATCGGCACCCGGCGCGCCGCGCCGGCGAGGATCAGGTTCGGCCACAGGTCGGATTCGATGAACAGCGCCAGCGATGGCTTCCAATGATCGAGGAAGCGCGCGACATAGCGCGGCGAGTCATACGGCACGTATTGATGGATGACGTCGGGCGGAAAGCGCTTTGCCACCACCGCCGCCGAGGTGACGGTGCCCGAGGTGAGCAGGATGCGCAGATTGAGATCGCGCAGGCGCTCGATCAGCGCCGCCGCGGCGAGCACCTCGCCGACACTGGCGCCGTGGATCCAGACCAGCGGGCCATGCGGCCGCACGTCGCGGGACAGGCCGCGCCGTTCGCCGACCCGCGCGGGGTCTTCCTTGCCCTGCTTCAGCCGCCGCTTGATCAGCGCAGGCGCGAGCGGCACCAGGCCGCTAGCCAGGCGCCGGTACATCCGCAGCGTGATCGGCAGCGCGATGGGCAGCGATTTAGGCATCTTCCGGTCCCGGGCGGCCGAGCTGCGCATAGGCGCGCCGGGTCGCCTCGTTCAGCGTATTCTCCAGCTCCTGCCGCAACGCTTCCATCGTGGCGGCGTCGGCATCTGCGGGAACGTGGATTTCCTTGATGCCGACCAATGCGCCCTGCCCGAATGGCAAATTGATGGTGGTGCGGTCCCAGTTCTTGAGCCGGACGAAGCGGCTGGTCGCCATCGCGAAAGGCATGATCGGCCGCCCCGATTCCCGTGCCAGCATGATGATGCCGAGCCCGGCCACGCGCGAACGCTTGGGGACATCGGCGGTCAGCGCGACATTACAACCGTCCTGGAGCGTCCGCACCATTTCCTTGAAAGCGCCGACCCCGCCCTTGCGGTGGAAAGCCCCGCCATGATCGCCCGAACCTCTGATCGTGCCGATGCCGAGCCGCTCGGCTGCGATGGCATTGAACTCGCCATCGCGATGCCGGGAGATCAGGACCCTGGCCTTGTACCAGTCCTTGTTCTTGATGAACGGGGTGAGGAAGTGCTGGCCGTGCCAGAAGGCGAAGATCGCCGGGATCTGCGGCTCGACGCGTTCATAGACATCAGGCGGATCGAACGTGAATCTGTTGGTCCGCCAGACAAAGCGCAGATATTCGGCCGCCAGGACCCCGACGGCACGCTGAACGAAGCTGCTTCGCAGCGTATTGCGAAGCAGTTTTTTCAACGCGCCGGTTCTTGATTCGGATCGAGCAGCCGGTGGAGATGGACGATGAAATAGCGCATCTGCGCGTTGTCGACCGTGCTCTGCGCCTTGGCGCGCCAGGCCGCGTGGGCGGTGGCATAGTTCGGATAGAGGCCGACGATGTCGACATCGTCCAGGTTCTTGAAGGTGTTGTGCTCGAGATCGACGAGCTCGCCGCCGATGACGAGGTGAAGCAGTTGTTGCGGGGCACTATCTGGCATGAGTTCGGTTCCTAACGGGCTGCCCGGCAAAGCAGTGTTCGAGAAGCACGACGAAAGCGCTTTAGGCTAAGGGACGGTTGCGAAAATGCGCGACAATGCCCGCATGACGATCGCGTCCCGCTGCCACCAGCACCCCGTGCGCCACTTCCCGGCGGTTATAGAGGATGGGTTCTCCGGAGAGGTCGCTCATCCTACCATCCGCTTCCTGCACGATCAAATCGGCTGCCGCAAGGTCCCAATCATGGCTGTTGCCCCCCGCAAAAGCCGCATCCAGCGCGCCGTGGGCGACCCGGCACAGCCGCAGCGCCAGCGAGCCGATTCGCCGGTGCAGCTTGATCTCGCCGAGTGACGGCTTCAGCCGCTCAACCAGCGGCTTCGGGCCGGCGACGCGGGCGAAGTCGAGCTCGGATCCTGGGGTTGCCCGCACCGGCCTGTCGTTGAGCGTCGTGCCCTGGCCGCGCACCGCGAAGAAGAACTCGTCGCTCGCCGGCGCGAACACCGCGGCCAGCACCGGCGCAGCATCCTCGACCAGCGCGACGCTGACGCACCATTCGTCATGCCCGCCGAGATAATTGCGCGTGCCGTCGATGGGATCGACGATCCAGGTCAGCCGCCGCGACAGCCGCGCCGCATCGTCGGCGCTCTCCTCGGACAGCCAGCCATAGCCGGGGGTCGCAGCGCGCAGGCGCGTTTCGAGCAGATCGTTGACGGCGATGTCGGCCTCAGACACCGGCGAGGACGCGCCCTTGATCCACTTCCGCAGCTCGGTGCGGAACATCGACTGCGCCAGCGCGCCCGCCTCCCGCACCGTGTCCTTCAGCAGCGCCGCGTCGCGGGTCAGGATGGTCTCGTCCAGCGAGGTCGCGTCAGCGTCCGCCAAGCGTCAAACCCTCGATGCGCACCGTCGGCGCATTGATGCCGTAGCGGAACTCGAGATTGTTCGCCGGCTGCATCGACTTGAAGATCTCGAACAGATGGCCGGCGATCGTCACCTCGCTGACGGGATAGGTGATCTCGCCGTTCTCGATCCAGAAGCCGGAGGCGCCGCGGCTGTAATCGCCGGTGACGCCGTTGACGCCGGAGCCGATCAGATCGGTGACATAGAAGCCCTGCTTGATGTCGGAGATCAGCTCGGCCGGCGTCGGCGTGCCGGGCTCGAGATGCAGATTGTACGGTCCGGGCGAGGGCGAGGAGGAGACGCCACGATGGGCGTGGCCGGTCGTGGTGAGGCCGAGCTCGCGCGCAGTCGCGCAGTCGAGCAGCCAGGTCGTCAGCACGCCCTCGTCGACCAGCGCGAATCTTTTCACCGCGACGCCTTCGGCGTCAAAGGTCTGCGAGCGCAGGCCGCGCTTGCGCAAGGGATCGTCGATGATGCGGATGTTGTTCGCAAACAGCTGCTGGCCAAGCTTGTCCTTGAGGAAGCTGGTCTTGCGCGCGATCGAGGCGCCGTTGATGGCGCCGACGAGATGGCCGACCAGCGAGCCGGCAACGCGCGGATCGAACACGACCGGCACCTTGCAGGTCTCGACCTTGCGCGGATTGTAGCGCGCCACGGTGCGCTCGCCGGCGGAACGGCCGACAGCTTCAGGCGGCAACAGATCGGCGCCATGCGGCGCCGAGGTGAAGTCGTAGTCGCGCTCCATGCTGGTGCCTTCGCCCGCTATGGCGGTCGCGGAAATGCCCTGGCTGGAGCGGAGGTAAGAGCCGTGGAAGCCGGTCGAGGTGACGAGCACCATGCCGCCGATGCCGGCCGAGGCCGAGGCGCCGCCGGATTTGGTCACGCCCTTGACGGCGAGCGCCGCAGCTTCGGCCGCGAGTGCGCGGCGCTCGAGCTCGGCCGTCGTGGGCACGTCGGGATCGAGCAGGTCGAGTTCGGGGAAGTCGCGCGCGAGCAGCGCGGGATCGGCGAGGCCGACAAATTTGTCGTCGGGCGCGACACGCGCCATCGCCACCGCGCGTTCGGCGAGCTTGGTGACGGCATCGCCGCTGACGTCGTTGGTCGAGACCACCGCCTGGCGCTGGCCGACCAGAACGCGCAGGCCGACATCGTCGCCCTCGGACCGCTCGGATTCCTCGACGCGACCGTCGCGGACCTCGACGCCCTGCGAGACCCCGCGCACCGCGACCGCATCGGCCGCATCCGCGCCGGCGCGCCTGGCCGCCTCGACCAGCCGCTGCGCGAGATCGGAGAGCGCGGACTGATCGAACAAATCGCGATTGGCTGAAGTCGAAAGCGTCGAGCTTGGTGAAGAGTTCACGAACGAAATCCTGTTGGGGCGGGGTTCGGGACCGGAACCCACAGATGTGCCCTGATAGCGCGGACTTCAAGCATTTTCAGCCCGCCAAAAGTTCAGATTCGCGACTTCGGCGCAACGTCTCGTCAATCATGCGCGCCAAGGTCTTGTCAATCATGAGCAGCAGTGACGGTGGGTTAACCAGCCTTTTTAAGCGGTTTCGGACAGGCGCGCGCTAAGGTCCTCGCATCGACCGGGAACATAATCCCGGCGGGGAGAACTAGAGCCGTGAGGCGTCAAACAGCAACATGCGGGGCCAACCCCGCCGGGTCGAGCCGCTCCTTGCGGCTCGACCCTCTTTCCCTTCCGGTCCGCTTCGATGCGCACGATCCGCGCGCCGACGGACATGTCAGGCAGATCGAGCTGCATCGCGAGCGTGTCGTGCTGCGCCGTGCCGTCCGCGGCATGCAGATGGCGATCAACGTGCGCGTTGCCGACTTCACCGGTGTCGCGTTGCGCGGCAACGACGAAGCGCAGACGCTCGTCCTCGTGCATCGCGATCCCTCGCTGTCCATTCCGCTGCTGGTCGGCGCCGATGCGGACGAGATCGCGCAAGCCTGGGCGACCTGGAGCGAGCTCTTCGCGCTGCCGCAGCTCGACGAGGGCGCCCGCAAGCCCGCGCCACGCCGTCGCCGCGCCAACGCGATCCGCGCCCGCCGTCCGAAATTTTTGATGCGCCGGCGCGCCGGCATGGCGCGCGAGCTGCCGGTTCATCAGGGCGAACGCGAGATCATCGCGAGGAATTGAGCCGGGTCAGGCCGTCGGCCGCGCACCCGCCTCAGCGAGCCCTGGGCTTGCGGAAACGCTGCTTAAAACCCCACCTTCAGGCCCAGTCGCACGTTGTAGGTAACGGCAGGGTCACTGGTGAATTGGGCATCCGCCGAGCCAAACAGTGCGGTGTTGCGAGCCACGATCGTGTCGAAGCCGAGGCCGACCGTGCCTCCAAACACGCTGGCAGCGCTGGTGTAGTTCACGGTGAAATCGGTCCCAGAGAAGCTGGCGCCAAATCGCTGCGGACCGACGCGCTGTTGGCCGAGCACCGAAGCGGTGAGCGAGAGTTTGGTAAGGGGGCTGGCTCCGCCGGTGAAGAATTCACGCGAGAACACCGCACCGACCCGCTCTTCGAAGAGATGGACTTGGCGCGCCTGGTAGGCCAGGTTCTGAGAGGAACCGGTTTCCGAATAACCCTCGTTGAAGGTGCCGCTGTAGCCAACCCGGACGAAGGGCGTGACGGTGACGGCAGGGCTGATTGTGTAGCGATAGCCGAGAGCGGCCTGCGGTGCGATGAAGTAGCCGCCGAAAGTTCCGACCGCAGTTTCCGTGGTGGCGGAATAGACCGTGCGCGTGCTTCTGGAATCGAGCCCACCCGTCGCAAGGGCCAGGTCGAACACCAGCGGCCCCCATTCCCGGCGACCGTAAACGCCGCCGAAATAGACGTCCGATTTCAGCGTGCCGGAGCCGTCCGCCATCCAGCCGGACAGGCTGCCCGCGCCGGCAAAGCCGCCGACCCGCCAATTCTCGAGCCTGCGATCGAAGCCGATCAGGCCACCATACTGGTTCGTGGTCGATCCGGCAGCCGATGGCGTCGATAGCTGGTTGCGAAGGCCCGCGAAGCTGCGCGCCCAGAACAGGTTGCCATAGGCGTCCATGCTGGTGCCTTGTGGCATGGACGCCATGGCAAGCCTGTTGCCGGAGCCGCGAAGCTGGTCGGGGAGCTGCGGCGCCAGGCTGCCGGAAGCACCATCCGCGTAGCCGATGGCGGGGCTGGAGGCCACGGTTTGCGGATAGTCGATGTTGTTGTCGAGGATGCCCGAGATGATGTTGAACAGCGAGCGGGTGAAATCCGGCACCATCGTCGGCGTGCTCGCCACGTTCGAAACGTTGGTCACGACGATATTGCCGGTGCCAGCGCCGTTCAGGCCCGACGTGATCAGCGTCTGCGAGCTGCTGGAGAGATTGATCGTGTTGGACGCGACCAGATATTGGTCGACCGGAAGGGTGTAGCTGCCGGTGCCGAAGTTGATCGTATTGCCGATGTTGTTGAAGTAGTAGATTGCGCCGTTGAAGACCGCACCCGGAAGCACGTTCAGCACATGGCCGGTGCTGCCCGCCACGGCATAGGTGATGGAACCTGCTGCGCCGGAGATCGTGCCGGCATTGGTGATGGTGCTGTTGTTGCGGGTGATGGCGATGCCGGAAAGGCCCGAGATCGTGCCCGAAGCACTGTTGGTGATATTGGAGCCCGCGCCTGCGAACACAGCGGTGCCGACCGCGCCCGATGTGATGCTGCCGCTATTGGTGAGCGTCAGCGCCCCCACAGCACGGATGCCGACGCCAGTGACGTTAGTGACGCCGCCTGAAATGCTGCCGGTGTTGATGACAGTCAGCGCCGAGCCGCCGGCGGGACTGAAGATGCCGCCACCATCGGACGTGATCGTGCCCGAATTGGTCACCGTGCCGCCGCCTGAGGCATACAGCGCCCAGCCGTTGTTGAAGCCGCTGGCGGTGATGGTTCCCTGATTGTTCAGGGTGACCGAGCCGACGACGTTGGCGATGCCATTGAGGCCCGAGATGCTGCCTCCGACATCGTTATGAACCTGGAAATTCAAACCGTCGACAGAGACGCCGGTGCCGTTACTGGCGGAGATGGTCCCTCTGTTGTCGACGAACGCATTGTCACCGCTGCCGCTGATGCCGTTCTGAAAGCCGGCGATGGTGCCGCCCGCGTTGTTGTGGATGGTAGAGCTCCCGCCACCCGCTGTCGGTCCGAACACGACGCCGGATAGTCCGGCTCCGGTGATCGTTCCGTAATTTGTGAGATCCAGGTCGTGTGCGACGTTGAGGCCGTTGGCGGCGCCGCTGATCGTCGCTCCACCATAGTTCTTCACGTTCGAAGCGCCGAGCTGGCCGCCGAGCTGGACGGCGTCGCCGCCGGTGCCCGTGATCTGGCCAAAGTTGTATATATTGGCGCCGCCGACGTTCGAGATGCCAAGGTTGCCGGAAATCACGCCGGTTGAGCTATTTATGATCGAGCCGAAGCCGCCGGCAGACACGCCAACTCCGTTGATGCTGGTGATCGTGCCGCTGTTATCGGTGATGATTATATCGTTGCCGGTTGCAACACCGGCGCTGGAGACTCCGGAAATCGATCCATCGTTGAGCGTGAGATGGAGGGTTCCTGTGTCCTGGATACCGTAGCTCGCGCCGGAAATCGTTGCGGAGTTCGAGCAGGTCTGATTGGCACCGGTGACCGTGCAGGCGGCCAAGGCGGGGGCGAGCTCTCCCGAGCCCAGGACGAGGGCAAAGGACCACGCGCTCGCGCAACAGGCCTTCCGGATCAAACTGGACGTCATGCAACCATTCCCCGCACTTGCAGAATCTCGCGGGGACTATGTCGGGCGGCGGGACGAACTTCTCGGCAGCCCTGACACTGCGTTATGTGAAAAAATGACGGTGTCGCATTTCGGAAACGTTCGCGGCGCGGCGACTGTCAAATCTGCCTGTCGTGGCTGTCAAATATGCGTAGACAGCACGCCGAAGGTGCGAGATCGATGAACGCGACGGCGTAGGGCTGCGACAGACCATCTAAGGCGCGCACCGGCGGCCCTCGCACCGGCACGGCAATTGCAGAATTCGAGTGATTGCCTGAGGCGCACGGGGGCCGCAAAGTTGCAAGTTGGTTCGCGCCGTCGCAATCTCCTTTCCTTTTTATCCACGAGCCCTGATGATTGTTTCCCGCGCCAGGCTGACGACTTCCGATATTCCGGAAGCCACCGCCGAGGACATGGTCGCGCTTTGGTCCAGCCGTCATCTCTACCGCCTCGCCATCCGTCCCGTTGACGACGTGCCGCTCGAACTGACGAGCGATCTCATGGTGTTTCCCGACTTTACTTTTGCCCTCGGCGAAAACTCTCCGATCGCGGTCAGGGTCAGCGCGGAGATCGGCCACGAGGATGCCGTCTACCTGAGCCTGGTGCTAACGGGCGGAGGAGCAGTCAGCGGCCGCAATTGGGAGCACGAGAACAAACCGGGCGACGGCTTGTTTCACTGGTGCGACGAGGGCTTCCACGTGCATCAGCCGCAGCGCTCGCGCATCATAAATCTGCGACTATCGGTCGATGCCATCCGGCGTCGCGCCGATCTGCGGAACGATCCTCCCTTGCGCCGCGTCGCGGCCGGTCATCCGGCCATGGCGCTGTTGCGCAACTATGTCGAGACGCTGCAATCAGCCGATCTGAGCCACGTCACTCCGGCGTTTGCCGAAGCCACCAGCAGCCATCTTCACGACCTGGCCGGGCTTGCCCTCGGCGCGAACCGCGACGGAATACACAGCGCTCAAACCATGGGGGTTCCGGCCGTCCGCTTGGCGCTCGCCAAGGAACTGGTCGCCCGACATCTCGACAATCCCAGGCTCAACGACGATTTTCTGTCCAGGCAAATGGGCCTGTCGCGCAGCTACATCCGCAAGCTCTTCGCGGGCGAGGACTATGCTGTTGCGGCCTATATCCGTCGCGAGCGGCTGCTCAAAGCCCGCCGCTTCCTGTCGGACCCCACCGCAGCGCGGATCAAGATTCTCGACATTGCGAGCCTGCACGGTTTCGACGACGTCTCGACCTTCAACCGCGCCTTCCGCCGCATGTTCGACATCTCGCCCAGCGAAGCCCGGGATGAGGCGAAGCGCGAGGACTGAGACCGGTCAGCTCTTGGCTTGCTCTCGGAGCGCAACACAGTGGGCCGACGTCCGAGCTAACCCGCCCGCATCACCGCATCCACCAGCAATCCCGCGAACAGCAGCAAGCCCGCATCCCTGTTCGACTTGAACAGGCGGAGGCACAGCTCGGGATCGTCGATCTTCAAGCGCAGGATCTGCGCGGCGAGATGCGCGGCAAAAGCGGCGAGCCCGAGCCAGGCCGGCCAGCGCGCCTCGCCGGACGCCAGCGCGACGCCGATCAGCATCACCGCGAGCCCGTAGAACAGGACCAGCGCCTGGCGCGTATGCGCGCCGAACAGGCGCGCGGTCGACTTGATGCCGATCAGCGCGTCATCCTCGGCATCCTGATGCGCGTAGATCGTGTCATAGCCGATCACCCATGAAATCGCGCCGGCATAGAGCACGAGCGCGGTGACGTCGATGCGTCCGAAGGTGACGGCAAATCCCATCAAGGCGCCCCAGGAGAAGGCAAGCCCGAGCACGATCTGCGGCCACCAGGTAATGCGCTTCATGAATGGATAGATCGCGACGATCACGAGCGAGGCGATGCCGGTCAAGATCGCGAAGCGGTTGAATTGCAGGAGCACCACGAGGCCGATCAGCGCCTGCGCGACCATGAAGAGCAGCGCCTGCTTGGTGGTCACCTGCCCTGACGGCAGTGGCCGCGAGCGCGTGCGCTCGACCTTGTCGTCGAGATCGCGGTCGGTGATGTCATTCCACGTGCAGCCCGCGCCGCGCATCACGAAGGCGCCGATGAAGAACAGCACGATGGTGAGCGGCAGGCCGCGGACGTCGTGCGCCATGCCGGCGGCCAGCGCCGCCGACCACCAGCACGGCATCAAGAGCAGCCAGGAGCCGATCGGACGGTCGAAGCGGGACAGGCGCAAATAGGGTCGCGCCCAGAGCGGCGCGCGCGTATCGACCCAGTTGCCAGTGGAATCGGCAACGCGGGCGGATGAGTCGCTCATCGGGTCAGGACGTTGCCGTTGAGCGTATCGAAGGTGCTGCCGCCTTTCTTGCCGGCGTTGGCTTCCGGCGCCGAACCCGAACCCAATACCTCGCTCAGCGAGGGACCGGCCGGACGCGCCTGTTGCTGCTGCATCTGCTGCGCAACGTTGCAGACCTTCGCCGCCATGGCCTCGGTATTCTTGTGCCCGTCCTTCATCTGCGCGCCGACCTGCGGCGGGATTCCGCATTTGGCGGCGTTGGCCTCGATGTACTTGATCATCTTGGTCTCAGCCTGGCTGAAATTGCGGATCAGCTTGCAGGCCTCGTCCGGCGGTGCATGACGGTCGCTCGCGGCCTTGATCGCCTTGCCGCGCTTCTCGGCTTCCTCGCGCAGGGGCATGAACGCCTTCATGCAGTCCTCACCCGGAGCTTGCGTCGGCGGGGCGGCACTGAAAGCGCCGGCGCCGCCGATCGGCGCCGCACCGTTCACGGGAAAGGACGATTGCGGCGCCGTGCCGACGGAGGCGACGGGCGCCGAGCCGTTCACGGGCGGAAAGGCGGAGCTGCTCGCGGCCTGGTTCGGCAGCGGTGCCGGGAAGGCGCTCTGCGCATAAGCGCCCGCGGCACCCATGACGACCATGGCGGCAGTGATCGGAACCATCAGATGACGGATCATGAAGGCAGTCTCTCCGGCAGGAGCTTACGGGGTTCGGCGTCTTCCCAATTGAAGCGCAACCAGCGTGTTCGCGTTTTTACGATTCCCGCCGGTGCTTAACAACCCGTCGAATAGGGCAAGAGCGCGGCGCGGAGACGCACCAATTCGGCGATATTTACCCCCAAAAGTGCTGGTTTCGGTTAAGAACGGCGGCAAATCGGACCCTTGAACGATGCCCTCCCACGATTTTCGCGCCCCCCGCCTGTTCGTTGACGCCCCCCTCGCCCAGGACGCCAGGGTGCCGCTCGACCGCGACCAGGGCAATTATCTGGGCAATGTGCTGCGGCTGGCCGCCGGGGCCGAGGTCCTGGCCTTCAACGGCCGCGATGGCGAGTGGCAGGCCGCCATCGAAGGCCGCAAGCGGCCGGATGGCCTCGTGGTCCTCCAGCAGACCCGGCCCCAGGATCGGCTGGCCGACCTCACTTACGTCTTCGCGCCGCTCAAGCATGCCCGGCTGGACTACATGGTGCAGAAGGCCATCGAGATGGGCGCCGCCGCCCTGCAACCGGTCCTGACCCGGTACACCCAGGCCTCCCGCGTCAACACCGAGCGGATGCGCGCCAATGTGGTCGAGGCGGCCGAGCAATGCGGCATCCTCAGCATTGCCACCGTGGCCGAGCCGGTGCCGCTGGAGCGCTTCTTGAGCCAGCGCGCCGCCGGCCGCCTGCTGATCTTCTGCGACGAGGCGGCGGAGGTCGAAGACCCCGTTCAGAGCCTGCAAAGCGCCCGCGAGGCCGCTCAAGGTATCGACGTGCTGATCGGCCCCGAGGGCGGCTTCGCCGAGGAGGAGCGGGCGCTGCTGCTGCGGCAGCCCAGGATCCTGCGGCTGGCGCTCGGCCCGCGGATCGTGCGGGCCGATACGGCCGCTGTTGCCGCCCTGGCGCTGGTGCAGGCGGTGCTGGGTGATTGGGGCGGCAAGTCTGCCTAGCCCTGTCGGCGATGCAAACGCAGGAAGCCGTCATGCCCGGGCTTGTCCCGGGCATCCACGTTGTTGTGCCCGTGGCCAGGCGTGGATGGCCGGGACAAGCCCGGGCATGACGACGGAAAGATGAATTGCCCGGCTGTTAAGCGATTGATCCTTTGGAGGTCGAAACCGCTGTCGGGCCATGCTAAGGGCTGCGGCAATTCCCTTGCTTCCCCTTGCCCTGCCCGGTTCCACCGGGACCATGGACCCTGTGATGACCGCGACTGCCACCTCAAATGCTGCCGGCTCCGCCGCCTGGGCGGATACGCTGCTCTTGTCGTTCGCGCAGGCCGGCTATGTCAGGGCCGAGCCTGCCATCCTGCAGCCGGCCGAGCCGTTCCTGGACCTCTCCGGCGAGGACATCCGCAGGAGCCTGTACCTGACCACGGACCTCTCCGGCGAGGAGCTGTGCCTGCGTCCGGACCTGACCATTCCCGTCGCCCGCGATTACCTCGCATCTAGCCGGGCCGGCCAGCCAGCCGGGTTCAGCTATCTGGGTCCGGTGTTCCGCTACCGTAGCGGCCGGGCCAGCGAATTCCTGCAAGCCGGCATCGAATCATTCGGCCGCCAGGACCGCGCCGCGGCTGACGCCGAGATGCTGGCCCTGGCGCTGGAGGCGACCGCCGCCTTCGGGGTCCGCGATGTCGAGATCCGCACCGGCGACGTCGCGCTGTTCAATGCGCTGCTCGACGCGCTCAACCTTTATCCGGTCTGGCGCCGCCGCCTGGTCAAGGATTTCAACCGCAAGATCAGCCTCGAGCAGGATCTGGAGCGGCTGGCGGCCGCAGCCACCGCGACGCGCAGCGAATATGAGGGCGTGCTGGCTGCGCTGGCCGGCTCCGACCGCAAGGCGGCGCTCGCCTTCGTTACTGATCTGATGTCGATCGCCGGCACCACCAATGTCGGCGGCCGCACCACGGCCGAGATCGCCGATCGCTTCCTCGAGCAATCGACGCTGAAGGGCGGCGCGCTGCCGCGCGAGGCGATCGCCGTGCTCAAGCGCTTCCTGTCGATATCAGGCAACCCCGACGATGCCATCGCCGAGCTGCGCGCGCTCACGACCGACGCGAAGCTCGATCTCACGACGGCGATCGATCAGTTCGAGAGCCGGGTCGGCTTCATGGCCGCGCGTGGCATCGACGTGAAGCAGACGCGCTTTTCGACCGCGTTCGGGCGCGGGCTCGACTATTACACCGGCTTCGAATTCGAGCTGCATCACAGGGGCAACGGCGCCGAGCCGCTGGTCGCCGGCGGCCGCTATGACGGGCTGATGACCCAGCTCGGCTCGGCCGCGCCGATTCCCGCGGTCGGCTTCTCGGTCTGGGTGGACGCGCTGACGAAGATCGGCCGCAAGGTGGGAGCTTAAGTCATGAGCGCGCCATTCGTTCTGGCCGTTCCATCCAAGGGCCGCCTGCAGGAGAATACCGAGGCCTTCTTCGCCCGCGCCGGGCTCAAGTTGTCGAAAGCCGGCGGCGCCCGCGACTATCGCGGCACCATCGCCGGGCTCGACAATGTCGAGGTCGCCTATCTCTCGGCGAGCGAGATCGCCGCGCAGCTGTCGCGGGGCTTCGCCCATCTCGGCGTCACCGGTGAGGACCTGGTGCGCGAGAACATTGCCGATGCCGATAAGCGCGTGTCGCTGATCGACGGGCTCGGCTTCGGCTATGCCGACGTCGTGGTCGCGGTGCCGCAGGCCTGGATCGACGTCCGCACCATGGCCGACCTCGACGACGTCACCACCGGCTTCCGCGAGCAGCATCATAGGCGGATGCGGGTCGCGACCAAGTTCGTCAACCTTACCCGCACCTTCTTCCAGAGCCACGGCATCACCGATTACCGCATCGTCGAAAGCGCGGGCGCCACCGAGGGCGCGCCAGCGGCCGGCAGCGCCGAGCTGATCGTCGACATCACCACGACCGGCGCAACGCTCGCCGCCAATGGCCTGCGGGTGCTCGACGACGGCGTGATCCTGCGCAGCCAGGCCAATCTGGTGGCATCCAAAGAGGCCGACTGGTCGCCGCAAGCGCGGGAGACCGCGCGTGTCATCCTCGATCACATCGCAGCGCGGGCGCGGGCCAACAAATACCGCGAGGTCCGCACCCGCTTCCGGCAATGCGACGCCGCCCTGCTCGGCGAGGCCCACAGCCGATACGGCGTCGAGGCCCCGTTCGGCGGTCCGACTTCGTCAGGCATGCTGACGCTGCACTGCCCGCCCGGGCAGCTCTATGCGCTGGCGAGCTTCCTGCGCGAGCATGGCGCCGAGACCGTCTCGGTGGTCTCGCTCGACTACGTGTTCGACCGGGAGAACCCGCTATTCGCCAAGCTTGAGGCGTTCCTGGGACGGTAA
Source organism: Bradyrhizobium sp. WSM1743 (assembly GCF_000473065.1). Taxonomy (GTDB): domain Bacteria; phylum Pseudomonadota; class Alphaproteobacteria; order Rhizobiales; family Xanthobacteraceae; genus Bradyrhizobium. Next base: position 24,131 of record NZ_AXAZ01000060.1, read on the forward strand.
GCCCCGGGTTCGTTCAGCTTACCGACAGCAAACGGCAGCTATCATATGCGGTTGAGAAGACCAAAACGCCTCTGGAACCTTGATCGATGACGCTGGGCTCTGACGTATCAGGCATGACGACCACCGCAGCTAACGCCGCGGCGAAGGGGCTGTCGATCGTCATTCCCGTCTACAACGAGGCGGCCGGCCTCGCCGCACTGCATCAGCGCATCTGCGATCTCGCCAAGACCTTGCGGCAGCGCTACCGCCTCGGTTGCGAGGTCGTTTATGTCGACGACGGCAGCGCGGACGCGACGCTGTCGATCGCCCGCTCGCTTCCGGCCGACGCAATCGATGTCCAGGTGGTGTCGCTGTCGCGCAATTTCGGCAAGGAGGCCGCGCTGATGGCTGGCCTCGACCATGCCCGACTCGGCGCCGTGATGTTCATGGACGGCGATGGCCAGCATCCGCCGGCGCTCATCGAACAGCTGGTGCGGCACTGGATCGATGACGGCTATGACGTCGTCTACACCGCCAAGGCGCATCGCGATAACGAGCCCTTCTTGCGCCGGGTCGCAGTGCACGGCTTCTACGCGCTGATCAATTGGGGCGCACGCCAGAAGATCCCGGAGGACGCCGGCGACTTCCGCCTGCTGTCGCCGCGCGCGGTCGCCGCACTCAGGCAGCTGCCGGAACGCAACCGCTTCTTCAAGGGCCTCGCCAGCTGGATCGGCTTCCGTCAGATCCGCGTCGATTATGAACCCGCCGCGCGCGCCCATGGCGTCACCACCTTCAACGCCGCAAGCCTGCTCGGTCTCTCGATCGAAGGCCTGACCTCGTTCTCGGTGGCCCCGTTGCGCTTCGCCAGCCTGCTCGGCGTTATTCTCGCCGGAGGTGCCTTCCTGTTCGGCCTGTCGATCCTCTGGGAGGTGTTCACGACCGGCAAGCAGGTCCCCGGCTATCCCTCGCTCGTGGTCGGCCTGATGACGATCGGCGGCGTGCAGCTCATCATGATCGGCATCGTCGGCGAATATATCGGCAAGATTCTCTCCGAGCTGAAGGCACGCCCGATCTACTTCGTCGCCGAGCATAGCGAGAAGCATTTCGAAGCCGGCAGGGCCGACGATGCCGCGAGCAGGACGGCAGCCGAATGAGCACCGCCGCGAGCCCGCGGCGGATCTGGCTCTGCGCCGACGATTACGGCATCAGCCCGGCCGTCAACCGCGCCATCCGCGACCTGATCGAACGCGGCCGCCTCAACGCCACCTCGGTGATGATGGTGGGTCCCGCGATCGCGCGCGGCGAGGTCGAGGCGCTTCAGGATTCGGCACAGCAAAGCCCGCGCTGCGCGATCGGATTGCATGTGACGCTGTCGGCGCCGTTCCGGCCCCTCACCATGCACTTCCGTCCGCTGGACGGCGACATGTTCATGCCGTTCCCAAAACTGCTGCGCGCGGGACTTTTGCGGCGGCTCGACCGCGAATTCATCCGCAACGAGGTGAAGGCGCAGCTGGCGGCCTTCATGGAAGCGTTCGGACGCGCCCCCGATTTCGTCGACGGCCACCAGCATGTGCAGCTCTACCCGCAGGTGCGCGACGGCTTTGTCGATGCGGTTGCTGAAGCTGCGCCACAGGCCTGGGTGCGCCAGGGCGGCCGCGACCTGCCGCTGGCGCAGCGGCTTACCTCACCGAAAGCCATGGTGCTCGATATCCTCAGCGCGCAATTCCGCCGCCGCGCCGCCAGTGCCGGCCTCAGCTTCAACCCCGCCTTCGCCGGCGCCTATGATTTCACGCGCGCCGCCGATTTCGGCGCGCTGATGCGGCAATTCCTTGAAGGGCTCCCCGATGGCGGCCTCGTGATGTGCCATCCCGGCTTCGTCGACGACATCCTCGCCGGGCTCGACCCCATGACCGACGTGCGTGAACGCGAACACGCATATCTGAAGAGCGAGGCCTTCGCGCGCCTGCTGGCGGATAGCAACGTGACTCTGGGATGAAACCGGCGAAAAGCGGGCCGGGAGGCAGCTTGTCGCATACGGAAATTTAATCCGGCCGGCACTGTTGGGGCCACAATGGAACCCTACATCTCCTGCGCGCTTGGTTTTGCGCGAAGGAGACAGATCATGACGCCGCAGGAACGCCAGCTCGTCGACGACCTTTTCGACCGGCTTTCAAAGCTGGAAAATGCACCGCGCGATCCCGATGCGACCGCCGCGATCTCCGAGGGCTTGCGCAAGGCGCCCGGCGCCGTCTATGCGCTGGTGCAGACCACGCTGTTGCAGGACGAAGCGCTGAAGCGCGCTCATAACCGCATCCAGGAGCTGGAAGCCGCCCAAGCGCCCGAGCCCGCCCACTCCGGCGGCTTCCTCGACACCATGCGCGACACGCTGTTCGGCGGGAGCTCCTCGCGCGGCTCGGTTCCGAACGTGCCGCCGCGTGAGCAGCGACCGGTCTGGAATAGCGGACAGGCAATGCAGCAGGGCCAGCCGGGTTATGGCGCGCCGCCTTACGGACAGGCTTACGGCCAAGGCCCAGGACAAGGTTATGGTACCCCGCCGGTTGGTGGCGGTGGCGGCTCGTTCCTGGGCACGGCGGCGGCAGCGGCGGCTGGCGTCGTCGGCGGCTCGCTGCTGCTCTCCAGCATCCGCGGCATGATGGGCGGACCGCACCAACAGGCTTTTGGCGATACCAATGCCCTGGGCGACCGCAGCCCCTGGAGCGGCAGCGATCAGTCCGGCGGTTCGCTCGCGCGCGACGCCGGCCTCGATGACATCGGCTCGAACCGCGACTCCCGCCAGGGCTTCTTCGATCAGGCGTCGAACGACGATCGAAGCAACAACGACCAGAACTACGACGATGATCGCGGCGGCAATTTCGACTCGGCTGACGACAGCGATTTCGATGGCGGAGACGACGGCGGCAGCGATTACGCGTGAGCAATTCGCCCGCTAGATGTGGAACGGCCGCCTGCAGGCGGCCGTTTTCTTTTTGAGGCAATGCTCAAGCGCCTACTGTGCCGCTGCCCGCAGAGAAGCTGTTCGATATAGTATGACTAATGCACATCGTTGCTGGAGAGCACCGAGCTGAACGTCATCAGCGCGCATGACTTCACCATAGAAGTTGAAAAGGCGCTTCTGACACGTGCTGCCGTAGACTCCCGGATTTCCAAATACGGACATGGGTGTTCAACTGAAAGAACACGTTGCTTATGCCACACGCCGTGGCTGCCTCTCTTGGCTATAGTCGGGGGTTTTAAGAATGAGTCCACTTCAGCAGCGCATTGCAACCTTGAGCGACGTCACAACTCATCTCATCACCGAATTGTACGAGTTGGAGGGACTGCACGAGCGCGTCAGGAAGGCAGAGCTGAACCGCTCGGCTCGCGCACCGCATTCGGCTGCATCAACTCGTCGTCGCCGCTCCGTCGCCCCTCGTCTCGGGTCGAGGCGGCACTGTCAGCAGGCATAGACCATCCAGGCAGGCGTTCGGCGGCGGCACGCTCCCCTTCGATGCCGCCATGCCGAGCCGGCGCGGCACGCGGGTTGATCGCTCCATCGAGCGCATCACGCTTCACATCACGACGACCTTGGTGCCGACATTGACGCGGCCGTAGAGATCGATGACGTCCTCGTTGCGCATGCGGATGCAGCCGGAGGAGACGTTGGTGCCGATGGTCCAGGGCTCGTTGGAGCCGTGGATGCGATAGAGCGTCGAGCCGAGATACATCGCGCGAGCGCCGAGCGGATTTTCCGGGCCGCCTTCCATGTGCCGCGGCAAATCGGGCCGGCGCGCGAGCATCTCGGCCGGCGGCGTCCAGTCCGGCCATTCACGCTTGGCCGTGATCGACTTCACGCCGGACCAGGTGAAGCCGGGACGGCCGACGCCGATGCCGTAGCGCATCGCCCTGCCGTTGCCCTCGACAAGATAGAGGAACTTGTTCGGCGTATCGACCACGATGGTGCCGGGACTTTCCTTGCCGTTATAGTCAACAAGCTGTTTCTCGAATTTCGGATCGAACGGGCGCTGCCTCGGGTCGACCATCTCCTGCTGCAGACCTGCGTCTTGCTGATATCCACCCTGCATCTGCGGTTCGCCCATCGGCGGCAGGCGGCGCTGGTCGTAGTAAGCCGGCTGCTGCTGATACACCGGCTGCTGCGGTGCGTAAGCCGGACCGCGGCCGGGACCGTCGCCGAACAGGAACTCGATGAAGCCGCCACCCATGTTCGAATTCGACGCGACGCGCACCGGCGCCGGCGGCACCTGCGGCGCGTAGAGCACCGCGGGTGGATCGTTCGGCACGCTGTTGTCGAAGGCGCTGGCGTCGTTCGCGCCGGCAATGAAGGTGCAAGCGCTGCCGAGCAGCGCGACAGACATTTTCTTGAACATCGACGTACTCTGTACTGTTTCGTCTAGATCACATGCGTCGTCGCGAGCCGGTGGCTGATCCGCGCTCCTCGACGTGGTCAATAAAAAGCAAAAGCCGTTTTGTTTGGTAAACGTATCAGGCGTTTGGATTCACCACGTCGCGAATGGCGGCGCAATTTCGCGATCAGCGTTTATTTTCGATGAACGCAGCGCGGCCATGGTTAATCGCTTCTTTGCGCAGCGTCGCGCGCGTCCGATCGGCAGTTCCGGCTGTGAACTTCGTGTTAAATCGGTTCTGCCTACAAAGACGCGTGAGTGAGGTGGGGGGAGTAACCTGATGGCTGTTCACCGCAAACGTTTTCGCGTCGAGGATATCATCAGCGGCGAGATGCCGATTCTGGACGAAACCGAAGAGGCAATCCCGATGCATAGCGAGATCATGGCCGAGCTGCGCGCGATCCGCGCCCAGATGGCGAAGGGCGTCATCGCGGCCCCGCTGTCCGGCAGCGCTGCCATGGCGGCGATCGATGCCTCCACGGCGCACGAGCTTGCCGAAGCGCGCACCATGCTCGAGACCTACCGGGCGCAGATCGAGCAGTGCGAGAAGCTGAAGGTCGAGCTCGACCTCATCCACGACGCCATCGATCGCACCAAGCGCGAGATCGCGACGCTGCACGGCAAGAGCTTCGACGGCGGCGAAATGGCCAAGGTCAATGGCGAGCTCGGCGCGGTGGTCGGCGGCACCGAGCAGGCGACCCAGCAGATCCTCGAAGCCGCGGAATCGATCGACCAGGCCGCCAGCGCAATGTCCAAGGTGGACTCGGCCGATCAGCAGAAGCGCCTTGCCGACGACATCCAGGAACGCGTCATCTCGATCTTCGAAGCCTGCAACTTCCAGGACCTGACCGGCCAGCGCATCAGCAAGGTCATGACCACGATGAAGTTCATCGAGCAGCACATCAATGCGATGATGGACATCTGGGGTGGCGTCGACGCGATCAAGGCCCATGTGCCGGCGCAGGCCGACAACCGCAGCGACGACCAGAAGCTCCTCAACGGCCCCAAGCTCGCCGGCGACGTCGGCCACGCCTCGCAGGACGACATCGACGCGCTGTTCGACTGAGCGCGCGAGACAGAGAGAAAAACAAAAACGCCGGCGCAAGCCGGCGTTTTTTGTTTTTGCCTCTCTCAGTCATTCCGGGGCGGTCCGCAGGACCGAACCCGGAATCTCGAGATTCCGGGTTCACGCTTCGCGTGCCCCGGAATGACAGCGGGAAGTTAAGCCCTTGGCGCGCAGCGGACGTAGACCATGTTGCCGTAGCGGGTGGCGGCGTCCTTGTCGATGAAGCGGGTGATCATGACCCGACCGTCGAAGGAGACGATCTCGCGGTCCTGCTCGCCAGGGGTCGGACCGGCCGGTCCGATGTAGTTCTTGCCGCTCGGCGAGCCCTTCAGCCGCAATTCCTGCGGCGTCGCCTGGTCGGCCAGATGCATGATCACGCCGCCGGAGGAGCCGGCGGTGATCACGTAGGGATTCTTGCATTGCTCGCGCGCCATCTTCTCGGTGCGGGCGCGGTCGGCCGGGTTCTGGAACGAGGCGAGGCCCCAGCGGCCGACGATCTCGTCGGCGCGGATGGTGGCGGGCATTTCGGGAGCGACGCCCGGTTCGGCTTCGGGCGGCGGCGCGGAGGAGGAGAAGGGCGGCAGGCTCATGCCGCCGCCGCAGGCGCCCAGCAACAGCGCCAGACAACAGGCGGCGGCCAGATTGGCAACCGTGCGCGCGTGAGCCGAACAGATCATGGCATTCCCCCGAACAAGACCATGGCCGCACCCCTCCCGCAGCCAAGCGCAAAACCGCTGCCGGAGCAATGACGTCCTTCTGTACGCCGGCGCCCCGAACGAGTTTCCAATGCCACCATCCTATATCCGCCTCAACAACCGCTTAACCACCTTTGCTTGACAGGATCGCGGCCAAGCCATATTTCCGGGCCCACTATTAGCACTCGGAAAGCCCGATTGCTAAGCGCGCCGTTCGATCCTCGAGGAGAGGGTGGACGGAAGCGCCGCCCCACCGACTTCCACTACTTCCGAAGCGAGCCTCCAAAGGGAAACGTCATGGCTAAATCCAAATTTCGTCCGCTGCATGACCGTGTCGTGGTCAAACGTATCGACGCCGAGGAAAAGACCAAGGGCGGCATCATCATTCCCGACACCGCCAAGGAAAAGCCGTCGCAGGGCGAGATCGTCGCCGTCGGTCCCGGCGGCCGCGATGAGACCGGCAAGCTGATCCCGATCGACCTCAAGGTCGGCGACCGCGTGTTGTTCGGCAAGTGGTCGGGCACCGAGGTCAAGATCGACAACGAAGAGCTCCTGATCATGAAGGAGTCGGACATCATGGGCGTGCTGGCCTAGGGCCATCCGCCTGAACGGCCGCTGAATATCATGCCCGGATCCAGGCGATCCGGGCATCCATCGTTCCGCCGCACGGCACAAGACAAGACACATCACGAAACACGAGGGATTGCAGACCATGGCTGCCAAAGACGTCAAGTTCTCCGGAGACGCGCGCGATCGCATGCTGCGCGGCGTCGACGTTCTCGCCAACGCCGTCAAGGTGACGCTCGGCCCGAAGGGCCGCAACGTCGTCATCGAGAAGAGCTTCGGCGCGCCCCGCATCACCAAGGACGGCGTCACCGTCGCCAAGGAGATCGAGCTCGAGGACAAGTTCGAGAACATGGGCGCCCAGATGGTGCGTGAGGTCGCCTCCAAGACCAACGACCTCGCCGGCGACGGCACCACCACCGCGACCGTGCTGGCGCAGGCCATCGTGCGCGAAGGCGCCAAGGCGGTTGCCGCCGGCATGAACCCGATGGACCTCAAGCGCGGCATCGACACCGCGGTTGCCGCGGTCGTCAAGGATATCGAGAAGCGCGCCAAGCCGGTCGCCGCCTCCTCCGAGGTCGCCCAGGTCGGCACCATCTCGGCCAACGGCGATGCCGCCATCGGCAAGATGATCGCCCAGGCGATGCAGAAGGTCGGCAACGAAGGCGTCATCACCGTCGAGGAAAACAAGTCGCTCGACACCGAGGTCGACATCGTCGAGGGCATGAAGTTCGACCGCGGCTATCTCAGCCCCTACTTTGTCACCAATGCCGAGAAGATGACCGCCGAGCTCGAGGACGCCTACATCCTCCTGCACGAGAAGAAGCTCTCGGGCCTGCAGGCCATGCTGCCGGTGCTGGAAGCCGTGGTGCAGTCGGGCAAGCCGCTCGTCATCATCGCCGAGGACGTCGAGGGCGAGGCGCTGGCCACCCTGGTCGTCAACCGGCTCCGTGGCGGCCTGAAGGTGGCCGCGGTGAAGGCGCCGGGCTTCGGTGATCGCCGCAAGGCCATGCTCGAGGACATCGCGATCCTCACCGGCGGCCAGCTGATCTCCGAGGAGCTCGGCATCAAGCTCGAGAACGTCACGGTGAAGATGCTCGGCCGCGCCAAGAAGGTGGTGATCGACAAGGAGAACACCACGATCGTCAACGGTGCCGGCAAGAAGCCCGACATCGAGGCCCGCGTCGGCCAGATCAAGGCCCAGATCGAGGAGACCACCTCGGACTACGACCGCGAGAAGCTCCAGGAGCGCCTCGCCAAGCTTGCCGGCGGCGTTGCGGTGATCCGCGTCGGCGGCGCCACCGAGATCGAGGTCAAGGAGAAGAAGGACCGCGTCGAGGACGCGCTCAACGCCACCCGCGCCGCGGTGCAGGAAGGCATCGTCCCCGGCGGCGGCGTCGCGCTGCTCCGCGCCAAGAAGGCCGTCGGCCGTCTCACCAACGCCAATGACGACGTTCAGGCCGGCATCAACATCGTGCTGAAGGCCCTGGAAGCCCCGATCCGCCAGATCTCCGAGAACGCGGGCGTGGAAGGCTCGATCGTGGTCGGCAAGATCCTGGAGAACAAGTCCGAGACCTTCGGCTTCGACGCCCAGAACGAGGACTATGTCGACATGGTCGAGAAGGGCATCATCGATCCCGCCAAGGTGGTGCGCACCGCGCTGCAGGACGCCTCCTCCGTGGCCGGCCTTCTGGTGACCACCGAAGCCATGGTCGCCGAGCTGCCGAAGAAGGAAGCTCCGCCCGCCATGCCCGCCGGCGGCGGTATGGGCGGCTTCTAAGCCTCCGTCCCCACGACAGTGTTGCGAAGGCCGCCTCCAGGCGGCCTTCTTTTTTGCCGACCCTGCCTCCTCGCTTTCCGATTCAACCAGCGGCCAAAACCCACTACGGTGGCGCGCCGATTCGATTGTTTGGGCATGATCCTCTCGGAAAACCGCTTCACACTTTTCCGGACCATGCCCGTTGCGCGAGGATGTCATCAATGCGAGCGCTTCTGGTTTGTTCGACGGCCGTTTTGGCGGCCCTGCTCACCGTTTCGCCGCATCCGGCCTCCGCCCAGATGAAGCTGTCGCCGAAAGCGACAGTGCCGGGCGGAACCGAGACGCGCTATTTCACCTCGATCGACGGGCTGATGGACGGCAATGCCGACGTGATCCTGAAGGAGACGCGCCAGGGCAAGACGGTCACCGCGGCGGTGCTCGACGTCTGCTACCCGATCGCGAAAAACTCCGAGCGCAAGGACCGCTTCGTCGTCAATCTCCAGGTCGCCGGCCAGACGCTGACGGGAACGACGCAGAGCCTTGGCGAGAAGTCGCCGGTCAGCGTCAAGCTCACGCGCAAGCAGTCCGGCGACACATTCGAATTCCGCGGCCAGATCGCGATCGGCCAGGCGGTGACCGAGGTCACCTCGCCCGACAATTCCGATCTGAGTGAAAAGGAATTTCTGGACAACCAGACCTCCGACGACGGCATCACGCCGCAGCCGAAGGATTTCACCGACGTCTCGCCGGAAGCGATCGCGGTCAAGGTCAAGCTCGACGCGGCGACCGACTTCCTGAAGAGCCTGAAGGGCCAGGAGGTCGAGGTGACGCTGGCGAGCCTCAATGTCGGCTGCGATGCGCTGCGCGCGGGCGAGCAGACCATCAACATGTCGGTCGATCCGGAGCGCGCGGGCGCGCTGCTGGCGAAATTCAAGGCGATGCCCGGCGTCACGGCGGCAGGCTGGACCGCGGGCATGACCGAGATGGACCGCACCATCCGCTTCCCTGCGGCCGACTGGCGCGAGGGCGACAAGATCAACAAGGGCAAGCTTGCGACTGCGGTGGCGAACGTGCTGAGCCGGACGCTCGCGGCAAAGCCGGTCTCGCAGAACTTCAACCCGGCCACCGGCAAGCTCAAGCTGGTGTTCAAGCGGCCGAACCAGGATTTTCCGGCGCTCGAGCTCACCGACACGATCGAGGTCGCAGGGCTCGTATCGCCCGACAAGCCCGGTACCACCGACAAGCTCATGCTCTGGATCGGCAGCCCTGCGACCACGACCGCCGACGAGAGCAGCGGGGCCAGGCTCAATCTGTCCGATGACGCGAGCCCGGACGAAGAAGGCGATCTGCCCGACGACAACGGGTCGATCGAGGCGCTTGCCAAGGAGCTGAAGGGCCAGCGCTGGGACGCCGACAAGTCGGTGTGGAAGTGACGCGCTGAACTATCGTGCCCCGGACGCAGCGCGAATGCGCTGCAGAGCCGGGGCCCAGAAGCCACAAGCGAAGTGCTGGATCGATAGGCTGGATCCCGGCTCTGCGTCGCATCGCTCAGGCGATGCGCCTTGTCCGGGACACGAGATTGCCGCGAGCGAAGCTAATTCCCGTTGACGCGAAAGCGCAGCGGCTTGGGACCGACCAGCGTCAGCACCTCGCCCTGGCGCTTCCAGGTCTCGACGCTGCCGAGTGCGGCGACGAGCTCGTCGTCGGCTTGCGCCTTCGCAGGCGGGCAGGAACGGTCCTGGATCTGGCCGGGGACGAAGATCACGGTGTTGCCGGCAACCGAGAACTGGCCCTTGCCGCCCTTGCACCAGAGCTCCAGCACGACCTCGCCATTGTCGCCGATCTCGATGTTCGGAATCCGCTTCGAGCCTGCTTGCGGCAGCGCTTCCAGCGTCATCTCGGTGCCGAAGGGAAACCCCTCCTCGGCACGCGCGAGCGTGGACATCGCGAGCATTGCAACCGCTGCACATACCAATCGCTTGAGCGAAACCATGAGACCTCTCGACCGACCTGATTTGCGGCACCTTCTACAAGACGGCTGCGCTATTGAGAAGGTTCGCAGGAGACGCAAAAATCCCCGCGGGGATGCGCCTCGCGGGGATTTGTCCAAGCGCGGCGCTGACGGCTACTTCAGCACCAGCGCCGTGAACGGCCAGACATAGGCCTGCAACGTCACGAGCACACCGACGAGGCACGCCAGCACGATCGAATGCCAGAACACGAAACGCAGGATCGTGCCCTCATGGCCGTACCAGTTGGTGGCGGTGGAGGCGACCACGATCGACTGCGCGTCGATCATCTTGCCCATCACGCCGCCGGAGGAATTCGCTGCGCCCATCAGGACCGGCGACAGGCCGAGCTGCTCGGAGGTGATCTTCTGCAGGTTTCCGAACAGCACGTTGGAGGCGGTGTCCGATCCCGTCAGCGCCACGCCCAGCCAGCCGAGCAGCGTACCGAAGAAGGGATAGAGCACGCCGGTTGCGGCGAAGGCGAGGCCGAGCGTCGCATCGACGCCGGACAGGCGCGTCAGCGTGCCGATCGCGAGCATCGCCGAGATGGTGATCAGCGAGATCGCGCAGAGCCGGATGGTGCGGCCATACTCCGTCACGAGCTTGCCGGGACCGACGCCCATCAGGAGGCCGGAGATGATCGCCGCGATCAGCATGCCCGTGCCGGTGAAGGACAGGTAGGTGAAGGCGAACACCGCGCTTTCCTTGGTCGGCCCAGGCGCGACCGGCGGCATCTTGTTGATCATCTGGTGCAGCTCGGGAACGGGATAATTCCAGACGAAGATCGAGTTCGCCCAGGCCTTGAAGGCACCGTTGCCCCAAACCAGCATCACGACGCAGACGATGATCCACGGCAGCAGCGCGTTGAACAGCTCGCTCTGCGTCAGCGGCGTCTTGTCCAGCGGCTTTGCCGCTGCCATCGTGGCGGCCGACTCGTCGTGGCCGCGAAGCTCCGGCGACAGCCAGAGCTGCCTCGGTTGCCAGACCTTCAGGAACAGGATCAGCGCTCCCATCGAGATCAGCGACGCACCGATGTCGACGATCCAGGGATTGATGTGGTTCGAGATCACATATTGCGGGATCGCGAACGACACGCCGGTGACGAGGATCGCCGGCCAGACGTCCTTCATGCCCCTCCAGCCCGCGAACGCCCACACCACCCAGAACGGCACGATCAGCGAGAAGAACGGCAATTGCCGGCCGACCATCGCACCCAGGATGTAGGGATCGAGCCCGGTGACGGAGGCAAGGCCCTGGATCGGCGTGCCCAGCGCGCCATAGGCGACCGGCGCGGTGTTGGCGATCAGCGACAGGCCGGAAGCTGCGAGCGGCGAGAAGCCGAGCCCGATCAGCACCGCGCCTGTGATCGCCACCGGCGTGCCGAAGCCCGAGGCGCCCTCGAAGAACGCGCCGAACGAGAACGCGATCAGCAGCAATTGCAGCCGCCGGTCCTCGGTGACGCCGCCGACCGCGCGTTTCAAGAGCTCGAAACGCCCGGTGGTCACCGTCACCTGGTAGAGGAAGATGACGTTGAGAACGATCCAGCCGATGGGGAAGAACCCGGTGACGACCCCCAGCACCGAGGCGCGGATCGACATGTTCGCCGGCATGGTGAAGACGAAGATCGTGATCAGATTGGTCACGATCACGGCGATCACGGCCGCGATATGCGCCTGGACCCGGCCGCTCGCGATCAGGACCAGCAGCGTGACGACGGGCACCGCCGCCGCAATCGTCGACAGCACCGGGCTGTGCAGCGGATCATAGATTTGATTCCACATCGTCTTCCTCCCCACGCATGTTTGCGGCAGGCGACCCGCGTGGAGAGCCGGTCCTGCTTGACGCTGGAAGCGATAACCCCCGAGTTGGACGCGAATCCCTCGCGAATGCAGCGGTTCCCGTCCGCTCACAAGCTCGCGAAATCCCTGAGCACCCCGCCCCGCGCCGTCGAGCCCCATGCTAGGGTTGCAAGCTGCGACAATCCAACGCAATTTGCAGGTCTTGCGACTTTAGTCTAAGCGCGCCCGTTTTCGCCATTGCCTCAAGGCTTTGGCTCAGGGCATTTGTGCACATCCCCTCGAGGAGACAGAGCTCTGTGAACAACATCCGCGCCACGCTCGCGATCGTCTGGCGAATCGCCGCCCCCTATTTCCGATCCGAGGACAAATGGGCCGGCCGCGGCCTACTCGGCGCCGTCATTGCCATGGAGCTGGCACTGGTCGCGATCGACGTGCTGGTGAACCAGTGGCAGAACCGGTTCTACAGCGCGCTCCAGACCAGCGACTGGGACACCTTCGTGCGGGAGATCTGGATCTTCGTCGCGCTCGCCTTCACCTATATCGCGCTGGCCGTCTACAAGCTGTACCTGAACCAGTGGCTGCAGATTCGCTGGCGGCAATGGCTCACCCGGCATTATCTCGGTGAATGGCTCGGGGGCGCCACGCATTATCGCATGCAGCTGAAGGGCGATGCGGCCGACAACCCGGACCAGCGCATTACCGAGGACGTCAAGAACTTCGTCGAGCAGACCCTGACCATCGGGCTCGGCCTGCTCTCGTCGATCGTGACGCTGTTCTCCTTCGTGATCATCCTCTGGGGCCTTTCCAACGCCGCGCCGCTGCGCCTGTTCGGCACAGATCTCATGATCCCCGGCTATCTGTGCTGGGGCGCGCTGATCTACGCGATCTTCGGCACCGCGCTGACGCACTGGATCGGCGCGCCGCTGGTCAACCTCAATTTCGAGCAGCAACGTTACGAAGCCGACTTCCGCTTCAACCTCGTCCGCGTCCGCGAGAATTCCGAGCAGATCGCGCTGCTCAGGGGTGAAGGCGCCGAACGCGCCCGCCTGCTCGATCGCTTCGGTTTCGTGATCGCCAACTGGTACGGCATCATGAGCCGGACCAAACGCCTCACCGCGTTCACGGCCAGCTACCAGCAGGCCGCCGTGATCTTTCCCTACGTGCTGGTGGCGCCGGCCTTCTTCGCCAAGAAGATCCAGCTCGGCGACATGATGCAGACCGCATCCGCCTTCTCCAGCGTGCAGGGCGCACTGTCGTTCTTCGTCACGGCCTACCGGTCGCTGGCGGAGTGGCGCTCGATCGTTGCGCGCCTCGGTGGATTCGAGATGTCGGTCGAATCGGCCGCGAACCTGCCGGCACATGAGCCTGCGATCGCCCTGGAGGTCGCCAGTGGCGGCCGCCATATCGACCTCGAGCAGCTCTGCGTCAACCTGCCCAACGGCACACCGCTGGTGGCCGCTAAGGCCTTCACCATTCAGACGTCGGAGCGCGTGTTGGTGACTGGACCGTCGGGCTCCGGCAAGTCCACGCTGTTCCGGGCCATCGCCGGCATTTGGCCGTTCGGTACCGGCACGGTTGTGATCCCCGCGAAGGCAAAGCTGATGATGCTGCCGCAGCGGCCGTATTTTCCGGTCGGCGTGCTGCGCGATGCCGTTGTCTATCCGGCAGCGCCCGGCGCGTTCGCCGCCGCGCAAGTCCGCGACGCGCTGATCGCGGTCGGGCTGCCTGACCTCGCCGAGCGGCTCGAGGAGGACGGCCATTGGAACCGGATGCTCTCGCTCGGCGAGCAGCAGCGCCTGGGACTTGCACGCGCGCTGCTGCATGTGCCGGACTATCTGTTCCTGGACGAGGCGACTGCCTCGCTGGACGAGCCGTCGGAAGCCCGGCTTTACCGGCTCCTGGCGGAGAAGCTGCCGCAGGCCACCATCGTCTCGATCGGCCACCGCTCGACGCTCGACGCCTTCCACACGCGGAAGGTGGCGCTGGTGAAGGACGGCGCGATCCACGTTGTCGGCAGGGGCCGTGAACCGGTCGAGGCGGAGCCGACCGCCGCGCCCTGAGACGCAAAGGGACGTGGCGCCCCGCCGGTCAGCGCCTCCGAAGAGACCAGCTGCCTTCTCGCGTCCCGGACAAGCCGCAACGCCCTTTGGCGTTGCGGCGCAGAGCCGGGACCCGGGTGTCGTACTCCAGAAGGATGGGCCCCGGCTCTGCAGCGCACCACTGAAGGAGTGCTGCGCTGCGTCCGGGGCACGAGAACGAGACGCGGTTCACATCCACAAATCGACACTGCAAACGCAATCACGGAGTGTGAGGCGTCAGCGCCGGTCTTCAGCCCCACACTTCGTACGCTCGCCTCGCGGCCGAGCATCCTTCTCACCAGCCCCAAAGCAAAAGGGCGGCAGATCGCTCTGCCGCCCCCGTCAAGTCGTCTCGGTTAGAAGCTTACTTCAGATTGCTCATCGCCGTCAGGTCGAACGAGAGCTTGGCGACGCCGGCCGCGCTGCACCAGTTGGAGCCGAAGCCGCCCGGATTGATGGGAGTGAAGCTGCCGTCGAACTTCGCGGTGTAGTCGCTGGTGAAGGCGTTGCAGTCGCCCTTCTTCAGATCGGTGTCGTAGTAGCGCAGATCGAGCGTGAACACCTTGTAGGTGAAGCCAACGCCGACGTTCCAGGTGTTGTAGCTCGGCTCCTTGATGCCGTTCGCGTACACCGGATCGCCCGCGATGCCGTAGAAGATGTCGGAGGTGCCGAGCCACTGCCGGCCGAACTCACCCGACACGTACATGCCGACGCCGCTGGCGCCGAAGATCGTGCTCGGCGCGGTCCACTTGGCGGTGATCGAGGCATAGTTGCCCCAGGCGCCGAGGTTGAGGAAGTTCGGCGAGTAGTACTCGTTGAAGCCGACTGTCCACTGGTCGTTGATGGCGATGTTCAGCTTGGCATAGGCTTCGAAGAAGCTCGCGTCCTTCTTGGCGAAGTTGCCGTTGATGGGAAGGCCGATGGCGCCCTGGGAATAATCGATGTCGGTGCCGCAATTGCCCTGGGCGAGGGTGCCCTGCGAGCCGAAGCAGCTTCCGCCCGGATAGAGGTAACCCCAGACACCGAAGTCGAAGGCGAACATGCCGAAGGTCGGGCGGATACCGCCGTAGATGTCGACTTCCGCCGCAGCGCGGTTCGGGAACGAGATGCTTGAGGCGGACGTACCGATGTAGAGCTGGAGGTCTTTGTTGACGTTGTAGCGCGGCTCGAAATAGGCCGTGACCGACGGGTTATGGTTGGACTGGGTGACACCGCGGAAGATGTAATCGCTCATGATGCCGGCGCCGAAGGCGACATCCCACGGATCGAAGGCCGGCGGCGGCGGGGCTTTCAGGGCCTTCACGCGCAAGTCCGCCGCGAATGCCGAGCCCGTTACCATTGCCAGCGCCGTTGCCAACAAAGCCACTTTTTTCATTTCGATCCCCATCGTCAGTTCTTAGACCCCAGTCGGATCCCGGAAGCCCCCCGGGGCGCTCGACCTGATTGCAAATCTCATCACTGCGGCAATCTGGATTGGGGGATAGGAACCGTGAAGCAAAAAGCGCGGGCATCTGCCGACTTTTTAGGCGTTTTGACGATTCCACGAAAGGTTGTCAGCCTGTGTGGCTTCTCGATCACATTATTTGCATTCCAAAGTGCCCAGAAGGCCGGGTAAGTCCGGGGGATCGTCGGACAGCGTGATACCGAGGCCACGAATCGGACTGCCGCCGGGAACGGTGTGACCAAACCCGCTTGCGACGATGCAAAAAGGCCGCAGCGCCTGGCGCCGCGGCCCTTCTGTTTGCAGATCCTTCCAAGGGACGGGAGGCCGGGAGGCCTACCCCTGTCCCTCGGCCGGCGCCGATTCCGCAGAAGACGAAGGCATCGCCCAGCTAGTCTCGGCGGCGGGCTCGGGAGCCGGAGCCTCTGCCGGTGCTGACGGCTTCGGAGCAGGCGCTGCCTTCGCCTTCTTCGGTGCCGCTTTCTTCGCGGCCTTCTTGGGGGCGGCCTTCTTGGCCGACTTTGCCGCAGCCTTCTTGGCGGCTTTCTTCGGGGCTGCCTTCTTGGCAACTTTCTTGGCAGTTTTCTTCGCAGTCTTCTTGGCAGACTTTTTCGCGGACTTCTTGGCTGCCTTCTTCGCGGACTTCTTCGCTGCTACAACCTTTTTGGCCTTTTTGGCCTTCTTGCTTTTCTTCTTCTTCGCTTTCGCCATCGTGGTCCTCCTGTTGCCGCCGAACAATGGTCGATCGGGCGTCGTTCCGCCGTCACCTCCGGACGAAAGCTCAGCCTTTGAAGCTCAAGCTTGCGCGTTCAATGCCGGCCGCGACCCGCCCGTAGCCCAATCGAGAAGCTCAATCGTGTGTACGACCGGAACTGACGTGCCACTGGCAATCTGCACCATGCAGCCGATATTGCCCGCGGCAATCATGTCCGGCTTGACGCTCGCGATGTTGGCGACCTTGCGATCGCGCAACCGATCCGCAAGCTCGGGCTGGAGAATGTTGTAGGTCCCCGCCGAGCCGCAACACAAATGGCTCTCGGGCACATCTTTCACCACGAATCCATTCTTGGAAAGCAATTCTTTCGGAAGGCCTGTGATTTTCTGCCCGTGCTGCAACGAACACGCGGAGTGATAGGCGACGACGATGTTGTCCTGTCTCGCAGTTGTCGCGAGTCCGAGGCCGGCGACGTATTCGGTGATGTCCTTGGCGAGCGCCGACACCTTCGCCGCATCGGCAGCGAACGCGGCGTCCTCGCGCAGGAGATAGCCATAGTCCTTGATGACCGTGCCGCAGCCGGAGGTCGTCACCAGGATGGCATCGAGCCCCTCGCCGGCCGCTTCCTTGCCCCACGCCGCGATGTTGGCGCGCGCTCGCGCCAACGCATCCTGGTCGTTGCCGAGGTGATGGGTCAGCGCGCCACAGCACTGCTCGTCCCGGACCAGGACGACCTCGATGCCATGGCGGGTCAGGAGACTGATGGCAGCCTGGTTGATGCGCGGGGCCAGCACCTGCTGGGCGCAGCCCTGGAGCAGCGCCACACGTCCGCGCTTCCTGCCGAGCGCCGCGAACACGCTGCCCGCGGCAGGCCCCGCGGGCGGCAGCCGGTTCGGGGCCAGCGCCAGCATCGCCTTGACGCGCTGGATCAATCCGGGCGTGGCCGAAGGCCGGGGCGTCGGCAGCAGGACGCTGAGCGGACGGGCCAGCCGCGCCAACCACATGCTGATGCGGAAGCGCTGCGGGTCCGGCAGGACGAAGGCGAGCACCTTGCGCAGCAGCCGCTCGGTCAGCGGCCGCTGGTAACGCTCTTCGATCCGGACCCGGGCCTGGTCGACGAGATGCATGTAGTTCACGCCGGAAGGGCAGGTCGTCATGCAGGCAAGGCACGACAGGCAGCGGTCGATATGCTTGACCACCTCGGCCGTCGGCGCCTGGTCCTTCTCCAGCATCTCCTTGATCAGGTAGATGCGGCCGCGCGGACTATCGAGCTCGTCGCCGAGCAGCACATAGGTCGGACAGGTTGCGGTGCAGAAGCCGCAATGGACGCAGGCGCGCAGGATCTTGTCGGCTTCCGCGATGTCGGGGTCGGCGAGCTGCGCGAGTGAGAATTCGGTCTTCATTCAGCCAGCGCTCCGCGTGAGCCGCCCCCGGTTGAGAATGGTCTTCGGATCGAAGCTGGCGCGCACCCGCTCGCTCAGCGCGGCAATGCCCGGCGCCTGTGGATGGAACACATCGACATCGCGCCTGACCTCCTCGGCCGCCCGGATCAGCGTGGCGTGCCCACCAACCGCATTCGCGCAAGCACGCACGACCGGGGCATGCGCGTCGCCCTTCGGCGGCAATGCGGCCCAGATCAATCCGCCGCCCCAATCATAGATCATGTCGCCGCCGGTCTCGCGCGCCAATTGCGTTCCGAGCGCCGCACCCGATGCTGGCGGGCAGACGATCCGCCAGACCGGCCAGGCCCCCAGCGCGCCGCCGGCCGCGAACGGCAGCACGTCGCGCAGCGTCGCCCATAGCGCGGACGACGCCGCGTCCTCGATCAGGGTTGCGGTTCCGAACGGCGCCAGCAATTCACGCAGCGAGCCAGCGCGGTGGGCGGCGGAGGCGGTGATGCCCTCGAGCCGCAGTGCGGTCAGCGCCTCGCCCTCGCCTGCAATGTCGCCAAGCCCGTCGGTCTTGGCCCGAAACGCGGATTTCGGCAGGTGCGCGGCACCGGAGACGTCGAAGGGTGAGCCGAGCGCCGCGGTCATCGCCTTGTTGGCGGCGGCATCCTCTAACCCGCGCAGCAGCAGCGTCCGCTCGGCCTCCGGCTTCGGCATCACCTTGAGCGTGACCTCCGTCATCACCGACAGCGTGCCCCAGGACCCCGCGAGCAACTTGCAGAGATCGTAGCCGGTGACGTTCTTCACCACCTTGCCGCCGGTCTTGAAGCTGTCGCCGAAACCGGAGACGGCGTGTGCGCCGAGCAGATGATCGCGCGCCCCTCCCGCCCGGATCCGCCGCGGCCCGGCGAGCCCGGCCCCGATCATGCCGCCGATGGTGCCCGATACCGGCGTGCCGAGCAGCGGGGCGGTGTTCATCGGCTCGAAGGCGAATTGCTGGTTCTTGGCATCGATCAGCGACAGCACGTCGTTAAGCGGCGCCCCGGCCTGGAGCGTGACGATCAGCTCATTGGGCTCGTAGGAGGTGACGGCATTGAGCGCGGAGACGTCGAGCACAGCGTTGGTCGCCATCGCATGTCCAATGCCGCGCTTGGAGCCATGGCCGATGATCTCGAGCGGCTGCTCATTGGCGATTGCCGCGCGCACCACCTCTTCGACGTCTTTGGCGTCTCTGACCTTGAGCGTATCCACGGGAAAAGGCGGTAGCGAAATTCGCGCAGGAAATCAAATCTGTCTGACGCCGCGATCGCCCAGGTCGGGATCTCTGGTGCAACGCGAAACAGCGGTGGCCGGGCGCTCCCTTTGGCGGGCCAGCGTTAGCGCACGCACAGGGCGGATGTCAGGCGGACAATCAGGAGTGTCTGCTCTCTGAGTGAGGGCCTTAGTAGGAACGGACGCAAGCTCTCGCGTTTGTCATGCGTTCGGCGCGCCAGCGCGAAGCGGGCGAAAATGGGCAGGGCGATCTGCTGCTCTTGTAAGGCGCGTCACAATCACCACGAAGAGGAGGTTTGCCATGAACGTGGAGCGAGTTCGTATCTCCCGACGGCAATCCGTTGCCGGTTTATCTGTCCTTGGCCTGAGCGGGCTGTTGATCCCGACTGCCCATGCGCAGCATAAAGCACAACAGAAGCACCAGGAAACGACCGGCGTGGGAATACACGCCGCTGAAGTGAAGGATGAGGACATCTTTCAGTTCGCGCTGAACCTGGAATACATGGAGGCTGAGTTTTATCTGCGTGCCACGACCGGCAAGGGGATTGACGATTCTGACGCTGGACCCGACGCCGCGAGGGTCGCTGGCGGACACGAAGCCAAATTCGACAGGAAGGAAATCCGCGAATTTGTCGAGGAGCTGGCCGAAAACGAGCTTGCCCACGTGCGCTTCTATCGCAAGACGCTGGGCAGGATGGCAGTATCGCGCCCAGCCATCGATTTCGATGCGGGTTTCAAGGCAGCCGCCCAGGCAGCCGGTCTCCCCGCCGATTTCGATCCGTTTGCCGATGACATGAGTGTCTTGCTGGGCGGCATGCTGTTTGAGGACGTCGGCGTGACGGCCTATGCCGGGGCAGCGCCGCTGATCAAGAGCAAGGGGTTCGTCGAGGCTGCGGCGGGCATTCTGGCCGTCGAGGCGTACCACATGGGGATGGCGCGCTCGCAGCTCTATTTGATGGGTGAAAAGGCCTGGAATGCGGCCAACGCCATCTCCGACGCCCGGGACAAGCTCGACGGTGGTCAGGACAAGGACCAGGGCATCCGGATGAACGGCAAAGCCAATGTCGTTCCATCAACGCCCGATGCCATTGCGTTCCGCCGCACGCCGCAGGAGGTGCTGCATATCGTCTATCTGACCGACAAGCAGGGTATGAGCAAAGGCGGGTTCTACCCGAACGGAATGAACGGCGTTATCAAGTCCACCTGAGCTCTCGGCCGAATGGGGAGCCGGATCGGCCGTCGTGCCGGCGGCCGAAACGCGCCTGCGCACGGTCGTTGGGCAGGTCGCTTTTGGTGCTGTGGTGATCTTGTTTGGATAGCTTGCCTGTCCTGAACAGGATCATCCTCGGCACGCCGAAGCGAGCAAGAACGGGCGGCGCCATCTCTCGGCGCCCGCAACTGGACTGCGCGCTCTGCATCAATCCCCGGCATCATCGGCACTGCTTCGGCCGGGACGACGCGCAGCGGCATTTGCTGAACCTTGCGATGATAGATTGATGAACAGGCGTTCATGGAACGGCGCAGTTGCTAACCCGTTGATCACCGGGCTTGTTTGAGGAGGAGGAATGAAGATGAAGAAAATGATTGTTGCACTTTCTGCCATCGCCCTCATCGGCACTGCGCCGGCCGTCTTTGCCCAAGGCGTCTCGAGCAAGACGCCGGGCCACGAGATGCAAACCAAGGGCTCCAAGGCAGGCCATCCGGGAGCGTCCGGGTACACTCCGGGACATAAGAAGCACGCCATGGGTTCTAAGAAAGGTCATCCCGGCGCTTCTGGCTACGCTCCAGGTCAAACCACTGGCGCGAGCTCGAAGAGCGGCTATTGACGATCGACTCGCAAATGCCGAAAGGGCAATGACAAGAGCCGCCGCGGTCTCAACCCGGCGGCTCTTTGTGTGAGCGACCCGCATGCGACAACGAGCGTTGCGAGAGGACGCAGTACGCACTGCTGTGAAATTCGTCTTTCTTCCTTCTCCCCTCGGGAGAAGGTGGCATAGCCATCACGCTTCACAGCGCACTTCTAAAACCGCGGGATGTCCGGAAACGCCAACTTGCCGGCATGCACATGCATGCGGCCGAGCTCGGCGCAGCGGTGCAGGGTCGGAAACACCTTTCCCGGATTGAGCAGGCCCTGCGCGTCGAAGGCGCATTTCAAGCGCTGCTGCTGGTTGAGGTCGATCTCGCTGAACATGTCGCCCATCAGATCGCGCTTCTCGATGCCGACGCCGTGCTCGCCGGTGAGCACGCCGCCGAACTCGACGCAGGCGCGCAGGATGTCGGCACCAAAAGCTTCGGCACGCTCGATCTCGCCGGGCTTGTTGGCATCGTAGAGGATCAGCGGATGCAGATTGCCGTCGCCGGCGTGGAACACGTTGGCGCAGCCGAGCTGGTATTTTTCCGAGAGCTCGCGGATGCGGGCGAGCGCCTTCGGCAGCGCGCCGCGGGGAATCGTGCCGTCCATGCAGAGATAGTCGGGCGAGATGCGGCCGACAGCGGGGAACGCGGCCTTGCGGCCGGCCCAGAACAGATTGCGCTCGACCTCCGAATTGGAGATCTGCAGCGTCACCGAGCCGCAGCCTCTTGCGATGCTCTCGACGCGCGTGATCAGCTCGTCGACCTCGATCTTGGGACCGTCGAGCTCGATGATGAGGAGCGCTTCGACGTCGAGGGGGTAACCGGCATGGACGAAGGCCTCCGCGGCGTGGATCGCGGGCTTGTCCATCATCTCCATGCCGCCGGGAATGATGCCGGCACCGATGACGCGCGCCACGCACTCGCCGGCCGCCTCGACTTGCGCAAAGCCGACCATCAGCGCGCGCGCCGTCTCCGGCTTTTGCAGGATGCGCACGGTGATCTCGGTGATGACGCCGAGCAGGCCTTCCGACCCGGTGATGACGCCCATGAGGTCATAGCCTGCGCTCTCGGCCGACTTGCCGCCGATGCGCAGGATCTCGCCGCTCATCAGCACGATCTCGCAACCGAGCACGTTGTTGGTGGTCATGCCGTATTTCAGGCAATGCACCCCGCCGGAATTCTCGGCGACATTGCCGCCGATCGAGCAGGCGATCTGGGAGGACGGATCGGGCGCGTAATAGAAGCCGGCATGCGCGACCGCTTGGCTGATGGCGAGGTTGGTGACGCCGGGCTCGGTGACGACGACGCGGTTGTCGAAATCGATCTCGCGGATGCGCTTGAACTTGCCAAGCCCGAGCAGCACGCCATCCTCGAGCGGCAGCGCGCCGCCGGACAGCGAGGTGCCGGAGCCGCGCGGCACCACCTTGATACCCTGCGCCGCACAATATTTCAGGACGAGCGAGACCTGCTCGGTCGTATCCGGCAGCACCACGACCATCGGCGGCTGCCGATAGGCGGTTAGCCCGTCGGACTCATAGGCCCGCATCTCGAAAGGCGTATCGATCACGCCCTCGCCAGGCACGATTGCGCGCAATGCAGCAATGATCTCCGCGCGGCGCGCGAGCACCGCCTGGTCGCTCGCCGGCATCATGATGGCCATATCAAATCCTTCATGACATATCCTTCCGACTGGTAGCCTACGATCAGATTTGTCGCGGCAAATCAACCACGTCCGCGCCGGTTTGGGTAGGCCATCCGAAAGTCGGATCGACGATCCGAGGCGAGTTCGCTCTGGGACAAGTCGGAAACCGTGAAACCTGTCATGGTTTGGCGGCTTGTCCTGACCGAGCAGGCCTGCCAAAAGCGGCGGGTCGGCGACTGTCGATCAGGCACGAGACTGACCAGACCCACCAGGGAAGAGACGAAGAGCACCCGATGACAAAACTGACTTTTGGCGCACTGACGATCCTCACCGTGATTGCCACCGCACCCGCCGCGATGGCGCAGGATGTCGCGGCCGGCAAGACATCGTTCAACAAGTGCCTGGCCTGCCACGCGATCGGCGAAGGCGCCAAGAACAAGGTCGGCCCCGAGCTCAACGGCCTCAACGGCCGCAAGTCGGGCACCGCTCCGGACTACAATTACTCGGATGCGAACAAGAACTCCGGCATCACCTGGGACGAGGCCACGTTCAAGGAATACATCAAGGACCCCAAGGCCAAGATCCCCGGCACCAAGATGGCGTTCGCCGGCATCAAGAACGAGACCGAGATCAACAATCTCTGGGCCTTCATTTCCCAATACGACAAGGACGGGAAGATCAAGCAGTAAGCGCGCATAAGGCGGCCGCTAGAGCTTCGGTCTGATTGAATCAGGACCGAAGCTCTAGCTTCTTGTTCTGACGCGTTTTCTTCACGCGAACCGGTATCCACTTCGCTCGAAAACGCTTTAATCGGCGGCCGCCTGCGCTGGGGCGATGTTGCCGATCATCGTCTCGATCTCCGCCTTCACGAGATCCGGCACGGCGTTCTGCACCATGTGACCGAGATCCGGCAGCACGATCAGCTTTGCATTCCGCACGGTCGCGGCAAAAGGGCGCGCGTGGACGTCGGTCCTCACGGTCTTGTCCGGCTCGCCGGCGATGACCGTCACCGGCACGGAAATCTCGCCATAGCGCGCGACTTGCGCGGCGACCGACTCCTTCAGCGTCACCAGATCATAGGCATTGGCGATGAACTCGCGCGGGCGCAGCAGCAGCGGCGTCGCGGAGTCCTTGACGAAGCCGTCCGGCATGGTTTGCGGCAGGAAGACGTTGCGCGCGCCGGATTCAGCGAGGACATAGCCGAGCGGCAGCGTGATCGTGTAGGCGAGCAGCGGGCCGATCACGGGCATTGCGATGAGCTCGTTGTAGCGGCCGACACCGCCGCGCCAGGGATGCGTGACGGGCGCGAGCATCACGAGACCGGCAACGCGGTGCGGGTGATCGAGCGCGATCCGCGCGCCGAGGGCGCCGCTCCAGGAATGCACCACCAAGATCGCGCGATCGATCCCGAGCTTGTGAAGCGCCTCATCGATCATTCGCGCCTGGATCTGCGGCGTCGAATCCTGGCGGCTCGCGCGCGTGCTCCAGCCATGTCCGGGACGGTCAATCAGAATCACGCGACGGTCCCCGGCGAGGATGTCACCGAGGGGCCGGCGCATCGCTTCGAGATTGGAGCTCGCGCCGTGCAGCATCACGATCGGAGGACCCGAATCGCGTGAGCCGATATCGACGACATGAAGCGTCGCGCCCTCGACCTCGATCATCCGGCCCTGGGGTGGAAAGGCGCGTTGCACGGCGACGATTCCCATCTGCGTGACCAGCGCCAGCAGAACCAGCGCCGTCAGGACTGACATCACGATCATGGAGAGAATCCGGGTGATCCTGGGCACTGGGCAGTTACGGGTCCGATTGGCGGCAGTTTCGCCGCCGGCTTTCCGCGCTTCCACCGAAAATGCCGGGGCTGTGGATATGTGCACAATTGCAGGACGAAAAAGCCCAATAGAATCAACATCACAGGAAGAGGGCACGCAAGCCCCAGAGCGGCTTCATGCAGGCGTCATCGCGGCTTCCATATAATCGCCATGGTCGGTTCCGCCATCTAGGCGCGGGTGGGCGCCGATCCTCCTCGCAACTTCGGGCGATGCGGGAAAGACCGGCAGGATTTGTCCTGGTTTGAACCGGAGAGTTTTCAATGAGCTTCAGATCGAACGACACTGCGATCGACGAAATCGTCGCGAGCTGCAACGGTGACCTGCGCGGTGCGGTGCGGGCGCTGCTCCTGATCAACGAGCATCTCGAGACCGAGCTTGCAAAGGCCTACGCCGCAGCCGCCGACCGCGGCCTCGCCGAGCGCGGCAGCAGCGCCCTGCATTGAGTGCAGGCTAGTTCGTCCCGTCCTCTTCCTTTTCTTCCTCGGGCGTGGCTGCGGGGCAGACGCGGATCGTCGAACGGGCAAGCTTGGCATCGGCCCTCGACTTGTAGGGACCGTCGCCGAACCAGATGTCGCCGATGATCACGGGATTGCTGGTCACGATGGTGCATTTGCCGGTGGCACGGTTGCCGACCACCCAAAACAGTCCGTCGGCGAAGCTCACGGTCCCCGACGCGAGCAGCAATACAGCTGCGACCACCAAACGCTTCATGGCTTTCGCTCCTGCCATGCAGGTAGGCCTGTAACAGGCCCCGCAATAGTCCTCGCGACGCCTTGGCTCGGATCGTGGTTAATCCGCGCCGGCTTCGACCGCTCAAGAAATGATCGAGTTGTAGCTAGATGTCGCGGCCTTCGACCTTCTCGGTCAGCGCCTTGACCTGATCGGGAATCTTTTCGAGGTGCGGATTGACGGCGAGCGCCTTGCGATAGGCATCAAGCGCGCGCTTCTCGTCGCCGACTTCCTGCATGATCATGCCGAGGCCGGCGAGCGCGCCGAAATGGCGCGGCTCCCGGATCAGCACTTGCTGGATGTCCGCTAGAGAGCGGCCATAGTCGTTCTGCATGTAATAGAGCGTCGCACGCCGATTCCAGGCCTCGATGTAGTCGGGCCTGAGCTTGATGATCGAATCCAAGAGCTTGATCGCGACGTCGATCTTCTTCGCTTCGACCGCAGTCTTGGCGCGTGACATCAGAAGCGCCGCGGTGTCGCTCGGGGTCTGGAGCCAGATCGCCCAGATCCGCGCCTCGACATGCTTGGCGCTGGCCTCGTCGGGGGCCGCCTTCAGCGCGCCGAACAGGAAATCGAGATTCTTGCTGCGATCGACCTTGGGCAGCTTGGCCGGCGCTTCAGGCAGCTTCTTCTGCTTGCCGGGTGGCTCAACCTGCTGCGCCTGGGCCGGGGCCAGACCGGCGGCTCCCAGCACAAGGGCCAGACATAGGGTGCGCGCGAAAAGGAATCTCACTGCCATGGTGAAAGTCTAAACGCGCAAAGCCGCCCTTGCAAAGCAAAGGCGGCGTCAAACTCGTGTGAGACCGTGGTCGGGGCGCGCGAAAGGCGTCCGCGAGGGCAATATCAGCCCTGGCGAGCCTTGAAGCGGCGCTGCACCTTGTTGATCACATAGACCCGGCCCTTGCGGCGGACCAGGCGGTTGGCGCGATGGCGACCGCGCAGCGATTTCAGCGAGTTACGGACCTTCATGGCAGAATCCTGAACGTTCGAAAGGCCGTGTTCGGCACTACCGTTTCGGCACGCGCGAATGTGGCAAAATGAGTTTTTTCCCGCCGGCGGACCAACCGCCCGGGACGCGGCGGTTCTTAAGGCATGGCGGGAGGTCATGTCAATGTTAACTGCCCGGTTCCGAACCAGCAAAATCGTGAAAACAACCCCATGCACAGTAGAAGCGGCCGAGTAGGCCCAATTTTATCGCCATGATCTCAAGGACCTTCGACGACGCCTTGCCAAATTCGTTATATCATATAATCAATTTGGCAACCCGTCGGGAGGACCCCATGCCGAAGCTGAAGCTGCCCAACATCGACGACGTCGTCGCCATCGACATCCACACCCATGCCGAGGAGCCCTGCGGCTGCCATCCCGACGACGGCTATGACGACTTTCAGGCGCAGATGGCGGAATACTTCAAGTCGCCGAACAAGCACCCGCCGACCGTGCCGGAGACCGCGGCCTACTACCGCTCCAAGAACATCGCCGCGGTGATCTTCCCTGTGGACGCCGAGCGCGAGACCGGCTTCCGCCGCTACAATAATTACGAGATGCTGGAGGTCGCCTCCGATCATCTCGACATCCTCATTCCCTTCGTCTCGATCGATCCGCACAAGGGCAAGTTAGGGGCCCGCGAGGCGCGCAAGCTGATCGAGGAGTACGGCGTGCGCGGCTTCAAATTCCATCCGACCATGCAGGGCTTCTACGCCAACGACCGCATGGCCTATCCGCTCTACGAAGAGATCAACAATGGCGGCGCGATCGCGCTGTTCCACACCGGCCAGACCGGCGTCGGCTCCGGCATGCCCGGCGGCATGGGCATGCGGCTGAAATATTCCAACCCGATGTACATGGACGACGTCGCGGCCGACTTCCCCGACCTCAAAATCATCCTCGCCCACCCCTCCTTCCCCTGGCAGGAAGAGGCGCTGTCGGTCGCGACCCACAAGCCGAACGTTTACATCGATCTCTCGGGCTGGTCGCCAAAGTACTTCCCGCCGATCCTGGTGCGCTACATCAACTCGATTCTCCAGGACAAGATGCTGTTCGGCTCGGATTGGCCGGTGATCACGCCGGACCGCTGGCTGTCGGATTTTGCCAAGATCGACATCCGCGACGAGATCCGGCCGAAGGTGTTGAAGGCGAACGCGCGCAAGCTGTTGGGAATCTAGGCGCTCCTCGTCACCACAGCGCATCGAGGGCTTCGTGTGACCGAAGCCCTCATGCTCAAAATCTCAGACCTGTGCGAGGCCGCCGTCGACGAAAACCTCACCGCCGGTCATGTAGCTGCTGTCCGCAGAAGCCAGGAACGCGGCCACCGCTCCCGTCTCGGAGGGATCGCCGACACGCCCGATCGGTGTGGCGCTGCCGAGTGCATCGAATGCTTCCTCGCCTACGACCTCCAGCGCCAGCTCCGTCTTGGTCGGCCCCGGCGACAGCACGTTGACGCGGATGCCGGTGCCGCGCAGATCCAGCGCCCATCTGCGCGCCAGATTGCGGATCGCCGCCTTGGTCGCGCTGTAGATGCTGAATTGCGGCGTCCCCATCACGCCCGTGCTCGAGCCGGTCAGGATGATCGACGATCCCTTGCGCATCAGCGGCAGCGCTTTCTGCACGGTGAACACCAACCCCCTCACATTGACGTCGAAGATCTGTTCGTAATGCTCCACCGTGATCTGGCCGAGCGGCGCAAATGCCCCGGTCCCGGCATTGGCGAACAGGACGTCGAGGTTGCCGCGTTCGGCTTTCACCGTCGCATACAGTCGGTCGAGGTCGGACAGATCCGTCACCGATCCCCTGACTGCGCGCGCCGAGGACCCCAGCTGCGCCACGGCCGCGTCGAGCGGCTCCTGCCGTCGCCCGAAGAGATAGACGAATGCGCCCTCCTCCACGAACCGTGTAGCGGCTCCCAATCCGATCCCGGTTCCACCGCCCGTCACCACTGCCGTCTTGCCTTGTAGTCTGCTCATGATGTGCTCCTTCATTGAGGTTGCACTGAGCTGGCGGCCTGCCTACCTATCGACAAGTATGCACCTTTTGGTAAGTACCCAAAAAATGTCGTCAGATCGTTCAGACCCCATCGCTCCGCCGGCGCAAGCTCAAGCAGACGTCCAAGGTTGCACGCCGAATTTGCCCGGCTTCACGTGCGGCCTGGATGCGACCCTGCGGGTCGTCTCCGGCAAGTGGAAGCCGCTGATCCTGTACTTCCTTGCCCAGGACGGCCCGACCCGCTACGGCGAGCTCCGGCGAGCCATACGCGACGTCAGCGACAAGGTGCTGATCCAGCAGCTCAAAGAGCTCGAGGCCGACGGTCTGGTGAAGCGGACCGACTACAAGGAGGTGCCTCCGCGCGTGGACTATAGCCTCACGCCCTTGGGCCGCAGCCTGGCTGAAGCCCTGGTGCCGCTCTGTTCCTGGGGCACCGAGCACATGGCGGAGGTCAGCCGGGTGTTCGCCGAGCGGGAGACCTGGACGCGGCGAGGACGTCCACCGACTGTCTAGCTCGCGCTGCTCTTCGTCCGATGTCTGCTCCGCCCCTGATTGCAGCACGTTGGTACAGCTCGCCCTGAGTCCGGCTTGGCCATAAGCGGAAGCGAGATTCTCCCCAGCTCTACGCTTGCCGACCACAAGTTTAGACAAGGAAGATCCGATCAGCTTTTTCTCTTACGGTGACTTCGATCTGACTGGTGATAAGAGGGTTGTTCTCGAGCAGTTCGAACGCATACCCGTCTATAGCCAGCGAAGGAGCTTCTGAAACTAGTGCGGACGGGTGGAGAGAACCTTCCGAGTGCCGCTAATGGAATGGTCCGGCCGTGCTCCGGCCCTGCCAGTGCGAGAAGCTGGCAAGGGGCGCTCAAGACAAGGAGCACACCATGTCTCGGAAACTCAATGCAGCGATCGCCGTGATCGGCATCGATATCGGCAAGAACTCGTTCCACCTCGTGGGTCATGATCACCGCGGTGCCATCGTGCTCCGGCAGAANTGGTCACGCGGCCAGGTGGAAACGCGGCTCGCCAACCTGCCGCCGTGCNTGATCGGTATGGAGGCNTGCGTCGGTGCGCATCATCTCAGCCGCAAGCTCCAAATGCTTGGCCACGACGCCCGCCTGATGCCGGCGAAATACGTGCGCCCGTATTCGAAGGGACAGAAGAACGACTTCCGAGATGCGGAAGCCATCGCCGAGGCTGTTCAACGCCCGACCATGAAGTTCGTCGCAACCAAGACGGCCGATCAGCTCGACCTTCAGGCGCTGCACCGCGTCCGCGATCGATTGGTCGGTCAGCGTACCGGGG
>NZ_AXAZ01000061.1 GCF_000473065.1 Bradyrhizobium sp. WSM1743
TGCTAGCGGCTTGAGCTTGCGGGGGCCAGGTTTGGGTCCGGGCTTCCGGTTCAAACCGTCCGGCCCATCGGCGCTCCAGGCTTTGATCCAGTCATGAAGAATCTTGCGGGATATCCCAAGCTCGCGGGCCACAGGAAGGACGCCTTCGCCCCGCTCAACCCGCTTGATCGCCTTCAATTTGTAAGCCGTCGGAAACTGACGCTTCTTTCCTGGTCCTGCCACAGGTCATCCTCGAAATGCCTGTCACTGTAATTATCGTGTCTCACTTCAGGGGTGCAGTCCAGTGCACTAAATCTGGCCGCTGTCGCGGCTATGCTGCGGCATGGCTCGTCTTGCCCGTGTCGTGATCCCCGGCCATCCCCACCATGTCACCCAGCGTGGCAACGGTCGCGGTCGCACGTTTTTCGAGGAGGGCGACTATGCGCTCTATCGCGATCTGCTGGCGGCGAATATGTGGGGATTGCGGAAGAGCGGGAGCGCGGTGGCGGCGTGAGGCCGCCATCCACAGCTGTCGTCGCCCGGCCTTGTGCGCAATTGCGCACCGGACCGGCGCGCCGGCATTCCAAGGACATTCGTGGGAAACGGAGAAGCCGCGGCGTACGGGATGCCCTGGTCGAGCCGGAGCAGGACGGCGGAGTTGGGGGCTCGCCCTGGCGCTACGCCCTTGCCCGGCCCGCCTTGCCGGGGAAGTGCTTGCCGTTCAACTTCTTCTTTTTCGCCGTGCTTTTCGCGCCCGCCTTCTGCGCCTTGCGCTCGGCGCGCGCCTTCACCTTGGCGGCTTCCGCCCTCGCCTCGGCGCGGAGCTTCTTGCGCTTCTTCTCGCAGGAATCACACTTGCAGCCGATCGGCTTCAGATAGGCTTTGAAATAGTCGGTGCCGTAATCGTAGTTGATCTCGTCGCCCGGCTCGATGTTCTTGATGGCGCGGATGAAGACCTTGCGTTCGCGCGGACGGACGTCGGATTCTGCGTTAGGGCGGCAGGAATGATTGATGTAGCGGGCGAGGTTCTTGCGCACCGATCCGTCGATGGTCCAGCGGCCGTTGAGCTCGAACAGATATTTGTTCTCGATCTCGTCCTGCTCGGGAATCCGCGAGTCCAGGATCGGTCCGAAATAGCGGATGATCCGGGTCCCCTTCTTGATCGGCTTGGTGGCGAAAAGGCCGAGTCCGGTCTTGGAGCGGCCGACGCGATAAGGTTTGTTCGAGGTAGCTGGCATGATCAGGAGAATGAGAACGCGAACGAGGCCGGATCGGCTTAAAGCGAAGCCGCTCTTCTAGAACGATTCCGCGCCGCTGTCAGGTATATCACGTCACTGTTTGAACCTTGCCCACAATCAAGACGTCTGATGGTACGGAGTTCCCACTGCATCGAAGCCACATATGAACCGCATTACCAGCATCGGCTTGGCCGTCTTGATGACTTGCATCGGCCCAAACAGCGCTGACGCCCAATCCGCGGGCAGCACCTACACCTCGACGGCACCAAAAGATTGCCGCCAGATCGGCAAGCCCAGCGCGCCCGCCGGCACCATGCGGCTGTGTCCGGGCAAGGACGGCCTGATGGTGCTGATCGCCGAGGACGATCTTCGCGAAATCGTCTCGGTCGGCCACAATCGCAAGGCCGCAGTCGAGGAACCGGCGGCGAAGATCTGGTTTGCCCCGTTCAATTCCTCGGAGACCACCGTCGAATGGCGCGCTGCCGGCGCAAAGCCGTTTGCGATCATCCAGCGCTGGCACATCGCCGACAATGCCGATTCCGACAAACGGGGGCGGCCGAACACCAAGGCCATGCTGGTCGTGACCCGGCTGCCGCCGGGCACGGTCTGCCACGTCGCCTATGTCGATGCCATCGCGAACCCTGATGCCAACGAGCTCGCGCGCAAGGCGGCGGACGATTTCGCCCGCGGCTTCACGTGCGGCAAGGACGAGGTGAAGATCATCGGTACGCGCGGCCGCGCCGTCGAGCTCGCGACCATGCACTAGCCGTCGCGGTTCACCAGCCGCTACACGGGAAGCTTCGAAGCCACGGGCGCCGTCAGCATCGCCTCGAGCAGCCTCTCCGCCGTCGTGCCCTCGGGCAGGCGCTCGAGGATGTCTTCGAGCCGACCGTCGAGCAACAGCATGGTGAAACCGTGCACCAACGACCAGGCACGCGCGATCGCGGCGCCCTGGTTCAGCGTCAGTGCGTCGCCACTGATCTGCTCCTGCCGCATCGCGCCGATCGCATTCGCAAGTCCGGCGAAAGAAGCTTCGGCCGCCTCGTGCAGCGAGGGCCTGGAATAATCCAGCCGCTCAGTGCGGAACATGATGCCGTACATGCCGGGATGGGCCTGCGCATAGGCGACATAGGCTTTCGGCCGCGCCAGCGCGCGCTCCAGCGGCGTGGTGGCGGTGTCACAGGCCGACCCCATCGCCGCGTTGAACTGGCGGAAGCCGACGGCCGCAAGCTCGCTGAGCAGACCGGTGAGATCGCCGAAATGGTGCGTCGGCGCGGCATGCGAGACGCCGGCCTCGCGCGCCACCGCGCGCAATGTCAGGCCGGCAAGCCCGTCGCGCTCAAGCACCCGTTCGGCGGCCTGGAGCAGCGCTTCGCGCAACGCGCCGTGATGATACGGCGTCTCGGTCTTCGCGCTTCCCGCGCGGCGCGCCGGACGCGATGCTGCTGTCTGGGTCGCTCTTCTGGGGGCACGCGAGCTGCGCGCCGCTTCGCCCTTGGTGTCAGTCTTGGCCATTTGCAAGCTATATGACGCAATATTGACAGTGTAAAGATTTCACTTGACGAAAGCTGCAATCGGGCTTATCCAATCTTTACGATGTAAAGATAAGCGAGGATTCGCCGTGCAGCACGACGCCATGGCCGAGCGCCGCAACAATCTCGCGCCGATCCCGTTCGAGGCCGACGCGCCCTTCCTGAAGATCATCGGCGAATTGCCGCGCGAGCTGAACGGCACGCTATATCGCAACGGCCCCAATCCGCAGTTCGATTCGCCCGGCGCGCACTGGTTCGTCGGCGACGGCATGCTGCACGCTTTTCATCTCGAGAACGGCCGCGCCAGCTACCGCAACCGCTGGGTCCGCACGCCGAAATGGCTCGCCGAGCACGACGCCGGCCGCGCGCTGTTCGGCGGCTTCGGCCGCAAGCTGCCGAATGCCCCGGCCCACCTCACCGACGGCGGCGTCGCCAACACCAACATCATCTTCCACGCCGGCAAGCTGCTCGCGCTCGAAGAAGCGCATCTGCCGACCGAGATCGAGCCTGGCACGCTGGCGACGCGCGGCTATCACAACTACCAAGACCGCATCGCCGGCAGTTTTACCGCGCATCCGAAGATCGATCCCGTCACCGGCGAGCTCGTGTTCTTCGGCTACAACGCGGCGGGTCCGCTGACGCCCGCCCTCTCCTACGGATCGATCGACGCCTCCGGCAAGGCGACGCGCTTCGAGCGGTTCGAGGCACCCTATGCCAGCATGGTGCACGACTTCATCGTCACCGCGAACCATGTGCTGTTTCCGATCCTGCCAATCACCGGCAGCATGGAGCGCGCGATGAGCGGACGGCCGCCCTATGCCTGGGAGCCGGACAAGGGCGCCTATGTCGGGGTGATGAAGCGCAGCGGCACGGCGAAGGACATCGTCTGGTTTCGTGCCGAGGCCTGCTACGTCTTCCACGTCATGAATGCGTGGGAGGACGAGAACCGCATCGTCGCCGACGTCATACAGTTCGAGGAAGCGCCGCTGTTTCCGCATCCCGATGGACGGCCGACCGACCCGGACAAATCGCGCGCCCGCCACTGCCGCTGGACCTTCGATCTCTCAGGGAATACCGACCGTTTCCAGCAAACATATCTCGACGATCTCACCGGTGAATTCCCCCGCATCGACGATCGCCGCGCCGGACTGAAGAGCCGCCACGGCTGGTACGCTTGCGCCAATCCGCGACTCCCGATGTTCGGTGCGCTGTCGGGCATCGTCCATGTCGACGGTAACGGCCGTCGGCTCGGCCATTATCTGCTGCCGGCCGGCGACACCATCTCCGAGCCTGTTTTCGTCGAGCGATCCAAGGATGCAGCCGAGGGCGACGGCTGGCTGCTCGCTGTGGTCTGGCGCGCGCGGGAAAACCGCAGCGACCTCGCCGTGTTCAATGCGACCGATATCGAAGCCGGCCCAGCCGCATTGGTGCAGCTCGGTCACCGCGTGCCCGACGGCTTCCACGGCAATTGGGTGGGTGCGGCATAGCGCTCGTCATTCCGGGGCGCGCCACTTGGCGCGAACCCGGAATCCATTTCGCGACACGTGTTGCTGCCCGATGGATTCCGGGCTCGCGCTGACGCGCGCCCCGGAATGACGAAAGAGGAGTTTTCGATGCACATGCCCTCGCTCACCGCAGTTTGCCTTGCCGTCCTCGCGCTGACCGGTGCTGCGCTCGCATTCCAGATGATCCGGCTGCGGCGGAGCCGCCATACCGTCTTCAACGGCGGCATCTTGCTCTGCCTCGGCCTTTTGATCGCCTCCGCACTGCCGCTCCTGTCGCGCCTGCCCTGGGCGGAATTGGCCGAGGAGGCCTCCGACCAAGCCGTTGCAGCCCTTTACCTTTTGGAGGTCGCCTACGTCATTTTGACACTGTAAAGATTTTGCTTGACCCGGGCCCGACCCGGAAGTAGTAATCTTTCCATTGTAAAGATCAGCTCGACCGAGGCGGCCCATGGCGATTTTCCTGATCCTCGCGCCTTACGGTGCCTACACCTTCCTGATGCTGGTGACTTCGACCACGATCAGCGTGTTTGCGGCATCGGCGATCTGCCTCGCCACCGTCGCGGTCGATGTCGCGCGCGGGCGTTCGGTGAAGATCCTGGCCGCGGGCTCCGCGATCGTGTTCGCCGCAATCGGCCTTTACCTCGCACTGATCGATCCCGCGCTCGGCACGCTCGGCGTCAAGCTGTCGATCGATATCGGCATCCTCCTGATCTCGCTCGGCTCGATGCTGGTCCGCCATCCCTTCACACTGCAATATGCGCTCGAGTCGGTGCCGGCCGAGACCGCGGCAATGCCGGGCTTTCTCCGCGCCAATTACATCATCACCGCCGCGTGGACAGCAGCAGCGCTGTTGATGGCGGCCGCCAATCTCGTGCTGCTTTACATCCCCGGCCTGCCGCTTTGGTCGAGCCTTGCGGTCGCCTTCGCCGCCCGCAACAGTGCGATCTACTTCACAAAGTGGTATCCCGAGTATCGCCAGATCAAGTACGGTACGCCGGCCCGCGCTCTTCCCGACGCCCGCTGAACAGGATCGACGATGAAGGACGTATTCGCCCGTCTCGCCTCCGACTTCCTCTCCGCCATCGTCTTCCTGGCCGTCTACCTGATCACCGACAACGTCGTCCTGGCGACGTCGGTGGCGATCGCCGGAGCGATCGCGCAGGTGATCTACGCCCGCGTCAAAGGACGAGAGCTCAACTACATGACCTATGCGAGCCTCGCGCTCGTCGTCGTGCTGGGCGCGATCACGCTGCTGACCAATGATCCACGCTTCATGCTGGCGAAACCCTCGATCGCGCATTTCGCGATCGGACTCATCATGCTGAAGCGCGGCTGGATGCTGCGCTACATGCCGCCGATCGTCGCCGAGACCGTTCCGGAATATGTCACGGCTGCAGGCTATGCCTGGGCGGGGTTGATGTTCGTGATCGGCGCCGGCATGATCGTGGTCGCCTCCACGGGCGATCTGAAGCTGTGGGCGTTCTACATCACCGTGGTTGCCGGCGGCACCAAGATCCTGGCCTTTGCCGTGCAGTACGCCGTTCTGCGCCTCATCGTCACCAGCCGCCGGCGTGCCGCCGCCCGCGCCTAAATGCCCTATCGCAGGGTTAGGCAGGAACTGCGAGTTGGGCTATAGGCTCGCTCAGGACGGCCGCGGATCGTCGCGGACCGCCGAAATTCGTTCGGGAGACGGGGAATGGCCGTAGACGGCAACTGGAATCTGACCATGACGACGCCGATGGGCGAGCGCCAGGCGACGCTGAGCCTGAAGGCCGCGGACGGCACGCTCACGGGCACGCAGGGCGCGGAAGGCAATACCGCCGAGATCTTCGACGGCACCGTCTCTGGCGACAACGTCTCCTGGAAGGTCTCGATCACCAACCCGATGCCGCTCACGCTCGAATTCACCGGCACGGTTTCCGGCGACAGCATCAGCGGCGAGATGGGCATCGGCCCGATGGGCAGCTTCCCGTTTACGGGCGCGCGGGCGTAACGCACGTTGCGCCGATGCGTGCGCTTCGTCTCATCGCAGCGACAATCCTGTGTGTCGCGACACAAGCAGCGCGCGCGGATGACAGCGAACCGGCGTGGCGCGCAAGCGCGCTCGCTCTGGTGCCGTCAGGCTATGTTGCCGGCACTGCTTATCGAACCGCAGGTGCGACCGGCTATCTCGCGGTCTACCCCGCGACATCGAACGATCCGAAGACACCGGCAAGCGCCTTTGCGGTGCGCCAGGCTCTGGTCGTCACGCTGACGGCGGATGGGACGCGAGCAACGTCAGCCGAGCTGAGGCCGCGCACCGAGCCGGATCCCGACAACGACGACAACGATTTCGCCAGGCTGCACGCCGAGCTCGCCGCCAAGCGCGCAACGCTCCCCGATGGCACCGAGCCCTGCGGTCTCGGCGCCTGGTCCATCGACAAGGACCCCAGCGGCCTCAACGTGCGCGCCGAGCCGTCGGTCAAGGCGCGCGTGCTCGGCACCTTGCCGCCGCCCTACCGGCTCAAGCTTGGCGGCGCTGAGAACACGCCCGAGGGCGGCTGGCTGACCGAATTCCGCATCGTCGGCTTTAGGGACGGCTGGTTCTGATCGAAGGCGCGAGGCCGCCCGGCAAGGACTACGAGGACGAGAAGCGATATCCGCGCAGCGCGCCAAAACCCTATGCCGGCCGCGGCTGGGTCGCCTCGAACAAGGTCGGCGCGAATTACGCCAATGGCTATACGCGCGCGGGCGGGCTATTCCAGGCGCCCTTCGTCGATGCCAAATGGATGCCGGCCCAGCGCGAGCTCGGCGGTCCGATCGACGGCGACGGCGGACCGAAGCGGCTCATGGCGTGCAGCGGCTTCTGGGGCCTGGTCGAGAGCCATGACAGCGTCCGCGGCTGGTGGCGCGCGCTTTGCTCCAACCAGGTCACGAATTGCAGCTGACCGAAGCGAGCGCTCCGCGACATTCTTTCCCTTGCCTTTTATGCAATTCAGGATTGTATCCTGGGATGACGCCCGGGAGGCAAGAATGTCCGATAGCATCGCGCGTTTGACTCACCGATCAGTGTCCGCCGCGTTCGTCTGCACTCTCTTGGTGGCAACCATGCCGGCCGCGCGCGGCGAGCATTTGCCGCCGAAGGTTGCTCCGGAGGCAACGACTTGGAAGCCCGCCTCGATTTTTGAAAAAGACAGCAACGACGAGCTCAAGAAACAGCCGCGCATGAACCTGAGCGGCGCAGCGTGCGTCCCGACCACGCCCAAATTCACGTCATGCCTGATTGCCAATGACGAGAAGAAATATGCGCAGTTCTTCTCGATCGAAGGCAACCTCCTCGTTCCGAAGGATCTCATCCGGTTGTCGGACGATGACGACGACCCCGATGCCGAGGGCGCCGCTTATAGCGAGGGCTTCTTCTATGTGACCGGCTCGCATGGCCGAAGCCGACACAGCGACGAGAAAAACCTGTCGAGTTACACCGTGTTTCGGATCGCCGTGGATCCGAACACCGGAGCTCCCAAGACCAAGCCTAACGCCGAAAGCGTGGACGGCGTGGAGGCGAGCTCGCGCCTGCGCAAGGTGCTCAAGAACGACGACCTCGTCGAGGCGTATTTCGACGAGCCGCTTGCGAAAGGTGGTATCAACATCGAAGGAATAGCGGTCAGAAACAACCGCATGTATTTCGGACTGCGAGACCCTTCGCTGAAGCATCACGCCTACGTCGTCAGCGTCGATGCAAATGCGCTCTTCACCAAGCACGACTATCTCAAACCCGACACCGCCGCGCTCGAACTCGGCAAGCATACCGGAATCCGGGACCTCGCGGCGGTCAGGGACGGCCTGTTGATACTCGCAGGCCCGACGCGCGAGGAAGAGGTTCCCTATACCGTCTGGCTGTGGGACGGACGCAGCGAGACGGCAGCCAAGCCCTTGGCCACGCTTGATCTGAGCAAGGTGGAGAAAGGCGCCAAAGCGGAAATTCTGCTTCCCCTCGAGGAGGACGCCACCAGCTTTCGCGTCCTCGTCATGTTCGACGGCGTCGAAAACGGCGGCGCCATATCGTTCAGGATCAAGCGCTGAGCGCAGGCCGCAGTCGTCCGCCGGTCCGGGACCGCCGGACGACGCTGAACCCGATCAGCCCAAATTCAACTCCTTGAAGAAGTCGTTGCCCTTGTCGTCGATGATGATGAACGCCGGGAAATCGACGACTTCGATGCGCCAGATCGCTTCCATGCCGAGCTCGGGATATTCGAGCACCTCGACCTTCTTGATGCAGTGCTCGGCGAGGTTCGCCGCGGCGCCGCCGATCGAGCCGAGATAGAAGCCGCCATACTTCTTGCAGGCCTCGCGCACGGCCGGCGCGCGGTTGCCCTTGGCAACCATCACCATCGAGCCACCGGCGGCCTGGAATTGGTCGACGAAGGAATCCATGCGGCCAGCGGTGGTCGGACCGAACGCACCGGAGGCATAGCCCTCGGGCGTCTTGGCGGGGCCGGCGTAGTAGACCGGGTGGTTCTTGAAGTAATCCGGCAGCGGCTCGCCCTTCTCCAGCCGCTCGCGCAGCTTGGCATGGGCGCTATCGCGCGCGACGATCATGGTGCCGGTCATCGAGACCCGCGTCTTGATCGGATATTTCGAGAACGTCGCCAGGATGTCCTTCATCGGCTGGTTGAGGTCGATCTTGACGACCTCGCCGCCGAGCGCCTCTTCGACCTCAGGCAGATATTGCGCCGGATTGTGCTCGAGCTCCTCGAGATAGACGCCGTCCCTGGTGATCTTGCCGAGCACCTGGCGGTCGGCCGAGCAGGACACGCCAAGCCCGATCGGCAGCGAAGCGCCATGGCGCGGCATGCGGATCACGCGCACGTCGTGGCAGAAATATTTGCCGCCGAACTGGGCGCCGACGCCGAGCGACTGCGTCATCTTGTGGATTTCCTTCTCCATCTCGACGTCGCGGAAGGCGTTGCCATCGGGCGAACCGTGGGTCGGCAGCGCATCGAGATAGCGGGCCGACGCCAGCTTCACCGTTTTCATGCATAGCTCGGCCGAGGTGCCGCCGATCACGATTGCGAGGTGATAGGGCGGGCACGCCGCGGTGCCGAGCGTCAGGATCTTCTCTTTCAGAAAGGCGAGCAGCCGGTCCTTGGTCAGCACCGACGGCGTGGCCTGGAACAGAAAACTCTTGTTGGCGGAGCCGCCACCCTTCGCCATGAACATGAACTTGTAGGCGTCATCGCCCTCGGCGTAGATCTCGCACTGCGCCGGCATGTTGTTGGCGGTGTTCTTCTCCTCGTACATGGAGAGCGGCGCGACCTGCGAGTAGCGCAGATTGCGGCGCAGATAGGCATCGCGCGCGCCTTCGGACAGCGCCGCCTCGTCGTCACCGTCGGTGATGACGTTGCAGCCCTTCTTGCCCATGATGATCGCAGTGCCAGTGTCCTGGCACATCGGCAGCACGCCGCCGGCCGCGATGTTGGCGTTCTTCAGGAAGTCGAGCGCGACGAACTTGTCGTTCGGGCTGGCCTCGCTGTCCTCCAGGATCGCGCGGAGCTGCTTCAGGTGTCCCGGACGCAGATAATGGTTGAGGTCGCCAAAGGCCGCCTCCGACAGCGCCCGCAGAGCCTCGCGCGAGACCACCAGCATGTCCTTGCCCAGGACCTTCTCGACCCTGACGCCCTCGGACGAGATCTTCTTGTACGGCGTCTCGTCCTTGCCCAGCGGGAACAGCGGGGTGTGCTTATAGGGCGGAACGGGCTTGGACGGGTCGGGGAAGGCGGTGGGAGCGTTCATGGGCGAATCTCGGGGTTTGGGGCCACGCGCGGGCCCTCGCGTAGAAGCGTTCTAAGCTCATTTTGGACGGAAAAGAAAGGGACCGGTACGCATGAGAGAGCGCGGCCAGGGGCTCGGGAAGGCATTGACACAGCACGTGGAAAGGCCGGGATCCCACCCTTGCGCTTCGCCTCCGCCGACGCTTGAATGCGCGTCCTAAGGGGCTTTTCATCATGATTTTGAAACTGAACGTCCGCGGCGCGATCCTGGTCGCCGCCGCCATCACCGGCCTTGTGACCCTCTCCTCGCCTGCCCGCGCCGATCGCTGCGACGACAGCGCCAAGGAGCTGGCGAACCAGATCGACCGCCTCAAGGTGAATTTCCGCGCTGCCAACATCGTCTATCTCTCGCATCCGGCGGCCAAGGAGCTGTCGGTCGGCTGCCGCGGCGACAAATATTCCATCGAGCTCTATGCCAAGGGTGATCGCAAGCCGAAGCCAGAGTTCTATGCGCTGGTCGGATCGATGGCGGCGATCGTCTTCACCGTGACGAAGGACGACACCACGACGGGCTCGACACGCTGCCTCAAGCGGATGGGCCTGTTGCGCGGCGACAAAATCAACATGCGCTACCGGCGCCTCAACATGGAATGCACGCGCACCAAGACGGAGGCTTCCATCGCGATCACGCGCGGCAAGGACGAATAGGCGGGACACTCGCCGCAAATGCGGCGCGAAAATGTCGCGATGCCGTCCGCCGCATACTCCGTCATTGCGAGCGCAGCGAAGCAATCCAGACTGTCTCCGCTGAGGGACTCTGGATTGCTTCGCTACGCTCGCAATGACGAGGAGACAGCCGCGGCCTCTCCAATAGTGTGCGTGCGGAAGCAAAACGGATCACTCCACCAATTTCCTCGCATTTTAGCGATTTCCTTGAAGGAAATTTCGCTCCTCGCAGGGCAGGCTCGATTGTTCCCATGTGTGAGGATTTGCGGATGAAGGTTTCCACCGTTGCGCCGCCGCCGATCGCGATCGTGGTACCAAACTACGACACGACCAAGCAGCAAGACGATCAGACCAAGGTCAAGGACGAGGATCCGACCTTTAAACCGCAACCGCCGGCGCCGCTGCCGCCAGGTCAGGGCACGCGGATCGATCAGCTCGCCTGACCAGGTTTGCCCAGGCTGAAAGCGCCCGATCCGCTCGGTCGGGCTTTTGGCGCGTCCGGCCGCATCTTTGCCGGATAGCTGAACCAATATCGTGCGCGCCCGCTTCTGGGAGCTGCGCATGATCGCACGCCTCTTGCTGCAGAATACGATCTTCACCGTTGCGATGGGCGCGCTGTTGTTCGGGGCCGCCGGCACGCTGTATTGGCCTTCGGCCTGGGTGTTCCTCATTACCTGCGCCCTGCTTGGTCCGCTTTGCGGCTGGTGGCTGTACCGGCTGGATCCAGCACTGCTGGCCGAGCGTCTGCGTCCGGTCATCCAGAGGGACCAGCCACCGGCCGACAAGGCCTTCATCACCGTCTTCATCATGGTGATGCTGGCCTGGCTGATCGCGATGGGGCTGGACAGGCGTTCGCTTGCATCCGACATGCCGCTTGCCTTGCTGATTCTCGGCTTCGTGCTGTTCCTGCTCTGCACGCTGCTCACCATGTGGGTCTTCCGCGAGAACTCATTCGCGGCGCCCGTGGTGAAGCTGCAAGCCGAGCGCGCGCAGCGCGTGATCTCGACAGGGCCCTACGCGTATGTACGCCACCCCATGTATAGCGGCATGATCCTGTTCTTCATCGGACTGCCGTTGCTGCTGGGGTCGTGGTGGGGACTTGCGATGATGCCGCTCTTCCTCGTCTTGTTCGCGGTCCGCATCCGGATCGAGGAGCGCACGCTGCGCGAGGGCTTGCCGGGCTATGCCGATTATTTCGCGCGGGTGCGCTATCGCCTGGTGCCGGGCGTGTGGTGAGGGCGGCTGGCGCCAGCCAGCGTCCGGACTGACTAATCGTCCAGCACGCGATAGCGGCGGAAGATGCCCTGCTCGTTGAAAGGAATGCGGCGGTCGCTCGCCAGATACGCCTTGATATTCGGCCGCGCAGCGACGCGGTCGTGCAGGCCGACAAGGCCGGGAATGTCCGTCTCGAACGCCTTCATGCGCTTCGGAAACGCGTAGCGCAGCCCGGCGACGATCTGGAACAGCGAGAGATCGACGTAAGTGAGCCGGCGGCCGGTGAGATATGCGCCGCCATTGCCGGCGAGCAGCTGCTCGAAATAGCCGAGATATTTCGGCACGCGCTCGTCCCAGAACTCGGCCGTGCGCTTCTTCGCCGGCGCCTTCTGGTCCTCATAATAGAGCGAGGGCCCGAGCGGATGATGGGTGTCGTGGATCTCGACGACGAGGTCGGTGATGGTGAGCTGAAGCTGGTGCACCCAGAGCCTGCCGGCTTCCGTCTTCGGCGCAAGCCCATGGCGAGCGCCGAGGTAGAGCAGGATGTTGGCGGTCTGGCCGATGACGAGCTTGCCCGCTTTGAGGAACGGCGGCGCAAAGGGCGGCGTGGCTTTCTGCGCGTCCATCATCTTCATCATCGCAGCCGTTCCGCGCGGACCGCGCGCGACATCGACGTAAGCGGCCCCCGCCTCCTCCAGCGCCAGCCGCACATATTCCCCGCGGCCCTGGATCTCGGGCCAGTAGTAGAGCTCGTATTTCATGGGAGACAGTCCTTTGAGACGCGCGCAGGACAAGCCTAGCACGCGACGCAAGTTCCGTCGTCATGAGGCGGAACACCGGCCCCGCGCGTCATTGCGAGCGCAAGCGAAGCAATCCAGAATCTTGCCGCGGAGACAATCTGGATTGCTTCGCTCCGCTCGCAATGACGGAGGAGAGAGCGCCTCAATTCGCCGCGAAACAATACAACAGGCCGTCGCCGCCCGTGCTCTTCAAGTCGGCCTGCGAGCAGCCGCCATCGGGACCGCGCGAGGGGTGAGAGCTGTTCCAAGATTTCGAGGGCTCGTCGTCACGCAGGCCCCGGCGATCGAAATGGCCGACCATCGCGGCGCCTTGCGTGCTCGACGTCCAGTTCTTGCAGGTGCGATCGTCCGGACCGGCAAACGCCGTACCGTCTGGTTGCGATCCCGTGAGGATGTCATGCCGGTTCGGCTGGTCGCCAGCACCAGTGATCCCCTCACCCTTCTCGGTGAGCGCGGTCTGCTTGGTCAGATTGTTGGCGGGGCCGTGCAGGTCAGCCACGTCCTTGGCGATGACCGCGCCCTTGGCGTTCTGCCAGGGTCCCTTGCCGATGCGATCGCGGGCGTTCACGGCCGGCTTGCCGTCGGCGGCCTGCGTCGAGAGGTAGGCGCGCCAGGTCTTGGTGCCGGCGCCGGCGGCCTGAGCGAGCTTCTGGCACTGCGCATCGGCTCCCTCCAGGCCGCCGAGATCGGCGCCCTTGCCCGGGCCGTTGGAGGTCACGAAGAACGTCATATCAGTTGATTGCGCGTGCAGGGATGGCGCCGCGAGCAACGCCAACGTGAGCGCGACCCCTGAAATCGTCACGGATCTCTCGATACGGAGCATCTTGTCCTCCCAGGAGTGTTTTTTGTTCGCCGCCTGACTTCAACCCGAGGCTCACCCGCTTATTCCCATCCCGCGATACGAGACGTCCAAAGAAAAAGGCGCCGTGCCGGAGCACGACGCCTTTGTCTTCAATCTCCAACCGATCAGTTGGTCTGCTGGATCGCCGACAGTTCCCAGCCGGTGCCCGGCCGGCGGGCGAAGGTCCAGATCTCGGTCGCCTCGCCGGGCTGCTCGCTGCCGGCGACGATTGCGCCGGTGTTGCGGTCGACCGTCTTATCGGTGAGCGCGAAGCGCAGCGCCACCGTGGCGTAGTCGGTCTCGCCTTCGCGCCAGGCTTCCGCGAGGTCGCCTTGCAACAATTTCACGTTGCTGACCTTGTTGACGACGTTGCGCGCGCGGTTCTGCGCAAGATCCTGCTCGAAATACGAGACCATTTCCGGCGTCGCGAGCGTGTGCAGCTTGGCCACGTCCTCGTTCGACCAGGCGGCCTGGATCTCGCCGAGCAGGCGCTCGAACGCCTCATAGTCGTCCGGCTTGATCTCGAGCGGCGCATTGTTCGCGCCGAAGCCGAAGCCGCCAAGTCCACTGCCAAGACCGCCACCGAGGCCGCTGCGATAGTTCGTCTGCGATCCAGGCGCTGCGCCTGCATCCGCATTGGCATAAGCCGCCCGCGGGGCGTGACGGCGCTGCCACCAGGACATTGCCAGCCGCACCACGAGC
This sequence comes from Bradyrhizobium sp. WSM1743, assembly GCF_000473065.1. Taxonomy (GTDB): domain Bacteria; phylum Pseudomonadota; class Alphaproteobacteria; order Rhizobiales; family Xanthobacteraceae; genus Bradyrhizobium. Next base: position 14,289 of record NZ_AXAZ01000061.1, read on the forward strand.
ACCACGAGCGCGATCTGGATGATCAGGCCGAGGATAGAGGACAGGCCGCCGAGGCCACCGAACAGGCCGCCCCCGAACAGCATGCCGAGCAGGCCGGCGCCGAGGAAGCCGGCGGCAAGGCCGCCCAGGAAACCGCCGCCGCGGCCGAACAGGCCACCACGCGCAGGCGCGGAAGCAGCCGAATTCATGCCTGCGCCCGGCTGGGTGTAGGTGCGGTTGAACTGCGAGGTCGAGCCCGGCGCGGTCGTGGTCGACGGCGGCGCCGAATAGGTGCGCGAGCCGCGCGAACCCGACGACATGCCGCCACCAACGCGCGCGTCGGCGGACGAGATCGCCAGTGCGGTCGGCAGCGCAAGCGCCAGCACGACGGCGATCATCTTGAAGAGATTGCGGGAGCGTAGCGAGAAAGTCATGTGCGTTTCCCAAATCCCCGGCATGGGGAGGTGCGCCTAAGATGGGCAGACTTCCCGAAAAGTGAAGCCGGTTTCGGAACTTGTGGCTGCGGCCCTCAGTCGCGGGGATGCGGCAAAAGCCCATATTTGGCGGGGATTGGCCGCGTGCACGGGGGAACCGTGGTCGCGGGTTACCGGCGATTTAGGAGTGTTCTTCCCGCTTTTTCCCGCGTTATTGCGAGCGCACCTCACTCACCCGTCATTGCGAGGAGCCCTTGCGACGAAGCAATCCAGAATCTTTCCGCCGAGCAGTCTGGATTGCTTCGCTTCGCTCGCAATGACGGCGTTGAAGGAGTTGGGCGCAATGACGGAGAATGTAGGAACGGCGTGCCGCCCCTCGCCTCACCCCTGCTTCGTCATCGTCTCCTTCACCGCGGCCACGAGCTGGCTCAGTGTGAAGGGCTTCGGCAGGAAGTCGAACTGCTGGCCTTCGGGCAGGCTCTTCTCGAAGGCGTCCTCGGCATAGCCGGAGACGAAGATGAACTTGATGTCGGGGTTCTTTTCTCGCATCGCCTTCAGCAGCGTCGGGCCATCCATCTCGGGCATGACGACGTCGGAGACGACGAGATCGATCGCCCCACCCTGCTCCTCGAGCACCTCCATGGCCTCGACGCCGTTCTCGGCCTCGACCACGGTGTAGCCGCGCGAGCGCAGGCCGCGGGCATTGAGCGCGCGCAGGCCCTCTTCGTCCTCGACGAGAAGGATGGTGCCCTGACCCGTGAGATCGGTGCGCGGCTTGGCCTCCGCGGCCAGCGCGGCCTCCTTCGCAGCGTCGTTGGTCGCGCTGACCACCGCTGCGGGCTGCTCGACCTGCACCTCCGGTTCGGCGATATGACGCGGCAGGAAGATGTGGAACGAGGTGCCCTGCCCCGGCTCGGAATCGACGTAGATGAAGCCGCCGGTCTGCTTGACGATGCCGTAGACGGTGGACAGGCCGAGCCCGGTGCCTTTGCCCACTTCCTTGGTCGAGAAGAACGGCTCGAAGATCTTGTCGCGGATATCGGCGGGAATGCCGGTGCCGGTGTCGGCGACCTCGATCCGCACATAGTCCGCCGCGGGCATGCCCTTATAGGCGAGCTTTGCCGCTTCTTCTGCGGTGACGTTGGCGGTGCGGATGATCAGCTTGCCGCCGTCGGGCATGGCGTCGCGCGCGTTCACCGCGAGGTTGACGATCACCTGCTCGAACTGGGAGACGTCGACCTTCACCGGCCAGAGGTCGCGGCCGTGGACGAGGTCGAGCTTGACCTTCTCGCCGATCAGCCGGCGCAGCAGCATGGTGAGATCGGACAGCGCGTCGCCAAGATCGAGCACCTGCGGCCGCAGCGTCTGCCGCCGCGAGAATGCCAGCAGCTGCCGCACCAAGGTCGCGGCGCGCGTCGCGTTCTGCTTGATCTGCATGATGTCCTGGAACGACGGATCGGTCGGCTTGTGCGCGTTCAGCAGGAAGTCGTTCGCCATCATGATGGCGGAGAGCACGTTGTTGAAGTCGTGAGCGATGCCGCCGGCGAGCTGGCCGACCGTCTCCATCTTCTGCGACTGGTTGATCTGGTTCTCCAGCGCACGCCGCTCGGTGGTCTCGAGCATGTGCACGATGGCGGCTTCCGCCTCGGTCTCGGCCGAATCCACCGGCGTCACGAAGAACTGGCCCCAGCGCTCCTTGGCTCCTTCCAGCGCCACCTCGACCGGCGCGATGTCGGCCTTGCCTTCGGCAGCCTGGTTGATGGCCGCGATCAAAAGGTGCCGGTCGCGCGAATTGACCGCGCGGAAGATCGACTTGGAGGCGCTGTCCAGTCCCAGGGCCTGACTGAGCTTGGCGTAGCGCGCGTTGGCGCGCACCACGTTGCCGCCGCGATCGACGGTCGCGATCGCCATCGGCGTGTGGTCGAAGAAACGCATGAAGCGCACTTCGGCGGCGCGGTCGGGATCGCTGCGCTCGTCGCGGGCACGGCTGATCACGAGCGTGCGCGACGGCCCCGGCGCGCCGTCGGCGCCGAAGGCGAGCTTGTGATACAGCCGCACCGGCATGGTCTTGCCGGTGCGTATGCGCAGGTCGATGTCAAAGACTTCGGTCTTCACCTCGCCGGGCACCGCGACGATCGAGGTCAACAGCGAGGCGCCGTCGCCAGAGACGATGTCGGTGAGCTTCAGGCCGCCCGAGCCGATCTCGGCGAGGTCATAGTCGAGCCAGTTCGCCAGCGTCGCGTTGACATAGGCGAGCTCGCCGGCCGGATTGACCGAAAAGAAGCCGCAAGGCGCGTGATCGAGATATTCGATCGCGTGCTGGAGCTCCTGGAACACGTCCTCCTGGCGCTCGCGGTCGCGGGTGATGTCGGCGATCGACCACACCGCATATTTCGCCTCGCGCTTGCCGGTGCCGAGGGGGCGCACGCGCATGCGCAGCCAGCGGCCCTGGTTGCCGTCATGGCCGGAAATGCGCACCTCTTCCTGCTGCCGCTTGCCCTCGCGGGCGGCCTTGAGCAGCCGGAACACCGCTTCGGAGACGTCAGGGTTGCCGATGAAGACTCGCTCGACGGGGCGCACATCCTGCGGGCCGCTGGCGCCAGTCAGCGTCAGATAGGCGGCATTGGAATAGACCACGTGTCCGCGTGCATCGGTGACTGCGAGCCCGTCGAACGCGTGGTCGGAGATGCGGCCGATGATGGGATCATCGAGATTACGATCGGCGAAGCGGATGATGCCGGCGGCGAAGGCGAACAGGTTGAACAGGCCGACCATCGCCAGCACGGCGAGGATGCCGAGGATATAGGGCTGCGCCTGCGCGCGCCCGAGCGTCATCAGCCCGACGGCGACCGCAACGAGGCCGGCGGCCACCAGCAGCACCAGCGCAATGCTGCCCGAGCGCGGCGACGGCTCGTGCGCCGCAACGGGCTCGCGTGTGAGGTCGTGGTCGGTCTCGGCGGTCATCTCAAGCTGGCGCGGCCTGTCGGCAGAGAATCAACGCGCCACGGGGCGCGTGGGGTCCTCCCTGCCTGAATCGGACCCTGAGGTGCAAGGGCAGCAGGGGCGAAAGGTACGCTGATTCCCAGATTACGGCCATTTCCGGTATTTTTCGGGACTTTTACCCCCGCCCGGCGCTGAATCCGCGCTTCAGCCGCATGACGTAGCCGATGACTTCGGCGACGGCATGATAGTGCTCGGTCGGGATTTCCTGGTCGATGTCGACCGTGGCGTAGAGCGCGCGCGCCAGCGGCACATTCTCCACGATCGGAATGTCGTGCTCGCGCGCGATCTCCCGGATCTTGAAGGCGAGGTTGTCGACGCCCTTGGCGACGCAGATCGGCGCGGTCATGCCGCGCTCGTAGGACAGCGCCACCGAATAGTGGGTCGGGTTGGTGATGATCACGGACGCCTTGGGAACCGCCGCCATCATGCGCTTCTTGGCGCGCTGCTGCCGCAGCTGCCTGATCTTGCCCTTGATGTGCGGGTCGCCTTCGGACTGCTTGAACTCTTCCTTGATCTCCTGAAGCGACATCTTCTGCCGCTGGAACCAGCTGCGGTACTGGAAGAAATAGTCAGCGATGGCCACGATCGCGAGCGCCGCGACCACCGCGCCGAGCAGATGGATGGTCATGCTGGTGGTGGCGCCGAGCATGGCCGCCGGATCGAGCCTGACCATCGCCTCTATGCGATGCCGCTCCGGCCACAGGATCATGGTCATGACGACGCTGACGGCGACCAGCTTGCCGATGCCTTTGAGGAAATTAGCGGCCGCCTGTTTGCCGAAGATGCGCTTGAAGCCGGCGCCTGGCGAAATCTTGTTGAATTTGGGTTTCAGGGATTCGGCCGACCAGACCAGGCGGTGCTGGAGCATGTTGCCGGCAATGGCCGCCAGGACCAGCATCAAGAGAGGCACGCCGACCGCGGCGAGCACGGCGAACTCGATCTGCTGCGTCAGCGCCAGCAGGGCCCTGCCGTCGGTCTTGATCATCCAGGAATTGGCGAGCAGGTTGCGCATCGGCGTCAGCAGCCCGCTGCCGACCGAGCCCGAGAAGGTCGAGACCACGAGCGTGCCACCCGCCATCATGAACCAGGTGTTGATCTCCTGGCTCTTGGCGACGTCGCCGCGCTCGAGCGCATCGTCGAGGCGCTTTTGCGTCGGGTCTTCTGTTTGACTTTCGGGATCGTTGTCGTCCGCCATCGATCGACCCCTGTTATTTGAGCGGCATCATCTGGTGCATGACACCGATGAAATAGTCGAGAAAGGTGCCCATCATCGCGGTGAGCACCACGGCGAGCACCAGGAAGCCCGCGAAGATCGACAGCGGCACGCCGACGAAATAGACCTGCATCTGCGGCATCAGCCGCGCCAGCACGCCAAGGCCGATGTTGAAGACGAGGCCGAACACCAGAAACGGCCCGGAGAGCTGCAGCCCCAAGCGGAACGCGGCGGCGAAGGCACGCGTCGCCAGCGAGGCGACGTCGCCGCTCGATACGGTCTCGCCCGGCGAGAAGATCGTGTAGCTGTCGTTCAGCGCCGCGATCACCAGATGGTGGCTGTCGGTGGCGAACAGCAGCGTCACTCCCAGCATGGTCAGGAAATTGCCGACCAGCACGCCCTGCTGTCCCTGCGTCGGATCGACCGAGGTGACGAAGCCGAGGCCCATCTGCTGCGCGATCACGGAACCCGCGACCTGGAGCGCCGACAGCGTCACGCGCGCGGTCGCGCCCAGCACGATGCCGATCGCGATCTCATGCAACATCAAGACCAGCAGCGGCGCCAGCGAGCCCATGTCGACCTGATAGGCGTTGCGATGCAAGGGAAGGATGATCAGCGTGAGCAGCAGCGCGATCGACAGCTTGATCCGCGTCGGGATGTTGGTCTCGCCGAGGCCCGGCAGCAGCATCACCATCGCGCCGACCCGGGCGAAGGCGAGCATGAAGGAAGCGGCGAGCGCCGGCAGCAGCGAGACGTCGATGCGCATGGTTCACGCATCTTAGCCTCAGCCGCCGATGATTCGCGACGAGATCCGCAGCATGTGGGCGTGGAGCGAGTCGGCCATGAACGGCAGCGCCAACAGCATCGTGGCAAAGATGGCCAGGATCTTCGGCACGTAGATCAGCGTCTGCTCCTGGATCTGCGTCAGCGCCTGGAACAGCGACACGATCACGCCGACCACGAGGCCGACCACCATCAAAGGCGACGACACGATCACGATGGTCCAGATTGCGTCACGCGCGACGTCGAGGGTCTCGGGTCCGGTCATTTGGGAATTCTCACTGTAAGTTATTTCTGTCATTTTGGGGCTCGCGAAGCGAGAACCCGGAATCCATTTAGCCACAGCGTTGGTCGCACCATGGATTCCGGGTTCGCGACTTCGTCGCGCCCCGGAATGACGGCGCGAGTCAGATCGGCATCTTCATGATGTCTTCATACGCCGCGATCACGCGGTCGCGGACCGAGACCAGCGTGGACACCGCAACGTCGGTGTCGGCGACTGCCGTCACCACGTCCATCACGTTAGCCTTGCCGGCGGCCATCGCCACCGTCTGCGCATCGGATTTGCGGCCGGACTCCATGACGCTGCCGACGGCGTCTTTCAGGAGCGAGGCGAAGGACTGTCCGGTCGCTTCGCTGCCCTTGCCGGCACCGCTGTTTTCCAGCACGCGCGCAAGGTTGGCATAGGCGTTGGCTGCGATTGTCGGTGATGCCATGGCTCAAATGTCCTGTTCAGCTCTTGAGGATGTCGAGCGTGCGCTGGATCATCCGGCGCGTCGCACTGATGATGTTGAGATTGGCCTCGTAGGACCGCTGCGCGTCGCGCATGTCGGTCATCTCGACCACCGAGTTCACGTTGGGATATTTGACGTTGCCGCTCGCATCCGCCGCAGGATTGTTCGGCTCGTATTTGACGCGGAAGTTGGACTGGTCGGGCTTGACCCTGCCGAGCGTGACGACCTGCGCGTCGAGCGTGCGGTCGAGCGCGGAGGAGAAGGTCGGAACCTTGCGCCGATAGGGATCGCCGCCAGCGGTCTGCGCCGTCGAATCGGCATTCGCGATGTTTTCCGAGATCACCCGCATGCGCCCGGCCTGCGCGCGCAGACCGGAGGTGGCGATCGCCATCGAGCGGGCAAAGTCGCTGCTGTCATTGGCCATGATGCACCTCTCGCTCTCTTGGTTCCCCGATCACGCCTAGCCCTTGCCGATCGCGGTCTTGAGCAGGCGCAGGCTCTTCGAATAGAGCGAGGTCGCCGCCGCATAGTCCATCTGGTTGCTGGCGGCCTTCATCATCTCCTCCTCGAGATTGACGGCATTGCCCGCAGGGCGGGTCTCAAAGCCCGCATTCTTGTTCTGGTCGAAGGCGGAAGCCGCGCCCGATGGCGTCATGTGCGAGGCGCTGGTACGGGTCAGGGCCAGAGGCCCCATGGACCCCATGACCGCGCCGGTCTGGTCGAGCTTGGGCTCGACCAGGTCGCGCGGCCGGAATTTGGGCGTGTCGGAATTGGAGACGTTCTCGGACAGGACACGCTGGCGTTCCTGGTGCCACTGCATCTTGGTCCGAAGCGCCGACAGCACCGGGAGGTCGTTGATGGACATCGTCGCGGCTCCTTCCGCCCCAGACGGACCCCAAGGCCCGACGCTAGGCAGAATTTGCCGCCTGTATGGTTAACAGCTGGTTAAGGACGGCTCGCGACGCATGTCCCCGAGCGAGGCAGGATCTTGCGCCCCCGTGATTCTACGCCGCGAAAAGTGGCATTAACCCAACCATTTGGCGGCGCGTGGACGGGAGCAAGAAGTCGTTTTGGATCGGACGATTCATGGGTTATTAAGAGTTGGGGACGGCAAAACTTGCCGTGGAACGTTAAGAAATCGCAGTTTTGGGGCATCGTCCGCCGGTGGTTGGTGAATCTGACCATGGGCACGAGAAAAGCGCCATTTGTCGGGGACAAGTATGCAAGGCAGCCCTATCACCTTCATCGTCGCGTTCATCGTCGTTCTGGCGTTGATCGGCGTCGCTGCTTGGCTGGTTCGCCGATTCGCCTCTAGCCGGATCGGCGCCAATACCCAGCGCGGCCGGATGCCCCGCCTCGCCGTGATCGACGCTGCCGCGGTCGACGGCCGGCGCCGGCTGGTGCTGGTCCGGCGTGACAATGTCGAGCACCTGCTGATGATCGGCGGCCCGACTGACATCGTCGTCGAGCCCAATATCGTTCGCGCCGCGCCCAGCCGCGACCAGCTCCCGCAACGTCCGAGCGCCGCCGAACCGCCGCGCCTCGCCCCCATGCCCGATGCCGGCGGCTGGGCCGACGAAGCGCCGCGACCCGAACTGCTCGATCATCCCGAGCCGCAAATGCCCGAGCCGCCGCCGCGACCCGCGCGCCCATCCTTCGCCGACGAGGTGCGCCGGCCTGGTCCTGCACTGGCCGAACGCCGCAGCGAGCCGCCCCTGGGAGGCATTGCGCCGGAGCCGACCGCGCCACGCCCGGAGCGCGAACCACGGCCCGAGCCGCTGCCGCCGCGCATCCCCCGCGGCGAGCCGCCGCTGATGCCGCGTCCGTCGCGCGGGAGCGAACCGATGAAGATGCCGCCAGTGCGCGCCGAGCGCGCCGCTGCACCACCGCCTCCTCCGCCTGTGCCGCAGGCTCCACCGGTTCCGCCGCCGGCACCTGCTGCTGCGCCCTCGAGCGCCGAACAGAATCTCGCCGAAATGGCGCAGCGGTTAGAGGCTGCCCTGCGCCGCCCGGCCGGCGAAACGGTCGCGCCTCCGGTTGCGCCGGAGGCGCCGCCCGCTCCGCCGCGCGCCGCACGCAGCGAGCCGCCGGCTCCACCGGCCCCGCCTGCAAAGCCGGCCGCGGAAAAGACCAGCTTTGAAAATCTCGAAGACGAGATGGCTTCCCTGCTCGGCCGTCCGAAGCCGTCTTCGTGAGCTTGCCGGCCCTCCAGCGTAGAGTTCTTTTCCTTTCTGTCCTGTTCAGCGCGGCCTCGCTCGCGATGCCCTCGCATGCCCAGGACATCAGCATCAATCTCGGCGGCGGCGCTGGCGGCGGCGGCGTCACCGAGCGCGCGATCCAGCTGATCGCGCTGCTCACGGTGCTGTCGCTCGCGCCGTCGATCCTGATCATGATGACGTCGTTCACGCGCATCGTGGTGGTGCTGTCACTGCTGCGCACCGCCATGGGCACCGCGACCGCGCCGCCGAACTCGGTGATCATCGCGCTCGCAATGTTCCTCACCTTCTTCGTGATGGGACCGGTGCTGCAAAAGTCCTACGACGAGGGCATCCGCCCGCTCGTCGCCAACCAGATCGGCGTCGAGGATGCGCTGCAGCGCGCCTCCGTCCCCTTGCGCGGCTTCATGCAGAAGAACGTCCGCGAGAAAGACCTCAAGCTGTTCCTCGACCTCTCCGGCGAGCAGCCGCCCGCTACCCCTGACGACCTCGCCTTACGCATCCTCGTCCCCGCCTTCATGATCTCCGAGCTGAAGCGCGCCTTCGAGATCGGCTTCCTGTTGTTCCTGCCCTTCCTGATCATCGATCTCGTCGTCGCCTCCGTGCTGATGTCGATGGGCATGATGATGCTGCCGCCGGCGACGATTTCGCTGCCGTTCAAGCTGATCTTCTTCGTGCTGGTCGACGGCTGGTCGCTGGTGGCGGGGAGCCTGGTGCAGAGTTACGGGGGGTGAGGCGCGGTTTCGAGCGCTGCCCGCGTCCCCTCAGCTCTCAGCGATCGCCTCCGGCCCCTCCCCGTCATTGCGAGGAACTCTTGCGACGAAGCAATCCAGACTGCCTCCGCGGAGCGACTCTGGATTGCTTCGCTACGCTCGCAATGACGGAGAATGTGGCGCTGTCCCGGGCGCGCTTCGCGCGACACTAGCTACCGCGTCATCTTGATCTGCCGGACGACTGGAATCGTGGGCAGCGAGCCGGTGTGGTCGCTCTCGTCCTTGGCCTGCGGCGCGCTGGGTCCGCGCGCCGTGGCATCGGGGAAGCGCTGCTTCATCTCGCGCAGGAAGCCGTCGAGCGTATCGACGCTGGCAGCGAGCTTGGCGATCTCGGCGAATTCGGCGCTGGAGGCTGCGGCCGGCTTGCTGGCGATGTCGAAGGCGAGACGGTCGGCGCTCTCGCTCATCAGCGGCGCGTATTTCTCGCGGAAGCGCGACAGGCCGATCGAATCGTCGGCCAGGGCATAGCCGACGGCGGCGCGGATGATGTCGCTCTTCTCGACCGCGTTGAGCGGCTTGAAGTCGCGGAAGCGCTCGCCGTAATAGAGTTCGATCTGCTCGGCGGACTCGCGCCAGCGCCGCGCAGCCCAGAAGATGTCGGAGCGCAGGCGGAGCACTTCGCGGCCGGAGACGTTGGAGACGATGTCGAGCGCGAGATCGTGACGGCCGACATCGCTCTGCGCGCGCGCCTCCAGCAGCAGGCGCTGCTGCCGGAGCTCGCCGGAGAGGTCGCTGATGCGGCTCGCGCGCAGCGCGGTGATCGCCATGTCGGGCTTGCGGTTGGCGAGATAGACCATGGCAAGGCGCGCGGCGACCTGGGCGCGCGCCGCGCCTTCAAGGCGATGATCGACCTGATACTGCAGCAGCTCGGCGGCCTGGTCGAGCAGATCGATCGAGGCGAGACGGTCGGCGAGCCGGCGGATCAGCTCGTCGCCGCGGCGGCCGATCGGGGTCAGCTCGCGGAACTCGTAGAACATCCCGAGCGCCTCGACCGGCGGCAGCTCGTCGCCCTTCGGCCCGAGGAAGATCTGGGTGAACAGGTCGGAGGCCAGATCCTGCGCCTGACGCGAGGCTTCGGCGTTCGGCTGGAGCCTCGTCGCGGTGCGCGCGGCGGTGAGCGCATCGCGGTAACGGCCGTTCTCCGCATACAGCTGCGAGAGCATCTGCAGCGTCTTGACCTCGATCGCATCGCCGCGCCAGGTCATCGACAGCGTCTCGAGCTCGCGCAGCGCCTCCTCCTTGCCGATCTCGTCGCGCTTCTGACGCAGCGCGACCTCGAGCTGCTTGGCCTCGGCCGCGGCCGGACGGTCGTTCGAGGCGACCGCGAATTGGTAGTCGTCAAGCGCATCCTTGTCGTGGCCGAGCGCCTCGGCGAGCCGGCCGCGCAGCACGGCGAAGGCGGGTGCAGCCTCAGGTGGGACACCGACCACCTCGAGCTCGCTGCGGCGCTTGGAGGCGCCGGGATAGTCCTTCACCTCGAGCGATGCGCGCATCGCGTCCATCGTCACGATGCGCTGGATATCGAGCGGCAGAGAGGCGATGGCGAATTCGACGTTCTTGAACTTCTCGCGCGCGTCCGCCCATTTGCCCTGGCGCGCATAGGCGAGCGCCTTCCAGAGCTGGGAATCGTGGCTGTTGCCGATCACGGGATTGGCGAGGTCCTTCAGGCCCTGCGCCGGCCGGCCGATCAGGATGCTCGCGATCGCATGCATGATCAGCGCGCCGCTCTCCTCCTTGTTGAGGGGATCGTTCAGCATCACGTCGGTCACGGCCTTGGCCTCGTGATACATGGCGCGCGACATGTAGAACTGCGCAAGGTCGAGACGCGGCAGCGAACGCAGCGCGGGCTCGACGGCCGAGATCGACGTCATCAGCTCGCTCTGGCGCACCATGAAGTTTTCCGACTGGCCCTTGCGCCAGCCTTCGGGGCTGAAGATCGGGCGCACCGCGGTCGGCGCCCGCTCGGCCGAGATGTCGACCGGCGACAGCGTCAATCCACCCTTCTTGCCGAGAATCACCTTGTCGGAGCCGACCTCGACGCCGACCTCGTCGGAGTTCAGCCGGATCGCGATGCCGTGCGCGGATTCCAGCAGCGAGAGATCGACGAGGTCCTGTCGCTTGATGAAGCCGCGCACCGGCCGCTGCGCGGTGACGACATAGAGCGTATCGCCGGCATCGGGGTCGGTGAGCTTGTGCAGGAGGCCCGGATTGGCGAAGGGGATCGCGATATTGGCAAGCGCGGGATCGGTGATGTTGCGCGACATCATCAGCGGTAGCGGCGTCGCCTGGATCTTGTCGGCGAGCGTCAACATCCAGTTGGTCTCCTTGCCGACCTCCTCGCTTGTCAGCGAGTAGACCAGCGGACGGGTGAGACGGATGCGCACCGCCTGCCCCTTGTCGAGCGGGATGCGGCCGACCTCGCCGATCATAGCGCCGCCCTTGCTGCGGATCGCCTCCACATCGACGGGCTTCGACGTGTCGAACACGAGCCAGACAGTATCGCCACGGCGGAATGCCGCCGCAGGGGTTGAAACCTGAAGCGGGAACGTGACGCGCAAGCCGTCGCTGTCGCGACGCGCATCGACACTGGCCACGGCCGGCTGAGGGGCGGCGGGCGTCTCGGCGGGGGCGGCCTTCGGGGATTCCTTGACTGGCTCCTTCGCCGCTTCCTTCACGGCCTCCTTGGGCGCTTCGGCAACCAGAGGCTTGGCAGGCGCGGGATTCGGGGCTTCCTTGGATATCTCCTTGGGCGCTTCCGCAGCGTGCGCAGCCTCGGTCGCGGGCTCCGGTTTCGGCGCTTCGGCGACCGGCATTGCGGCGTGCGCTTCCGGCTTCGCCCCGGGCTTCACCTCGATCCTGGCTTCGCGTGCGATCGTCTCTGACGTGGGCGGCGCGATCTCGCGATGGGCGTCCTTCGGCTTCTCGGCCGCCGGCTTTTCCGGCGCGGGCGCGGGTCCCTGACCGGCCGGCTTCATCTGCGCGATCGCCGCCTCGCGCGTCGCGGCCGACTTGCCCTTGTCGGGCTGGAAGGAGACGTCGACGACATAGTTCTTCTCGTCGCGGAACGAATGCACGTCGGAATCGCCGATCAGCGCGATCTCGACATTGGTCTGGTCGATGTCGGACTTCTGCTTGATCGAGGCGACGTTCGGCGGCGCTGCGACGACCGCGTCCGCCAAGTCGAAATTGAGGTTGGCGTTGAAGACGAGCGTGAGCTTCTGCTCGTTGAGCACGGAGGAGACGCCGACGCCATCGGGCATCTCGAACACGAAGCGCACGAAGGTCGGCTGCACCGAGGCACGCACGCGGATCTGCGGACGTTTCTTGGCCTCGGCGGCGGCGCGCTGGGCGCGTAGCGCGCGCTCGGCCACGCGTGCGCGCTCGGCGAGTTCCTTGACCACGTCCATGGGCAGGCTGGGCGGCGGTCCCTTCCACCCCTCGGGCAAGAGGTCGACAAAGGTACGCTCGCCGGCGTTCATGGTGTTGACGGTGACGCGCCGCGCCAGCGACAGGCGGATGGCGCCGCCGTCAGGGTCGCGGCGGGCGGAGTTGACGTAGTCGGGCGCGCCTTCCGGAACCCGGTCGACGGGAACATCGACGGGCCGGTCGAAGCGGATGATGAGGATGGAGCCTGCGGTCGTCACCTCGGAGGGAACGTCCTCGCCGAGCTTGATGATCAGACGGGCAAAGCCGCCGCCGGCGGAAAACGTCGCCTCGCCCCTTATCGGATCGGCTGCCCGGACCGGCGCCGCGAGGCCAATCAGGAAACAGGCCGCGAGCAAGGTCGCGCCGCGGACATGACGCGACAAGCCCCATGCCAATGCGCGAGCTCGCGACACAAATCCGGCGGCAGCCTCTCGCGCCATTGGCGGCATTTCTTCCAGTTCGGCGGTCATGCCGGCAATGGCGCCGGCGGTGCCGTCGACTGTAGGTCTCGCCAATTAAGGACTTGTTAATGCTATATCTTGATTTGCGCTGCGGGCAGCACGCCGTGCCGGACCGAGCGGGGGCCGATCGGCCAGTTTTGGATTTGAGACGCAGGCGGTTAATGAGTTGTTAACACCTGCACCAGTGCCGTCGCGGTTGGTCAGTCCCTTCACGGCACCCCATAGCGGACAAAGTCCTCGCCGATTCCAGCGTCGATTCTTCTGGCCGCCGAGATATCGCTATTGCCGCCATCTCTGTCGCCGAGCTTGAATCTGGCTATCCCGCGACCGTAGAGCGCGCTCGCCAGCTTGGGCGCGAACCGCAGCGCCGAGTTGTAGTCATCGATAGCCGCGGAGAGCTGTCCCATTTTCAGATTGATCAGGGCTCGCGAGTCGTATGTTGCGGCATCGTTTGCTCCCGATCGAAGCGCCATGTCGCAGTCCTCCAGCGCAGCCTGCAAAGCGCCAAGCACGGCTCGGGCCCAACAACGTCCGCTCCACGCCGCCTCCAGCTTCGGGTCAAGGCGAATTGCCTCGTCATAGTCCTGCGCTGCACGGTCGTACGCATTCCTCTTCAAGTGGGCTGCCGCACGGTTGGCAAAAGCAGCGCCATAGTTGGGGTTGAGCTTGAGCGCCTCCTCGAAAGCGCCAAGAGCGAGGTCGTGCGAGCCCGTTCTCAGATAGGCCACGCCGAGGTTGTTAAAGGCTTTCGCATAGTTCGGGTTAAGCCTGGTCGCTTCAACGAAATCCTTGATCGCGCGTTCGTAGTCGGCTTTGGCGCTGTAGGCATTGCCCCTGTTGTTGTGGGCGACGGCGAAGCCGTTTGCGCTCCCCTCGCCCGCATCGATGAACGCCGTGCAGCCATCGATCCGAGCTTCGGGCGACACGCGATCTGAGCCGTTACACAGTTCAACATTCTTGAGTGAGCTGCCCTTCTTCGGCTTCTGCGCCAAGCTCGACGAACCCGACAGCACAACGACGAGAATGAGCATCACTGCCTTGATGACACCGGCTCTTGCGGTCATTTTCACACCAGCCGTCAAACTCCGCGAGTGAACGAAGCGCTAATGCCAGTCTATCTGCCCGGCCGGCGTTGCGCCGGCATCACGGCGGCTTCAGGTCAGGCAAACTTCTCAGCATCCCCGACAGATGTTGAGCCTGCGATCGGCGCTTCGATCGGGCCCCGGCGCCGCGGATGTCGGCGGCTTCCTCGGGAGCTTACTTTCGCCCTCTTCGATCAGGGTCGAAAATTTGACTGACCCATCATCCAAAATCTCGATATGCGGCGTCGTGCCTCGGATCCCCAGCGTGGCGACGGGAGTATCGACCTTCATGTCACCGGTCTTGGCGACACTGCCCGCGACAAAGGTGAACGTTCCCCTGGCGAGATTGAACAGGGTCGCATTGGACTTGCCGGCCGGCTCATACACATATTGATCCAACTCGATACGGGCGTTGTTCGATAGATTGAACGAGCTGCCGTCGGTAAAGTTGATTCCGACCCGGCCATCGGCCCCGGTCAGCACCACGTCACCGAGATATACGGGATCGCCTGTTTTAGCCCGGCCGGGCTCACCCGAGACATTCGCCTGAACGACCACTGCGCCCGCATGTTCGATCGTGACCGAGCCTGTGGCCGCCACCACCTTCCCGATCGGTTTCAACGACGAGCTAGCGACGGCGGGCTTGGCGGAATCGATTTGCGCTTGAGCCGCACCCGGCAAGATATAGGCAAGCGCCAAGACAAAGCCGGTCGCCAAAACGGCTATCGTAGGTCTGCACATGATCCGCCCTTCCCGAGAAGATCTTGTCGCCATCGGCGGCCCATTTCTTGAGCCGCGAAGCGCAGCCACAATAAATATAATTCTTGTTTAATTCGTTTAATCAGCCTAATTTACCGCAGCGCTACGGAAGCGCCACAAATTAACTACGTCTCGTTTGTCAATTTAATCACTTTAGCGGGAGGGATACGCCGGGAATGGCATACGCGCTGCCGTCCCCGCGCAATGCGTCTCTCTGGATCACACTTGATGATTTCGGCGGGCAAGCCTTCGGCTGCCAGCGCTTAGGATATTTGTCCCTTGGCGAGGGTCGCCCCGAACAACCATGGCAGCACGCTGAGCCTGAATCGATCACCCAGGCGAGGTCGAGCCATGTTGGTTGCATCCGGCGTCGAGATTGATAATGGGGCCGCCGCGGCCCTGCCCGTCCAGATCATTGGCCATATTCATACAGCGATCGGCTGCGGCACGCTCACGCGAGGCGGTGGCGTCGCCACGCAAGCCGTAGCCGGCGCGCCTGTCTATCGGGCTGACGTGATCGAGACCGATGCCGACGGACAGATCACGATTCGCTTCATCGACGGTACTTTCTTCAACATCTCCCGCGACACTCGCGTCGCGCTGAGCGAATTCGTCTTCGAAGTCGAAGGCGCGTCACCTACAGCCCTGTTCGACGTGACCCGAGGAAGCTTCAGTTTCGTGCCAGGTCGGCTGGCAGAGACCGGGTCTCTCCAACTGAATACGCCGGTTGCAGGCATTCGCGCCCGGAGTCACGCGGGCGGTTTCGGAATGCTGACGCTTGCAGCATTGACTTTCTCGGTCGCGGAGAATGCCGAGGCCGCAGACCCGGATGTCACATTCCTGGATGACGACTCCATCACCTACAAGGACCTTGCGCACGGCGCATTTGAGCTCGTGACCAAGGAGCGGATCCCGCGGCACATCATCGTCGAAGATCCCGGCGAGACGATCGTCGTCAAGAAGGTGGGATCCACCATCAGTGTGAATCAGGTCACGAACACGGCCGCTCGTATGGACGAGTTGCGCGCCGCGCAGCAGGACCTGCTCGCCAATCTGGAAGGACATGGGCCGCATGGCTCGAGCACACCTCCCTTCGTCAAGACCCAGTCACTGCAGCCGATCAATTTCATTCCGCCCGACGCGCCCGCGCTGCAGAATTTGCTGGCGCCTGTGTCACCATTCGTTATTCCCATTTTCGACCCTGTACCGCCGACGCTCAGCACCGGAGCGGGGCCAACCGAGCTCGATACGGTGGTGTTTGATACATTCACTGCGACGAGCGGAATTTTCGCTGCCAGCAGTACCAGCAGCGCCAAGCTGACCTTTGGCGTCATAGGGGCGACCGCCGGCGAGACGGTCCTCGGCGGAGTGACATACGATCTGTCAAAGCCAGGTCCGTACGGGACGCTCTACGTCAACAGTACGAGCGGCGCCTACACCTTCGTGCCTGACAGCGTCGCGATCAACGCACTGAAGGCGCCCACGACCGACGCATTCGTTATCACGGTATCCGACGGCCTCAATTCTGCGAGTCAGACGTTCACGATCACCATTAACGGTGTCAACGACGCTGCAATCATCTCCGGCACCACGACCGGCTCGATCATCGAGGCTGGCGGCATTGCCAATGGAACGCCCGGCACGCCGACTGCGACCGGAACCCTTTCCGATACCGACGTCGACGACCCGCCAAATACGTTCACCACAGTGAGCTCGCCAACAGCGAGCGCCGGTGGCTATGGCACGTTCACGATGACGGCCGCCGGGGTGTGGACCTACACTCTGGACAACGCCAACGCGGCTGTGCAGAGGCTCAATGTCGGCGAGACGCTGACCGACAGCTTTACGGTGACCACGATCGGAGGCACCGCCCAGGTGGTGACGATCACCATCCACGGAGCCAGTGACGCCGCGATCATCTCCGGCGCGACCACCGGCGCAGTGATCGAGGCTGGCGGCATCGCCAATGCAAGCCCCGGCACGCCCATCGCGACCGGCACCCTCACTGACATCGACGTCGACACGATCGCAAATGCCTTCACGGCAGTCGGCTCGCCGACGGCGAGCGCCGCCGGCTACGGCACCTTCACGATGACGGCTGCCGGCGTGTGGACCTACACGCTCGACAATGCCAACGCTGCCGTGCAGGCGCTCAATATCGGGGAGACGCTGACCGACACGTTCACAGTGACCACGCTGGACGGAACTGCCCAAGTGGTGACGGTCACCATCCATGGCACCAACGATGCTGCCATCGTTTCCGGCACCACGACCGGTTCGGTGACCGAGGCAGGCGGCATTGCCAATGCGACGCCCGGCAGCCCGAGCGCAATCGGTACGCTCTTTGCCGCCGACGTCGACAATGCGTCCAATACCTTCACAGCGGTGAGTTCGCCCAAGGCAAGCACGAATGGCTATGGCACCTTTACGTTAACTGCTGCCGGCGTGTGGACCTACACGCTCGACAACGCCAGCGCGGCGGTGCAGGCTCTCAATGTCGGCGGCACGCTCAGCGACAGTTTCACTGTCACAACCCTCGACGGCACGCCGCAGGTGGTGACGATCACCATTCACGGCAGCAACGACGCGGCCATCATTTCCGGCACCACGACCGGCTCAGTGACCGAGGCAGGAACTTTCTCGCCCGGCGTTCCCATCGCGACCGGCACGCTCACCGATACAGACGTCGACAACGCGCCGAACACGTTCACCGCAGTCTCTTCGCAGAGTGCGAGTGACGGCGGATACGGCACCTTCACGATGACTGCAGCCGGCGTATGGACTTACACTCTTGACAACAACAATAGCGTGGTTCAGGCGCTCGACGTCGCCGACACCTTGACCGACACTTTCACGGTAACCGCCATCGACGGTACGATGCAGACGGTGACCGTCGCCATTCATGGCGCCAGCGACGCAGACCCCAACGATTTTGACAACCTGGCCACCGGATTCGTCGTGATCACCGATCCCCCGAACGTGTATGGAACGCCGGGGAGCGAAACCATCGCAGGCGGCGGCGACACGGGCCAGATTATCTACGCGGGCGCCAGCAGCGATACCGTCAACGGCACCGGCAAAGCCGACGTCCTCTATGGCGGCTCCGGCAATGACACGATCAAGGGCAACGATGGGAATGACGTCATCTATGGCGGCTCGGGCAACGATACAATCAACGGCAACAACGGCGCCGACACCATAACCGGTGGATTTGGTGCGGACCAACTCACCGGCAGCAATGGGAACGACCGTTTCGCATATTTGTTCGTAGCCGATTCCAACGCAAGCCAGTTCGACACCATCACCGACTTCGCATCGGGAGCGGACAAGATCGACTTGACCGCCTTTGGTGCGCTTGGGTTCGCCATCCTGGCGTTGAGCTCAACCAGCACGGCGGTGCCGGCACATACGATCGCCTGGCTCTATGACAGCGCGGCGAATGAAACCATCGTGTACGTCAATCCCACGGACCAGACCCTGCACATCGGCGATTCCAGTCTGCTCGAAGTCCATTTGCAGGGCATTGCAACCATCGACGCGTCGGAATTCATCCTGGCGCCGGCGGCGGCACCTGTGATGGCGGCTGCCGGCGAATTGCTCGACCTCACCGCAACCGCGCAGAGTGACGCCACCGCTGTGACAGTGACCACTTCCGGAGTCTCAACCGATGCCAGCAGCGGCGACGGCTCGCTTCTCGCTGAGGGGAGCTCGACAACCCAAACAACCGATCCGACCTACAGCCTCGATTCGAGCTGGGACCAGATTGGATGGACCGAATATTCCAGCCTCTCCAGTTCAGACGAGGTGCAAACGCTCGCGACCGAAACGCCCCGCAGTGACGCGGTAGCTCCCTCGGCGGGCGGACTGTCTACGATCGTGCAGCACATGGCCGCACCGACGGAGGCCAGCTTTGTCTTCGACCACTTGACGGGGCTCGACACAACCTTGGCAGTTGGCAAGAATGGCGCGATTGCCGGAGGTGGCCAGATGCCTGATATTGCCATCGCCGCGCTGAATTTTGCCCACAATGCCGCCGAACAGCACGCCGGGCGCGGGCTTGCGCTGGGGAACGATGCCGGCAATCACGTCGTCTCGCCCCCGGGAAACGCCGACCAGGCGGCTCATGCCCATGGTCGTAGCAGCGATGAAACGGCGGACACAGCGCTCAAACCAAGCCTTCAGAAGTCATCGATCGGAGACACCAGCCATTCGCCTGCAAGCGAGACACAGCAGCTCGGCGAGTCATTCCGATTCAAGGATAACACTTCGCAAGGCTCACAGCACAGCGCAGTGCCGGATCATCTCTCAGACCTCGCCGGGCCTCACGACCACGCTGGAGGAGTCCACGGATCCGAGCCGGCGATCATGGCTGAAACATCTCCGCCCGAGGTTGATCCACATTATGGGGCAAGTACAGCTCACGGCCATGTGTTGCACGATCTGATGGTGTGACGTCTCAGGCCGATTGCGCTTCAATGTTGCTTGCTGGCGCCTTCCGGCGCCGAGGCGTTCGCTTCGTCGAGAGAAGATTCATGATCGTTGCCGTCGTCGCCTTCTGGCGGCGCTGCGTGCTGATGGCTTAGCGCGGATGTCCATGCGGACGTCATCGCCGCTATGAGCAGCCGGTTGACGGCCTCGATGACGCGTTCTGCTGCGGACGAGTAGTTCATGGCCTCCTCCTGCGCTGCCGATTGCGACTGGCCGAAGCGTAGGACGGTGCCTTGAGCGCCACTGTACGCCACTTCACACCTGCGCGCGTCAACTCATCGCAGTCTCAGAGGATGCCGCCTGCTTCGGCTGCATCCGCCGCGGGAGTGTGATCTGCTGCCTTGACGAGTTGCTGAGCGCGCGCACTCACAACCTTCGGGGCGTTGCGGTTCGCGCGCGACTCTGAATCAGATGTGATCTCGGCGATGCAAATCGCATTGGTTAGCTTTGGGGGTAATCAATGAGCGGAGAAGCCGGTTGCATTGTGTGTAGCAGGGAAAGAGCGGTCGTGGCGATCGTTCCGATCGCCAGAGGATATGCCCTGAAAACATATGAGTGTTCCTGTTGCCACAGCACCCTGCAGCTCGTGACGCGCGTCACAAAGGCGCCGCTGATCAAGCAGCAGGTCAATATCCTTCCTCGGGTGGAGAAGCAGTTGCGCCCGACCGCTCGCAGGGTGCAACAGGCCTGCGCGAACTAGCCACGCAAGGCGTCTCTCAATTCGGCTTTTGCGTCGGCTTGCCATCAATCTTGGGCAGATCGCCGGCCGAGGCCGACTGATCGCCGCCACCATTGGCGCGGCGGGCCATCTCGACCGTCAGCCGCTCGGCGGCCTCCGGTGACATCAGCCCCAGGATGTCCGCCATTTTTCGTGGCGCTATGGCCGAGGCGATCTCGATCAGCACGCCCATCTCGAGCCGGTCGAACACCCGCGCGGCATCCTTGGGCTTCATGCCCTCGTACATGGTCACGAGGCCCTTCATGCGCTGGGCTTCGGCGGCCTTCTGCTCGGCCTGCGTCGCAGAGATGCGGGTCTCCACCGCCTTCATCTCCTCGACCTTGTTCTCGATGCGCTTCTCGGCCGATTTGAGCAGGCTTTCGCGAATGTCGATCTCGCGCTGGCGGGCCTCGATCTCCTGCCGCCGCGCCTGCAACCGTTCCAGGATCGCACGCTCCGAGACCGAGACCTGCGGCTGGCCTTCCTCCACCTTGATCACGGTGCCCTCGGGCTTGGTCTCGGGCGCGGCGGGCTTGGGCGCCTCCTTCGGCGCACCATGGGTCGATCCGGTGATATCCGGATCCTCGCGGCCAGTCGGGAAATTCAGGTTCTCCTGCGCCCAGGATTTCCTGGTCTGGTTCGGCTTGTAGTCGAAGACATAGCCGCCGTTGATCACGAGGCCCGCCACCTTCAGCGTGGCAAGGCCCGCGACGGCAACCAGGACGACCGGAATGACGCGGATGTTACGAAAGGACTTCATACCCAGGCTTCATGCGGCAAGGCCGTTGGATCGTCGGCGCTCGGAGAAGGCTTCGGCCGCGGCGGCCACCGCCTTCGCCGACGAGGGCTTTGCCGCGGGTGCGGCAACCGTCTCCGGATTGGTCACGGGACGCGCGGCGATTGCGATCTTGGACAGGCGCCGCACGACGTTGTCGGCCTCGCCGAGCTGCTTGTAGAGCTGATCCGACATCTGCGTCGCGGCGGCGAGCTGGCTGCCCAGGTTCTCGTTGACGTCGCGCACGGCGAGCTTCAGCCCGCCGATCGCGCGCTCGGCGATCTCGGTCGCGGTGATCAGCTCGCCGATCACCGCCTTCAGCGAATGCTCGTCCGCCTTCAGCCGCGTCAGCCGCTTGTTGAGCATGACGCAATAGATGATCGTCAGCATCAGCAGGATAGCCACCAGCGTCTCGATCGCCATTCCCAGGGAGTGGTTCATGGGGCCTCCATCATCTTGTTCTGCTCGTCCACCTTCTCGAACATCGCAAGTGTCGTACTTGGCTTGCGCAAGGGTTTCGTCACGCGGATCGCGACGCGGTCGCCGACCCGGCCCATCCGTCCCTCGGTCAGCGTGACGTCGCCGCAGCGCACGGTGACGTTGGCGTCGGCGCGCATGTCCAGCGGCAGCGTGTCGCCGACCTTGAGCCGCATCAGCTGCTTGAGCGGAATGTCGGCCTCGTACAGCACGGCGTCGACGGCGATCTCGGCCTGCACGATCTCGGTGGCGAAATGGCCCTCCCAGACCGGGTCGCGGCCGAACTTTTCGCCCATGAACATCTGGAGCAGGACGCCCCGGATCGGCTCGATGGTCGCGTAAGGCAGCAAGAGCTCGATATTGCCGCCGCGGTCTTCCATGTCGATGCGCAGGCGGACCAGGATCGCGGCGTTGGCGGGACGGCTGATCGCGGCGAAACGCGGATTGGTCTCGAGCCGGTCGATCGTGAAGGTCACCGGCGACAGCGGCCGGAACGCCTGCTCGGCGTCGGACAGCACCACCTCGACCAGCCGCTTGACCAGCTCGGTCTCGATCGTGGTGTAGGGCCGGCCCTCGATGCGGAGCTGGCTGGTGCCGCGGCGGCCGCCAAGCAGCACATCGATCATCGAATAGATCAGATTGGAATCGACCATCGCCATGCCGAAGTTCTCCCACTCCTCGGCCTTGAAGACGGTGAGGACGGCGGGCAGCGGGATCGAGTTCATGTAGTCGCCGAAACGCACCGAGGTGATGCGGTCGAGAGAGACTTCGACGTTGTCCGAGGTGAAGTTGCGCAAGGACGTCGTCATCAGCCGCACCAGGCGGTCGAAGACGATTTCGAGCATCGGCAGACGCTCGTAGGAGACCATCGCCGAATCGATGATGGCGCGGATGCCGGAATGATCGTCGAGCGTGACGTCGCCGACGGTGAAGCCGAGGAGATTGTCGATCTCCTCCTGCGACAGCACCCGCTCGCCGGAATTCTTGCCGTTGCCGAGATCGCGGCTGCCGTCCTCGACCATGGCCGCCCATTGCAGGGCCATGGTCTCCGATAGCTCGTTCTCGGCAGCAGCCTTTGCCGCCTCGGCGGGATCCTCGGAA
Source organism: Bradyrhizobium sp. WSM1743 (assembly GCF_000473065.1). Taxonomy (GTDB): domain Bacteria; phylum Pseudomonadota; class Alphaproteobacteria; order Rhizobiales; family Xanthobacteraceae; genus Bradyrhizobium. The sequence goes on from NZ_AXAZ01000061.1 coordinate 36,708, forward strand.
TCGAGCGAGGCCTCCCACTGGGCGGCAATTGCATCCTGGTCGACTTGGTCGTTGCCCGCCATGATCCCTAGTCCGTCATGCTCACTGGACCACGACTTCCTTGAACAGCACCGCACTGACCTGGATCGGGGCGACCGCCGCGTTGACGCGCTTGGTCAGCTCCTCCTTGAGGCGGAAGATCCCGGCGGAGCCGTTGAGGTCGGAGGGACGCAATTCACGCACATAGGTCTGGAAGATGTCGGTGACGCGCGGCATCGTCGGCTTGATCGCCTCGATCTGCTTCTCTTCCTTCAGCTCCAGCACGATCTTCAGCCGCAGATATTGCACGCGCTCGCCCGGCGCGCCGGCGAGGTTGACCATCATGTCGGGGACGTCGACGAAGGCCGGCGGCTTCGGCGGAGGCGCGGCCTCGGCATGATGCTCGTCGTCGCCATGACGGAAGAAGAAGAACCAGGTCGCGGCACCGCCGCCGAGGACGGCGAGCACGCCGACGACCATGATGATGAGCTTGAGCTTGTTCTTCGGCGGAGCGGCTTCCGCGCCGTCAGCGGCTGCGCCGCCTTCCTCATTCTCTGCCATGGTTGCCGCGCTCGTTCATCTCAAAGGGTCGAAAGAGCGAAGCCTCCTGGCAGACAATGACGCGATACAAATGCCCCAGCGCAATGCGCTCCTCTAATGCGCAAACGCTACGGTAATAATGGTTAACGGATTCTTTCGATTGGGCCCCAGCTAGGAAAAATCTGCCGGGCAAACATGGCTAACAGAACCTTTCTGCCGCCCTCCCGGATCCATCGAAAATCTGCAAGCCATTGAAATTGCGTAATTTTCCTAGTTGGCATGGCTTTCGCTGAGAGAGGGCCGAGACTGAACGGTTTGGGAGAACCCGACGGTCTCGGTCACGGGGTCGGCCAAGGCGCTTGGGAGAGCGAAATGGCAGATCTCACTCAGGGGAGATTTCCGATGCAGAACGCGCTTCTGATCGGTTTGTCACGGCAGATGACGTTGGAACGGCAGATGGATGTCATCGCCAACAACCTCGCCAATGCCAATACCAACGGCTTCAAGGCCGACCATTCGCTGTTCGAGGAGTATCTCAACTCGAACGCGCGTGAGGACAATTTCATCGGCTCCGACCGCCGGGTCTCCTATGTGCAGGACCGCGGCACCTTCCGCGACGTCGGCCAGGGGCCGATGGAGCCGACCAACAACCCGCTGGACATGGCGATCAACGGCAGCGCCTATTTCGCGGTGCAGGCCAATGGCGGCGAGCTCTATACCCGCGACGGCAAGTTCTCGCTCAACAGCACCGGCCAGCTCGTCACCTCCGACGGCAACCTCGTGCTCGGCACCGGCGGCCCGATCACCTTCCAGCCGACCGACCACGACATCAACATCGCCCCCGACGGCACCGTCACGGTGCTCGAGGGTACGGCGCGGACCGACTCGATCCGCGGCAAGATCCGCATGGTCTCGTTCGACGATCCGGCCAAGCTGACCAAGCTCGGCGCCAATCTCTATGGCGCAGGCTCGGCAAACCAGCAGGCCGACACCAAGTCCACCTTGCAGCAGGGTTACATCGAGAAGTCGAACGTGAATGCCGTCGGCGAGATGACCCGCATGGTCGAGGTGATGCGCAGCTACACTGCCATCGCCACCCTGCTGCAGCAGCAGAGCGACCTCCACAAGTCGGCGATCGAAAAGCTCGCCGACGTTCCGGCCTGATTAGGAGAGAACTGACATGCAGGCGCTTCACACCGCAGCGACCGGAATGGCGGCACAGGAACTCAACGTTCAGGTGATCTCCAACAACATCGCGAACCTGCGCACCACCGGCTTCAAGAAGCAGACCGCGGCGTTCCAGGACCTGATTTACGAGCACGTGCGCCGCGTCGGTGCGCAGGCCTCGGACCAGGGCACCATCCTGCCTGTTGGCGTCGACATCGGCGGCGGCGTCAAGACCGTCGGCACGCCGCGCAGCATGACGCAGGGCACGCTGTCGCAGACCGGCAACGACCTCGACCTCGCGATCTCGGGCGAAGGCTTCTTCAAGATCCTGATGCCCGACGGCACCTACCAGTACACCCGCGACGGCACCTTCCAGATGGACAATCAGGGCCGCGTCGTCACCGCGCAGGGCAACCCGGTGCAGCCGACCATCACCGTGCCGCAGAACGCCTCGGGCCTGACCGTCAACGAGCAGGGCCAGGTCTCGGTGACGCTGCCGGGCTCGTCGACCTCCTCGATCATCGGCACGATCAACGTGACCCGCTTCATCAACAAGGCGGGGCTGCAGCCGGTCGGCAGCAACCAGTTCACCGAGACGCCGTCCTCGGGCCCACCGCAGGACGGCACCGCCAACACCGAAGGCTACGGCAAGATCACGCAAGGAAGCCTGGAGCAGGCCAATATCGACGTCGTCTCGGAGATGAGCGACCTGATCGCCGCGCAGCGCGCTTACGAGATGAACGCCAAGGTGATCAGCGCCGCCGATCAGATGATGCAATCGACCACGGCGCTGTTCCGCTGAGGTGACGACCATGATCCGCGCCACCCTCGCCACGATCTCCACCCTTCTCGCGCTGGCATTGCCGGCAGCGGCCGCCGACGATTTCATCGCCGCGCCGACGCTGCGCGCGAGCGTCACGGTGATCTCGGACGTGGTGCGGGTCGGCGATCTCATCGACAACGCCGGATCGGCCGCACTGATCCCGGTCTACCGCTCGCCCGATCTCGGCACCACCGGCACGCTGACGGTCGGCCAAGTGCTGTCGGTGCTGCGGGCCAAGCAGGTGATCGGCGTCATGACCGGCGACATCAAGGAGGTCCAGGTCACCCGCCTCGCCCGCACGCTCGCGAGCAAGGATATCGAGAATGCGGTCGCCGCCGCGCTCGAGCGCCGCTTTGGCCTCGGAGAAGCCGCCAACATCACTGTCACGCTCGACCGCAGCGTCGCCGAGATGCGTCTCGATGCCTCCAACACCGGCGCGCTCCAGCCGGCCGCAACCCGCTACGACGCCCGCAGCGGCCGTTTCGATATCGCCTTCGAGATTGCCAACGAGAGCAATCCCGCGCCGACCAAGCTGCGCTTCACCGGCACGGCGATCGAGACGGTGGAGGTGGCCGTGCTGACTCGCGACATCGACCGCGCCGAGCTTCTGAAATCCTCCGACCTTTCGTTGGAACGCCGGCCGAAGGCCGAGGTCGCCGGCGAGCCCGCCGGGCGCGACCGCAGCATCGGCATGCAGCTGCGCCGGCCGATGCGGGCGGGCACGCCGATCCGCGCCGCCGACATCGTCAAGCCCGACTTCGTGGTGCGCGATCAGGCCGTCACCATCATCTATCAGGTGCCCGGCCTCTATCTCACCACGCGCGGCAAGGCAATCGAGAGCGGCGCCGAGGGCGACACCGTCAGCGTGCTCAATCTGCAGTCCAAGCGCACGCTGACCGGCACCGTCACCGGCCGCGGCCAGGTGACGGTTCAGGGCGCGAGCCAGTCCGCACCGATGGCGCCGGCGGTCGAGCAGACCTCCTCGTTCAAGCGCGACGAGGCGCCCGCATCGGTCGACACTGCAGCCCTCGTCCGGAACCTGATCCAGCCTCCCGCGTCGCCGGCTCAAGTCGCACAAGCCCAGATCCCGCAAGCCCGCATCTCGCAAGCTCCAGCCAAGTCAGAGTAAGTCATGTCCCCGTTCAGTTCGGCTTCCCGTCTTCGTCGCATCGCGATCTCTGCCTTGCTGCTGGCCTCCTGCGCACTGGGCGGCTGCTCCTCGATCGACCGCCTGTCGCAGATCGGCGAGCAGCCGAAGCTGTCGGCGATCGACAATCCGACGACGCAGCCCGGCTACAAGCCGGTGCAGATGCCGATGCCGAAGCCGGAAGTCGCCTCGTACAATCCGAACTCGCTGTGGCGCAACGGCAGCCGCGCCTTCTTCAAGGACCAGCGCGCCCGCCAGGTCGGCGATCTCCTGACCGTGAGCGTGAACATCACCGACAAGGCCAACATCGAGAACGACACTTCGCGCAGCCGCACCAACAAGGAAGATTCGGGAATCACCAACTTCATTGGCGCCCAAACGATCACCCAGGCCAACAAGATCCTGCCCGGCCGCATCCTGACCGCCGACTCGACCTCGTCGAGCGAGGGCAAAGGCAGCGTCGAGCGCAAGGAAGCCCTGCAGACCAACGTCGCGGCGGTGGTGACCCAGGTGCTGCCGAACGGCAACCTGGTCGTCGAAGGCAAGCAGGAGATCCGCGTCAACTTCGAGATTCGCGAGCTGATCGTCGCCGGCATCGTCCGCCCCGAGGACATCCAGAGCGACAACACCATCGACTCCACCAAGATCGCCCAGGCCCGCATCGCCTATGGCGGCCGCGGCCAGATCACCGACGTGCAGCAGCCGCGCTACGGCCAGCAGGTCATGGACGTGCTGCTGCCCTTCTAACCTTCTTCAAGAGCTCCCACATCGTGTTCGCGAACCTAGGCGCGAACGACGATGTACGACGCGGCCTCCGGTAGCTCCCCTGCCGGAGGCCGCATGTATTTTGGCGATAATGCCATAGCGCGCTGCGAGCCAGGTCGCGCAACAGGAGCGACGTCGCTGCCTCGGCACAGTATTCCAGCCACCCCCACTGTCATCGTCCGCGAAGGCGGACGATCCAGTACTCCGAGACATTCGTGGTTGTACTGATGCAGCGCGGCGTACTGGATTCCCCGCCTTCGCGGGGAATGACTACAGAGAGTACCGGCGCAGCCCCTCACGTAAACTCCGCCTCCACCACGCCCAGCCCGTCCAGCTCCATCCGCACCTTGTCGCCTGCCTTCAGCCACAGCGTCTTGACCAGGCTGCCGGTGAGCACGAGCTGCCCGGCATGCAGGCCCTTGCCCTCGGCGGCGAGATGGTTGGCGAGCCAGGCGAGTGCATTGTGGGGATGGCCGAGCACGTCGGCGCCGGTGCCGTGGCTGACCTCCTCGCCGTTGACGATGGCGCGGCCTCTGACTGCCTTCAAGTCAGGCACCGACGAGCGCGGAACCGAGGGACCCAGCACGCAGCCGGCGGCGAAGAAATCATCGGCGATCAGCGTCGGCGCGCCCATCGTCTCCCACTTCACGTAGCGGTCGTCGACGATCTCGATCGCGGGATGGTAGGCCTCGACCGCCTCTCCGACCCATTCGGCCGTGAACGGCGCCTCGCCAGCGGAAAGGTCCCGCTTCAGCCGCACCGCGATCTCGCATTCGACGCCGACCCGGACATAGTTGGAGGTGGCGAGCTTGGCGCCGCTGTCATGGACGCCCTTCTGGAACACGCCGCCGCCGCAAGGGTGCGGGATGCCGATGTACTCCTGCATCACCTGGCTGGTGCAGCCGATCTTGTAGCCGACAAGCGGGCCGACATGCGGCAGCAGGAGATCGTGCAGAGCCCTCTGGACCTGATAGCCCTCGGCCTCATCCGCGGGAGGGCGCTCCAGCGCCGCGAGCGGCGCATGATTGCGGCGCGCCAACGCGATCGCCTTTGCGGATGCGAGAATCCTGTCCATCGGCGCCGCCTCCCACGCTACGCAGTCGAAGGCGGCACTTCAGCATCCCCGCTCCGCCCTGACAAGCGCGCCCGGCCGGAAGATTACCGCCTCCTGCCCGCGCTTAAGGAAATATTGAGTGGGTGGAGGCTTTATGGAGCCGCGCCCCCGGCAGCTCTCGCAAAATGCGCACGAGGCGCGATTCCAGCAATGCTTGATGCAACTGGATCGACGTCTCAACTCCGGGGTCGATCTCATTGATGCGACTCGCGAAATCCTCCGCGCCTGAAGTGAAGGCTGTTTCGCATCCAAACTCACGTGAGCTCGGAGCAATCGAGTCTAGCCCATTGATCGCGATTCACTTTTCGCGATTGCGCTCTCGCGTTGATGGAGCGCAGCAAGCCACAGGCAAAATGCCGAGCGCGGCGCGAAGCGCCGCCCTGCGCCCAAAAACAAAGAGCCGCAACTCTGCGGCTCGGGCTCTATTCGTCGCGATAAACCTTCTCGCGTTTCTCGTGGCGCTCCTGCGCTTCCACCGAGAGCGTCGCGATGGGCCGGGCCTCGAGCCGCTTCAACGAGATCGGCTCCCCGGTTTCCTCGCAATAGCCGTAGGTGTTGTCCTCGATGCGCTGGAGCGCGGCGTCGATCTTGGCGATCAACTTGCGCTGGCGGTCGCGGGCGCGGAGTTCGATCGCGCGGTCGGTTTCGGACGATGCCCGATCGGCAAGATCGGGGTGGTTCACGTTCTCCTCCTGCAAAGCTTGCAGGGTGAGCTTGGACTCTTTGAGGATCTCATCCTTCCAGGCAAGGAGCTTCAAACGGAAGTACTCCTTCTGCCGGTCGTTCATGAAAGGCTCTTTGTCGGTCGGTCGGTAGTTTTTCAACTTTTCCAAGGGAGGCCTATCTTCTTAAGCAACGACTCGCGAACGGAACGAGGTCCGTTGAGCCGGGCCTTATATAGTGGCCTCCCGTGACAGACAATATTTCCCTCACCGCCCAGTCCTCGCCCCCAAGCCCTTGCACAGGAAGGTTTATCCTTGAGGGGCTCGGAGGCGGCTGACGGCTTAATAGCCGACCGTGAAGCGCTGCTTCAGATGGGCTGGCCGTTCGATCTCGTCGGCGAGCGCGATGGCGTAGTCGGCGAAGGTGATCCAGCTCTTGCCGTTCGCATCTGCGAGAAGCTGGTCGGTCCCAAGCCGGAACTTGCCTGTGCGTTCCCCCTCGACGAACAGCGCCGACGGCGAGATGAAGGTCCAATTCAGGTCCTTTTCCTGCCGCAGCAGGTCCAGGAAGGCCGAGCCTGCCTCCGCCTCAGCCTTGTATTGGGCGGGAAAATTGGGAGTCGTGACCAGCTTCACGCCCGGGGCAACCTCAAGGCTGCCGGCGCCGCCCACCACAAGGTAACGACCGACCTTGGACTCCTTTGCCGCACCGATCAGCTTGAGCGGGTCGCTGGCCAGGAAGTGCACGGAACTCACGGCGACGTCGTGCCCGGCCCACAGCTTGGCGAGGCCGGCCTGGTCGAGCACATCCCCCTTGGTCGGCGTGACGTTGGGCAGGGCTGCGATCTTCTCGGGGTTCCGGGCGATGGCTGTGACCGCGCGGCCGCGGCGGGACAGTTCCTTGGTGATCTCCGACCCGGCCCGGCCCGAGGCGCCGGCGACTGCGATTTTCATGGAAGGCTTCCTTTGCTTCTATAGTAACTAATGGAGACTAGATATCGCAAAGAATGCTGGTGTTAAGAGAGCACTTTGTGCTTACCTGATTACGCAAAGGTAACCTGGACGCGTAACCGATCACGTACAGCCGTCACGCGTACCGCCCCCGACGAGATGGATTCCAAGGCCCGACGATGAAACCCGACGTCTACGCAGCGAACTGCCCCACCCGCCAAATCCTCGATCGCGTCGGCGACAAATGGGCGGTGCTGATCCTCTTGCTCCTGCGCGAGCAGCCAATGCGTTTCAATCAGTTGCGCCGCACGATTGAAGGCATCTCGCAGAAGATGCTGAGCCAGGTTCTCAAGTCGCTCGAACGCGACGGCCTGATCAAGCGCCATGCCATCCCGACCGTGCCTGTGACGGTGGAGTATTCGATCACGCAGCTCGGACTGACGCTGGCGGCGGCGGTCGATCCCCTACGCGATTGGGCCGAGCAAAATTTGAAAGACGTGCTCGCCGCCCAACGTCGCTACGACGCGCAGCAGAAGGAGGAAGCGGCGTAGGGGCGCAAAGGACGTTATGGCAGTCCCGTCATCCTGAGGTGCGAGGCATGGGACGCAAGAAGGATGTACGGCCGAGGTGTCGCGCCGAACACTGACGTCGTCGCGGAAGCAGCGGGGCCGTCGCCCTTCGAGGCCTCCGCTACGCTCCGGCGCCTCAGGGTGACGGATCACTTACGCCCGCCCGGCCTTTGCCAGCTCGACCTCCACCCGCAGCTCGATCTCGGACAACACCGCATCGAGTCCGGCATCACCCGAGGATGATTTCAAATTCGCCGCAGCATCGCGCAGGCGCATCACGGTCGAGGCGTCGAGATTGCCGGACAACAGCCCCATCTTGAGATCGTCGAGCACGTCGAGCGCAGTCCTGCCGCGGGCGACCGAGCGCTTGCGGCGCTCGACCGGATCCTCCTCGACGCCCTGCAATGCCAGCAGCGCATCGATGTTGGCGGTGGCCTTTGGTGCCGCAGCGCTCCGCGTCTCCTGCGCCGATGAGGTGTCGGGCAGCACGAAGGTGCCGGAGCCCGTCCGCCTGGCCTGGCTGGCTGGCGTTCCAAGCGTGGTGCCGTTCGGTCCGTAGATGCGCATCGGAAGGAATCCGGGTGATCGATGCCTCACCTTCGCGGTTTCATGGTTAACGGTGCGTAAACGGCCCGGCAAAATCTGCCGAGAGGCGGCAGTTTCGCTCCTCAGGGCGAACGACCGCTGACACCGGTCGAAACAGATTTATTCAACCTATTCAGCCACCTACCCCGCTGCCCCGGGTTGGCACAGCGTTCGCAAGGAAAGCGCCGGACCAGCTCGTCATGGGAGTGTCGTGCAGGTCTTGTCGATTTGAGGAGCCGTTTTGAGGAGCCTTGGTTTGAGGGGTCTTGGGGAGCAGAGGATGCCAGGCGTTCGTTGGGTGAGGATTGTGGGGCTGGCCTGCGCCGCGCTGTCAGCGCTGACGCTCTCTGTCGCGTCAGCGGCTGCAACCTCGCGCATCAAGGACCTCGCCAACATCGAGGGCGTGCGGCAGAACCAGCTCATCGGCTACGGCCTCGTTGTCGGCCTCAACGGCACCGGCGACACGCTGAACAACATCCCCTTCACCAAGCAGTCGCTGCAAGCGATGCTCGAGCGTATGGGCGTCAACATCCGCGGCGCCACCATCCGCACCGGCAACGTCGCCGCCGTGATGGTCACAGGCAACCTGCCGGCCTTCGCCACCCAGGGCACGCGCATGGACGTCACCGTCTCCGCGCTCGGCGATGCCAAGAATCTGCAGGGCGGCACCCTGCTCGTCACTCCCCTGCTCGGCGCCGACGGCAACGTCTACGCGGTGGCGCAGGGCTCGCTCGCGATCTCCGGCTTCCAGGCCGAGGGCGAGGCGGCCAAGATCGTGCGCGGCGTGCCGACCGTCGGACGCATCGCCAACGGCGCCATCATCGAGCGCGAGATCGAGTTCGCGCTCAATCGGCTGCCGAACGTGCGCCTGGCGCTGCGCAACGCCGACTTCACCACCGCCAAGCGCATTGCAGCGGCGGTCAACGACTATCTCGGCATCAAGACCGCCGAGCCGATCGATCCCTCGACGGTGCAGCTGTCGATCCCGCCGGAGTTCAAGGGCAACGTCGTTGCCTTCCTCACCGAGATCGAGCAGCTCCAGGTCGATCCCGATCTCGCCGCCAAGATCGTCATCGACGAACGGAGCGGCATCATCGTGATGGGCCGCGACGTCCGCGTCGCCACCGTCGCTGTGGCGCAGGGCAACCTCACCGTCACGATCTCCGAGAGCCCGCAGGTCAGCCAGCCCAACCCGCTGTCGCGCGGCCGCACCGTGGTCGCGCCGCGCAGCAGTGTCACGGTCAGCGAAGACGGCAAGAAGTTGGCGCTGGTCAAGGACGGCGTATCGCTCCAGCAGCTCGTCGACGGTCTCAACGGCCTCGGCATCGGCCCGCGTGACATGATCAGCATCCTCCAGGCGATCAAGGCCGCCGGCGCCATCGAAGCCGACATCGAGGTGATGTGATGCAGACCGGCGCGATCAACACCCCGCGCGTCGCCACCTCCTCGGCCTTTTCGGTGGAGAGCCGCAACGGCCGGCCGGACTTCGAGCTCGCCGCCGCGCTGCAAAAGGTCTCGCCGCAGCAACAGAGCAAGGCGCAGAAGACCGCCACCGATTTCGAGGCGATGTTCCTCAACAGCATGTTCTCGCAGATGACCTCGGGCCTGAAGGGCGAAGGCCCGTTCGGCGATACGCCCGGCACCGGCGTGTGGCGCTCGATGCTGACCGAGCAATATTCCAAGACCTTCGCCAACGCCGGCGGGGTCGGCGTCGCCACCGAAGTCTACCGCACCCTCATCCTGCAGCAGGCGAAAACGATCCGCACGGCATAAGGTCAAACGAGATGAACCATTTCAACGCCTCACGTCAGCCGATGCAAGCCCAGCGTCCGAACACCGCGCCCGGCGGCACCGAGGCGCGCAAGCTCGCCGAAGACCTGATGGATGCGATGAGCGCCCTGCTCGGACTGATCGAGCGCGAGACCGAGCTCGTTCGCGCCGGCAAGGTCCGCGAGGCCATGACGCTCGAGAGCAGGAAGCAGGAGCTGTCGCGCAATTACGTCGGCGCCGTCAGCCAGTTGAAGGCGAACCAGGCCCAGCTCGCGAAATCCGCGCCGGAGCTGCTTTCGACGCTGCATCGCCACCACGATGCGTTTCGCGCGATGCTCCAGGTCAACCTCACCGTGCTCGCGACCGCGCATGCGGTCTCCGAGAGCGTCGTGCGCGGCGTCAACGCCGAGATCCAGAAGCGCAACGTGCCGAATACCTATACCGCCGCGGGACGTCGCGCTGCTCCCGGTCCGCGCCACATCACCCCGCTCGCGGTCAGTCGCTCGCTCTGAGCGCGCGAAAACCAGCTACAATTTTAGGAAAAACCGCGCGGCGATGTCGTCGCGCGGTTAGGCACGTTTGCTTACCCGGTCTTCAATCCTGGTGGTCCATGCTTGCGCGATTAGAGGGGTTGGGATTTGACTCACGTTAGGCAACCAGGAGGCTGCCATGAGTACAGATTTCAGCATCAGGCCGGTGGGGATCCCGGCCCCCATTCAGATCGTGACGACGTCCAATGCGGCGGCGAACGAGGCTGTGCAAACCGATCTTCCGGTGAGCCAGACGGTCGCCGCGGCCGATACGAGCGTGCCGGTACGCAATGATTTGCCGAACCACGAGAACATCTCGCGCCAGGTCGTGTTCGATCAGGCGGCCGCGTCCTTCGTCTTCCAGGTCGTCAACGACAAGACCGACACGGTGGTGAACCAGTTCCCGGACGAGGCGATGCTGCGCCGGCGCGCCTATTTCCATGCCCTGGACATGAAGTCCGAGCCGTCGCGTCCAATCAGCACGGACGTCAGCGCCTGACGGCTGGGGCCGCGGTCGACAAATGCTCGACCACGACAATGCTCCGTCACGGCCGTCCGGACAGGCCTGCGGCGATATTGCGGTTGATCTCGATCAGCGGGCGGAAGTGATCGAACTGCGGGCTCATCTGCAGCGCGGCGGTCTGGCTCAGCACGAACACGCTGATGTTGGCGATCTTCTGCCGGACATCGATCGGCTGCGGATTGCTGTCGCGCATCGCTTCGCTCAGGAAGATGGTCCAGAGCTTGCGGTTGAACATCAAGGCCTGCATGGTCTGCTCGCTGAGCGGATCGGCATTGTTCACCGCATCCTGGAGCTTGTTCGCGGCCTTGAGCAGGGTCTGCGCCTCGATGTCGCGGGGAGATGCGGTGGTCGTTGCAACACGCGCATAAGCCGAGGCAGCGGAATTCGACATCAATCACATCCTGGACGTTTACCTAGCGCGTTGGAGCGCTTAAGGATTTCTTTCCCAACCCTAGGCAGCACCGCTTAAGATTTGCTTACGTGTGTGCTTTGGAAGTACTCCGGACAATTACGGGGCGCGGAGCTCTTCGTCGGCGCAACGCTAGATGCACGCACGCACGATGTAAACGCGCTTGGCTTGATGCGTGTCGATCTCAGCTAATCCTGTCTTAGCGATCTCCCTCAAAAGAACGGCGGAGCGTTAGCCCCGCCGCGAAATCTCGAGTAGCGAACTCGCGCTATCGAAATTAGCGGAGCAGCTGCAGCACGCTCTGTTGCGACTGGTTGGCCAGCGACAGCGCGGAGACAGCGATCGACTGGCGAGTCGACAGCGCCTGGCTGTTCGCCGCTTCCTCATTGGTGTCCGCGAGCGTCAGGTTGGACGAGCCGGTCTGCAGCACGTTGATCAGGTTCTTGGAGAAGTCCTGACGCACCTGCACGATCGACAGATTCGAACCGAGCGTCGAGCCTTCCGAGCGCAATGTGCTCGAGGCCGCATTCAGGCTGGCCAGCACCTTGTTGGTGGCGCCGTTGTCGATGAAGTCGACGCCGTTGACGAGATTGCTGAGACCGAGGCCGGCCGCATTGAACACCACGCCGTTGATGCTCAGCGTGGAGCTGCCGGTCTCGTTGAAGACGAGCTTCAGCGTGTCGCCGTTGAGCAGGTTGACGCCGTTGAAGGAGGAGTCCTGCGACGTCGTGTCGATCTGGGCCAGGATGTTGTTGAACTGGTTGACGAGGTTGGAGCGCGCGGTCTGCGCCACGGGATCCTGGACCGGCGGCTGCGCGGTGGTGAAGGCCAGAACACCGGTGATCGTGCCGCCGACTGCGCCGCCCGCGATCGATGAACCGAGCGTCGAAGAGGCGTATTCGTTGACGGTGGTCACCGTGAGCACGCCGTTGGCATCGATCGTCGCCGTCAGGTGGTTGGCCTGCAGCTGCGCGTTGAGCTGGTCCAGCGTCTTGACGGTGCCGTTCGTGCCGTCGCCGAAAGTGACGTTCACCGGGGTGCCACCGTTGAACGAGGTGAAGGTCAGCGTCTTGCCGCTGATGCCGCCGACGCCGGAAGTGCGGGCCGCGGTGAAGGCGGTCGCCGTCCCGGTGTTGCCGCTGAGGCCGAAGGCGCTGAGCGCATTACCGGTGCCGGTGATCGACAGATCGGCGTTGATGCCGGTGGAGAGCGCAAGCTGGCCGCTGCTGTTGACCGACGACGGGATCTGGCCCGCAGTGGTCGACAACGTCGCCGCGCCGTTGAAGATGCTGGCTGTCTTGACGCCGGTCGCAAGGTCGACCGCGTTGAGCAGGTCGGTCAGCGTCGCGCTCTGGATGTAGACCGTCGAGTTGCCGTTGCCGTCAGTGACGATGTTGCCGCTCACGCCACCCGACGTGACGCTGGCCGCCGATTGCGGCGTCTGCGCGTTCTTGAAGGTGATGGTGTGGCCGTCGATGTTCAGCGTCGAGCCGTCCTGGACGAGGGTCCCGAGCGAACCCGCGGTGGTCGACCGGGCTGCGGTGACGTTGGCATTGCCGGCGCCGGTTGCGGATGTCAGACCGAGCGCCTTGAGGAAGTCGGCCTTACCTGTGACGCTCAGATCGGCACCGGTCGAGCTCTTCAGCGTGACCTGACCACCCGTGATCGATGATGCCACCTGAAGCGTGCCGACGGGACCGGCCGAACCGCTGACGGCGATGGTCGCGGCGCCGGCGCTGATCGTCGCGCTCTTGACGCCGCTCGCCAGATCGATCGCGCCCAACAGATCGTTGACGTTGGCAGTGGGAGCAGCGGCCGTGCCCATGTAGACGATCGAGTTGCCGTTGCCGTCGGTGGCGATGTGGCCGCTGGCATCCAGGCCCCAGCCGGTCGGCTGCGTCGCGGGCGCCGCGCCGGTCCGGAATGTAATGGTCTTGCCGTTGACCGTGATCGAATCGCCGTCGGCCGGCGACGAGCCGAGGGTGCTGGCTGCCGTGGTGCCGATCAGCGTCGCGGTGCCGGTCAGTGCAGTGGTGCCGTCGGCCGCATTGGCGACAGCGCCGGTCAGCGTGCCCGCAGTCGAGCCCAACGATGCACCCAGCGTGGCGGCGGCCGTCACCGGCGTCACGCCACCGGCCGCACCGGTATAGAGCACGTTGCTCTTGGCGGTCGCGCTCGCATAGGAGGTCGTGCCGCGCAGATCGGCCGGCGTCGCACCGGGAATCGTGGTCGAGACGTTGGACTTGGTGGAGTAGCCGACGGTGGTCTGCAGCGCCTGGTTGGCGATCGATTTCGCGCTGTCGATCAGCTTCTGCAGCGAGGTGATGCCGGTGTTGGCGGCCTGGAGCACCTGCACACCGTTGTTGATGCCGTCGAGCAGGTTGCTGATGTCGCTCGCCCGGTTATCCAACCCCTGCGCCGTGAAGAAGTTGGTGGGATTGTCGAGCGCCGTATTGACCTTCTTGCCGGTCGACAGCCGCTCCTGCGTCGTGGCCAGCAAGTCGGCCGTCGACTGCAGCGACAACAGGTTCTGGCGAACGGACGCCGAGAGAACGATGTTGGACATTGGCGAGTCTTCCTCTTGAACCGGATACGAATCGGCCGCGCGGTCTGCAAAGCGGGCTTTCGTCCAGTTTTAGGAGGTGTCCTTTAAAGTATGGTTAACGGCGGTTTAAGGGATAGGGTTAATGGCCGATGAACGCGCCCTGCCCGCCTCCAAACGCAAAAAGAGCGGCGGGGCAAATGGCCCCGCCGCTCGGTTTTTGTTCGCGATTTCAGTGGCTTATTAGCGGAGCAGCTGCAGCACGCTCTGCTGCGACTGGTTGGCCAGCGACAGCGCGGAGACCGCGATCGACTGGCGGGTCGANAGCGCCTGGCTGTTGGCGGCTTCGACGTTGGTGTCGGCCAGGGTCAGGTTGGACGAACCGGTCTGCAGCACGTTGATCAGGTTCTTGTTGAAGTCCTGACGGATCTGCACCACCGAGAGGTTCGAACCGAGGCTCGAGGCCTCCGAGCGCAGCGTGCTCGAGGCGGCGTTCAGGTTGGTCAGCACCCTGTTGGCGGCGGCGTTGTCGATGAAGTCGACGCCAATCGTCAGCGCGGCGAGGCCGAGACCCTTGGAGTTGTAGGTCACGCCGGTGATGCTCAGGCTCGACTTGGCGGTCTCGTCGAACACCAGCTTGAGCTGATCGCCGTTCAAGAGGTTGACGCCGTTGAACGATGAGTCCTGAGCCGTCGTGTCGATCTGGTTCAGGATGTTGTTGTACTGAGACACCAGGTTCGCACGGGCCGTCTGCGCAACAGCGTCCTGGACGGGGGTGGAAGCCGTCGAGAAGGTCAAGGCCGTCGTGAGCGTACCGCCGATCGCACCGCCCGCTGCAGTCGACCCGAGCGTGGAGGATGCGTAGTCGTTGGACGCCGTGATGGTCAGCAGACCGTTGGCGTCGATCGTGGCCGCCAGGTTATTGGCAAGAAGCCTCGTATTGAGTTGATCGAGCGTCTTGACCGTGCCGTTGGTGCCGTCGCCGAAGGTGACGTCGACCGCCGCGCCCCCGTTGAAGGAGGTGAAGGTCAAGGTCTTGCCGCTGATGCCGCCGACGCCAGAGGTGCGGGCGGCCGTGAAGGCGGTCGCATTGCCGGTATTGCCGGCGAGGCCGAGCGCGGTCAGCACATTGCCGGTGCCGGTGATCGACAGGTCGGCATTGATGCCGGTCGACAGCTTGAGCTGGCCCGAGGCGTTGATCGCCGAGTTGGTTTGACCCGTCGTGGTCGCGAGCGTGCCGCCGCCGCTGCCGTTCAGCGTGAAGGTCTGCACGCCGGTGGCGAAGTCGATCGCCTTCAGCACGTCGGCAATGGTGCCGGTCTGGAGATAGACCGTCGAGTTGCCATTGCCGTCGGTCAGGACGTTACCGGTCGCGCCGAAGCCGCTCGGAACGGCC
Organism: Bradyrhizobium sp. WSM1743; assembly: GCF_000473065.1. Lineage (GTDB taxonomy): Bacteria > Pseudomonadota > Alphaproteobacteria > Rhizobiales > Xanthobacteraceae > Bradyrhizobium. The sequence continues at coordinate 52,219 of NZ_AXAZ01000061.1, forward strand.
GGCGCGTTGGTCGAGCCCGGAACCGGCGCGTTCTTGAAGGTGATGACGTGACCGTCGACGTTGAGCGTCGAGCCGTCCTGGATCAGCGAACCCAGCGAACCGGACGCCGTCGTGCGGGTAACGGTGACAACTGCGTTGCCGCCACCGGTCGCACTGGTGAGGCCCAAGCCCTTGAGGAAGTCGGCCTTGCCGGTGATGGACACATCGGCGCCGGTCGAGGTCTTGATCGTCGTTTGACCGGCGGCGATGGACGACGGGGTCGCACCGGAGGCCGCGCCGATGGTCGCAACACCGGTGTTGCTGATGGACACGGTCTGCACGCCGCTGGCGAGATCGATCGCTGTCAAGAGATCGTCAACGGTGGCTTTCGGCGTACCGGTGGTGCCGAGATAGACGGTGGAATTGCCATTGCCGTCGGTGAGGATGCTGCCACTCGCGTTGACACCCGAGCCGCTCGGGATCGAGGTGCCGGTCGGCGCGGAGCCGGCGCGGAAGGTGATGGTGTGGCCGTTGACGGTAAGCGTGTCGCCATCAACCGGGGACGTTCCGGCAACGCCTGCACCGCCGGCGGTGCCGATCAGGGTCGCGGTGCCGGTCAGGTTGGTCGTACCGTCAGCCGCCTTCACCGCCGACGCGGCCGGAGTGGTGTAGCTGCCCTGGGCCGCGCTGCCCAGTAATGTCGATGACGTGGCGGCGGTCGTGCCACCGGCCGCGCCGGTGTAGAGCACGTTGCTGGATGCGGTCGCGCTGGCAAAGGAGGTGGTGCCGCGCAGGTCGGCGGCCGTGGCACCCGCGATCGTGGTGGAGACGTTGGACTTGGTGGAGTAGCCGACCGTGGTCTGCAGCGCCTGGTTGGCGATCGACTTGGCACTGTCGATCAGCTTCTGCAGCGAGGTGATGCCGGTGTTGGCGGCCTGCAGCACCTGCACGCCGTTGGCGATGCCGTCGAGCAGGTTGTTGATGTCGCTGGCGCGGTTGTCGAGCGACTG
>NZ_AXAZ01000062.1 GCF_000473065.1 Bradyrhizobium sp. WSM1743
AGCTGCTCGCCGGCGGGACAGCGATAAACATCGTCGGCGGGGACATAGACGAAGTCCTGTTTGCCGAAGCGGCCAGCAGCCTTGGCGCCCGAAGTCATCGGCTTCGGCAACGTCACCGTGATGTCGGCTTCCTCGCAGGCCCTGATCTCCTCGCCTTCGTAATAGCCGCGGTCTGCCACCAATTCGAGCGTCTCGACAGCCNCTCGTCGCGAGCCTGCCTGGCCATGTTGGCCAGTTGGTGGCGATCGGTCCCCACGTTGGTCACCTCGTGAGCCACGATGAGATGATGCCGCGTATCAACTGCAATCTGCACGTTATAGCCAACGAGATGCCGTCACCCGTCGATTTGATTAGACTCCCTCGATGCTTTTCGACCAATTGAAATGCCAGTTGGTCATGAGTATCCAGCAATCTTCGCCACGCTTGGTCGCCTTTCTCAACGGCGCTTCGCGTTGAATCGACGATGTCAGTAAACAAGACAGTCGCAAGAACGCGTTCAGCGTCATCGGATAGATGCTCGCGATGGCCTGCAATGAATTCTTCGATATCACCCAGCAGCGCATCGACGTTACCACGCACCATGGCATGATCATTCCCGGGATACTCGATAAATTTGGCGCCTGGGATCAACGAGGCAATCTCACGACCAAGTTGAATGGGGACCTGAGCATCGTCTCTCCGATGGAGTACAAGCGTCGGCACTCGAACTGTGGGAAGAATTGAACTCACATCGATTTGCGCATTCAAGAGTGCAAAAGCCCTGGCAGCGCCAGGACTAGCCGAAAGGCGCTCATATTTGGCGAACTGAAGGATGGCGTCAGGATTGTCGGCTAGACTTGGAGCAAGGTTTTGATCATTGCTCCCCTGCCCCAAAGCTTCGCACGCTGTAGCGCCCTCTCCTCCTGCTTTCCGGACATGTCGCGTCGATTCACGTAGCCGCCAAAGAGAACAAGTTTGGTCACACGCTCAGGGTAAGTGGCAGCAAATAGCGCGCTCATTGCACATCCCTCGGAACTTCCGAGAAGCGCCGCTGACTCGGAGCCAACCGCATCCATTACGGCACGGACGTCGTCCATTCTTTGTTCGAGCGAGGGTGCATCTGACACTCTGTCGGATAAACCCTGACCTCGTTTGTCAAAAGTTACGACACGAGCGAAGGTTGATAGGCGGCGCAAGAACGCGGTGTATCCCGGCAGCTCATGCATGAATTCGATGTGGGACATGAATCCAGGAACCAAGACAATATCGTTGGGGCAGTCTCCCATCGTTTGATACGCAATGTTGATGTCACCACTCAGCGCGTAATGCGTAACAGGTAAGTCAAAATCGCTCATCGTGGCCTCTCAAAGGAACTGGCCAAACAGAGGTGCGTAGTCAGAATACCACACCAACACCGGTGGTGAAACGATATACGGGGACGCTCTTTCTTAAGAGCGATTGTTGGTGGAGAAAGGTCAATGCGGTCACCAGTCCCGTCTGGCGCCTCGCCTGTGCAGCAGTTCGCGTTGCTCAGGGTGAGATATGCGCCTCGACGTTGCTGGCTTCTGCCCAAAAGGCAGCCCGAAGAGCGTCCCTTTGCGGCGTACGAGTCCGGAATTGGCCCCTTTGCCGACGTTCCTACCCGCTTCGAGCCGATGTCTCACCAGTGCCCTTAGCGAACTCCAGATAGCTGTGCATGAAGGAGTTGACGGTCGCCCCGAAGGAAGTGGATGGCCCCCTTGTGATGAGACATTTTAGGATAATAGGGCAACACCCCCTCATCGCCTCAGACAACATTGCCTCAGCCGCGGCGTGAGAGGAAATCGAGCACGCCGTTCTTGTAGACTTTGTCGCCGACCGCGCGCATGTGGTCGCGGCTCGGAATGTCGAGCACTTCCGAGCCGGGAATGATGGCGCCGAGCGCGCTGGCGCTTCCTGCCACGTCATCGGCGCTGCCGACCGCGATCAGCACCGGCACGTCGATCCGCGCAGCTTCGTCCCTGGTCATGAGATCGCGCGTGCCGCGGAGGCACGCGGCGAGCGCACGGCGGTCGGAGCGCGTCTGATCGGCAAAAGCGCGAAAGGTGCGGCCGACGGGATCGGTGACGTCATCCAGCGACGGCGCCTCAAGCGCTTTGGCGACGTTCTCGCCGGGTCCGGTGCCCTCGATCAGGCCGCCGATGCCGATGCCGCCGAGGATCGCCGAGCGCAAGCGCTGCGGCTCGTTGAGGGAAAGCCACGCCGCCATCCGTCCACCCATCGAATAGCCCATGATGTCGGCCTGCGGGATGGCGAGGTGATCCATCAGCGCGAGCACGTCACCGGCCATGGTCGGGATCGAGTACTGCGCGGGCTCGTAGAGCTTTGCGCTTTCGCCGTGGCCGCGATTGTCGAGCGCAATCACGCGGCGGCCGTTCTTGCGCAGCTCCGAAACCCAGGTCGGATAGACCCAGTTCACGTTCTTGCTGGAGGCAAAGCCGTGCACCAGGACGATCGGATCGCCCTCGCCTTCGTCGAGATAGGCAATTTCAACAGCGCCGTTATGAAAGCTCGGCATCATCAGTTCCAGAGGTCTCGAGGGGAGATGTTGAACTTAGAGCACGATCCGGGAAAGTGTGCAGCGATTTTTCCTCGCGCAAAACGCGGAACGCGCTTGCGCGGAGATCATGCTCAAAAACGGCCCAGAGTGCGCCGGCGATTTACCCCAATTTCGTCGCGCTTTAGGCCTTGAGAGCCGCACTTTCCAGAGCGGCTTCGGCTGCGATCTGCGCGCGGCGGAGCCGCCGCGCGCGCCTGCGATCGCACCAGGCCTGGGTCAGGCGCTCGGTCGTCGCCTTGATGGAGGAGAGAAGGCCGAACAGCGTCAGTGCTGCGCCGAACAGCCAGAGCGTCAGATTGAATGCGCCGGTCGCAAGCAGCAGCGCGCCGCGGCCAAGCAGTTTCATGATGGCGCGGGTCTTGCCGCCCTGCGCTTCCGCGAGCCGCGCCGCGCGCGCGACATCTTTCGGGCCTTCGGCGATGCGCAACGTGTCCATCGCCCCGCGTGTGCCGGTCTTTCCAGCAACGCGCGTCACGTCCTTGCCGAGCCGGACGAGCGCGCCGGCCTTCTCGGCGCGGAAGGCAGCCTTGATCGCACTCATCGTCTCGCCCGGGCGGAACACCGACCCCTTGGCGACCGCGTTCTGGAGCATCGGCGTGTCGACGACCTCGCGCGCGGAGCGGCCCGCCCATGCGGCAAGGCCCTCACCGAGCCGCCCTACCTTGCGCGCGTCCTTCACCAGCGACAGCCCGGCGCGCACCGGCGCGGCGCCACCGACGGAGACATAGGTCGCCGCGGTCACCGCGAGACCCGCTGCCGCAAGCCCGAGCACGAGGCGGTCGGTGTCCTCGCCCATGGCAAGATGCTTGCCCTCGCGCACCACGTCCCTGATGTCGCCAAACACGAACAGATCGCCGGCAACCGTTCCCGACAGGCTCGCGACGTCGTCGGCATTGCCGGTGACGAGACCGGTGGCGAACCGTTTGGCGAAATGCGAGGTGGAATTCTCGGCCTTGACCGCATCGCTGACGCGGCTGAGGAGGTCGTCAGGGAGCGCGATGTTGCGGTCACGCGCCAGCGCGACGAAACTATCGGCGAGATCGGCGTCGCCTGATGCGAGCGCGGCCTCGATGTTGTCCTGAACCAGACGCTCGTTCTGCCGCAGCAGCGCATCGAGCTTCAGCTCGGAGAGCGCCGCCAGATCGTCCTGGGCGGCAAGGATCGCGCCGGCCTCACGGGCATGCGGTGCTACCTGCGCGAGCATGAAGCTGCACACCGCAATTCCCGTCAACGCCGTACTGATTCGCAGCCACTTCATGTGGAAAAGCCCGGATGCCCCTGGGATCGCTCGCGCTGACAATTCGCCTTTCGTCCCAAATGCGCTCGTCCACAGACATAGTATGCCAAAATTGCGACACAACGTCCCCGACGAAAGAAGGGCTTCTCTCAGGCCGCAAGATTGTGTCGAATTTGCATGAGCAAATGAGCATGGGGCGATTGCGAACCTTTCGGTTCCGCTGGACTAGCAATCATCTGCACCCGCCAGTATGGTCCGCGGCGCCTTAAAGATGCCGCGTCAGTCGTTGATTGTGTCTGCCGCCATTGCCACTCCAGGATGAGTTACGATGTCCGACCATGTCGTCCCGCACTTCCATAACGATGCCGGTGTTCCCGTCATCGAGATCGGCTCGCAAGAGTTCATGTGCGTGGGCGCCAATCCTCCGTTTGACCATCCGCACGTCTTCCTCGACCTCGGCAACGACAACGAGATCATCTGCCCCTACTGCTCGACGCTGTACCGTTTCGCGGCCGACCTGAAGCCGGGCGAAGCCCGCCCGCCGGAATGCGTCCTGAAGGACAAGGTGGCCTGACCGCGTCCTTCGGTCAGGGGTGGCGCTCTCCCGAACGATTGTCATCGCCGGTGCCGGCATAGGTGGCCTGACGGCCGCGCTTGCGCTCGCGGCCCGCGGCTTCCGCATCGTCGTGCTGGAAAAGGCCGAACGCCTCGAGGAAGTCGGCGCCGGCCTGCAGCTCTCCCCCAATGCCAGCCGCGTGCTGGTCGAGCTCGGCCTGACCGACCGCCTCAAGCTGCGTGCCGTCGTTCCTGAGGCGGTCTCGATCATGAGCGCGCGCGCCGGCGGCGAGCTGCTGCGCATGCCGCTCGGTGAAGCGGCTTCCGCACGCGCCGGCGCCCCCTATTGGGTGGTGCACCGTGCCGACCTGCAATCGGCACTCGCCGGCGCTGTTGCCGATCATCCCCATATCGACCTGAAGCTGGGTGCAACCTTCGAGGACGTCGCGCCTCATGCCAAGGGACTGACGGTGGTCCATCGCAGCGGCACGATCCGCCGCAGCGATCTCGCCAGCGCCCTGATCGGCGCCGACGGCATCTGGTCGACCGTACGCCAGCATCTGTTTCCCGAGGTGCAGCCGCGCTTCTCCGGGCTGATCGCCTGGCGCGGCACGCTCGATGCCACGCGACTGCCGAAGGACTATACCGCGCGCCGGGTGCAGCTCTGGATGGGGCCGAACGCCCATCTGGTCGCCTATCCGATCGCGGGCGGACGCCAGATCAACGTGGTCGCGGTGCTGCCCGGCACCTGGAACCGGCCGGGCTGGAGCACGCCCGGCGATCCGCGCGAGGTGATGGACGCCTTTGCCGCCCCGCGCTGGCCGCCGGCGGCGCGGATGATGCTTGCTACGGTCGACAGCTGGCGGAAATGGGCGCTGTTCGGCGTGCCCGACGGTTGCCCCTGGAGCAAAGGTCCGGTGGCGCTGCTCGGCGATGCCGTGCATGCGATGCTGCCGTTTGCAGCCCAGGGCGCCGGCATGGCGATCGAGGATGCCGCCGTGCTCGCCCGGCATTTGAGCCGCGAGACCGCCGACAGCACCAAGGACATCGCCGCCGCGCTGGCGCAATACGGCCGCGCACGCCAGGCGCGGGTACGGCGGGTGCAGCGGACCGCGCGGCAGCAGGGCCGCATCTATCATCTCGGCGGGCCGCTCGCATTCGCGCGCGATCTAGCGATCCGTGCGCTCGGCCCGGAGCGCATGTTGGCGCGGCAGGACTGGATCTACGACTGGCGGCCGTGATGCGAAGCGCCGCCGGCGCGACGCCTCAGCGGGCTGCTTTCCCGGATTTCGATGCGGGTTTGGCGGCGGCCGCGGGCGATGTCGCAGGGGGTGTCGCCTCAGGCGGCGTTTCCAGGCACTTGTTGCGGCGCCAAGCGTCCTCGGCCAATTGGGCCTGCCCGCGCACCGCAATATAGTCGTTGCGATAAGCGAGCTCGGACACGACCGCGCCACCCGCCCCGGTCTCGGCCTTCTCCATCAGCATCCGCAAATCGTCGGTGCGCTTGGCGAGCGTCTTGCGCTCACCCTCCAGCTGCCTGCAGTCGTACAATTCGTATTTGGCGGGATCGGCAAAGGCCGGTGCGATCGTCTCGCTCATGCCGGCGCAGCCGGACAGCGCGACGCCAGCCGCAAGCAGCGCAAGGACCGCGCCAAAGCCGCGCAGCGGAGAGGAAGACGAAGCAGCCATGCCGGATGAATAGCCCCCGTGGATTGAGAATGCCTAAAGCAACAACAGATGTCCGGATTGAGGCTTTGCCTTGTGCGCCCGGCTCGCTTAAGGAAGAACCGTCCCTCCGGGTACGCAACGCGCCAATTCCAGACGGCCGGGATGGACTTAAGTATTTGATCTCGTTGGATCAAGCGGGCATGGCGGAATTGGTAGACGCAAGGGACTTAAAATCCCTCGGTGCGCAAGCGCTGTGCCGGTTCGACCCCGGCTGCCCGCACCACGAGATTTGACGCCCCGGCATTTGAAGATCGCTCTCTTCGAGTCCGAGCAGGCCGTTCAACACATCATCCGCTCAATGATGGAGGCGGATTTCAGCGCACCGTGCGCCGCCGTGTTCCTGCCAGACAGTCTCAACGTCCTGAATGGCACGACGCCGAGCCATGAAAGGAACCTGCGCCCGGATCGACGTTGATGCAATCGAAGGCGAAAGCGAGAGGTTCGACGTCCGCCTCATCTGTAGCCTGCGCACGGCCTCGGGGCTCTTCGCCCATCAATCGAAAGAGCCGTCAACTTTAGGGCGATTGTGTCTCACATGTCCTTGAGAAATGCGGCGCTCGCTGGGGTTGCAGCTGCGGCTGAGCTACCTTCTGACGCTTGGCTACCAGCCGCGACCGGATCTGGCCGACCTGTGCTCCGGCCTGACCATCTCGAGCGAGTATGACGACTCCCGGGCCGATCCGATGGGTATCCGCGGCAACTCTGATCCTCGCGGTCGTCCTGCAGCCCGTCCCGGGCGGCTCCCTCACCAATTTTTGTCCGCCCCTGCTCCGCCTGCCAGCCATCCCGAAACATAGGTTGTGCAACGCAGCATCGACGATGCATAAAGTCGCTCGATTTCAGGGGTAAGGTTCTTGTCTGACGTCAATGCCGACGATTGGGTGTCCTCGGGACACCGCCCGATGGGTTTTCCAGAATTCGTCATCGTGATCGCGTCCATTATGGCGCTCAATCCGCTCGCGATGGACATGATGCTGCCGGCGCTGCCCAATATCGGGACCGCCTTCAAGATTCCCGTCGCGAACCATCTCCAGTTGGTGCTGTCGACCTTCTTGATCGGCTTCGGCGCCGGCCAGTTCGTCATGGGTCCCCTGTCGGACCGCTTCGGCCGCCGACCGGTGCTGCTCGGCGGCATGGCGGTCTACGCGGTGGCGAGCGTGCTGGCGGTCGCGGCGCCCTCGTTCGAGACGCTGCTGCTGGCGCGTGCGCTCCAGGGGCTCGGCACCTCGGCGACGCGCGTGATCGCGACCTCGATCGTGCGCGACTGCTATGTCGGCCGCCGCATGGCGAGCGTGATGTCGCTTGCCATGATGGTGTTCATCGCGGTGCCCGTGGTTGCCCCCTCGTTCGGACAGGCGGTGCTGCTGGTGACGGCGTGGCGCGGCATCTTCGTGGTGCTGATGCTCTACGGCCTGCTCGCGCTCGCATGGTGCGTGCTGCGGCTGCCTGAAACCCTCCCGGAGTCCGAGCGCCGGTCGCTGGCGCCTGCCGATGTGCTCGCGGCATTCCGGCAGACCGTGACCCATCGCCAGACCATCGGCTATGCGACGGCTGCCGGCAGCGTCATCGGCGCGCTCTTCGCCTATGTGTTCTGCGCCCAGCAGGTCTTCACCGGCATCTATCATCTCGGCCATTATTTCCCGCTTGCTTTCGCCGCGATCGCCGCCGGCACCGCCATCGCCGGCTTCCTCAATGCGAGGCTGGTCGGCCGGCTCGGCATGCGCGTGATCTCGCATGGCGCGCTGACGCTCTACACCGTGGTGGCGGGCGTGATGCTGCTGACGGAGATTTTCGGCGTGCTGCCGCTCGCCTTGTTCATGGCGCTCTCGGCGCTGATGATGTTCTCATTCGGCATGATGGTTGCGAACTTCACCGCGCTCGCTATGGAGCCGCAGGGACACATCGCCGGCACCGCCTCTTCGCTTTACGGCTCGATTACGACGCTGATCGGAATCGTGGTCGGCATGGCGATCGGGCAGAGCTTCGACGGCACGCTGCTGCCGTTCGCGATCGGCTTCTTCCTGTCGACCCTCGCCGCGCTCGCGATCGTGCTGGTGGTTGAGAAGGGCCGACTGTTCAGGCCGCATCATCGTCCCATCTGAGGAACCACCCGGCGGCCTCGATGTTGTCCTGCAGCAATTCTAGAAGGTGCTGCAAGTGGAACTGGAACATCGCGAAGACAACGCCGAGGTCGAACGGCAGAAGACCGAACACGTCCCGAACCGCGCGCTGAGCAGGTCGCGTTCACCACGCCTCTTGCGAGCGAGGGGCTCGAGCAGGTGCGCGACAGCCATTGCTGAACACGACGCCTATTTGGTTCCTCGCCGGCTGGCGCTGAAATCATCCGCAGCGCTGGCCGGCATCGGGGAGCTTCCTTGCGGTAACGCCATCAGCACGATCACCTCCCGCGCAAGACCCGGCCGGCCCCATAGCGACGCCCGCACAGTAAACTCGCGCCTGACGAAATGTCCGGCGCGGGAGGACACCCGCCCCATCCATCGGATGCAAGACTCCTGATCGCGGAAACAGAGTGCGGCCCAGCCGCGATCGTCCGACGTCTTGCGCGGCAGACCCCACGAAACTTCGTACTCGGAGGGCCCCGCATTGTTCGGATGGTCCGGACTGTAAAACGCGGTGGCGAAAGCCAGCGAACCATCACCACTCACGGCACTCAGGGGCTCGCCGATCAGCTCCCGCCACTGGCGCGTCAATTCGCGGGCTGTCAGCGCATAAAGATTCCGTCCCTCCTCGTAACCATGATTGTTGCGATACAGGGCATGGACTGGGGCTGCGACCAGGACGGCGGCCAGCGCGACGCCGGCCACGATCACCGTGACGTTGACAGTGTAGAAGCGCTCGATCGGGTAGCGCGCGCCACAGACCACGAGAATGAGGAACAGGAACAGCCCCTGCAACGCCCACAAGGACGGCAGATCCGTCCCCATCGCGAGCGACGTCAGCACCGGCAGCACGATCGTGCCTATCGCAACGTAGAACAGGAGCCGTAGGCCCGGGCTCATCGCAGCAAAGTCGGCCGGAAGCTGCTTCAGCCGCGTGCCGGCGATCAACACCCACAGCACGGCCGAAACGCCCATGGAAGCCACCAGCCCCAACAGAAAATTCCTGGCCTCACCGAGCGAGCTCGCAGCACTGCCATTGGCGTGGGCCAGCGCATAGGTGAAGGACGACGCGCCTGTCGTCGCCAGCCAGTGGACGTGCGGCGACAGCGCCACGAGCCCGGTCCCGACGGAGATCCAGGGCGAGGCGGAGGTGAAATAGGCGCGCCGCGCCGGATGCGCCAGCGCGGCAATGGCGAAGCTCGCGACGAGGAAGATCGAGTAGTATTTGCCGACCATCGCCAGCGCCGTCGTGCATCCCACCGCAATCGCCCACAGCGAATCGCGGGTCTCGAATGCGCGCAGGAAGCAATAGGTGGCCAACGGCCAGGTCGCGAGCAGCACGGCATTGGCGTTGAAGCGCTGGGCGTGGAATTGATACGCGGGCGTCAGCATCAGGAGCAGCAACACCAGGATGCGCTTGTGCCCGGTGACGAACTGTCGCGAGATCAGATCGACGAAGAACAGCGCAAGCCCGGCATTGGCCATCGCCATCAATTGCAGCGACCAGTCGCTGGGCGGAAAGACCGAGGTCCACGCCGCCGCAACCCACCCCATCAGCGGTGGATGCTTGGCATAGCCCCAGGCAAAATGCTGACCGAGCGTCCAGGCCTCGAGCGTATCAGGGTGCAGGCCACCGCCGGCATAGGCGATCGCCAGATAGAGCGTCCAGATCGCAACGAAGCAGGCGATGAGAAGCGGCACGGCCCAGCCCGCCTCGACGCCATCGAGCCAACGCAGGAAAGGCCGCCGCCAGCGCGCCGGTGCGCGATCGGACCGTTCGGCCATCGCCTGGAATGCAAAACCGATCGGCACGGGAATCAGATTGAAAAAAGGAAAGTGATACGTGAGGACGAGACATCTATTTCAAGATTGAAACAAATAGCAATGATCGGACATTGGAAGGGTTAAAGACTCCACCAATCTAAGCTGACGCGAAGCTGACAAACGGCACGGCGCCGCTGATGACAGCGGCGCCGCCGGATGATCGAGGCAATGGCGCGTCTTGCGCCTTCTGCTCACTCGGTCTTGTCGATGTTCCAGAAGATGGGCGTCGCCGGACCGTCGAGCACGCCGGTCAGCGATTTACGCCAGCCGCTCGGCAAGAGATACTGCCCGAGCGGGATGTAGATCACCTGCTCATAGGCCTCTTTCTGGATGTCGGCTGCGATCTTCTTCTGATCGTCGAGCGAGGAGGCGCGCACGAACGCGTCCTTGAGCTGCTCGATCTTGGGATCCTCCGCCCAGCCGAACCAGCCGCCCTTCTTGCCCTGGCCGCCGATCGAGAGATTGGCGATCGGGTTGGAGACGTCGGCGGCGACCCAGTTGGTGAAGAACATGTTCCAGCCGCCCTCCTTCGGCGGCTTCTGGCTGGCGCGGCGGCTCACCACGGTCTGCCAATCAGTCGCCTGCAGGTCGACCTTGAAGCCGGCCTCGCGCAGCAGTTGGGCCGCGACGATCGGCTGCGCCTTCAGCGTCGTGACATCGCCAGGGGCCATGATCACGACCGGAGTGCCGTCATAGCCGGACTCGGCAAGCGCCTTCTTGGCTTCGGCCATGCCGTTGCCCTTGATGAGGGTCTCGGCGCCAGCCTCGGTCGCCAGCGGCGTGTCACACACGAAGAAGGCACCACAGATCTTCTGATACTTCGCATTGCCGACCAGCGCGTCGAGCACGTCCTTCTGGTTCAAGGCCAGCAAGGCAGCACGCCGCACTTTCACGTTGTCGAATGGCGGATAAAGGAAGTTCATCCGGCCGAGCGTCTGATAGCCGAACTTGTTCAGGACCTCGATCGTGAGCTCCTTGTTCGCTTCCAGCACCGGCAGCATGTCGTAGGGAAGATTTTCCATGAAATCGATGTCGCCCGACTGCAGCGCATTCACCGCGGTCTGCGAGTCCGGCATGGTGATCCACTCGACGCGGTCCACCTTCGCCACCTTGCCGCCGGAGGTCCAGCTCGCCGGCTCCTTGCGCGGCACGTAGTCAGTGTTCTTGACATAGACCGCCTTCACGCCCGGCTGGAATTCGCCCTGCACGAACTTGAAGGGACCCGAGCCGATCTGCTCCGGGATCTGCTTGTCCGGCGGCGTCTCCGCGAGGCGCTTCGGCATCATGAAGGCGACACGCGAGGACGGCTTGCCGATCGAGTCGAGCACCAGGCCGTAGGGCTCCTTCAGCTTCAACGTGATGGTCTTGGCGTCGGTCGCCTCAAGGCTCGCGGTGAAGTCCATGAGCTTCTGGCCCATGCCGTCGACAGCGGCCCAACGCTTCAGCGATGCGACGCAGTCCTCCGCCGTCACCGGCGCACCGTCATGCCACTTCAGACCGTCGCGCAGCGTGAATGTGTAGGTGAGCTTGTCGTCGGAGATCTTCCAGTCCGCCATCTGCGGCTGGATCTTGAAGTTCGAATCGGTGGCCACCAGCGTGTCGTAAACCATGTAGCCATGGTCACGCGTGATGTAGGCCGTGGTGAAGATCGGGTCGATGATGCGCAGATCCGAATGCATCACCGCCGTGAGGGTCTTGCCGGCCGCAAGCACTGGCGAAGCCAGCGCGGTCGAAAGCGCGACGACCGACAGCGCAAGTTTGGAGGCGAACGCGCGAGGCCCCCGGCGCATGAAGTGGAACATAGAAAGTTCTCCTGACGTGAAACTGTTCAAAGGCAGGTTATTGGTTGAGCATGCGGTTCGTTCGTTGGGCGAACTAACCTCATGCAATGCCTTTATCTTTTCGAGACTTGCAGACAGTGCCGAGCGCGTCAATCCGGTTTCGTCGCAAGCCCTTGCGGCACGCGCACGGGCTCCACAAAGATCGATTTGGCTCTACAACACCCTCCGCTTGTCCTGCCCGCGCCGATGCAATGCGCGTTCCATCTTTCGAAGCTTGAGAGACATTGAGATGAATCCTGCCAATCTTCCCTTTGATTCCGAGGCAATGCTCGAGGGCCTGCGCGGCTGGGTCGAATGCGAGAGCCCGACCTGGGACGCAAGTGCCGTGGACCGCATGCTCGATATCGCAGCGCGGGATATGGCGATCATGGGTGCGACGATCGAGCGCATCGCCGGCCGCCAAGGCCTTGGCGGCGTCATCCGCGCGCGCTTTCCCCATCCGAAGCAGGGCGAGCCGGGAATCCTGATCGCCGGACACATGGATACCGTCCACCCGATCGGCACCATCGAGAAGCTGAAATGGCGTCGCGAGGGCAACAAATGCTACGGGCCCGGCATCTACGACATGAAGGGCGGCAATTATCTCTCGCTGGAAGCGATCCGTCAGCTGGCGCGCGCCTCGTTCATGACGCCGCTGCCGATTACCGTGCTGTTCACGCCGGATGAGGAAGTCGGCACGCCCTCCACGCGCGACATCATCGAGGCGGAAGCCGCACGCAACAAATACGTGCTGGTGCCGGAGCCCGGCCGCGCCGACAACGGCGTCACCACCGGACGTTACGCCATCGCACGCTTCAATCTCGAGGCGACGGGACGGCCGAGCCACGCCGGCGCGACGCTGTCGGCGGGACGTTCGGCGATCCGCGAAATGGCGCGGCAGATTCTCGCGATCGATGCGATGACGACGGAGGACTGCACTTTCTCGGTCGGTGTCGTGCATGGCGGGCAATGGGTCAATTGCGTTGCTACGACCGCGACAGGCGAAGCGCTGTCCATGGCCAAGCGTCAGGCCGATCTCGACCGCGGCGTCGAAAAGATGCTGGCGCTCTCGGGCACCAACAACGACGTCACCTTCAAGGTCACGCGCGGCGTGACGCGGCCGGTCTGGGAGCCGGATGCCGGCACCATGGCGCTGTATGAGAAGGCGCGCGGCATCGCCAAATCTCTCGGCGCGGAATTACCGCATGCAAGCTCCGGCGGCGGCTCCGACGGCAACTTCACCGGTGCGATGGGAATCCCAACGCTCGACGGCCTCGGCGTGCGCGGCGGCAATGGTCACACGCTGGAGGAGTTCATCGAGGTCGATAGCCTGATCGAGCGTGGGCGCTTGATGGCTGGATTGCTGGCGACGCTGGAGTAACAACGCAGCTGTCATTCCGGGATGGTCCGAAGGACCAGACCCGGAATCTCGAGGTCCCGGGTTCGATGCTTCGCATCGCCCGGGACGACCACGATAACTTCGCACTGCACAATGCATCGGCAGTCGCGGTCGAAATTTAGCCTTGTCTAAAAATAAGGCGTATCGTACTGCTCGGCCGTCCACGCGATGATGCGGGAGAGATCGCGACGAAGGCTTTCAGCTTTCGTTGCGGCGCCGACGGAGCAACCGCCCCGGAAACTCTCAGGCAAAAGGACCGTTTCGTCAGGACGATCTGGAGAGAGACTGCACGATTGAAGTCGATCGTGATGTCCACCGAAGGGGATAGTCCGCTGCGAGATCCGCAGCGGATCAAGCTCTCAGGTAACCGTGACAGATGGGGCGCCGCCTACGGCCTTTGGCCGGCGGTTAGCCGACTCTAAACACGGGAGCCCCGAACCTAATCATGACCCATATCGCCATCATTGGCGCCGGCATCACCGGCGTGACGACTGCCTATGCCTTGCTCGAACGCGGCTTTGAGGTGACGGTGCTCGACAAGCACCGCTACGCCGCGATGGAGACGTCCTTCGCCAACGGCGGACAGCTCTCCGCATCGAACGCCGAAGTCTGGAACAGCACTGCGACGATCCTGAAGGGCCTGCGCTGGATGGTCCGGCGCGACGCGCCGCTGCTGATGAACCCGCGGCCGAACTGGCACAAATATTCGTGGATGAGCGAGTTCGTTGCCAACATCGGCAACTACCGCGCCAACACGATTGAGACCACGCGGCTTGCGATCGAAGCGCGCAGGCATCTGTTCGACATCGCGGTGCGCGAAGGGATCGACTTCGATCTCGAACGCCGCGGCATCCTTCACATCTATCGTGACAAGGCCGGCTTTGAATCCGGTCTGCGCGTCAACGCGCTGCTGCAGGAAGGTGGTCTCGATCGCCGCCCGGTGACACCGGAGGAAATCCGCGCGATCGAGCCGACACTGCGCAAGGACTATTATGGCGGCTTCTACACGCCGTCGGATGCGACCGGTGATATCCACAAGTTCACCCGCGGGTTGGCGGAGGCCTGCAAGCGGCGCGGCGCGACCTTCATCCACGAAGCCAATATCGATTCGATCGCACGCGCCGGCGGCGGCTTCGTCATCGGCTGGGCCGATCTCGCCGCGAACGATGCTGACGCGTCTCCGCGCGGCATGCTGAAGGCGGACGGCATCGTGGTCTGCGCCGGCGTTGCGAGCCGTCATTTCGCCGCCCTGCTCGACGAGCGCGTCAACGTCTATCCGGTGAAGGGCTACTCGATCACCGTGCAGCTCGACACCGCCGAGAGCCGCAACGCCACTCCGACCGTGAGCCTGCTCGACGAGGCCGCCAAGATCGTCACCAGCCGGCTTGGAGCCGACCGGTTTCGCGTCGCCGGTACCGCCGAGTTCAACGATTTCAATCGCGACATCCGCGCCGACCGCGTGCAGCCGCTGATCGACTGGGTACGCAGCAACTTCCCCGCCGTCGAAACGTCGCGCGTCGTGCCCTGGGCCGGGCTGCGCCCGATGATGCCGAACATGATGCCGGTGGTGCGCGCAGGGCGGATGCCGGGCGTGTTCCTCAACACCGGCCACGGCCATCTCGGCTGGACCCTGTCGGCGGCGACGGCGCAGATGATTGCCCAGATCATCGACGGCTGGCGCGGGCTCAATGCGCCACCGACAGCACCTTCACTTGGGGTTGAGCGTGAACTGCGACATGCATCCTGAGTTGGTCGACGCCGGGGACATGTCGGCCTCTTGCTACAGCACAGCCCTTGGCACACAATTTGCCCCGAGAAGACGGCGTCTCCGGGCGGCCTTTTCAGTCCAAGTGACAGGCATGATAGACACGACAGAATCCACGGGCGCCTCGAGGCGTCACAAGTTCCGCAGCCGGAGATAGGTGCATGCTGGGTTATCTTATTCGCCGCGTTCTGGCCGCGGTGCCCGTGATGGGCGTCGTCGCGCTGTTCGTGTTCCTGCTGCTGCGACTGACGCCCGGCGATCCCGCCGCGATTCTCGCCGGCGACAACGCGACGCCGGAACGGCTCGAGCGCATCCGCACCTCGCTTGGCCTGAACGAGCCGCTGATCGTGCAGTTCATCACCTGGGTGAACAAGCTGCTGCACGGCGACCTCGGAACCTCGCTGATCTCCAACCTGCCGGTGATGAAGATGATCGGCCAGCGCGTCGAGCCGTCGATCTCGATCGCGCTGTGCACCATCATCCTCGCCGTCATCGTCGCCGTTCCCTTGGGGGTGATCGCGGCGTGGAAGCACGGTACCTGGATCGACCGTTTCGTGATGGGTCTGTCCGTGCTCGGCTTCTCGGTGCCGGTGTTCGTGGTCGGCTATGTCCTGATCGAGGTCTTCGCGATCGAGTTGCGCTGGGTGCCGGTGCAGGGCTTCCGCAGCATCTTTAACGGCTTCGGGCCGTTCTTCGAGCGCATCATCCTGCCGACCTGCGCATTGTCCTTCATCTACATCGCGTTGATCGCGCGCATGACGCGCGCGGCGATGCTCGACGTGCTCGGCGAAGATTACGTGAGAACGGCGCGTGCGAAGGGCATCAACGAGGTCGCGGTGATGATGCGCCATGCGCTGCGCAACGCCGCCGTGCCGGTGATCACCGTGATCGGCACCGGCTTTGCGCTGCTGATCTCCGGCGTCGTCGTCACCGAGAGCGTGTTCAACATTCCCGGCATCGGCCGTCTCACCGTGGATGCGGTGCTGGCGCGCGACTACCCGGTGATCCAGGCGATGATCCTGCTGACGTCGCTGATCTATGTCGTCGTCAATCTCCTCATCGACGTCGCCTACACCCTGCTCGATCCCCGGATCCGGTACTGAGGCAAGGATAAGAACACACATGTCGGTCGATACCCTTCCCCAGTCGTCCATTCCGATCACGTCGCCGCTGCGGCCGCGATTCGGATTCCTCACCTCGACGCCGATCATCGCCACCGCGACGGTGCTGCTCGCCCTGATCGTGGTGATCTCGATCGTCGCGCCGCTGATCGCGCCGCATGATCCGATCCAGCTCGCGCCGTCGCAGCGATTGAAGCCGTCCTCGGCGCAGTTCCTGCTCGGCACCGACGCTTACGGACGCGATCTCTTGTCGCGCGTGATCTATGGCGGCCGCATCTCGCTTCTGATCGGCATCGGCTCGGCGATCCTGTCGATCGCCATCGGGCTCGCGATCGGCCTCGTCTCCGGCTTCTTCAAGCTGGTCGATTCCGTCCTGATGCGCGTCATGGACGGCCTGATGGCGATGCCGAGCATCCTGCTCGCGATCGCCGTGGTGTCGCTGTCCGGCGCCAGCCTCTGGACCGTGCTGATCGCGATCACCATTCCGGAGATCCCGCGCGTGGCGCGCCTGGTCCGCTCGGTCGTGCTGTCGGCGCGCGAGGAGCCTTACGTCGAAGCCGCGATCTCGGTCGGCTCCAGCTTGCCGAAGATCATGTGGCGGCACCTGATGCCGAACACGATCGCGCCGCTGATCGTCCAGGGCACCTATGTCTGCGCCTCCGCGATCCTCACCGAGGCGATCCTCTCCTTCCTCGGCGCCGGCATCTCGCCGGAGACGCCGACCTGGGGCAACATCATGGCCGAGGGCCGCCAGTACTTCCAGATCAAGCCGTCGCTGATCTTCTGGCCGGGCCTTTTGCTCTCGATCGCCATCCTCAGCATCAACCTGATCGGCGACGCCGCCCGCGACGCACTCGATCCCCGCATGAAGCAGCGGGAGGGGAAGTGAGGCTTCTCAGTTTCGTCATTCCGGGGCGCGACGAAGTCGCGAACCCGGAATCTGCTTCACCACTTGTATCGCGGCTCAATGGATTCCGGGTTCGCGCTAACGCGCGCCCCGGAATGACGAGCGAGAGTTTTGCGGCATGACCAACATCATTCTCGACATCAACAACCTCGTCGTTTCCGTCGGCAAGAAGCCGAAGGGCGCAAACATCATCGACGGCATCTCGATCCAGGTGCGCGAGCGCGAGACGCTGTGTCTCGTCGGCGAAAGCGGCTCGGGCAAGTCGGTGACCTCGCTCACCACCATGGGCCTGCTGCCGAAGGGCACGCTGGTGCCCACCGGCGGCAGCATCAAGCTGGTCGGTGAAGAGCTGCTCACCGCGACCGACCGCCGCCTGCGCCAGCTCCGCGCGACGCAGATGGCGATGATCTTCCAGGAGCCGATGACCGCGCTCAATCCGGTGGTGCCGGTCGGCCGCCAGATCGACGAGGTGCTGCGCGCCCATACCGATCTCGATGCGAAAGCGCGCAAGAAGCGCATCCTCGACATGATGGAGCAGGTCCGCCTGCCCCAGGTCGAGCGCATCTTCGCCTCCTACCCGCACCGCCTCTCCGGCGGCCAGCGCCAACGGATCATGATCGCGATGGCGCTGGTGCTGGAGCCGAAGCTGCTCATTGCCGACGAGCCGACGACAGCGCTCGACGTCACCACGCAAAAACAGATCCTGACCCTGATCCGCGACCTCCAGCGCGATCACGGCACCGCCGTGCTGTTCATCACCCACGACATGGGCGTGGTGGCCGAGATCGCCGATCGCGTCGCGGTGATGCGGCAGGGCCGTCTGGTCGAGACCGGTCCGCTCGAGACCGTGCTGCGCAACCCGACTATGGAGTATACCCGCAACCTGCTCGCCTCGGTGCCGAGCCTGGTGCCGCGACAACCGCGCGAGGAGAGCCGCGAACCGATCGTGCTGGAGGCCAACGAGCTCGGCAAGGTCTACAAGGAGCGCACGTTTTTCGGCAAAGGCCGCGAGGTTGTCGCCGCCGACAAGGTCACGCTGACGCTGCGCAAGGGCCGCACCCTCGGCATCGTCGGCGAAAGCGGCTCGGGCAAGTCGACGGTGGCGCGCTGCATCGTCCGCCTGATCGATCCGACCTCGGGCGGCGTGCGCCTCGCCGGCCGTGAGATCGCCGACATCTCGCGCCGCCTGCTGCAGCCGCACCGGCAGAAGATCCAGATCGTGTTCCAGGATCCCTACCGCTCGCTCAACCCGCGCGTGACGGTCGGCGACAGCATCGCGGAAGGCCCGATCAACTATGGCGTCTCGCAGGCCGACGCGATGAAGCGGGCGCGCGAGCTGCTCGAGCTGGTCGGCCTGCCGGCCGATGCGGTGTCGCGCTATCCGCACCAGTTCTCCGGCGGCCAGCGCCAGCGCATCGCGATCGCCCGTGCGCTCGCGCTCGATCCGGACGTGCTGGTCGCGGACGAAGCGGTCTCCGCGCTCGACGTCTCGGTACAGGCGCAGGTGCTGGAGCTGCTCGACGAGATCCAGAAGCGGCTCGGCATCGCCATCCTGTTCATCACCCACGACCTGCGCGTCGCCGCCCAAATCTGCGACGAGGTCGTGGTGATGCAGCACGGCCGCGTCGTCGAACAGGGACCGGCAGCCGAAGTGCTGACGCATCCGAAGGAGGCCTACACCAAGGCGCTGCTGGATGCGGCACCGGGGCGCAACTGGGACTTTGCGAACTTCCGGCCGGTGGCGGAGGGCGTGGCGGCGAGCGCCTAATCTCTCCCCTCGTCATTGCGAGCCAACGGGTCCGCGCGAAGCGCGGCCCGATGACAGGCTCCGCGAAGCAATCCAGAATCCCTCCGCGGAAAGACTCTGGATTGCTTCGCTACGCTCGCAGTGACGGTGTGCGCGGCACACATTCCCAAAACAGCTTGACCCTATGCACGGCGCGATTGCTTCCCGTCTTGCTCTCCTCGCAAGGCCGGGGCTAACGTCGCGCACTTTCAATTGGGACCTGAACTGAATGACACGTATCGCCGTCGGCGGCTTCCTGCACGAGACCAACACCTTCGCCCCGACCAAGGCGACCTTCGCGGATTTCCAGCATGGCGGCGGCTGGCCGGCGATGACCAGAGGTCCCGACGTGCTGAAGGTGATGCGCCGCATCAATGTCGGTCTGGCCGGCTTCGTCGACAGCGCTGAAGTGAACGGCTGGGAACTCGTTCCGACCATTGCCTGTGGGGCGAGCCCGTCGGCGCATGTCACCAAGGACGCGTTCGAGCGCATCGTGGAGGTGATGGTCGAGGGTATCGCAGCCGCTGGACCGATCGACGCCGTCTATCTCGACCTGCACGGCGCCATGGTGACCGAGCATCTCGATGACGGCGAAGGCGAGATTTTGGCGCGCGTGCGCCGCGTCATCGGCAAGGATGTTCCGCTGGTCACCAGCCTCGACCTCCATGCCAACGTCACGCCCGAGATGATCGCGCATGCCGACGCGCTGATCGCCTACCGCACCTATCCCCATGTCGATATGGCCGAGACCGGCCGCGCCTGCGCCAGGCACCTCGCGCTGCTGCTGCAGACCAAGCAGCGCTTCGCCAAGGCGTTCCGGCAATTGCCGTTCCTGATCCCGATCAGCTGGCAGTGCACCAACGACCAGCCGACCAAAGGCATCTACGACAAGCTCGCCGCGCTGGAGGGCGATGCGGTTCCGACGCTCTCTTTCGCACCCGGCTTCCCTGCCGCCGATTTCCGCCATTGCGGTCCGAGCGTATTCGCCTATGGCAAGACGCAAGCCGATGCCGACCGCGCAGCGGATGCGATGGTGAAGCTGATCGAAGGCCATGAGGACGATTTCGACGGCAAGATCTGGACGCCCGACGATGGCGTGCGCCATGCGATGGAGCTTTCCAAGAAAGCTAGCAAGCCGATCATCATTGCCGACACCCAGGACAATCCCGGCGCCGGCGGCGATTCGGACACCACGGGCATGCTGCGCGCGCTGGTGCGCAACAAGGCGAGCGCCGCGACCGGCGCGATTTACGATCCGGTCTCGGCCAAGGCCGCGCATGCGGCCGGCGTCGGCGCGACCGTGACGCTGTCGCTCGGCGGCAAGTCGGGCATTCCCGGTGACGAGCCCTACACCGAGACCTTCGTGGTCGAACAGCTCTCCGACGGCCGCTTCATCGCGCCCGGTCCCTACTATGGCGGCCGCGAGATGGAGATGGGCCCCTCCGCCTGCCTGCGTATCGGCGATGTCCGCGTCGTCGTCTCTTCACACAAGGCCCAGCTCGCCGACCAGGCGATGTACCGCTATGTCGGCATCGAGCCGACGCGAGAGAAAATCCTTGTCAACAAGAGCTCGGTGCACTTCCGCGCCGATTTCGAGTCGATCGCGGAAAAGCTGATGATCTGCGCCGCCCCCGGCGCAATGCCGGCCGACACCGCTTCCCTGCCCTGGACGCGCCTGCGGCCGGGCATCCGCATCAAGCCGAACGGCCCCGCTTTCGATCCTTCTTCACGCTAGCCGGACAGGACACATGCCCACGATCGACCGCATCGAAGGCTATGCCGACGAACTCACCGCTATCAGGCGCGACCTCCACGCCCATCCCGAGATCGGTTTCGAGGAAGTGCGCACCTCCGGCATCGTCGCCGACAAGCTGAAGAGCTGGGGCATCGAGGTACATCGCGGGCTCGGCGGCACCGGCGTGATCGGCGTCATCAAGGGCAAGGGCTCGGGCGGCAAGCGCATTGGGCTCCGCGCCGACATGGACGCGCTGCCGATGGAGGAGAATACCAATCTGAAGTGGAGCTCGAAAATCCCCGGCCGCTTCCACGGCTGCGGCCATGACGGCCACACCACCATGCTGCTCGGCACCGCGCGTTATCTCGCCGAGACACGGAATTTCGACGGCACCGTGCATCTGATCTTCCAGCCGGCCGAAGAAGGCCTCGGCGGCGCCCGTGCCATGATCAAGGACGGCCTGTTCGAGAAGTTTCCCTGCGACGAGCTCTATGGCCTGCACAATGCGCCCGATCTCAACCATGGCGAGATCGCGATTCTGCCCGGCCCGGCCATGGCGAGCGCCGACTTCTTCGATCTCCGCATCACCGGCTACGGCGCGCATGGCGCGATGCCCGAGCGCTCCAAGGACGCGGTGATCATCGCGACGACGCTGGCGCAGGCAATCCAGACCATCGTCAGCCGCAACGTCGATCCGTTGCAGGCTGCCGTCATCTCGATCACGCAAATCCATGCCGGCTCCGCCTACAACGTCATTCCGGGCGATGCGCATTTGTGCGGCACCATCCGCACCTTCTCGGATGAAGTCCGCGCCCTGATCGCCGAACGCATCCGCACGATCTGCGCCGGCATCGCGGCCGCGTATCAGTGCACGATCGAAGCCGACATCCGCGACACGTTCGGTGTTCTGGTCAACCAGGTCGAGCAGTCCAAGGTGGTCGAGGAGGTCGCGCGCACGATCGTCGATCCCGCCAACGTGATCACCCGCTCCCAGCCGAAGATGGGCAGCGAGGATTTTGCCGACATGCTGCAGACCGTCCCCGGCGCCTATTTCTGGGTCGGCCATGACGGCTCGGTGCCCGTGCACAATCCCGGCTTTGTGCTCGACGACAAGATCCTGCCGATCGGCGCAAGCATGTTCGCCCGCATCATCGAGACGCGCATGCCGGTGGGTGGCAATGCATAAAAAGAGCGTCGAGGAAGCGGTCACCTCCCTGCACGATCTGTCCGCGGTCGATCTGATCGCCGGCTATCGGGCCAAGCAGTTCTCGCCGAGCGAGGTGCTGGAGGATTTGCTCGCGCATGTCGCTGCGTGGGAACCGCATCTGAAAGCGCTCTATGCTTTCGATCCCGACGGCGCGCGCGAGGCTGCCAAGGCCTCGACCGCGCGCTGGAGCGGCGGCGAGCCGGCCGGCGCGCTCGACGGCGTGCCCGTCACGGTGAAGGACAACATCGCGACCAGAGGCGTGCCGGTGCCGCTGGGCGCGGCCAGCGTCAAGCTGGTGCCGGCCGAGAAGGACGCCCCACCCGCCGCGCGGCTGCGCGAGGCCGGTGCGGTCATCTTCGCCAAGACCACCATGCCCGATTACGGCATGCTGTCCTCCGGGCTGTCCAGTTTCCACGCGCTGGCGCGCAACCCGTGGGACCTCAGCAAGAATCCCGGCGGCTCCAGTGCCGGCGCAGGCGCTGCTGCTGCGGCCGGCTATGGTCCCTTGCATCTCGGCACCGATATCGGCGGCTCGGTGCGCCTGCCCGCCGGCTGGTGCGGGCTCGTTGGCCTGAAGCCGAGCTTTGGCCGCGTGCCGATCGATCCGACCTATGTCGGCCGCGTCGCCGGTCCCATGACGCGCACGGTTGATGATTGCGCGCTGATGATGAGCGTGATCGCCAAGCCCGACCGGCGCGACGGCATGAGCCTGCCGGCCGAGCCGCTGAACTGGAAGGGTCTCGAGAAATCTCCGCGCAAGCTGCGCATCGGATTGATGCTCGATCCCGGCTGCGGCCTGGCGCTGGAAAAGCCGGTGCGCGAGGTCGCAGTCAAGGCGGCGAAAGCGTTCGAATCCGCGGGCGCAGTCGTGACCGAGGTCGACGGCATCCTCACCCGCGAGATGCTCGACGGCCTCGACAATTTCTGGCGCGCGCGGATGTGGGACGATCTGTCGAAGCTGACGCCGGCCGAACAGGCAAAGGTGCAGCCCTACATTTTCAAATGGGGCGAGTCCGGCGCGAAGCTCTCGGGTCTCGACGTCATCCGCGGCTTCAACCAGACCATGGCGATCCGTGCGGCCGCATCAAAGCTATTTTGCGAGCTCGACTATGTGATCTCGCCGACGGCGCCCAACGTGAACTTTCCGGCGGAGTGGGCCTCGCCGATCAACGATCCCATGAAGCCGTTCGAGCACATCGCCTATACCGTGCCGTGGAATATGTCGGAGAACCCCGCCGTCTCCGTCAACGGCGGCTTCGACGCCAAGGGTTTTCCCATCGGCGTGCAGATCGTCGGCCGCCGCTTCGACGATATCGGCGTGCTCGGCATGGCCAAAGCGTTTGAAGGCCTGCGGGGAACGCAGCGGCCCTGGCCCAGGCCGCCGGCGAAGTAGCGGCGCTCGACCATACCCTTTAGGCGCAAGCCCGGATGACTTAGGGCAGGCAGCATGCGGAGCCTCTTGCTTACCCTCCCCTGGAGGGGGAGGGTCGGCTCACATGGAGCGCAGCGACATGTGAGACGGGGTGGGGTGACGGTCTTTCCGCGTTCGACAGTGCCCGTGTGGAGAGATCACCCCACCCCGCTCGCGCTTCGCGCGATCGACCCTCCCCCTCCAGGGGAGGGTAAGGAAAACTAAAGCCCTCTGCCACTGCGCAGCAAAAAACTAACGGAAGGAAACCACCATGGCGTATGAGACGATCAAGTACGAGGTCGCCGAGCAGATCCTCACCATCACGCTGAACCGGCCCGACAAGCTCAACGCCTTCAATGCGCAGATGCAGGCAGAGCTGATCGATGCGTTCGACGCCGCCGACAAGGACGACAATGTCCGCGCCATCATCGTCACCGGTGCCGGCCGCGGTTTTTGCGCAGGCGCCGACCTCTCCTCCGGCGCCGACACGTTCGATCGCGACGCACGTCGCGGGCCGGTGAAGCGCTTGGCCGACGGCAAGGTCGATTACAGCGATCCGCAGGTGCGCGACGGCGGCGGCCAGGTGACCTTGCGCATCTTCAAGTGCCTCAAGCCCGTGATCGCCGCGGTGAACGGCCCGGCCGTCGGCATCGGCGTCACCATGCAGCTCGCGATGGATATCCGCATCGCCTCGGAGGCTGCGCGGTTTGGCTTCGTGTTCTCCCAGCGCGGCATCGTGCCCGAGGCGGCCTCGAGCTGGTTCCTGCCACGCATCGTCGGCATCTCGCAGGCGCTGGAATGGTGCTATTCGGGCCGCGTCTTCCCGGCGCAGGAAGCGCTTGCGGGGCGTCTCGTCAGCAAGGTCGTCGCCCCCGATGATCTGCTGCCAACCGCCCGCGCGCTTGCCAAGGAATTTGCCGCGAAGACGGCTCCGGTGTCGGTAGCGCTGATCCGCCAGATGATGTGGCGCATGATGGGCGCCGATGATCCCATGGAGGCCCACAAGGTCGACAGCCGCGGCATCTATGCGCGGGGCCGCTCGGATGATGTGAAGGAAGGCGTGGTGTCGTTCCTGGAGAAGCGGCCGGCGCAGTTCAAGAACAAGGTGTCCACCGACATGCCGGATTACTTCCCGTGGTGGACGGAGCGGGAGTATAAGTAGCTCACCGTCATTCCGGGGCTCGCGAAGCGAGAACCCGGCATCTCGAGATTCCGGGTTCGCCTTTCCGGCGCCCCGGAATGACGGCGGGTGGAGGTCACTCCATCACCAGCGCGACCCGCCCGATCGCCTTGCGCTCGATCAGCAATCGCATTGCCTTCGCATAGTCCTCTAGCGGCAGGCGATGCGAGACGTTGGGGCGCAGCTTGCCCTCCTCCGCCCATCGCAGCAGCGTCTTCAGCCTGATCTCGCCGAGCGCGGGATCTCTCCGTGCCGCCTCGCCGGCACGAACGCCGAGCACACTGGCGCCTTTGATCAGCAGCAGATTGGTCTTCGCCGAGCCGATGCCGCCGGTGAAACCGATCACCAGGAGCCGCGCGCCCCAAGCGATGCAACGCATCGAGTCCTCAAAAACCTGGCCGCCCACGGGATCGAACACGACATCGGCCCCGCGGCCGTCGGTGATGCGCTTGACGGCGTCGCGAAACGGCTCGCGGTCGTAGCGGATCAGGTGATCAGCGCCGCGCGATTTCGCGATAGCAAGCTTTTCATCACTAGAGGCGGTCGCAATCACGGTCGCGCCCAGCATCTTGCCGAGCTCGACGGCGGCAAGTCCGACGCCGCCGGCAGCTCCATGCACCAGCAGCACCTCACCCGGCTCGACCCGGCCGCGCTCAATCAGCGCGTGATAGGCGGTGCCGTGGCCGGCGAGATAGGTCGCAGCCTCCGCATAGTCGAAGTTGGACGGCTTGGGGGTGAGCTGCGACGGCGTCACCACAGCTTCGTCGGTGAAGGCACCATGGCGCATCTTCACGATGACCTTGTCGCCGACGGCAACACCGCTTGCCTCCGCGCCCACCTCGGTGACATCGCCGGCGGCTTCCATTCCGGGCGTGAACGGCAGCTCCGGCTTGAGCTGGTATTCGCCGGCGGCCATCAGCACATCAGGGAAATTCAGCCCGGCGGCGCGGATGGCGACGCGTACCTCGCCCGGCTTCAGCGCGCGCGACGGAAACTCTTCCAGCACCAAACGCTCGGGCGCGCCGAGTTCGCGGCAGACGACGGCGCGCACCATCAGGCTGCGCTCGCCTTGCGGCGCAGCAGCGCCTCGCGGATCAGCGGCAGGCGGTCGTTGCCGAAATACATGTCGGTCTTGCCGACGAAAATCGTCGGCGAGCCGAAGCCGCCGCGCGCCACCACTTCCTCGGTATTCGCCTTGAGCTGATCCTTGATGCTCTGTTCCGAGATGCCGGCGAAGAATTTCTGCTCATCGATACCTACCTTGTTGCAGATCCCGGCGAGCACCGCGTCCTGCGAGATATCCTTGTCCGCGCCCCAATAGGTCTCGAACACGGCGGTGGCGAACGGCACCATGTCTTGACCGAGCCAGATGCAGCCGCGCATCGCCTTGACGCTGTTCACGGGAAAGACCGTCGGCGGCATCTTGATCGCAAGGCCGGCCGAGCGCGCCCAGTCCTCCAGGTCCTTCTTCATGTAGCGCGCCTTCAGCGGCACCGGCTTCTCCCGCTGCGCATAGACGCTCGGATTGACCGTGTTGAAGATGCCGCCGACCAGGATGGGCCGCCAGCTGATGTCCTCGCCGAGCTCCTTCGCGAGCGGCTGGATGTTGTGGAAGGCGAGATAGGTCCAGGGGCTGGAACAGTCGAAGAAGAATTCGATCATGGCGTTTCCGGTCCGGCGTCGCGGGTTTCAGGACGACTTTTGTTGTTCTGTACCTCGACGTTAAGACATGGCAGGAAGGGGCGCAACACAACCCGCCGGGAGGGCGCCATGCTGTTTCCAACCACGATCGCCGGCTCCTTGCCGAAACCGGAATGGCTCGCCGAGCCCAACATGCTCTGGGCGCCCTGGAAGTCAGAGGGCGACGAGCTTCTCCGCGCCAAGCGCGATGCAACGCTGATCTGGCTGAAGATCCAGGAGGACGCCGGCATCGACATCGTCACTGAAGGCGAGCAGGCCCGTCAGCATTTCGTCCACGGCTTCCTGGAGAAGATCGAAGGCATCGATTTCGCCCACAAGGTCGAGATGGGCATCCGCAAGGACCGCTACAAGGCAATGGTGCCGCAGGTGGTCGCCCCGCTCCGCCTCAAGGGCCGCGTCCACGCCTTCGAGGCGCGCGTAGCGCGCACGCACACGAAGAAGCAGCTGAAATTCACCCTGCCCGGGCCAATGACCATCATCGACACCATCGCCGATCGCTATTATGGCGACCGCGTGAAGATGGCCTTTGCCTTCGCCGAGCTGCTCAACGAGGAGGCCAAGGCGCTGCAGGCCGACGGCGTCGATCTCGTGCAGTTCGACGAGCCGGCCTTCAACGTCTACATGGACGAGGTCAACGACTGGGGCATCAAGGCGCTGGAGCGCGCCGCACAGGGGCTGTCCTGCGCCACCGCCGTTCACATCTGCTACGGCTACGGCATCAAGGCCAACACCGACTGGAAAGAAACGCTGGGCAGCCAATGGCGGCAGTACGAGCAGATCTTCCCGGCGATCGACGCGAGCCCGATCCAGCAGGTCGCGATCGAATGCCGCAATTCGAAGGTACCGCTCGAGCTGCTGGCGCTGCTCAAGAGCAAGATCGTGCAAGCCGGCGTGATCGACGTCGCCAGCGACACGGTTGAGACTGCCGAGGACGTCGTGAAGGTGATCGAGGCGGTGTCGAAATTCGTGCCCAAAAGCAACATCATCGCGACAACCAATTGCGGCATGGCGCCGATGCGGCGGGAGATCGCCGAGGCGAAGCTGGCGGCGCTCGGCGCCGGCGCTGCGCTGGCGCGCGAGAAATTGGGCTGATCACGACGACGACGTCGGCTTCGCTTAGCCCAACGCCGTTGGATGCAGCACGGGCTGATAGCCGGCGATGATCGCGCGCAGCGCGGAAGGCGGCGTCAACAACATCGGGTGATCGAACACGCGTGCATGCGGCGCGTAGCCCGCTGGCGACCACAGCCGCGCCTTTCCCTGTATCACCAGAAAGCTGTCTTCGCCCTGCTGCACCATCGCGCCGTCGGGCAGGTCTGCCAGCGGCATCGGGAGCGGGTGCAACCGCTTGCGGCGGCGGTCGAGACGCTCCCGATGCAGAACGGCATCCATCGTCTTCGCACTGACGTCGCTTGCAGCATTCCCCGCTTGCCATGCCGCGCGAAACCGTTTGGCGTCGTCGCGGCGGCAGAAGAAGCAGGGCCGATGGCCTGCAGCGAAGGCGGTGGCCTCGTCGAGGAAGAACAGCTCGGTCCAGCTCCGCCGTGCCATCACCGGCCGCCGCCAGCCGCGGAATTCGCACAGGCATGTGATCCAGGCCGGCGTCGACCAGCGCTTCTTCAGCAGGGTCTTCGTGGCAGGATCATGGATGATGCCGCGATTGCCGGTGAACATCCCGCGATGCGGCGTGGCGATGATGTCGCCGGTCGGCGTGACGCGATTTTGTAGGGGCATGGTGCCGGCCCACTACACTGATGTCATTCCGGAGCGGTCCGCAGGACCGAACCCGGAATCTCGAGATTCTCTGGTGCGCAATTGCGCACCATAGTTCGATGCTTTGCATCGCCCCGGAATGACTCTTTCCCTCACGCCGCGCCGTCGCGCAGCGGCGGGTGATAGGACAGCGCGGTGTCCCAGGGGAAGAAGATCCAGGTGTCCTGCGAAACTTCCGTGATGAAGGTGTCGACCAGCGGGCGTCCCATCGGCTTGGCATAGACCGTGGCGAAATGCGCGTCCGGCAGCATCTCACGCACCAGCTTGCCGGTCTTGCCGGTGTCGACGAGGTCATCGACGATCAGCAGCCCCTTGCCGGTGCCGCCGCCGAGCTTGATCGCCGCTTCGGAAATGCCCTTGAGGACCTGGAGCTCGCCCTGCTTGTTGTGGTCGTAGCTGGCAATGCAGACCGTATCGATCACGCGCACGCCGAGTTCGCGCGCCACGATTGCGGCCGGCACCAAGCCGCCGCGGGTGATCGCAATCACTGCGTGGAACGGGCCGACCTCATTGAGCCGCCAGGTCAGCGCCCGGCAATCCCGGTGGAACTGGTCCCACGAGACCGGGAAGGCCTTGCCAGCCTTCTCCTGCGCGTTCAGTTCCGGTGCTTCACCAGCCATTGTCCTCTCCTGCTTCGTCTGCCGGCAAAGTCCCTGCTAACGGGTGATGTTCAATCCCGCCAGCATTTCCTTCACCGCAGCCATCGCTGCCGTCAGCTTCTCCGGATCGCGCGAGCGCACCACCAGATTGGTATTGGGCTTCTGCTCCTCGTCCATGAAGGGATAGCTGCCGATGATGGTGTCCGGATGGGCGGCGGCGATCGCCCGCAGCGGGCTGCCGATGTCGCCCTCGCGCGCATTGGCGCGGACCGATTCGGACAGCATGCGCATGCCCGACTTCAGCTTGGGCGCGACGATGTCCATCATCGCCTGCATGATCGAAGGCACGCCAGCCATCACGATGACATTGCCGATCTTGAAGCCGGGAGCGAGGATGGTTGCGCTCTGAATCAGCTCAGCCCCGTCGGGGATGCGGGCCATGCGCAGGCGGGCCTCGTTGAGGTCCTGCTCGCTCCAGCGCTCGCGGAAGCGGGCAACGACCTCCGGGTGATGATCGATACCGACGCCGAACGCCTTGGCGACGGCATCGGCGGTGATGTCGTCATGGGTCGGGCCGATGCCGCCCGTTGTGAAGACGTAACTGTAGCGATGGCGCAGTGCGTCCAGGGCGGCGATGATGTCGGCCTCGTCGTCGGAGACGATCCGGACTTCCTTCAGGTCGATGCCGATATTGGTCAGGTATTCGGCGATGAAGCCGATGTTCTTGTCCTTGGTCCGGCCGGACAGGATTTCGTCCCCAATGACCAGAATGCCCGCCGTGACGATGTCGCTCATGCCTTAAGTCCCTCACCTGTGACGCCGACTTTGCCGAGGTAACGCATTGAAGTCACGCGGTTTTGCTACCGAAATAAGCAGTCCTCAGCCATTTTTTCAGGCAAGCCGCCGGCTGTCCCCGGCAAATGCCCCTTCTCCATGCTTATCGCGCTGGCCCGGCCCTTGCTACCTCCTACGGAAGTCATGCACTCTCACGGCATGGCCACAGGACGTTGCGGTCTTCAGCAAGGCCCAAGCGACCTGACCAATGGTGCAACGCCTGGGGGCGAACAGTCGGGATCTATGGCAGTCGCGTTTGACGAAATGAATATTCCCGGCGGGGACCTTCGCCCCGCCTATCAGGAGCTGGCGCGCTGGCTCAAGGAGACGCCCGCCGAGGCGCTCGAATATCGGCGCCAGGAGGCCGAGCTGCTGTTCCGACGGATCGGCATTACCTTCGCGGTCTACGGCGATTCCGAGTCCACCGAGCGCCTGATCCCCTTCGACGTGATCCCGCGGATCATGTCCGGCAAGGAATGGACGCTGCTGGAGAAGGGCCTGAAGCAGCGCGTGCGCGCGCTCAACATGTTCCTGCGCGACATCTATCACGGCCGCGACATCCTCCGCGCCGAGATCGTGCCCGACGACCTCATCTTCCAGAACCCGGTGTTCCGCCCCGAGATGAACGGCCAGCAGGTGCCGCATGACGTCTACGTGCACATCGCCGGCATCGACATCGTGCGGGTCGATGCCGAGGACTTCATCGTGCTGGAGGACAATGCCCGCACGCCGTCGGGCGTGTCCTACATGCTGGAAAACCGCGAGATCATGATGCGGCTGTTTCCGGATCTGTTCGCCCGCCACAAGGTGGCGCCGGTCGAGCGCTATCCGGACGAGCTGCTCGCGGCGCTGCGCTCGGTCGCGCCGCAAAGCGCATCTGGCGAGCCGACCGTCGCCCTGCTCACGCCCGGCGTCTACAATTCGGCCTATTACGAGCACTCCTTCCTCGCCGACAAGCTCGGTATCGAGCTGGTCGAAGGCCGTGACCTCATCGTCAAGAACAACGAAGTGTTCATGCGGACGACGGAGGGGCTGAAGCGGGTCGACGTGATCTATCGCCGCGTCGATGATGACTTCCTCGATCCGCTCACCTTCCGTCCCGACTCCGTGCTTGGCGTGCCCGGGCTGATGTCGGCCTATGCGGCCGGCAACATCACGCTCGCCAACGCCGTCGGCACCGGCATCGCCGACGATAAGGCGATCTACTCCTACATGCCTGATATCGTGAAATTCTATCTCGGCGAGGAGCCGATCCTGAAGAACGTGCCGACCTGGCGCTGCCGCGAGCCGAAGGACCTCGCCTATGTGCTGGACAATCTGAGCGAGCTCGTCGTCAAGGAGGTGCATGGCTCCGGCGGCTACGGCATGCTGATCGGACCCGCCGCGACCAAAGCGACGATCGAAGCATTCCGCGACAAGCTCAAGCGCGAGCCGGAAGGTTTCATCGCGCAGCCGACGCTGGCGCTCTCGACCTGCCCGACCTGCACGACAAGCGGTCTCGCCCCGCGCCATGTCGATCTTCGCCCCTTCGTGCTCACGGGCAGCAAGAGCACCACCATCGTGCCCGGCGGGCTCACCCGCGTCGCACTCAAGGAAGGCTCCCTGGTGGTGAACTCAAGCCAGGGCGGCGGCACCAAAGACACCTGGATTTTGGACGAGTAGAGAGATGCTGTCGCGTACCGCCGAAAACCTCTACTGGCTCGCCCGCTACGTCGAACGGGCCGAATATCTCGCGCGCACCATCGATGCGACGCTGCGCGTCACCGCGCTTCCCGCCGCCTATATCGGCAAGACCAACGAGTGGGACTCGGCGCTGCTCACCGCCGGCGTCGCCGCGAGCTTCTACCAGGCCTATGAGGAAGCCAACGAGCACAACGTCGTCGAGTATCTCTCGTTCTCGCCGAACAATCCCTCCTCGATCCGGAACTGCATCGAAGCAGCGCGGCTGAATTCGCGCTCGGTGCGCACCGCGCTGACCAGCGAGATGTGGGACACCATCAACTCGGCCTGGATCGAGCTTCAGGCGGTCTGGAGCAAGGGCACCTCGACGCGCGAGGACCTCGCCAAATTCCTCCGCTTCGTGCAGGAAACCTCGCTTCGCTTCGACGGCTCGGCCTACCGGACTATGCTGCGCAACGACGCCTATTGGTTCTCACGGATGGGTGTGCATCTGGAACGCGCCGACAACACCGCGCGCATTCTCGACGTGAAGTATCACGTGCTGTTGCCCGAGGAGGAGCATGTCGGCGGTCCGCTCGATTTCTATCAGTGGAGCTCGATCCTGCGCTCGGTCTCGGCGCTGACCGCCTATCACTGGGTCTATCGCGAGACGCTGAAGCCGTGGCTGATCGCGGATCTCCTGATTCTCAACGACACGCTGCCGCGTTCGCTCGCCAGCTGCTACGGCAACCTCGTGCGCAACCTCGACCAGATCGGCGTCGCCTATGGCCGCCAGGGCCCGGCCCAGCGCCACGCCCGCGGCATCCGCAACCGGCTGGAACACAGCAACATGAACGACATTTTCCAGCATGGCGTGCATGAATTCATTCAGGAATTCATCACGGACAATTCCAGGCTGGGCGAAATCATCACGAAGCAGTATTTGATCTGACCTTCGGTCATTCCGGGATGGTCCGAAGGACCAGACCCGGAATCTCGAGATTCCGGGTTCGGTCCTTCGGACCGCCCCGGAATGACGCCAAAACCACGGTCCACCATGCGCCTGCGAATCCAGCACACCACGACCTATCGCTACGAGCCGCCGGCCACCAGCGTGATCCAGATCCTGCGCATGACGCCGGGCAGCCATGATGGGCAGTACGTCGCGGAATGGCAGATCGACGTCTCCACCGACACCAAGCTCGACATGCATGAGGACGCGTTCGGCAACGTCACCCACGTGCTGTCGTGCGGGCCTGTCGGCGACATCCAGATCACCGCCGAGGGACTGATCGAGACCCACGACACCGGCGGCGTGCTGCGCGGCACTGACGAGCGTTTCCCGGCCGGCATGTTCCTGCGCGCCACCGACCTCACCTCCGTCAATCCGGCGATGACGGCGGTTGCGCGCCAGTTGCGGAGCGAGGCCGAGAGCGACACGTTGGGCTTCCTGCACACGCTGATGACGCAGATCGCCGATCACATGACGTTCGACGAGGACCCCACCAACAGTGGCACGTCCGCGGCGGAGGCGTTCGCGCTCAAGCGCGGGGTCTGCCAGGACTACGCACACATCTTCATCGCCTGCGCCCGCGCCGGCGGCGTGCCGGCGCGCTTCGTCTCCGGGCATTTCCTGCGCGCGGACGACACGGTGCATCAGGACGCCGGCCATGCCTGGGCGGAGGCTTACGTGCCCGATCTCGGCTGGGTCGGCTTCGATCCCGCCAACAGCATCTGCGCCACCGACGCCCATGTCCGCGTTGCGATCGGGCTCGATTATCTCGGCGCAGCCCCGGTGCGTGGCACGCGCTATGGCGGCGGCGCGGAAACGCTGACAGTGGCCGTGAAGGTCGAGCAGGCCGGCCGCGGCGGGCAGTCGCAATCGCAGTCCCAGCGGCAGGGATAGCTTCGTCGTCATTCCGGGCCGCGCGCAGCGCGAGCCCGGAATCCATTCGTCCACCAACTCCGCGGCTCAATGGATTCCGGGTTCGCGCTGACGCGCGCCCCGGAATGACGGCTGGAATCGGGGGTTTCATGCCCCCCCGAAATTGGCTAGTAATTCCGCGCAAACGCGTTCGGGGACTGGAAATGACCTATTGCTGCGGAATCCTGGTTCGGGACGGTCTGGTGATGATCGCCGATACCCGCACCAATGCCGGCCTCGACAACGTCTCGACCTTCCGCAAGCTGCACATCTTCTCCAAGCCCGGCGAGCGCATCATGGCAATCGCCAGCGCCGGCAACCTCGCGATCAGCCAATCGGTGCTGTCGACGCTGACCGAAGGCCTCGAAGACCCCAATACGGGCGAGGTCGAGACGCTGATGAACGCGCCGACCATGTTCCAGGCCGCCCAGCGCATCGGCCGGGCGATCCGGGCGGTGCATGCGACCGAAGGGCCGGCGCTGAAATCCGAGGACGTGTCCTTCGACGTCTCCTTCCTGTTCGGCGGCCAGATCAAGGGCGCGCGCATGCGCCTGTTCATGGTCTACACCGCCGGCAATTTCATCGAGTGCACCACCGACACGCCCTACCTGCAGATCGGCGAGCACAAATACGGCAAGCCGGTGCTCGACCGCGCCATGCATTACGATGTCGAGCTCTACGAGGCGCTGAAGACCGGCCTGATCTCGATGGATTCGACCATGCGCTCGAACCTCGGCGTCGGCCTGCCGATCGACGTGCTGGTGGTGCGCACCGACGCCTGCGAGGCCGATCTCAACCACCGCATCGAGGCGGGCGAGCCCTATTTCCACGATCTGCGCTCGCGCTGGTCGGCGGCGCTGCGCGCGGCGCATCAGAACATTCCGCGCCCGCCCTACAAGAACGAAAAAGAACCCAAAACCTGACAGCTCAAGAGAAAAGGCAGGAAACGATGAGTGAAGCGAAAAAGATCGCATTGGTGACAGGCGCCGGCACCGGCGTCGGGCGCGCGGCGTCGCTGGCGCTGATGAACACCGGCTTCACCGTGGTGCTCGCAGGCCGCCGGCTCGACATGCTCGAGGAGACGGCGAAGCTCGGTCCCGCGGGAAAAAGCCTCTGCGTCACCGCCGACATGACCAAACCGGACTCCATCGCCGCGCTGTTTGCCAAGGTGAAGGAGACCTATGGCCGCCTCGACGTGCTCTTCAACAATGCCGGCATGGGCGCGCCGGCCGTAAACTTCGAGGACCTCAGCCTCGAGCAGTGGCAGGCGGTGGTGAACACCAATCTCACCGGCCCGTTCCTGTGCACCCAGCACGCCTTCCGCATCATGAAGGACCAGACCCCGCGCGGCGGCCGCATCATCAACAACGGCTCGATCTCGGCACATGCGCCGCGGCCGTTCTCGGCCGCCTACACCTCGACCAAGCACGCCATCACGGGCCTGACCAAGGCCAGCAATCTCGACGGCCGCATGTACGACATCGCGGTCGGCCAGGTCGACATCGGCAACGCGGCGACGCCGATGACCGATCGCATGGTCAACGGCCCCGGCGTGCTGCAACCTGATGGCACCACCAAGCACGAGCCGCGCATGGACGCCAAGGCGGTCGGCGACGCCGTGGCCTACATGGCCAGCCTGCCGCTCGATGCCAACGTGCTGACCATGACGGTGATGGCGACCAAGATGCCGTTCGTGGGGCGGGGCTGAGGCAGGCCGTCTCAGCAACCGTCATTGCGAGATTCGCGACCTTGTGCCCCGGACGCAGCGCAGCGCTTCTTCAGCGGTGCGCTGCTGAGCCGGGGCCCATGCGGCAGCGGCTCGCGGAGCGACGCTGGGTCCCGGCTCTAAGCTGCAACGCTGACGCGTTGCAGCTTGTCCGGGACATGAGACCTTCCCCTACTCCAAGCTCTCCACCTGGCGCAGGGTCGGAAACAGCTTCATCCACAACAGCGCCACCGCAACCGTGCAGACGCCGCCGAAGACGGCGGCCGGCATCGCGCCGAGCAGCGCGGCCGTGAGGCCACTCTCGAACTGGCCGAGCTGGTTCGAGGCGTTGATGAAGAGGAAGTTGACTGCGCCGACCCGGCCGCGCATCTCGTCGGGAGTGGACAGCTGCACCAGCGAGAAGCGGATCACGACGCTGA
Source organism: Bradyrhizobium sp. WSM1743 (assembly GCF_000473065.1). Classification (GTDB taxonomy): domain Bacteria; phylum Pseudomonadota; class Alphaproteobacteria; order Rhizobiales; family Xanthobacteraceae; genus Bradyrhizobium. Next base: position 35,009 of record NZ_AXAZ01000062.1, read on the forward strand.
TCGTATCGGCCGCACCGAGCACGGCGAGCGACAGCACCGACAGCCACATCCACGACGACAGCGCGAACACGATTGTGGCGAGGCCGAACACGATCACCGCCTGGAACATGCGCAGGCCCACATGCCTGGAGATGGCGTAGCGCGCCAGCACCATGGTCATCAGGAGCGCACCGACCGCCGGCGCGGCACGCAGCACGCCGAGGCCCACCGGGCCGGTCTGGAGGATGTCGCGGGCATAGATCGGCAACAGCGCGGTGACGCCGCCGAACAGCACGGCGAACAGGTCGAGCGAGATGGTGCCCAGGATCGCGGGGTTACCGCGAATGAAGCGGACGCCGGCAAAGATATTGTCCGAGTTCGTCCCCACCTTTACGATCGCCTGCGAGCGCGGGCGGATGAAGCCGGTCAAAATCATCCCCAAAACCCAGAACAGCACCATCACGGCGTAGGCAAGGTGCGGGGCGACCGCATAGGCGAAGCCGCCGAGCGCCGGCCCCGTGATGGTCGCGACCTGCGCCGCGCCGCTGGAGATGGCCGTGGCACGCTGCAGCGATCCTTGCGGTGCAATCAGCGGCAACAACGCCGCCGTTGTCGGGCTCTCGAACGCGCCGGCAATGCCGAGCACGAACGTCGCGATGAAGATCTGCACCTCGCCGACCGCGCCGAGATAGGTGATGATTGCGAGATAGAGCGCGGTCGCGGCTTCCGCGAGCTGGCAGAGCTGGACCACGCGCTTGCGCTCGTAGCGGTCGGCGGCGTGGCCGGCGACGAACACAAGCAGCGCGGTGGGTAGGAACTGCACGAGGCCAACCATGCCGAGGTGAACGCCGAGCCGGTGAGGTCGTAGATCTGCCAGCCGATTGCGACCGCCGCGATCTGGCTGGAAAAGCGCGACAGGCTGCGGGAGAGCAGGAAGAACAGGAAGGCGCGGTGGCCGAGCAGCGAGCCGGCGCTGACCGGCGGATTTTCGGATATTGACTGCTCTGGCATCGCCGCTTCGGTCACCTCGGACTGTCCGCCCCTTGATCTCGATGGCCTCCGCGTGGCTGAGACGGGTCCGCTTGTCAACAATGGGACACTTCCGTGGCCTGTCGGCATTGCCTTTGCAATGCACACGCGGCCATAATCATTGAGGGTTTGGGGACATCATGCTTCGGCTGCAATCGGCACTCGGCATTTTCGCATTGCTGCTGATCGCCTTCGCGCTGGCGGAGAATCGCCGTGCGGTCTCGCTGCGCCAGGCGGCGATCGGCCTCGCCGCGACCTTCGCCACCGCGGTCGTGCTGTTGAAGCTGCCGGTCGTCGCCCATGCCTTCGGCACCATCAACGACGCGGTCGGAGCTATCTCGGCGGCCTCCCGCGCCGGCTCCGCCTTCGTGTTCGGCTATGTGGGCGGCGGCCCCTTGCCGTTCGATCTGAAGGTGCCGGGCGCGGACTTCATCCTGGCGTTCCAGGCATTGCCGATCGTGCTGGTCATGAGCGTGCTGACGACGCTGTTGTTCTATTGGCGCGTGCTGCCGCCGATCGTGCGCGGCATGGCCTGGCTGCTCGAACGTACGTTAGGGGTCGGCGGTGCCGTCGGGCTGTCGACGGCCGCCAACATCTTCCTCGGCATGGTCGAGGCGCCGCTGTTCGTGCGGCCGTATCTGGCACAGATGACCCGCAGCGAATTATTTCTGGTGATGACCGGCGGCATGGCCGGCATCGCCGGCACGGTGCTGGTGCTCTATGCGACGTTGCTGGCGCCGCTCATCCCCGACGCGGCCGCGCATTTCGTGATCGCATCCGTGCTGGGCGCGCCGGCTGCGATCCTGGTCAGCCTGATCATGGTGCCCGAGACCTCCGACAAGCGCACCGGCGGCTCGCTGGAGGATCCGGAGATGGAAGTCTCCAGCACGATGGACGCCATCGTGAAGGGCACCACCGCAGGCCTCGAATTGCTGCTCAACATCGTCGCCATGCTGCTGGTGCTGGTGGCGCTGGTCTACCTCGTCAATGCCATCCTCGGCCTCCTGCCAAGCATCGGCGGCGCCGCGATCTCGCTGCAGCGCTTGCTGGGCCTCTTGATGGCGCCGGTGTGCTGGCTGATGGGATTGCCGTGGGATCAGGCGGTGACGGCCGGCAGCCTGATGGGCACCAAGACCGTGCTCAACGAATTGATCGCCTATGTCGACTTCTCGAAACTGCCACCTGATGCGCTCGATCCGCGCTCGCGCCTGATCATGCTCTACGCCATGTGCGGCTTCGCCAATTTCGCCAGCCTCGGCATCATGATCGGCGGCCTGGGCGTGATGGCGCCGGAACGGCGCGGGGAGATCAACGCGCTTGGGCTGAAGTCGATCGTATCGGGAACGCTGACCACGTGTTTGATGGGGGCGGTGGTGGGGGTGTTGGCGTAGGCTCTCTCCACACCCGTCATTGCGAGCAAAGCGAAGCAATCCAGGAAGTATCCTCGGAGACAGTCTGGATTGCTTCGCTTCGCTCGCAATGACGGCGGACAGAGTCTACGCCTCAACCGCACAGCTTCGACTTCTGCAAAATGCGACGCACCTCAGCCAGCTTGGCACGGCACGGCTCGGCCGCCATGGCCTTCGCCTCGCTGGTTCGTCCTTGCGCCCACAGCAACACCGCCATCAAGCCCTGCGCCCGGAGCGCACCGGTCCGCCCGCCACATCCGAGGCTGCGAGCGACATGGCCGTTCGCGCTTCCGTTTCGGCGGCACGGAGGTTCGCTTGTTCCAGGAAGAAGACCGCACGGTACACATGAGCCCGCGCGTCTTTGGGGTAGCGGGTGACGAGGTCGAAAGACCGGCTGACCATCTCGTCGGCCTTCGCCGGCACTTCCGACGCGCGGATATAGTGCACGGCATCGGCCATGTAGGACGAATAATGAGCGGCGGCGAAGCCGGCGCAGATCAGAGATCCGAGGGATCCTGCGAGCAACGTCATGCTCGCGCTCCGCGGCAGGCTGTCATAGGACCAGAAGGCGAGCCAGGGCATGACGGCAAGCGCGGCGCCGGCCACCGCACCACCTGCATGGGCGTAATAGTTGACATTGCCCGAGGCACCAAAAGCAAGCGGCAGCAGCGCGGGAACACCGAAGAAGAGCGACGTCTTCAGTCTCGATATGGTTTGATCGGCGTCCGCTTCGGGATCGAAGCTCGCGACGAACAGCGCGGCGATGAGCCCGGTAATGGCGCCGGACGCACCGACGCCCACTGTGCCGGGGCCATTGCCCAGCAGCGAGCCAGCTTCCCCGGCCAGTGCGCTGGCAACGAAGATCAATGCAAACCAGCCACGGCCGATCAGAGACTCTAGCCTGACGCCGACGATGAACAGTCCAACGCAGTTGCTTACGAGGTGCCACCCGCTGCCATGCAGAAGCGGCGCAAGGCCAATCCGCCACCACTCTCCCCTTCCGACAACGAGATCGTAGCCGGACGCGCCCTGAGCGATCAGCGAGCGGACATCGAGGTCGCCGTCTCGCGCAATGTCGATGGCCAGACTGCGTTGCAGAGCGAAGATCAGGAGCAGACCAAAAATCAGGCCAATGGTAAGGAAGGGGATATCGGCCAGGAGCTTGTTGTCGCCAAAAAGCGTCCCCTCACTGGACAAGGGTTCAGCGCGGTCGCGCACGACCGCTGGAGCGATCGGCGCGGCGACGGGTTGAAACGATGCTCTTGGAGGTGGCGCTACGGTGCCGCGTCGGCCAAAAGTGTTGGTCGCCATGAAAGCATTCTCGCGTTGTCACAGCTTTGAGTTGACGCGAGAGGTATTTTCGACTGGTTAGCGCCACCTTGCGGGGCGGCTGAAATCAACCCGATTGCTGACCGCCCGGTTTCGCGGACCGACCGCATTTTAGCGATCGTGTGTCGTGATGCCGTAGCCCGGATGGAGCCAACGGGTCGGCGCGAAGCGTCGCCCGATGACAGGCTCCGCGCAATCCGGGGCCACCTTCTCCGCGGAGAGATTTCACTTGCGCTCCATCCGGGCTACAAGCACGCGAGCGAGCGCTTACGCCTTGAGCTCCACCGTCTTGAATTCCGCCGGCAGGATCACCTCCAGCAGCTCCACGTCGTCCGAATAATCCAGGATCATGTGCTTGATCTTCGGCGGCTGGGTCCAGGCGCTGCCTTGCTTCATCAAGGTCTCGCCCTGCCCGTCCATATAGGTCTTCACCCACCCCTTGAGCACGTAGACCATTTGGAATTCGACATCGTGATAGTGGAGCTTGGAAACCTCGGCCGGGTTGCAGGGGCCTTGCAAGCGGATCACATGCGCCTGTGCGAGGCCATGGGTCGCCTCGGCGATGCCGAGATCGCGATACTTGGCATAGGCACGCAGGCCGTCGGACTTGAAGTCTTCCTCACGGTGATGGCTGATGGCGATGCGCTGCTTCGGCCGCGCGGGCTTCTTCGGAGCGACGGTGCGCGCCTTCGCCTTCACCGCCTTGCGCGCCGAGGATCGCGCCGCCGCCTTGGCGCCGCTCCGCTTCTTCACTGCGGTCTTCATTGCGGGCCTTGATGCCTTTTGCTTGGCCATTGTCTGCCTCCCTGATCTGAACCGGCCCCGTCGCACGGGTATGACCCGAAGGGCAGATTACCCAGTCCCGGGCGAAGCAGCAATTGCGGAGCTTAGACCAGTCACGCGATTACCGATTGGTCGTAGCTTGTCCCAAGCTGTCGTGGCGGACGGCCATCGTCTCGTCTTCGTTCTCTCCCTGAATTAATCTCGCCGGGAGATCTGGGGGAATTGATTCATGGGCAACAGCGTCGGTCAGCGTGCATTTCAAAATGCCCGGCTCCAGAAACGGCAAAAGGCCGAAGTGCTGCCATTGCTCGGGCAAGCGCTCGAGTTGCACAAGAAGGGGCGCCTCCCCGAGGCCAAGGCTGCCTATCGCCAACTCCTGCAGATCGCCCCCAACCAATTCATCGCGCTGCATATGCTCGGCGCCTTGGACTCTGATGCCAAGAACTATCAGCAGGCCGAAATCCTGCTGAGCCGAGCGGTTGCCGTGGATCCGCGATCCGCCGAAGCTCACATGAGCCTGGGCGTCGCGCTGAACGGGCTGAAACGTCACGATGAGGCCCGCGAGGTTTACCGAAAAGCCCTGGCCTTGCGGCCCAACTACGCCCTGGCCCTGTCCAATCTCGGTAACGCGAGCGCGGCCCTTGATCTGCACCTGGACGCGCTCGAGAGCTACGATCGGGCGCTCGCAATCGACGGAAACCTAGCCGAAGCCCACAACGGCCGCGGCTCCGCGCTCTGCCGTCTGCGCAACTATGACGAGGCGCTCGCAAGCCTGAACCGCGCGCTCGCGATCAAGCCCGACTATGCCGCGGCACTGGCGAACCGCGCCGTTGCACTACGGGAGCTTCAGCGATTTGATGAGGCCATGGCGGATTGTAATCGGGCAATCGCCCTGGCACCCGATGACGTGAATGGGTGGCTCTGGCGCGCCAATGTCTTGCTCCAGACCCAGCAGATTGCCCAAGCCTTGCCCGATTGCGAGAAGGCTCTCGCGATCGCGCCCGATTCTGATCAAGCTCACTTGGTATCCGGCCTTTGCCTCGCCGGACTTGGCCGGGTCAATGAGGCCCTCGCCAGTTTCGACAGAGCCCTCGACATCCGGCCTGACCTTCAGAGCGCGATCTCCAGCAAGATATTCACGCTCGATTTTGTAGCGGACGCCAGCGTTGAACGGCATCAGCAAGCGCGTCGCGTGTGGTGGGAGCGGATCGGGGCGAAAATCGCTTCCGAAGCGGCGGCACCGCATGACAACAGCCGCGATCCGGATCGCCGTCTTGTGCTTGGCTACGTCTCGTCGGACTTCAACGCGCATTCGGCCGCGTTCATTTTCAAGCCGGTCCTGCAACACCATGACCGGGCGCAATTCGAGATCGTTTGCTACTCGTGTTCGTCGAAAGTGGACGGGACGACACGCGAGTTTCAAGGGATCGCGGATCGCTGGCGTGACGCCTCGCAATGGACCGACGATCGCCTCGCCGCTCAGATTCGCGCCGATCGCGTCGATATCCTGATCGATCTGTCCGGCCATACCCGAGGAAACCGCCTCGGCGTGTTTGCGCGCAAGCCGGCACCGATCCAGGCGCACGGCTGGGGCCACGGCACCGGCACCGGGCTGCCAACGATCGATTATCTGTTCTCGGATCCCGTGGCGATTCCTTTGTCGGTTCGGCATCTGTTTGCGGAGACCGTTGTCGACCTGCCGTGCTTCGTGACGCTGACGCCTCTGCCGGCAGGCATTGCGCGGGCGGAGGCGCCGGCTCTCTCGAACGGCTTCGTCACGTTCGGTGTCTTCAACCGCATCAGCAAGATCTCGGACGAGGCCGCGGCAGTCTGGTCCAGGATCCTCGAGCGGGTGCCGGGCTCGCGACTGCTGATCAAGGATGTTGCGCTCGACGATCAACTGGTCCGCGACAAGCTGCTGGCGCGATTTGCGGCTTGCCGATTGCCGATCGAACGCGTCGATCTGCTCGGAGCCACCTTGCGGGACGAGCATCTGGCATCGTTCAATTGTATCGATATTGCCCTCGACCCGTTCCCACAGAATGGCGGCGTCAGCACATGGGAAGCCCTGCAGATGGGCGTGCCCGTGGTGGCGAGGCTCGGGAACAGTCTGCCCAGCCGTGCCGCCGGCGCCATCCTCACCGCGCTTGGCCTGCCGGACTGGGTCGCCGACAGCGAGGAGGCATATGTCGAGATCGCAGCCGGCCGTGCGGCTGAGATCGGCGAGCTCGACAAGTTACGCCGCGAACTGCCCGGACGGATCGGCGCCGCGGCCGCCGGCAACCCTGTCTCATATGCGCGAGCGGTGGACGACGCCTATCGCGCGATGTGGACACGCTATTGCAACGGCGGCGTCTGATCTCTGCTCAATGCAGCCGGAACACGCCGTCGACGGCGCGCAGCTCGGCCGGCTTGATCAGCTTGGAATGCGCCACGGTGACCGAATGGAGGGGGCCATCGAGCTTCTCCTGCCAGAACGCCAGGAAATCGGTCAGCGCCGGAAATTTCGGAAACATGTCGTAGTTCTGCCAGACGTAGGTCTGAAGCAGCGAGGGATGATCCGGCATCCGGTATAGAATTTGTGCCGTCGTCAGCCCGTAGCCCAGCATCTGTTTCCGGAAGTCCTCGGAAACGCCCCCAACGCGCAGTCCCATGCCAAACCTCCTTTGCAGGAGCGCATACAGGGGGTGGCTTGATGGGTGCCCCGGGAGCCACCCGATGCGCTCACATGAGAGAAATGTGACGCAAACTGACAACCCATCTCAAGCCCAAAAGTTTAACAAGCTGTTGAAATTCAATGCGTTAGCAGCAGACACGTCTCCGTGCTAATACGGCCTCGGGTGCTGGTTAACGATGGCAAAGAGTTTCTGGCAGTCCGCGCTTTCGGATGCTAATTTTTCTGCTACAAACCCTTGCCCCCGCAAAATTCCTGTCCTATTTCAGCCTCGCTCGTGCTAGCACTCGCGGGCAACGACTGCTAACAATCTCAAAATCCTCAACTCGTGCAACTGCTTAGGAGGACTGCATGAAATTCCGTCCGCTTCACGACCGCGTCGTGGTCAAGCGCATCGACGCAGAAGAGAAGACCGCTGGCGGCATCATCATTCCCGACACTGCCAAGGAAAAGCCCTCCCAGGGCGAAGTCGTCGCCGTCGGCCCCGGTGGCCGCGACGAGTCCGGCAAGCTGATCCCGATCGACCTCAAGGTCGGCGACCGCGTGCTGTTCGGCAAGTGGTCCGGCACCGAGGTCAAGATCGACGGCCAGGACCTGCTGATCATGAAGGAGAGCGACGTGATGGGCGTTCTCGAGGTCAGCGAGTCCAAGAAGAAGGCGGCTTAAGAGCCCCCTCTCCTCCCTCCAGTCAAACATCCTCAAGGAAAATTCCAGATGGCAGCCAAAGAAGTCAAATTCTCGGTTGAAGCGCGCGACAAGATGCTGCGCGGCGTCGACATCCTCGCCAATGCGGTGAAGGTCACTCTCGGCCCGAAGGGCCGCAACGTCGTGCTCGACAAGTCGTTCGGCGCTCCGCGCATCACCAAGGACGGCGTCACCGTCGCCAAGGAGATCGAGCTCGACGACAAGTTCGAGAACATGGGCGCACAGATGGTGCGCGAAGTCGCCTCCAAGTCCGCTGACGCGGCCGGCGACGGCACCACCACCGCGACCGTGCTCGCGGCTGCGATCGTGAAGGAAGGCGCCAAGTCGGTCGCTGCCGGCATGAACCCGATGGACCTGAAGCGCGGTATCGACCTCGCGGTCGAAGCCGTCGTGGCCGACCTCGAGAAGAACTCGAAGAAGGTCACCTCGAACGAGGAGATCGCCCAGGTCGGCACCATCTCGGCCAACGGCGACGCCGAGATCGGCAAGTTCCTCTCCGACGCCATGAAAAAGGTCGGCAACGAGGGTGTCATCACCGTCGAGGAAGCCAAGTCGCTCGAGACCGAGCTCGACGTCGTCGAGGGCATGCAGTTCGACCGCGGCTACATCTCGCCCTACTTCGTCACCAACGCCGACAAGATGCGCGTTGAGATGGACGACGCCTACATCCTCATCAACGAGAAGAAGCTCTCCTCGCTCAACGAGCTGCTGCCGCTGCTCGAGGCCGTGGTGCAGACCGGCAAGCCGCTGGTCATCGTCGCCGAGGACGTCGAGGGTGAAGCCCTCGCGACCCTAGTCGTGAACCGTCTGCGCGGCGGCCTGAAGGTCGCGGCCGTCAAGGCTCCCGGCTTCGGCGATCGCCGCAAGGCCATGCTGCAGGATATCGCGATCCTGACCGGCGGCCAGGCGATCTCGGAAGATCTCGGCATCAAGCTCGAGAACGTCACGCTCAACATGCTCGGTCGCGCCAAGAAGGTGATGATCGACAAGGAGAACACCACGATCGTCAACGGCGCCGGCAAGAAGGCCGACATCGAGGCGCGCGTGGCCCAGATCAAGGCGCAGATCGAGGAGACCACCTCGGACTACGATCGTGAGAAGCTGCAGGAGCGTCTTGCCAAGCTCGCGGGCGGCGTCGCGGTGATCCGCGTCGGCGGCGCGACCGAGGTCGAGGTGAAGGAGCGCAAGGATCGCGTTGATGACGCGATGCATGCGACCCGCGCGGCCGTGGAAGAAGGCATCGTTCCGGGCGGCGGCGTCGCCCTGCTCCGTGCCTCCGAGCAGCTCAAGGGCCTGCGCACCAAGAACGACGACCAGAAGACCGGCGTCGAGATCGTGCGCAAGGCGCTGTCGGCTCCCGCTCGCCAGATCGCGATCAATGCCGGTGAAGACGGCTCGGTCATCGTCGGCAAGATCCTGGAGAACAAGACCTACAATTACGGCTTCGACTCCCAGACCGGCGAATATGCCGACCTCGTCAAGAAGGGCATCATCGACCCGACCAAGGTGGTCCGCACCGCGATCCAGAACGCTGCCTCGGTGGCCGCGCTCCTGATCACCACGGAAGCCATGGTCGCCGAGCTGCCCAAGAAGGGCGGCGCCGGCCCGGCGATGCCCCCCGGCGGCGGCATGGGCGGCATGGACTTCTAAGGTCCAGTCACCTCAAAGGACTACGAAACCCCGGCAGCGATGCCGGGGTTTTTGTTTGGGGCGAACGCTCTCGCGGAACGACAGCCTGTAGCACGGATGGAGCGCAGCGCAATCCGGGACATCTCGTGCGACGCAGGCAGTCGTCCCGGATTACGCTTACGCTCCATCCGGGCTACGAACCTTCGTCATCCTGCCTCACTCCACCTTCCCCAACCGCTCGAAGCGCGGCTCGCCGTCCTCGTCGAGCGACCAGAAGATCCGCGTCACTTTGCCGACGAGATTGTCCATCGGCACGAAGCCGATCGTCGCTGCCGAGCGGCTGTCGCTCGAATTGTCGCGGTTGTCGCCGAGCACGAAGAAGTGGTCTGGCGGCACGGTGAAGATCTTGGTGTTGTCGTAGACGCTATTGTCGTCGCAGTCGTGCGTCACGTAGCTCGCGCCGTTGGGCAGCGTCTCGCGCCAGCGCCTGACCTCCGCGCCCTCATTCACACCGCAGGTCGAATCGGCGGGTGCCCCCTTGAGAGCGACACGCGTCACCGGACGGTCGTTGGGGATGAGCTGGCCCTGCCGCATCTGGATGCGGTCGCCGGGCAACCCGATCACGCGCTTGACGTAGTCGACCGAGGTGTCTTTCGGCGTCCGGAATACGACGATGTCCCCATACTCCGGCTCGGCGGCGAGCACGCGGCCGGAGGTCCAGGACGGCGCGAAGGGGAAGGAATAGCGGCCGTAGCCATAGGCGTATTTCGCGGCGAAGACGTAGTCGCCGACCATCAGCGTTGGCACCATCGAATTGGAGGGGATATTGTGATACAGGAAATAGCGAAACAGGAACGGCGGCGACCACAGCACCGGGATCAGCAGGATCAGGATGAGGACCGCTTTCCATTCCCGCGATTTCGCCGACGACCGCGCCGGGATCGTGTCCTGAAGAATGGTCATGTAGCTGCCCCGATCAAGTCCGTGTCAGCGCGAGATTACGTAACTCTTGCGCGCGTGCAATCTCCGCTCCGTAATCTTGGTCGCACAGACATCGTTACCCGTTCATCGCACTGACAACAGGACGTGAAGGGCCGCCCGTGGGCGGCCCTTCGGTTTCATGCGCTCTCGGGCGCCTTCAAGCGCACGAGCCGGGTCAAGAGGGCGTCGAGGCCCTCGCCGTTGCCGGCATGGAGGTCGATGCGGCCGACCTTCTCGACCAGCCGCTCCAGCGACTCCAGCTCCTTGAGCCGCAGCAGCAGGGGGTTCTCCTCCATCAGGCGGGCGGTGTTCAGGAGCGAACGCGTCGCCGCGGTCTCCTCCTGCCGACGGATCAGGTTCGCCTTCGCGACCCGCTCCGCCTCCACGACCTTGTTCACCAGCTCCCGGATCTCGCCGGGCAGGATCACATCCTTGACGCCGAGCTCGGTCACCTCGACACCGGACTCCGCGACGCGTGCGCGCACATAGTCGCGCAGCTCCGCATCCAGCGCCGCCTTCGCAGACAGCACCTCGTCCAGAGTTCGGCCCGCGACCGCTTCGCGGATCGCGAACTGCACCAGGCGGTACAGCCACGCATCCACGTCGGGCACGGTGGCAACCGTGCGCTCGGGATCGACGATCCTGCGGAACGCCGTCAGCGTCACCCGCAGCGCGATGCGATCCTTGGTCAGCATCTCCTGCGCGGTGATCTCGACCGCCTGGGGCCGCAGATCGAGACGCTTCACCTCGATCTTGCGGCCGACGGTCCAGAAGGCGTGCCGGCCGGGCGCGAGCCGCTTGGAGAGCCGACCCTCGACATAGAGCAGGCCCGCCTCGTGGTTCTCGACCACCGTCTCGCTCATCACGTCCGAGCGGCTGCGCTCGATCATGGTGAGGTGCCGCGCGTCGATACGGACATCGCTGGACACATCGATGCGCTCGACATCGATGCTCGTTGCGACCTTCCAGTACACGCGCACCTGCCAGGGCGTCATCAGATGCACGGGCCGGCCGTCGAGGCTGACGATGGCGATCTCGTCCGCCTTGGTCTCGACCGCCTCGAACAGCTCGGCGGCAAGGTCGGGCCGCGCGGCCTTCAGCACAGCGTAGCGCTCCGCGGGAAATTCGCTGCGGACCACGTCGAGCACCTCGGCCTTCAGCTCGTGCAGGGGATCGAACAGGCGATGCTTGCCGGGCGCGAGCACGCGCACGAGCTGCCCGTTGCGCGTCAGCAACGCACGCTCGCCATCCTTCACCGTCACGTTCAGCATCAGCAAATGCCAGCCCTTGTTCAAAGTCATGGCACGCCTCCTTCGTTTGCGCCCGGCCGGATGCCGGACAGCAGGTTTCATCTGCAAAGGACGTGAGGACGCGGACGACGCTTCCTGAAAGATCAACGGGCCGGGGCTTGAGCTTGCATGACGACGGGCGCACGCGCGCGGTCGCGCGACGTGTGCCGCGCGGCCGTGCGGAGCCACCCGGCATCGGCGCAAGCGGTATCTACCCGCGGCGCAAAGCCGGTCTCACAGTGTCTAAGTTCGGACGGAAAGCCTTGCGGCAAAACGGCCGGACCGCGACTGAAGCGCGCGTCCGGTCCTCGTCAGAGGTATCAGCTTTTCAGGCTGAAACGGAGCGCTGGAGCGGGATTCGAACCCGCGACAGGATGATTAAAAGTCATCTGCTCTACCAAACTGAGCTATCCTTTGTGCAAGAGACCGGAATCGAACCGATGCCTTCGGGTGTTCAGCCCGACGCTCTCCATGAGCTACGTCCTGCGTTTCTCCTTCATTCGGCGGAACACGAAACCGGAGACCGGCCCGCGCCAGTCAGGATCTCAGAGAGCCCGAACCCATGGCCTAGCGAAGGACGGCGCTAATAGACCAAGCACGTTCGGGTTGCAAGGGGGCAGGTGCAAGATTTTTCGTCGCAGCGTGCGCGCCGTGGCGCGATCGTCACACCGAGACATCGCCTCAACCGCGCGACATCTCCTGGAAACACGCCCTCACCCAGTCGATGGTCACGCGCGCTGCAGCATCGCGCTTGAGATGGTTCTGCACCAGCAGCCAGACGTCGCGGCGCTTCGGTAGCAGCGGTGGCGCGCAGGCGGCGATCGCCGAGCAGATCCGCGCAAACATACTCCGGCAACACGCCTGCGGCCTGATGCGCGCGGATCAGGTTGCGGATGACACGAACGTTGTCGGTGACGCAGCGCGCGCGAGCTTTCTTCGTGCGCAGGAATTGCATCTCGGGAATGGTCCCGAGCTCGTCCGGATAGGCGCACAGCATCGGCTCGCTCTCGGTCGTATCAGGCTCGAAATAGTAGATCCTGATATCGCCGAGCTTCGAGATCGCGAAGTCGCCCTTGTCGGGCTTGCGCAGGCGGATGGCGAGATCGGCCTCCCAGCGCGAGAATCTGACGTTCTCGCTCGAGGTGAGGAATTGCAGGGTCAGGCCGGGATTGGCACGCAGGAAGTCGCTCGCGCGGGGCGACAGCACCTCCTCGGCAACCGTGTTGGTGGAGGCGATCCGCAGGCGTCCCACCGGACCTTCCAGGCTTTCACTGAGGCGACCGATCTCGGCGGCATGTGTGGCCATCGCCTCGACATGCGCCAGCACCGCCTCGCAACTCCGCGTCGGCCTGCGGACGCCGTCGGCGGCTTCGAACAGACGCAAACCGAGCGCACGCTCGATCCGCGACAGCCTGCGCCCGACCGTCGTCTCGTCGATGCGCAGCCGCGCGCTTGCGCCGGCGTAGGTGCCCTCGTCCCTGACGGCAGCGATGATGCGCAGATCGTCCCAATTCATGACGCCGAGGGTATACCGGCGTGGCGGAGCCTGCAATATCGCAGCCGGCCGCTGCAATATCCCTGCATATCGGCAGGTCTCCGCGGCGCTATGTTCGTGCAGCCTTCTGCCCCGGAAATTTCCAAGATCATGACGACCGCAAAGACCCTGCTCCAGCTCGCCGGCGCCGATCTCAATCCGCCGCGCCTTGCCGACGCCGCGCTGGTTCTGATCGATATCCAGAACGAGTATCTCGAAGGTCCTCTCGCTTTGCCCGAGGCGCGACCTGCGATCGCGCGGGCGGCTGCGCTGTTGGCACGGGCTCGCGAGAGCGGCGCCGCGATCTTCCATATTGCCCATCGCGGCAAGGCCGGCAGCCTGTTCGATCGCGGCGCGGACCGCGGCGCCATCGTCGCCGAACTCAGCCCCCGTGCCGGCGAGCTGGTGATCGAGAAGGAGTTGCCGAATGCGTTCGCCGGCACTGATTTGCGGGCGCGCCTTGCCGAAACCGACCGGAAGAACATCGTGCTGGCCGGCTTCATGACGCATATGTGCGTCAGCTCCACCGCGCGAGCCGCGCTCGACCTCGGTTTTCGCACGACGATCGATGCCGATTCCTGCGCCACGCGCGACCTGCCGGACGGCCGCGGCGGCACGCTGGACGCTCGGACCATCCATGAAGTTGCGCTCGCCGAGCTATCCGACCGCTTCGCCATCATCGCGCGCGGCGACGCGCTGAAGTAACGGAGCAACGCGATGCTGCAACTCTATTTCTCGCCGATGGCCTGCTCGCTCGCGAGCCGCATCGCGCTGATGGAAGCAGGCCTCGAGGCGCGCTATCATCTGGTGCATCTCAGGACCAAGCAGGTCGTGGACGACGACAGCGACTTTCGCGACGTAGCGCCGAAGGGCGCGGTGCCGGTCCTCGTGCTGGAGAACGGCGAGCAGCTGACGGAGAGCGCGGCGGTGCTGCAATATATCGCCGATCTGAAACCGGAGACGGGTCTTGCGCCGCGGTTCGGCGATCCGGATCGCTATCGCCTGCAGGAATGGCTGAGCTTCATCGGCGCCGAGATCCACAAGGCGTTCCTGTTTCCGACCTTCTGGTACAAGGATGACGGCTCGCTCGCCAAGCCGCGTGCAAGGATCACACAGACATTGTCGGTGCCTGCTACGCATCTTGCGAACCGCGAATTCCTCGTCGGCAGCGGCTTCACCGTGGCAGATGCCCATCTCACCTGGGCCCTGCTGCTGCTTCGTCCGGCAGGGGTAGACGTCGCGCAATGGCCGCCGCTGGCGGCCTATCTCGAACGCATGCAGGCGCGGCCGGCGATCAAGGGTGCGATCGCGACCGAGATGGCGCTGCGCAAGACCATGACGGCCTGAGCTCGCCTCACTCCACCCGCGCCAGCACCGCGAGCTTGCGGATGCCCTTGTTGCGGTAGGCGTCGAGGAATGCGTAATAGTCCTTGAACGACACGCAACCGTTGGAGTCGCCGTTCGGCCCGAGCATGAAGGTGTGCGCGAGCAGGCCGTCGCGGCCATAGATCGCGCTCTCGCCGCCGATCGGGGTCAGGCGCAGCGCCGGCACGCCGTGGAACAGCGCCTCGCGCGGCTTCAGCGTGTAGATGTGCGGCGGCGTCACGCCGCGCATGCGGATTTTCGAAGAGCGCGGATCGTCGAGATTGGAGCCGAGGCCGGAATGCGCCTCGAGCTTGGTGCCGTCGGGCAAATACACCGTCTTGGCGGTGATGTCGTAGACCGCGGTGTCGCGCTCGTAGGGCGGCGCGCCGCCGAGCATCGGGTTCTGCTCCTTCGGCGCGATGGACGCGGTCACGCTGGCGTCGGCCGAGGCGTAGGCGAGCAGCCCGCCGGACGGCTCGCGCTTGCCCCAGAGCTTTTCCACCATCGACTGGCGTGGCCCGGTGATCGACATCACCGCGGCTTTGGCGCGATCGGCGAACGATTTCGGCTTCGCCTCGGGCGCCGGCACGATCTGGGCCGGATCGGCCGAGGCCAGCTGCATCTGGCCCTCCGGCGCGCGCTTGGCCTTGTCCGCAGCCTTGTCAGTTATCTTGGCCGCCGGCTTCAGCGCCTCCGCGACCTTGGCGATGACGCTCTGCTTCGGGGCGTCCTTCGACGTCTCCTTGGCCACGGCAATCTCGGTTGCGGGCGCGGCACTCGCCGCATTCGACGGCACGCCCTGCGTCGCGGCGGCGGCAAAGCGCTCGTTGAACATCTCGCGCGAGATCGGAGCTGCGACCTGGAGCCGGTCGGGCAGCAGCGCGAAGGTTTCCTTGATGGCCTCGCCAGCCTCACGCAGCGCCACCTTGGGCGCGCGCTTGATCACCGGCTCGTCGTAGCCGATGCTGCCGACGGTCGGATAGACGCTCGCGCCAAAGATGTTGCTGTAGATGGTCCAGCCGGCGCCCATCACCACGCAGCTGATCGCCGCGGCGCCAAGCCAATTGGTCGTGGTCATTTTCCGGGAAGATTTCCGCGAATTGTTCTGCGAGAAATTCTTGGACTTCCGCGCCGCGTTACTCTGCGCAGCGATACTCGTACTCATTCGCCTTGCGTCCAGGACGGTGTCACTCAGTCCCCCTTCGAAGTGCCGCTGGTCACGATCCGGGAACAGCATCTCGCAGAGGGTCGGAGCGTCATTAAGGCGACTTTTAGTTAAATGCGGATTAAGTTCGGGCGGATGTGGGGCAACTCGTTAACGTTGTCCCGTTTTGAGAAAAAAGCCCGCAAAACTACGGACTTAGTCGCGTCTGTTAACCATAATTCTCGGCTGGATCTGGCGATCAGCGGACGTCTTACGGCCGCCTCTCTAGGCGCATCCAACCAAGTCATTTTCGTGGTCTTCAATGCCCGGACGATAACTAGGTCAGCGTTTTCTTGGTTTGAATCATATCAGGCGGCCTCGGCGAGTTTGTAGGACCATGTGTGGATAACCGGATGGCGATTGACGTCGCCGATACCAGCCATGATGCGCTCCTTGAGTTCGTGTTTTGAGGCCACTCGGATATGGCGCAGGACCGAGCGGGCGAACTTGGAGAAGAACCCCTCTATGAGATTGAGCCATGATCCGTGCTTGGGGGTGAAGGTGAGCTCGAAGCGCCCGCTTGGTCGCGTGGCGAGCCAGGCTCTGG
>NZ_AXAZ01000063.1 GCF_000473065.1 Bradyrhizobium sp. WSM1743
CCGCCGAGCTGCGCAACCACTCTCGTCCAGTCCTCGTTCAGAAGCGATTCGTCTGCCATCCCGCCTTGGAATCACGTGTGATTCCAACACTCAAGAATAAACTTAACGCCTATGGGGAAGGCCGGGTGCTGACCTCGCACCCGCGGTCCGCTGCGCGAAAGCACACGCAGGAAGAACCGCACAGCAGCATACAGGTGGTGCCAATCACTCGGCCTTCCCTGCGCGATGGTCGGACGGCTTATGCCGTGCTCTCCCGGGAGCCGAGTTCCTTCTGGCCTCCCTCACTCCCGCGAAAGTCACCGGCACCCGCGCCGGTTGACGCGACTGCCGCCTCCGCAAGAGCTTGACCGTAGCAACGACGGCCAGGACCACACGGTTTTGCCGTACGCACGGCCCGCCATTTCGCCGCAGTTTTCACAGCCCTGTCGACGGAGCTGCGAAACTTACAGNCGAGACGAACCTGACAGCGCCGNTCGTCNGCNCGATGCNNNGGGCTCACGGAGAGCAATCCGCCCTGCCTCAAGCTTTCGCGCCCGACGCTGCTGCGTCCACCGCAAGCCCGGCTCGCGACAATGACGACCACATGATCGCCCCTCAAGGATGAGCCGGGATGGGCGCTACATACGACATTTCCGAATTTCGGTAAAGCGGAATATTTTTGCGCATTGGGATTGACAGAGGGCGATACAGGCACGATGGCGTAGCCCGGATGGAGCGAAAGCGTAATCCGGGACAGTGCGAGATGCCGGGCGAGCGGCCCCGGATTGCGCTTCGCTCCATCCGGGCTACGGGAGCTTCACTCCCCGCGACCGCACCGGCGTCCCATCCGCCATTGTCGTCACGCCCTTCCGCTCGACGATCATCCCGTAGGCTCGCGGCTGGCGGTGGACGTCGAAATTGAAGGTGGTGCGCTTGTAGGAGTTGCAGAGATCGAGATCGCAGCGCGCCAGCGCGATCTCGTCGCCCTTGGTGGTGCAGGCCGCGATGATCTCGCCGGAGGGCGCGATGATGCAGCTTCCGCCGATCTGATCGACTCCCTCCTCGATGCCGGCCTTGGCGACGCCGACCACGAAGGTACCGTTCTGATAGGCGCCGGCCTGCATCACCAGATGATTGTGAAACAGCGAGAGATCGTCATGCTCGGGCGCGGGCGGATTGTGCACCGGCGTGTTGTAGCCGATCAGCACCATCTCGACGCCCTGCAGGCCCATCACCCGATAGGTCTCGCTCCAGCGGCGGTCGTTGCAGATCGCCATGCCCATCACGCCCCCGAAGGCATCGACGACGCCGAAGCCACTGCCCGGCTCGAAGTAGCGCTTCTCCAGATGCTGGAATTCGCGCCACGGCTCGTGCTCGGCATGGCCGGGCAGATGGACCTTGCGATATTTCAGGATGATCACGCCGCTCTTGTCGACGAGAATGGACGTGTTGTAGCGCCTGACGACTCCGGCCTCGACCACGAGCTCGGCATAGCCGAGGCAAAAGCCGATCCCGAGCTCGCGCGCGAGATCGAACAATGCCTGTGTTTCAGGACCCGGCATCTCGCGCTCGAAGAAGCCGTCGATCTCGGCCTGGTCCTCGAGGTACCAGCGTGGAAAGAACGTGGTCAGCGCAAGCTCGGGATAGACGATCAGGTCGCAACCGCAAGCGCGCGCCTCGCGCATCAACGCCATCAGCCGCGCCACCACCTCGGGCCTGGTCTCGCTCCTTGCGATCGGGCCGAGCTGGCCGGCTGCGATGGTCACAAATCTCGCCACGGGTCTGTCCTTCGCTGTTGGACGTGCGCTCCCCGCGCCGTCGCGACCGCGTACATGCAGATTCCGCGCCTTTGACGCGCGCCACGCAAGAGCAAGCCAGCCTGTGCGACCCAATCGAGGAACTTTCGTTGCCAATCTGCAACGGTTCCCCACCGTCTGAAGCCGGACAAAACAAACTCCCATTCCGGCCACGAACCGCTCTCACAAGGCCGTGAGACTACCAGGGGAAGACGATGCGTGCACAACGCGTTTGGAAAGTGAATGGGGCCGCCAGCATCGGGCAGCTTCAAGCCAGATTGGACGATCTGAACAAGCGTCTCGGTCAGCTCGAAAACCAGCATCCGGACAGCTGGAAGCTCGAAGAGCTGAGAGCGAGCGCGCTCAGCCTGTCGCGCGAGATCGACGACATCCGCTGCGCCGAGGCGACGGCGGCCTTGAGCGAGCTGTTGCGGAAGTAGTCAGGCCGCCGATTCGCATCGCGCGCAGGGAACCAAGCTCCACTCCGGCCATTTCCATGCAGAGCATGGAGCAAGATCATGAGCAGGCACCTGACGCGAGCCCATCTCGCACGCGGCGTGGCTGGCGCGGTATCCACGCTGGTCCTGTGCGCCGCGGCAGCCTTCACCATCGCGCGCCACTTTGCGTTATGAAGAATTTGGCGCTGTGAGGGATTTCGCATGATGTCCGACCCCGAGGAGTCGGTAAGGCTGCAAGGCTACGGCGAGATGACGTTGCGCACCGCCGTCGAGACGCTGATGCGGCTCGCACCGCGCGAACGATCCGAGGCCGCGGTCTTCCGCGTCCGTGATGACGTGCGCCTGGCGCAAAGCGAGATCGCCGAGCTCGCATCACACTGGGGCATCGAGCCGGCGCCCCACGTGCGATCGCCGAGACTGGTCCCGGAGCAGCACTGGCCAGACATCATCCGCGGCATGGTGCGCGAAGCGCCGCTGCCATCGCTGCTGGTGGCGTTTCTGGTGGGCGTGCTGGTGGCGCGGCGGTGAAGATCAGGACGCGCCAATCCGGACCGCAGATCGAGCAGGCGGCTGCGAGGTCGATCGGCGGCATATTCCTCTTCACCAAGGATGATGATCTCGCCGATCCCCCGCCCGGCATCGCCGCGGTGCCCCGGGACAACGTCGTGTTCGAAGCAGGCTACTTCATCGGGCTGAAGGGAAAGAACAACGTTCTCATCATCCGGGAGTCCGGATGCAAACTGCCCGCCGATCTCGGCGGCGACATCTACGCGGCGCTGCCCACGCAGGGAAACATCCAACCGATCGAGCGATCGTTGACGGCGTTCGTGGAGTCGATCTGAGCGGCCTCACGAGGACCGAGCTTTTGCGGCGGCGCGACGTGCGTTGTGATAGCACCGCCACGCTGACGCGCCTTAGATTGATTGAGGCTGATCTCCGGACAAAGCCTGAGCCATGCCGCCGCGGCAAGCCGCCCTGCTCGGGCCAAATCGGCCGTGGACCCGCCCCGAAAATCGTTGCAAAAAGGCATCCTGAGGCGCTGGCGGCCGGTCTGCCAAGCCTCTGGAAAACGTCGACTTTTGGAAGAATGGTCGGAGTGGCAGGATTCGAACCTGCGACCCCCTGCGTCCCGAACGCAGTGAACATCTTCTAAGTGATTGATTCCTTTTGTTGTCGTGGACGTTTCCGTCCCGTTTTGTTCACGGTCGTTTCACCCAATTCATTGCGATTTCGTTGCGGCGTTTCGACACGAGAGCGAAGGCTGCCGGCGGGTTCGCTACCGCGCTCGCGCTTACGACCGTCCTGACGTAAGCATCTGAAAATTTCGACAGCCGAGCAAATTAAAAGTTAGCCCCAAGTCGAAAACAATCAATGACTTGCCGGTCGCACCACCGGCCTTGTTCGGCCGAAAATGGGCATTCATCGCACGATCATGGCGCTTATTGCGCTGCGCCTACGATCAGATTGTCTTGTTGTATGAGCTGCCGGTCATGACCTGGGGCCAAAGGCCGCCCGACACATCATCCAGCGAGCTGTCGCCGAGCGCATCGGAGGTCGTCGAGATCTGGGACGCCTGAGTCTGCTGGAAAACGGTTTCCCGACCGGCTAGCCGCCCTGCGTGACAGTGTAGGCGCCTTGCAGCTTCGCCTGTTGAATTCGCGGCCTGCGTATTCGTCATTTTCAATCTCCAGGTTGATCAATGCCAATTGTCAATTCGATCGGGAACCGATGCAAGTCAAATGAATGAGGGGCTGCTGCCGTTCAATATGTACGGCCAACCGCCGCCCGACACCTGGTCCAGGGACTTGTCGCCCAGGGCATCCTTCTCTGACGTCGACGAGATATTGGTGTTCTGAGCGCCGTCCTTGGGGCTCTCGCCAGGTTCAGCCGGCGCCTTCGAATTCGCGTCCTGCCCGTTGCTCATATTCAATCTCCACCTTCATCAATGCTGAACGGTTAACCCGACGCTGCAACCTTACGCTGAGGTCGCTTTCTGATCATTTCACGAGGCAGGGAAAACGGTTTCGCTGCCTCGGCCTTTGTTTCGTCGGAAGTCTAAGCCGTCGTTGGCTCAGGTGCTTTTCGGTTAGCCCCCTCCGCCTGTGCAGGAGTAGCTGAAAGCCGCCGAAGTACTGAACGGCCAAGAGCCGCCAGATACTTCGTCCAGCGAGCTGTCGCTCAGCGCATCGGGCGTCTTCGAGATCTGGGACGCCTGGTTCTGCGCGCCGTCCTTGCTCTCGCCAGGTCCGGCTTGCGCCGTCGAATTGGTGTCCTGCCCGTTGGTCATATTCAATCTCCACCTTCATGAATGTTGATCGGCTAAACCCGACGTTGAAACCGTACGCTCAGCTCATTTCGGGAACATTTCGAGAGGCACCGAAAATGGTTTCGTAGCTGCACCTCTCGTCCTCTCTGCGCACTAGCCTCCGTCGTTTCTGGCAGGCACGCGACCGCCCGACACGTCGTCCAGGGAGCTGTCGCTGAGTGCATCCTTTTCAGACCTCGAGATTTGGGATGCTTGCTTGCGAGCGGCGTCCTTGCCGCTCTCGAGAGACTCGGCTTCCGAATTCGTGTCCTGCTTACCGGCCATATTCAATCTCCAATTTTTAATTTTTTCGAACTAAATTACAAGCTGAATCTGGAGCAAAGACCGTGGGAAAACGGTTTCGCGGCGTCCGTGCGCTACAGGGTAAAAGGTACCGCTGGATTCATTGGCGAGCGATACGGCAGATGCCGTATTTCGTCGTCGCTCACGGGGACGTGTCGAAAGGCCCTGCCTTCGACCTCAGGATTTGGCGGCTTTCATCGCGACACGCAGCAACTATGGCTACTGAAGCTGTGACAGGAGTGACGGTAAGGACCGTTCAGGAAACCGGCAAAGCCATTGGAAGCGCGGCGAACGGATCTGATATCGACTCGGAATTGGCTGTTAGGCGAGATTCACTTCATGCGCCGATGTGGCGGGGAATCCCCACCCCGCCTGTGAACAGGCGAGCGCATATGGATTTGCTTGGTTCAACGAATTCGGTGTCCTCCCCGCGCAAGCGGGGCCGATCTTTATAGGCCCGCGTCGCGCTTGCTCCGACAACGCTGCGCGTTGCCGGAGCTTACTTGCCCGGGACGACGATGTCCTGCTTCGAGGTCAGATGCGAAGGCCGGCATAGGCACCGGAGGCGGCGTCGAGCGCCTCATCGCTGAGACTTCCCGATCGGTCGCCTGCGCTCAGATCTGCAATGTCCTCCTCAGTGAAATCGAAACCTTTCGACTTCGCGAGGGCGATGATCCGCTGGGTGTCGCCGCTGCGAAGAATCGTGAGCGAGGCGCTGTCGTCACCCACGCTCGAAACAAAGTTGGTCCATTGATCGATCTTCATCTCGTCTCTCCTACGTTGGTGGTCTCATCATTGGTCGGTGAAATCATAGCTCCGGCGTTGGCGCCGTCCCAAGGTCCTTCGTCCAGCACGCCGAGGCGGAATAATTCGTCCAGAGCGTCCACAACCGATTCTCGTGCAGCGCCATGCTGTTCGATGAGACTGATGAGCTTCTCCGCGCCATATTGGCCCGACTGAACCATCACTCCGAGCTTGGTCATGAGCGGCATCTCGCGTGTCGCCTCGAAACGCTGCCGCAAATGTGGGCCGATTAACGCGAACCCGCCTGGCGTCGGCTCAAAACGCAGACACGACTGAAAGCGCAGGAGGGGCAACTCGCTGACCTTCCTTGCCATGTGGCAATCCATCATTTCATTGACGATCCACTTCACGTCCTCGGGTGTCTCGAAACGTCTTTCGTCGTAGACGCGAAATCCGAGGGGCCACTGCTCGTGCGGCGCACATGGGCTCGCCAACTTGATCGTGCGTTCCACCAGGTTGAACATAAACCCGGTCTCGCAGGAGGGCGTATTCATCAGCGTGTCCGAACGGTACTTCCGATAAGTAGCCACGTTTTGCTGCGCCCGCCCGGCGAAAATCATCCCCTGCGCCCCGCTAGCCCCCTCGTTCCGGGGACTGACTGTCACCAGCAGCAGTTCTTCCGGCGAGAAAGCTGCGTGAATCTTTGAAAGCATTCCGAGGCTTAGCACCGAAAACCGCAGCCAGCGCGGCGGGGACACGGCGATCATTCGGCGTGTTCGCTCGATATCCCGCGTCGGCATGGCCGTACTTGTATTCGGATGCTCGCCCATAATGCCGGCAAAATCAGCGGCGAAGAATTCGTAGTCCGGATTGTCGAACGGATCAGTGCCGCTGTAACAGATACTCGCTTGTGCAGCGGAACCGGCGACGTTTCGAATGACTTCGAGCATTCCACGCCAAAGCCGCGCGTTTGCCGATGTATAGCGAAAGACCTCTCCGAGCTTCGGCGGCGCTGACGAGCAGAACCAGCACCCGACTGAGCAGCCGCGCGACAGCTCGAAACTCGCCGGGATGTGCGGATTGGCGGCGACATTTACTCCGACTTCGAGGTTCAGCCGATGGATCTGTCGCTCGCGCCAGCGAACGAAGCGCATATCACGGGGAATGACGCCTGCAATCTTTTGATTGCGCCATGTCCTTAACGACGCATTGAATGCAAGGTAGCGCGCAAAGATCGGCGGCGGATTTTCCTCACCCCTTTCGACATTGGCCGAGTCCCACACCGGTCGTACGATCTCGGGATCGGCCCGCAGTCCATAAGCCTCACCCAGGCGACGCGGATCCGCTGGATAAGCGGCCCTGAATTTCCGATCCGCGGCCCAACGTTCCTCGAACCGCTTGATGTCGCTGAACGCGATGACATCGCTCGGAGCTAGAGGCTGCAATCCGGCCCGCTTGAGTTTTTCGATCGCGCGCTCGACCGCGCGATCCTGCCCAAAAGAGTCCATAGCACCCCATGTAGCCGGCATCGCCATTGCCTCTGCGGTCCGCCGGGGAGTCATTTGATCCATTTACCGCTGCTCGAATGAGTGACTGTGTCGCTATCGCTGGAGGCCGTTCCTCGGTCCGCCCCTCGACCACTGGTCAGCCCACCGGCGGCGGCGCATCACCTCCACCAGAACTGAGTCCGCCACTCCAGACGACTTCTTCGAGTTGCTCAGCATCAAGCTCGCCCAAATCTAGGGCGATCTGCCGTGGTTCGGGCATTACGGATGTCGGCGAGTTGAGGGCGGCGTTCATGATGGGATTTCCTCAAAACTAGTCTTAAGTAAGAAAAGCACAATAAAGGGAACGGTAGAGAAGATGCCCCGTGCAACCCACCCAGAATACCTTCCCGGATGTGGCTGGCAACTCAGAAAGCGGTTCAAGACCTCGCAAATAAGTTACTGCCGGAATGTCAGATACGCCGGTGGCGCCTTCAGCCCCGCGCCGCGACGCTCTTGACCAGTCGGTCAAATCGGTCGCCGGCCATGGAGATTTGGTCGAGCACGCCGATGTCGAGCTCATCCTTCAGCCTGACGCTCTCGTCCTCGAGCCCCTGGCCGGTGCCATATGCCATCCGCTTCTCAGTCGCGCGCAGGCGATCGGTCAACAAGATTGCCAGCGCGCGGTAGAATCGGCTGGCAAAGGCGACGTCGTCTGCGAGCTTCCGCTGGAGCTTCTTCTTGTCGATGAACAGGGCCGTGCAGTCGCTCTTCGCGGTCACGGTTGCCGACGGTGGGGCTGAATCCACCAGTGACATCTCCCCGATGAAATCGCCGGAATGGAGCTGGGCGACCTCACCAACACCTTCCACGCCCACCGCCATCTTGCCTGATAATAGCAGCACGACCGAGTCGATCGCACTGCCCTCGTGGATGACGACGGCGCCCCGTTCGATGCGCCGACTTGTGCCGGCCTGTACCATCCAGTCGATGTCGGAATCGTTCAGCACGCCGAAAATGAAGAGGACCTTGCGCATGATCGGCTACCTTATCAGTTGACGTTCCGCGAAATCGGTAAAGAGGCCCGGCTGCGCCATCAGCTCGGCAAAGGTGCCGCTCTGCACGATCCTGCCGCCATCAAGCACGACGATGCGGTCCGCCGACTGGACGGTGCTGAGCCGGTGAGCAATGACGATGCGCGTCAGGTTGAGCCTGGATATTGAATCGCTGACGATGGCCTGGGAGCGGTTGTCGAGCGCGCTGGTGGCCTCATCCATGAGCACGAGCCGCGGCCGGTGCGCCAGCGCCCGGGCGATCAGCAATCGCTGGCGCTGGCCGCCCGAGAGCGTGCTGACGCCCTCGGCAATGAGGGTCTGCATGCCCATGGGCATGGCCTCAAGGTCGCGGTCCAGTCCTGCCAGCCGTGCGATCTCCCAGGCCTGGTCAAGTGACAGCTCTGCGCCGCCGCAGATGTTCTCATAGACGCTGCCGGAGGCGAGCCTGGAGCTCTGCAGCACCACACCGACCTCGCGGCGCAACAGCCCAAGGTCGATCGTCTCGAGCGATTTGCCGTCGACGAAAATCACGCCGGATTCCGGCTTCTCGAAGCCGAGCAGCAAACGGAAAAGCGTCGACTTGCCGCTTCCGGAGGGGCCGACAACGGCGAGGTATTCTCCCTTGCGCACGCTGAGGCTGACATCGTCGAGAATCAGTGGCCCACCGTCGCCGTAGCGGAACGACACGTTGGCAAACTCAATCGAGCCGCTGATCTCCCCAACCGACTTCCGCTCGTCGCTGATTTCGGTGGCCGTGGCGATGATCGGCCTCAGCCGCTCGATCCTGGGGATTGCGACCAAGAGCTCTCCGACCGCCAGCGCCCATTCGCCGATCGCGGCAAGCGCCAGCCCGAATGCCGCGTAAAATGCCAGGAATGTGCCGAGATCATGCTGCAGCCTGAGGCTCGAAACGTTCTCGGCGAGGGCGAAGATGAGCAGCGTCGCTAGGGCCGGAAACGCCGCATCAAAGCTCTTCTGGAGGTTTCCGACGCGCTGCGATGCGATGAAATTGCGCTTCTGCTCGCCGAAGCGATCGACCCAGATGGCGAGCGCGTGCATGGTCGCATTGGCGATCCGCAGCTTTCCGACGCCGGTGAGAAACTGCAGGACCAGCCCCTCCAGCCGGCCCTGTTGATGGAGGCTCTCCCGTTCGTTGGACAGTCGCGCCAGATTGATCGCCACCACCATTGCAACCCGCAAGCCCGCGAGCGCAGCCGCGAGCATGCCGAGCCTGATATCGAGGGAAAGCATCACGGCAAAACTGAACAGGCACGACACCAGGGCGAGGCAACCGCGGATCGACCGGCCGGTGATGACCGTGCGGACGGCCTCGATGCCAAGCGTGCGGTCCGCGAGGTCGCCGACGGAAAAATTGCGGAAAAAAGCTGCCGGCATCCGCAGCAGACGATCGACGACGGCAGCCTGCAAGACCCAGTCTAGCCGGCTCTCGAGCCGGAGCATGGCGATGCCCTGCATCATTTGAAAGCCGCCGGCGACCAGGGTGACGACAACGAGCGCGATGGCGCAGATCAGCAGCTGGTCGGCCTCGGCGCGCGGAATCACGGAATCGATCAGCAGCTTGGTAACCAGGGGCGTCGCCAGCGCGAGAAGGCCGAGACACAAGGCGGCCAGCATGATCCGCAGAATATCGGCGCGAACCGTCGCGGCGCCGAACTGCAGCAGGTCGCGAACCGTCAGGGCCCGTGACGGCAACGGCCGATAGAACATCACCGCCTCGGGGGCGAGTTCAGCGGCGGTTGCCCGCGTCAGCTCGCGGCGCGTGCCGGCGCCCGGATCGACGATGATGTGGCGACCGCCCGCACTCGGCAGCACCGCAACGGCCCGCCGGTCCTCTCCGAGAAACGCGACGAATGGACCTGCGCTGTTGGCCCACCAATCCGCTCGCAGGAGCAGGCGCCGCATCCGCACCCGGGACGCCCGTGCGATCATCATGGCATCCGCGAGATCGTCGCTGCCGGACATCATGCCGGCCGGCGCCCGGAGCGAAATGCCCATGGCATTTCCGACCTCCCGACAAGCCGCAAGCAAATGGCTGGTGCCGATTGCGCCTGCTTGCGATGCGCCGGACCCCGCCGTGATGATGCCGGCAAGATGGCTGACGATGCTACCGGTGCGCAGCCGATTCAGCTTCGAGCGCAGGCGCAGACGATCGGCTTCCGCGAGGGTTTCCTCGTCGATCCTGCGACACAGGCTTTCCATGACGCGGAGGTGGAGGCGATCGAGCGCGGCCCAGATGTCGGCAAGCGGGAATGCCGTGCTCTCTCGGACCTCCAGCGTCGTCTCCTCGCGGGCAACGATCCACGTGCCCGCTGGCATCGGCAAGGGACCTTCGCCTATGCCATGGAGCTGCGCCATCTCCATCACGCAGATGTTCCCATGCTCGATCGCGATCCAGCCGATCCGCTGGCCGGACAGCCGGAGAATGTCGCCGGGTGCCAGTGCGTATCGCGAGCCGATCGCAGCCTGCTGCACCACCGCCCCCTGAGGAGCCGCTGCGATGATTTCCGACACACGCGCGGTCCAGGCGTCGATGCCCTCGCGATTGGCGAAACGGCCGCGATGGTCGATCACGATCTCGGTCTCGAGGCCGCCGACCGCAATGACGCTCATCGAAGTCCCGATTGCATCGCTGACGACGGGCAGGCCGAAGATGACGGCGCCTTGCTCGACCCGGAACAGATGGTGCCGCCGGTTCGGCGCGCCGCTTTCGCCCTCCCTGACGGCGAACAGGTCCACATAGCCGCGCACGACGTACAGGACGAGATCGACATCATTGACCGGCAACGGTCGATGGCTCTCGAGCGCAACCGGGGCGGACGCCGTGTCGGGACGACGGGGCGCTATTTCAAGCGGCGGAGGCTGGTAGGCGCTGCTCATTCGCTCGATACCAGCTCGACATATTCGCCGCCTTCGGCCAGCAGCTCCTGGTGCGTTCCGCGCTGCACGACCCGCCCGTTGCTCATCACGAGGATCTCGTCACAGTCGCGGATCGTGCTGAGCCGGTGCGCGACGATGATGCAGGTGCATCCCCGGCGGCGGAGATTGTCGTCGATCGCCTTCTCGACGATCGGATCGAGCGCCGACGTTGCCTCGTCGAGGACGACCACGGAAGGATTGCCCGCCAGCGCCCGCGCGATCTCGAGCCGCTGTCGCTGGCCGCCGCTGAAATTTCTGCCATCCTCGGCCACGTGGCAATCGTAGTTGCCGGCGCGGACGGCAATCTCCTCGTGGATCAGCGCATCCTTGAGCGCCCGGGACACGCTGGCCTCCGGCACGGTGTCGTCCCAAAGGGTGAGATTGTCGCGCGCCGTCCCTTCGAACAGAAGGATTTCCTGATCGATATAGGCGACCGAATTGGTGAAAATCTCCTGCGGAATCTCGGTCATCGACCAGCCGTCGATGCAGATCTCGCCGGACCAGGGACGGTAGAGTCCGGCAACGAGCCGTCCCACGGTGGATTTACCGCTGCCGGACGATCCGACCAGGGCCACGCGCCGGCCCGGTTCGACGACCAGCGAAAAATCCTCGATCAGCGGCGGCTCGAGCGCCGAATAGCCGAACGAGATCTCCTTCAACTCGACCCGGCCCGATAGCTTTGCGGGCATCGTCGCGGGCGCGAGTTCGATACCCACCAGCGGACGAGCGGGATAGTTGAAGACGTCCTCAATCCTGAACAGGTTGCCCTTGATGGCCAGAAAGGCCGTGGTCTGCTGCACGAGCGCATTGACCGGCTCGACCAGGCTGGTGAGCAGCGCCTGCAAGGCGACGAGGCCGCCGATGGTCAATGCGCCATCGATGATCCGCAAGCCGCCCAACCCCAGCACCATCGCGGTGGTCAATCCGGTCAGGAAGACCGGGCAAGTGTCGAGGAAGGTGGAGTAGGCGCCGAGATCGCGCTCGGCGTTGAGGACCTTGGCCTGGAAGCCCGCCCAACGCGCGAAGGCGTCGTCCTCCAGGCCGCCGGCCTTGATGGTTTCGATCGTGCGGATGATTTCGATGGTGCTTCCATTCAGTTTGGCACGTTCGATGGACAGCTTGCGGTTGAGGTCCTCGCGCTGGCGGGCAACCAGCCTGAGCACAAGGACATTGAGCAGAGCCATGGCGATGCTGATCGCTGCCAGGAGCGCATCGTAGAACGCCATCGTGACGGCGATGAAGATGACCGAGATCAGGTTGAGCGCATTGGTAGCCACCCCGTTCGAAAGCAGCTGTGCGATCTGCTCGCTGGCGGCGATGCGGTTGGCGAGGTCGCCCGAGTGCCGCTGGGTGAAAAACTCCATCGGAAGGGTGAGGACGTGCCATATCAGCTGGCTGACCATCGTCACCGTCAGCTTGGTCTGGATGCGCAGGAGCAGGGATTGTTGAAACGCCGTGATCAGCGCCCGCACCACGGCTGTGATCGCCATGCCGATCAGCAAGGGCGTGAACCAACCTTCGACATGCTTGATCAGGATGTCATCGACGAAGATTTTTGCGAATGTCGGGACCAGTATGGTCGGCACCACGAGCGCTACGCTGAGCGCAATCAGCAGAGATACGGCCACAGCCGAATTCGACAGGCGCCGCAGCAGCAGCGGAAAAAAATCGGGCTCGCGCCCGCCCGGCTTGAAGTCGGGTCCCGGCTCCAACGCCAGCACGACGCCGGTGAAGGAAGCGTCGAACTCATCATGGCCGACCCTGCGTCGCCCGACCGAGGGATCGTTGAGATAGGCGTAGTCCGAGTCCAGCTTTTCCAGCACGACGAAATGGTTGAAGTTCCAATGGATGATCGACGGCATCGGCAGCTCATGGAGCGTTGCCGGTTCCTTCCTGAAGCCCTTTGCCGTCAGTCCGAAACGCCGCGCAGCCTTCAGCACGTTGCTGGCCTTGCTGCCATCCCTGGACACGCCGCATTCCTCGCGCAGCCTTTCCAGCGGCACCCAGAGCCCATGGTGCGCCAGGATCATCGCGAGCGAGGCAGCGCCGCATTCCAGCGCTTCCATCTGGAACACCGTGGGAGTGACCCAGCGCCGACGTCCCGGCAGCGGGATACGCCCGATCCAGTTGCCGAGGCGATCGAGGAGCGGCGGCCGAATGTCGGTTTGGCGCGATGCGGTCATGTGCTGGCGATCCTAGCCGCCGATTCCGCTCAGCCGCTTCATCAACGGGATCACCAGATCGATCGGCGGCTGCTCGCGCGTCGTGACTTCGGCGCGGGTCAGCGTACCGCTCGAGAGCAGGATCGGCGGGCCCTTGCCCGAGGTCCAGCGATAGCCGCTGAAGGTTGAGGGATCACGCTCCAGAGCCACCTTCGCCGCATAGGGCGTGCCGGCCTGCGAGAAGCGTTTGACCAATGCGTCGTTGTGAAGGTCCGCCAGCATGCCTTGGGGCGTTACCGGAAAATCCGAAACCGCCACCACATTGCCGACAATCGCGCCGTATTCTTCCCGCTTGATCGTCGTCGGCTCGACACGAACCTCCATGCCGGGCCTGATGTTCTTACCGCGATCCGGCGGCATGTAGATGGTCGCCTCCAAGCTCTGCCCCGCGGTCTCGATCTCGATAATGGGCGCCCCCACGGCGAGCACGGCGCCGCCGGACACCTTGACTTCGACGACACGACCGTCTGCGGGGCTGAGGATCCGCGATCCTCGATCGAGCTCGGCCGCAAGCTGCTCAACCGTCCGCTTCGCGTCATTGACCTTGAATTCCGACACCAGGCGATCGCGCTCACGCTGGCTCTGCAGATCCAGCCGCTGCGCGTTCAGCTTGAGAATGTCGTTCCTGGCGTCTGTGATGCGCTCGCGTGCATTGTTGAGTTCGACGCGGCGATCCTCGAGATACTTGCGTGTCACAATTCCGCTCGCCGCGGCGGGCTCGAGTTTGGTCACCTCATCCGTCAGATAGGCGGTGCGCTTCTCGGCGGCCGCAATCACGTTGGCCAGCCCCGCTTCCTGAGCCGCATAATTGGCAAGCTTGGCATCGATCTCCCGCGAAATCGCCCCGGTGAGCTCGGCATGCTCACGTTCGCGCTCGCGCAGGACGTCCCTGGCCTGCTGAAGCCGCTGCTCGGTCTCGGTCTGGAGGACGCGGGCGATCACCTGGTCGCGGCGGACGGCGTCGCCGATGCCGACGTCGAGCGAGGCCAGCCTTCCGCTGACCGCGGATACCGCGTCGACCAGGCGACCGCCGCTGCTCAACAAAATGCCGTCGCCGGATACGCGGGTCGGAATGCGGCCCAGCACGCTCCAGGCCAACAGCACGGCTAGACCCAGCGCCAGCGTTGCAGCGGCCATCCAGTCAAACGGACGCGTGACGCCGACAACATGGTCGAGCTGCTCGGGATTCGAAAGCCGCTCGATGGCCGCTTCACGAAAGATTCGCTCCGTGCCCCGTTTCATGCAGCCCCCCGCAAACCACCGAGCCGTTCTTGACCGGGCTCGATTTGGCCGGAACGGCTTCGCTTTTTCAAGCAGATATTGCCTGACGGCACAGCCAACGCCTTCCGAGCGCATCCTTCGCCGGCGTGGAGGAGATCTTGTTCTGCACAGCGTCCTTGAGGCTCTCGCTGGGCTCGGCCTGCCCTTTCGAATTGGTGTCCTGCGTATTGCTCATATTCCATCTCCAGTTTCATCAATGCCAAGTTTCACAATGACGTTCCAATATTGCGCTCAAGTCCTTTTCCAGAATATTTCGAGCGCTATGGAAAACCGTTTCGTCGTTTCACCTTCTATCCACTCACGCGGAATGCCCGAGACGAAATTCGCCTCACGACCAGGCTTCATATCTTTATCTGCGTCGCTGGACGATACGGCAGATGTCGTATTTCGTCGTCGGTCAGGAGGCCAATGTCGAAACGCCCCGCACGGCCGCAGGTGGCGGCGCGGTGTGAGATCAGCGCCGAGACAATCTCAACCGTGGCCGGGTGATCGCCAATCTCGGGGCAACTGCACATCCTTTTGGCAACCACTCACGCCTTTCGACGGCGCCCGTCTAGATCACAAGGCAAAGTCCCGAAAACAGCAACAAGCCCAGGATAATCCGTTTGAAGGCTGCTTCGTTGACCCGACCGAACAGCACGATACCTACAGCCGTTCCCGCAGCTAAGGCGGGCAGAGAAATGCCAAAGTCGATCAAGACCTTTAACGAGAGGCTTTGGTGCGAAAGCATCAGAGCGAGGGCGAAGAGTTGCATGACGCCTATGTAAGGCTGAATCAGACCGCGCTGCTGAGTTTTCGGAAGACCATGGATGTCGCACCAGATCGCAGGAAGTGCGCCGGGCATCGCTGTCAAGCCGCCGACCAGCCCGCCACCAAATCCGACCAGCGCATTCCTGCTCCGGCTGTCCATCTGACGCAAGTAGGCAGCCGTCGGCCGCAGCAAGGCGTATGCCGCGTAAAGCGACACGAGCACTCCAAATCCCAGTCTGAAAATGCCTGTATCCACGTTCTGGAGGAGATAGATCGCGATCGGAATGCCCAGTAGTCCGCCAGCGATGAAAACCAGGCTGGTTTTCCATTGCATGCTCTTGCGGAGCGCATACAGATTGGCCGCTTGCACGGTGATGCTGCAGGCCATCATCAACGGCACAGCTTCGATGGGCGGAAACACGTGCAGCAGGATGGCGCCGGCGACCGCCGAGAACGCAAACCCGGAAAGGCCAGACACGAACGCGCCAGCAAAAACTGCCCCGCTCAGCACAAGATAGACCGCTATGTCGGACATGATATCGCTTCCCAAAGATGGTGATCGTCGTCGATGGCGGGACAGCGTGGGCCGTTTGAGCTCACTCAAGTGACAAACAACCGATCCATCTAGTCGCCTAGGGCCGCTGCCATGTCGATCGGCCGAATACTCGGCGCCTGATGCAGCATGCGTTCTCCGACGACATGCAAAATGCCGAATCCGACCAGAACAGCCATGGTCCACGCCTTGAGAGGTGGCACTGCTCGCCGGGCATGGGAGCTATCGGCAACTATCCTGTCCAAATTGCGCGTTGTGCGCGTTCGAAAATTCAACGACGCACAGTCCTTCGCAATCAGATGCCGGTATTCTCCGATGACGCGCTCGGCTCCAAGGCGCCGTGACACGTGAAGGGATACGAGAAGATCTTTGAGGACGCTTCGCAACTTGCTGTCGAAAATGGATATTGAGGGAACCAAATCGCGCGATTGATGACACATCGTCTGCTTCTCATATTCGAGGCGTCATGCTGTAAACTCGAAATTACTATGCTGCCGGGGGAAATAGCACCGCTACCCCAGCAACGTCGGCAATGACAACCGCATGGATATCACTGAGGGTAATCCGGGAGCGATACGGCAGATGTCGTATTTCGTACTCGGCTGGAAGGGAAAGCCGAAAGTCCTTTGTCGCCACAGAGCAGGGACGCGGTGGGCATCCGCGCGAAGATACAATCTCAAAAGTGGCCGGTTGATCGCCGATTTTGGAGACAGCTACACTGCTCTAGCAGTTGCGATTGATTGATTGCTGGCGATCTACATAGGCTGAAACGATCGCTTCATTCAATTGCTCGCCGGCGATCGGCTTGTGAAGGATGCGATGACCGCTGGCGGTGGCTTCCTTGATACGCGCCGGCGAGGTATCGCCGGTCACGATGATGGCAGGGAGGGAGCGGCCGACATGGGCGCAAAGAGCCTCGATTGCGTCCCGGCCAGTTGCACCATCTCCGAGGCGGTAGTCGGTGACGATCAGATCGACCGGCGCATCGCCGGCCGCCATTGCCGCCGCATGGATCTGTTGCACCTCGGCTGCAGACCGGCCGGCATAGACCCGATGCCCCTGCAGCGTGAGCAACTGCACCATGATATCGAGAACATCCCCCTCGTCTTCCACGACCATGACGCCGATGGTGATGTCTGCAGGTGGCGCGCTGTGGTCGGGCAAGGCAGGCGCCACTGCACTGGCTTGCCGAACCGTAACGGAAAACATCGAACCGCGGCCGACAACTGAGACCAGCTTCAGCGGATGTTGCAGCAGTGCGGCGGTGCGGCGAACGATGGCGAGGCCAAGGCCAAGACCTTGGGTGCGATCCCTCGCCGGGTTCTGCAACTGCACGAATTCCTCAAAGATCATCGCTTGCTGATCTGCGGGGATACCGGGACCGGTATCCCATATCTGGATTTCCACCGAGGCACCGCGCCTGCGGCAGCCGAGCAGGACGCCACCGGATCTGGTGTATCGAAAGGCGTTCGACAGCAGATTGCCCAGGACCCGTTTCAGCATCATGGGATCGCTGTCCACGTGAAGACGGGTTTCAACGACACGCCAATCAAGGCCGCGATCCTTCGCCTCCGCGCCGAACTCGTTGCTGAGCTGGTTGAAAAGTTGGGACAGATTCACCGTCTCCTTTGCAACAGTGACGACGCCGGCATCGAGCCGGGAGATGTCGAGCAGTCCGTTCAGAAGGGCGCTGAGGTTTCCGACGATGGATTTTGCCTTGCCTGCGAGATCGCGTGCATCGCCGGATTGGACGGCGCCACGGCGACCCAGCGCCCCCAGCGTGGCGATCAGCAGGCTCAAGGCATGGATCGGCTGGCGCAGGTCATGACTGGCGGCAGCGAGGAAACGCGTTTTCGCATGATCGGCGGCTTGCGCGCGGTCGCGTTCTTCCTGGAGGTGGCCAACCAGCTCGACGTTTTCCAAGCGCAACCTGATGGACTCACGCAGCATGCGGTGCGTTGTGCGGCAATAATAGAGATTGATGGTCACGAGCCCCGTAAGCAGGGCGAGATATGCGCCGGAGTTATCACCTCCACTGATAACGGAGCGCACCATGACCGGCAGCACCGTTGCGATAATCGAGCCGACGAGAGCCGGCGGAAAGGCCGAGAGCGATGGAACTGTGCCGCAGACCAGACCGGTCAAGGCAACGATGGTGAATAAAAAAGGAGCGGGCTGTTCGGGAACGAACCCGACCCAGCCGAGCATTCCCCACAGCAGTCCCGACACGCAGGAAAATCCCGCCGCGAGCCACGCCCATCGCGACACAGACGCTGGTCCTCGATCCCGGCTGAAGAACCGGCGCGCCGCAAAGACGCGTATGGCGGTGAGCAGATACAGCGCACCGAGCCATCCGACCAACCAGCTCGGCGGTACGGTGCTCCTCATCACATATGCCGCCGCCAGGGAGATGAGGACGTTGGAAGCCACTACTCCATAGGCATTGCGATACAGAAGCTCTACGAGGGCCTCGCGTATCTTGTCCTCTTGCATCGAAACCTCTCCGCGCGCCGGCAGGAGCGGCGGCTTCGTTTGCGAGTTGCCGTTGCGCTACCCCGCTGGAAGGCCGAGACGAACCGCGTAAGCCGTCAATTCCGCACCATTGTGCAGATCGAGCTTCCGCATAAGATTCTCGCGATGCTTCCGGGCAGTAAGCAGGCTAATGCCGAGACGGTTGGCGATGTCGCGGTTGGTGGCGCCGTGAGGGATCATCGCCAGGATTTGCCGCTCACGCCTTGTCAGCGCGACCGGAGATACGATTGCGGCCATGGGCTCCGGGATTTCGTTCGGGCCATCATGATGGTCCACTGCAAAGCGAACCTCCTCGGCAACGTAGGCCTTGCCTTTTCTGATGGCATCGATCGCAGCAATGAGTTCGGACGGATCGCCGCTCTTGGTCAAATAGCCGCTCGCGCCCGCGGAAAAGGCTGCTCGAACGGAACGCGGCTCTACATTGGCGGTGAGGACAAGAACCCGCAGCTCCGGCCAAGCGGTTCTCAGGTGAGCTATGAATTGAAAGCCGCTCACACCCGGCATGCCGAGATCAAGGATGAGAAGATCGGCGGAGTTTTCGTTCAGCAGCCGATGAACAGCCTCTGCGTCCGCCGCCTCTCCGCTGACAATCAGCTCGTCGACGGTCGACAGAAGCTGCTTCAGACCCTCCCGCATGATCGCGTGATCGTCAGCAATGATCGTCCGCACCGGTCCACACCTGTGTTGCCCCTCAGCAACGGTATTAGGGTATCAATCAACTACAATCAAGGATTGGGAATCCATTTGCCGGATGTGGTCGCCGGGGCAATTTTTCGGTGGCCGTACTCCGTTGCCGTGTCGCACAGCTGGCGGCGAGTGGACGCCGATGCTGGTGCCTGCGTTTCGGCTTTTCAAGAGCGGGCTCCACGCTACCTGCGGTTGTGCTTGCTACGCGAGCGTGGCTGCCGAATTGCGCGACGAAGTGGCGGCGCCGCATCTTCGCAGCACAAGGGCCCGACAATGCGCCACTGTGGCCCTTCTCATCATGGGGCAGACTCGTCCGCTTTGCTCGCCCCGATATCCTATTCTACGACGAGCAGGTAATTGACCTGTATCGTCGGCGCTGCGCGCGGTATCGAACGGGTGAAGATACAAGAACAAAGGAAAAATCGCACAACAGGCTTATCACGCGACGTCCGACTGCTTAAGCGTCGCACGAAACATGGTTTGTTCTGGTGCCCGGAATGAAAAATCCCTGCATCGGCAGGCCTTGAAATGGTGGGCGCACCAGGGCTCGAACCTGGGACCCGCTGATTAAGAGTTCAGAACCGGCTCTTTGCCACAGCTTCCAAGAGCGCGCCAGGGTACCATGCCCCTTAGTAAGCCGTTGATGTTTCCTTATTTTATCGCATAGCTTCGCGCTCCCTCGAAGACAAACCTTCCAACTGCTCGATCCGCTGACACCGTTTGAAAACCGTTTTAACGGGCATGGACTCTCGCTTATGGCCGACATTCGAATTCCCCTCACCGACAAGACCATTGCCCAGCTACCCGCCCCGAAGGACGGCTGGTACCTGGCGCGCGACACGGAGCTGAAAGGCTTCTTTGTCGTCATCGGAAAGCGACGACGGACTTTCACCGTTCAGGGAGACCTCAGGCAGGGAGGCAAACGGGCTTCGTCCATTAGGGTCTCCATTGGCGACGCTAGTGAGATGTCGACTCGAGCTGCGCGTGCCGCAGCCAAGGAGTACTTGGCCCAGATTAGCCGCGGACGACATCCAAAGGACGTGAAACAAACCGTACGGATGACACCCGCTCCGGCGATGCAAAGTGGCGGGACAGTCGCAAGCGTTACGCTCAGGCAGGCCTGGCACCGGTACCTCGAAGCCCATCTGATCCGCAAGAATCGCAGCAACAAGACCGTCGAGGGCTACCGCGATCACGTCGAACGGATTTTTGTGGAATGGCTCGACACTCCCCTCAAGGAGCTCGCAGCTGACCCAGCCCGGGTGGCCAAGAAGCACGATGAGGTCACCAAAGAAAATGGGCCGTATATGGCCAATGGTAGTATGCGCACCCTGCGGGCCATCTACAATCATGCACGGAAGACGAACAGGTCGTTGCCGTCAGATAACCCGGCCGATGCGGTCGACTGGAATGAGGAGGAGCGCCGCAACACTGGGATGGGATCGGCCGACCTAAAGGGCTGGTTTGCGCAGCTCGCCATCCTCGACAACCCCGTACGTAGAGAGTTCCACCTCTTCGCGCTTCTTTGCGGTTCTCGGCCCACGGCGCTCCAGCATGCCAAGCCAGAAGACATCGATTGTCGGCGTCGCACGCTGCACGTCCCAAACCAAAGGGAGGCAAGAAGAAGGCGTTCGATATACCGTTGTCGCGACAGATGATCCTTTGCCTAGTCCGCGCAATCCGGTTCGGCAGGCAAATGTATCCAAGGCAAGCACAAGAGTGGGTCTTCCCGGCCGACAGCGGATCGGGGCATTTGTCGGAAACAAAGGAGGACCGGAAAATCCTGTCGAAGTGGGGCAACGACCTCCGGCAAACCTTCCGTACGATTGCAACAGCAGCCGGTGTTTCGGAAGTTGACGCCAAACTTCTGATGAACCACTCCATTCCCGGAGTAAACGCAGGCTACAGTGCGCCTTGCGGCGGGCAGTCTTTCCGCCGTCGACCCGCTCAAGCACCGGCTGATCCATTCGGTGAAATCGCAGATGCAGTGGCCGCGCTGGTTCTCGGAGGCCGGCATCGAGCCGACCGAGCGCTGGAAGCGCGTGCTGTTCGACCGCAGCCACATGGCGATCGACGCCGCCGTTGACGGGCTCGGCATCGGGCTGGAAAGCGAGCTGTTGGCCTGGCGCGAATTGCGCGACGGCTGCCTGGTCTGTCCTGTGAAGGATCCGCCGGCCATCGCGCTGACCACGCAGTGGATCGTCTGCCCGCACGGCCATCTGCGCCACCGCAAGACCCGCACCTTCCTCGACTGGCTGCGCAAGGAGCGCGACAGTTGGAACGAGCGAATAGTTTAGCGTGTCTACATCGTCGCGGCAGATAATCTAAATTGCGCTCGGATTCGCCGCTACCTAACGTTTCCCGCGAAACGGCGGACACAGCCGTCGTCCGAGGAACGTCAAGGAACAATCTCATAAATCTCCATCGCATGCTGCTGGAGCGCAAGGCTGCCGGCAAACCGATTAATATTGGGCTGATTGGGGCCGGAAAGTTCGGGCTGATGTTCCTGTCGCAGGTGCGCCAGACCGACGGCATGCATCTGGTCGGCGTCGCCGGCCTCAACACCGCCCGCGCCCGTTCGCAGCTCAAGCTCGGTTGCTGGCCCGAAGAGCAATATGCAGCCACCTCGATCGACGACGCGCTGAAGCACGGCCGTACCATCGTCACCGACAATGCCGACGCCCTTATCACCCATCCGGCGATCGAGGTCATCATCGAGGCGACCGGCGATCCCGGTGCCGGCATCCGCTTTGCGATGAAAGCGATCGAGAACGGCAAGCACATCGTGATGGTCAATGTCGAGGCGGACGCGGTCGCAGGCCCCATCCTGGCGCGCAAAGCGCGGCAGGCTGGTATCGTCTACTCATTGGCCTGGGGCGACCAGCCGGCACTGATCGCCGATCACGTCGATTGGGCGCGCGCGGCCGGCTTCAAGGTCGTCGCTGCCGGCAAGGGCACGCGCTACCACCCGACCTATCACCAGTCGACGCCGGATACGGTGTGGGACATCCTCGACAAATACATGAAGATCAAGGATCGCAACTCGATCAATCCGAAGATGTTCAACTCCTTCGTCGACGGCACCAAGTCGGGCATCGAGATGACCGCGGTCTGCAACGCGACCGGGCTGCATGCACAGAGCGAAGGCTTGTCCTTCCCGCCGGCCACCCGCTTCGAGCACGCCGAGATCTGCAAGCCGAGA
The DNA here is from genome assembly GCF_000473065.1 of Bradyrhizobium sp. WSM1743. Classification (GTDB taxonomy): domain Bacteria; phylum Pseudomonadota; class Alphaproteobacteria; order Rhizobiales; family Xanthobacteraceae; genus Bradyrhizobium. The sequence goes on from NZ_AXAZ01000063.1 coordinate 22,289, forward strand.
TCCGACGGCGGTACGCTGGAGAAGTCTGGCGTCACCGAGGTCACCTCGTCCGTCTATCGCGACGGCACCGACGTGCCACAGAGCCTCGTGATGGGCACCTATGTCGTGTTCGAGACCGACAGCGCCTATTCCGAGGAATGTTTTCGCGAGTACAGCATGCTGCCAGACAAGACCGGCAAATATGCTTCGCTCTACCGTCCGATCCACATGATCGGGCTCGAGCTCGGCATCTCCGTTGCGTCGGCGGCGCTGCGCAAGGAGCCGACCGGCGCGCCGATCGTGTTCAACTCGGACGTGGTTGCGACCGCCAAGCGCAAGCTAAAGGCCGGCGAGATGCTCGACGGCGAAGGCGGCTTCTGCGTCTGGGGCAAGCAGACGCCGGCTGAGGCCTCGCTCAAGCAGGGCTATCTTCCGCTCGGCCTGGCCCACCACGTCAAGCTCAAGGCCGAGATCGAAGAAGGTCAACGGCTGAAGTGGGAGGATGTGGAGTACGATCCGGACAGCCTCGCCGTGCGCGTCCGTCGCGAGATGGAAGCGGCCTTCCGCCAACCGAATGTTGCCTCGTGATCGAGCGGCGGTCCGCAAAGCACGGACTGCATCGAAGTGGCGGCCCGCGAGAATCGCTTGCGGTCCACATCCCGTCGGCCGCCCTTCGATCCCTTCAGTCAATATCTGCGCCGCTGCGTCCACGATCCCACTCGGACTCGCGACGCTGCCTGAGCGTTACAATCGGGCGAAGGAGTTCGTGGAAAATCGGAGTAAAGCGCTCAAAATCGTAGATTTGGCACTGAGGAAGCGGCTTGAACCCCAGACATGATTTTGTGTCCTCACCGTAGTCCGCAGAACTATTCGCAGGTCGATCATTCACTGATCGTGAGGCACGACCTCGGCTCCTGCTCCTGCGACCCCGCTCTAAACCACGCAAACGTCTTAAGATCTCACCTCAGTCGAAACAGCGACCGCACTTGCCCACGGTAGATTTTCCTTGATCTCCCGGTGCACACGTCGTGCCCACGCGGCCTTCTAATTGAAAACATTAACATCTCGCTCCAATCCATCATGGGCCAATTTGAGCTAGCGCCAACCAACAAGATCGAGGCTGATCAATGGTGATCACCTTTGCGCGCCAGAAGGCGGGCAGTCACTCCGACTTGAGCTACTCCGACATCTGATCAGCTCCAGCCGGACGGATAGCTTCCGATCTCGAGCTAGCGAAGACTTCCATTGGTGTTTCATGCACAGATCGCCTACAGTACCCGTACGGTTGAGGTGGAATGGCGCCGACGAGTTAGATGAAGCTGGCAAATGCGTCCCGTTGCGCCACCGTCAGATGCAGGCCATGTTTGGTGCGCCGATCCAGAAAGTCCTGAGGTTCCTTGGCCCACTCGGTCTCGCGTAGAAACGCAGCCTCACGTTCGTAAAAGTCTCCACCGAAATGCCGACCGAGATCGGCCGAGACGCGGGCCGAGCCAAGCAGTTCGCGCGCCCGCGTACCATACAGGCGCGCATAGTGATGGATCAGCTTGCGCGGGAGGTCGGGATAGGCGCGCGCAAGTTCTGTGACGAAATGATCGAAGGGACCATTGATGTCGCCGCCCGGCAGCGGCGTGCCGGCCGTCCATGCCGGCGATACCTTCGGAAACCAGGCTTCCAGGCGGCCGAGCGCCTGCTCCGCGAGCCGGCGATAAGTCGTGATCTTGCCGCCGAAGATCGACAGCAGTGGGGGCACCTCCGGCGTGCCGTGAACCTCGAAAACGTAGTCCCGCGTCACCGCCGAGGGGTTCTCGGCATTGTCGTCGTAGAGCGGCCGAACCCCGGAGAAGGCATGGACGACCTCGCTCCGGCGCGGCGGGGCCCTGAAGTAGCGGCTCAAGACGCCCAGCAGATAGTCGATCTCGCCCTCGTCGATCGCGACATCTTCGGCGCGGCCGCCATAGGAAATATCCGTGGTGCCGATCAGCGCGAGATCGTCCTCGTAAGGGTTGACGAAGATGACGCGGCGATCCGCGTTCTGGAGCAGATAGGCCTGCGGCCCGCTCCAGAATTTCGGCACCACTACATGGCTGCCCTTGACGAGCCGCACATTGTGCGACGAGTTGAGACCGGCAACCCCCTGCGCGACATCCTGGACCCAGGGCCCGGCCGCGTTGACGAGCGCGCGCGCACGGACCGTATGCAGGCCGCCATTTTCGTCCTGCATCTCCAGGTGCCAGTTCGCTCGGTCCCGGCGCGCGGTCACCGCGCGCGTGCGTGGCAAGACGTTGGCCCCGTTGCGGGCCGCGTCGACGAGGTTCAGGATCACGAGCCTGGCGTCGTCGACCCAGCAATCCGAATATTCAAAGCCGCGGCGGAATTCGCGGCGCAGCGGCGCGCCCTCCGACGCATGCGAAAGATCGAGTCCGCGACTCGCGGGCAGGCGCTTGCGGCCGCCGAGATGGTCGTAGAGAAATAACCCGGTGCGAACCAGCCAGGCCGGCCGCTGCTCGGGCGAATGCGGCAGCACGAAGCGCATTGGCCAGATGATGTGGGGCGCGGAGGCGAGCAGCACCTCGCGCTCGATCAGGGCCTCGCGAACGAGGCGAAACTCGTAATATTCGAGATAGCGCAAGCCGCCATGCACGAGCTTGCCGGACCGCGACGACGTGCCTTCGGCAAAATCACCCTTCTCGCAGAGCAGGACCTTCAGCCCACGGCCGGCCGCATCGCGGGCGATGCCGGCGCCGTTGATGCCACCGCCGATGATGGCAATGTCGACCAGCCCGTGATCCCTGCCTGCATCCGGCGCAGTCCCCGTCATCGCGTCCTGCTGCGCTTCTTCTCAACGTGTCGGCCTGCTGCGGCCTTTGCGGTGCGCGCCTTCGCCGGCTTTGCATTCGATCTTGGTTTCGGCGCCTGCAAGCCATACGTCGAGAAGCCCTTGGCGGTGTCCGCGATCTCAGCCTCGCTGAGAATGTGCGACCCGCCGAGCGCGAGCGAGAGATAATATTGGCGCGCGATGGTTTCGAGCTCGACGGCGAGCCACATCGCCTTGTCGAGATTCGGGCCGACCGCGATCATGCCGTGATTGGCGAGCAGGCAGCCGTTGCGGCCTTCGAGCGCTTGCAGAGCGAGTTCGGATAGCTTAGCCGTGCCGTAACGCGCATAGCCGGCGCAGCGGATATCGTTGCCGCCGAATGCCGCCATCATGTAGTGGCAGGCAGGAATCGGCTTGCGGGCGATGGCGAGCACGGTGGCGTAGGTCGAGTGGGTGTGGACGACACCGCCGACATCCGGCCGCCCGCGCATTATGTCGAGATGAAAGCGCCATTCGGTGGACGGCTGGAGCGGTCCTTCCCAGGAACCGTATTCGCCCTCAAGCGGCATCGAAGCAATCATCTCCGGCTTCATCGCGCCATAGGGCGTCGCGGACGGCGTAATCAGCATCCGGTCCTTGTAGCGGGCGGAGATATTTCCCGACGTCCCCTGGTTCAGACCCGACGCGTTCATCCACCGACACTTGGCAATGATCGCTTCGCGCAATTTTCGCTCTTCACGGGTCATTTCAAACACCTTTCGTCTTCAGCACGGATTGAGCGGCGGCTCGCCGGCGAGATAGCGGCGAACCTCCTCGGCGACCCGGTCTGCGGCGATGGTGACGGTACGCAGCGAGGCGCCGGCGATGTGCGGCGTCAGCGTAACATTCGCCAACTGGAGCAGCGGCCAGTCCAGCGGCACCGGCTCGACCGCAAACGTGTCCAGCATGGCGCCACCAAGGCGCCCCGAGGACAACACCTCGAACAGCGCCTTGTAGTCGATCAGCGGGCCGCGCGCCGTGTTGACCAGCAATGCGCCCGGCTTGACCTGTGCAAGCGCCGCGCGATCGATGAAGCCAGCCGTCTCACTGGTGACCCGCGCATGAAGACTAATGACGTCGGCGCGCGCCAGCAGGTCCGCGAGGGCGACGTGCTCGACACCGTCGTTGCGGTCCTGCGCGCTGAGCTGGACGTAGGGGTCGGCGACCAGGATCTTGCAACCGAAGGCCTTGAGCAGCTTCACCACGCGGGTGCCGATCGCGCCATAACCGACGATGCCGACCGTCATCTCGCCGAGCTCGCGACCAGTGCGGTCGGCGCGATAGAGATCGCCGCGCCATTCGCCACCGCGTAAGGATTCGTGCCCGCTGCGGATCAAGCGCGTCTCGGCGAGGATAGCGCCGATGGTGAACTCGGCGACCGCGCTTGCGTTGCGGCCCGGGGTGTTGACGACGATCACCCCGTGATCGCGCGTGGCCTGCATGTCGATGTTGACGGGACCTCCGCGCGAGACCGCGATGAATTTCAGGTTCGGCAGGCGCTCCAGCATCGACCGCGAGATCGGCGCCAAGTGCGTCACGAGCAGCGCAGCGTCGCCGATGAACTCGGCGACCTCGTCCGGATCGCCCATGAATTCCTTCAGGCCATCGAGCTTCGAGCCCGCATAGCCGTGCTCCATCGGCTCGTCCGGCCAGGGCTGCTCCAGAAGGCGGATGTCGACACCGTTGCCGCAGACAGCCGTGATCTTCTCGGCGAACACCGACGGCAGCATGAAACGGTCACCGACGATGGCGATGGAGCTAGACATGACCGACTCCCGCACGCAGCGCCGCAAGCTGCTTCCAGACCGGCCGCGCCGCAAGCCGGGCGTCGAGATAGGTCGGGAACATCCGCCCGTACTGCGCGGCCAATGCCGCATTGGGCCGTTGCGGCGCTTTCAAATGTGGTCTCACCCAGTCCTCCGCGCAGGCCATCATGTCCGGATAGACTCCGGTTGCGACGGCCGCGATCATGGCCGTACCCGCAGCACCGGCTTCGCCGCGGCTGCAGATCTGTACATCGCATTCAAGCGCCGCCCCCAATATGGCGCAGAGCGCGCGGCTTCGTGCAGCACCGCCGGTGATCCGCACATTGCCCGGCAGCGCTCCCATCGCCGCATAGCAATCCCGCGCAGCAAAGGCGAGCCCCTCCATCACGGCGCGCATCAGGTCCCAATAGCCGTGCCGGCTGCGCAGGCCCAGGAACTGCGCGCAAGCCTCGTGCGCGATGAACGGGCCGCGCTCGCCGGCATCGGAGATGAAGGGGTGGAACAGCAACTCGCCCGGGCGCGCCTCGAGCACACGCTCATCGAGTCGCCGGATCAGGTCGGCGCGCGAACGCACCACGCCCTCGGCGGCCAGCAGATCGCGGGCAAGATCGAGCAGCCAGTCGATGTTCAGCGTCGCCGCCATGTTGGATTGCATCTGCGCGTAGTGACCGGGAACGGGGAACGGCATGGTGTAGCCGGTTGCCTCCGCATTAAGCGTGACCGCGTCAGCGTTGGTCGCGAGCCGCATGTGCATACCGGTGGATCCGATGATGGTGCAACCGACATCAGGAGCCAGATCGTAGAGGCCCGCTCCGAGCGCATTGCAAACGACATCGACATAGCCGAGCGAGACCGGAACGCCTTGCGGCAGTCCGGTTTCCATCGCGGCGGCCGCACTCAGCGGATGCGTCGTCGTGATCCCGTCGACGACCTCGGGAAACAGAGCCGCACAATCAGCGATCCCGATCAGACGTGCTGTCTCGGCATCGAAGCCGCGTTTCCGAAAATCGCCACAACTAAAGGTCAATTCCGACGGATCGGTCGCACGCTGACCGGTGAGCAGGAAGTAGAGCCAATCCTTGCAGTGAAAGACTGTCCTGGCCTGCGACAGTGTTTGGGGCGCATGCGCTTGCAGCCAAGCCAGTTGCGGCCCCTGCTGGCAGGCGTTCAGCCCGGAGCCCGTGCGTCGATAGAGTGCGACGTTACGCTCGCTGCCACGGATCACCTCAACCAGGCGAGCGGCGCGCGAATCCAGCCACAGCAATGCCGGCGCGACCGGGCGGCCGTCATCGTCGATGAGCCAGGTGCCATCGCCCTGCCCCGTGACCGCGATGGCAGCAAGGCGCTGCGAAATATCCGGTACGGCTGCCACCAGCCCGCGCAACGCGGCGACCGTGTCGGTCCAGGTCCGCGACATGTCCTGCTCAACGCGGCCGCCGGGCGACGTCGTGTATGTATTAGGAAGAGAGAAATCGCCAAGTTGCCGCCCGTCGCGCGCAAACGCCACGGTCTTGATCAGAGACGTGCCGGCATCGATGCCGACGATCACGTCGCGCTGCGGCGAGGTCTGCATGATCAGCCCCCCTCCGCGTGGCGAATGCAGGTGCCGTCGGCACCAAAAACGTGGAGGTGGCGCGGATCCAGCGCGAACGGCACGATGTCGCCGGGCCGCGCCGCAATCCGGTTCACCGTCACGGCGATCAAGAGATGACCCGCGCACTCGCCTGCCACATGCGACTGGTCGCCGAGCCATTGATTAGACACGACGCGCACGCGCACATCGCCCGTTCCGACGGCAATCCGTTGCGGACGAATGCCAACCCGGACACTTTGTGCCTGCTCGAGCAATTTCCTGGCGGCCTGGTCGAGCGTATCGCCCGCTATCCGAAACGCCATATCCGCGCCAACCGACAAGCAGAAACCGCCGTCGGCGTGCGCCACCTGCGTTTCCAGCAGGTTCATCGGCGGCTCGCCGATGAAGCTTGCGACAAACAGGTTGGCCGGTCGATTCTTCAGCTCCCTTTCGTTTGCGAATTGCTGAAGGACGCCGTCCTCCATCACCGCGATGCGATCGGCCAGCGCGCTCGCCTCCGTCTGGTCATGGGTCACGAAGATCGCCGTCATGCCGCGCTCGGCCAGGAGGCCCTTGATCCGCCCGCGCAGCACAGCCCGAAGCTGGGGCTCAAGCTGGCCCATCGGCTCGTCGAGCAGATAGAGGTCGGCATCGCGCACCAACGCGCGTGCCAGCGACACGCGCTGCTGCTGCCCCCCCGAAATAGAACGTGGATAACTGTCGAGGATGTCCTCGATCTCGACCATCCGTGCGATCGCATCGACGCGGTGCGATACCTCGCGATGAGCGAGCTGTTGTGCCTTGAGCGCAAAGGCGATGTTCTCCCGAATGGTCAGAGGCGGATAGAGCGAGTAGCCTTCAAAGGCCATCGCCACATTTCGCTTCGCCGGCGGCAACTCGTCGATCCGCCGCTGCGATAGCGCGATCGCGCCCGACGTGACGCTCTCGAAGCCCGCGACCATGCGCAAGGTCGACGTCTTGCCGCAGCCGGAAGACCCGAGCAGTGCGACAATCTCGCCCTTCTTCACCTCCATGTCGAGCGCGCGCACGGCATGCACTGGTGGCTTGCCGCGGCTGCGGTACACCTTGTCGACATTGCGGATTTCGAGCATGCCCATCGTTGTCTGCCCCTCACGCCGCCTGCCGCCGATGCGGCACATCGACTCGAAGCCCGGTCGCACGATCGAATAGGAGCGCCGCCTCGGGCGCAAAGCGGACGAAAACGCCGTCATCGGCACTCGCCATCGGCGAATCCGGGGGAAGCGCCGCGAGCCATTCGGTGCCGTCCGGGAAGCGCAACAACAGCACGGCGCGCTCATGCATCGGCGTGACGGCAACAACCCGCGCCGGAATGGCGTCCTCACTCGCCGACCGGACCACCGCGAGATCATCCGGCCGCACACCGAGCCAGCACGGACCTTGATCCGCCGCCTGATCATGAAAAGAACCGAGCCGTATCCTGGCCCCGACTATCTCGCACATCAGACAACCCTGATCGGTTGCGGGCACGACTTCGACAAGATTGATGCTGGGATCGCCGAACAGGCGCGCAACGGCCACTGACGCGGGCCGGGCGTAGACTTCTTCAGGGCGCGCGACCTGCGCGAGGCGCCCGTCGATCAGGACCGCGATCCGATCAGCGATTGCCATCGCCTCCCGGTAATCCTGGGTGACATAGAGAACCGCGGCGGAACTGCGTCGCAAAAGATTCGGGAGCTCGAGCCGCATTTCATAGCGCAGCTTGGCATCGACGTTGCGGAGCGGATCGTCCAACAGCAGCACCTCGGGATTTCCGATCAGCGCGCGCGCGAGCGCCGTCCGCTGCTTCTGGCCGTTCGACAATTCGCGCGGCATGTGACCGAGGACATGCTCGATCTTCAACAGCCGGCTGATCGATGTGACCCGCGAGGCGAGCTCTCTGGCTCCGGCCTTCGCCCGCAATCCGCTCGCGATGTTGTCCTGCGCGGTCATGTGCGGAAACAGGGCGAAATTTTGAAAGGCCATGCCGATTCCGCGCCGCTCCGGCGGTGCGCCGACGATCGACTGGCCGCCGACCATAATGTCCCCGTCATCCGGCTCGAACATGCCGGCGATCATGCGTAGCAGCACGGTCTTGCCGCTGCCCGAAGGCCCAAACACCGCGACGATCTCGCCGGACTCGACGGTCAGCGAGAGATCTTCGGCGCAGCGGACCGGACCGAATCCCTTGCCGATGGAATTGAGTTCGAGACGAGCCATTCTGTCAACCCTTCACCGCGCCGAGCGACAATCCCTCGACGAGATAGCGTTGCGCGTAGAGCGCGAGCAGCAAGGTCGGCGTCACCGAGAGCACGATCGCAGCCGCGATCTGACCATATTGGATGCCCGACGCCGTAACAAAGGCAAGCGCGCCGACAGTGACCGGCTGCTTGTCGGCCGACGCCAGGATCAGCGCAAATACGAAGTTGTTCCAGCAGAAGATGAAGGACAGAAGACCGGCAGCGGCGATGCCAGGTCCGGCGAGCGGCACGGCGATGCGGGTGAAGGCCTCGCGCCAGGAATGTCCGGCAAGCCGGTAAGCGTGCTCGATATCGGGGCTGATATCCTCGAAATAGCCGCGCACGATCCAGAGAATCAAGGGCAGCGCTATGAGCTGATAGACCCAGACGATACCGAAGTAAGTGTCGTTCAGCCCGAGTTGCTGGTAGTAGAGCGAGAGCGGCAGCAGCACGAGCAAGGGTGGCGCAAAGCGAAACGACAGCAACGTAAAGGCGATGGTCTCGCCCAGGCGAAATTTGAACCGCGCAAAGGCATAGGCCGCCGGCACGCCGAGCAGCAGTGCCAGCAGCACTGCCGCGCTCGACAGCACGAAGCTGTTCATGAGGTTGCGCATGAAGGAGATTTCGAGATTGCCGGCCGTCGTGCGCAAATGGCCGGAGATCAGCGCCTCGTAATTGGCAAGCGTCGGCTCGAACAGGATGCGCGGCGGAATCCGCAGTATCTGTTCATTCGTCTGGAACGACATCAGGAAGATCCAGACGATCGGGAACATGAAGAAGACGAGCACCAGCGCAAGCGCAATGCGTCGAAAAACGCGGCTAGCAAGACTGGAGTGATCCATCGCCCCCTCCCGCCCTTACGCATGGCCATGGGCGCGGGCCCGCAGCCGCAGCCAGTTCTTGATGAAGATGTTCGACAGAATGTTCGTGATCAGCCAGAGGATCATCAGCAGCGCCGCGGAGCGTCCGACATTGGTGTACTGGAAGAATTCGAGATAGGCCTGGACCTGAAATACCATCAGCCGATCTCCGGGCCCGCCCTGCGTCATCGCGTAGACGATGTCGAACTGCTGGATCGAGTCGAGCAGCCGGAACAGCGACGCCGTGACGATATAAGGCGCGAGCATCGGCAGCGTGATGCGGAAGAAGACGAAGCTTGCCGGAACACCATCGAGCGCCGCAGCCTCGAACGGCTGGCGCGGCAGCGAGCGCAACCCCGCCAGGAGAAGGATCATGATGAAGGGCGTGTAAACCCAGACGTCGACCAGCACCACCGTGAACAGCGCGGTCGATGGGTCGGACGCCCATTTGAAATCATGTGCACCGAACAGGCTGACGAGATAGGACAGGATACCGAAGCTCGGATTGGTCATCAGCTTCCACATCAGCGCCGCGATTGCAGGCGCCGTCATCAGCGGCAGCAGGAGCACGATCGACACCGCGTTGTGGAAACGGGTTGGCCGCCGCAACAGCATTGCGATCCCGAGCCCAAGCAGAAGCTCGAGGACGACTGTCAACGCGGTATAGACGAGCGAGATGCGCAGCGTATTCCAGAACGCGGGGTCCGAGAGGAAGTCGATATAGTTGTCGACACCGATGAAGCCGCGCAGATAAGGCAGGTTCAGCCGATAGCGCTGGAGAGAATAGATCGCCGCGGTCACGAAAGGCACCAGGATGGCGATGCAGACCAGCAGAGCCGGCAGGCTCAGCAGATAAGGCAGGATGCGCCCGCGCAGCCTCGCAGCGCGGCGCGGAAGCGCTTGAGTCTGGAGGGGTTGAACCATGCTCATGATGATAAGGATCACATTCTCACTGCAACACCGCCGGCCGGGATCTGGTAGGCGTCCCGAGCCGGCGGGTAGTCGTGGTGCTGAGGAATGAAGGCGCCACGCAACGCGTCAACCTAGGCCGGCTTGCTTGAGCTGACGGTTGATACTGTCGGCAAGCTTGTCGAGGCCTTCGTCCACGCTCACCTCCTTGGCGACCATCTTCTGAAGCGATGCGGCCCACTCGGTCGTCAAGTCGAAGAACAGCGGCTGCGCCGTGAAGTAGATCTTGGCCCCCGGCGCCGAAACATCATGCTGTTCGAGATAGCCCGGATAGGATTTTGCGATGCGATCACGGAACTCCGGATCCTTCCACACCGAGGCGCGCACCGGGTTGACGAAATCCATCTTGCGTGCGCCGAACAGGTCGTGCTCGACCGAAGTCGCCCATTGCATGAATACCCAGGCCGCATCCTTCTGCTTGGAGAAGCTCGACATTGCGAGCGACCAGATCCAGACGTTCGGCGTCGGGGCCTTGGCAGCCGGGTTCGCGGCGAAGGGGGCGTAGCCAAGATTGCCCCTCTCCTTGTTCTCGCCGCCGTTCATGAAGTAGCCGAGGATGTCGGCGTCGAAGATCATGCCGGAGGCGCCCGCACCAAGATCGGTGCCGACCTGGTACCAGGTGTAGGTCGACCAGTTCTTCGGACCCGAGGTCTGAATCATCTTGACCCATTTCTCATGGAACTCCTTCGAGGCCTTGGTGTTCATCGCGGCTTTCAGCTTGCCGCCTTCCATCACAAAATCCTTCTGGCCGAAATTCGAGTAGGCCGAGAGGAAGCCGGGATGGATCGTCGCCCAGGAACGCGAGCCACGCACGCCAATGCCGTAGGGACCGCCGGCATCCTTGGTAATCTTCGCGGCCACATCGAGCATCTCGTCGAGGTTCTTCGGCGGCTTGACGCCGACCTTGTCGAAGATGTTGCGATTATAGGTGATGTTGTTGAGCTCGTAGCCCCAGGGGATACACCACTGCTTGGCCTTGCCCGAACCGAGCTCGGAGCCGGCCACGCCATCCCACGCCGTCGAAGCGCGTAGACCCGGCAGCACATCATCCCAGGCGAATGCCGGATTGGTCTTCGCAGGGTCCTTGATGTAGGCGTTCAGGTCCTCGATCCAGCCGGCCGGACCGTAGGTCCAGGTCATGTAAGCGCCCGTCATGAAGGCGTCGTACTGGTCCGACTTCGAGGAGAGCGCCGCCGTCACCTTGTCGAAGTAAACATCCTCCGGGAAGATATCGTAGGTGACGTTCATTCCCGTCAGCGTCTTGAACGCCTCGATATCGCCGATCATGGCGTCGACGTAAGGATGCTTGTTCAGGAGCAGCTTGATCGTCTTGCCGCTATAGGCCTTCCAATTGAAGTCCGCGGCCATCGCCCTCGACATGGCGGAGGCGAAGGCAGCATTGGCGGCGGCACCGACGATGCCGAGCTTGGCCGCTCCGTCCAGAAGATCACGCCGGCTGATGCGTTTTGCGGCGTAGGAATCGAACAGATTCTTCTCGCGATCGTGCATTGTAACCTCCCATGGTGCGCGTTTACGTTCCCTTCCGGCCCTCGTTCTTGAGCTCCTTCTTGAGCTTCTTCCTGGGCTTGCTTTTGCCGTTGCCGGATGTTGGCTCCGGCTTGTCCGCAGCGAGCGCCTGCGCGGTCACCTCATCGATGATGAGGCCATGCAGGAGGCCGCTGCGCAGCACCGCGCGCAACGCCGTGACCTTGGCCAATCCGCCGCCAAGGGCGACGATGCGATGCTTCCGTAAGTCGGCCGCCTCCATCGAGGTGGCGCGCGCCGAGAGATCGATGTCCAGCATTTCACCATCGACATTGAAGAAATGTCCGAGCAGGTCGGCGCAGGCACCCGCGCGCTTCAGCTCGACGACTTCGTCCGGCCGGATCATGCCGCTCGAGACCAAAAACCCTTCGGCGTGGATCTGGCCGATGCCGACGAACAGGAGCGAGGCCCGCCGGGCCAGCGCGAAAACGTCGGCGATGCCGTATTGCTTCATCAAGACCGCGCGGTCGGCCACCGAATTGGCGAACACCGGCACCGGCAGAAGATAGGCCTCTGCCCCAGTCCGCTCGGCCAGGCGATGAATGACGTCGAACGGATTGGCAGCGAATTTCCGGGTCAACCCGCCGAGCAGGGACACGAATTGCACGTCCCGTGCCGGCGTCTGAGGCAACTGCTCGACCATGGCGGCAAGCGTGCGGCCGTGCCCCACGCCGATGATCTTGTGTTCACCGCGCTCGAGAATCTGCCTCAGGAAACTTGCACCTTCCAGCGCCAACGCTTTCAGCGGCAGATCGCCCTCGCCGAGATCGGGCGCCACGCGACAAAAGCTGAGCCCGTAACGATCGGCCAGCGTGTTTTCCAGCGCCACACATTCGGCGACCGGTCCCTCCACAAAGACGCGAATCATGCCCTCGCGGCTGGCGCGTGCGATCAGCCGATGCGCCTTGGTGCTTTGGATGTTGAGACGGTCCGCGACCTCGGACTGCGTCAGTCCGGCGGCGAAATACAGCCATGCCGCCCGCGTGGCGAGCGACGCTTCACCATCAACCACCGGCACTCTGTCGGATTGTGTCGCCACGGCGGAAAAGCCCACTTGAAAATTTCTTCATACCTTGCAAAAAATTGCAAACACCGATCGGGACGTCAATCCCCCAAACGTGCTGCAACGCAATGTCGAGATCAGCCCGGAGTGACGTTGAATGGCAGGTCTGTTTCTCGGTATCGATGTCGGAACCGGCGGCGTCCGCGCCTGCGCCGTCGATGCACGCGGCGCCATTGAGGCGATGACATCCAGCAGCCTGTCCTCGCCGCGACAGGAGGGCGACGCGATCGACCAGGATCCGGAACTCTGGTGGCAGGCAACAATTTCTGTGATCTCGAAACTCGGCCGACGCGATGTCGACCTCGGACGCGTCGAACGAATTTGCGTGGATGGCACGTCAGGCACCCTTCTGCTGGTGGATGCAAGCGGCCGCCCCTGCACGCCGGGCCTGATGTACAACGACACGCGCGCGGCGAAGGAAGCAGCTCGCATTGCTGTGATTGCGCCGGCGGAGAGTGGCGCACACGGCGCCAGCAGCGCGCTGGCAAAACTTCTTCATCTGCTGAGCCGTGGCGAAGCAACCGGAGTGCGCTTCGCCGTTCATCAGGCCGACTGGATTGCCGGTCGACTTGCCGGATCCCACGGTATCAGTGACGAAAACAATGCGCTGAAGCTCGGCTACGATCCTGTCACGCGTGCCTGGCCGGCATGGCTTGGTCAGCTCGGCGTGAGCAACGAAATCCTGCCGAGAGTGCTGGTGCCCGGGACGCCCTTCGCCACGATCGATCCGGCGATCGCGTCCATGCTTAGCATTTCGTCAGCAGCCCGCATCGGAGCCGGCACCACCGATGGCGTTGCCGCCTTCGTCGCCACACGCGCTGACACACCTGGCGATGCCGTAACCTCCCTTGGCACGACGCTCGTCGTCAAGCTGCTTGCGACGCAACCAATCTTTGCCCCGGGTCAGGGCGTCTATTCGCACCGCCTCGGTGAACGTTGGCTCGCCGGGGGTGCCTCCAACTCAGGCGGCGGAGCGTTGCTGACGCATTTCACCGGGGAAGACATGGAGCGGCTCACGCCGCTCCTGAGGCCAGAGGAACCGACAGGTCTCGACTATTATCCTCTGCCAAAGCCCGGAGAGCGTTTCCCGCTTGCCGATCCGCAGCTGGCCTCACGGACCACGCCCCGCCCGGACGAAGAGCACCTCTTCTTCCAGGCCCTGCTCGAGGGCATCGCCTCGGTCGAGGCGCTCGCGTACCAACAACTGGCCCGGCTCGGAGCGCCGCCGCTCCGCCGCATCATCAGCATCGGCGGTGGCGCGAAGAACGATGCATGGACCGAGATCCGGCATCGCCGTCTCGGCGTTCCCGTGGTCACCGCCGAGCAAAACGAGGCTAGCTATGGCGCAGCGCTGCTTGCCTTACAGGGCAGCCCGTCATGAGGAGCGGCACCATCCAGATCAAAGCGCTGAGCGCGATTGCCGATCGGTTTGATCATGTGCTGCTCGACCAATGGGGCACGCTACACGAGGGCGGAGCCGTCTTTCCGGCGGCACGGAACTGCGTGCAGAGGCTCAGAGACGCCGGAAAGCGCGTGCTGGTGCTCTCCAATTCCGGCAAGCGTGCGCGCAACAATGAAGAGCGGCTGGAAGCACTCGGCCTGCCGCCGGCCGCTTATGACGGCATTCTGACTTCGGGTGAGGTGACCTGGAACAGTCTGCATGCGCGTGCACGCGAGCCGTTCGTCAATCTCGGCCGAACCTGTCTGCTCATCACGCGCGGCGGCGATTATTCCATCGTTGATGGACTCGATCTCACGATGGTAGCCGACGTTCAGGAGGCTGATTTCATCCTGCTGGGAGGCCTCGACGATGCTGTCGCCGAGCCAGAACACTGGCGCGACGGCCTGATCTCGGCCGCGGCGCGCCGGCTGCCGATGCTCTGCGCCAATCCTGACCTGACCATGTTCAGCGCAAAGCGCTTGATTCCGGCGCCGGGTGCGCTGGCAAAATTCTATGAGACGCTTGGCGGCCACGTGATTTATGTCGGCAAACCGCACGCGCCGATCTTTGATGCGGCGCTGGAACGGTTGGGTCACCCCGATCCAAGGCGCGTTCTGATGGTCGGCGATTCCCTCGATCACGACATCGCCGGCGCGAGGGCCGCTGCAATGCTGACGCTGCTCCTCACCTCAGGGGTGCACAGGGAGACGCTGGCCTGGGCGCCCGATCCGCCAACACCGGTCCGCACACTCGCCAAATCGCAGAACCGCGTGCCGAACTGGGTGATGAGCCACTTAGCCTGGTGAGACAATCGCGATGCAAGCCCCTGCCCAGCTCCAAGATCTTCGTCGCATGTCGGCCCGCGTCGGCAGCAACATGCTGCTTGTGCAGGGTGCCGGCGGCAATTCATCGATCAAGCACGGGGACGTGCTCTGGGTGAAGGCGTCCGGTACCTGGCTTTCGGACGCGGAGGCCAAGGACATTTTCGTGCCGGTCTGCCTTTCAGCCGCACGAGAAGCACTGGCGCAAGGTGATGAGGGGGTGCCGCTTGCGCCGCATGCCACGACAACATTGCGCGCCTCGATCGAGACATCACTCCACGCACTGATACCGCATTCGGTTGTCCTGCATGTCCACTCGGTCAACACGATCGCATGGGCGGTACGAACCGACGCGCGCGATGAGCTTGCCGAGCGAATGGACGGACTGGCTTGGCATCGCCTCGACTATTTTCATCCCGGACTTCCGCTGGCGCACGCCTTGAGCGACGTCATCGCGCAGAACCCGATCGATGTCCTGATACTCGGCAATCACGGTCTCGTGGTTGGCGCAGCAGACTGCGACGAGGCGGAAGCTCTGGTCCATGAGGTTGAAAAGCGCCTCTCGCTAGCCCCTCGCCGTCCCTCAGCGGTGGATGATCAAGCGCTTCGCAGCATATGCTCAGGCACGGACTATCGCCTGCCGGCCGATCCTCTCTGCCACAGCATCGCCACCGACCGCTTCAGCCGTGCGATTGCGACAAGCGGCTCGCTGTACCCGGACCACGTCGTTTTTTTAGGACCGGGTCTACCAATATTGGCGGAAGGCCAGGATCTGACTGCCATGACAATGCATGCCAGCGCCGTTGGACTGAGCTCGCCCGTTTCCACGCTGATTCCAGGCATTGGCGCCGTCATTCGGGCGGACGCCAGTCCCGGGGCCGAGGCCATGTTGACCTGTCTCGCGCTTGTGACGGGCCGCCTGCCTCTCAGTGCCGAGATCAGCTACCTCTCGGTCGAGAACGAGCAAGCCCTTTTGAATTGGGACGCCGAACGCTACCGGCGGCAATTGACCGCCGATCGCTGACGACGCTCCGAGCTTGGCATTTGCCAACGTCGGTATAGACGACGGTGCCGCGACGTCGGATAGTCCAAATCAATGAAGATGCCATGATTGCGTTAAAGGAGGATGCATGCTGAAATCGATCGACCCTCTTCTCAATGCAAATGTACTCTATGCCCTGCGGTCGATGGGGCACGGCGACGATCTCGTCCTCTGCGACACCAATTTCCCCGCCGACTCCGTCGCCCGCCAGACCGTCCTGGGTCGGCTGTTGCGCATCGACAATGTCAGCGCCGGACGCGCCGCGCGCGCGATCCTGTCGGTGCTGCCGCTCGACAGTTTTGTCGACAAGCCGGCGTCCCGCATGGAGATCGTCGGCCAGCCCGGCGAAATCCCCGAAGTGCAGCGCGAAGTGCAGGCCGCGATCGATGCAGCGGAAGGACGCTCGTTTCCTATGGAATCGGTCGAGCGATTTGCCTTCTATGAACTCGCCAAGAAATCGTATTGCGTGATCCAGACCGGCGAACGGCGCTTCTACGGTTGCTTCATCTTCAAGAAGGGCGTCATTCCGCCCGACGCCTGATCGAGCTCTGGCGATGCACGATACGTCCGGCATAAATGACGCCGGCGCCGTCGGGAACCAACCCGTTCGCGCTCGCCGCGAACGCCGTCGACGCTGCATGTCGTCTCGGCTGATCGTCCATCCTGCGGCGCGGATTATCGACGGCTGTCATCGTCGTTCACGTCGACATCGTACATAGCTTCAGGCTCGCTTGCTTTCGTTGACTTTGGAGTACGCCGTTGCATACTCGACGCGGCCTCTGTGGCCCGATCACGACGACACCGAAGTCCGCGAGCGCGACGGCCTCGATGTGCTCCGGCGATTCAGACTTCACATCAAGAAAGTCAAAAGGGAGGGTACCGCGGTGAAACAGCAGGATCATGATCGGCATTCCGCAATGCAGCCGAACCGGCGTACTGTGCTGAAAGGTGCGGCTAGCGCCGCAGCGTTGGGCACGAGCGGCGCGCTCGGCACGTTCTCGGAGCTTGCGCTTGCGCAAGCCAATCTGCGCGCGCAGATCACCCAAATTCCGGGCGTCGGCAAGGGCGCGCCGACGGACGCCGACTGGCAGAAAGTCGGCGAGCTCTGCCTCGGCCCGACCAAGGCGAGCATCAAGGAAGGCGAGTTCAAGGGCGTCGAACTCTCCTTCATGGGGCTCAACAATCAGAACCTGCACAACCTCCTCTTCCGCGGCTTTCTCAAGCCATGGGAGGCCTATACGGGTGCAAAAATCTCCTGGATCGATCTCGCGCAGGCGGACTACAACCCGCGCTTGCAGCAGGCGATTGCGACCGGCACTGTCGACTTCGACATCCTGGAGATGGGCGCGCCCTTCGAAGGCGACGTCTGCGGCAAGGGGCTGGCGTCGGAGATGCCGGACTGGGTCAAGAAGCAGATCGATGTTGACGACTATGTCGATTACCTGAAGCCGCCGGTCGGAACCTGGAACGGCAAGACTTATCGCGTCACCATCGACGGCGACTGCCACAACTTCAACTACCGGACCGACGTCTTTTCCGACGCAGCCCTCGCCAAGGCCTGGAAAGACGCGGGCAACTCGACCGAATGGGGCGTTCCGAAGACCTGGCAGCAGGTGCAGGCGGTGACGAAATTCCTCAGGGGCAAGAAGATCAAGAACCAGAACGCGTTCGGCTATCTCGACGCGCCAAAGCCTTGGGGCGGGTTCGGCTTCTATTTCCTCGGCAGCCGCGCGTCGGCCTATGCCAAGCATCCCGACGACAAGGCCTGGCTGTTCGACATCGACACGATGAAGCCGCGCATCAACAATCCAGCCTGGGTCCGCGCCATCCAGGACGTGATCGACGCACTGCCGTTCGAACCCGCCGACCAGCTCAACGCCGATCCGAACACGACCGGCTTCCAGCAATTCCTGGCCGGCATCGGCTCGATGATCCCCTGGTGGGGCGACATCGGCCAGGTGGCGAAGGCGAGCGACACCTCCGTGGTCGGCGACATCGTCGGCTTCGACATCCTGCCAGGCTCAGACGATGTCTACAACTCCAAGACCGGGCAATGGGACAAGCTCGCAAGCGGCCCGAACCATGCGCCAAATTGCGCCTATCTCGGCTGGGGCGTTTACGTCATGGCGCGAGTCAATGGCGACGAGAAGAAGCACAAGGCGGCGTGGAGCGCGGCCGCACATCTTGGCGGCAAGGACCTGTCGCTCTGGATGGTGATGTATCCTTCAGGCTTCCAGGCCCACCGCACCAGCCACTTCCAGTACGACGAATGGGTCTCGGCGGGCTACGACCGCAAATACATCACCTCCTACCTGAACTCGCAACTCGCCTCCTACAATCATCCGAACCGCGCCGTGGAGCCGCGCATCCCCGGCATCTTCCAGTACTACAGCATCGCGGAAGACGAGCTCACCAAAATCTTCGCCGGCAAGGTTGACGCGCAGACAGGCGCGAACAACATCGCCGCCGCTTGGGAGAAACTGACCGACCAGATCGGCCGCGAGCGGCAGATCGGGCTCTACAAGGCCTCTCTCGGCGTGTAGCGAGCACCTGCGCGAAGCCATCCACCCTCGGCTGGCGCCTCCGGCGCCAGCCGAGAACTTGCCCGGCGACAGAACCGGCACAGAATGCGGCTCATCTCGATGCAGAATTTCGTACCCGTGAGCGACGACCTGCACCACCAGCCAGCGACGAAGCGCGCACCCGGCAGCAGGAAGATCGCCGGTCGCGTGCTTGTCCTGCTGGCGTCGCTCGGCTTTCTGCTTGTCCTTTTTATTCAAGTCTTGCACACGACCGGCACGATGACTGCCGGATTTTCCAATTGGCGGCCGATCCTCATTGCCTATCTCGTCTGGGCCGTTGCATTTGGCGTCGGACAAGTTCTGACCCGTGGCGAGCGTGGCCAGCGCGCGCTGTTCCTGCTGCCGGCGGTGTTCTTCACCGTCGCCGTCGTGATCTTCCCGACGATCTTCGGGATCTATATCGCCTCGCTCGACTGGAATCTGAGCTCGATCGAAGGCCCGCGCTTCAGCGGCTTCGACAATATCAGGGTCATGCTGACCGATACCTATTACTGGAATGCGCTCGGCAACATGGTCTTTTACACCGTCGCGGTGCTCGGCGAATACGCAATCGCGTTCGGGCTGGCGCTGCTTCTCAGCGCCGAGATCCGCGCGCGAAAATTCTTCCGTGTGGTCTTCCTGCTGCCGATGATGCTCAGCCCTGTCGCGGTGAGCTGGATGATCGGCAAGTCACTTTTGGAATATCGCTTCGGGCCTGCGGCGACGCTGGCGCGCTATCTCGGATGGGACAATCCAGCGTTCTTCGCCTCGCCGTGGATGGCACGCTTCAGCATCCAGGCGATGGATGCATGGGTGTCGATCCCCTTCATCATGATCATCCTTCTCGCAGGCCTCCAGGCGATGCCGAAGGAGGTACAGGAGGCGGCCAAGGTCGATGGTGCGAATGGCTGGCAGTCGTTCTGGCACGTCACCTTCCCGATAATGCTGCCGGTTAGCATCACCGTCCTCATCATCCGCATCATTTTCAAGCTGAAGCTCGCGGATATCGTGATCAACGTCACCGCGGGAGGCCCGGGCGGAGCAACCGACACGGTGTCGAGCTTCATCTACCGCGTCTACCGCGACCGCTCGAATGTCGGATACGGCACGGCGCTCGCTATGGTTTACCTGCTGATGATCATCGTGATCCTGACCGTCCTGCTGCGCCTGTCAAAGCGCTGGACGCAGAAAGTCGTCTAGGGCGGGGAAGTCACTTCCAAACGGAGTTGCTCAACTTGGCGCGATCGACCCTGGCATCAAAGCTCATCCGGCGACATCCGGCGGCCCCCCGCGCAAAGCGGATGCTGAGCCGCATGCTGATCTACGCTGCACTCGTGTTCTGGACGTTCATCTGCCTGTTCCCAATCTACTGGACCGTCACGACGTCGTTCAAATCGGCAGTCGATGTGACGCAAGCCCACCTGGTTCCCTGGGTCGATTTTCAGCCAGACTGGAAGGGATGGCGCTCGCTCGGCCTGTCGCCAGATACCTTGTTCGGGACCTCGACGGCGCGCTCCGAATTCGTGAACCGCTTCATCAACAGCATCATCACGTCGGTCGGCGCATCCTTGCTCGCGCTGATCCTCGGATCGCTCGCGGCCTACGGCCTGAGCCGCTTCCGCTACAAATTCGCCTGGATGCGCAACGATGACATCCTGTTTTTCTTCATGTCCCAATTGATCCTGCCGCCGGTCGTTCTCGCGCTGCCGTTCCTCGTCCTCTACAAGGGGTTGGTCCTGCTCGACACGCGCCTTGGCCTTATCTTGCTCTACACGCTGACCGTGCTGCCAATCGTCATCTGGATCATGCGCGATCAGTTCAACGCGATCCCGATCGAGCTGGACGAAGCCGCCTTCGTCGACGGCCTCTCGACATGGGGCGCCTTCTTACGCATCATTCTGCCGCTCGCTGTTCCCGGAATGATGGCCGCATTCATCCTCTCGCTGGTGCTGTGCTGGAATGAATATTTCTTCGCGGCGCTGTTGACGAGTACGGACGCGAAGACACTCCCCGTTATGGTGGCGAGCCAGACCGGTTCGCAAGGCATCAATTGGTGGTCGATGGCGGCGCTGTCCACCGCGGCGATCGCACCGCTCGTCCTGGTCGGCATTTTCCTTGAGCGCTACATCGTCAGCGGCTTGACTACGGGAGCCGGAAAGTAGCTGGAGATCACGTCCGAGCCCAACCGCGTTGCGAACTCGGTCGGGCCGGCTAAGTGCTACAGGA
This sequence comes from Bradyrhizobium sp. WSM1743, assembly GCF_000473065.1. Taxonomy (GTDB): domain Bacteria; phylum Pseudomonadota; class Alphaproteobacteria; order Rhizobiales; family Xanthobacteraceae; genus Bradyrhizobium. The sequence continues at coordinate 43,247 of NZ_AXAZ01000063.1, forward strand.
ACGCTGCTACCGCCAGAAGATCGCATTTTTTTGGCGGACAATCGTGGCTTTGCTACCGGGGGTAGCTACCGCCTTTCCCTACACCAACCAAACCTACGATACCTCATCCCATCTTCCGCGTAGGGTCGCTCGTGAGCCGGGGGACTGCCGCAACTGTACCCTCGCACAGAGGAATGTTGAAACACCTCAGTGCCCGGTGGGTGATCCACTTGCAGAACGAGGAGGCCTCCCGACCCCACCTGGCCAGGCCCGCCCGCCACCTTTGCGGCTGGGCGTATTCCATACCCGGAGACGTCCGCCACCAGTTGCCGACAACCAGCGCTCGCGGTTCGATCTTCTGCGCCTCTCACCTGCTCTCGCCTGTAGCAGTGGCGGACACCAGCGAAGTTAAAGCTTACGGCAAGTAACGTGCGCCGTCGCAAACGGGATGCCAGCACGGCCGCGGACTATGCAAGCTCTATGCAAGCTCGTTCATCGATTCCATAAAACCAATCGTCGAAATTCAGCTTGAACGATTTACCGCCCCCTTGCGGTGTATAGCGCGTGTATTTCAAGTGGAATGCGCAACTGGCTTGCTCCCCAATGGCCTCACCTTCCAGTTGGTTCTCCAAGCCGGTGTACTTGCCCTCCTCACCCTTCGGATTGTCCAATGCAGAGTGTCGCTATGACCATCGTCAAATGTATATGCCTTGATGAACAGCACTGTATCAGTGTCCGCATCTAGTTCGCCGTGACCAGCAATTGTTGCGCGCTTCAGTAGTCCGCCAACTAGATTTTCCAGCACTGCCCAACCTTCTAGCCGCCCGACGAAAAAACGTTCAGGAAGAAACAGCGGCATTGTTCCTCTAAAAGCATCGATCGCCATTGGTAAACCCTTCGAAATGCATCTAACGAACTAAATCTCCTCTCTCCGGCTGGTTCCTAGCTGGCGCGGGAACATACTCGGCTCGGAGCGCTTCCGCAGCGCGCCCTTACATCTATACGATCGGATTTCCTATCGCTCGGGCAGTCGGTTCACTGCTGATATGCGTTCGGGCTTATCGCACGGCGTACAGCGCGCCATTTCAATTATTGATTGCGGTTTCATTGCACACCGCGGTCATGAAAAGGGAACGGCCGCCGCAGTATGCTGGGCGGCCGCAAAAGGCTAAAATCAAGCGGCTGATCTCAGCTTTGGCGCTTGCATCGTAACTCGTAAGCGGCCGCTAAAGGCCCGACGGCCTAGCGGGGCTAGAAAGCCGGCTCAGGAGCTCTTTGAGGCGTTCGACGGTATACGGTTCGGTGTGGCCGCGCCGGCGTCCTTGCCAGTCGTGGGAAGAGAAGGTCTGGGGCTAGGTCGTCGGCAATCTCTTGTCTTGAAACTCTGCGACTTCGGCCGGATACTTGGATCAAGTCCTTGGCCATCATCATTCCGAGGGAAGACGATCATGGCGATCCAGATCGTGATGGACCGTACCGGCGACAGCCGTCACTTTTTCAATCCAGACGACGCACGAGAGCTCGCGAAGGCGGAGCGGCGGTTCTACGAACTGACCAATGCTGGCTTCACCGCGACGGTCCGGACGGGTCCGGGTCAAGTATCGCAAATGCGATCGTTCGACCCGAACGCGGAAGAAACCGTATTCTTCCCCAGGCTTGTCGGCGGCTGATCGGCCCGCGCCATGTTGGGCTTTAGATCACCTCGCCCGCGTGAACGCCGGCGCGCGAGAGCCATTCGGGCTCTCTTCATCAGGTACGGCGCCGAACGAACTCCGGAAGGCCGCTCGCTGCAGCTCTTGCGGACGTGACTATCGCCCGCCCAGCGTGCACAGTTCGCAGGAAAGGGCTACTTCGATGTCATCGGTGGCGAAACTGGCAGGCAATATAGGATCTACGCGGGCGCGTCGACGAACGTCTGCGAGATCGACGAAAAGGACCGCCCGATGCGCGGCCTGTGCTTCACTCCACGTGGTAATCTGCCGGTCGGAGACGTTATGCTCTCAAAAGATCGCCCTGGAGAGCTGCGAGAGCCGCGCGCTCGAGGTCGCCAGAAGGTTCGCGCCGACCGCTTTCATGTTTGGTTGACCCGCGAGGGTCCTCGCTTGGACATCGGCGAAAGATGTATCGTAGCGGAGAGCTAAGGCGTGCGGAATCGATCGGGACACCTGTCTGCGGGCTCCCATGCGACAGCAACTAAGCTGAAATTCGAGCCTACATCGCCCTCGGTTAAATTTCGGCTATCCGGATTATCATATTGAATCGCAGCCAACTGTGTTGGGCTGCTACATGTGATTTCCATGGCTGCTTCATCATCCAAAGCTGTCCCTCTCGGAGATGAAGGAGGGAGGACTTTATCGGTTGTTTTATAGCCTGCATGGCGTGCGAACGCTGGAGCCAAGGCGCAAGTCAATTCGGAGAACTGGCTCCGAAAGCGAAGTTTGGCCGCGAAGTCATCCGCACGCCCTCTTCGCGAACTGTCGGGCTCCTTCTCTGCTGTGCCAGCACTCCGGGCGCCCCCGAACGAGTACTGTAGGTAAGTCATGCCGACCAACGCCTACTTCGGTCTCCGCTCAGGCGAGCGAGGAGGACAGGACCTAGCTTGAGCCGCTGATCAGGGGGATTTCGAGCGATGCTGTCTGGGTGACACCGCTGGACGATTTCTCAAGCGTTTGAAACTCCCGTCCTTTCCGGCCGTTAATTCCGCGGCCTTTGCCTACCGGCCTGGCGTTTGTACCCCTGTTGCGTTGGAGTTTCCGGTGCCGACCTCCCGACCCTATTGGAAGGGCTATCTGAAGCTGTCCTTCGTCTCATGTCCGATCGCGCTCTTTCCCGCGATCTCGGCGGCCGAGCGTATCTCGTTTCGGCAGGTCAACCGGCGAACGGGCCATCGGCTCAAACACAAACTGATCGATTCTGTCACGGGCCAAACCGTCGATTCAGCAGACAAGGCGCGGGGGTATGAGGTCGGTGAAAACGACTTTCTGCTGGTCGAGGACCGAGACCTTGAGCGAGCGAGACGCGTGCGCCCAGGGCCTGGGGAGGCGGCGCTTGCCTCGCCACCCCACCGGATAAGCCCGCCAACCGTTCCCGCCGATCTTGGCGATATGGCCGACGAAGGTGCCTCCGACTATGACGATGAAGACGAGGAGCAGGAGGAAAGCGTCCCTCTCCCGCGGCCTCAGAAGACGCGCACGATCGAGATCGAACGCTTCTTTCCCGCAGGGCAGATCGATGCGCGATATTTTGAGAAGCCGTATTACATCGTGCCGCGTGAGGAGATCAGTCAAGAATCGTTTGCGGTGATTCGAGACGCAATGAGCCGGGAGGACGTTGTCGGACTTGCCCGCATGGTGCTGTCCTCCCGCGAGCGGCCAGTTTTGCTCGAACCGGCAGGTCGCGGCCTTCTCGGCGTGACGCTGCGCTTCGCGCAGGACATCCGAAATGAGACGGACTATTTCAGCGAAATTCCGGAAATGAAGCTGCCGTCTGAAATGCTGAAGCTCGCGCAGCACATCATCCGAACGAAGCTCGCCGATTTCGATCCTGCTATGTTGGAGGATCACTACCGCAGAGCGCTCGTGCACATCCTACGCAGGAAGCAGGCGAAACGCCCAGTGCAGCCGCCACCGAGCAAGCCATCACGCGAGAACGTCGTCAACCTCATGGACGCGCTCCGGCGAAGCGTTGCCGCCGAGCGTCCTGCCGAGCCTGCGGGCCGGCGCGGCACGGGGAAACGGCCCCCTGCAAAGCGCGGCGCGCGCCACCACAAAGCCGGATGACCCGACGCACGCCGTTGCTTCGTTCGCGTCGACCATCGCCAGTGCTAATATTAACTTCCTTTCGGCTTGAGGTCAGACAGGGCCGTCATGCCTCCATCAAAACCTTATGGAACCGCCGTTCATCGCAACCGTTCATTTGACGCACGAAAGGAGCTGGTGTGTTGCTGGTCGAGCCACCTCATAGCGCGCAGGCGATCGTCGACCCGCGGGATGCCGCCGAATCTGCGGGCCTCAGATATGTTTCCGACGAACGACCGGGTATTCGGCGCAAGAAGGTGGGGACCGGCTTCAGCTACATTCGGCTCGATGGCTCGAGGCTCAACGAACCTGACGCGCTGAAGCGGATCCGGGCACTGGCGATCCCGCCGGCCTGGACTGACGTGTGGATTTGTCCGTTTCCGAGTGGCCATATCCAAGCAACCGGTCGTGACGCAAAGGGACGCAAGCAATATCGCTACCACTCGCGTTTCCGTGAGGTGCGGGAGAGCACGAAATACGAGCATGTGGTTGCGTTTGCCGACGAGCTGCCTTCCATCCGAAAAGCCGTTCGCGAGCACATGGCATTGCGCGGCCTGCCCCGGGAAAAAGTTCTGGCAACGGTCGTGCATCTCCTGGAGACTACGCTGATCCGCGTAGGGAACGATGATTACGCCAGGCAGAACAACAGCTATGGCCTGACCACGCTAAGAAATAGGCACGTCGCGGTCGAGAAGAACGAGGTGCGTTTCCGCTTCACAGGCAAAAGCGGCAAGCAGTGGTCATTGCGTGTACGAGACCGACGCGTCGCTAAGATTATCAGGGCCTGTCAGGAGTTACCCGGGCAGGAGCTGCTTCAGTACATCGACGAACAAGGCAATTGCCGGGATGTCACGTCAACCGACGTGAATAAGTACCTCAATAAAATCACAACGAAGGACATCACAGCCAAAGATTTCCGAACCTGGGCCGGGACAGTGCTGGCGGCCATGGCCCTGAGTGAACTTGAGAGCTTTGACAGCGCCGCTCAGGCGAAGCGCAATCTTCGCAGTGCGATCGAAAAAGTCTCCGCACGGCTCGGCAACACGCCCACGATCTGCAGGAAGTGCTACATCCACCCGGAGGTGCTGAACTGCTACCTGGACGGCAACCTGGTCCTTCAGGTCAAGTCACAAGCCGAGACCGAGCTTCGGAACGCGATGGAAGATCTGAAGCCCGAGGAAGCCGCCGTGCTCGCATTGCTGCGCGCCCGGCTCGCCAAAGAGGCGGAGCAGCCGCACGGCGCCGATGCCGCCATCCAGCAGCAGTGGGGACTGTAGCCAAAAAGCATTGAGGAGCGTAATTAGGACCGACAAACAGCGCGGCGATTCGATGCTGGAAATGGTCCTTCTGATGCTGGCTATTGGCGCCACAATCGTTGGAGTCATCGTCATCCTGTACGAGACCAGGGCTGCAATAGATCGGAAGCGCATCGGAAGGTAAGGTCGCCTGCTTTGGGAGGCTCTGCGCGAAGACATCATCCTCCCATGGCGCATTCATCACCATCAAGAAGCACGAACCCGTTTCCGATCCGGCAGCTATGAGTTCCACTTCGCCGACGGCCGACCGAGCGTCTATATCTCTGCCGGATGTGCTGACTCGCGAGCAGGCCGACGCGAAGGCCAAGATGATCGCCCGCAACGAACGAGACAAGCTCACTGGACACGGCGCATGAAACACAGAGACATTCGACGAAGAAAGACTGTGGGCGTTCGCCGACATTGAAGTGTCACGCCTTCAATGACGATCGGCTTTAAGGCGATCGTGTCCGAAGCTCACGCAACCAACGTGGTTAACAACTGCAGCCGTTTCAGCACGAAGCGGCCACAGTGCTTCCGCCTCTGCACGAAGTGCTGTCGGCAAAGGCGCCCTATCCTCCCAGCTCAGCGTTCTGCCCGCGTCAGCTGCCGAGGCGAATCGCCCGCTGACAGCCGCACACGACTGTTGCCACATAGAGCGCGGCGCTTACCTAAAGAACCTCTACTCGAACTTGTGCCACACCTCGATCAGTAATTCCTAAGCCGCGTGCTGCGCCAAGGGAAAGGTCCAGCACGCGGTCGCGAATCCACGGTCCGCGGTCTGCAATACGAACTATGACCGACCTGCTACTCGCAATGTCGGTGACGCGAACCCGAGTTCCGAAGGGAAGACTTCGATGGGCCGCCGTCATTTCATTGCGATTGTAGAGCGACCCGCTAGCTGTTTTGCCTTTTGTATAAGAATAGAAGGACGCTTTGCCGGTAAAGACTTTATTGAACGATTTGGAAGGCCGGGGATTGTCTGGCGTCCGCGTCCATAGTGGCCCTGCCGGAATATGCTCAGTATGCTCAGGGGGACTTTGTCTTTGCTCCTTCTCTTCAGGAGCAGGTTCAGCATGTGCCTTCGGAATAATAGACCATCTATCGTCGAAGTTTTGTGCTGAAGCATACGGAGACTGCAAGCAAGCAGATAAGGACGCGATCGCGATTCCTGCAAACAGAAGACGCATGATCAACTCCACTCACCGACAAAATACAAAGAATCAAATGATTTTTAACAAGCGGCGTTCCCGAGCGTGCAGAGCAGCATATAAGGGAACAGCGTCATCAATTTTGGGTGATTTTTTGGGTAGGTCGGAACTACTCTGTGACGCAGATTATGCGCCGAGCGTCAGCTTCTGGCCCAGGCCGTGTGAAAAGGCTCTGTTTGCTGTGATTCGGGCGATAAGATTCCCGGCGATTTTGCGGGGCATCTGATGAAGCGCTTTGTTGAAGGGGTGGATCGGGGCAGAGCACGCTGTTTCCGTCGTCGCTCGATGACTATGTGAGCGAGGACAANCCGGTCCGCGCGGTCGACGTGTTCGTCGACGGGCTCAATCTCGGCAAGCTGGGGTTCGTCGGTGTCCAGCCAATCGACACTGGCCGACCGAGTTACCATCCCAGCACTATGCTCAAGCTGTACATCTACGGCTATCTCAATCGGGTGCCGTCGAGCCGGCGGCTGGAGCGGGAATGCCAGCGCAATCTCGAGATGATCTGGCTGACCGGGCAGCTGGCGCCGGACTTCAAGACCATCGCGGATTTCNGCAAGGACAATGGCAAGGCCATTCGTGAGGTCTGCCGCGAGTTCGTCGCGCTGTGCCGCAAGCTTGATCTGCTTG
>NZ_AXAZ01000064.1 GCF_000473065.1 Bradyrhizobium sp. WSM1743
TTGCGTCGCAATACTCCTCCCACAACAGCATCAGCGTAACGTTCCTCCGCCGCAGCTCGCGATGCACGAGCGCCCAATCCGGATGCGGGCGCTCGTCACTGGGCCGATCGGATGGTGGCGGATACAGGCGGTTCTCGAGCCGGACATCGTCATCCAGCTCCGGCGGCAACGGCCAGGTCAGGCCGGCGCGGCGGGTTCGNTTGAGGTACTTGCTGACCGTGCCCTGGGCCAAGCCCAGGCTGCGGGCAACGGCGCGTTGCGACATGCCGACGCTGTAGTGCAGGCGTAGAACTTCACGAATGTGGCGCATGGACAGTCTCTCGGTCGGCATCTCGATCCTCTGCGGTTAGGCAAAAGACCAAGCTACCCGGGTTGCAGACTGTCAGCGGTGCGCGCCTCCTGGTTGCCCCCGATCGCGATCGCTGGAAATAGCGATCACGATCGGCTGGAAATGGTGATCACGATGCTCTGGAATGGGTGATCACGATGGTCTGGAATCGGTGATCACGATCGGCTGGAACGCGCACCCACGACGGGGCGTTCGCCCTGTTCAAGGGCACCTGCAGCCGCGGCATCTACGACAACATGAAAACCGCGGTGGAGACGATCTTTGACGGCAAGGATTGTCGCTACAATCGCCGCTTTCTGCAGATGTGCAGCCACTATCTGATCGACCCGGTTGCCTGCACGCCGGCGTCGGGCTGGGAGAAGGGCCAGATCGAGAACCAGGTCGAGAACCAGGTCGGGCTGGTCCGAGAACGCTTCTTGACGCCGCGGCTGCGGTAAAAACCTGGACGAGCTAAACGCCTGGCTACTGGACAAATGCATCGCCTACGCCAAGGCTCATCGCCATCCGGAGCTGGCCGATCAGACGATCCGGGACGTGTTCGAAACCGAACGGCCCAAGCTCCTTCCTTATGCCGGCCCCTTCGACGGCCTCCATGCGGTGACGGCATCGGTCTCGAAGACTTGCCTGGTGCGCTTCGACGACAACAAGTACTCAGTCGCAGGCAGCGCAGTCGGACGCCCAGTCGAGGTCCAGGCTATACCGATCGCATCGTGATCCGCCAGGATGGAAGGATCCTTGCAGAGCATTCACGATCCTTCGGACGCGGCGAGACGACCTCCGATCCCTGGCACGATGTGCCGGTGCTGGCTCGCAAACCCGGCGCTTTGCGCAATGGCGCTCCCTTCAAGGGCTGGTTGCTGCCGGCCGCACTTGAGCTGATCCGGCGCAGGCTTGCCCGCACTGACGACGGCAATCGGCAGATGGTCGACATCCTCAACGCCGTGCTGACTGCCAGTCTGCCCGCGGTTGAAGCCGCCTGTGCCGAAGCCCTCGAAGTTCGAAGATGCGGTGGCGCTAATTGACACCCGAATGGCCGGGGGCTGCAAGGTCCCTGCATGGGCGGGAACCGTTCGAAACTTCAAACTGAGATACGACTCAAATTTTCCATTGAGCTCGGGAGCCGCGGCAGCGCTCATATATAGCGCTGCCGTCCCTGTGTTTTCTTGCGGATACCGGACCAGTACAGGCCGGCCCACAAAAATATTTTGGCCTGCCTGGGTTTGCTGCCCGATTCATTCAAAAAGTGTAGGAGGTCTGAAAGAACGTGCCCCAACGTTCCATACTGTACTTCGCAGGGGTGCGTGCGCCGTAATTAAAAGAGACATCGCTGTCACCGCCGGTCCACATCGCCCAATACCGGGCCCCAACACCAATGCTGAAGTTTTTGCTGAGAAAGTAAGACAATGTTCCTTCCACCTGAACGCCCGCACCACTTCGCCCGCGCTGATCGTAGAAAGCTGTTTCATCGCGTAGGAGATGGTTGTCGCGACCAGTAAAGTCGGTCCATGGCAGGTAAGCAACGTCGGCGCTCACGCGCCAGCGCTCGAGCAGCATAGCCTCTGCGCTCATGCCGATGCGCGGCGCATTCCAATTGGTGTCTTGACTGCCGATGAGCCGTTTCGAGACCGGTACCTCGCACGGCCCCACCGGCGAGGCGATCTGCCCGCATCCCATGGAATCCGATTTTTGGCCATAATAGGCCCATCCAAAAAAGGCGCCTAATTTGTAGGCCTTATCGCGCAGAAAGACATATCCGGCGTCGGCCGTGTAGTACATGAATTGCCCATTCGCCTGGTCTGATAAGGTGTTGCTATAGGCGATGCCGTAGGCACTCGAATCCTCGTCGTTCATCTTTCCCTTCTCGAAGCGTCCGATGCCAACATTGCCCTCATGAATATTCCCCAGGGACTATCAAGACGGGCGAAAAGCTCGCCGGAAATGCCGTCCAGCCCGTGATAGGTGAGCCTCGAACTCGGAATGACGCCTTCGCCAGGCATCGGAGGTGGAAGATTGTAGTCCCATTGGAATGTCCCCCTGCCGATCCAGACCCGTGAGCCGCCTTCGATCGACCAAGCATCGGGATATGCACGATGACCGGCCCACCCTCTGTCGGGGACCAGCGATCCATGGGACCATTGCGGCTCACTCGGGCTGCTTCCGAAATGATAATTCAAGCCGACCTTTCCAACTTGATAACTGCTCGATAAATCGCTTGCGCTGGCGGGGATGACGGCTAGCGGCGGGTACTGCATGGTCGGCGGCGTCGCCAGGTGCGGTCCAGCAAACCTCATATAGTCGTATTCAAATTTGAGGGACCAAGCGGCCGTCAAGGCTTGCTCCACACCGAATCCGACAGTCCATCCGAAACGGCCGTAGTCAAATTGCGTGGTGTGCCGCGGAAATCCGGGAGACTCGTCGTGGCGAAATTCGTTGTTGTTAGCGATGCTCCCCCGATTGTTCTGCCAGGCTGCGCCGCCCTTGACATAGGTGAGCGTGCGACCGCGGGCCCCAAAAGTGTAACCGACCCGAGCGGTGCCTGTGACAAAGACGTTCGGACCTGCCTTGCAGGTGGCGATCACAACATTACCGGAGAAGGCAAGACAGCTATTTGTGCCATCGGACACAGCATGGCTTACATCCAACTCGGCGCCAAGAACCCATCCGTTGCTTTGCCAATTGTACCCGATCTGACCGCCGGCCAGGAATGTTGGGGTGTTGACGTTGTCGCCATAGATTGATGGCCCGTAGGGATCAGTGAAGGAGGTGCGGCCATAACCACCACCGCCGTGAAAGCCAACATATCCTCCAGTCCAGCTCCACAATGTCGACGAGACCCTCGTCGGCAGGGTCAGGTCCGCTGAGTTAGCGAGACTGCATGTTGCAAGCGAAACTACTGCCGCGCCGTAAACAAGAACTCCACTTCGCATATCACCTCACAGATAACATCCGCGCCATCCGCAACGTAGCCCGAACGGTCGTTGTTCTGGCGTCGCTCCCACGAGCGGTCGCAGTGAGCAGAATCCGTGCCACTCTTAACACTGCGTATTCGATGTTTTTTTTCTTGGCCGCGTCGGATAGCCGACAAGACCGATCACAGCTGCGACAAGTCGCGCGTTTGAGCGCCGAGGTGTGCAATCATCGCAGTGTCAAGGCGCGTATACCCGGCAGCTTCCACAGAAGCCCGTCGGGAGTCCGGCGCTGATATGGGTCCACTCAATGGAGTGTGTGCTGAGGTCCGTCGATGCGATCGGCGCGTCAGGTGGTAGCAACGAGAGCGACGCCTGTGGCGTCGAGCTGGAGTACTTGGCGATCGCGACCCGGGTCGCATTTAACTAAGCACGCCTCCGCCTTGACCGCTCTGAAAATGTCCATCAGCGTCGCTTCCGGCGCGTGCAACACTCGGCTTTGCCTTCATGGCGATCGCAGCGATAAAGACCGATACATAGGGACTCGCCCTTGCTCATCACGCTAATTTTGGAGCCATCCCCTCGCCGGCCATGTAGGCTCAAATGCCTGCTCCGATGGTCTCCTTATCAGATCAAAGAGCACTTCCCATTCCTGGCTGAATGTGCCGGTCCCCTTGTCTGAGCTCAGCGAACTGGCGGAACAGGACAAACAGCGCGATCATTCCGGCGCCCAGCTCAGCGATGGCTTGACTGGCCAACACTCCGCTAAAGCCCGATATGGCAGGGAGTAACAGTACGGCCGGTATGAAGAGATATCCTTGCCTCGCGAAAGACACGACCGCGCTGAGGCGTGCTCTGCCGAGCGACTGAAGCATTGTCGTCACGAAACTCTGAATACCGAAGAGTCCAAAAAACAGATGAAAGATGATGCAGGTCGAGACGGCAATTTCGGTGACCTTATCGCTATCGCTGAACAACCTGACCAACGGCCGGACAAAAAGCATAACGGCTGCGGAATATGCAAAGGAAAGCGCAACCGTGATAGATAGCATGAACTTCGCGACCCTCAGTACACGAGCAAGGTCGCGGGCGCCCCAACCAAACCCCAGGACAGCTTGAGAGCCGATACAAAAACCCATGATAGGCAGCGTCCCGATTGTCAGAATTCTTACAGCTATTCCCACCGCCGCGACGAACTCGTCACCGAACCGGGCAGCGGCTCCGTACAAGAACATGCCGGCAAGAGCCGATAAGATACTTGTCGCGGTCGCCGGCGCCCCAATGAACGCGAGCTCTCTGATGCGATCTACCCGCAACGAGACCTGAGAGATTCTAACGAAGACAGTGCCGCACCCCTTAGTAAAATATCCAGTGTAGAGGCTTATCGCCGCGATCTGAGATAGGAGCGTTGCTAGGGCCGCGCCTCGCACACCCAAGTCTAGTAAGAATATAAAGATGGGATCAAGCAAGGCGTTCAATATGAAAGCGCTCAGCATCGTCCACATACTGAATCGAGTGTTTCCTTCAGCTCTTGCGATGAAGCCGCTGACAATATTCAGGAGCATCAAAGTGGACCCTGGCAAAAGGATCGTGGCGTAGTCGAGCGCGATGGGAAGAATTGTTGGAGTTGCCCCGAGTGCGACGAAGATGCCGCGTAGGCTCAGAAGCAGTCCGACGGTCATGATCACTCCGATCGGAGCGGACAGCGCGAGTGCCGTACTCGCACCTCGACTAGCCTCCAACTCATTACCAGCACCAAGATGACGAGATATGAAGGATGCAGTACCCACACCGATCCCCTCTCCTGCCGCCGCGAGCAGGATAATGATCGGCATAGTCATGCTGACGGCTGCGATTGCCTGCGCACCAAGTGAGCCAACAAAGATAGCGTTGAGGAGCTGCTGTAACGCGCTGATCGACAACCCGATAACAGATGGAACGGCAAGCCGAAGGAGAAGGCTCGGGAGCTTTTGGTCCGATAGATCCACCTGCCGGCCTTTCTTCGGCCTCGTATCGCGATCGCTTTTAACGACGAGCTCCGCATTCCGGTCATCCATGATTCACAACGTCCTCAGCGCTACGAATTCATCGATCGTCTGCAACAGCTCCTGTTGCAAGATCGTGCAAAGATGGCGGGTCACCTCATAATCGACCACGCTCGGATCATACGTGGCGTCAATCTGTAGATTGCCCGATTGATATCCGACATCGAACCAGAAGACGTGGATTGCCGCCGCTTGATGCATGTGTTCGCCGATCCAAAGCGGAGAAGGGTCTGTGTCTAGAAAACGGCGTGGGAAATGGCGCTGCAAACGGGCGCGATAATTCACCCCAATTCTGGGCAGTGGCAGGCGATCGAGCCGACGCCGCAAGGCTGGATCTCGGTTTAGGAATTTCAGGGCCCGAAAGCCTATTCCCCCACGCGGCAGCGCATTGCGCTGCCGGTATATTAAACGAGCACGGTCGGAAAGCGACTCCCTTCCTGTGACATTCAATGAAAGCGGAACGAACTCGCTGATAAGGCCAATGATCTGAGATGAATCGAAATCGTCAAACAGCCGACCTCGTGTCGAGGTGAGGCTATCAATCCAGAGCGAATAATTGCCGAACACGGCGCCAAACGCACCTGACAGGGCAGCAAGAAACACATCAAAGTCCTGACAATGCGCTGATCTGGCTCCAATACTGAGGAGACCCGCTGTCGCCTCCCCGTCGATCTCAAGATGGTACTTGGCCTGATCTAGCCGAAGCGAACGGCCGCCCGCATCTTCCCGACGACCTCCGACACTTGCATCGTGAAGCTCTCTCGCACTTCCTTCGGCAACACTCGTGCCGCGCGATGGCGCGTCGCTCACACGCAAATTGAATAGGTCGTAGTCGATGTCCTCCCAGTACTTGAGTTCGTCTGGTGCCTCGCTGTTCGCGTAGCGCTCGAGGCGCTTCAACCAGGGAGAGAGCCCTTGTACGGTCTCGGGACCCTCCACATCGTGGCCTGCAGCAAGAGCCTGGTATGCGCCCTCCAATGCTTCCAGAAATAACCGATAGCCCATCCCATCCGCTACGAAATGATGCATCAACACCAGCAGATAGTAATCGCCGCCTTCCGAAGTACGGAAGGCCGCGACGTGAACAAGAGGCGTGTGGCCATCAAACCGAAATATGTGTTGACGTTTTGCCGAGACGCTCTCGATTGTCCTGCGCTGGTCCGGGCCGGTCATCCGGACGAGATCGATCTCCTCCACGATGTGCTCGGCCGGACAAGGCCTAACCCCCAGCCGTAGTCCATCTTGGGTTCGGGCAACGCGGAGCCTGAGGCCTTCGTGCCTCTCGATGACATGGGCGAGAGCGCGGTCCAGAATCTTGATGTTCAGGATGCCGCCGCGCAAGAAGAACAGATCGCCAATGTTAAAATGCTCGTCAAAGCCGAGAAGAGAATTCCAAAACGATATTATGGGGGGCACAGGCAGGAAGCCGTCCGCGGAAGCGACGTTGTGGGGTGCCGCCTCCGCTTCCCCGGCCGCCAACTCCCTGATGGTCGGTGTTCGATAAAGCTGGTTGACGGTGAGATTCAGCCCGGCTTTGCGCGCCAGCGTGACGCAACGTACGCTCAGAAGAGAATCGCCGCCGATATCAAAGAAACTGCTGTCGATTCCCACCCCCTTGGCACCTAATAGATCCTCCCAGATCCGAGCAAGAACTCGCTCGTTCCAAGTGCGGGGCTCAGCAGATCGACTAGTTTCTATGTCGCGGTAAGGAACGGAGGAAAGGCGGGCACGGTCTATCTTTCCGCTTGTCGTCAGGGGAACACTGTCAACGAACCTGAAGGCTGTGGGAACCATGGGAGATGGCAATCTGTTGCGCAAGTGGGCGAGAATCTCTCCAGTGCTTAGATTCTCCCGAGCGGGCACCACGCTCGCCGTCAAGCGGCGATTTTCATCGATGCCTTCTGCGAAGACCGCGGCCTTTGCGATTGCCGGATGAGACTCAAGGGCAACTTCGACCTCCTCCGGCTCGATGCGAAAGCCCCTCACCTTGATCTGGTTGTCCGATCGGCCGCAAATCTCGAGAAGGCCGCTGGTGGAGATGCGTGCGATGTCCCCACTTCGATAAAGCACGTCGTATTGTCCGCCATCATACGGATTCGGCACGAAGCAGCGGTCAGTCCGATCTTGATCCCGCCAGTACCCAGCGCTCAGACAGCGGCCCGCAATGCACAGTTCGCCGGGGGCTCCAACAGGCACTCTCTTCAATCGTGCATCGAGCACGTAGAGTTTGACGTTGTCGATTGGCCGCCCCAGCGGCACAAGCGCCGAGTTGTCATCGGCATCCGACGTTTCGTGCACGGCTGCATTGGACGCACATTCCGTCGCACCATAGAAGTTCCACAAGGGCACGCCCGGAAAAGACCCGCGCCAGCGAGCGGGCAGCGAGGAAGGCATCGGTTCGGCGCTGCTTGTGACCAATCTCAAGGCTGTCTTTTGCGGTCGTCGTTCCTGGGACCCGATGAGACCGGACAGGAGTGGCGGAGAGGCAAAAAAGCGTGTCACACGATGTTTTGCCAAACTGCACAACAATAGATCCGGATCTAGCACCTGCCCATGAGTGAGGATCAGCGTGGGCACACCTCTCAGAAGCCCACCAAAATACTCCCAAGCGGACGCAACAAGGGAGGCGGACTTCTGGACAACCATCACGTCGGTACCATCGAAAGGAAAGCGTCGCCACATCCAGTTCAGCCGATTGAGAATGGCCGATTCCGGAATAAGAACCCCCTTCGCCCGCCCTGTTGAGGACGACGTGTATATAAGGTTCGCAATTTGGTGATCTGAGGCTGAGTCGCTGGATTCGAAATTATCCGTCAGCGCCCTGCACCTGTCTAACGTCAATAGACAAATCGAAGGTATGTCAAAGCCAGTCTCCGTGGCATTTGCGTGAACCAACACCTTTGCCTGACTATCTCGCAGGATATGTTGGATCCGATCAGGCGGATAATCCGGCGGTATCGGCACGACTATAGAGTGCAAAGCTCGCGCCGCCAGCATAACAGCGGCAACGTCAGGCGACCGGTCGACCAGCATGGCGACCATATCGCCAACGCCCACGTCCAGATCCCGCAGGAAGGACCTGATAGCTGCTACGCGCTCACGCAGCTGGCCGAATGTGACTTCCCCGAACTCGCCAAAATATGCTGCCTTGCTGTGATTGGAGACACTGATCTGCTCGAAGGCTTCAACAAGCAGACATTCAGACTCATATGGCTGCCTGGCCCCCGCCAGCGAGTTCAGTAGAGTGACGTCTGACGCGCTGAGGCAGCTCAGCTCCTCAAGGGGCGCAAGCGGTTTGTCAACGCAGGCGGCAATCAGACAGCGCAGATTGTTGGCCATGCGAACAACTAGATCACTTGAGAATATGTCTTCCGCATACGCCAACTGGAGCGCAATTTCATCGCCCTGATCTTGCGCGTACAATGTTAGGTCGAATTTGACATAGCCGGTGTCGTATTCGCGGAATGTCAGAGCCAACTCGTCCCGACCAACGGGTTCGGCGGCCTCGGAGTACATGTTGAACATGACCTGGAAGATCGGTGATCGACCCGGTTCGCGACATAACCTTGTATCCCTGACCATCCATCCGAATGGATAGGCCGAATTTGCGATGGCATCGCTGACCAGGCCCTGGACGCGCGTGGCATGAGCAGCAAAGGACTGACCGGCATCGATCGCGGCACGGATCGGCAGCATATTCAGGAAAAAGCCAATGATGTCGGCGCTGCCAGGTTGATCCCGTACAGCGTGTGGCATGCCGACGACAATATCGTCCTGACCGCTATACATTCGTAGCAGCAGCTGGAAGCACGACAGCAGCGTTGTCGACGTGGTGCAGCCATTTCGGCGCGCGAATTCTCTTACGCGGCTGGAGAGATCGCTGCCAAGCAGCACTGGATGCGAGCCGCCGCGGTATGAATTTGTTTGCGGGCGCACCTTTCCGAGCGAAAGCACCGGCGGATCATCACCGATCTGACGACGCCAATAGTGACGTTGGTTCTCCAAGGCCTCTGGAGAAACGTGTTGTTTTTCCCATGCCGCGTAGGCCGAGAGTGACGCCCGGCTCTCTGCCCAAGGCGCAGTGGCATCTAAATACCTTCGCTGAAGATCTCTGAGCAGAATAGAGATCGACCAGGCATCGAGGATGATTTCGTGAGCGGTGATCAATATGAGATGATTGTCAGGACCAAGACGGACCATACGCGCGCGAAACAAGTGGCCCTGTCCGAGATCGAAATTGTCTTTCAGCTCCGTTCGCCGAAACTGTGCGATGAGCTCCTCAGCCTCGGAGGAGGTGAGATGAGATAGATCGATCAATTCAAGACTGGTGCATGGCGGAGCATCAAAGCATTGAACCGGACCGTCTTCGTCGATAAAGCGCGCCGAAAGCGCCTGGTGGGAATGAATGACCTCGGTCCAGGCGCGATTGAACCGAGCTAGATTGATGGCTCCCTTAATCCGCAGCCCGCCTTGAATGATGTAGTTCCTGGCAGATGGATCAAGCTGCGCCAAAAACCACAGGTGCTCCTGGAGGTGCGTCAGAGGTGATCGGCTTCGCTTTTGGCATGTCAAAGCCGTGCATGGATTGAGCTCAGCGCGTGTCTCTATCGAAGCGGCAAGAGATCGAATTGTGCCATTCAGGACCCGTCTGAAATCCGCTTTCACTCCGAGCAAGGTCTGCAGCTGTCCCAATATAAGCATTGCGCGGAGCGAGTCTCCGCCGAGGCTTATGAATTGGTCATTCACACCTATGTTCTCTATACGCAAAATGCCGGACCAGATTTGACGTAGCCGGACTTCGAGGTCTGATTGCGGCTCCTCGAATGGCGTTGACAATAACGGCCGAACACTGCCCGGGTCAGGCAATGCCGCAAAGTCGACCTTTCCGTTCCTGGTCAGTGGAATACTGCTGACGTGAATGATTCTTTCCGGAAGCATGTAGCTGGGGAGTGCCTCAGCAAGAAAATTCTGAAGGTCGCTTTCCGCCAGTTCAGCTGGAGCCGACACATACGCAACCAGCCGCCGCGATTCGGCTTGCGCCTCCGACCCAGCTATATCTCGCGCCGTAAGCTTTACACCTGCGCAGACAGAGGCGACTGCGGCGGCGCCATGAACCAAGGGATGAGCGGACAAACGAGCTTCGATTTCTCCCAGCTCGATTCTGTGCCCGCGAATTTTGACCTGACGATCCCGTCGACCGAGACATTCCAGAAGCCCGTCGGAACGAACGCGGCCAAGATCCCCTGTCCGGTATAGGCGCCGGAACGACGGGTCGTTTGAGAACGGGTTCGGCCCAAAGACATCCTTGGTGCGGACATCGTCATTGGCGTAACCGGCAGCGACACCAACGCCACTCACACAGATTTCGCCGACCTCCCCCACCTTGCACAGCCGCAGTCCGTCGGCGACGTAAACCTTAACGTTATAAATCGGTCTGCCGATCGGTACATAAAGCTCAGCCAGCGCAGGCGGCACGGAAACCAGATGATGCGTAACGCCGTCCGCGCACTCGGTCGGCCCGTAGTGATTGAGAATGGGGACGCGGGGATATAAGCCAAGCCACGCACGCGCCAATCCGGGTGTTAGCGGTTCTCCGACCGTAGAAATAATCCGCAAACCATCCAGAGCTCGCTCCGCCGGAGCAAGCGACTGCAGATACTCAACAAACACTGCCAGTATCGACGGAACGAATTGGATAACCGAAGCGCCGCTTCCTTGAATTGCTTGGAGGAGGGACAATGGCGATCTCAATGTTGCATCGTCAATGATCGCGCTAGAGGCTCCGACGCAAAGCCCAGCCAGAAGCTGCCACAGCGAGATATCAAAGCAATGCGACGCCGTTTGCGCGACGCAATCCGTCCGAGTGAGACTTAGAGCATCGATCTTTGCCGCCAAATGATTGTTTAAGGCGCCGCGCTCAATCATTGCGCCCTTAGGCTGGCCCGTCGAACCAGACGTAAACAGAATGTAGGCGAGTCCATCCTCGCTCGGCGGGGGCGCCACAGAAGAAGTCTGGCCCTGGCGCAGCGCCGCCGCTATCGCTACGAATTGCGTGGCGCCTTTGCTGCTCGCCTGCAATAGGCCCAGCGACGCCTTGTCTCGGCCAATCACCAGAGCGCAGCGGCTCTGCTCGATCATGAATGATGTACGGAAAGCCGGTAACGATGGATCGAGCGGTAGGTACGTTGATCCAGCTTTCAATATTGCGACGACCGCCGTCGCCCAGTCGAGGTCCCGCTGCCCCCAATAGCCGACAACCGCCCGTTGAGCGCCCTGCTCTCGTAAGGTCCTTGCAAGGGCATCCGATCTGAATCGTAGCGCCTCATATGTGAGTTCGTCTGCGCCGTGCCTCAGCGCAACCCTCTCCGGATCCGATCTTGCAAGTCGATCGATCGCCGTGATCACGTTGACCGGTTGACGTTCCACAGACTGATTTTTGCCTGATTGATTTTCCGTAGGCACGCGCCCCGCCATTCGTCGCTTCTGCGGTGTTCAAATCCAAGCGCCAACGCTCCTGATCGAGGTGTGCATTGCGTAGCCACCCTGATTCCGCCGGTCATAACGGTTGGTCCGTATCTTGGCTTCTCGTTCTTTCATTCACTTCTGTTTCCCCGATCATCGGCAGAGGAACGCGGGCGGACCGTAGGACCCCGAATTCGATTTGGCACCTACCGATTCTTGTAGCGTGGTCGAAGCCGAGCTCGCTCACGCCACGAGATCGGCCCCGCTCTCGCCGCCTTCCGCTACGGCGTGCGCGCCGTAGCCCTGCGCCAGTTCGACGGCGTGACGGCACATCGTGCGTGTCAGCCGATCATTGCCTCGGCAGGACGAATTGCCGGTCAGCTTTCAGCTTGATGAAGGGAATCCTGTCCGGTCCCATCCTCCGGCCAGTTGGCGCCGAGATTGTCGATCGACAGGCCGATATTGTGGAAAGTCATCTCGCGAGCGATCTCGGCGAGAAAATCGAGGTCGTGAATCGGCTCATCGCTACTCCGATTCGCAGCGTCGTCAGAGATACTGCCGAGTTGATATTTATCCTGCTCGCATTCGCCGCCGCGATCGCCGTTGGTACCGAAAAGTACCTACCTGCAGTGTTTGGAACGCATTCGCAGTATCCCGACACTTGGCTGATCAATGGGCTTGTCCAGGTGTCTGAGATCCGCCAGCTATCGCTGGAGTTGTGACGCGGAATTCCGAAAGAGCAACGCGCATGTCTCAATCAGAAGCCTTGACGGCGCTGTTTCGCAGGTTTGAGCATGCGTCGAAGCGTGGTGACTTCCTCAAGCCGAAAAAACGAGCGGAGGCCGACTGGCGGGCCTTTGCGGAATCACTAGGAGCGGAGTTCTTCGAGGAGGTCCGGCAATCTCAGAAGGCTCCCACTCTCATGCATGAGCCACCACGACGCTTGATGGCCGACCTGACCTAGAGCCCGACGTCCCGGATCCGATTAAGAATGTCGTGGATTTGTTCGAGCGTGGCGTTTGCCAAATTCGCAACAACCTCTTCCATGGTGAGAAATACATCGGGTAACCGGACACGCAGAGCCGAGACGAAGCTCCCGTGTCCGAATGTCTTTGGATACTTCGACTTGCCTCCGAAAAGGTGCCGAAACTGAAGCTTTAGGCGCCGCTCAAGCCGTTGTCAGAGGTGGCTCGTGCTTTCCGCCCCGCCCATTCAGTTTAGACTGCAAAGCCTCGGCTACCGTAGTCTGCGGCGAAAGAGCAAAGACGGGCTTGCTCACGCCGCTCCCGATAACGTCGTCCGCCAAGCGCCATCATTGAAGTAGATCTTAGTCCTCGACATCACTCATCGACAAGCCGCCGGGATGCATAGGTATATTCTAAAGAGATCCGCGTGCCTGTTCAATGAGGTTGGCGGCGACGCTATGCCCCCCGTCGGTATTCTCATAGTAGAGGTACGGTTGGCCCAACGCAGCGAGACTCGTCGCTGCCTTGCGGCCATGCGCTGGATGCACGCGATCGTCCTTGGTGGACGTGAGAATGAAGGGGGCCGGGTAGGTCTTGCCTGGCACCAACGTCTGATAGGGCGAGTAGCCCTCGAGCCACTTGCGCTGTTCGGGAATGGTGGGATCGCCATACTCGCCGATCCAGGAGGCTCCCGCGCCCAGCTTCGTGAACCGAACCATGTCCAACAGCGGAACCTGTAAGATGGCGGCATTGAAGAGCTCGGGTCGTTGGGTGATTGCGGTCCCTACCAGGAGGCCTCCTTGGCTACCGCCGACTACGCCCATCCGGCGGGGAGAAGTGATTTTGCGCCGGATCAAGTCTTCCGCGACGGCGATAAAATCATCCCATGTGCGCTGCTTCGTTGCTCCTTGGGCAGTCTGGTGCCATTGGGGCCCGAACTCACCCCCGCCGCGCAGGTTCGCGACAACATACGCGTTGCCCCGCTCGAGCCAGAGTCGTCCGGTGAGGCCTACGTAAGAGGGGATGAGCGGAATCTGAAACCCACCATACTCGATGTGATTTGCGGTCTGTTGGCTCGGAGAGACTTGAGGCGATTGGCGTTGAGCAACGCCTTTGTCCGCCAGCCAAACGCGTAACCTGCGGCAGGTTCGGCGGCCGAGCCCGTATGGAAGGCGCTCGACGCCACGATTCCTAAATTCCGCAGCGGGATCTCTCCTGAGCAACCGTGACCGCGGCGAGCCCCAACACCACGTCGCCGGTGAATCCGAAATGGAGACGATAGAGCCACCAGATTGCGCAGCACCGGTCGAGATCGCACATGGCCAGCGCGCGCCTTATTGCTACGGCCATCCGCGCCATCGGCTTCATTCCTCGTATCATTTGGAAACCTCGACGTCTCGGGGCCAGCGTTCTCCATTTCGTGTTTTGATCGGTGATGGTTCGCTGTGCGCGTGCAGCCGCAATGGACCGGCAACTAAGATTTATGTTCGTCATGCGCTCTTTTCCGCGTTTCCAAGCTGGCTGCACACGCCTATGTGCATGCGATCTACCGCGAGCCTACGGTGGAGGTGCTGCTTGCAAAACGCCCAGATCTGGTAGGGCCGATTGACAGGACTCGCATCCGATAATTACGTTCGTGCAATCCCACTGCTACGCAAAGCGACTACGCCACTTGCGACGGTCGGTTGCGGCTACGCGACCTTTGCTGGCACCTCAAGAATACCTCCGCGTCCGAAGACTATGTGGGCTCGCAACGGCAAAGACTACGCGGCTTCGAGTGCCCTCCACGTTCATCGGTTTCGCTGCCCAATTTGCGCGAAACCCAGCCGACACGGAGCGCTGGTTTGGTGGCCAAGTCCCGTCTGAGCGCGCAGGCAAGTCTCCGCCTCGCTGAACAGCACCTCGGGCAGTTCGCCCGCCGCAGCACACCATCGTGCAACACTTGTTGGGATCGATAAGACGCAAAGCAGCCGAGACGATCATCCCGCGCACATAAAGGTGCGAAGCTGGTCGTGTGCAATGGGCATTCCACGACGTCCTCCAGTCCTCCGATCCTGCATGCTATGGTGCAACCTCGGACTGGCCGACAGCCGGAGCTACATCGCTCAAGCGAAAGTAACATCCTCAAGGTGAGGCATAAGGGGGGTAATATTGCAGCCCGCATGACGGGTCCGGCACGACCCAGACGAAATGGCCAGGATGACGGTGCATCTCGTGGGCCGCCAGCGGGCCGCGATCATCCGTACCCACTGGCGGCGCGAGCAATCCACTGTTAATCGGTGAGTTGTCTATCCAGGTAAGGACAACCGAACTGACCGCAAGGCTCCAGTCCGGCGCGATCGCTTCACCAACTAGTTGCGTCTCATACCCGCGTAAGCTTCACGAACCCTCCTTCGGCTAATTTGGCTTCGTAGGCTCGTCCGTTAAGCTGGATCGTTGTGGGGTTATTAGCGGTCGGCATGAAACCTTCTTCGCGCAGCTTGTCCATTAGGGCAGGTGTGGCCCATTGCTCTGGTAGCGGCGTTCCGAAGCGCCGGTTCTCCGTGAAGAAAGCTCCGAAGTCCGGTACCCCCGCCCGGCCGGCCCCAACCACTTGGTCCTCCGCAGGATTATGAACAAGAAGAACGCGATTGGACTCATCCAAACCGGCCGTGTAGCGGCGACCTCGGATTTCATAGGTCATCGTCGGCTGGTCCGAGTCCGGCAAGAGACCCCGGTGGAACAGCCTCTCGACCATCACGTCAGGGGCGATTTGCGAACCGTGTGAAAATCTCTGGGGAACGGCGAACGAGACATCTACCGCTTCCTCAGGTGCGGCAGATGATGATGGTCCCGCTTCATTCATGATCTGACTGAACAAATCATGATCTTCCTGTGTCCAGACGTGCGCCGTTGGTGATTCTGGTGAACGGACATTATCAATCGTGTTCGGATCCATAAAGATCCCCTTTCTATTATGAGAACAAAGGCCTCTTGAAGATCTCCCCCAGGGAGTGAGCTGAAGTTCGTCACGAATTCAGACATGGGCGGCTTCATCATCGAGAGGCCAAGTTCGAGTGTTAAAGAGGCTAGCTTTCGAGAAGCTGACAAAGGGCGAACAAGGGAGACAAACCGGCGCCCGCATCTGCCACATCTGATGCGATCATCTCCGAGCAAAGTCTCATTCCGCCTGACCGCGCAGTCGATGCGCAGGTCTCCGTCGTGCGCCGCATTCACCTGGCGGTAAAGCTGGTTAGGAGGTCCAGGCGATGCGGACCGCGGCCAGACCCAGTCTCGCACCGAACATGTGTATTTTGATCTCTGCTCGCGACCAGTCGTTCTTGCTTACACTTTGAGCCTATGCTCGGACCGCTAACCATAGCCCCGCCAGCGCGAAAACAGACGAGAGCGCGAGCTACGTGAGAGTCCGGCAAGCTCGGAGCGAACTGTTCACTTATTTAGATGAAGAACGAAACCGCTCAGACGCAAAGCAGCCGAGCCGATCATCCCGCGTACGGCTAAAGGTGCGGCCGTGCCGGCGATCCCGAGACTGCGGCTGCCACTGCGTGTAACGGGCATTCGCGACGTCCCCAGTGCCTCCGGTCGCGCGCCATGATGCAACCTCCGACTGACAACCGGAGCTACATCGGTCAAGCGGAATGATAAATCCTCAGGCGAGGCAATACGAACGGCCAACTTTGTCCCGGCTGCAATTGACGCTCACGTGATGCAGATGGCGCTCGTGTCAGGGCGCGCTTAGAGGAAGCGGACATTTCAGTGGCGACTTCGACACTGAGCGCTTGTTAGGTTCGAGACCAATGTCGGCAAGTTGACGATACGCACGGTCAGACAAAGCGCAAAAGCAGCAATTTCAGTTTGGTATGCGGATTGCTTCCTTACGGCGTCATCACCGATCGCTTCCAAGGCGACGGATAGGTAGCAACATTTAGCAGAGGCCGGCTATGTCGCAGGCTGAGGTAGAACGGTTTGTCAAGAATCTAGCGAAAGAGGGTAGCCTGCTCGAAAACCTTAAACAGAGTGCTACAGGCCTGGCACCGATTGTAGCTGTCGGAAAGAGCCACGGCTACGATTTCACGCTTGACGAGATTAGGAGCTGCATCCGAGCGCCAGGCCGACACGCGTTGATGCAGCTCGACGCGATTGTCGGCGGCAAGCAGGATTTGAGTGGTGCGGGCTCGAGCAGGATTGTGCATACCACTGCGTTGGCTGGTTCCACGTCTAAGGCACCCACGAGCGCCGTGCAAGCTGCGGAAGCGGGCCGTGACCTAGTTGCTATCGTTTTACTTGTTGTAGTTGTTGTCGCGGTCGTGGCGTGACATGTTTTTAGCTCTGATCCCAATGGCTCGTCCTCAAGGAGACCATCCGGTCCCAAGAGAACTGAAAGCACGCCTCGTCAGGAGTGAGATCATTGCTTTCAGGCCTATAGATGCGGCTTCAGGGCTCACCCGTACGGTATGACGCACACTGCCACCGAACACTGCCGACAGATTTTTGACCGGCGCACCCCCGAGCAACTGCGCACGCTGTCACACGTCAAGCGCTTCATGGAGCGGCTGGCTGGTGACTTGGAGTTCCGCAGGGCACTTTCGGAGAACGTTGACTCTCCTCGAGCGGTAACAGAGCGCTACGGCATCGAAGTTGACCCAATGAAAATGCTGCCGCTCTGGCGCGGCGGCTACCTGAAACACCGCTTCAAGCCGGAGTCTACGCCCTGGCCCCTGGCTATGATGTGGGACGAGTTTATCTGCGAGATGTTGCGCCATCGCGACCTCCTGCGCGAAGAGGGCGAAATGTCGACGATCAGCCCTCGCTTTCATGCTTGGCGTGAGCGCCAAATCCGGCGCTGCAACGACGAATTGGGCGGAACGGCGGCGTCGGTCACGTACCCCATCATCGCTTTCGAGCTGAGCGACGGCTGCACCGTGGGTTGCTGGTTTTGCGGCCTCTCGGCGGACCGCTTCAAAGGCTATTACGAATATAGCGAAGAGCATGCAGCGCTTTGGCGCGGCGTGGTCGGTATCGCGAGCGAGATGTTTGGTTCGGCAGCCCGTACTGGTTTTTGCTACTGGGCCACAGAGCCGATGGACAACCCAGACTACGACCGCTTTCTATTCGACTACTACCAGATCACGGGCGCATTGCCACAAACAACGACGGCGGCCCCGCTCAGGGATCGCGCACTCACCACGCGCGTGCTCGAACTGTTCAAGCGCTATCGCACCGTGACGAATCGATTCTCCGTGCTGAGCACAACACATCTCGACCAGATTCACATGGCGTTTTCGCCTGAGGAGCTGATCGGTGTCGAACTCGTCCTGCAGGGCAAGGAGGCGCTGACTGCAAAGGCTTTTGCTGGACGCGCGCGCGAGCGGAGCGAGAAACTTAGGGCCGCCAGCAAAGATGATGCAATCGCCTTGCTGGAGGGTGATCACACGACCATCGCCTGTGTTTCCGGCTTTCTCGTAAATATGTTGCAGGGACGTTTACAATTGGTGACGCCGGTGCCGGGTAGCAAGCGCTGGCCTCTCGGCTACCGCGTCTTGAGTGAACGCTTCTTCAGGACGCCTGACGAGTTCCGCGAGGGGCTGCAGCGCATGATCGACCAGCATATGCTCGAGAGTCCAGCTCCCAAATTGCCGATCCGCTTCCGCAGGGACCTGCAATACAAGGCCGGGAACCGATGCTTTCATCTCCGCTCACGCAACATGGAACACCGGGTGCTCGACGACATCACTCCGACTTCCGTTGGCCATCTAATCGCCTATGGCAACTGCACAGCGTCGGAGCTGGTTAGGCAGGTCACGACCGACGGAGCGAGCGTGCTCGCAGTAGCTGACCTGCTCGATCAGTTATACGCGGCCGGGGTGATTGAAGAGGACTTAGAGGACAGCTTCGCCTGGCAGACCAACGGACCTGTTACTGCACTTTCATCCGGCAGCGGTTAGAGTCTCGGATTTTGTACGCCATTGGATCCGCCGGAAGAATTTCATTGTCGGGTTGCCCAGGCGAACGGTGCGTGATGCCCCTGCAGTTCCACCGCGCTGTCGAAAACATGGAAATTTGGAGTGCATGCAGCGGCGGCTACTCGTTCGTTATAAGCTTGCAGAGCCCGACGGGCCCTGGCTTTCGCGGAAGGTTCGGCTACGTCGCTTCGTGGCGTCCGCTTGACCAGAGCCGTGGCTCGATCAGGGTGCTCGGCTCGCCGCTGCAGAGCTTCGCTGAGGCCAAGGACGCCTGCAACAGCATGCTCAAGTACCTGAGAGACTGAACTGATTCCCGGTCGCTCGAATGCGAGCACTGCTAAACTGCTGCAGTCGCGCCGGGTGCTACCCGGGATGTTCACCGGACGGGACGTCCTTTGTAGCGATTGAGATTATGGCGGCCGATTTGAGCGGGCGGTAGATATTCTATCCGTCGGACCGGCTTGCGTCCCAATCGACCTCGTGTGGATGATCTTGAAGATCACAGTATCCAGTCCAGCAACTCGGTCGTTTTCTGCAGCTCGGCTAGGACTTTCTGTGGCGTCATCTCTTTTCTCCGGTCCCGGGCAGATCAGTCGTTTTTGTCTTTGGCTGGAACGCACTCTTTGCAGAGCGTCGACACGCCTACCCAGAAGAAGAGTACCGCTACGCCCGCAAAGACTAGCGGACTCATGGGGACGGTGCCTGCTCGAGCGATATCGAATACATGAAGTATGCCCTTCGGGCATCGCTCCCGACGTCAAGTCGCCCCACGCGGTCGCGCTCCGGAGACCGGCGTACGCGAACGCCCGCAGCAGCATACCGCTAGGCCCGTCGAGGCTGCCGTTCTACCATTGAAGTACGCCCGCAATCCTTTGAGATTGCTCTAATTTTCGTCTCGGCCTGAATTTGCTCGGCACGCTTTTGGCACGGACGTCCGTAGACATCATACTTAAACCAAACCGCGTGGCGTTTTGCAATCCTAGCCGTCGAACTCCACGGCCGGCAAGCGAGCCAGCCGTTTGTCCGCCGCGCGTACGAACTCGAACAGAGGATGTTGAGCTGGGGTACGGTGGACGGCTCGTCCGCAATGTAGGATTGTGCCGTGACCATCAGTGGGGACTTGTGGCTAAGAGCGAACAGAATCGGGAGCGGTTCCAGGTCGCCTACATCGGCGACACTGACGATGAGCACACCATGGATGTGGAGGCACTTGGGCCTGGCACTTTTGGCCTTCGGAAAGTTGATCCGGGCGGCGAATGCCGAACTCAACCAGAACCGCGCGACGATGAAGGTGCTGGTCGATTCAAGATTTGAGCATAAGTGCTTCCTCATCAACTTCGAGACGCTCCAATCGGTTCTCGATACTGTCAAACACTTTCTGAAACGACGAAGGTGTGAAGCACGCGACGGACGTTCTGCAAAAACTTGGCGTCACAGCAGGAACCACCGCAGCGGGCTTGTTTGGCCATTTGAAGTGGCGCAATGGCCGAAAGGTGGACTCAGCGCAGACGGTGAAAGGATCGCTTGGTGCCGTCATCGTCAAGATCGAGGGTGATAACAATACATTCCAAATCGGCAGTGACGTGTTTCGGCTCTCTCAAAACGCACAGGTCTTGGAAGCGGTCGAGGGCACGCTCAAACCGATAGACCACAAGGAGGCAAAAGCGATTGAGTTTCGCAAAGACGACAAACAGATCGCGACCTACCGAAACGAGGATGTGAGAGCAATCGCCGCGTCATGCGAACACCCGGGCGGCGTAATCGAGAAGGAGGCAGCGCCAAAAATCGTTAGCGCGGTGCTGTACACCCACGGCCCCGTTTTCGATGTGAAGGCCCCAAAGTGGCGCTTTCTGTACCGAAAGAAGCCCGTCTACGTTGACATCCGCGAAACGAACATCGCAAAGGATGCGGTTAAGCGGGGTGGATCGTTTATGAACGACCGCTACAAAGTGAAAATGGAAATCGCACCACCAGAAGGTGACCGGGCAGAGGCGCAGTACAAAATCATCGAGGTCCTGGAATTCACACCTGCCGAGCAACAGATGAATATGAAGCTTCGAGCTGCGAAGAAAACGTCCGCTAAGAAGCACGCAGCAAAAATGAAGTGACACTGCGCCGAAGCTTTGGACGATCATTGGAGAGAACAGTGCACAGTAGACCTACATCGTACACGATCGAGCGCAATGTAAACGATGAGCTCGTATATGTGCGCTGGCTCATGACCCAACTTGGGAGCGGTAATTACAATTTCCGTCTCCCACCCTCGTTGCTCCATCGGGTTAAGGGAGGTGAGCGAGCCTTCACTGATGAAGAATTGCGAGAGGCAATTGTAACGGACGCCGAACCCGGCAGCTCGATTGACGAACTGCGCGACACGTGGGCGTCGCAGTCGCAATCCATTTTTGAAGCCTTCTTCGCAAGGATGAAGCGTCATCCGCCTTATTTGCTGAATGTTCACGTCACACGATATGGCTCGGGCGGGTCATATCATCCGACCGGCCTGCCCGGACATCCGAAACCGTTCATTACAAGCAGAGACCCGAAGGTCGCCAAGACTGCTTGGAGCTTCAATCAGGTGATTGTCCACGAGACGATTGAGTTCCTTATTCACGATGAAATCCGCAGAAGGAACACCTCGCAAGAGGCAAAAGAGGCGATGGTCGATCAGTTCTGCAGCTGCAACGAACTGCAGGCGGTGTATGGAGAATATCCGAAGCAAAGTAACTTCGTCGGAGCTTTGCCTGAAGATTGGCGATCCTACATCACGTGGCAGGACGGCGAAGCTCCAACTTGGGGCTAGGCCAGTAAGGAGAGGGATTCTTATCCATACGGCCGCGTGTCTTCATGAAGATTCGTGAGCGCCAACGACGCGAAACCAGTTTCTAAGTCGCGCGCGAACGCTCGTCACTTAGACCATACGGATCCATTGGCCCAGTATATGGCTGCGTTCGTGGGCTCAGGTGTTCCGACAAGCGGCTTTCCATCCGCGCCCTTCCAATCTAATGCGAGGACTCTACCGGCAGCATCTATCTCAGCGTTACTTTTCCCCCCACACTCGTTTATCAAGACCACACGATCGCCGGTGACGATAACAGGCAATTGGCTCACGGGTTTGCAATATTGACCCGCCGTGATGAAGTACCGGCCGCCGATTCCGTTCCACGTAGGTCGATTCCAGATAGAGCCGTTCTCCCATATGAGCTGTTGGGTCTTCGGATTCGGCGTCGCGATAACGTTCCACTTGATTGCGCGAATGCGGCCGTCCTTAAGAAATTCGGCCTCGCTTTGGTCGCCGCATTCATTTACTAGCAGTAAGCGAGCATCCGAACTCGTTACATAGGCGTGCTGCCGCTCAGGTTTGCAATACTGACCAGCGCTCAGATTGTAAGCTCCGTACAGCCCCGCCCACGTCTTATAGTAGTAGTTCAGCAGAATATCTGATCGGTCCTCGAATTCGTAGGCGTCGCGTTCAATATCCATACCGCGGTCTTGCTTAAAGCTGTTGCGAGAAAGTTGCTTGCTGTACTCGCACTTGAAGTTATCAGTGCCTCGTGCACGGTATTGGCGAATGTGGAACATCTCGTGCGCGAGAACGGACGCCAACTCCAGGTCATGGGTGCCGTCACTGAGATGATCGGAGATACAAACCTTGTCTCTGTCGTAGGCGAACCCGCTAGAATTGCCGGTCAGGCGGCAAAATTTGAACTCAACGCCATTAAACTCATCGGCGCGATATAGTCCGATATCGATGAGCGCCTTTTTCGCACGATCGAACCGGCGAGCGGTACCGGCCGGACTTGGCGCCTGCTGACCTGTATAGGCAGCGATGACCGTTCCAACGATCGCGGTGAAGCCGGCCGCGCACTTCTTTTCGAGCTCCGTTACTACAGATGGCAAATGAGGAAGTTCAACACCAGTCGGTTTGCAAATTGCTTTCGATGCTTCGCAGGTGGCTTTGCACTGCGGTTCGCAGACATCGTTTTTGTCCCAGGGAGTAATTCTGATAGTATGGCAACACGACTTGTTGCAGTCTTCGTCACAGGCGGCAAAGCTTAGATGGCTGCCGAAGAGAGTGATCAGAATTACCAAAACGAGGCGCAGGGTTCTTGCCATGGCCCCCCTTCGCATCCTTGCATCGTCACGGCGCAAGGATGCCTGATCAACGCGAAAAAATAACACTGAGTGGATGCCTCTCGGAAACCATATCGTAACGAAAAACCGATGCTCAACCTACGACAGGGCCACCACACTGGATGATATATCGAAGTAACCTGCCGTGGAAGTGCAGAGTTTGGAGTAGTCCGCCCTTATCGCGCTGCATTGCAGAAAGCCGGACGCCCAGGAGACAAGCGGCTGGGCTCAAGTGTGACTGCACTAAACGGCGCTGATGGCGCTCCGTCGATCATAAGCTTCAAATAGATCCGATAGTTCGATAGCTGCAACAGATCGATTTCATCGAATCGTTCTTGGAAAGTCCCGCGCTAAATATGTTGCATCCTCGAACCGACTCGGAAGGAAATGATCGTGCTGGCATTTCGCAAAACCGCATGGCGCACGTCCGGGTTCAAGCTGATGAAGATATTGGTTGGCGACAGTGAAGCCGACCCGATACTTGTGGAGTTCTGCGAACATGTTCGCGACAGGAGCGTTGTAAAGTTTTGAAACTCGTCAACATAAACGAAAAAGTCTCGCCGCTCAGGTGCCGGCAACTCTGCCCGGCTGAAGGCCGCAAGTCCAAGCGTAGTCACGAGCAGGCCGCCCAGCAGCGACGAGCTATCCTCGCCGATCCGTCCCTTGGCTAGGTTGACCAGCAGCACTCTGCCCTCGTCCATAATCTGGCGGACATGGATATCGCGTTTGGGAGCGGTCAAAAATCTATTCAACAGGGGATCTGATATAAAAGCACCCACCTTGTTTTGGATGGGGGCCGTGCCGTCGGCCCGGTACCCGAAAGAAAAGCGCTCAAACTCTTCAGGAAGAAGTTGCGAACGGTCTCATTCCTTAGCTGTCGCCTTCAGGCAGACGTTCCGCGGCGGCAAGATCATGATGACGATCGGCGTTGCAGAGCTACCGGACTGCCTAAAGGCCGAGGCGCTGCGTAAGGTCGCGGACTTCTCCGGATTTACGGAGGAGAACGATCCGTATAGCGAACACGACTTCGGAAGCTTTGACCTCGTCGGTCGGAAGTTCTTCTGGAAGATCGACTACTACGACGAGAATATGAAGTACGGCTCAGAAGATCCGAGCGATCCCAAGCGCACCACGCGTGTGCTCACGCTGATGCTCGCTAGTGAGTACTGATAAAGCAAGAAGTGACCGCCTCCCATCTGGACGCAGCGGAGAAGTGCTTCAGCAGGAGAAGCGCCGTTGTGGGGATCATCGGAAGGCCTGCCGGACCCATATAGGTTAGGCGCCCGATCAGCGCGGGTTTGCCTTGGACTTTTGTCCACGCCCTCGCTTACGCGAGGGCATTTGTTGAAAAGCGGGTCCTGACATTGCCAAGGAAGTACATCACTATTGGGGCAAAGCACAGCGGAGCACGTCGCGCAGCGACTTCGACCGGCCGAGCGCAGGCTGTGGCAACTTGGTTGCTGCCGGCCCCCCTTTCCCCTCGCTCGATAAATTCGACAAACGGCCCAACTGCTGTCAGTCCACACATTGGATGCGTGAGCGTGGCTTATTAAGTTTGGAGCTCGCTAAGAAGTGGAGGATTTTCGCGCCACGAGTGTTCGTGATTGAATCTTTGCCGATTCCATTGCGGCGTTGAGCTCGTCAAAATTTTCGAGCCACAGTTGGATACGGGTAGGATCGATGCCCTTGTTCTGGAGATCGAGATTGTAGCGCTTTACGAAGTAGAATGCCGCGGGAAGTCGCATCATCACTCGAAGCTCGCCATCCTCCATACGGTAGTCATGCTCGATGGCTTCGCGCTGACGCGCATCGAGCTCAGGGTGGGCTTTTAACTTCAGTTCAAAATGCGTCAGCCACTCGACGTCGTCTGAAGGATCTATATCGCAGGGCTCCAGCTCAGAGATCGACAGGATGCGCCCTAGCACGTAGTCGCGAAACTCATTCCGATCGGTTGAGAAGGCGCGGCAATGCCAGCGATAGCCATCATGCACAAAGGCGTGCGGACAGATTTTTCGCATGCCGGTGCGGGTGAGTGATTGATAATAAATATTGATAGCCGAGCGCGTCTCGACCGCCTTGACGAGAGCGCGCAGCGTGTAGGCTTCCGGGCCGCGCGCTAGGACGGGCGCGACTTCCGCCGGTGGCACGCCATCAAACCATGTGTCGCGTTTTCGGATGGCGCCCGCTTGGAGCGCCTGCAGTTGCAAGAGATAGCGTTCGGGCGAAAGCTTTAGAAAAACCGGCCGGAAGTTGTGCGTGGGGACGTACGCCTTCTCGGATGCGTCGTAGGTGATGTTGCCCTGGGCGGCCTGCTGATAGTCGCGGAGATCAATCGAAGCCTGTGGCGTCGAAATCTGGAACTGCGTCTCGAGATCTTTCCGGTTTACCCGTCCACTCCAGTACACGCGCCACTCGATGAATTCGTATCGTTGGGCGATCGGCCAGCGAATTTCCTCGGTTCCTATCATGAAACTCCTCGGGGGTTGACTCGTCTAGAAACTATCCGTATATAAACACGACAGGTAATGAAAATATACCTGTTTCGGCATTGTTTTCATAGGAGAATCGCAGATGAGCGATCATGGAGGTGGCTCCGGCGGGGGCCAGTCGGGTTCCGATGGAAGCGGTAACTCTAGTCCGAACGGTGATAATCTCGGTCACGGCGGAGGTAATCCTGGTCACGGCGGCGCCAACGCAGCCCACATTATCGTCGACAATCAGCCGAAGACCGTTCGACAGGGTGAATGGCTCGTCAGTGCCCTCAAGCAGGAGGTAGGTGTCGATCCGGCCAAGGCACTTGCCGAGATCACCCCGACCGGGCTCGTGGATCTCGAAGATACCGCGCATATCGACGTTCGCGACGGCCTGCGCTTCATGAGCCACGTGCGGAAGGGCGGTTCATCGTGAGTGGCCCGGCAGCAAACGACGATATCGACCCCAGCCTTCTTCCCATCGCCCAACTCTGCGATGGGAAGGTGTCTTTCAAGTCGGAGGGCTGGCGCAAGCTGATTTACATGGAGAAGCTTCGCTTTCGGGTAGGGACGACGCAGTACGTGATGGACGCCATCCTGTGTCTTAACCATGACAACGCTACCTATCCGACCAAGCTTTATCTCGCGCAGAATGTCGGCGGTGGCGTCAACTGGAACGAGAATGCGTATCTCTTAGGCCGGAACTGGCCGACGTTCTCTTGGAGCGGTGTCACGCCGGACCAGCCCTATCTTGATATTCTCGCAGCGCATCTCGCTCCTTTAAGCAAGGCAGCATAGTCATGTGGCGCACTATCGTGACGTTCTTCACGGGCTTATTCGCCTCGCCGACAAAGCCTGCGGCATCTCATACTGACGGGACCCGACCGTCTCCGCGCATTAGATTTCGAGCGACGAGCGCGTTTATGGCGCGTCTGCGCGATGATCTTGAGCGCTCGCATGCGTTCGCTCACGAGCGCGTGGGGTTCGTCACGGTGCGCGCGGCAAAGGGTTTAGAGGGCTTGGTGCTTTTCGCGGATGAATATTATCCAGTGGCCGATAACGAGTATCTGCCTGACCCAAGCGTCGGCGCGATGATCGGTCAGGAGGCTTTTCGCAAGGCGCTTGAGCTCGCCTTGCTGAAGGGCGTCGGCATCTTTCACGTGCATATGCACGGCCTCTCGCCACGCCTGTGGTTCAGCGGCACGGATCTGCGCGAGCAAGCCAAGTTCGTGCCGGATTTCTTTAGCGTCTGTCCGCAGATGCCGCATGGCGCATTGGTGCTTAATGCCAAGACAGCGGCGGGCCGTGTTTGGCTCGGGCCCAACGACGTCCGTAAGATCGATGTGTTCGAAGAGGTCGGCGCCCGAACCTTGCTTATGCGCTCGGCTGCCGACGGCAGTATGGATTTCTATGCATGACCGATGACCGTGATTTTAGCCGCCAAAGCTTTCTTGGTCCGTATGCCGAAGAGCTACTTGCGGATGTGCGGGTTACCATCGTTGGGCTCGGAGGCGGAGGCTCTCATATCGCACAGCAGCTTGCCCATGTCGGCGTCGGACATTTTCGCCTGATCGATCCGGACGACATTGAGGCCAGCAATCTCAACCGGCTCATCGGCGCCACCAGCGCAGACGTAGACAAAGCAACCGCCAAGGTCGACATCGCCGAGCGTACGATCAAGGGGATTCGGTCCTGGGCCAGCGTGAAAACCGCCAAAGCCAAATGGCAGGAGGCTGATCACCTCATCCGCGACACCAATGTGCTGTTCGGATGCGTCGACGGCTATCAGCAACGCGATTATCTGGAGACAGCAGCGCGCCGCTTCGGCATACCTTATATTGACATCGGAATGGACGTCACGAAGATTGGCCCAGAGTTCTATGCGGTAGCTGGGCAGATGATCATGACTCTGCCGGGGCGTCCCTGCATGCGCTGCCTTGGATTTTTAACTCCGGACAATCTTGCCAAGGAAGAAAACCGGTACGGTGATGTGGGCATCAATCCCCAGGTCGTGTGGACGAACGGGACACTGGCTTCCTTGGCCGTCGGGGCTTTCATGAAACTCGTCACACCCTGGTTTGCGAATACCGAAAGCTTCACTTGGCTCGAACTGGACGGCAACAATCAGACCGTCACAGCGAGCGAACAGCCCCAATACTTTCCACGGGAGCAACAATGCCCCCACCATGGAGGCGCGGATGGCCTTGGCGATCCATTTTATGACCTCCGCAAGACAAAGGAAAATGACAGCAGAGCCTGAGACGGCCGCGCCCGCCTCCCATTCAAAGTCAAGTAGCCAAATAGTTCAACACGGATGAAGCGGCATATCGAAATGACTTTCCGATTACTAACGCGGGCTGCTGTACGTAAGTGATAACTCTCCCTGGCATTGTTTCTTTTGATTCTCTTGTCAATCGCGCGCCGCGACAATGCGCCCGCGCAGAAGACGAGAATCATCTCGAAGACCAGCTCGGTCCCGAAGTGCCGAAGCTGAATTGTCCGCTGATGTTGTAGTAGTAGCTTGGCGCGGATTGATACCAATACGCGCCGAAATAGGCGGAGCCGACGCCCTGGAAGCTGTACTGGCCTGCATCCGTCCACCCAATTCCCTGAGGCGGCGGATACATCAGCAAAGCTAGACTGAACGGATCGTTGGACATCTGATTTCGAACAAAGTCCAGGCTGCTTCTGAAATCACTTCGGACCCCGGCGACTTCGGTCGTTACAGCTATGATGTCTTCTGCGACGATCCCCCGAATAGTTGCAGGCAAATTGTTTGCTGCCAGCACGAACGGTGTGACATCGCGGACGATGTTCTTCACACTATCCACCAGGGATCTCAATGTGGAGGATTGGATGTTAATGCTCCAGTTGTAAGCGTTGCTGTCGATTTGTATCTGCGCAAAGGCTCCCCAAGCCGCCCCATTCGCGAATTTTCCACCCTCGACCTCGGCAATCGTTCCAGCCAGGGCAGCCGCCGCCCCGATCTGGAGCAGAGTTGCGCCACTGAAGCCGGTGATGCGCGCGATATCGGGTTGAATGCTGCTCAAGGCCGCCAATTCGAAACCCTTAGCAAAATCGCGCCAATCGCCTCCTCGGGCCAGATTTTCCAATCCACCCAGGCCGCCATGCGCAAATACGCTCTGCCAGCTTCCGGCCGAAACGACTTGCGCTAATCCCCCGGCGAGACCGCCCAAAACCGCGCCTGTGACGGTCGCGGAGAGAACCTCATTGAGGGAGCCTCCATAGAGGGCAGAGCTGACACCGCTTGTTACCGCCCCCGAAATCAGGCCTGCCAGGATGGGAGATGTCGCGCCAGCGGTGAGGACCGTAACGCCGACGGCCACGGCAACAATCACCACTTCGCGCCAGTTCTGACCGATCCATTGACCGGCTTGCGAGATCAGGTCGTGTCCCGCCTGACCGACAGCATGAGCCGCCTCGCCCACGGCGTGCGTAAAATCGTGCCAGGCGTCGCTTAGCCCCCAGTAGCCGGTGGGATCGACATACTTCATCGGATTATTAAGAGCATACGCGTAGCGATTGAGTGTTCTTTCATCGGTCAAGACTTGAGTCACGAGGTCTGGGCTGACGAATGACCCGATTGCAGGATCATAGACGCGACCATTCATGTGAACGTAGCGGCCATAGCCACCTGCGCCGTTCAGGGCCTCCGTCAGACCCGAATAGCCTCTCGACCACTTTTGCCCGGTGAAGTCCGTCGGGACATTGTCGCGCCGCCGACCCCATGAATCGAAGCTAAACGACCCCGCGAGGTATCCGCGGTCGTCGGTGAGTTCAGTCACCGATCCGAGCGAATCCTTGTGGATATAAATGACCCGCTCGGAGAGCGCGAGCTTCCGGCCGAGGTCGCCTGCAGTATCTTTCCGCTCCTTCTCCCTGCGCGGCGGTGCTGTCGCCTCGATGTGAGCGATGACATCGGATTTATCGATCGCAGCAAATATGCCAGTCGGATTTGCAATGTAGTGTCGGTGAATTATCTCCGTCTTTCCGAGCCGGTAAATCTTCGATCGCTCGTAAAGGTCGACGGAAATGACTTCGCTGCGTGTGCCGGCAGGATCTGGATTGGTCGTATCCGGCCTGTGTTGGATCTGTCGATAGCGCTGGCCGTTCGCAGCATACTCGAATTGCGACCAATCGTTGTCCACCAGCGGATTGCCGTCGTGAGGTGGGTGGCTTATCTCCGTGACTTTGTTGTCGGCCGAATATTTGAAGTGCGTCAGCGACTTTGGGGTGCCCCCGCCTGCGGAATCTATGACCTCCTCGGCGAGACGGTTTCCATTGTTGGGATAGCCGTTGGAATACGCGTATGAGGTGGATGTGCCATCGAGCGAGTTCTGGACCACCTTGGGTGCATGGAACGGCTGATTGTACGAACCATAGTCGAACGACAATGTCGTTGTCGGAGATTTCTTCTCCAGAATCGATCCTGCCGCATCATATGTTACCGTCTCGGTAACAGAGCCGTCGAACTTGACGGAAACAAGTTGTTGGGCAAGATCGTACTCAAATGTCTCGGTATGACCTGATCTCGCTCGCTTCGTGATGTTCCCTGCGAGATCATAGTCGAAACCCATATCCTGGACGTTGCGAGTTCCAATCGTCGTCTTCAGCGCTTTCAGGTAGCCCGAACGCGGATCGAATGTGCGCTCGGTGACTGCGGAATTGCCGAGCTGCTCCAGCCGGACTCTGCCAGAAGCATCCATGTCCTGTGCCGACCACCATGGCGTGGCTTTCGGTTTGCCTATGGCCACGAGATACCCGCTGGCGTCGTAGGTATTCTCCACCACGAAGTTGTCCGGATAACGGATCTGCTTGATTCTCCCGTATGCATCGTAGGTGTAGCCGGTCGCAAAGCTCTCGATAGCCGGAGCGTCGCCTTTGATACGAACCGTCTTGGTCGATAGCCTTCCCTGATCGTAGGCCAGCTCTTCGCCGCGTTTTTCCTGTCCGTTGACTCGCGTGACAATGCTGGCAACGCGGCCGACGCCCTTCGGGGCGTCGTAGATCCAGACGTCCACTCGATTACCGGCACTTCGACGCTTGATCCGCCCGAGCTTGTCGTAGCGCAGCTCGGTCATCTGATTTTGCGCGTCCGTCTGCTCGCGGAGCTGGCCGAACGCATCATAACGATACCCCCAGTTCCCCAGGTCGGGATCCGAAGTCGACGTGCGGTGTCCGACCGAATCGTAGGCGTGATATGTTATCGCTTGGCGGGGCCGGCCGAGGTCGTCAAGGACAGTCGACGTAATGCTGAGGAGGCGATCGCTGGCATCGTAGCCGTAGGTAACATTCCCTGCCGCTGCGGTTGTGCCGTCGCACTTGCCTGTAAAGAGCGGCCCGCACACCATTATCGGCAAATTGCGGACATTGGTGATGGTGGTCGTTTTTGCCGTGCGGGTGGAGTCGATGGTGGTCTCGACGATGGTCGCGCGCCCCTTGTAAGTCGTTTTGGTCGACGCGTGTCGATCGGGCTGAGTGATCAATACGGTACGGTCAAGCACGTCATAGGTCCGCGTGATGACCGGCGGCGCCAACTCGTCTTCAAAATAGGGCGTGGTCTTTCGCACCACGCGTCCGTATTCGTCATAGTCGGTATCCTGAAGGACTTTCTTTCCCTGGCTCTGCGGCCCGCTCGCAACGCTGCGGACCATTCTGCCGCGGCCGTCATAAAGCGATACGAGGGGCGGAAGTGCGCCCGTCTTGGCCGTCATTGAAAATCTGGCATTCAGGCGCGCATAAGGCGTGGCATTTGTCACGAAGCTGTATGTGAATTTTGTCGTTATTCCATCTGGATTGGTGCTCGTGTCGCTCCGGCCAAAGCCGTCATAGGTTGCGACGGTCTTCAGGCCGTTGGCATCGATCGCCGACAGCACCTGGCCACGGGCAGGCGAGAAGGTCCGAACGGTCTGATGACCTTCGGGATTGGTTTCGGTCTCGATGAAGCGCCCGTACTTGTCGAAAGTTCTGGTCGTGATGCGGGCTTCGGCCGCTGCGCGAATGCTGATCTTTGTTACGTTCCCGAATGCATCCCGGTCGTAATGTGCGTGCACTTCGAGCGGGGTGCCGTCGGCTGCCCTTGCGCCGACGTTGGACGTTTCGTCGCTGAGCAGCAGAGTGCTGGAATCATACTTGAATGACGATGTTGCCGTTTCGGTCTGGCGGCTTCCCCCCAGCAGGTCGCCAGTCTTCATTGTCGTCGACGACAGAAGCCGGCCGAGCCAGGCCCAGCGAGGATCCGCGGAGTATTCATTCGTCGTGCGAAGCGACGTGCCGTCGCTTCGTGTAGTCACTGATGTCAGTACATTGAGAAATTGATCGTAATCGAATTCGTCGCTCTTTTCGCCGAATAGGCTGCCATCCGTGTCGTGGGTGACCTGATCGATTTTGGTTTTCTTCTGCTGCACTATTGTATAGGTGGACCCGTTCTTTGCCAGAACGGTCCGTTTATCGGCGAGCCACGCGTTGGTCGTGCGCTCGAGCTCCACTTCTCCTGCCGTTCCAGACAAGGAACGAATGTCTGCCGCGGGCAGGCCCTCGAGGTAAGGATCCTGATGGAGTTCCGTGCGGGCAACCGTGTTCTTGTTCAAATCGATGACGTCGCGCGCGCCAAAGCCCAATGACCTTCTTGCCAGTGGATCGAACCGCAGACGTTCGTATCGATATGCAAAATTGAGCAGGTTGGCGCCATCGTTAACCCCCACACTCGCGACGACATACATCGCCGGCGTGCCGCGAATGGAGTCATCATTGTTCGACGGAGCGCCGACTTCATAAATGGGCTGGGTCGAATTCGAATTGCACAGATTGTCCCGTTCGAGGAGAGTTCGGTAGCACAGCGTGGTTGTGGCTCCCAGCCCCTCCGTGATCGAGGTCAGCACGCCGACGCGTACGTTTTGATTTGTCCAAACGCCGACGTTGTTGCCGTCCTTGGACAGCACGAGGTCGAGAATCCCGTTTCCGTCAATGTCCAGAAGACGGACGCCATTGTCGCTGCCGTCCGAGGCGCTCAAGGCGCGCGGTAACGCATAGAGATTGCCTGGGGCCAGCATAGCCCACGCGCCTGTTCTGGAGGCGTATCCTCGATTGAGGGCAACGCGATCTTCGTCGCCGACGCGGTAGACAAAATCGGGTAGTCCATCGCCGTTGATATCCACGAGGCGAAAGCCTGGATCGCCACCAGCAGCGGGCGAGGGCGATTGGTAAGGCATCTTCCAGGACGTGTTCTCTGTCCAGGCGGAGCTCGATCCGCGCGGGTCGTAACCAATTCCCATGTATGTTTTTGTTTGGGACGCATCCTTCCTGTTATAAACTACAATGTCGACAAGACCGTCCCCGTTCAGATCCGTATAGGCGATTGACATATCGAAGTTGGTGTTCACCTTATCGAGCTCAGTGGGCGGACCTTTCGTTGTGTCGCATTTCAGCCAGCCGACGCCACGGCCACCATTCAGGCAAATTCCTTTTTGGGGCTGGCCATTAAGCGTGAAATTATAAACGAGGTCGGAAAGCCCATCGCTGTTGACGTCGATGAACTGGACATTCGTCGATTGTGAATAGGACTGCGTGTTGCCGCCGGCACCGGGCATGACTACGAAGGGAATATCGGCGGGCGGCGTAAACCCATTATGTAGAGTCCACTTCCCGGATTTCAGGTCGTGGAGGTAGGCCTTTTGCTTTATTCCGCCCGCCTCAAGCCGCGAAGAGATGATGTCGAGCACGCCATCGCCGTCCAGATCGATGAAGCGCACGCCACGATCGCCGGCCTTTGAATCTCCAAAAACCGTGTCGTCGTCGTCGGGCAGTTGACCGGTAGTGTCCGTCCATCCGCCGCCGGCGGCGTTCTTGTAGAAGTGAACAGTCTTGGTGCCGTTTTTGAAGATGCTGAACACAAGATCGATGTAGCCGTCCCGATCCAAGTCGACGAATTGCACCGCATTGTTCAAGCTGTAGTCGGCCGCCATTGGGACCGGAGCCTTCAAGTTGGGCTGATCCTGCCAACCATTTCCGGTATTCCTCTTTGTGACCTGGTCGGTAAGATTGCCGTTGGTTTCGCGCGAGGCGATGATGCTCAGAAGCCCGTCTCCGAAGAGATCGACAAGCCGCACCCCGCTGTCCCGGCCATCAGGCCGTGAGAAATTGACACCCGGAAGGTAGTTAGGCTTGGGCGGTTGCCACGTTTGAACGCTTGTGTTGTAGAGAAACACCTGGTTCGCAACATACCGGGAGTTTGAAAAGAAGAGAACATCGTCATATCCGTCGCCGTTGAGATCTGCGATGAACATGACGGGATTGGGATTCGTCGCTGGCGGCAGGGAGGCCTTTGCAAGGTCGAGGAGGGCCGTGTCGGTCACCTCATAGCCGTGCCGGAACGACGGCGCGACGATCGTCCGGTGGCTACCAAGCTGGATGATCCTGGCATCGAGATCGTTTCCGACGCCGTCGACGAACCAAAAGGGATCGGCGACATTTCGCGGATCGTGGCCGGTGTCGGGCTGCCAGCCGGGTTTTGCGGAATCCGCGACCAGGGCCGCCGGATCGAATCGCGCGTCGGCGACAAGGAGCAGCGTGCAGGACTTGCCCCCGTTCGGGATGGTGCCCGCGTCCTTGATGGCCGCAGGCGAGAGGGAAGCAGCATAGGACAACGGGAGATCGTACTGAGACGCGCGAATCCATTTTTTCTGGCTCGCGTCGAAAGCCCAGGTCTCGTTCCTGCCGTTTCCAAAGTAGCCGAACTCGTTGACCCCATTGCAGTCGGCGTCCACCGGCCGGCCGATGCCATCGCCGACGACATAAGGCAGCGGGCCAGCGGCTTCGAGCCCCATCCCTGGCCCTCGATTGATTAAGGTGCCGCGTTTGCTGGTGTTTGACGGATCCGACCAGACGATATCCGACAGAGGTCCCGCGCTTGCGAAATTCGCGGCCACGATGGACACGACGCGCACACCATCGGCGCTCATCGGGATCTGATACTGACCGGCCGTGGGCATGGTCCACTGATTGCCGTCCCACTTGGCAACATTGGCGTATTGTTGTCCGGGATTCGGTGAAATTAGATACGGCTTGTTGGTCCCATCCAAATCCACGATGACGGCCCCGGTAGCCTTGTCAGCCACGCTAACGATATCGGAGATGAACGCCGCGCGCGGTACCAGCGCGGTACTTGCGTCGAAATGATCAGTCTTGTTCTCAAAGGCGCCGCGCTCTTCGACATTGCGAAGGTCGGCGCCATAGAGGATTTGGTTCGCCGTTCGCGCCCCGACGGTCATCTTCGCAACGCGATAGCCGCCAGCAACGTTGTCGCCAACGACAGGCATAACCTTGCTCGGATCTCCGTAGCCGCCTCCGTCCGCCTCCTGCCAGATTTTCGTGCTGGTTGGCTTCGAATATCCAAATAGTGTCGTGAAGTAATCCGTATTGTTGTCCGCGAACTGAGCAACCGATTTCAAGACGGCATTGTTCGATTCCGGATCACTGCCGTCGTCATCGGTCGTTCCATATTCGAAGACATACCGATAGGCCTGCCTGGTCCCCACGCTGGATGTCACCGCGGTCAGGCGTCGGCTTTTCGAAAGCGGATGGCCCGCAATGAACGAGACGGCGGGGTAGCTAATGTTCTTGTAGGAAAAGTCAACGGTCGCATAGGTCGGCTGACCCGCACGCTTGTTCCCCGTATAGGCAATGCTCTGAATTTCGTAGTCGCCGCCGACCGAGTTGAGATATTGAAACGTGATGTAGTTGCCCGCTGAATCGGTGATGAGATTGCACATCCAGAGCAGAATGGGACCCTTATCGAACAATCGGTTCTGGGAGTTGTCGCTCGCTCCGAACTCGAGCGTCAGTCCGGCCTTCGTCTCCACCACGAACCCGCTGATGTCACTCGTCCCGTCGAGAATTGCCGTCACGCGCGTTTGATCGTCGATCTCCTTCACATACTCGGCCGTCGATTTTCCGTCTCGCTTGCCGGTTTTTCCGGTCGGAATGAGGCGTTGGCCATCGAGGAAGAGTGCGTCGGTCGCATCGAATGCAACACCCCGGACCTCACCATCGGTGCGCCAATTCTTCGGACCTCGCGTGATCTTTGAAAGTCCGGC
This sequence comes from Bradyrhizobium sp. WSM1743, assembly GCF_000473065.1. Lineage (GTDB taxonomy): Bacteria > Pseudomonadota > Alphaproteobacteria > Rhizobiales > Xanthobacteraceae > Bradyrhizobium. Next base: position 35,408 of record NZ_AXAZ01000064.1, read on the forward strand.
CACAGCCCAGCCCAGACCCATCGAACTGGCCGGCGCCTGACTGTTGTAGACAAAACTCAGTTTCGGCTGCGTACCCGCAGTCCCCGGGGCGACCTTTACCGGTATCGAATAAGTGGCGGCCCCGGCGAGACTGACGTCGAAACTGCCCTCGATCGTGCCGGGGCTCGGCGGCGTTCTGGTCTTTGGAGGAACAGGTGACTGCGCCGAAGCGCACTCACTCAGGATACCAACAATCAACAAAGCAAAAATCAAACCTGCCCGAAACGCGCGCATGCCGCCCTCCGTTCAAGCAACTAATGATAGAATGGATCACCATCTTCGGCCGGTTGTCAATAAAGATGTCATCATCCTGCTACATCCGATCTAGGACATTCTTGAGACTGCTCGTCCTAAGGGACGTCGAAGATCCGCCGCCGCTCTGTCCGCAAGCCCCCATCGATCTCACCAGCTCGTGAGTTAGTGGCCCATTGCTTCAGTCGATGCGACGAGCGGTACGTTTGCAGTTTGGGGGTAGACCAGAAGTGTCTGGCAGAGGCGATTGACCCGAATGTATGGTCCGGCCGTGCGTTGCAAGAGTTTTGAGTCGATCGGGCAGATACGGTCTTGCATCAATGTATCCGACCTCTGCTTGGAGCGTGTTGTGCTCCGGGCCATCATGGGCATCAGCGCGCATGCGATCTCATTACCGGACAGGCCTCGACCGGGCCATTTGGGTCACCAGTGTTCGCATGCGCCGGGAAGACCGATCCTCCATGGTCGTCTCATCCTCTCGCAGACCTCGGCGGGCAGACTAACTACGTCATCGATAGCTCCTCATTTCTGTTCCTTTGTTCGTGCCTGGTGGCCGTTCCTTCGAACCGGCCTGCGCGTGCAGGCGCGCCGCGCGCAGGGGCCGTCAAGGCTGGCCGTCGCTTGGGCCTCGCCTCTCGCGTCCATGCTGCCAGGCCACGTCTTGTACGGCCCCGAGCACGGCGCGAGGATTACGCTGGACGGGAGGCCATCGCATCGGTCTTGCCGCACGTGACGGCGCGCCCCTTGTGGAGAACCGCCCACGCGATGCGGGCAAGCTTGTTGGCCAGCGCAATGGCCAGCACGTTGTGGTGCAATCGCTGCTTCGCTGCCTCGATCCAGGATTTGAGCCCATAGCGTTCCCACTGCTTGGGCCCGAGCTTGACCAGCACGACCCAGGCTGCCTGAACGAAGAGAGCGCGCAGGTAGCGATTGCCGCGCCTTGAGATGCTGCCGAGGATTGTCCGGTCTCCCGTCGAGATTTGTTTCGGGACCAGCCCGAGCCACGCGCCGAAGTCGCGGCCTTTGGAGAACACGTCACCAGTGCCAATCGCTGCCACCATCGCGCTCGAGATGATCGGACCGATGCCGGGGACCGTCATCAGCCGCTCGCAGTGCTGATTCTGATGGGCGAGCGTTTCAATCTCCTCGGACAGGCCCTCGATCCGCGCATCCAGGCGGCGCCAGTCTGCTGATAGATCTTCGAGGATGTGCACCATGCGGGGCGAGAGCACATCGGTTTGCCTCGCCAGGATGCTTGGCAGCTCGGCGCGCAGGAACCGCAGTCCCTGCCGCACTGCAATGCCGCGCTCCAGCAGAAAGGCGCGGATCTGATTGATGATGCCGGTGCGCTGGCCGACCAAGCGCTCACGGACGCGGTGTAGTGCCTGCAGGTCGAGTTGGTCGGCGGTCTTTGTGGCGACGAACTTCATGGTCGGGCGTTGCACCGCCTCGGCGATCGCCTCCGCATCGCGGAAGTCGTTCTTCTGTCCTTTGCTATACGGCCGCACGTATTTGGCTGGCATCAGCCGGGCATTGTGGCCGAGCAACTGCAGCTTGCGGCTGAGATGATGTGCGCCGACGCAGGCCTCCATGCCGATCAGGCACGGTGGCAGGTTGGCAAGTCGCGCTTCGACTTGGCCGCGCGACCATTTCTGTCGCAGCACGATCGCACCACGCGGATCGTGCCCTACGACGTGGAATGAATTCTTGCCAATATCGATGCCGATCACGGCGATTGCGCAGTTGTTGGATTGCTGAGACATGGCGTGCTCCTCGTCTTCACTGCCCCGAGCCAGCTCGCGGGGCTGGAGCACGGCCGGACCATCCCATTACCAGACCTACAAGGGGGGCGTCGAGTGATCGCTCCGTGATGATCGTGCGCTCATCACCAAAGTAGCTGTCGCGCATGGCTTTGAATCCGAGCCTTGCGTAGAAGGGTTCGGCAGTGACGTAAGAAGGGGACGCTCAGGGAGAGATATTTCGTTCACGCGCGGTGCGCTCAATCTCGGCCATCAGGCGGCAGACGGAGCTAAGTGCGAGCGGCGTGCCACCTGACCGTTTCTTTTTCGGCGACCGAAAGCCCCATTCATCACGTGCAGTGACCGCAATCCGCTTTGGTGTGTATAAGTTGCCAACTTGGCGGCAATTCCATTCCATTCTACGCTCCCCGCTCGAAAGTCAGGCAGTCTGTCTCAGTAGGGTCCCCGCTCGATTTTATCGAGTTGAATACTGACTATGGCATGGCCAGGACGCAACGCGACGTCCGCACGTTCCGTTCGAATTTCGTATAGAACTTCCTCCTCCGCACTCGGGGGATAATCGTTGCCCGAGATGAGAAGGGGAAGATCATTTCCTTGACGCCGCCGGCCTCCTCGCTTCACGCTTAGTACTGCGAGATTAAATAGATTGCATCCGACCCGTCGGTTTGGCTCGGAACTACCAAAGTTTTTGCTGCTTGAGAAGCTGTCCCTCCGCATTCTTGTCTCTCGATGTGCCTTCACCGGACTTGGTGTTCGCATCATCAATGGATTTCTTCAAATCAAGCAGCATGTCCTTGACCCACTCCATTGACGTTTCGAGAGCCGTGAACCGCCCGTTGGAATACCAGGCCATTGCTATTAGGGCGCTCAAGAGTCCGATGAAATATTCCCAGCCGATGTGAATTGTTATGGCTTCCATGCCGTCAGCCTAGACGCTGAAGGCTTTCCGACCAAGGCGCGCGAATGTGCCTGGCACATACAGCCTAGCGCCTCGCCGAGATCGACGCGATGGAGGACTATTAGACGCATGAACGATGACGCTGTCCGCAAGCCGATGAACGAGCACCGACATGTCAGGCCGACGGTCTCCGATGTTCTGGAAGATGGCACCCTCGTTGAATTGGTATATCGAACGGAGAATCGCACAACGTTGTTTGCGACGTCGCTAGCAGGACGCTGGACGTTAGCTCGGCACGTAGACGTGCCAGGCCATCATCGATTCATTCCATTCTCGCCCGACAACAATCTCATTAAGAACGAGGTTGTCCTGCTCCCATCGGAGCCACGCTCCTATGGAAGCGAGCAAGAGCTCGTCTCTGAGGTCATCGATTTCATTCACCGCTATGCCGATCTCAGCCCGACGTTCGAGCAGGTCGCGGGTCATTACGTGCTGCTAAGCTGGGTCTACGACGCCTTCAATGACTTGCCGTACCTTCGACTTCGTGGCGATTTCGGGACCGGGAAGACGCGCTCGCTCCTCACGATTGGCTCGCTTTGCTACAAGCCATTCTTCGCAAGCGGTGCCTCAACCGTCTCGCCAATCTTCCACACGCTCGATGCTTTCAGGGGAACGCTCATCTTCGATGAGGCCGATTTCCGCTTTAGCGACGAGCGATCCGAGATCGTCAAGATCCTCAACAACGGCAACGTCCGCGGGATGCCGGTTCTGCGCACGGTCATGAATCGCCAGCGAGAGTTCAACCCGCAGGCGTTCCATGTCTTTGGACCGAAAATCGTTGCGTCAAGAGGCCGCTACGAGGATCGCGCTTTAGAGAGCCGCTTCATCACTGAAGAAACGGGAGCGCGACCATTACGCAGCGACATTCCCATCAATCTCCCGTCGACCTTCAAAGAAGAAGCGCGTGAGCTGCGCAACAAGCTCCTTTTATATCGCTTTCGCAGACGGCACGAAATCAAGCTCGATCCGACCCTCGTCGACCCGGCGCTCGAGCCGCGGATCAATCAACTCATGCTGCCGCTCCTCAGCATCGTCAGCGATCTGGCGCTCCAAGCTGAGGTACGGAAGGCGGGGAAGCGCCCTCAAGACTCGATCATTGCTGAGCGTGGTCTCCTCATGGAGGCGCAGGTCCTGGAAGTGCTCATTGAACAGATGCTCTCGTCAAATAGACGCGTCGTTCCGGTCGCCGACATTACCATAGGTATGATCCGACGCTATGGTGCCGAATATGACCTACCGATCAGCAACCGCTGGATCGGAAGCATTCTGCGCAAAACGCCGAACCTTCAGACGTATAAATCGCACGGGGTCTACGTCGTGCCCATAACCGAAAAGGAGAAGGCCGAGATGTTGTGTCGGAGATATGGTGTAAGCGTCACGATGGACACGGCCTCGACCGAAGCCAGAGGGGACTTGGGGACTTCGGCGACATCCTAGAAGCACATCGAAGCTCTGATGGATCGCCAGGACCAACAAAAGTGACTTTTCTTCCCGTGACGTTCTCTAAGTCCCCCAAGTCCCCATCTCCATCAAATTTTCATGCGCGTTCCGATATCCTCTCTAGAGCCACGATAGATACAATGGAGGGCGCACTTTTGTGCTTCTGGGCCCATACCGAACAACAGCACCTGCCCCTGTTTGCGGCTGCCGAGAGTAGACCCGAAGTGACCGGCCGGCGATCAAGACGCCGCTGTTTTACCTATAGCGGCCCGGGCGGCTACGTATCGTTTCATATCAGCCACGGGATCTCGTGAGCGCAACCATTGCCGCGTCCGAATCTTCGGCCGCAAGTTGAGGCAAGTTCGACGGCATAAAAAATAGCAAAACCAGCCACCGGAGATGTGACGCTGTTCACATCCTTGTCGCACGACGGCGCTTATGTTCAACCTGCCCGGCAGGTGCCGGGGAAATAGCGCAGAGCTCTGCTCAAGCCGTCTCACCTAATCATCGATAAAGGGAGGCCCGTATGTATCGACACAATGCGATGTGGGATTCCGTCAAATTCGCTGCGGTGACCGCCGTCATGACGTCGATGGTGATGCCAGTTTCGGCCCAACAGTACCCACCGGCGGCGAGTCCACTTGCGGTGGCGCCTGCGGCAAATCGATATCCCGATGGTAGTAAACTTCAGGCGCAATATTCTTCAGTCAATCAGCCGTTGAATTTGCCGACGGCTCGAGCCGCCGCGCGCGCAGCTTCAGCGGGTTTTGCATCTGCCGCATCGGTGCAAACCGATTTGCCGGAGGGTTTTACACTCCTGGCCGCTCCAACGAGCCATATTGGTGGCTCTGATCAACTCAACGCTAACGCAGGCGCGAACGCAACTGCCAGCGCAATCCCCACGGCAGGTTCGACCGAAAAGTTCATCACAGTATTTCCCCTCGGATATCGCGGAATTCCACTGTCGAAGGGGAGCGACTACCTGACTGTCGTAAATGGCGATGGCCGTTTGCTGGTGACGCGCAAGCGTGGCATGCCGACGAAATTCGACGCCACCCAGCCGACGATTTCCAGCAACGAGGCCGTTCAGATCGCCCGCAGGGACGCCGGCCCGAACTTCGCCGGCCTCGACCCTGAAAAAATTAAGCCCGAATTGCAGATTTTGGTCGACGAGCAGCAGAACGGCAATCTGTCGTGGACATTCACACTGAACTCCGGCTCGATCGCCGAGCCAGACGTGCGCAAATACTGGGTATCCGCGGTCGGAGAGCCCCGCGTGCTGCGTTGGGAAACCGAAATCTACCATACGCATAGCGGCGTAGTGAGCGGCAACATCTGGGCCACAAGCCCGTTGCAGCCTACAGATAACCGGGCTTTTCCGGAGCTTGAGGTCACCCGTCTTTCCGACGGTGTCAAGCAGATCACCGGCGCCGATGGCCGGTACGGTTACGCGACGCCGGCCGGCAGCACGGAAATCAGAGCGAAACTTCGCGGACCGTTTTTCATCATCAATAATCAGTCGGGTCCCGCACTCGAGAGCGCCCAGACGGGGCCGGCGTCTCCGCCGATCAACCTGAATTTCGGCGCCACGGGCGAGGACCAACTGGCGCAGGACTCCGCCTTCTACTGGGCGAACTTCGCTCGCGATCTCGCCCATACCATCCTCGCACCGGTCGACCTTCCCAATCTGCCGGTGCTGACCAACATCAACCAGACCTGCAACGCATTCTGGAACGGGTCGTCGCTGAACTTCTTCAAGGCGGGCGGCGTCTGCCCCAACACCGCGTATTCGGATGTTGTCATGCACGAATACGGTCACGGTATCGACGCTGCGAAAGGCGGCATTGTGCACGCCGGTTACAGCGAAGGCTTCGGCGATTCGATGGCGGTTCTCGCCACACGTCAGCCGTGCGTTGGCCGCGACTTCTTCGGAGCAGGCACCTGTCTTCGACCGGCGACCGATGTGGTCCTCTGGCCAGCGGCAAGTCCGGACCCGCATGTAGTCGGTAGGCCATATGCGGGCTTTACCTGGGAGCTTATCCAGCAGCTCAAACAGACGTATTCGGATGACGAAGCCTATGCCATCGCGACCCGGCTGGTGCTCGGCGCCGCGGCCGCCAATCCGTCAGACGTTGCCGACGCGGTTCGCTTGAGCTTTATCGTTGATGACAACGACGCAAACCTGACAAACGGTACGCCGCACTTCCGCGCGTTAGCGAATGCCGCGGATTCCCGCAAGATTCCGCGTCCTGCTGATCCGGTCGTTGGCGGTTCCTCGGTCGGGGCCGCGGCGGCATTCCCATGGACTCCAGCGAAGGTCGTTTCCGCGAACGCCAACATCTTGCAGACGGCCATCCACCTCGATAGGCCGGGCAAATTGCACATATCGGCTAACACCAGCGCCCGCAGCACCGTTCCGGTCCAATTCCAGACCGGCGTCTACAACGGTGCGGCAGCCAACGTCGTGTGGACCGATTCCTACCGCAACGTAGGTGTACCGGCGCCCAATCAATGGACTGACGTTACTACAATGTTCGCAATCGATTTGCCCGCTGGCGACCACACGATTTATTGGAAGATCTGGATCACGGGTGGCTCCCTGACATTCAGTTCGGGAACGCTCCTGCTTGAAGGCTTCGAGCCAGCCGGCGGCCCAATGGCGATCGCGGCCGCAGAAGAAGAGGCTCCCGGATCGAGCTTGACAACGGTAGGTGCTGCGACCACGACCCCTAGTCCCCCCCGGATACCGTCGATCGCCATTTCGCGCGACGAGGCCGGCCGAGGGATCACCGTGGTGAATCAGTGACGCGAAGGAAGGGGGCGGACGATTGGTCCGCCCCTTCCCAACCGACGTAGCCTTAGAAATGCCCCATCTCGCGCCGAAAAATCATTGATGCGACCTCAATCCCGAAGGATCTTTTTATTGTTGCTCGCCTTGGCGGTTGCATGCATGGTGCCGCTGCGCCTTGCGCAGGCGGCGGATTGCCCGGCAAAACCGATGTTGACTATCAAGGACTCGCAGGACGGGTTTGCCGGAAAAACCGGCACGATCTGGACCATCAAACCCGATTGCAGCTTCGAGGTCGCACGATTTCACGGCGAGAACGTCAGCGCGCCGCATGCGAAGGGACAGCTCACGCCTGAGCAGCAGTCGCGGCTCGCCGCCGTTCTCTCCACCGAGGACGTCGCAACACTGCCGGCGCACACAGGTCAGCCCGCACCGGTCAATTCCCGACAGATTTCAATCGAATACGGCGGAAAAACCGCGGTGCTCGATCTAGGGACGAGCGATCCGGCCGCGTTGGGAAATTTACCCGAGTCGGGACGGCGAGTCATGGAGATCAGCAAGGCTGTCAAAGGCGTGACCGGCGAGTAGTTTTCTACTATTGCAGCCACCATCGTCGCGTCGATCCTGCTCCGTCTTCTCGCCGCGTGCGCCGGAGCGCGCTTGTCGCAAGCTTCGGCGATTTGAAGATGACTTGAGGACGAACGCTCTGTGGACCGACATGTGCCGCACTGTTACTCGATGCGCTAACGTCCTGCTGGGCTCTAAGACCAAATCACTTGCAAAGGGATCAGAAGCTGGGCGGTCTCGGCTCTCACCGGAACGGCGTTGCTGTCGCCGGCCCTAGCTGATGATGAATGGAGCCGAGAGGTTTAACTCTGTCATCGTAACCGGGAAGCCGACGTCATGCCGGAACTCCTGGTACACGCCCTCCTTCGGGACCATCAAGCCTCGCCGTGAGATCACATAGCAGCTGCTCGAACATCTGACAGGGCGCATTCCGCCAACTGCGCGGGACGTCGGGCTGCAGGCGATAGCAATGCCTCTAAGCATGGTTGCGGTCCGGATTGAACGATGCTGAGCAAGTTCAAAAACGGCCCCAGCCGCATGATGGAGTAAACAGCCGGGGCCGGAATTCCCATTCCATGTGCCGCAATCGGCGGTACGCAGCACGCTTCAAGAGCAGGCACACAGAAGCTAACGAACCATTTCGAGAGAGCTGGTCGGCTCGTTCGGCTCGATGCGAGTCGCCGATACGTTACGTCTGCCGCTTCACTGAGCTGTTGTACGATTTCCCTAGTCCTTTTGGGGCTTCAACGCGTGCCAGCACTCTTGGGATCGTGTTGTGCGCAGGAAGGGCCCGCCACCACCCAATGGGTGGCCAAGTTGCCAATGTTGATGTCCTGGTACAGCGACGCGGAAGTAACCGCTCGCGCAAAAGAACGAGCTGTAACAGGAGGGAGACCAACTCCTGCCGCTGCGACATACAAAATACAAAGATACCGGCGTCGGCTTCTCGAGTAGCGCCAGCTGATCAAAAAACTTGCATTCGATTCGAAATGGGTGTCAGATTTCAACGAGGCAATTGCACGCCTGACAGCTGCCCACAAAACGGCGCCGTACCGGATTCGCCGTTATTTTAACTGGCAGCGTCGATGCCATCGGCAGGCGCCCAGAACAGAAATTCCTGAGTTTGATTGGCCCGCTCACTGACGAGAGGTTCGAGCGGCGTTTATTACGCCATACTTTTCGACGCACGCAACGTCGGCGCGACCGCAACTTTACTTGAAGGGGCATGCTATGCGCAAAGCATTTTTTGCGATCTTCGTAGCCGTCATGATCGAAACAAGTGTCAGCCCCACCTGAGCGGAGCAAGGCACTTGGTACACGCTCTACTGTCACAACAATTCCGAAAGAGGCACTTGCCGCTGATGCGGCGCACTGCGGGCGAAATCAACTTGGATTTTTCGTTTGCACGCAGAAACCTTTTGATGCGCGTGCACATTGGCAGCACCACCTCGAGCGCGAGTCTCAGGACCGTCATTTGGCCTCGAAACTGAGCGCGTCCATTCTGTGAGTGGGGCGATCATCATCGGAGGATTCGATGGCAACAACTCCAATTGTGATCAATAGCGTTAGCGATCTCCAGGCGATTCAGAATGATATGTCGGGATATTATGTTCTAGGAGCGGACATTGATGCCGCCGGACTTAGCTTCGTATCCATCGGAAGCGCTACAAATCCGTTCACCGGGACATTTGACGGGCAAGGACACACAATTAGCAACCTGACGATCAATAACGTTACCGACCCCGACACGGGTCTGTTCGGATACGTTGGCGCAACCGGCGTGATCATCAATGTGGGATTGATCGATGAGACAACAACGTCATCGCACGTCTATGTCGGAGGTCTCGCGGGCGAGAACTTTGGAACGATAGCGCGATGTTACGTGAGCGGCACAGTCAGCGGTGTCAATTACGTTGGCGCATTAGTCGGGCTCAATGGCACCTCAGGCAGCATCACTCAGTCGTATGCGACTGGAACAGCCGATGGCCAACTCGATGTCGGCGGGCTAGTGGGGGTAAACCAGGGAACGATTATTGAAACATATGCTACTGGCACGACAAATCCTTCAGGCAGACCAGGGGTGGCGATCGGCGGCTTAGCTGGGCTCAACACCGGCAGTATCACTCAATCTTATGCAATAGGCACTGTTGGTTTGGGGGGTGGATTTGGTCTAGGCGGTCTAATCGGCTCCGGCGTAGGCACTATCGCGGCCAGCTATTGGGATACTGAAACCACAGGTCGCTCTACAAGCGCCGGCGGCACAGGTCTGACGACCGCCCAACTAGAATCCGGGATACTGCCGGACGGGTTTGATCCAACAATTTGGATTGACGTTGCGGGACAATCTCCAGCTCTTCGCTGGCAAACAGCTGCGCCTTTAGAAAACCATGCGCCTGTCGCGTCAAACGTCACGGCCAACGCGAATGAGGACACTAACGATCCAATAGTGAAATTGGTGGCATCTTTCACAGACGCAGATCTCAGTGACACCTTCACCTTCTCGATTGACCCGACCGGAATGGTTGGCAAAGTCATCAACAACAACGACAGGACGTTCACCTACGACCCGAACGGAAAATTCGAGTACCTTAGCGTCGGTGAAACCGCGGCAGATTCGTTCACCTACAGCGTCACGGACAACCATGGTGCGAGCTCTACAGCAACGGCGACGGTGACCATCCACGGGGAAAATGATGCGCCATCGGCTCGTGCTGACGTAGCGGTTGTTGAGAAGGGCGCGTCGGTAACCGCTGACGCTGCGAATGGAGTGCTGGTCAACGATAGCGATACCGATAGGCATGACATATTGCACGTCAGCAGCGTGAACGGGCTTAGCGCCAATGTCGGCCGTGTGGCCATCGGTTCATACGGATCGCTAACGCTCAGTCCTGACGGCAGCTACAGTTACTCTGCTAACAGAAACATTCCAGGGCTGACGAATAACGGTGACGTCCAGGACACCTTCCTTTACACAGTTGACGACGGACACGGCGGTACAGCGTCCTCGACATTGACTGTAACAGTGCAAACTCAAAACGCCTTGAGTAGTGGACCAGTCTTCTCGATCCGGCCGCTCGACGCGGACAAGAACGAAGGCAACAGCGGCGCCACGCCGTTCACGTTCGTAGTTACTCGTGATGGCAACGCAAGTGGTGCGGCAAGAGTCGATTGGAAGGTTGGTCCTGCCAACGCGGTCACGGCAGATGGCCTGGATTTTGTGGGAGGCACGTTTCCTGCCGGGACAGTCACTTTCGGCGTAGGCGAGTTCAGTAAGACAATCACGGTCAATGTTGAGGGCGACACGTTTTACGAGAGCAGCGGGAAGGCCGAAAATTTCGTTGTAACTCTATCAAATCCAAGCGCCGGCGCTACGATACGCCCGACCCAGGACAGCGCCGTTGGCCACATTCACAATGACGATCTACCACTTCAGGATGCCGCAAAAATCTTTGCAGCCTTGGGGACAGAAGGGGAGATAGTGGCGCTCGCTCAACTTGCACAAGCAGCTTATCATCTAGTTCCAAGTATTGAGAAGCCAGGAGCTGGTATAAACAATCCGGACGGAATTGCTGATTACTACTACGCTGCGCTACCAGCGGGAATGCAGGTTCTAACAGCTTCGGAACTCCCATCAATATCTCCCCAGAGCGTTGCCGGTGACCTCAATTTTCCCAACTTTGGATTGCTAGACGGAATTTATATTAACGGCAACGCGGCCGCCTTGGTCATCCGATCAGCCGACTCTCTATTCATCGCCTTTCGCGGAACGAACGATTCCCCGAATATAGTTCAGGACGTAGCCGGCGGCCTCTCTGGGCACGGAGGGACACCGGATTCAAATGATTGGTCAGTGTTTGGCGGAATGCCTCACCACTACGATCTTTTGCAGCCTCTCGTAACTGCCATCGATCACTACCTCTCGATTCATGCTGATATTAGCCACGTCTATGTCACGGGCCATAGTCTTGGTGCCAGCATGGCTCAAAGGTTTATGAGTGACGACATCCTAGACAATCATGCTCAAGTATCATTCCAAGCAGTTACGTTCGCGAACCCTGGATTCGACTTCTCAATATCCCTAGATGATCCGCGAATAGTGAATATCGATATATTGGGTGATCCGGTTCTAGGACTATCGCCATATGCCGTGCGTGGCGACATGTATCAAATCGTGGACAATGATTTCAGCTGGGGTGGAAGAAGCCTTCATGATATGAGCCTTTACTTAGATGCAGTACGGTTCCTAAATTCGCAACACGATAGTGTTCCGCAATCGGATCTGAACGCGAACGGGACACGTGACCTGGTGAATTTCTACACCAATATCAAGTACACGGGTGATACATCTGATCCGTGGAGCGTCACGCTCGCAACAGGAGTTGTACCCTCGCCTCAGCTCCTTCAATTAGTACCAAACGTCAATCTCAATCACCGCGATGTCATTGGCGTAACTGGCGGCGGAACGCTGACTGGTGGGCCACAGAATGATGTGTTCACGTTCGCGCCCGGATTCGGGCCAGTCACAGTCACGGATTTTCGTCCCGGGCAGGACACCATTCAAATCGACCCCTCTCTATTCCGGAATGCCAAGGCAGTCATGGCTCATGCTCATGACGTAAACGGCGACGTTGTAATTGCGTATGATGCAAATGACACGATTACGCTGCTAGACGTGACAAAATCCCAGCTGCACCTGACCGATTTTCAGATTGTTTGAGTAAAGCCAAAATCTATACCAATTCACAGTCCACAGCTGCGGGGGCAAGCGCACGCTGTTTGCCCGGCAGTTGCTATGATGTTGGCATGAACCGAGCCCCAGTTCAATTTGGACGACGCGGTGTCCCTCATCCGCGGGTCTCTCGTAGTCTTAGGAGTCAGTTTTATCAGCATGGAAATCGCTGGTGTCGTGGGGCTCATCCACACGTTCTTCCATTACTATCTGCTGCATTTCTTGCCTGTTTTGTTGTCACTTCCGATTGCGTACATCTGTTTTGATAAGCTCTTAGAAATTGCTGAGACCCGGGCTGGACTCAAGGTCACGAAGTCCGTGATGCTAATTGCAGTGCTGTTTATGGCGAACTTCGTTTTCCGCGAATACATGGTCATCATCGCACCGGTCGGATTCAACATGTTTCTGTTTTCTCTTCGTTCCTTTCTTCAAGGGACCGTTCCAAATGGGGCTATGTTTTATGCGGCTGTCGTGCCTCAATTGACGTTCTATTCCGTTTTGCTAATCGCTTTTACCGTTTTACTAACTAGGCGAATGCGTACATCTTGATCCAAACAGGCTAAGATCGAGAGCCTTTAGGGTCGAAATCACATCCTGCGAAGTGCGACTCAGCCTCGATCTCCGGTCTTTGGCGACGTTCCGCAGCCGGTCTTCGTCTTGGCCAAGGTCCTCAGCGGCACGAGTGATTGTCGTGACGGGATGGACTTTGTTTGTGTGCATGATCACGCATCTCGGGACGACATCCCGCCGGGATTACTGATTGAGCTTGCGTGTGCGTACTCTGGCGCCTGCGGAGGGGGCGTTTCCATGACAGTCAAGCGCTCCGGCCGCCGTCGGTTGAAGTCGCTGGAGGGATAGAGCTCATCGCCCGGAACTGCATGCGTTCGCAGTTTGATCTTGAGCGAGAGCGTGATATCAAGCCGCTCCCAATCAACTCCGGAGATCTAGATGGCAAAGAAGTCCACGAAGAAGAAACTCGTCCGCAAGGAATACACGGCGACCGACATCAAACTGTTGAAAGCGCATTCGAGAGCCAGAACTCCGGTTTCGAAATTGTCTAAGATGATGAAACGATCGGAAGGTTCGTTGAGACAGAAGGCACGGGTGCTAGGGATAGGCCTCGGCCATCAACGCTAGCTCGTTACAGAGGGGCTTCATCGCACTGCGTGAGGGGTACATAACGGAGCGCGATGTCTTCAAACGACGCGCGTCCCGAATCCCACAGCAGGCGTGCGGTACAAGTTCTGCCGAAGTGAATAAGAAATGTGCTTCAGTGGTTCTAAAGCGTGATGGCATTAAGTTCGATAGCCTGAATTTTTGAGGTAGTTGGCGCACTCCTCGGCGGTGAAGGCATCGAGTGCGTGGCCGATTGCGGCGCAGACCGCGTCCACGGTTCGCGCGGCAGCTTTGCGAAGCAGGTGCTTGAGCTTGGCAAAGACCTGTTCGATCGGGTTCAGGTCGGGCGAGTATTTTGGCAGGAAGAAGAGTTTGGCGCCGACCGAACGGATCAGCTGGCGAACCGCTTTGCTCCTGTGGCTGCCGAGATTATCCAAGACG
>NZ_AXAZ01000009.1 GCF_000473065.1 Bradyrhizobium sp. WSM1743
TGATGCTGTGGACGGCTCCTCCACCGGCACGAGAGTGCCAAGGTGTGGGCGCCGTTTGAGGCTCCCACGATTCGGAGGAGCAGCCCTATGCAGCCAATTTCGACCATCGGTCTGGATATCGCGAAGTCAGTCTTCCAAGTGCACGGCGTTGATGCAGCTGGCCAGGTGATCATCCGCCGTCAGTTGAAGCGCCGGCAAGTCCTGACGTTTTTCCAGAAGCTGCCGCCCTGCCTGGTAGGGATCGAGGCTTGCGCATCATCACACCATTGGTCCCGCGAGTTGCAGGCATTGGGGCATGCGGTGCGATTGATGCCTCCGGCCTATGTGAAGCCCTACGTCAAGCGGCAGAAGAACGACAGCGCTGATGCGGAGGCGATTTGCGAGGCGGTGACGAGGCCCAACATGCGGTTCGTGCCGACCAAGACGGTTGAACAACAGAGCTGTCTGATGCTTCACCGAGCGCGCCACCTCTTCATCCGCCAGCAGACTGCCGTGATCAATTCAATCCGCGCCTATCTCGCCGAGTTCGGGATTGTCGCCCCTGTCGGGCGCAGGGGTGTCGAGCAACTGCTGGAAGTCGTCGCCGATACAGCCGAAGACCGAGTCCCGGAGGGCGCCCGGATGTGTCTTGCTGCTCTCGGTGGTCAATTGCGCGCGCTGAAGGCCCAGATCCTGGAGTTCGACCGACGCATCATCGCCTGGCATCGATCAAGCGCGACGAGCAAACGGCTGGACGCGATCCCCGGCGTTGGGCCGGCTTTGGCAACAGCTCTGGTCGCGAGCATTGCTGATCCTAGAGCTTTTCGATCGGGACGAGACTTCTCGGCCTGGGTTGGGCTTGTACCGAAGCAGAGCTCGAGCGGGGGCAAAGACAAGCTTGGCAGCATCAGCAAGCAGGGCGATCGCTATTTGCGTAGCCTGTTTACGGCTGGCGCGCTCGCCGTAATCCGCTACGCCAAGATCCATGGCACCGATCATCGGCCATGGCTCACGCGATTGTTGGCCCGCCGGCCCACCAAGGTCGCGGCCATCGCGCTTGCCAACAAGCTCGCCAGGATGGCCTGGGCGATGATGGCGAGGAACGAACGCTACCAGGAGCCGGCCGCGCTGGCGGCCTAAACGAGATCGCGCCGACATCGCCGGCGTGACGTAACGGTTGGGAGGGCGAACAGCACGTAATGCAGCGCCGGTCGATCCGGCGATCAGGACAACCCATACGGGCCACGGCATCTTCGAATGCGTGCTTTTGATCGGGACCTGATCCGCGGAGGGCATTATGGCCAGCGGTCAAGTGAACCGCACAAACAGGCCGAACACATGGCTGCTCCGACCAACGCCGCAAAGTGAAGATTCTCCTTGCCAACCCGGAGCCGTCCACACATGGCCCATCGCGACAAATTCCGGCTGACGCCCCCCGATGTCAGCCGTGAGGTGTAAACCGGACGCTACCTTGACCGCCAGCAGTTGGCGGGCGCGTGGGCCTTCCTCAGGCAAAGTGAGGCAGTACCTATGCCATTCCGCTCGCCCCGGCCCTTCGTCCCGGATCGACGGTTTCGCAACGGGGAGTGCCGACCTTCTGATTCGTATCGGTCGCATCCTGCTTGCGTGGATCTTCGTAGCGCAGTTCTAGTTTTTCTCTTCGTCTTGACGGCGACTGTGATCGCACATCGCTATTGGGAATATCCCGCCGGCCCGCAACAAATCGGACAGGGTGGCGCTTTCGTTCCAGCGGCTGCCTTGAGGGTATTCTGGCCGGGTGACATATATCGACAGCAGAGCGGCGGTCGACCTGAAGCTTTGCTGACATTTAAGGGAGGTGGCGATGCGGATGCTCCGTTGGCTGATGCTGGGCAGTGCGGCGATCCTGATGGTTGGCGCGGCTACAGCTCAAACTTTCGATCCCAGGCGCCCCGTCTGCCTTCAGAAATGGGAGTGGGGTGGCAGCACGTATTTCGAGTGCGCCTATACATCGTGGGATCAGTGCCGAGCCGCGGCGACCGGACTTGCTGCGATGTGCCTGGAGAATCCCTATTGGCCGCGTGACGAACGCGCGCACGTCCGGCGAAAATGGTGATCCTCGAACGACAGACCCGAAGACTTCAAAAAAAGCTGAAGTCAAAGTTGCTGACATTTGATCTGAATCAAATGCCCAACTGAGTGGAAGCAAAGGCTCTCGTCGGGTGCCGATCCGCGAGCGGCATCGCCTCGTCAGTGCACGGCACCCCATGCAGTCATGGAGGAATGTCATGCTTCGATTCCTTCTCTTTGCTCTGGCCGCTCTGGTTTTCGTCACGATCAGCCTTATTCCTGACGATGCATACGCCCGCCGTGGCGGCGGTGGGTTTCATGGTGGCGGCATGCGCGCTGGAGCGGTCCATGGCGGCGCGCGGGTTGCGCATGTACGAGGCGGCGGATACCGCGTTGCAGGAGGCCGGTATGGCGTCGCTGGGCGTGGTTACGGATATCGGCCGGTACAAGGCCGTCCTGTGGCGCGGTATGGCAGTGGCTCGTGGAGTGTACCGCAATGCGGCTTATCGCGGGGCGTATAGGGGCGCGGCCTATGGTCTAGGCGCGGCGGCGGTAGGAGCCGCGGCAGCCCGTAGGATGGGTAGAGCACTTGCGAAACCCATGATGCTTGGTGGTCCGATGCTGTCGATGGGTTTCGCTGCGCTCTACCCATGCTACAGGCTACGGGCTGAAGCAGGCTTCACGCGTCGTCCTCACCAATATCAGCAAGGCCCGCAGGAGACTTCCGCGCTCGTTTGCCCGAAGGTCTGCACGGACCGTGAGCGGACATCATCCCTCCGGCACGCCGGCCAGGCGCAAGCCCCGATACATCCGTTCGCGCATTGCAAGATAGGTCGGATGATCGCTCAACGCGCCGTTTCGGAATCGAAGAATTGAAAAGTTGGGATCGAGCGTGAGTCCTGCCTTGACGGCTGCCTTCGCCTGATCCGTTGAGCCGAGCAGCGCGAGCGAAGCCGCGAGCAAGAAGTGCGTGATGGGATAGTTGCGATTGGCTTCAAGGCTGCGTTGCCAGCGGTCAACCGCCTCCTTATCCGCCGAAAGCTGAAATTTGGCTGCACCGGCGTACAACAGCCAACGATAGGCAAGTATGTCGCGAGGCGAGAGGCGAAAGGCCTCGTTCATGTGAGCCTCAGTCTCCAACGCGCGACCGGTAAGAAACTTCGCTGCACCAATCTGCGCATGTGCACCTGCCAAATTGGGGTCCAAGTCCAATGCACGCTCACACTCGGCGATGCCTTGTGGCGCTCGATACGTGAGAATTAGCAGGTCGCCCAATACTAGATGGGCCAAAGCATAGTTCGGCGCCTGAGACAACGCTTTCACCAAGGCCCCCTCCGCCATTGTGAGGCGCGCGGTCCTGTCTGACGAATAAAGGCCCGATCCGAGCGACAGGTCGACAATCGCCGTTCCCACCATCGCCGCTGTGTTTTCAGGATCAAGTGCCAACGCTCGCTGAAAAAGATCGCGCGCTTTCCCCAGGTACTCGGGAGTTCTCCCCTTGTGCAGCAGGGCTGTAGCTTGAAAACGAAGGTCCATTGAATTGGGGTTCGGAGACCGTGCAGACCGTCTGGCCTCCTGTTCAGTGAGCTGCGCTTCGAGTGCGTTGGCGAGCCGCGATATGATCTCGTCCTGCATATCGAACAGATCGGCAACGAGCTTATCAAAACGGTCGGCCCAAAGATGCGCACAGGTTTCCGTATCGAGGAGCTGAACATTTACGCGCAGTCGATCGCCGCTGCGTTGCAGCGAGCCTTCCAGCAAATACCGGACGTTCAACTCTCGGCCGATCCGCTTTAGGTCGATTTTCTTGTCCTTGTACGTGAATGCTGTGTGTCGACCTATAACGAACGAGCCGCTGATACGCGACAAGTCGGTGGTTAGACTCTCGGCTACGCCGTCAACGAAGTAGTCTTGCTCGGGATCGCCACTGAGGTTGGCGAAAGGCAGCACGACTATGGAAAGACGAGGCGGCGAAGCCGAGGTGGCCCCCTTGGTGCCAAGTCTACTCAAGATGCCGGAGCGAGATGCGGGCTCCTCCGTTTCTTGAACCGTTCCGATGAAATGGAGGCCTTTGCGGGGCAACGTCTTGATGAGGCGCTGTATGTCGCCGGTATCACCGACTGCGCTTCGAACCGCGTTGATGCGAGTCGTCAATGCCGCATCGGATACGGCACGGCCGTTCCAAATCGCCTTTATCAAGTCGTCCTTACTGACAACCTGATCTCGATTGCAGATCAGATAATGCAAGAGGTCAAACGCCTGTGGCGCAACCGGAATGACCTCCGCACCGCGACGCAACTCGCGCCGATCGGCATCCAATACGTATTCCTCGAAGAGGTAGCGCAAGCTGCCACTCCGCTAAAAGAATCTCCGCCACGCGGAGGGCGGTTCCGAATGCAAACAATAAGCAGCCGATAAGGAAAATGTAAGCTGCGAGTCAAGCGTGTCCGATAGGACCCTGGCAGCCTCACCCGGCAGAAACAATGCCCAGTGGGAGCCACCGATGAGCATGACCTACGGCGCCAGGTGGGTGAGACGGACTGCCGAATCAACGTGGCAAGTCGCCATTCTTATCAAGAGGTTGTGGAGTGCAGTTCAAGAACGGCGTGGACGCCAGATGGCCCAAGCAGCCCTGCACGAACTCAGCGACAGGGAGCTCGAGGATATCGGCACGACGCGGGGCGAGATCGATTACGTGACCTCACAGCGAGGTATCGCGAGGCCAAATCGTTCGACGGCCTGGCACAGCGGCGGTACATTTGTCTTTCTGTTACTCTGTAACGTATTCATCCTCGCCCCCGTATATGAGGCCAAAGCTCAATGCACCGCGCAGGACGTCCTGCGGACCCACCTGACCCAAAAGGCAGCTCCGCCGGCTGCCGGTCCCCGGATTCCAGTCGGCTCTGCCGCTGATCTTCCGGTATGGAAGACGATTGCGATAGGAACGTTCAGGGATCCAATCGCCCTTCGCAACGCAATGAGTGCAATGGGTTGTGGCGTCGGCGACTCGGCTGCGGAGGTCCTTGCTCGGCCGGCCTTCACCCTCAGCGGCCAGAAAACTGAAGTAGAGCTTCTTTCGGTTTCGGCGGCCGAACTCGGTCTCCAGGGCGAGACGGCATCGCTACAAAAAATCTATGCGCATGCACAACGACTTGGTCTTGGACTTGCCCCCGCCGAAGTCGCTCCCCAGCTCAGGCTTCAGTATCTGGACCAGCCAATCGGTGAGTTTCTCATCATTGCGATGGAGCCGATCAGGACTTGGGCCGGTGAGCCGATCATCTTAACGGTAGCCAATGGCGGAGCAGGGCTCATCCTCATTGGCCAGGATGCACACGACGATGCGGACGTATCGGTAACGTCCCGCTTCGTGTTCGTGCGGCGTGAGAAAGCCGCACCTGCCGAGGCAGCACTCGTCCATGACTGACTTTCCAGACCGGACTTGCGGCTATCTGACGGCGACAGATGTTTCGCCCTTCGGATAGGAGCATGGACGGGAGCGGTTCACGCAAGGGGCGGATTTTCTTCGAGACGCTCGATCAACAGTTCAGTAAGGGCCTGCACCTTCCGTGAGGGATGTTGGCCCGGCGGGCGAACGACGTATGCACCTGCCGATGGTGGTGGATGGCGGGTCATGACCGAAACAAGCGCGCCCGATGCCAGGTATTCATGGACCACGCAATCGGGGAGCCAAGCGACCCCGAGCCCTGCTGCCGCGGCGACGGCGAGAGCTGTGCCGTTGTCGGCCTTAAAGCGACCCCGCGGATGAACCGTGACGATTTCGTCTCCATCCACGAACTGCCAGGTTTCGGTACCTTGCATCAGCGCTTCATGGGCGATGAGCTCGTCCAGCGTCTCCGGGGCACCGTGCGCCTTGATATAGTCCGGGCTCGCGACAAGCTTCCCGTAGATCGGCCCGACGCGTCTCGCAATCAGGTTAGAGTCTTGAAGATAGCCAACCCGAATGGCGCAATCGAATCCCTCTGCAATGATATCGACGAAGCGATCGCTATAGGCAGTGTGGATGCGAAGCTGCGAGTGACGTCGCGCCATTTCCGCGAGTATGGGCGCGAAGTGGGTCGGGCCGAACGAAAGCGGCACAGCAATCCGCAGGCGGCCGCGAAGATCGCCCGCGGGTCCTTGGCCGCGTCGATCTCGGCGCGGGCTATGGCTGCATGGTTTCGAAACGTGATCCCGGCTTCCGTGAGAGCGGCGCCACGGGTGGTTCTTGCAAGAAGCTGGACACCCAGCTCCGCTTCAAGGCGGACTAGCCGCCGGCTGACGATCGACTTCGAGACGCCGAGCCGGCGCGCGGCGGCCGAAACGCCCCCAGCATCGGCTACTTCGACGAATGTATTCAAGTCTTCAATGTCCAACTCGGCGTTCCCCACTTTGCGACACAGCTTGGCAGAATAGGGCGCTATCGTATCACAAATGGCAATGACAAGTGTCTGGGCGCGGCGCCGCAGTCGGCGCATGTCTCAGCACAAGAGAGGATATATTCATGAGCTTTCGCAATGGGCTTGCTTCGCTTCTTCGCCCTGAAGATTCGGTGCTCGTTCTGATCGACCACCAGCCTTACCAGCTTGCGAATCTGAACAGCCACGATCCGCACATGGTCGTCAACAATTCGACGGCGTTGGCGAAGGCCGCGAAGGCCTTCGGCGTTCCGACCATCCTGACGACCGTGATCGCCGATCGCGGCGGTCTCATCTTCCCGCAGATCACGGATGTCTTCCCCGGTCAGGAGGTGATCGACCGGACGTTCATCAATACCTGGCAAGATAAAAAGGTGGTCGACGCGGTCAAGGCGACCGGCCGCAAGCAGCTCATCATCGCCGGCCTATGGACCGAGATTTGCGTTGCGATGCCGACGATCCAGGCGCTCGGCGAAGGTTGGGACGTGACGGTTGTCACCGATGCGTCCGGCGGCACTTCGGTCGAGGCCCACGAGGTCGCCATCCAGCGCATGATCGCGGCCGGCGCGAACATGATGACCTGGCTGGCAGTGGCGTCGGAGTGGCAGCGCGACTGGGCCCGGACAGAGCATGCCGCCGAGCTTTCGGAGCTGCTTGTGCAGCATGCCGCCGGCAGCGGCATCGCCTTCCTGTGGGAGCAGCAGCTGCTCAACACGCCCGTGCCGAGCGCCGCAGGCTGATCCAACGGGGAGTGACGAGAACCACGAGCGATGCGCCGGCAAACCCGCCCGCTTGTTGCCTCGTCATTCCCCCTATGAGGCCCATAGGGGAGAGCGGTAATCCTCGTTACTCAGCGCGGCCGAGCTTCAATCACATTATGGATGCCCGCGGCAAAAACGCGCGCCAACTCGAAGCCGGACCTAGCAAGGAGGTCTGAAAATTCCTCGCGCGTGCGCTCTCGTCCGCCCGGCGAAACAAGCATATTCAGATCGCTGAACTTGATGGCCGGCGCTTCGTTGGGGCGGCCGACAAGACGTTCGATGAGAAGCAATCTTGCAGTATCCTGCGTCGCGCGCCGGCACACTTTCAGGATGGCGATGGCTTCATCGTCGCTCCAATCGTGAATGACGGCTCGCATCAGATAAGCATCGGCGCCTTCAGGCAGCGTTTCGAAGAAGCTTCCGCCCACGATATCGCACCGATCGATGACGCCGCGTTCCGCCAATACGGCCCTTGCTCTCGCTATGACGCCCTGCTGATCGAACAGCGTGCCGCGAATGTGAGGGTGAGCGCGCAAGATCTCCGCCAACATCAAGCCTTGCCCGCCACCGACGTCCACGATGTGGCGGAACGGCGAAAAATCATAGGCGCGAACCACCGCTTCGGCGCTGGCGCGAGATAATTGCGTCATCGCACGATCGAACGTTGCGCCGTGTTCGGGGTGCTCGGCGCGGAATTGCCACACGTCCTTGCCGTTCAGATCTTGAAACGCGTTCTCGCCGGTTTGCACGCTGTGCAGCAGATGGCCCCAAGCCTGCCAGAAATACGGGCTTCCGACCACTTCCGCCCACGCTCCGAGCGGCGTCGCGGAATCCGTGCGCAAACAATCGCCCATTGGGGTGAGCCCAAATGTTCGGTCTTCCTCTTCTCGGAAAATATCCACTGCAGCGAGCGCCCGTAACAACCGGTACAGCGAATCAGGATGAGTTTTTGTCAGTGCCGCGAGCTCGCCGACCGAACGAGCGCCGTCATGCAGATGGTCGGCGACTCGCAGCGTTGCGGCGACACGGATGGCCTGT
Organism: Bradyrhizobium sp. WSM1743; assembly: GCF_000473065.1. GTDB lineage: Bacteria > Pseudomonadota > Alphaproteobacteria > Rhizobiales > Xanthobacteraceae > Bradyrhizobium. Next base: position 8,243 of record NZ_AXAZ01000009.1, read on the forward strand.
GTGATCTGAAAGCCATTGATGAGGGCCAGCAGATCGCGCGAAGGGTCGGATGCCACTTGACGGACTCCGTCACTGGGTCGCTTTGAACTGGATTGCCTTCGCAAGATCGGCAAGGCGTCGGCGGTATTGGTCCAGCAAGGCAGAGAACTCGGACGCGGTACCTGGACGAGCAGCCTGCCCAACGGCGGCCAGTCTTTCACGAATGCCGGGATCGCTTGCGACGGCGCGGACATCGGATGCAATCCGGTCACGCAAGGTCTCGGGCATTCCGCGTTTGCCGTAGAATCCCACCACGCCCTCCATTCGAAGTTCGGGAAATCCGGCTTCTGCTACGGTCGGCACATCAGGAACAAGCGGCGCCCGGACGTCGCTCGCAACTGCAAGGAGCCGCGCTTTGCCTGACTGCACCTGCGGCATGATCACGCCCAGTGCGTGCGCGAACACATCTATGCGGCCCTCTCCAAGATCGTGGAGAGCGGGGGCAAGGTCGCGATAGGAAACAACAGCGAGATCCAGTTTCAAATTCTTGAAGAACCCTCCGACAACGAAGGGCGGAAGACCGGGCGCGCCCGCCCAGTTCAGCTTGCCTGGTTGAGCCCGAGCCGTTTCGACCAAATCGGCGAGCGAGCGGATCGAGCTCTTCTCGCTGGCCGCAATTGCCAGGACGACGTCTGAAGTTGGAGATATCGGGACCAGTTCACGCACCGGATCATAGGGCAATTTCTCGAGCGTAATCGGATGGACAGTGTATACGGCCGAGATTCCATAAAGCAGGGCATGATCGTCGTCGGCGTTGAGAAAGGCAGAGACCCCGATCACGCCATCGGCTCCCGGCCGATTTTCCACGATGACGGGCTGTCTCCAGCGTTGGGAAAGTCGCTCCGCAAAAAGCCGCGCGCTGAAATCGGCGGCACTCCCGGCCGGCACGGGCAGAATCAAGCGGACGGTCCGATGCGGCCAGTCAGCGGCAACGACAGCAGAGCTCCAGGATAAGGCGACGGCCAGAAGGACGCCGATGACAGCGGCAGAGCGACCGGACATGCGGATAGCACCCTCCTTCGGAGACCTGTGTTCTGCGATCTGAATCCTCGCGCGCAGACCGTATCAGGGCGTTCCCGTACTCGCTTAACCTTCGTCTTACCATTTCCTCACTGATGGCTTATCTTTGGCATCAGCACCGTCGCACATCACTCAGGTCGTTGCAGCTTGCGCTATTTCTTCGATGAATTTGTATTTGACTCTGAACGGCGCGAACTGCGTCGTGGGACGGACATGATACCCGTTGCGCCACGGGTATTCGATCTGCTCGACTATTTGATCCGCAACAGGGAGCGCGTCCTCAGCAAGGAGGAGATTATCAAGGCGGTCTGGAACGGACGTGTCGTATCCGACGCAGCGCTGACCACTCGGCTGAATGCGGCTCGGAATGCCATCGGCGATTCCGGCGATGTGCAGCGCCTCATCAAGACACTGCCGCGCAAGGGCTACCGCTTCGTCGGACGCGTGCGGGAGGAACAGGGCAGCGCAGACCCAATCATCGCCGATCGACCGAAAGAACCGCCTCGACCGGTTCTCAGCTTGCCGGACAAGCCTTCAATCGCGGTTCTCCCCTTCACCAACCTGAGCGCCGATCCGGAACAGGATTATTTTGCCGACGGGATGGTCGACGACATCATAACGGCGCTATCCCACTTCAAGGCGTTGCTGGTCACTGCCCGGAATTCCAGCTTCACCTACAAGGGGCGCGCGGTGGATGTGAAGCAGGTCGGGCGTGAGCTCGGGGTACGCTACGTTCTGGAAGGAAGCGTCCGCAAAGCATCGAACCGCATACGGATCACCGCACAACTTCTCGATACCGCAACCGGGAGCCATCTTTGGGCCAACCGAATCGATGGCGGGATAGGGGACGTATTTGACCTGCAGGATCGGGTGACCGAGAGCGTCGTCGCCGCCATTGCACCGGCCGTGGAAAAAGCCGAGATCGAGCACGCCAAGCGTAAGCCGACCGAGAATCTGGACGCTTATGCCTTCTATTTGCGCGGCATGGCCAAGCTGTACCAGTTTGCCAGCCAGCAAGCGAATGAAGAAGCGCTACGCCTGTTCTATCGTGCAATCGAGCTTGATCCAGACCTCGCATGTGCCTACGGGCGCGCCGCATCCTGCTTCGCCCGCCTCAAGGCTGATGGTTGGATTGCGGTTACTCCGAACGAAATAGCCGAGGTTGCGCGGCTCACTCGGAAAGCGACCGAGCTGGGCCGAGACGATGCGATTGCGCTCGCCGCGAGCGGATGGGCCTTGGCGTTTGTCGTTCACGATCTCGGCGCAGCCGCCGACTTGATGGAGAGGGCGCTTGTGCTGAATTCCAATCTGGCGGAGGCGTGGCGTTTCGGCGGATGGGTGAAATGTTGGCTCGGGGAGCCCGAAGCTGCGATCGAACGCTTCGCGCGTGCTATGCGCCTGGATCCTCTGGACCCACGGATGGGCGGAATGCGAAGCGGCGTTGCGCATGCATATTTCTTTGCCGGCCGCTACGAAGACGCGGCCGGCTGGGCTGCAATGGCATTGCAGGACCATCCAAGCTTCCAACCAGCGCTGCGCATCGCTGCCGCAAGCCATGCGATGGCCGGACAGATGGACCAGGCCAGGCATTCATTGGCTGAGCTGCGAGCGCTCAATCCCACGCTGGTCCTGTCCAATTTGAAGGACCGGTTGGGGCCCTATCAGAAGACGGAGGATATTCGCCGATACGAGGAGGGGTTGCGCCAAGCTGGACTGCCGGAGTGAGAATCGAGGCTCAGATGACATGGATCCGTACCTCGCCGGGCTTCCCCTCGCGCCCCGCATGCCCTATGACGCTGCAACGCAAAAACTCCCCCCAAAAAAGAACTCATGATCCGTCTCGACAACGTCAGCAAGCAGGCTGGCCACCAGATCCTGTTCATTGAAGCTTCCGCGGCCCTCAACAAGGGCGAGAAGATCGGCCTCGTCGGCCCGAACGGCGCCGGCAAGACCACATTGTTCCGGATGATCGCCGGCGAGGAACTGCCCGACGAGGGGCAGGTCTCGACCGATCGCGGCATCACCATTGGCTATTTCAACCAGGACGTCGGCGAGATGTCTGGCCGCAGTGCCGTGGCCGAGGTGATGAATGGCGCGGGTCCCGTCAGCGAGGTTGCGGCCGAGCTGCGCGAGCTCGAGGCTGATATGGCCGATCCTGACAAGGCCGACCAGATGGACGAGATCATCGCGCGCTATGGCGAGGTGCAGCACCGGTTCGAGGAGCTCGACGGCTATGCGCTCGACGGCCGCGCGCGCGAGGCCTTGGCGGGCCTCGGCTTCAGCCAGGAGATGATGGACGGGGATGTCGGCAAACTCTCCGGCGGCTGGAAGATGCGCGTGGCGCTGGCGCGCATTCTCTTGATGCGTCCCGACGTCATGCTGCTGGACGAGCCGAGCAACCATCTCGACCTCGAAAGCCTGATCTGGCTGGAAAAGTTCCTGCACGATTACGAAGGCACGCTGCTGATGACCTCGCACGACCGCGAGTTCATCAACCGCGTGATCTCCAAGGTGATCGAGATCGATTCCGGCTCGCTCACCACCTATACCGGCGATTACGAGTTCTACGAGCAGCAGCGGGCGCAGAACGAGAAGCAGCAGCAGGCGCAGTTCGAACGCCAGCAGGCCATGCTTGCGAAGGAGATCAAGTTCATCGAGCGCTTCAAGGCGCGCGCCTCGCATGCGGCGCAGGTGCAAAGCCGGGTCAAGAAGCTCGACAAGATCGAGCGGGTCGAGCCGCCGCGCCGCCGCCAGAGCGTTGTGTTCGACTTCCCGCCGGCGCCGCGCTCGGGCGAGGACGTCGTGGCCTTGAAGAACGTCCACAAGGGCTATGGCAGCAAGCGCATCTATGACGGGCTCGATTTCATGATCCGTCGTCGGGAGCGCTGGTGCGTGATGGGCGTCAACGGCGCCGGCAAGTCGACGCTGCTCAAGCTCGTCGCCGGTGCGAGCGAGCCCGACGAGGGCACGGTGGCGCTCGGGGGCAGCGTCAAGATGGGCTATTTCGCCCAGCACGCGATGGATCTGCTCGACGGCGAGCGCAGCGTGTTCCAGTCGCTGGAGGACGCGTTTCCGACGGCGGGGCAAGGCTCATTGCGCGCGCTCGCCGGCTGCTTCGGCTTCTCCGGCGACGACGTCGAGAAGCGCTGCCGGGTGCTGTCGGGCGGCGAGAAGGCGCGCCTCGTGATGGCCAAGATGCTGTTCGACCCGCCGAACTTCCTGGTGCTGGACGAGCCGACCAACCATCTCGACCTCGCCACCAAGGAGATGCTGATCACCGCGCTGTCGGATTTCGAGGGCACCATGCTGTTCGTCTCGCACGACCGGCATTTTCTGGCGACGCTGTCGAACCGCGTGCTGGAGCTGACGCCCGAGGGCATCCACCAATATGGCGGCGGCTACACGGAATATGTCGCGCGCACCGGGCAGGAGGCGCCGGGATTGCGGTCGTAGTGGTGGGCGGTAGCCCGGATGGAGCGAAGCGTAATCTGGAGGTCGTGTGACGTCGGCGGTCGTGCCGTGCGGTCGGTCCGGCCCCGGATTACGCTGCGCTCCATCCGGGCTACGAGGGTTAGTTGATGGACCCGTAGCCCGGATGGAGCGTAAGCGTAATCCGGGGATCAGTCTCCGCGTTCACCGAAGTTGCCGTTTATCTCGCCGGGTCCTCCCCAATCGGGAGGCAGTACACCAGCGCGAACGCAGCGATGGAGCGAGGTGTAGGGCCATTCAATCGGCGACGCAACGAGCCCGTGCTTTACCGGATTGTAGTGGATGTAGTCGGCGCAGCGCTCGAAATCCGTGTCGTCGCGAATAGTGTGCTCCCAAAAACGCCGTTGCCACAAAGCGAATTCGCCACGGTCATTGCGGGAGATCGGGACACCGGAAGCGGCCAGCCGGTGAGTGAACAGGCTCTTGATCCGTCGCCATCTCCCGGAGAAATCAGCGTCATCATCCGGCAGCGTCATGATGAGGTGGAGGTGATCAGGCAAGATGACGATTGCATTGATCGTGAACGGTCGCTCGGCGCGCGTTACGCGGAATGCGCTGCGGAGCTTATCGACGTGATCCACCAGCGCGGATGACCTTCGATCGTCCAGCGTGACGGTGAAGAAGTACGTCCCGCCGGGTACGAAATTTCGCCGATAGCGAACCATGCGAGGGACTTTCCCGGATTGCGCTACGCTTCATCCGGGCTACAACCAGATCGAGAGATTTGCAATCAATTCGCTTGCGCGAGCCCGGACTGGGATCCGAAACAATCGGCGATCTCGCGGCGAAAGTTCTTTGCGTCAGTTGCGGATACCGACACGCTGATCCTGCCGATCCATTTTCCGGCGCCGACAGTGGGATGGATCAAGCCGCTGGAGGGAGCGTTTGATTATAAGTTCAAGCGGGAATGAGGCGGCGAACCAGTCGCCGGGCTCATGTCCCGGACGCGGTGCGGCACGCAGTGACGCGCCGCTGAGCCGGGACCCACCTCTCGGACTGCGTGTGGAAACATGGGCCCCGGCTCTGCAGCGCATCGCTGAAGAGCGCTGCGCTGCGTTCGGGGCACGAGAGGTTTCTTGCAATGCGCGCCTTACGCGCTGGTCTCGCACTTCTTCATGAAGCTGTTCTTGGCGGCGCCGACGAGCGGCTTGCCGTCGGAGCCGACGGCCTTGGGTGCGCAGGCATCCGCCTTGCACTTCTTCAGGAACGAGGTCTTGGCGGCGCCGGCCAGCGGCTTGCCGTCCTTGCCGACGGCCTTGCTCTCGCAGGTCTCTTGCGCGAAGGCCGAGCCCGCTGCAAAAGCGGCAACGATCGCTGCGAGGAAAATCCGCTTCATCATGGGTGTCTCCCTAAACCAGAAATGGCGGGGCGGATTGGAGCCGGGAATCGTGGCGCAATCAAGCAAGATCGGCGCCGTCGTCCGTCCGCTTGCCAATTTTTCGAGCGCGATCGGCAAATGTCCCCGTCTGTTGCACCGCTCGCTGACCCGGCCGGACAATCCTGGTAGCTTCGGCTCGATCGAGATGAAGGGAGTATCGTGATGGACGCCACGATCCCGAAGGGCGAACAATCCGCCGGGCGGCATTCTCACCTGGTTCAGCCGCAAAACATGGACTGGCAGAAGACACGCTTTCCAGGGTGCGAGGCCAAGACGCTGCTGTTCGATCGGGGCAGCGGTCTAATGACCGCCCTGATGCGCTTTGCGCCGGGCTCGGTGCTGCCCGATCACGAGCATGTCGGCATCGAGCAGAGCTACGTCATTGAAGGCGCGCTCGTCGACAAGGAGGGCCCGGCCAAGGGCATTGCCTGCAAGGCCGGCGAATTCATCTGGCGCGAGGCGGGCAGCCGGCATGCCGCCTGGTGTCCGGACGGAGCCTTGATCCTGGCGATCTTCCAGGTGCCGAACAAGTTCTTCGAAGCCGATGGCCGCGTGGTCGACGCCTCGGGTCAGGATTGGGACGAAACCTGGGGGCACACCGACGCGCACCGGGCGCGGAGCAGCTAGGGGCTATACACCCCGCCCGAGCAACGCCTTGAAGTCGGCCCGCGCGCGCTGCGCTTCGGCGCGCGCGACGTCCGAGGCGTCGCCCATGCCGAAATAGCCATGGATCAGGCCGGGGCCCTCATGGTGCTTGACCCGGACGCCGGCCGCCTCCAGCGCCCGCGCATAGGCGGCGCCCTCGTCGCGCAAGGGATCGAACCAGGCGGTGGTCACGATCGCCGGCGCAACGCCTGTTAGTGAGGCGGCCCGCAGCGGCGAGACGCGCCAGTCCGAAGCATGGCCGGGATCGGCGAGATAGTGGCCGCAGAACCATTCCATCGTCGCGCGCGTGAGGAAGTAGCCCTCGGCATTCTCCGCGCGCGAGGGATAGCGCGCGTTTTCGCGCGCGTCGGCGTAAGCGCCGAGCACGTCGGTGACGGGATAGACCAGCAATTGCGCCGCGAGCTTGATGCCGGCATCGCGGCAGGCGATCGCGGCGGTCGCTGCGAGATTGCCGCCGGCGCTGTCGCCGGCGACACCCACGCGCTTTGCATCGCCGCCAAATTCCGCGACGCGGTCGAGGATGTCGCGCACCGCGCCGAAGGCGTCCTCGAAGGCGCCGGGAAAGCGCGTCTCGGGCGGGCGACGATAGTCGACGGAGACGACGACCGCGCCGGTCTCGATCGCGAGGTTGCGCGCCTGCCGGTCGTGGGTTTCGAGATCGCCCGCAACCCAGCCGCCGCCATGGAAGAACACCACCGTCGGTGCCGGCGTGGGACCGGCGCGGTAGACGCGTGCGTCGAGCGGGCCGGCGCCGCCTTGCACCTTGATATCCTGCACGCTGTCGACAGGCGGGGGCGGGATGGCGGCGCGCGAGGCAGCCAGTGCGCGCAAGGAATCGCGGGCGCTCTGTGGCGTCATGACCGCGGGATCGCGCATCGGCATGAGCGGAATGATCTGGGCGATGACGGGATCGAGCGGTGCGGCCATGGGGTTTCCTCACAGGGTTCTTGGTCTTGCTTGGCCGTTAGCATAGGTTTTGCGCGCCGCATCGGCAACCGGCGTCGCATCGCGATGCAGGCGGATGAACGGGCGGGGAGGTTCAAGAGGTGGCATCGTGCTCGCGGCGTGGGACCGCGGTCTCGGCTCTGTCAGCAACGGGTAGGGCATCGTGCGCTCCGACATCGTGCGCGAGGTCGCCAAGATTCCGGAGGACGAGGTCATCATGACCTGCGTCGCGATGGGCTATCCCGACGACAGCTTTGCCGCGAACGCGATTCGCTCGGACCGCGAGCACAACGACGAGTTCGTGCGTTACGTGGGTTTTGCCGATTAGCACGTGGAAGAGGAGATTATTCTCTGGCGGAAATTTTTGGTGCGGTGTCGCGAGCGGCCTCTTGCAATCTCGAAGATGCGGGAGGAACAATATGCGGACTGAGAGGTTTGTTGCTGGCGCGAGGGAATTAACATGCGGCGGCTGGCTAGCCTGGTTCGGCGGTTCTTCGGTCCGCGACTGCGGCACAAGATCGATGATGATCCAAGTCTTCCTTTCACCTCTGACGAGTTCGGCCGGCTGATTCGCAGCGGCCGGCACGAGGACATGAAGCTGCTGGCCGAGGGGCTGGCCTGCCGGTCGATCCCGCGCCGCGCCAGCTATCGTGCGACGCATTAGGCCGCGTTCGAGACCGGTCTGCCGCGCTCACCGCGTGAGCGCGACCTGCTTGAACGAGTGGACCAGCGCCTTTTCCAGCTTTCCGGTCATCCCGCACAGAACGTTGTAGGCCTCCGCGCGCGGCATGGTCGGCTTGTAGTGCCGGTGCTCGATCAGCGCCGCGAAAATGTCCGAGATCGTTAGAATCCGTACGATGTCGCCAATGCTATCGCCGCAGAGCGCATCGGGATAGCCGCTCCCGTCGAGGTACTCGTGATGATGGCGAACGGCGTCCAGTATCTCCGGCGAGATCCCGTCATGGTCCTTGAGAAACTCGTAGCCGGCGGCGGGATGCGTTTCGATCAGCGTGCGTTCCGCGGCATCAAGACGGCCCGGCTTGTCGAGGATGGGGAGCGGAATCCGCGCCTTGCCGATATCATGGAACATGGCAGCCGAGTAGAGACGTTCCAGGTCGGCCCTGCCGACGCCGAGGCTCAGTCCGAAGTCGATGGTAATGCCGGTCACGAGCAGGCAATGCTGATAGGTTCCTTCGTGATGGCGCCGTACCGTCATGAGCCACTCCGTCAGGCCATGCTGGCCGATGCGATCGGCGATCTGGCGACCGGCTTCCTTGGTGCCGTTTACGTCAAGCGGTTGGCCCAGCGTCACAGCCGTGAACATCGATGCGACAGCGGTCGCCGCCGCCTCGACGGCGTTGTCCGGTTGCGGTGCGTCGCCTGACGCAGCGGACGATTCGTCGGCCGGATCGGTCAGTGCCGCCAGCAGTCTGGTCCGGCCGACCGTGCTGGGAAGGACCAGCGTCGCCCCGAGCGCGTAGGCTTGCGAAATGCAGACGTGGGAGGTGTGCTCGAGCAGGAAGATGCGCTTCCTGGCCTTCGCCAGCTTGCCGGCCCGCTTCTTGATGGCGGCGATATTGTCGAGGTCGCGCAGCTCCGCGCGGATGACGATGATGGCCGGCGTCTGCGACAGCCTGGAATCGGCATCTAGTCGCTCGCCTGCAACAGTGAATTTCTCCTCGAGGATCGAGCAGACGCCTGAGAGCTTGTCGGACGTGTCGGCCAGCACGTGCAGGAAGGGACGAACGGTCCCTGTCTCTCGGATGCCGCCGTCACCATTGAGGAGGCCGGATCTGGTTCGCACGTGCTGCACGGTCTGACTCAAAACAGTGGGTGGATTGTTCGAATCTACTTGCTCTGAACCGGGTTCTGCGCAGGCGCTGGTGCGCCTGCCGGCTTCTTCTTGCCGCCAATGGTAATGAAATGGATGCCAGCCGTGGTGCCGTCGATCCAGATCAGTTCGCAGCGCCGGTAGGCGAGACCGGTCGACGACAGCAGCATGAAGAACTCCTTGGCCCGGAGCACGTCGAGCGTGCCCTCGACCTCGATCTTGGCGCCGCTTTGCGACACGTCCAGCAGTAAGCAGCTGCGTCGCCAGGTGCCGTCCGAACCCATGAGATTGATCGGCCGCCTGTGGTCCATTTTCACGCGAACGGCTTTGCGACCGTTGATTTTCATCGGCTAATCCCCCTCTTTACGCCGCGATTTCCCCGACTGCTCTCCTTGGCGTTTGCGGCAATTTCCCCCCAACGCACCGTCCACTGGCTGGTCGACAGAAGCAGCGTCTCGAAAATGTGCTGCGCGCGTTCGCGCTCGGCGAAGGAAAGCCTTGTGCCGCAGCGGTTGCTCAGGATGGCAAACGTGGTCTGCCAGTTCAGCCGCGAGGCACGGCAGGCCATGACCAGACCCTCGCAATCGTCGTCGGTCATGACATGCTCGATGATCTCGATGGGAGCCCCCGAAAGCACCGATAGCGCCGTAACGAGGTTGGCGGTCTCGCCGCGGATGGCGAAGCGGTTCACCGTGGAATCGTTGAGCTTGCCGATGCGGTTGAGCGCGACGATCTCCGGCCGCGCGCTTGCATAGGCAGCCGTGCAGGGCAGCTTGGGGGCGGTTGGCACGGCTGTTGCGGCTTGAAGCGAAACGGCGGCTTTCGGCGCTATGCAGGCTTTCGCAGCTGCTGAAGCCGGCAGCAATTCCCGCATGACTGCGTCGGGCGTGTCCGGCCTGAGCGCCAGCGCCTTCGTGAGTTCATCATCCGTCAGGCACCTCTCAACGAGCGCAACGTAAGCGGCATCAGAGAATCGTGCCTTGGTATTGCCGATCAGCGCAATGCAAGCGCTGCGGGTGCCGCCGTTGATCAGCGTCTCGATCACCAGGGGATCGATAGGCGCGCGGCCGGCGATCGCACATTGCTGCCGTTCGCCGCTCGCGGCCACGATCGACTTGAGATCGGCCGCGGACAGCGACTGCGATCTGAGCAAGACCGGGCACGCGACCTCCGGATCGTGGTGCGAGGCGAGACGTCGTACGGTCTTCGGCGGAGCCGCTTTGAGCTCCGCGAGCGCCGCGCTGAGATCGATCAGCGCACTGGCCTCAACCCGCTCCGTCAATCGCAGCAGAACGCCGTCGGCCACATTGGCGAGCAATTCCTGAGGCCGGTCGCGGCTATCGGTGAGCAACTGCAAGATGCCGGAGAGGATGCGAGTGCAGCGGTTCAGCGGACACGTTGCGACTGCGTCTTCCAACTCAACCAGAATATCAGCAGGCGAATTTGCCATCATGGCAGGAGCCTGAATTGAAAAAATTTGACTGTACAACGTTCGTTATTGCGCCTTAAATCCGTTAATTTTTAATTTTGAGAATTAAATGCCGGGGTATTATGCACCGCCGAATTTCGGGAAATGCTATCGAAATTTGGCAAGACATGCCTCCCGGCCTGTTTTTTCAATTGGAGGTAACTTCAATTGACCAGGACAGTTTGATTGTGCGGTGCAATGCAAAACCGAAGGGGGGAAGCGGCACGCAGCCGGATGCACGTCAAACACGACGCTGCGTTTCTTATTGCCATGAACAGCATTGATGATGTGTCGAGGGTGGCACTCAAGACATTTCGCTTTTCGGATGCCGACGAATTTCGAAACGCCATACGCGGGCTGAATTTCGAATTCACGCCTCTTGTACGGAAGATTTCGGCTGAGCAGACAATCCTGTCGTTGCCCGGCTGCGACGTGAATTTGACGCGCGCGTTTCCGCGGGTGGTTGACGCACAGCTCGTGGAGAATTGCACGGCGATCGGCTTCACGATGGACGACCTCAACGCACCCATTCGCTTCAACGGCTCGCAACGTGCGCGACCGGTCGTGGTCATTGGCAGCGGCGGCGCGGCCTACACCACCATTGAGGAGGTGCAGAGGCAAATCGCCTCAGTGGTTTTCAGGCCGGAGGTGAGGGGGCGTGGCTGGCCGCACACGCTCTCGAGCTTCAAGATTTTTGAAATCTCCGCGGCCGGCTTGCACCGGCTGCGCAGCGTGGTTCGCCAGGTGCTGGCCGAGGCGTCCGGCGCTGTCGAGGCACCGGAGCTCCTATTGAAGGGCGCGGCGATGAAGGAGTCCCTGCTCGGAGCCGTCGACGAAGCCTTCGAAAGCGTCGTTTCGGCCCGCTGGACCCTGGGCCCCAACGACGGACGGAATTTCAGGATATTCCAGGATATTCGCGCGCTGCTCTCCGACGACTTGTCGCAGCCGATTTACAGCGATGAGATTGCGCGCAAGCTTGGCCTGTCCGTGCGCACCATGCACGACGTCGTCCGCCGCTATCGCGGCATGAGCCTGCACCGCTATTTGCGTCTGCGCCGGCTGTGGCTGGTGCGCCGGCGGCTTCTTGCCGGGGCCGATAGCGTCAAGGCGGTCGCGCTGGCGTTTGGCTTCTGGCATCTCAGCGATTTCTCCAGGAGCTACCGCGACCAGTTCGGCGAGATGCCGTCGCAAACGCTGGCCCGCGGTCGCGGACGATAGTGCGACAAATCGAGTAGGGCCTGACGCCGGTTTCGTGTTACCGTCCTGCCATGAGCAATCGCATTCTCGTCCTCTACGGTTCCTACCGTTCCGACCGCATGGGCATTCGCCTTGCGAATTTCGTCATCAATCGGCTGCGCGGCCGCGGCGAGGAGGCCGAATTCATCGACGCCAAGGCGATCGGGCTGCCGATGCTCGACCGCATGTACAAGGAATATCCCAAGGGCTCGGCGCCCGCTGAGCTGGAGAAGCTGGCCGGGCAGATCCGCGACGCCGACGGATTCGTCTTCGTCACCGGCGAGTACAATTGGGGCATCCAGCCCGGCCTGAAGAACCTCACGGACCATTTCCTCGAAGAGTGGTTCTGGCGGCCGGCCGCGATCGCGAGCTATTCGGCCGGCCGTCTGTCCGGCGCGCGTGCCGCGACCGCTTGGCACGGCACGCTGTCGGAGATGGGCATGGTGGTGGTGTCGAGCACCGTCGGTGTCGGCCCGATCGCGCAGACATTGTCGGCCGACGGCGAGCCGATCGGCGACGGAGGCAAGGCGCTGGAGCGCGCGTTCCCGCGCTTTGCCGACGATTTGCTGTGGTGGATCGAGGCGGCGAAAGCACAGCGGGCGCGCAAGGCGCCGCCGTATTGATGTCCTTCGCCGCGAAGACGCTGCCGTAGCCCGGATGGAGCGCACAGCGCAATCCGGGATCTCGTGCGTCAACGGCACCGTCCCGGATTACGCTTGCGCTCCATCCGGGCTACGAATCCGTGCTCTTACGCCGCCCTGACCTCGCCGAGGAAGCGGTCGAACTGTCCGGCGAGATCGCGCGACTGCGTCGAGAGCTGCTCGGCGGCGCCCAGCACCTCTGTCGCGGCGGCTCCCGTGTCGTCGGCGGCGCGCTGCACGCCGGAGATGTTGCTGTTGACCTCCTGGGTGCCGCGGGCGGCCTCCTGGACGCTGCGCGCGATCTCCTTGGTGGCCGAGCCCTGCTCCTCGATCGCCGCGGCGATCGCGGTGCCGATCTGGTCGATCTCGGCGATGACGTCGGCGACGTTGCGGATCGCGGCCACGGTCTCGTCGCTTGCGGTCTGGATCGCCGTGATCTGCTCGGAGATCTCGGTGGTGGCATTGGCGGTCTGGCCGGCCAGCGACTTCACTTCGGAGGCGACCACGGCAAAGCCGCGGCCGGCATCGCCGGCACGGGCGGCCTCGATGGTCGCGTTCAGCGCGAGCAGGTTGGTCTGCTCGGCGATGCTCTGGATCAGCGTCACGACGTCGCCGATCTTCTGCGCGCCCTCGGCGAGGGCACGAGCGGTATCGCCGGTGCGGCGGGCGTTATCGACGGCGCGGGCCGCGATCTCGGTGCTTTGGGCGACCTGACGGCCGATCTCCGCGATCGAGGAGGTCAGCTCTTCGGTGGCGCTGGCGACGGTCTGCACGTTGGTCGAGGTCTGCTCGGAGGCGGCGGCGACCACGGCGGCCTGGCTGTTGGTCTGCGCCGCCGTCGAGGTCATCGACTGCGCTGTGCTTTCCATGGTCGCGGAGGCCCGGGACAGGCCGCCGACCAGCTCGGTGACCTTGGCCTCGAAGGCGCGGGTCAGATCGTCGAGCGCTTGTGCGCGGCGCATCTTGCCGTCGTTCTCGGTCTGCTTCTCGGCGGCGAGCCGGTCGGCCCGGATCATGTTGTCCTTGAACACCTGAACCGCAGCGGCCATCGCCCCGATCTCGTCGGAACGCTCGGCGCCGGGAATGCTTTCCGCGACCTCGCCATCGGCGAGCCGTGACATCCGCGTCGTCAGGGTCACGATCGGCGCGCAGACGCGGCGGCGAACCATCACGATGAGGCCGACGCTCGCGATCAGCACGGCGAGAAGGCCGGCGAGTGCGATCGTGAAGCTGGTGCGTGCGGCCGAGGAAGCCCCGGCGAGGATCTGCTCGGCGTTGTCGTAGAAGGCGTCGCGGACCTCGATGATGGTGCCGAGGCCGCGTTGCGTGGCGGCGTAATAAGTGTCCATGTCGTGCTCGTACTTGCCGCTGACAGCGCCGTCCTTCACCAGCTTGAGCTCGCGGCCGAACTCCTCGACATAGACCGAATTGAACTTCTCCAGCGCTGCGGCGACATTGGCCGGCGTCGCCGGATTGCCACGCAATTCCAGCAGCGCCATGACGAGCTGATCGTTGCGGCCCTGCGAGCGGCCGATGTCGGCCTTCTCGGTGTCGGTCGCCGGCTTCTTGCCGCCGACGAGATTCTTGTGCAGGCTGGAGTTGAAGCCGCCGACGTCGCGCAGAGTCATGGCGGTGTTGGCGTAGCTGGCCTGCCGGTAGGCGTCACCGTTCAGGATCGCCATGCGGCGGACCTGCTCGTTGAGCAGCGCGGTCACGCCGCCGTTGAGCACGGCGTTGTCGGCGACGATCTTCTTGGCGGCGTCCTTGCGCGCCTCCGCCGGACCGGCGAGCGCCTTGTCGATCGCCTCGCGCAGCGCCGTGAACTTCGCATCGATGCCGTCGATGTTGCTGCCGATGGTGGTGCCGTCGTCGAACGGGCCGGGCAGCTCCTTGCGCAGCGCGTTCATCTTGTCGCGGGCGCCGTCGGTCTGCTTGCGCAGCTTCTCCTGCTCGGCAAGCAGCGCGGGATCGATGGTCGCAGGCCCGTAGAGGATGTTGGTGGAAAAGCCGCGTTCGGGATTGAGATAGCGCGGGATGTCGCTGACGGCGCGGACGATCGCGAGCCGGCCTTGCGCCTCGGAGATGCGCTCCATCGTCTGGTACTTCGTCACCGCGACGTAAACGGCGAGGCCGCCGCCCACCGTCGAGAGCGAGACGATGGCGCTGGTCAGGAGCGTACCGATTTTCATGATCTGCCCGGCAAATGGCGGAGAATTATTTTGCCCGGACGATAGGTTGTCCTTGTTAATCGCGGGTTTACGCTGCCGATCCCGTCACCTCAGCCGGATGTGCGGTCGAGCTTCGCCAGGATCTCCAGCGTGGCGCCGTCGCGCTCGCCTGCGAAATATCGGGCGATCGCCTGATCGAAGACGGGCTCGCCGGACACCGCGCCGAACAGCATCATCGACGAGCGGAATTTCGCGTCATCCGGCGCGCCGAGGATTGCATTGATGGTCCGGCCCTCGATCGCGAGCACGAGTCGCGTGCATTCGATCAGGCGCACCCCGAGGACGGGGTGGGCGAGGTAGGCCTCGGCCTCCGCGCGGGAGCCGATCGCGTAGCGCTGCGACATGGCGCTGAAGCCGAGGCCTGCGACCTGCGGGAAGATGAACCACATCCAGTGAGTCTGCTTCCGGCCCCGGGCCAGCTCGCCCTGGACGTCGCGATAGACCGGGTCCTGGGCCCGGACAAAGCGGTAGAGATCGAAAGGATCGGTCATTGGATACCTAGGGGGCTTGCCGGCCGCGATTATGCCTAACTTTTGGCTCCCAATGTGGTAGCTGGTATAGAGTCTCCGGGTGGGGGTGGTACCCCCGGGGGTCGATTTGGGGATCTGATGGTTTCCGACGCAGCACATGCCGAGAGGCTGTTGTCGCGCCGCCGTGTCGGGCGCACCGAGACGATCATGCTGTCTCTGGCAGCGATCGCGCTGGCGCTTGGCACCGCCGCGTGGGTCGCGGATATGGGCGACTCGACTCCGCTGGTCTCCGCCGCCTTGCCGCCGGCGAATGCCCCTTCGTTCGAGGACCGTTTCGCGTCGGCCTCCGGCAGCCCGTCGCCCCGCGAGCTCGGGCTCCGGGCGCTGGAGCGCTCCGCCGTGAATGCGGTCCAGCTCAAGCTGCGGGACGCCAAGGCGATGCTCGCCCAGAGGCTCCAGGGCGACGACTGGCGCTCGATCCTGACCGAGGACGACCACTCCTCCGCGGTCGAGGAGGCGAGGCCCTCGCAACAGCACGCCGATGTCGTTCCGATGCCGCGCTCGCGTCCGGTCCAGGCGGACTTCTCCGCCCAGATCGCCTCCAGCCAAGCCTATGCGGAGACCAACCCCAGGGTCGATAACCGCAACTTCTTCGAAAAATTCACCGACAAGATCAAGCTGGCCTCGTTGACTCCGAGCGACGGGCTGTTCGGCAAGGCGCCGGATCTTGCCGCCCTCGGCTACGATTCGCGGACGGCGGTTTATGACATCTCGGCCAAGGCGGTGTACTTGCCGAGCGGCGTGGCGCTGGAAGCCCATTCCGGCATGGGCGCGCTGATGGACGACCCCGACCATGTCGACCAGCGCATGGTCGGCGCGACGCCGCCGGCGACCTACGACCTCAAGCCGCGCGAAAAGCTATTCCACGGCGTCCGGGCACTGCGCATGACGCCGACCGAGGGAACCAGCGCGCTCGGCCGCGTCGGTCTGCTCACCCACAACTACATGCTCGGGCCGCGTGGCGACTCCAACGGCTGTGTCTCGATCAAGGACTATGATCGCTTCCTCAAGGCCTACGACAACGGCGAGTTCAACCGTCTGGTCGTGGTGCCGAGCCTGCGCGGATCGGCGACCGCTTCGCAGCGCGCGAGCACCGATTCCTGATATCCGCCTATGACGGCGGGGGTGCTGCCGTTTCCCCTTCGTTAAGTCGTCCTCCTCCAGAAGCAGCCCATGAGTGATCCATCAAGTTCCGAAACTCCGCTGCGCACGACATTCAAGATCAAGCTGAACGGTGACACGTTGGCGATCGCGACCGTCGGTCAGGCCTATCAATTCCTCACCAACTTCAAGTCGGTCGAGTGGATGGAATTCCGCTCCCTGCACGAGGACGCCATCGCGGCCCTGGAAGGCGCCGCCGGTAACGCCATGCTGGCGGTGCAGGCGACCAACGCTGTGCGCGCGCTGTTCGTCAGCGCGAAATTGCTCTGAGAGCAACGCTTCTGTCGTCCTGATCCTCGCGTTCGAACCCGCTGCAAGGCGGGTGCGACGAAGCCATGCGCGCTTCCGCGCCAGGGAGAGGGTCTAATGGAATTGGCAAAATTCATCGCAGGCATCGATTGCGCCGGCGCGGAGCAGCCGACAGAGGCGGCGCTCGCGGCCTTCGAGACCTCCATCGGCTGCCGATTGCCGGACGACTATCGCCGCTTCCTGCTGGCCTGCGCCGGCGGCTATCAGCAGGGGGCGGCCGAGTTCAACTGGCCGCAAGGAGACTGGGCGGGTGCGGTGCAAGAGGTGCTGGGATTGCGGCGCGACGAGTGCTCGCTAGTCCAGACCCGCCAGACGCCGCAATGGCCGACTGTCGATGAGCTGTTGTGGATCATGAGCGACCACGGCGGCAATCCGATCTGCATGACGATCGACAAGGCCCATTTCGGCAGGATCTGGTTCATGGACCACGAGATGGCCGAGTACGAGAAGCCCTGGACGCTGGCGCAGGCGATGTCCGACAAATGGGGCTATGTCCTGCCGCTTGCACCGACGTTCAGCGACTTCATCGCCGGACTGTACGAGGAAGCGGCGGCGACATGAGAGTGCTGTCGGTTCTCCCTCAGGAGGTCTGAGCCATCGCCGCCTCGCCGGCACCGTCTCTTCCGTCGCAGCTTGAACTCCGGTCCAGGAACGGGCAAACGGTTCGCCAAGACCGTGGCGAAGGCCATCCGTTCGATGCCGACTTCAAGGGAGAGACCCATCATGAAACGCCGTACATTCCTTAGGGGCGGCGCAGTCGCCGGCGCTGCCGCGCTGGTTGCTGCACCTGCGATCGCGCAGAGCGCGCCCGAGATCAAATGGCGCCTGACCTCGAGCTTCCCGAAATCGCTCGACACCATCTACGGCACGGCGCAGACGTTTGCGAAATACGTCGCTGAGGCCACCGACAACAAATTCCAGATCCAGACCTTTGCGGCCGGCGAGATCGTTCCCGGTCTTCAGGCGCTCGATGCCGTCAGCACCGCCTCGGTGGAGATGGCCCAGACGCCGCTTTATTTCTACATCGGCAAGGAGCCGGCGCTGGCCTATGCCACCGGTGCACCGTTCGGCATGAACCATCGCCATCAGGAATCCTGGTGGCATTTCGGCGGCGGCGCTGATCTCACCAATGAGGCGCTCAAGCCTTTCAAGGCGCATGCCATCCTCTGCGGCAATTCCGGCACCCAGATGGGCGGCTGGTTTCGCAAGGAGATCAAGACCGTCGACGACCTCAAAGGTCTCAAATTCCGCATTGCAGGCATGGGCGGCCACGTGCTGGCAAGGCTCGGCGTCGTTCCGCAGCAGATCGCGGGAGGTGACGTTTATCCGGCCCTCGAGAAGGGCACGATCGATGCGGCCGAGTTCGTCGGTCCCTATGACGACGAGAAGCTCGGTTTCCAGAAGGTCGCCAAGTACTACTATTTCCCCGGCTGGTGGGAAGGCGGCGCCATGCTGCACATGATCGTCAACGACGAGAAATGGGCTTCGCTGCCGAAGCAATATCAGGCGATCGTCAACCAGGCGGGCTCGGCGGCCGGCGCCTGGATGCTCGAAAAATACGACAGCGTGAATCCGGCGGCGCTCAAGCGCCTGATCGCGAACGGCGCGGAGCTGAAGGCGTTCCCGCAACCGGTGCTGGAGGCCTGCTACAACGCGACCCAGGACCATCTGAACGAGCTCGCCGCCAAGAGCGACCTGTTCAAGCGGACCAAGGAGAGCCACGACGCGTATATGAAGGAGCTCCTGTTCTATACGCAGATCGCGGAGAATTATTACGACAACTATCTGCTCAGCAAGATGCGCACCAAGACCTGAGCGGAAGAATAGAGCGCGGTGTTTACGCCGCGCCCTGCTTTCGTAGCCCGGATGGAGCGCAAGCGTAATCCGGGTTCGTGTGTCACGATGAGCATTCCCGGATGCGCTGCGCTCCATCCGGGCTACAGACTATCGTCTACGCCGCGCCCAGTCCTAGCTTCGCATAGATCCTTCGTGCATACGCTCCAAACGCGTCGGTCGTCTTCAGCGGCAGGTCGCGCGGAAAGGGCAGGTCGATCGCGAAATAGTCGGCCATCTTCGCAGGCCCCGCGGTCAGCACGGCGCAATGCGAGGACAGGAAGACGGCTTCCTGGATCGAATGCGTGACGAAGATGATGGTCTTGCCGCTCTCGCGCCAGATCCGCAGCATCTCCAGATTCATCTGCTCGCGCGTCAGCGCATCCAGCGCGCCGAACGGCTCATCCATCAGGATCAGTTTTGGATCGTGAATGAAGGCGCGCGCGATCGCGGTGCGCTGCTGCATGCCGCCGGACAGCTGCTGCGGATATTTCTGCTCGGAGCCGGCGAGCCCGACGAGGTTGAGCAGGTCGCGCGCCCGCTCGCGCGCGGCCTTCATCGGCAGACCGACGATCTCGGCCGGCAGCAGCACGTTGTCCAGGATGGTCCGCCATTTCAGCAGCAGCGCCTGCTGGAACACCATGCCGATGTCGCGGGTCGGATCAAACGGGCTCTTGGCATTGCCTATCCTGACGGTGCCGCCATCGGCGCCATGCAGGCCGGCCAGGATCTTCATCACCGTGGTCTTGCCGCAGCCGGACGGGCCGACCAACGAGACGAGCTCACCTTCAGCCACGTCCATGGTGACGTCGGACACCGCCAGGAACTCGGTGCCGCCAGAGCGATAGACCTTGCGGACGCCCTGCAGGCTGATGAACGGGTCTGAGCTCATGCCAGCCATTTGTTCAAGTTCGCGGCGATGAAGGCATCGTCGCTGAGGTCGGCGTGCTCGCGCGTGACGCGGTCGATCTCTTCTTTCTGGCCGGGGCTGAGACCTTCGTTCGGATCGAGACACCACAGGCCCCTCATCAGGCCCTGGCGCCGCAAGACCTCGTGGCAGCCGGCAATGCAGCCGTGAAAATTGTTGGCGACATCGAAGAAGGCGCTGTTGCAATCGGTGACACGGGCATCGAGCGCGAGCAGGTCGGCGGGGACGCTGTCCTTGTGCCGCGCTGCCTTGCAGCGCTCGAACTGCTTGATGGCGCTTGCGGTCCAGACCGACCAGTGGCCGAGCAGGCCACCTTTGAAATAGGTCCGCGTGGTGACGCCGTTGTCGCGGAGATCGAATGGCAGCATCAGATCGAGCAGGATGTGATCGTCATTGCCGGTGTAGAGCGCGACGCGGTCGAGCGCGCCGGCGGCTGCGACGCCGCGGAGCACGTCAAGCGTACGATAGCGGTTGAACGGCGCGATCTTGATCGCGATGACATTGTCGATCGCGGCGAAGCGCTGCCAGAAGCGGCTCGACAGGATGACGCCGCCGACGGCCGGCTGGAGATAGAAGCCGACCAGCGGAATCTCGGCGGCCACCGCCGTGCAATGCGCGATGATCTCGTCCTCGGAGGCGCTCTTCATCGCGGCGAGGCTGAGCAGGCCGGCGTGGTAGCCGATGTCGAGGGCGGTACGGGCTTCAGTGGTTGCCTGGCTGGTTGGCCCGGCAAGGCCCGCGACCAGCGCCAGCGGCCGCTTGGTCCAGTTCGCGGCGGTCTCGGCGGCGAGCTCGAGCACGGGACGATAGAGGCCGACGTCGCGGATCGCGAACTGCGTCGTATGCACGCCGACGGCGAGGCCGCCCGCGCCGGCGTCGATGTAATAGCGCGTCAGCGCGCACTGGTGCGTCTTGTCGAGCTGGCGGTCGGCAGTGAGTGCGAGGGGATGTGCCGGCAGCACGGTGCCCTCGGCGATCAGCCTGTGGACGTCGCTGTTGATCTGGCTGTGGTGCATGATGTCCTATCCGAATTCTGGGCCGGCGACGGCGAATGGCGTTTCTTCGGCAGCGATGTTGGCAGGGCCGAACCGCATGCGCTGAAATGGCCGCTCGATGGTCCAGCCGGATGCACTCAATCCTTCCAGAAACACGGCTTGCGATGCGACGGCGTCGAGCAGGAGCGGGCTGGTCTCGGAGCGCACGATCGCGTCAACCAGGGCCAGAGCTGCCGCGGCATTGTCGGCTAATAACGGGCCGATATGGCGCGCGGTTCTGCCGTCGCGGACCAGCGCGATGCATCCGTTTGCTGAAACGATGCGTGACCCGGAGCGCTGCGCGAAGGCGGTCAGCAGAGCAGTCCGGTCGAAACCGGTTGCGCGCCGGTCGCGGGCACAAAGCGCCCCGAGCGTTGCGGCTGTTGGCACCGGCGCGGATGCCTGCGCGGATTTCACCAGCCTCAGCCGGCGCAATTGCAGGGTCGGCGTGAACCCGAGCGGCCCGTAGACGGCGGCGCCATCGGGCGTCGCATCGAGCCAGCTCGTCAGGCCATTCTTGCGCGCCGTTTCCAGGCAGGCATCGACCAGACGCGTTGCAAGGCCGCGGCGGCGGTGCGTGCCTGATACCAGCACCATGCTGAGCCAGGCGTTGTTGCCGGAATAGGGCAAGAGGGCCGCCGTCGCGACCAGTCGCGCGCCGTCGCGAATGCCGAACACGATGCCGTCGCGCAGGAAGATGCGCCAGTCCTCTTCGGTTTGGTTCCAATGCGCTTCCGTCGACAGCGCCAGCCCGGCGATTGCATCCTGGACGTCGAGCTTAAGGACGGGCGGCCCGTCAGTAGCGTCCATCGCGCACCTCGTATTTGGTGGGTTTGCCGAGGCTCGGCATGGCCCGAGAGACCCAATCCGCGGTCCAGGCGATCAGCTGCTCGGTGTCGACCACCGGCAGGCCGAACAGCTCGACCGCCTTGGTCGTGTCGGTCAGCCATGCCGTCGGCTCTTCCTTGCCCGTCAGCACCGGCGCGCGGCCGAACCTTGCGCCAAACTTCTGGGCGAGATCGCGCACCGCCAAAATCTCGTTGCCGCTGACATTGATCGGCGAGGTCGGCATCGTGCAATGGGCGAGGCAGCGCAGCGCTTGTGCCGACGCATCACCCTGCCAGATGAAATTGACATGGCCGAGGCTGACATCGATCGGCGTGCCCGTCAGCACCTTGGTGGCGATATCGTGCAGCACGCCGTAGCGCATGTCGATCGCGTAATTGAGGCGGAACAGCCGGCCCGGCGTGCCGAACTTGCGCGAAAAATATTCGAACATCCGCTCGCGGCCGACGCAGGACTGGGCGTATTCGCCGGGCGGATTCGGCGCCATCTCCTCGGTCGCGCCTTTGCCGTCGACGGGGACGAACGGATAGACGCAGCCGGTCGAGAACGCCACGATGCGCGAGGACGGGAACGCCTGCGCGACCAGCGCCGGCACGTGGGCGTTCATCGCCCAGGTCAGCGACAGATCGCCCTCGGCGCCGAACTTGCGGCCGGCCATGAAGATGATGTTCGGTACCTTCGGCAGCGCCGCAATCGCCTTCTCGTCCATCAGGTCGCAATTGATGGTCTCGACGCCGCGGGCCTGCAGCCAATCCTTCACGCTCGGGTCGCTGAAGCGCGCGACGCCGATGATGCGGCGGTCCGGCACGGCGGCTTTCGCGAGCCCCGCCAGTGTCGGGCCCATCTTGCCGGCGACGCCGAGGATCATGATATCGCCTTCGACCTTCGTGAGGTCGTCGACCAGCGCCTGCGTCGGCCGGCACAAGAGCTCGTCGAGCGCAGCGATGTCAGGAATGGTCTTTGGCAGCGTCTGGCGGGTGAGCAGCATGGATTTGGTCCTTAGTTCTGCCGTTGTCAGGTCTGTCTTGCGTCGCCGACCACGAACATGCGTTCGAGGGCGAGCACCAGGCCGTAGAGTGCGACGCCAAGCAGCGTCAGCAGCACGACCGCCATCACCATCGCGGGCGTATCGAGCGAGGACTGCACCTGGATCATGAGGTAGCCAAGCCCGCGCTCGGAGGCGATGAACTCGCCGACGATGGCGCCGGCGACCGCGAGGATGGCGCCGACCTTCATGCCGGAGAACACGTAAGGCAGCGATCCCGGCAGCTGGATCTTGCGGAACAGCGTCCAGCGCGAGCCGCGCAGCGATTTGACGAGATCGAGCAGGTCAGGCTCGACCTCGCGCAAGCCGCGCGCGGTGGTGAGCAGGATCGGGAAGAAGCAGATGCTGAAGGCGATCAGGATGTTCGGCACGATGCCGTAGGAGAACCAGACGATGAAGAGCGGGCCGAGCGCGACTTTCGGAATCATGTTCAGCGTCACGAACAGCGGTAGCAGCACGAGGCTCAGCAGCGGCGCCCAGCTGAAGATCACCGCGAGCGCGACGCCGACGAATGCGCCGAGTGCGAAGCCGCCGAGGATCTCGATCGCCGTCACCAGCGTGTTGGCGCCCCAGGCGTAGCCTGTGGTCCCCAGTGTTTGAATTGTCGCGAGCGGCGAGGGCAGGATGAATTTCGGCACGTGGAAGGCGTCGACCGCAACCTGCCACAGAACGAGCACGGCGAGATGCACGATCAGGATGATCGCAAAGCTGCGCGAGCTGCGTGCGCTGTCTCCTGCCACCGACTGCTCCCTGTTGCTGGCAACCACCCTGCCGCGGGTCGCAAGCCTAGTCGTCCTTGAGGGAAGTTTCAACCAGTTGGTTGATTATGGCCGGAGCGACTGCAGCACGAGGTCGGCGACGTGCCGGCGCCGGGCGCGCCGCTGGGCGCGGCTCGACAGATCCTTGCCGAAGATCGCCGACAGCGTCGGCGTGTTGGAGAAGAAGAAATAGCTGAGGCCCGCAATCGAGATATAGAGCTGGACGGGATCGATCCCGTTGCGGAATACGCCCGAGCGCACCCCCTCGTTGAGGATGTGGGACACGCTTTTGACGAGCGGTGAGTGCATCGCTTCCAGCCGGGTCGAGCCGCGGACGTGGCGCGCGCCGCCGCGGTTCTCGTCGTTCAAAAGCACGATGAAATCAGGGTTTGCAGCCAGATGATCGAACGAAGCTTCGATCAGCTTGCGGATCGCCTTCTCCGGCGGCAGGCCCTCGAGATTGAGCCTGCGCTCCTGCTCGCGGATGTCCTCGTAGACCCATTCGAGCACGGCGAGGTACAGCGCGTCCTTGTCGCCGAAATAGTGATAGACGAGCTGCTTGTTGACGCCGGCACGCTCGGCGATCTCGTCGACGCGGGCGCCCGCAAGGCCGTGCCGGGCGAATTCCTGGCGCGCCGCGGTCAGCAGCTTCTTGCGGGTGGCGACGGGGTCGCGGCGCTGCGGCACGGTGTCGCCAGATCGTTTTGCAGGCATTTCCAACCAAACAGTTGACAAGTGAAGGGCAGGCTTGTTGCATTGGTATCCTCACAAGGGGAGAGCGACAAGCCGGGTCGCGGCAACGAGGAGAGATGCGATGAAGCGTTTGCAGGCGGCGGGCTCGGCCCTGGTAATGGCCTTGGGGCTCGGTGTGTCGGCGGTGCCCGCGCATGCGGGAGAGGCGGTCAATCTGATCCTGAACTGGACGCCGACAGCCGACCACTCGCCGTATTATTACGCCAAGGCGCAGGGCTGGTACGAGAAGGCGGGCATCGACCTCACCATCGAGACTGGCAAGGGCTCCGGCGTCTCCGCGGCCAAGGTCGGCTCGGGCGGCTCGCCGTTCGGCGTCGCCGATCTCGCCACCATGCTGGTGGCCAAGAGCAAGGGCGCCGACACGGTTGCGGTGATGAGCGTCTATGCCAATACCGGCCAGACCTTCTACTGGCTGAAGAGCTATGGCGTGAACGGGGTGAAGGATTTCGCCGGCCACAAGATCGGCAATCCGCCGGGCGATGCCTCGCGCGTGATGTGGCCGGCGTTCGCCAAGGCGGCAGGGCTTGCGCCCGACTCCGTCGGCTTCGTCAATGTCGGACCGACCGCGAAGATCGCGGCGCTGAAGAGCCACACCGTCGATATCATCAGCGACTTCTACAACGAGCACGACCTGAAGGTGATCGAGTTCGGGCCCGATCTCGGCTACGTCAACTGGAAGGACATCGGGCTCAACCCTTACGGCAATTCGCTGATCGTCAATGGCGCTTACTTGCAGAAGAATCCGAAGGTCGTCGAAGACTTCGTGCGCGTCACGCAGAAGGCCTTTGCGGCCTGCGTTGCCGACGTCACGCCGTGCCTGAAGGCGCTGCTCGACCAGGTCTCCGGCCTCGACAAGGAGAACCAGGAGCGCCAGTGGGAGCGCATCAAGTTCCTGATGACCGACGAGTTCACGACCACCAAGGGTCTCGGCTGGATCGAGGGCGAGCGGATGAAGAAGGACTACGAGCTAGTCCAGACCTATCTCGGCATGGAGAAGCCGTTCGACGTGACGACGGCGTTCACGACCAGGATGCTCGATCCCAGCATCAAGATGGATGCGAGCAAGGTGAAGAAGTAGGGCGCACGCCGCAGCGCCCGCCCCACACACCGGTGTCATGCCCCGGCTTGACCGGGGCATCCAGTACGCCGCGGCCTTTCCGCGAATCACGACTGTCTCGGAGTACTGGATCGCCCGGCCAAGCCGGGCGATGACAGGCGTGTGCGGGGCGAGTGCGCCCGTTCAACGCTTGTCCAAACCGATCGCGAGGCCAGCGCACCCCATCTCCCCACGTAACCCCACGGAGACATTAACTCGTCGTTAACCATATCCGCCGCATCGTTAACCATTCAATAACAGGGAACGAGTCGGCCGCTATGGAGGCTGCAGCAAAAGTCCAACGTCAAATGGTGCGCCTGCGCGGGCGCTCCTATGTGGCTTTCGTGTTCACGCCGACGGTTCCGGTCCAGGACTGGCTGCATGAGATCGACGCCACCATCGCGCGGTCGCCGGGCTTCTTCGCCGGCCGGCCCGTGGTGATCGATCTGTCCTCGGTCGACCTCAGCCAGGCCGGTATCGGCCATCTGCTCACCAGCCTTCAGGACCGCAACATTCGCGTGCTCGGCATCGAGGGCGTGGAGGAGGGAAGGCTGACCCCGGTGATGCCGCCACTCCTGTCGGGCGGGCGCAGCTGCGTGGTCGAGCCGAGCGCGCCGAAGAAGGCCGAAGTGAAGGCTGAGACCAAGCCGACGTCGCTGCTGCTCGAAACCCCAGTGCGGTCGGGCCAGACCGTGATCTTCCCCGAAGGCGACGTCACCATTCTCGGCTCGGTCGGCTCCGGCGCCGAGGTCGTCGCCGGCGGCTCGATCCACGTCTACGGCGCGCTGCGCGGCCGCGCCATGGCGGGCGTGAACGGACACACGAGCGCGCGCATCTATTGCCAGAAGATCGAAGCCGAACTGCTTGCAATCGATGGGTTTTATCAGACCGCCGACGACATCGACGAGGCCCTGCGCGGCAAGCCGGCGCAGGCCTGGCTGCAGGGGAATACCATGCGAATTACAGCACTGAACTGACCAGCAAAGGAGACATTTCAGATGAGTAAGGTACTGGTCGTGACATCAGGCAAGGGCGGGGTCGGCAAGACCACGACGACTGCCGCGCTCGGAGCGGCGCTCGCGCAGCGCGGCGACAAGGTGGTCGTCGTCGATTTCGACGTCGGCCTGCGCAACCTCGACCTCGTCATGGGTGCCGAACGCCGCGTCGTGTTCGACCTCATCAACGTGGTGCAGGGCGTCGCAAAGCTGCCGCAGGCGCTGATCCGCGACAAACGGCTGGAGAATCTCTGGCTGCTGCCGGCTTCGCAAACCCGCGACAAGGACGCGCTGACCGAAGAGGGCGTCGGCAAGGTCATCGCCGAGTTGCGCAGCCGCTTCGACTGGGTGATCTGCGACAGCCCGGCCGGCATCGAGCGCGGCGCCTCCATGGCGATGCGTTTCGCCGACGAGGCCGTGATCGTCACCAATCCGGAAGTCTCCTCGGTGCGCGATTCCGACCGCATCATCGGCATGCTCGACTCCAAGACGGTGCGGGCCGAGAAGGGCGAGCGCGTCGAGAAGCACATTCTCATCACCCGCTACGATCCCTCGCGCGCCGCGCGCGGCGAGATGCTGACCATCGACGACATCCTCGAGATCCTTGCCACGCCCCTGCTCGGCATCATCCCCGAGAGCCAGGACGTGTTGAAGGCCTCCAACGTCGGCACGCCGGTGACTCTGTCGAACGCGGACGGCGCGCCGGCGCGGGCCTATATAGATGCGGCCAAGCGCCTCTGCGGCGAGAACGTGACGATGCATGTTCCTGCCGAGCGCAGAGGTCTGATGGATCGTCTGCTGCGACGGAGGGCTGCATGAGCATGGGTCTGCTTCGACTTCTCCGCGGCAAGAAGGCCTCGGCACCCGTCGCTCGCGAACGGCTGCAGATCCTGCTTGCCCATGAACGCGGAATGCGCGGCCAGCCCGATCTGCTCGGTGTGCTGCGTGAGGAAATTCTCGCCGTCGTGTCCAAGCACGTGATGCTGGACCCGACCAAGGTCATCGTCCGGCTCGAGCGCGGCGACGAGGTCTCGACCCTGGAGGTCGACATCGAGGTGCCCAACGACTTCGAGCGCAAGAGGGTGGCGGTCGCGTAGGCGACGCGGCCGAAGGCTCCCTTTTGGGGTGGGTGAGAAGGCGGTCCGCCGGGCATGGCGGGCCGCCTTTGTCTTCGGCTCACGTCGTCTTTGGGCTCACATCGATCGGACGGAACGCGCTCCGGGCTTCGATCGTTGTGAACAACCCGCGGGAGCGTTGCACCACGGTTGGTCAGACGGGAGAGCGCCCATGATGTCCGAGGTCCAGGTCCATACCGTTGCCCGGCAGATGCTCGAACAGCACGGTTTTGCTGCGATCGCGAAGGCCGCCGAGCAGGCCCAGGCCTGCGAGGGCCGCGGCGAGGCCGAAGAGGCCAAGGAGTGGCGTCACATCGTGGACGCCATGAAGATCATGCGCGGCCCGCATCAGAGCTGACATTCACAGGCCCGGACGCGCTCAACGCTCCCCGCGGTCAGCACCTTGCTGCGAATTGCGATTGTGTGTCTGGGGCTGCGCGCGCTCGCCCGACTCCTTGCAGGGGAGCGGTTCCCACGTGCCGTCCGGCGCCTGCTGATAGGCGCTGCAGGACGACGAGGTGGATTTTTCCTCGCCCTTCTGGGCGTCGGAATTTCTCGCCAGTGCGGGCGCAGTCAGCACCGCGGCGGCTGCAATCGCGCCGGCGAAAGCGAAATGGATACTCCGCATGAGGACCTCCTGTTCGAATTCGAGGAGGCCGCATGCTTTCGAGGATTGTGACGATTTTGGGCCGCAGCAGAGGTTCCGTCCTGGCGCGCTTAACGCGGCGAAGCCGGCGTGCTAGCCGCCCTTGCTGCGGATCAGGCCGGCGAGATTGGTCTTTTGCGCCTCGCACCAGCCGGGCATGCCGAGGCGGCGCTGGTCCATGTCGGTCGCCTGGGTCGCGACCGCGACCTCGGCCATCAGATCGTCGTCCTGCTTCTCGCCCATCTTGCCGCCGGTGTGCATCCAGGCGATCGCCTTGCGCACCTTCTCGGTGGTGCCGTCGGGCAGGTGCATCTGCTGCGCCCGCTGCACGAGGTCCTGATAGACGAGGTCCGTGTTGGGGCACTCGACCTTGGCGGCGAAGGCCTGCAAGACCATCGTCACATAGGTCGACCGCGGCGGCGCGTCGCCCGCCAGGGCCGGCGCAGCCAGCAGCAACAGGCCCGTCATCAGAAGACCGGTGCGCATCCTTGGAACCTCCTCCGTTTTTTGAGAGGCTAGCGTCCGGCGCGCCGCTCGGCAATGGGGCCGGAGCGCGATTGTCGTCCGTCCGGACGGTGGGCTAACCTGGCGCCTCCCCAGCCTCGGAGCGCAACATGAGCCTGTTCAGCACGCCGTTCGATCCCGCACGCGACACCGCGCTCGTCACCGGCGCGGGCAACGGCATCGGCCGCGCCATCGCGCTAGGCTTGGTCGGCGAGGGCGTCCGCACCATGTTCGCGGATGTGAGCGCGGAGCGGGTGCGTGCCGCGATCAGCGCGAGCGAGAAGCCGGGCCTGGCGGTGCCTTGGGTCGGCGATCTCGCCAGGCTGGAGGCCTGCGACGAGCTGCTGGCCGCCGCACATGCCGCGCTGGGCGAGGTCACGCATTTCGTCCACAGCGCCTCACCGCCGCGGCGGGAGGCCGATCATGCGCTCGCGGTCGATCGCAGGACCTGGCAGGAGATGCACGCCGTCAATCTCGATGCCGGCTTTCACCTGGCGCGCGAGCTTGCGAAACGGCTGATCGCGGCGAAGCGGCCAGGCTCGTTCTTGTTTCTCACCTCGCTGCATGCGGACACCCCGCGCAACCTGCCGCATTATTCGACGGCGAAGGCGGGGCTGGGGATGCTGGTGAAGGAGCTCGCCAAGACGTTTGGCCGCCATGATATCCGCGTCAACGCGCTGGTGCCCGGCGCGATCGCAGCCGGTGGCTTTGTCGCGGATCCCGCGCTGGCCCGGCACATTCCGCTCGGGCGTCTCGGCGAGGCCAAGGACCTCGTGCCGATGGCGCTCACGGTGCTGTCGAACGAGCTTTCCGCTTACGTCACCGGCGCAGCGTTCGTCGTCGACGGCGGATTGTCGCTGACGAACTGGTTCGAGCCGCCGGCGCTGGATTAGCCTAAAGCGGAATGGCTTTAGGTTGAATCGATGGCCGCGGTTCCTTCACCTCTCCCGCTTGCTTGCGGGAGAGGTCGGCGCGAAGCGCCGGGTGAGGGCTTTCTCCTCTTGGAGATTGTCCCATTGCGGAAGCACCCTCTCCCCAACCCTCTCCCGCAAGCGGGAGAGGGAGCGCACCTCAGTCGCAGCAATCGAGCTTCATTTCATCGCGCTCTAGCGCTGCCAGGCCGGCACCGGATCGAGCGGCGTGCGATAGAGCTCGTTGTGATCGCGATCGGTGACGCGCACGGCGCAGCCCTTCTGCTGCAGCTCCGGCTTCACCTGTGACAGCTCGCAGGCCAATTGATCGGCGCGATCGGAGGCAACCTCGATGTCTTCGAGGATGATTCCACCCTGGTTCTTGAACTCTTCACCAACCACGAGATCGAAATAGTAGTAGGGCATCCGAATTCCCCGGTGTGACGATCTGAGCTTCAGTGCAAGTCTCAACACATGTCGGATAGTACCACTGAGTCGATATCTACCGAATGAACAGGCCGCGCAATCTCTGGGCTTATGGCGCAGAAATGATGTGCAGCGTGCGGGCTCGTTAAGAGTTTATTAAATATGTCTGCGCGATCATAAGGCATGGAATTGCAGCAGAACCGGGCTCCGGGAACCGGCAGCTGCAAGAGAAGGCCGGCGGCATAGATCCCGACGGCCTTTTCTCTTGAACGGAAGACGACCCAAGGCATCGCTTCCCGTAATCGCCCGGACTCAACGCGTCACGCCGACTCGGACAGCGTGCGCGATGTTGTGGCATGGTGGTGTCGCCTGCC
This sequence comes from Bradyrhizobium sp. WSM1743, assembly GCF_000473065.1. Lineage (GTDB taxonomy): Bacteria > Pseudomonadota > Alphaproteobacteria > Rhizobiales > Xanthobacteraceae > Bradyrhizobium. The sequence goes on from NZ_AXAZ01000009.1 coordinate 38,448, forward strand.
GCTGCGCTAGCGCAGCGGCATTGGCGGACGCACGACAGGCCCGTCGTCATCGGCAACGGCTTGCGTCGTCGCAACGGGCGGTGCTGGCGGCGGGGCTGCGGTTGCCTGCGATGGCGGCGGAGGCGCGAGCGGCGCGGGCGAGTAGGCCGGCATGTAGGTCCGCGTCACAGCCGGTTTGACAGGCGGCTTGGGCTTGTGAACCGGCGGCGCGGCAGGCTGCGGCGGGAGCGCAGCAGCGCGCGGGCGCGGATCGGCCGGCCTCGTCTCAGCCGCCACGGGCTTTGGCGCAGGCAGCTTCGCCATCTCACGCGCCATCTGCTCCTGTCCTGCCTTCAACTCGGCGATGTTGGCCTTGAGCTGCTCGATCTGCTGCGCCATCGCGGCGAGATCGTTCGTCATTGACTGCAACGACTGCGCGGTGTCGGGCTGCGCCGTTGCGGGCGCGGCGGCAAGCTGGGTCGCAGGCGGCGTCGCAGCTTGATCGGCCGCTTGTTCGGTTGCCGCCGGTGCTGCGGGCGGGGCAGCTTCTACCGCCGCGACGGGCGTCGTCTGCGATGTCGAAGACATCAGCGACATGGAAGGCATCAGCGACGTCAACACCGGCGTCCATTCGGCGAGCATTTGCTTTGCTGTGTCGCCGTGCTTCTCCCAGGCGATGGTGGCGGCCACGCCGGCGCCTGCAAACAGGAACGTGGCGAACGCGCCGCGCAGCCACTTGCCGATCGCGGATCGCTTCTGCCTGACAGGACCATCGCTAGACGTGACGCGGACAGCCGTGTCGACCGACGGTGCCGCGGCGGCCTTTCCGTAGACGACGTTGATGGTGGGCTCGGGCGCGCGCGGCGGCTCCAGAGTGAACTTCGGCTCCGGAGTAAACTTTGCCTCCGGAGTAAATTTGGGCTCCGGACGCGGCGCGATCTCCGGCGCCAGCGCAGGCGACACGCTCGCTGGCCGTGAGGCCAGCACGATCTCCGGAGAGATCTGAAGCGCGTCGTGCGGATCGTTGTCCTTGATCGTGTCCTTCACGATCTCATCGACGATTTGCTTGGCGTTCAGCGTCGCGAGCATCGCAGCTCCTTTGAAGCCCAGTTGTTTGACGTCTAGGTCGTCCGCATTGGCGCGGCACCGATCTGTTGAGGTGAGCCCATCTCGAACCCCAAGTCGGCCTCCATGGCGCACGAGTCCAGCCGGGTTTGACCAAAGCAAGGCGAGGGGGTGGAGATGATGCGACAGTCTTCCGCCGTTTGTGGTGATGGAACCCGGTTTGTCGAACACGCGCAATTGTTCCGTCCTGCCTTGTTTTCAGCACGATTTGGGCAGCATGTGGCGACGCTGGGAGTGCTGCTATCCGCTATCGGGGGGCCGGTGGTGTCAAGATCTCTACTCGTTTTGTTCGTCGCGACCTTGCTGCCGTTGGGCGGCTGCATGCAGACGACACTTTCGCCATCGACGAATGCGAGCATGACGCCGCGCGACCGTCAGTTGCTCGCGCACACGCCTTACGCGCAGGCGAACGTGCCTGAGCAATATCTCCGCCATATCGTGGACTACCACCGCAAGGAGCAACCGGGCACGATCCTGGTCGATACCGATGCGCGCTATCTCTATTACGTGCTGCCCGAGGGCAAGGCGATCCGCTACGGCGTTGCGGTCGGTGAGGAAGCCATGGCGTTCTCCGGCGTCGCGCGGGTCGGCCGCTTGGCGGAATGGCCGGACTGGGTTCCGACAGCGGATATTCAGGCGCGGCTCGGTCCGTATCCGGCGCGCGTTCCCGGCGGTCCCGCCAATCCGCTGGGCGCGCGGGGCATCTATCTCTATGTCGGCAACAAGGACACGCTCTACCGCATCCACGGCACCAACCAGCCCGAATATATCGGGCAGGCGATCTCGTCCGGCTGCATCCGGATGCGCAACGAGGACGTCATCGATCTCTACGACCGGGTGAAGCTGGGCTCGACCGTCGTGGTACTGCCGCCAGGGCAGAGCGCGCAGGCCGAAACGGGCGGGCGCTGGCGCGGGTGAGCGAGCGACCGGTCAGTTCGAGTTTTGGTGCGTTGTTATGCGCTGCTACTCAGGCCGAGCGATGCGCCATTGCAGTGTCGTGGCATTGCCGTTGGCATCGCCCGGCGCCTTGTCGGCCGGCGAGGTGTAGAGCGGACGATAGCGGTACGCCCACATCTTGCTGCCGTCGTTGCGGCTGATCACGGTGAAATCGCCGACGGCCTTGGCGTCGGCGGTCGCCGCCAGCGGCACCCAGCTCTCGGTGCACTTGCCGTTGCAGTTCGAGGTCTTTCCGGTGGTGTCGCGCTCGTAATAGTAGAGCGTCATGCCCTTGAGATCGACGAGCTTGGGACCCTGCTTGGTGAGGACTACCTTCGCCGGTGCTGTCGTCGCCTCGGGTTTCGGCGGGGGCGGGGCGTCGCCGCCGCCATGGCCGTTGGCGAGCGCGTGACCGGTCGAGAGCGCGATGGCCGCGGCCATAACGAGGAACCTGAACATCCGAAACTCCGCCCCGCAAGGTTAATCGCGCGTTAGACGCCCAATGCGGCCGACGTTAGCAGTCGAAGGTTAGTTCCTGGTTTCGTGCGCTGCGACAAATACGGACGTGGTGCGGGATCAGACCTGCGCATCGCGCAGCGGGGCGCGGCTGAGCTGATTGCCCGCGGCGATGGCTTTGCGCAGCAGCCGCATCAGCTCCTCGCCCTCCTTCGCGCTGAGCCCACGCAGCATGATGCGCTGCGCAGATTCGACGGCGGGCGTGATCTTGCGCAGCGTGCGCCGGCCTTCGTCGGTGATCTCGAGCTCCCGCGCGCGGCGGTCGCGGCTGGAGGGGCGGCGCTCTATGAGGCCCTTCTGGACGAGACGATCGATCACGCCGGTGATGGTGGTGCGATCGTAGGCGATCAATCCCGCGAGCGTCACCTGGTCCAGCCCCGGATTGGCCTTGATGGTCGCAAGCGCAGCGTATTGCACCGGCGTGAGATCGAAGCCGGCGTCTTCGACCTCGGCCAGGAACACCGCGACCGCGATCTGCTGGAAGCGGCGCGCCAGATGCCCGGGCATGTCGTTGTTGTCTTTCACTAAGTTCGGCTCCTAGGCCCGCGCTCGTTGACAAGTATACTGATAGTCAGCATACTGATCAATATCAAACAGAACGCTCGCGGGAGAGGTGCTCATGCAATTCCATCTCAATGGATTTCAGCCGGGCGACCCTGACATTGCCGATCCCGCCGCGCGCGTTCAGGTATCGGGCGCAACAGGCGTCTTGCCTGAGGAGGTCGATGTTCTCATCGTCGGCTGCGGGCCCGCCGGCCTGACGCTCGCCGCCCAGCTTGCGCAATTCCCTGAGATCAAGACCTGCATCGTCGAGCAGAAGCCGGACCGCCTGCTGGTCGGGCAGGCCGATGGTATCGCCTGCCGCACCATGGAGATGTTTTACGCCTATGGCTTCAGCGAACGTGTGCTGAAGGAGGCGTATTGGGTCAACGAGACCACGTTCTGGAAGCCGGATGAGCGGACGCCGGAGAAGATCACCCGCAGCGGCCGGGTGCAGGACGTCGAGGACGGGCTGTCGGAATTTCCGCACGTCATCCTGAACCAGGCGCGAATCCATGACTGCTTTCTCGACGTCATGCGCAAATCGCCGGCGAAGCTCGAGCCGTATTACAGCCGGCGTGTGCTTGATCTCCATGTCGATCCGGCCGCTGATGCCACCGATCATGCCGTGACCGTGCGACTCGAGCGCGTCGATGCCGCGAACGCGGGCAAGATCGAGATGATCAGGGCGCGCTACGTCGTCGGCTGCGACGGCGCACGCAGCACGGTGCGCAAATCGATCGGACGCGGGCTGCATGGCGATTCCGCCAACCACGCCTGGGGCGTGATGGACGTGCTGGCGGTGACGGATTTTCCCGACATCCGTTTCAAATCCCTGATTCAGTCGGCCAAGGACGGCAGCCTGCTGATCATTCCGCGCGAAGGCGGCTATATGGTCCGCATCTATGTCGAGCTCGCCAAGCTCGATGTCGGCGAGCGCGTCGCCAATCGCAACATCGCTGCCGACGACGTGATCGCGAAAGCGCAGCGGATCCTGAAGCCGCATACGCTCGAGGTGAAGGAAATCGCCTGGTGGTCGGTCTACGAGATCGGCCAGCGCCTGACCGACAAGTTCGACGATGTGCCGGAGGCGGAGATCGATACGCGCCTGCCGCGCATCTTCATCGCCGGCGATGCCTGCCATACTCACAGCCCGAAGGCCGGGCAGGGCATGAACGTCTCGATGCAGGACGCCTTCAATCTCGGCTGGAAGCTCGCCGCCGTCCTGCGCAAGCAGTGCGCCCCAAGCCTCTTGCACTCCTATTCGGCGGAGCGCCAGGCGGTCGCGAAGGAGCTGATCGATTTCGACCGCGAATGGGCGGGAATTCTCGCCTCCGCCGCGAAGGCCGGCGGTACCGATGCGGCGAAGACGCAGGATTATTTCGTCCAGCACGGACGCTACACGGCAGGGACCGCGACGCATTACCGTCCATCGGTTCTCACCGGCACGGCCACGCACCAGCATCTCGCGGAAGGCCTCGTCGTCGGCAAGCGCTTCCATTCCGCGCCGGTGATCCGGCTGGCGGACGCCAAGCCGGTGCATCTCGGCCACGCTGCGCAGGCCGACGGCCGTTTCCGCATCTACGCGTTCTCGCCCGTGGAGGATCCTGCGGCCGCCGGCTCGGCCATTCGCGCGCTGTGCAATTTCCTCGCTGACTCCCGGAAATCTCCAATCCGGCGGTATACGCCCAGTAGCGCCGACATCGACAACGTGATCGATCTGCGCGGGGTGTTTCAGCAGGATCATCGCGAACTCGCCGTCGAGGCGATGCCGCCGCTGTTGCTCCCGAGCAAAGGCCGCTACGGTTTGTATGACTACGAAAAGATGTTCTGTCCGGATTTCAAGAACGGTCAGGACGTCTTCGCCATGCGCGGCATCGATCGCAAGGCCGGTTGCATCGTGGTCGTGCGGCCCGACCAGTATGTCGCGAGCGTGCTGCCGCTCGACGACTTTGCCGGGCTCACCTCGTACTTCGACGCCTTCATGCTGCCGATGAACTGACGCTGGAATTGCTACGCTCGCCGTGTCGATGAACGGCGGATGAATATTGAACTCCGCGCGCGGCGCGTTCTCAATCTTTCGGCGGATGCAGTGATGACAGGCGGAACGCTCATTCCGCCTGCGCGTTCCGTCTCGCAGAGGAGGAACACGCCATGAGACTAAGAAGCATTTTGGTTGCCGCATTGTTGCTCGCCCCGACGGCCACGCTGGCCGCACCGGGCATCGTCACCGTCTCGACCGGCCTGCGTGCCGGGCCGGGCACGGGCTTTCCCCTGGTCGATCGCATCCCCGGCGGAGCCCGCGTCAACATCCATGGCTGCTTGCGCGGCAATGCCTAGTGCGACGTCAGCTTCTCCGACGATCGCGGCTGGGTGTCCTCACAATATCTCGAATATCTCTACCGCAATCGCTACGTCTATCTCCCCGACTATGTCGACGTGATCGATGTGCCTGTCGTCCCGTTCGTGCTGACCTCGTACTGGTCGAGCTATTATGCGGGACGTCCCTGGTATCACCGCCACGCTTACTGGAATAATTACTGGACCTCGCATCAGCACTTCGCAACGCGGATGACGATCGACCCAGGCGCAGCCCGTATCGGGCGTGCAGCGACGCGTGACGCGGCAATCGCGCTGGAACGCCAAGGCGTGCGTGGCAAGGGTGCCGCCGCGATCTCGGGACGTGACGCCACAAGCTCACGGCACGATGCGTCGATTGCGCCGCGAGACGCGGCAATCGCCAAGCGCGACGCTGGCATCGCCAAGCGCGATGCTGCGGTGACGGCTGACCGGACGCGTGCCGGACGAAGCGAGCGCATCGCCCAAGAGCGGACAGCCGTGCAGAGCCGTGGCCCGCGCGATGCTCAGGCACGCATGATGCACGAACGAGCTGCAAGCCGCGCCGCCGACCGCATGCAGCCGATGACGCGTGCGCACGAAGCGCCGCGCGTGTCGGCCGCGCCGGCCGCCCGGCCCGCGACGCCGCATGTGGCGCAGCCGAACGTGAGTCACGGTGCGCCGATGAATGCGCGCGCGCAGATGCCGGCACCGCGCGCGGCCGCGCCTGCAATGCCGCACGGCGGTGGCGGCGGCGCTCCGCACATCAATGCTGCGCCACGTGGCGGCGGTGGCCCGGCTGGTGGCCCGGGCGGGGGTCACGAGAAGCACTAGCGTTGCCTGAGGAAAGCCCGGCCCTCGTGCCGGGCTTTCTGCTTCGGCCGGCCTTAAGTTCCGTGCACGTACAATTTAAGAAAGTTCTTCGCGGGCAGATTTCATCGATCGTAATATGTGTACCCAAAGCTGTAAGCATCCACTCGGGGCAGCGGGGCACCGGAGGATGATGATGAGACAGAGCCAAGCGGAGACGCGCCGTCAGCAAAATGTCGCGAAGCGGTCGATGACCAAGGAGGCCAAGCAGCTGGCCAACCTGATTGCTGGACTGCGCAAATCCCTCGAAGCGATCCACAAGGAACGGGCCAGCACAAAGCTCACCGGCGCCGAGATGGGTTTGCTCGACGAGCGCCGCAATAATCTGCTGCTCACCATTGCAGCCCTCGACGATCGCCTCTCGGCGGTGCAGGGCCTGATCAATCTCGGCCGCCCCCATATTATCCGCGTGCACTAAAGCGCGATAAATCGTCATCGCGCTTTAGGTTGTTCTTGACGCATGATCTCGCGCAAGCGCGTTCGCGTTTGTCGCGAAGGAAAACCGCTCCGCACTTTGCGCTGACGCGGCCCTTCGGGTCCGGATCATACTTTGGCGCCGATCCGACGCAGCAGGATCGGCTCCGTTGCCGATGGCACGGGGCCGGCCATACCGCCTGCGGATGGCACCAAATTGCCACGCTCTCGGCGAATTGCCGCCAAAGCCCGCTGCCACGAGGAGGCCGGGTGCAGGGCGACGCAAGGGGATGCGAATTGGCCTACAAGATGGTCGCAGAACGCGACAACGAGAAGTACAGTGTTGCCCGCGAGAGCCGGCTGCTCATCGTGGCGAAGGCGAAAGTGTGGGCGAGCGAGGGCTGGCGGGTCGTCATCACCGACCAGGACGGCAAGGCCTACACGCCGCCCGAACTCGATCAGCTGTCCGCAGCTTGATCGTAAGACGGGGCGAGGGGGACGACATTTGACTTGGCTGTTTCGACCGGGGCGCGAGCTGACCGCGCCCTTGATGATTCTAGCAGCCGCAGTGCTGACGGCGACGGCCGCCGTCGCGCAAAATCTCGACGCCGGCAAATCGCCCGCGAAGCTCTTCGCTGAGGGCTGCGCGACCTGCCACCGCAGCCCACGCGGTCTTGCCAAGGGCCGCTTCAGCTTGACGCTGTCCTGGTTCCTGAAGGACCACTACGCGACCAGCTCCGACTCGGCCAAGGCACTCGCCGCCTATCTGGAGTCGGTCGACGGTCCGACGCCTCGGGCTGCTGCCAGGCCCGGTGCAAAGGCGCCGCGTCCGCCCAAGCCGGTGCAGAGCCAATAACCACGCGCCGGAGCCATCCGGCATCAACGCACCGTGGTCTCCGAGAACAGGTTGATGATCACGACCCCGGATACGATCAGTGCGATGCCGACGAAGGCTGCGGCGTCCAGTATCTGGCGGAACAACACAAACGAGACGGTGGCGGTCAGGATGATGCCGACCCCGCCCCAGATCGCATAGGCGATGCTCAACGGGATGACCCGGATCGCCACCGACAGCGCGTAGAACGAGGCGACGTAGAACAGCACCATCGCCAGCGTCGGCCAGGGACGGGTGAACTGAGCGGACTGCTGCAGCAACGCCGACGCTGTGACCTCGAACACGATGGCGAGGGCGAGGGCTGCGTAGGCATTGAAGGCGGAGGTCATGAGCCTCTCGGCGTAAGGAAGAGACCGCGCGGGACGGGCTTTTTGCCGCGAGCCGATATCATGTGTCAGTGACGAACCTGCGACATCATGCGGACGGGACCCGTTGACCCGCGTTGACCTGGGGTCGAGGCAACACGATGCCGCCGCGCGATGAATCGTGCGGCGGCATCGAGATGCTTCGATGCGGCGCTAGCTGATTCGCACGGACAGCTCGACGTCGTCGGCGAAGGCTGTGGACATGTAGCCGCTTCCGGGCGAGCGAACGCGTGCCAGATAGTCGGGGCTGTCGTCGGCATTGTCGGCGACGATGATCGCGCCCGGCCCGAGATGGCCTTCCAGCAGATCAAGGATATCCGGATAGAGCGCCTTGGCACCGTCGAGCAGCACGAGATCGATCGTATCAGGCAGGTCGGTGCTGAGCGTCTTCAGCGCGTCGCCTTCGCGGATTTCGACGAGATCGATCAAGCCGCCGGCCGAGAGGTTTGCGCGCGCCCGCGCCGCCTTGGACGGCTCGAACTCGCTGGTGATGAGCCGCCCGCCGCCGTTGTCGCGTAGGCCTGCGGCGAGGTGCAGCGTCGAGATGCCGAACGACGTGCCGAACTCTACGATGGACCAGGCGCGGGAGCTGCGCGCCAGCATGTAGAGCAGCGCTCCCGTCTCGCGCGAGACCGCGAGCGGGGCGTCCTTCAGGCGTCCATAGAGGTCGCGATGATCGGTCTTGCTCCGCATCATCCGCGCCCGGTCTGAGTCGGACAGATCCGCAACGGCCGTTTCGGTTGCGCCGCTTGCGGCCTCGGCCTCGTCGAACAGGCGCTCCAGCAGCGGTGCAAGCGCTGTGATGGTCGGGGTGGTCATTTTAGGTCTCCAAAGTTGGCGACGAAGCGTGTGCTTGCGCGCCGATTGAAATACGACTAATTCGTCGCATTTCCTATTCGCGTTGCCTCGGTGAGCCATGGCCGATCGTAGAAGCCGTTCAATTTCCTCACGAAAACAGCCGCAACAGGCCCGCTCGACGGAGCTGGTAGCGGCCATTCTCGATGCGGCTGTTCAGGTTCTGGCGAAGGAGGGCGCGCAGCGTTTCACCACGGCGCGGGTGGCGGAGCGGGCCGGGGTGAGCGTCGGGTCGCTCTATCAATATTTTCCAAACAAGGCTGCGATCCTGTTTCGTCTCCAGAGCGACGAGTGGCGTCATACGAGCGAGCTGCTGCGCAGTATCCTCGCGGATCAGGCCAAGCCGCCACCGGCGCGGTTGCGCGCGCTGGTCCATGCCTTCATCCGCTCCGAGTGCGAGGAGGCTGCGATCCGCACGGCCCTCAGTGACGCCGCGCCGCTCTATCGCGACGCGCCCGAAGCGCACGACGCCCGAGCGGCCAGCAAGGGCATCGTCGATGCCTTCATGGGGGAGGCGCTGCCGAGAGCATCCGATGCGACGCGCGCCCTCGCGGGCGAGCTGATCACGACGACACTCAGCGAGGTCGGCAAGCGATTTTCGGAGACGCCGCGCAGCGAGGCCGAGATCGCGCGTCATGCCGACGGCCTGGCCGACATGTTCTGCGCCTATCTCGGTGAGCTTGCACGACGCTGAAGCGCGAAACCGGCCTGTAGCCCGGATGGAGCGAATGCGAAATCCGGGGTTCTGTGTCGCGAAGAGTCCCGGATTACGCGTGCGCTCCATCCGGGCTACTCTTGCCACGTTGTGTGTTTGACTCTACGGACCTCTCTCATGCTCGTCATCTCCATCCAGAGCCAGGTGGTCCACGGCCATGTCGGCAACAGCGCAGCTGCCTACGCCATGCAGGCGGAGGGCGTGAACGTTGCGGCGGTGCCGACGACGCTGCTGTCCAACCATCCGCGCTATCCAAGCCTGCGCGGGCGGGTGCTGGAAACCGAGCTGGTCGCCGATCTGCTGAAGGGCGTGGAGGAGCGCGGTCTCGTCGACGAGGCGGCCGTGCTCGTGACCGGCTATCTCGGCTCGCCCGGCAATGCCGTCGTGATCGCTGATTTCGTCGAGCGGGCGCGCACGCGGAATGCGAAGCTCGTCTATCTCTGCGATCCCGTGATCGGCGACGACGGCCGCGTCTATGTCGCGGACGGCATTTTGGACGTCGTCCGGCACCGGCTGCTGCCGGCGGCGAACCTCACGACGCCGAACCAGTTCGAGCTCGAGCTGCTCTCGGGAGTCACGATCGCTGATGCGAAGGGCCTGAGCGCGGCGTGCGCCGTGCTGGCAGGGCCGGGACGCACCGACGTCGTCGCCACCGGCTGCACCCTCGCTGACACGGCGGCGGGGCAGGTGGAGACGATCCTGTGCGCCGACGGGCGATTGTCGCGCTTTGCGACACCGCGCCTGCCGATCCGCGCCTACGGCACCGGCGACCTCCTCACCGGGCTGATCGCGGCGCAGCTGGCCAAAGGCGAAGTGATGGAGTCGGCGGTACGGCTTGCGGTCGACACGATCTTTGCTGTGCTGGTGCGCACGCAGGAAGCCGGCTCCGCCGAGATGCGGCTCGTGCCGTTGCCGACGGCGGGGCGCAACGCCTGACGGCTCAGGTCGCGCGCTTGGCGGCCGACTGCGCCGATTTCTGCGGCTTGGCCGGACTCTTCTGCTCGCGCGCGGCGTGCGCCTTGGGCCTGGCGCTGGCGACAGCCCGCGGCTTCTTCGGCTTGGCGCTGGCAACTTCCTTGCGATCGGAGGTGCCGCGCTTCGAGATGTATTCCTGGCCGTCGATCGGGCCGACATGCGGCGGATCGCGGTCGAGATAGGGGCGGCCGATGCCGAACGCCTTGCCGTTGGCATCGACCCACTTCCACAGGATCTCGGTCGAGACCCAGCGCTGCGCGCGGTTATTGCCCTGAGTGCTGACAATGTCGGCCGCCATGCCGTGGCCGTAGCCGCCACGGCTGCTGCCGCCGTGATAGGAGCGGTCGGAGGCGGCCTTCAGGCCGCTCGCGATCGACTGGCGGTAATCGTCGCGGAATGCGCTGGTGATGCCCGGCGACAGGCCGGCGGCTTCGGCCGCGAGCAGCGTGCGGAACAGCTTTCGCTTGAAGCTCTTGTCCATGCCGCCGATGACGTAGTCCATCATCGACATGCCGGCGCGCTCGGCCGCCTTCGGATCCTTCCAGCCGAAGTCCTGATCGACCAGCTTCGTGAAGCTGCGCATCACCGTGACGGTCTTGCCCTTGCGCTTGATGGTGACGGCGCGCCGCTCCTGAACCTTGATCGTGTCCTCTTTCGCGGTGCGCTGATAGAGCGCCCAGAGGTAGCGGTCGATGCAGGCGTCGATGACGAAGCATTCGTCGAGCACGGCGACGGTGTCGGCAGGCGGCGACGCGTTGCTCGCAGGCACGACGGGACCACTCGCGATCGCCGCGGGGGACAGTGCGTCCGTCGTCACGATCTCGGTGGGATCGGCGGATGCGAGCTTGACGGGCTCTTGCGCAGGGACGGGAGCAGCCTCGCCGACGGTGGACTTGGGTTCAGGCGAAATCTGCGGCGCAGGCGCGGCCTCCTTCGGCAGGATCAGCGCCGGGTCGGCCGAAGCGAGCTTGACGGCGGAGGCGGGCTCCTCGGGCGTTGCCTGCGCTGTCGCTGCCGGGGCAGGCGCCGCAGCGACGGCGGCGGCGATGTCGGCGGTCAAGGCGAGGCCATCCTCGATGGTCGCAGCGCGCGGCACGTCGGCGAGATCGAGGCGGCCAAGATCCTTGGCGGGCGAGACGGCAGCCGCATTGGCGCCGCTGCTCTCGATCAAGGCAGGCGCATAGGCGGAGAGAGACAACGCCAGCCAGCCGGCGAGAACGGCCGAGGGACACGACACCGCCACCAGAAGAGACCGCCGATCGTTCATGATCCCTGCCTCCAAACGGTTCTGTTCGGACCATCTGTTCGAACAGTCATGATGCAAACAGTCTTGACGAAACCAGTCTTGCACTGAAAGGCACGCAGCGGTCGATTGTTCGGGGGACGGTGTGGCAGCGCAATGGCGCAAATCGGCGAATGCGGGCTTTTCGAGGCGAGTGTTGCCGAGGTGCAACGCCGGTTCCATCGCGGTCCCGGCACGCATCGGCGCGAAATCGACGGCAAATGCAGCATTGTCGTCAACTTGCAGCGATTGCATTTACGCAATCTTGGATTGTGACCCTGCATTTCTCCCGTGCCGGCAATCTCCGGTAGAAGTGGGAAGGACATCGCCTGTGAATTTGAAATGCATAGCGGCCGAATTCGTTGCCGATGAATCTGGCGCCACCGCGATCGAATACGGCCTGATCGCAGCCGGGATCGCGCTCGCCATCATCGAGATCATCTACGCTCTCGGCACCAATCTCGTCGCAAAGCTGCAATCGCTGGCGACGGCGTTGAAATAGGCTGCTGCATCATCCGCCTCGCGTCACGGACGCGCAGCGTCGCTTTGCGTCGCTGCGCTTGCAATGACAGGAATGCGTTCTGTTGCATCGCTCAATTCGCCTTTTCCCTGACGCGATGTTTTGCCCGACGCCCTGCCGCAACTTTGCGGCGGCTCGAGCGTTGGAGGCGCCATGACACATTCTTCGCTTCGTCCCATGGACGACTTCGATCCCACCGAGCCCGCCATCCTGCACGACCGTCTTTCGGATACGATCATCACCTGGACCGCCGATCAGGCCGATGACTACCGGCGTGCCAGCCGGCCCGGCGCGGATGGAACAGTGGCCTGGAAGACCTATCTCTTCGACGGCTGGGGCAATGTGCTCGGTGGCTGAGCACCGCCCATGGAAGCGCCATGTCGCAGCCGGCCTGATTCGTCCAACGCCTTGTACGCATTAAGCATATCGTCATGCATCGGGCGCGATGTTGCGATGCAACAACGCATGTCGCATTGCAGCAAGGTTCGCCTAAATATGCTCCGACACTCACCTCTGGAGCATCACCAATGAACAAGAAGACTCTGTCGATCGCCGCCGCCATCCTGACGATCGCGGGCGGCACCGCCGCCGTCGCCGCCGAGCTGCCGACCTATGAGGCCAACGGCTTCCCGGTCTCTCCGCTGCAGGTGCGCGTGCTCGGTGCTGCGCATGTCGAGCAGCAGGTCGCAGCGCCCAGCCCGGTCGCTCCGATCCACCAGGCAAAGGTGCTCAGCGCGGGCAAGGCGAAGACCGCCGACGTCACCACGGGCGCCGCCCGCTAAGCCTGCTGCGTCCTGGCCGGGCATAGCCCCGGCCATCGACCGCATGACGCTGCCGCTCGATCCGGGCTACGCTCGCTCCGCAACTTGCGACGAGCCCGCGATGACCTTCCTCCTCAACATCGATGTCCCGGACGTCGGGAAAGCCACGAGCTTCTACACCGAGGCCTTCGGCCTGACGGTCGGCCGCCGCTTCGGCGCCGACTTCGTCGAGCTGCTCGGCTGGCCGGCGCCGGTGTATCTCTTGAGCAAGCAGGCCGGCACGATCGGCGCCGGCGGCGACCGCCGCCGCTACGAGCGGCACTGGACGCCTGTGCATATCGATGTCGTCGTCGACGATGTCGATGCGGCCGTCGCGCGTGCGCTCGGCGCGGGCGCGATCCTGGAGGTGCCCGCGCGCGATGCACCCTATGGGCGGATCGCGATGCTGGCCGATCCGTTCGGGCATGGCTTCTGTCTGCTGGCCTTCAGCGCGCAGGGATATGATGCGCTGCTTGGAAGCTCGTAATCCGGGCTACGATCGCTGGCGGACAGCGAAGCTACAATCGGAGCGACATGCCAAAGAAACTGAAGACCTACCAGACCTCGCTCGGCTTCTACGATCAGGCGATCGCCGCCCCCTCGATGAAGGCGGCGCTTCACGCTTGGGGCGCCAGCTCCAATCTCTTCCATCAGGGCGTCGCGAAGGAGACCGATGATCCTGATATCGTGGCAGCGACCATGGCGAAGCCGGGCATCGTGCTCAGGCGCCCGGTCGGCTCGGACGGTCCGTTCACCGAGAGCGCGGAGCTGCCGGCCGATCTCGGCGAGGGCGAGACCAAGCCCAGACGTAAACCCAAGAAGCGTCCGGCCAAGACCGCAAAGAAAACATCCCGCAAGATCGACGATCAGGCCGCGCGCAAGGCCGCCGCTTCATTCGAGAAGGAGGAGCGGCGGCGCGAGGCCGAGCGTCGCAAGGAGGACGCCGCCCGCGCCAGGGAGCGCGCGCTGCGGGAGAAGGCCGTCGCCGCAGCCGAGGCAGCGCTCGACAAGGCGAGGCGGGAGCACGAGGCGCGGGCGGAGGAGATCGAAGCCGAACGGGCTGCCCTCGACGAGCGCGCCGAGGCCGAGCAGGCCCGCTGGGACAAGCAGAGGAAGAAGCTGGAAGAGGCCCTGCGCCGCGCGCGCGAGTAGCTTTCGCGCGCGGGGAGGGGTTTCTTTACCATGCCGCGCAGTCTCGGCCGGGCCGCTCGACGTTTAGGAGTTGCAGGAAAATTCTGCGGTATCTTCGCCCCGATTATGCCCGCGCCGGACACGTCGTTCGACGCCGCCGCAAGCTTCTGGGAGCTGTCATGAGCGATCATCGCGCCGCAGTCAGGCATCACACGCTGAGGACCGGCATCGTCGAATTCGACAATGGCAGCGGTAGCACCGTCAGCGTGCCCTGCACGATCCGCGATGTCTCCGGCACCGGCGCGCGCCTCGAGCTCAACTCGTCGCTGTGGGTCGCCGGGCAGTTCACGCTGATTTTTTCGAGCGGCCTGCGCAAGGATTGCCGGGTCGCCTGGCGCAAGGGCCGGCTGACCGGCAGCGCGTTCGTGGATGGTTATGCGAGCGCCGACGAGCAGGCGGTGATGATGACCGCGGAGGAGCAGGCCCGGCACCGCCTCGGCATCGGCGCGCGCGTCAAGGCTGCGCGCGAGACCCGCGGCTACACCGAGGCGCAGCTCGCCGAGCACATCGGCGTTGCGCCCGGCTTCCTGGCGCAGGCCGAGCAGGGCCAGGCGGACATTCCGCTCTACCAGCTGATGCACATCGCGGATTTGTTGATGGTCGGTCTCGATGGGCTCGTGGCTGGCGCGGCGCCCGAGGAGGTCGGTGCGGTGTGAGTCCTCTCACGCTCGCTGTCACACTCTCCGTCATTGCGAGCGAAGCGAAGCAATCCAGAATCTCTCCGCGGAAAGTTTCTGGATTGCTTCGTCGCAAGAGCTCCTCGCAATGACGGTGGCGAGGCAGCGAAACTGCAGTAACGCCTCGCGCGAATTCGCTTGCCTTGCTTTGCGTCGTTTTGCACTCTCTTCGAGAAGGAGACCAACGCATGAAGAAAAAGACCATCGCGTGTGCGCTCGGAACGGCGCTGGTGCTGTGCAGCCTTGGGATATCAGGTGCTGAGGCCCGGACGCGGAAGGCGCATCTCGTTCGTGGGCCGCAGCAGAGACTGATCGTCACGGCGCCCGTGCTGCGGCCGACGCCGTGGGATTACAATGTTGTTCCACGCTATCGTTATCGCCCTGAAGACGACCGGGTCGATCCCTACGGCCCGCCGCTGGTGCCGTCATACGTTCGCTATGAGGGATGGCGGTGGCCGTATTGGTGGTGAGTAACGATCACATTCCAAGCATGTGACGATCGGCCAATAGTGAGCCGTAGCCCGGATGCACTCCCTCTGCCGCTTGCGGGAGAGGGGCGGGGAGAGGGTGTTTCCGCGATGGGACAATCCCCAAGAGGAGAGAGCCCTCACCCGGCGCGCGGGACGATGCTTCGCATCGCCTGGAGCGCGCCGACCTCTCCCGCCGGCGGGGAGAGGTGAATCTGCTGCGGCAATCGATTCAACCAACGGGCCCATTTGTCGTTGGATAGGTCGGGTTCTTGCGACATCTACCATCTTCGCCAACCGCGACGCGGAGAAGTTGAATTCCGATGAACCATTATCTCTGCGTGCGCAGTCAGCGGTTGGGAAAAAATGGCAAAGCTGAGACTGTCAACAATACATCGGGGTAGAACGGCACTTATCCCCGTAATAAACCCAATGCTGCTTGGGGTTCTGGGCGCTTATTGGGAGGATTAGTCATGGCAAGTGTTGAACAATTGCGCAGACGGGAAGGAGTGAATTTGGTCCAACTCGAAGCGGACATCGCGTCTGTCCGCTCGGGAAGCTCCATTACTTCAATTGCTCTACCTGATTACGTCGAGCACACCGCGGGCGTGTCGCGTGTCGGCGCGCTCAGTGCAGAGGCGGTCATTCGCGACTATGAGTCCGCCGCAAAAGAGATCGAGGCCATGGGCACCGAGTTGATCGACGCCGCGCAAAAATGCGAGGCGCTGACAGCCCAGGTTCATGATGCGATCGCCTTCATGCGAGAAACGGCGGCGGGGTATCGTGAAGAGGGACGCAAGATCTTCAAGCGCATCGAAGAATGCGCGCTGTTCACCGAAGACGTCCGCAAGACCTGCGAACAGGTCAAGCGCAGAATGACCGAAGTCTCGGTCGGTCCATCGTCCGATGAGGAGTTTGCGCCGCAAGAGCCCGAGCTGACCGGGATCGCCGCCAAGGTGACGATGAGCGAGATACCGTGAGGAGGGCGTAGAGTTGTAGTTCGCACCCAGTAGAGTTGTAGTTCGCACCCAGCAGGGTGGGTTAGCTCGCGGCTGCGCGAAGCGCAGTCCGCCAGCGTAACCCACCACTGCTTATCACCGGAGAAGCGAAAGAGGTGGTTACGCCCTGCAGATGCACTTCGTGCACCTGCAGAGCTAACCCACCCTATAGCCTGCAGGCCACAGCTCCGTGCTCCCACGGCCAACCGGGTCCTTGCTCAAAACAACCCTCGGCTGTACGCTGCACCGCAGAAGAATGCATTTGCGGGAATGGATCGGCTGAAATGACCGTGGTTGAGAGCGTGGCGCCCGAGCAAGCTGCGGAGCCGAAGATGCCGCCGGGCGTGCTGACCGAAGGTCCGGTGGTCGACGCCAAGTTTCGCGATTCCTACATCTCGTTCGCCATCATGATCGGAGGGTCGATCGCGGCGCTGGTCTGGGCCTTCTGGCAAGGCATCGGCCGGGTCGAGCTTTCGGTCTTCGCTGGCACGTTCGTGCTGTCCACGATCGGGATCGGCTTCATGCACCGCTACTTCGTGCACCGGAGCTTTCGCTGCGGTCCGGTGATGCGGACGATCTTCGCCGCGCTCGCCACGATGGCGGTGCAGGGCTCGATCCTGAAATGGGTGAGCAACCACCGGCGGCACCATCTTCACTCCGACCGGCCCGGCGACGTGCACAGCCCCTATTACGACGGCGGCGGCAACCCCTATACCAGCTTCGCCAAGGGCATGTCGCATGCGCAAGGCGGCTGGGTGTGGGACCGCGAGACCACCGATGCCACCTACTACGCCAAGGACATCCTGGCCGACCCGATCGCCATGTTCTTCACGAGGACGCGCTGGTACTGGTACGCGCTGTCGGCGCTGATCATTCCGGGCGCCATCGGCTACGCCCTCAGTGGCGTGCACACGATGGTCGGCTGCATCCTGTTCTCCGGCCTGTTCCGCAGCTATCTCATGACCATGGCCACCTCGCTGGTCAACTCGGTCTGCCACAGCGACGGCCGCTACGGCTACCGCCGCTTCGACACCAATGACGGCACGACGAACGAGCTGGTGACGACGTTCCTCACGTTCGGCGAAGGGCTGCACAACAACCATCACCGGTTTCCGCGGGATGCGTATCTGTCGCACGCCTGGTACGAGGTCGATATCAATGGGTTGATTATTCTGGGGCTCGGGAAGCTGGGGTTGGTGCACGATATCTTCGCGGCCGGTGCGCGGGGGCGGGTCGCAGCGGCAGATGCGGAGCAGGGCGGGGTTGGGGCGGTCGCCAGCCAGAATGCATTCGACGGCGTTGGCGATGAACTTGGTTCGTCAGCAGCCGGTAGCCGAAGCCCTTAAAAGCCAAAGCCGGTGAGCAAAGAAAAAACCGGCCTGTCCGGCGGGATTTTTGCTATCTGCGGAAGTTCGTAGGATGGGTAGAGCGGAGCGAAACCCATCAAGCTCGATCAGGGAATCGCGCCTTCGGGAAATAAGCCCGCCCTGCGGCTCACCAATCCGGATAGCCGTAATAAGGGTCGGCCATATACGGCGGAGGCATCCAGGGGCCGCGCGGCGATCTGGGCCGCCGGGGTTCGGCCGCTGGTACGTGCGGCCGGACATGCGCAGCCGCATCGTTGTTCATCACGCTCCGCGCGACAGGCTTCGCGGCTGGAGACGCCGATGAAGCGGTCAGTTGCGTTTGCAGCGCCTGGACCTGCGCGGCGAGGCGGGCATTGTCCGCCGCATCCTTTTCCTGCGCCGCCTTGAGCTGTTGAATGGTGTCGGCCTGCTCACGCAGGGTCTGCTCGTTGCGGCTTTTCAGTTGCTCGAGCTTGCCGTTGATGTTCGCAAGCTCGCTCGTGATGGCCCTGAGCGATTGCGCGAGCTCGGACGATGATTGGTCAGGCGCCGTGGCGCCCGGCTTCGGGGCGCTTTCCGTTTCCTTAGGCCCCGGCGACGCGGGCACCGGGCTCTGCTCATCCGCAGCAGCCAGCAACACGGACGGCGGCTGCGCCGGACTTTCCACCGCGGACGCCTGCGGTGGCGCGATCGCGGCCGGCGGAACCCATCGTGCCAGGATCGATTTGCTGATCGACTTGCTGATCGACTTGGCCTCATCGCGATATTGCGAGGCGAAGGCGGCACCGAGAAGACCGATCGCCAGCACGAGAATGGCCAAGGCGCGCACCATGGTCCGATCTCCCATCAAGCCCTGATCGCGAAGCTTGGTATTCGCAACCTTGGCATCCGGTATCGGCGCCTTGTTTCCGGAAGTCCTGCCTGCCGTCGCACTTGCACTTGCGTGCGAGCCCCGCGGGCCTTCGCTGTCGCGTTCCATTCCGGAAACCAGCCGGTCCAGCCGCGCAAGGTCTTCCTCTGCGCTCTTGATCCGGTCGTAGGCCCGCGCCAGCCCACCGTCGGCGCGCGCCTCGTCCGGCTTGACGGTATCGGGCGTGACGGCATCAGTCTTGTTGGCATCAGGTTTGGGATCGTTCGTGTCAGGCACCGATGCGCTCTCCATCCGGTCGGGCGTCAATGGGAGGCAGTCCGATCGTTGGAAGGATAGGTCTCGCCGCTGTCCGACACAACGCGCGTGCAAAGGAAAAATCATGGTGGGCTCGGCAGCGGGGCGGAGTGAGCGCGTAGGGTGGGTTGGCGCCGCGACTGCGCAACGCGCAGTTCTTGGGATAGTCGAGCGGAGCGAAGCCCATCAACGAAGATGGGTTTCGCAAGGAATGCTTATCCTAGGGCTTCCGGCCCCGCGGTGCCGGAATACGCAGCTGCCGTCAGTGACGTATCGCGCGGATTTCGAGCGTCGTCTGGGTGAGCCTGGCCACGAACCCCTCAAGATGCATGACCCTTTGTCTGGTCAATTGTTCATGCAGCTCGGTGATCTTCTGGGATTCGGCGACAAACGAATCGGACGCCTGTTTCGCGTACGCCACCTGAAGCTCAAAGGCCTCGACGGGTGAACGCGCCATCGCCAGCTTTCCCAGGAAGCTCCATGCTTGCTCAAGCGACGTCCTGATGTAGCCGCTATAGGCGTCGGCAATCGCCTGCGTGCTGGCTTGGAAGGGTTCGACCGGTGCGACGGGCGGGCTTGCAGCGATCTCCATCCCGGAAGCCTCATCCGGCAAGGCTGCAGCCGAAGGTACCTCCGCGCTGATCTGTCGGCTCGTCTCTTGCTCAGTCTCTTGCCTGTTCTCCGCCGAGGCATCCGGCAATTGATGCGCTGCAGTTGCGCGTTGCTCGCCGGCCCCGGTCCGTTGTCCCGACTTCTTCTTCCCGCCGCGCCGGCCGGATTTTCCCGTTGGCTTGTTTCCCACCGCACTCAACATTGCAAATGGCTCCTGAATATCGATGAAGCCGCGAGCCTCCGCCGCGTTTGCGCTGAAATCGCGATTGTGGGCTGTCGCTTGCGTGGCGGCCATGTGGTGAGATTTTGCCGATCACCTTCGACGCATCCGGCAAGGAGTCGCGGATCCAGCGCGTAGGATGGGTTGAGCCCTTGCGAAACCCATCACTTGGCTCGGGCATGGGTATCGCTTCGCTCCACCCATCCTACGGGTTACGCGCTCGATGAGCTAATTGCTGGAAATCAATAGCGGCCGCCGCTGCTCTTTTGCTGCGTGATCCAGTCCGACAATGTTTTCGGTGTCGATTTCGCAGTCCGGCCCGGCGATGCCTTCGGATTGTCGCGCCCGCCTTTCGTCGGACGGGTGCGCGGCGCTTCCGTTGCGTTGGCGCTCCTCAACGCAGCCGTCGATGCCTCTGCGGCTTCCTTTTCCAAGCGCAACTGTTTCAATCGCGCCATCTTGATGCGCTCAGCCTCGACCTCGGGTCGTTCGGACAGCAGCGGCTTGTGCTGAGCAAGCTCCGCCGGGACCAGGACACCGATAATGGTCGTCTCGCCGAGCGCCTTGCAGGCTTCGAGCCGATGCAGTCCCTCTACCAGAACCAGGCGGTCTCCATCGAGCCGAACGGAAATCGGAGCCTGTTGTCCAATCTCCAGAATACTTTCCGCGATCTCCCCGACGATGTCGGGCTTGATGGCTTTCTTCTGCTTCGTGGGAACGAAGATCTTCTCGATCGGGAAGCTTTCCGGTTTGGGCATAACTTAACTCCGCTTCTACCGGGCCCGTCGGAACCCATGCCGGTGGGGTTGGGAGTTTAGGGGGAAGCGGTCGACCGCAAAGGCAATTTCGGCGGTGGGTATGATGACCAGCGAAGCCGGAACCAATCTGCGCTTACGGTGACAGTGCACATCGGTAGGACGGAGCGAGTGAATTTAGTGCACTGTCACCGTAAGGAAAGCGGTCCCCTTCCTCGAATGCGCAGCGGGGCGGTGCGGAGGCTGTCGCCATGCAGGAACTCATTCGACAGCGTCGCCGAGGAGCGTGGCTCGTAAGCAGCAGGTGGCGCATCAATAGCTTCCCCATCTCGCGGGCTGCACTCTCCCTACCGGCTATTGGTCGCCCATGTGTTCCTGCCAGATTTTCTCAATTTCGTCTGCCGATCCGGGAAGAGTCATCTTGAGCAGTTCGATATAAATTCGCGGATGGGTTTCCCCTAATCCCTTTAGCTTTATGTCGGCGGTAGAGACGGCATACATGAGCATCATGATAGTGCCGATAGTGTTGGTGAAGCGAAGGCGCCTGGATGTGGAAGTTTGCGTTTCCGGGCCTAGCTTATCGACCAGCGGACCGATTGTCTCATCGTCAAACGTAAGCGACTCGATTCGATGCGCAAACTTGTTCCGAATTTCCCTGATCTGATGGAGAACCTTATGGTGGCTCTCGTTGCACAAGCCCAAGGCGAAGAATAAGTCTATCTTATTGCGTAAGCTACCAGCCGGCCCATCAACCTTGAATATGGCATCGTACTTCTCCCGGTTTAGATCGACCATGCGCTTTTGAAGAGTGATCTCCAGTATCTCCCTCAAGAACGGCCGCAGATACTATGGCAGCGCCTCGGTCGCTTTGATCGTTTATCTCCCGAAGTACGGCCTCAATCTGTTCTGGAGTATGGTCTTTCTTACGTGCCATGGCGGTTCTATTCGAGGATCAGGCGGTTTCCTGCAACGGGGGCCGTACGGCCTTTGCATGGCGGGTCTTGGATATTGCCGGGCGCGAGAGTGCGATCGAAATCGTAGGCAATGGCCCTTGGATCCTGTCTAGGTGCTAACCAGCTTGATCGCCGTCTTGATATCGATCGTAAACTCGATCGCAAGCTCGGCACATGTACCTTGAACCATTGACGGGAAAAAGTTGCTTTTGACTGCACGCCAAGCAAGGGTCGTCAAGAAACGAGATCGTCCGGGTGGGGGAGTCTTTATCTGCCACAATCGCCTTGAATTCGTCGGCCATTCGACGAACTCTTTCCGCTGAGAGAGGTCTCTCGATTTCTTCCAACAGTTGCTCGAAATAGATCCGAGCAGCTTCAAGACTCAATCCAAATCGGATGGCGACTTCGTCTGCTGTCGCTAGATTGCGTGCAGTATCGTCGTTGATTAGGAAGGCCGCAGCGAACACCATTGCCTGATGCTCCGCCGATTGAAAGCTCGGAATCCAATTGTACCTTGTGTTGCCCTGACGCCGGCGAGGCATCGAAGCGCCCTGTAGCAAGTGTTTAGGATGCAGCGTGGCGTGTCCCAGTTCGTGCGCATAGGTAAATCGCGGGTATCCATGGCCAAGCAATGCGTCGTGGCGGAGGCCCCGCCTAACGCGGGTTAGAACATGAACTCCGTCAAAGGTAGTGAGACCAGAGTCGTCTGGAAGTTCAGAGTCTGAAACAACCTCGAGACGGAATGGCTTGGGGCCGAGCACCGTCCATATCTGATCAATCTTCTCTAAGGCCAAGACGTCGATGAAATCGGCGTCAGAAAGATTCAAGTAG
Organism: Bradyrhizobium sp. WSM1743; assembly: GCF_000473065.1. GTDB lineage: Bacteria > Pseudomonadota > Alphaproteobacteria > Rhizobiales > Xanthobacteraceae > Bradyrhizobium. Next base: position 60,787 of record NZ_AXAZ01000009.1, read on the forward strand.
GCTCGAGACCGTTTCGCCAGTGCCCGAACCTGTGCATTGCTGAGACCATCAACCTTGTAGTCATCCGACATTGTGATGTTCCGCTGTTTCGATCCTAGTTCATCCCCCATCAGCATCGCTTCTTTGAGCGCATAGAAAAATGCCCGGGCGAGCCCGGGCATTTCATTTCTTATGAGCAGCCAGTGGTCGACCCACACGTATCGCACTTCATGCACGTCCCATTTCGCACCAGCGTGAAGTTGCCGCACTCCGAGCACATCTCGCCCTCGTAGCCCTTGGCCTTCGCCTCTGCGCGGCGCTCGGCCTTGCTGGGGGCGGCGGTCGCGGCGGTGCCGGCCTTGCTCCACTGGAGCTGCTCGAGCTTCTCCGTCGGAGAGAGATCGTGCTGGACCTCCTGCTTCAGGGCCACGGCGCCTTCGAGTGCATCGCCGACACGGGCGCTCGTGCTATGCGCCGCCATCGCCGTGACCTTGCTGCCGCCGGAAGGCGCGCTGTCGTTGCCTTGCGAGACCGCGGTCGAGCCGCCGCGCATCACTACGAGGTTGTCGGTCCGCGAGCGGGTGAGGCCGCGCGAGACCAGTTTTGTGGCGTGGTGGCCGCCGTCCTCGTCCGGCTCCTTGCCTTCCTCGACGCCCTTGCCGAGCGCGTCAAAGCCCGTCTCGTTGGGATCGACGTGGGCGAGATCGAAGCGCGAGAGATAGCTCACCGCGAGCTCGCGGAAGACATAGTCGAGGATCGAGGTCGCGTACTTGATGCTGTCGTTGCCCTGCACGGGGCCCGCCGGCTCGAAGCGGGTGAAGGTGAAGGCGTCGACATATTCGTCCAGCGGCACGCCGTATTGCAGGCCCAGCGACACCGCGATGGCGAAGTTGTTGATGAAGGAGCGGAGCGCCGCGCCTTCCTTGTGCATGTCGATGAAGATCTCGCCGAGACGGCCGTCGTCATACTCGCCGGTGCGCAGGTACACCTTGTGGCCGCCGACGACCGCTTTCTGGGTGTAACCCTTACGGCGGTCAGGCATCTTCTCGCGCTCGCGCATCACGATGATGCGCTCGACCAGCTTTTCGACGATCTTCTCCGAGACCTGGGTCGCGCGCGCGGCCATCGGCTTCTCGTAGAGCTGCTCGACCGCATCGTCCTCGTCCTCGTCGTCGCTGATGAGCTGCGAGTTGAGCGGCTGGCTGAGCTTGGAGCCGTCGCGATAGAGCGCGTTGGCCTTGAGCGCCAGCTTCCACGACAGCATGTAGGCGGACTTGCAGTCCTCCACCGTGGCGTCGTTCGGCATGTTGATGGTCTTGGAGATCGCGCCCGAGATGAAGGGCTGCGCCGCTGCCATCATGCGGATGTGGCTCTCGACCGACAGGTAGCGTTTTCCAATTTTGCCGCAGGGGTTGGCGCAATCGAACACGGGGTAATGTTCCGCCTTCAGATGCGGGGCCCCCTCGACCGTCATTGCGCCGCAGATGTGGACGTTGGCGGCTTCGATCTCACGCTTGGTGAAACCGACGGCCTGGAGCAAGTCGAAGCCGGGGGCTGCGATCGCCTCGGCGCCAATGCCAAGCTGGTCGCGAATAAAATCCTCGCCAAACGTCCACTTGGTGAAGGCGAACTTGATGTCGAAGGCGGTCGGCAGGGCCTTTTCGACCTTGGCGATCGCCTCATCAGTGAAGCCCTTGGCCTTCAGCGTGGTGACGTTGATGCCGGGGGCGTTGGCCAGCGAGCCGTGGCCGACGGCGTAGGCCTCGATCTCCGCGATCTCGCTCTCGCGATAGCCGAGCGCGCGCAGCGCTGCGGGGACCGCGCGGTTGATGATCTTGAAGTAGCCGCCGCCGGCGAGCTTCTTGAACTTGACCAGCGCGAAGTCCGGTTCGATGCCGGTGGTGTCGCAGTCCATGACGAGACCGATCGTGCCGGTCGGCGCGATCACCGTGGTCTGGGCGTTGCGATAGCCGTGCTTCTCGCCGAGCTCGAGCGCCGCATCCCAGGCCGCCTGGGCATGGCTGACGAGGTCGGCTTGCGGGCAGGAGACGAGGTCGAGCGGCACCGGGTTGACGCTGAGCGCCTCATAGCCGGACGCCTCGCCGTGCGCGGCGCGGCGATGGTTGCGGATCACGCGCAGCATGTGCGCCGCGTTCTTCTTGTAGCCGGGGAAGGTGCCGAGCTCGGCGGCGATCTCGGCCGAGGTCTTGTAGGTGATGCCGGTCATGACCGCAGTCAGCGCGCCGCAGAGCGCACGGCCTTCCTTGCTGTCATAGGGCAGGCCCATGGTCATCAGGAGGCCGCCGATATTGGCGTAGCCGAGGCCGAGCGTGCGGAACTCGTAGGAGAGCTCGGCGATCGCCTTCGACGGGAACTGCGCCATCATCACGGAGATTTCGAGCACGATGGTCCAGAGCCGGCAGAGGTGCTCGTAACCCTCGACGTCGAAGCGCTTGGTCGTGGTGTTGTAGAACGTCAGCAAATTGGCGGAGGCGAGATTGCATGCCGTGTCGTCCAGGAACATGTATTCCGAGCACGGATTGGACGCGCGGATGTCGCCGGACGCCTTGCAGGTGTGCCAGTCGTTCATCGTGGTGTTGAAGTGCAGGCCCGGATCGGCCGAGGCCCAGGCGGCGTAGCCGATCTTCTCCCAGAGGTCGCGCGCCTTCAGCGTCTTCGTCACCTTCTTGGAGGTGCGAGCCGTCAGATTCCAGTCGCCGTCGGTCTCGACCGCGCGCAGGAAGTCGTCCTTGAGCGAGACCGAGTTGTTGGAGTTCTGGCCCGAGACGGTGAGGTAGGCTTCGCTATCCCAGTCGGTGTCGTAGGTGTCGAACTGGAGGTCCTTGTAGCCTTGCTTGGCAAACTGGATGACGCGCTTGATGTAATTGTCAGGCACCAGGCTGCGGCGGGCGAGCTTGATCTCGCGGCGGAGCGCAGGATTCTTCTCGGGGTCGAAGCAATCGTCGCCCGAGCCTTCGCAGTTCACGCAGGCCTTCAGCACCGCCTTCAAGTGCTTCTGGTTGATCTTCGAGCCAGTGACGAGGGCGGCGACCTTCTGCTCCTCCTTCACCTTCCAGTCGATATAGGTCTCGATGTCGGGGTGATCGACGTCGACGACGACCATCTTGGCGGCTCTGCGCGTCGTGCCGCCGCTCTTGATCGCGCCGGCGGCGCGGTCGCCGATCTTGAGGAAGCTCATCAGGCCGCTCGAGCGGCCGCCGCCGGAGAGCTTCTCGCCTTCGCCGCGCAGGCGCGAGAAGTTGGAGCCGGTGCCGGAGCCGTATTTGAACAGGCGCGCCTCGCGGACCCAGAGGTCCATGATGCCGCCCTCATTGACGAGGTCGTCACCGACGCCCTGGATGAAGCAGGCGTGCGGCTGCGGGTGCTCGTAGGCCGACTTGGACTTGGTCAGCTTGCCGGTGAAGGGGTCGACGTAATAATGGCCCTGGCCGGGGCCGTCGATGCCATAGGCCCAGTGCAGGCCGGTGTTGAACCATTGCGGCGAGTTCGGCGCGACCATCTGCATGGCGAGCATGTAGCGGAGCTCGTCATAGAAGGCCTGGGCGTCGTCGTCCGAGGTGAAGTAGCCGCCCTTCCAGCCCCAATAGGTCCAGCAGCCGGCGAGGCGGTCGAACACCTGCTTGGCGCTGAGCTCGCTGACATAGCGCTCGTTCTCGGGCAGCGCGGCGAGCGCGTCGGTATCGGGCACGGAGCGCCACAGGAAGGAGGGGACGGATTCCTCCTCGACCTTCTTCAGGCGCGCGGCAACGCCCGCTTTGCGGAAATACTTCTGGGCCAGCACGTCGGAGGCGACCTGCGACCACTCGGTCGGCACCTCGACATTGTCCAATTTGAACACGACCGAGCCGTCGGGATTGCGAATCTCCGACGTGGTCAGGCGGAATTCGATTCCCGCATAAGGTGACTGTCCCGAAGTGGTGTGGCGCCGCTCAATCCGCATCGTCTTGCCCCGTCCTTAGTTTTGACCGGTCCCGCCCCTCGCTCTGGGCGTGCCGGGTCGTCATTTCATTTCGCGGCGCCTTCGGCCGTTCGGCCTTGAGGCACCGCAGTTCAGCCGGTGGATCCGGCCCTGTTTTTCCCGGCGCGACGTCGATGCGTGCATCGATCAACCCGCCGGCATGTCCACACCCATCCGCCCCCAAGGGGATGTGCGCGACATGCGTTCAACGCCCCACAACGTCACTTCTTCAACCGATGCCATGCGAGCCTGTTGCCGGCCCGTTCTGGCGCCCGAAAAGTTCGCATTCCCAAGGGCAGACAAGCCCTCATTCCGCAGCCTTTGACCGGCTGGCGGAGTTGAGATTTGCGAGACCCTTTGGGGGAGTGCCGGCGGGACGCAAACTCACTCGCGCCGAACGGACCGAAAGCTAGGACTCTCCGTTGCGCCCGTCAAGAACTAGTGCGAGTTCCTGAATCAAATACTAAATATGGTGGATTGTGGGGGATAACAGGGGTCTTCGCCGCGCCTGTTGTGGACCCAAGTATCAGTGAGTCCTCAGGGATTCCCAACCGAAAAAATTTGGCATCCGGTGATGATGCGGGCCTTCATCCCGCTGTTCACAGGGCAGGTATATTTTTCAGGACCGGGATTGCGTCAGCGGGACTCACGTAGCCCTACGGAAGGTGAGGCAGGCATGCCCGCCGAAGTGGTGGCGGGGCCAGCGAATCCGCGCCAAGCTGGCCTTAAGTTTTTGCCGGATTACCCATGCATGATTCGACCCGCCGGGATGCGCGGCCGCGCATCGCCCCGGCCGGCCTGATGTTCCTCGCGATCACCTCGATCGGCTGGGGCTTCAACTGGCCGGTGACGAAATTCCTGCTCGCCGAGCTGCCGCCGCTCACCCTGCGCGGGGTCACCGGCGTGCTAGGCGCGGTGCTGCTGGCGCTGCTTGCGGTCATGCGCCGGCAAAGCCTGCGCGTGGAGGGGGCGATCTGGCCGCGCCTGCTGACCGCGGCCGTGCTCAACGTCACCGGCTGGATGGTGCTGATGGGCCTGGCGCTGCTCTGGCTGCCGGCGAGTGAGGCGGCGCTGATCGCCTACACCATGCCGGTCTGGGCCTCGATCATCGCCTGGCCGGTGCTGGGCGAGCGGCCGACAGTCTTGCGCACGCTGGGGCTGGTGCTGGCCTTTGCCGGCCTTGCCACGATCATGGGCGGCAACGGCATTGCCGCCAGCGTCGAAAAGCTGCCTGGCATCATCATGGCGCTCGCCGGCGCGCTCGGCTTTGCCGTCGGCACGGTGTTCTCGAAGAAGTACCCGATCCATCTGCCGCCGATCACGGCTGCGGCCTGGCAGATCGGGATCGGCTGCCTGCCGATCTCGATCGTCGGCCTCCTGGTCGAGACCACGCATCTGTCGCTGGTGACGCCGCTCGGCTGGTGGCTGCTGGTCTATTCGACCGTGGTGCAGTTCTGCATCGCCTATGTCAGCTGGTTCGCCGCGCTTTCGCGCCTGCCGGCCTCCGTCGCCGCGATCGGCACCATGGCGGTGCCTGTGATCGGCGTCGTCGCCTCGGCGATCGCGCTCGGCGAGCCGCTCGGGGGAGGGCAGATCGCGGCACTGATCTTCACACTCGCCGCCGTGCTGCTGGCGACGCGTTGAATTAGCCGCCCAGCGCCTTCCGGATCATCTCGGCGAGCTGGTTGCGGCGGTAGGGCTTTGTCAGCAGCAGCACGCCTTCGTCGAGCTTGCCGTGATGGACGACGGCGTTGTCGGTGTAGCCGGAGGTGTAGAGCACTTTCACACCCGGCCGGCGCCTCGCCACCTCTTCAGCGAGCTCGCGCCCGCTCATGCCGCCGGGGATGACGACGTCGGTGAACAGCAGATCGAACGTCTGGCCGGCCTCGATCAATTGCAGCGCGGCTTTGCCGTCGGATGCGGCCACCGTCTTGTAGCCGAGGCTCTGGAGCTGCGCGGTGACGAAGTTGCGCACCAAGGTGTCGTCCTCGACCACGAAAACGGTCTCGGCGCCGCCTTCGGCCTGGGGCACGACACTGGCTGCCACGTCCGCGGCGCCTTCGCCCGGCGGCAGATAGAGCTTGATCGTGGTGCCGTGGCCCTCCTCGCTGTAAATCTTGGTGTGGCCGCCGGACTGCTTGACGAAACCGTAGACCATGGAGAGGCCGAGGCCAGATCCCTTGCCGACCTCCTTGGTGGTGAAGAAGGGCTCGAACGCCTTCTGCTGGACGTCGGGGGGCATGCCGGTGCCGGTGTCGCTGACCGCGAGCATCACGTAAGGGCCGGGCCGAACCTCCGCATTGGCCTGCGCATAGGCCTCATCAAGCACGACGCGGCGGGTCTCCAGCAGCAGCTTGCCGCCGTTCGGCATCGCGTCGCGGGCGTTGATCGCCATGTTGAGCACGGCGTTGGTGAGCCTGGACGGATCGATGTGCGTCGTCATCGGTCCCTGTTCCAGCACGGTCTCGATCTGGATCTGCTCGCCGAGGGTGGGGCGCAGGAGCTTGGCGATGTCCGAGATCGCGGCATTGATGTCGACGTTGCGCGGCTCGAGCGGCTGCTTGCGCGCAAATGCCAGCAGATGCTGGATCAGCTCGGCGCAGCGCTCGGCGGCATCGTCGATCAGCCGTGCCGTGCGCTGAAGCTCGGGTTGGCCCTTCAGGCTCTCCACCAGCGTCTCGGTATTGCCGGAGATGACGGTCAGCATGTTGTTGAAGTCGTGCGCGACGCCGCCGGTCAGCTTGCCGATCGCATCCAGCTTCTGCGACTGGTACAGCTGCCGCTCAGTCTCGCGCGAGGTCGTCGCATCGTGATAGACCAGCACCGCGCCGGAGATGTTGCCTTGCCCGTCCCGCATCGGCCGGCCGCTGATCATGAGATGGCGCGGAGGATTGCCGCCGTGCGGGCGGACGATCATCTCCAGCTCTTCGAACTGCTCGCCGCGCAGCACGCGCGTCGATGGCAGCTCGTCGGCCCTGAGCGGCGTGACGCCGTCGCCGTGAAACACAGCGGACAGCGCGCGCAGATTGCTCAAATTCATGCCGGTGCGATGCACCAAGATGCGCTCGGCGGCGGGATTGGACAGAAGGACATTGCCCTCGGCGTCGATCACCAGCACCGCCTCCGCCATGCTGCGGAACGTGCTCTGGAGCACGTTGATCGACAGGCGCAGCTCGTCATGCGCGGTGACCAAATGCTCGGTGCGCTCGGCCACCGCCGCCTCGAGCGCCGTCTTGGCGGCTTGGGTCTGCTCGAGCGAGTTCTGGAGCTTCCCCGTGGCGCGCCGGCTTTCGCGCATCACCAGCGCGACCAGCAGCAGGATCAGCACGGCGCCGGCGACGTCGATACCCAGCAGCACGATGCCGGTGCGGCGCGAATCCTGGGAGCGCGCGTTGAGCAGGCGTTCTTCCTCGGCGCTCAGACGGTCGAGATTGCGCGTCACCGTGTCCATGAGGCCGCGGCCCTCGGCCTTGCTGTTGAGCGCGGCAATGCCGGCCTGGTCGTTCTCGGCGCGCAGGCGCATCGCTGTGGCGGCGATCTCGATCCGGCGCAGCGCCAGCGGCTCGGTGCCCTCCAGCAGCGCGACATGATCGGGATTGTCGCGCACGTCGCGCTTGAGGTCGGCGAGGGCCGGCGCGATCCTGGCGTGCACCGCCTGGAACTCATCGCTGAAGCCCGGGGTGCGATAAAGCTCGTAGCCGCGCGCGGCGCTCTCGGCACGGCGCAGCAGCACGCGGAGGTCGGAGATCTTCTTTTGCACCTGGACGGTATGATTGACCCATGCCGCGTCGGACCGCGACTTGACGTCGAGGGCAATCGAAGCCGCGGTGATGATCAGGAGGATGGCAAGTCCAGCACCGAGAATGACGCGCTGCGTTGGAATCAAGGGACTTCTTTCTTGTCCTTCGGCTGTACGCTCGCGCCCGCGCCGCCGAGGCATTCCCGGATCGTGGTCAGCAGCGCTTCCGGCGTGAACGGCTTGCGCAGGCAGCGCGTTGCGCCGAGTTCCAGCGCCATGCGGAGAAAATCAGGAGAGGGCGAGGCGGATGAGGCGAAGGCGTAGCCCGACATCGCGATCAGCGGAGTAGTCGGGGCGCGCTCGTGAAAGATGCGGATGGATTCGAAGCCGCGCATGTGCGGCATGAAGATGTCAACCAGCATCACGTCGAAGGTCTGCGATTCCAGCGCAGCCAGTCCTGTTTCGCCGCCGTCGGTCAGCGTGACGTCGAAGCCCTGACGTTGGAGGAGGACTTCGATGGTCGCGCCGACCATCGGATCGTCGTCAACCACGAGAATACGCGGCATGACACTTCCCAGGTGATCGAAGTCTCCACTGCGATTGGTGATATCCGCGAATCGTGGGTCCGGTCAATTTTGGATTGGATGGTCAAGGATATGCACGGCGCAGTGCATAAAGATCCATTTGCGTCGACTTGTACGCATCCGCGCGCGTGCGCGAAAAAAGGCGCCGCATCGCTGCGACGCCTTTTGCCTCATGCCTCGGCGATCCGCCTACGGGCACGGATGCCGCTGGCCATCGTAACCGAGATAAGTGCCCGAAGCCGGGTCGTAGGATCTGTAGCGCTGCGCGCAATAGGCAGCGGAGTCGCCGCCGCTATCCGGCACCACCGCAACCGACGGCTCGTCATAGTAGCTGTCATAGTAGTATGGATCATCGTAGTAGCCGTAGCCGCCGCCGTAATAGGCGTACGAGCCGAGGCCGCCGATCGCGGCGCCAGCTGCGAAGCCCGGCCAGAAGCCGCCGTGACGGTGATGCCAATGGCGGCCGCTCCAGTTGCTTCCGCCCTGCCAGCTGCCCGCGGTTGCGACGCTGCGGGTGCCGCTGAAGGATGGCGAGAGGGCCGGACGGGGCGCCGCGCCGGCTACGAAGCTGCCGCCGCTCGGACGAACCGCAGTGCCGCCTGCGAAGCTGCCGCCACTCGGACGGACCGCAGTGCCGGCTGCGAAATTGCCTGCGCTCGGACGCATCGCGGCTCCGCCGCCGAAATTGCCGCCGCCGCCATGGAACGCGGCACCGCCGCCACCCATGCGCGCGCCGCCACCACCGAAGTGAGCACCGCCGCCGCCACCGCCGATATGGGCGCCACCGCCTCCGCCCAAGGCGGGACGATTCTGGGCAAAGCTCGGCGTCGCCAAGGGAAGAACCAGCGCCACCGCCGCGGCGGCGCTCAAGACTTTCAGACTGTTCATGGTTAAACTCCTTTCCCGGAAGCAAACCTTATGAAAGCGCTGGGGTTCCTGGGATCACGCCGGTTTGCGCGCAAATGGAGCGTCACGCGCTGCCGCTGTACCGGGCATGAATGAATCGCGTCCGCTTTGCGGCAGCGGCTGGATAATGGCCGGATTTGTGGAGGGCACCGGCGCCCCCACCGAACTGGACATTTCGCTGCCCGGATGGCATCAGGACCCGACGAAGCAGGGCCCTTGCCGCATGAAACAATTCTTCCTCAAGTTCTTCACCTGGTGGAATGGCCAGACTTTTGGCACCCAGCTCTGGACCAAGCGGTACGGGGAGCTGGTCGGCCAGGACGAGCAGGGCAACCTCTATTATCGCACCCGCGGCGGGGCGGTCGATCCGACGCTCGGCTTCGAGCGGCGCTGGGTGATCTATAACGGCTATGCTGAGGCGAGCCGGATTCCCCCGTCCTGGCACGGCTGGATCCATCACGTCGTCGACGTGCCGCCGACCGAGGCCAATTACCAGCCGCGCGAGTGGGAAAAGCCGCATCAGCCGAATCTCACCGGCACGGCCGAGGCCTATCGTCCCTCCGGCTCGACGCTTGCCAGCGGCCGGCGTCCGAAGGCGACCGGCGACTACCAGCCCTGGACGCCCGGTTAGCCCTTCGGCCCACCTGCGAACCGCGACCGTCCGAAGCGGATGCGCTTGAATCCGCGCCGCTGTGGACAACGGGAACAGCGGGGATGCCGCTTGCGTGGGCGTTGCGCCGGCGCGCGCGATGCGGCTCAATGATCCCATCTTACGGAGATGGGAGACCATCGCGCTCGGTTCGGGCAACAGCTCGCGACTGTCCCGAAATGCAGCGGCCGCCGAGGAAGGACTCGATCGGGAGATAGGCCCCCGGTCTGAAGCTCCGAAATCGCCCGATGTGAATGTGCAGCCGCCGTGAGACAGGAAAGGCCGCTTGGGAAACCGAGCGGCCTTTTTCTGTTGTGTTCGGCCTCGCGTGTCCCGGACGCGGTGCAGCGTTCAACGCTGCGCCGCTGAGCCGGGACCCAGGCGTCGTACTCCGCTGATGCATTGGCCCCGGCTCTGCAGCGCATCGCTACTGGACGATGCTTCGCATCGCCAGGGAAGCGCTGCGCTGCGTCCGGGTCACGGACAGCAAGCCCGATGCTTTACATCACGCGCTCGGCCGCCCGCTTCACCGCCTCGAGGCGCCGCGCCTGGTTTTGCGCGCCACGCTGCCTCAGCAATGCCAGCACTTCAGCGGATGCGGTGTCGGGTGAGCCCGAATTGAACGGCGGGGCGGGGTTGTATTCCATCTGGAGCTGGATCGCTTCCGCCGTGGTGCGATTGACCATGATCGACACCAGCGTCAGGGCGAAATCGATGCCGGCGGTGACACCGCCGCCGGTGATGCGGTTGCGATCGATGCAGACGCGCGACTTTGTCGGTATCGCGCCGAACTGGGCGATCATCTCCATCGCGCTCCAATGGGTGGCGGTGCGGTAACCCTTCAACAGGCCGGCGGCGCCGAGCGCCAGCGACCCCGTGCAGACCGAAGTGACGTATTTGGCGCCGTCGGCCTGTCTGCGCAGGAAGTCAAGCACCCCCTCGTCGTTGAGCAGGTCGTTGGTGCCGCTGCCGCCGGGCACGCAGATCACGTCGAGTTGAGGGCAGTCCGCAAACGTCGTCGTCGGCGTCAGCGTCATCACGGAATCGCTCGGCACCGGTTCGATCCGCTTCCAGATCAGGTGCAGTTTTGCGTCGGGAACCATGGCGAACACCTGCAAGGGGCCGGTGAAGTCGAGCTGGGTGACACGCGGAAACACCAACAGACCAATCTGGAGCGGTGACGACATCGGCAGATCCTCCAATTGCGACCTTGACGGCGGCAGGATGACATGATGCCATCCTGTCCGAAATGGCGTAATTCCCTCTCTTTCGGACATAGCATTGCGGCTTGGCCAATGATCGGCATCCTGATCTTCCCGGATTTCCAGCTGCTCGATGCGGCAGGCCCGATCTCGGCGTTCGAGATCGCGGCGCGCTGCATCGCCAAGCCACCTCTCATTCGCGTGCTGGCGGCGAAGCCCGGACTCGTGCGCAGCTCGTCCGGTGTCGAGATGATGGCGCGTGACTTCAAGTCGGCGAACGCGATCACGACGCTGGTCGTGGCCGGCGGCACGGGCGTCGCGGACGCCGCGCGCTGCGAGGTCACCCGGGCCTTTGTGCAGCGGCTCGCAAAGCGCGGCGTGCGGGTGGCGAGCGTCTGCTCAGGCGCCTATGTGCTCGCCGAGGCGGGACTTCTCGACGGCCGCCGCGCCACCACGCATTGGGGGCGGACGCGCGACTTCGTCGCGCGCTTTCCCAAGGTGAAGTTCGAGCCGGACCAGATTTTTACCCGCGACGGCAATGTGTGGACATCCGCAGGTATCACCGCAGGGATCGACCTCGCGCTGGCGATGGTCACCGAGGACCACGGCGAGGAGATCGCGCAGGCAACCGCGCGGCAGCTCGTGCTGTACCATCGCCGCAGCGGCGGGCAGTCGCAATTCTCCTCGTTGCTGGAATTGAAGGCGCCGAACGGACGCTTCGGCACGCTATTGTCCTGGGCGCGCGAAAATCTCGACGCGCCGCTCTCGGTGGAGGATCTCGCCGATCGCGCCGGCATGAGCGCACGGCATTTTGCCCGCGCCTTTGCCGCCGAGACCGGCACGACGCCGTCCAAGGCGATCGAGCGGCTCAGGCTCGAAGTCGCGCGCGAGCGCGTGCAGTCCTCGCGCGAGGCGATCGAGCGCGTTGCGGAAACGACCGGCTTCCGCGACCCCGAGCGGATGCGACGCGCCTTCATCCGCGCGTATGGCCAGCCGCCGCAGGCCCTGCGCCGCGCTGCGCGGGCGGGGTAGGGCTTGTGCTCGTGTCAGCGAACGAGTGGCGCGCTATAGGGGCGGGCGTGTAACCCGCGTCTCGCCCCACTGGAGGCGGGGCGAGACAGTTGCTCCCGGAGCAACTCGTTCAGATGACGAAGTCGGTCGGGTGCAGGCTCGCCGCGGTGACGCCGTCGAGCGTGATGGAGTCGCTCGCCGACAGATGAATCACGGCATCGCCAGCGGCATTGTCGCTGATCAGGCTCGACAGCGCCGTCCAGTCCGCAAATCCGTAATTTTGCACATTGATTAGGTCGTGCTCGGTCGCGGTGCTGCCGACCGCCTTGTTGCCTTGATCGAAGTTGGTGATGAGGTCATTGCCGGAGCCGGTATTGAAGACGAAGGTGTCGCTGTTTCCGCCGCCCGAAAGCTGGTCATTGCCGGCGCCGCCGTTGAGGATATCCCTGCCGCCTGTGATCGAGCCCGGCGTTGCGGGATCATAGACCTTCGCATCGCCATAAAGGAAATCATAGGTTGCTCCGCCGGTGAGGATATCGTTACCGCCTTGGGCATTGCCGGACATGGTCGGTGCATCGCCGTAGAGTGTTGGGTGTGCAAACTGGATGGTGTCAATGCCATCGAACTCGAGTGTGAGAATGTCATCTCCCCCTTGGGCATTATCGGTCAGCGAGGTCACCGAATCTCCATAGCCAAATCCGCCGGTCATGGCGACGTCGGTGCCGAAGGTGAAGGTGATGTTGTCGTTGCCGCCATGCGCATCGCCGCCGATGGAGCCGATGGCATCGCCGCTAGCCGTCGCGAAGCCCTGCAGGGTGTCCACAGTGATGGCGATCGTATCATTGCCGCCCTGCGCCGTGCCAGTCATGGAACCGCCGGCATCGCCGGCGTATACTTGGTCGTAGTTTCGCCAGCCCACCGCGCCGGTGATGGTGTCACTGCCGCCGTGCGAATTGCCCGACATGTCGCCGGCAGCGTCGCCGAAAGCATGCACGTTGGTGTACATCGAATTGGCCAAGACATTGATCGTGTCGTTGCCGCCGCTGGCGTCGTCGGTCATCGCCTGGGCATCGCCGATCACGAGGAAGGCGTTCCAGCCGAAACTCAAATTAACGGTCAGGGTGTCATTGCCGCCGTGGGACTGGCCATGCAACGTCGTGTTGGCGTCACCAAAGATCGTGACCTCTGTTTCGGGCTGGGTGACGGTTACCGTCACGGTGTCGTTGCCGCCCCAGGCATCCGTGGTGGTCGGAAAGTCCGGATCGCCGTAGATGGTTTCGATTTGACCAAACTGGTCGAGCAGGACGTCGATGGTGTCGTTGGGCAGATGTTGCATGGCGTAACTCCCATTTCATTGTCGGAAGCGGGCCTGAACGCCGGCAAATTCTTGCGCGACGTGCTGTGACCGCTTCACCCTGAGGAATCTACTTTCGGTTGACGGCGGAGGTTTGCTGAAATTCGGGACAGAGTTTGGTTGCGACGAAGATTGGCGGCGCGGCGGAACTCGACGCCGTGCTGGCGCAATCCCGGTCTCGCCCCGCGCGTTGCGCGGCGACACCGCCGCTTTTGATTCAACTTCCTCAGATGATGAAGTCGGTCGGATGCAGGTTGGCGGCCTGAACCCCGTCCAGCGTGATCGTGTCGTTGGCGGAGAGGTGAACCACGGCATCGCCGGCTGTGTTGTCGCTGATCAGGCTCGACAGTGCGGTCCAGTCCGCAAATCCGTAGGCGTGCACGTCGATCAGATCGTGTTCCACTGCGGTGCTGCCGACGGCCTTGTTGCCCTGACCGAAGTCGTTGATCGTGTCGTTGCCGGACCCGGTGTTGAAGACGAACAAGTCGCTGTTTCCGCCGCCCCACAGCTGGTCGTCGCCAGCTCCGCCGTTCAGCGTATCGCTGCCGCCGGTGATTGAGCCCGGCACCGCGGGCTCATAGATCCGCGCATCGCCGTACATGAAGTCCCGGCCGGTGCCGCCATTGAGGATATCATTGCCACCATGAGAATGACCCGCCATGATCGGCGCGTCGCCGTATACCGATGAGATCGCATCCGCGTACTGGCCGTCGATCTTGACGGTAAGGACATCGTCGCCGCCCTGGGTCAGATCCATCAGGGATGTCGACGAATCCCCTGACAGGGTTGCGCCGGATATGGGGCTGTCGCCGTCCAGGGTGACGGTCAGACTGTCATTGCCGCCTTGTGCAAGGCCGCGCAGCGCACCGATGGCGTCGCCGCTGACTGTCGCCCCGCCATCGATGGTGAGCACGCTGACATCGAGCGTGTCGTTGCCGCCGTGCGCGGTGTCGATCATGGCACCGCCGGCATCGCCGGCGAACAGGTTGGCGCCACCTCGCCACCCGATCGAGCCGGTGATGTCGTCATGGCCGCCCTGCGCGTTGCCCGACATGTCGCCCGCGGCGTCGCCGAAGGCCGAGACCGTGGTGTAGACCGTGCCATGGGCATCCGCGACGATGGTGTCATTGCCGCCCTTGGCGTCGTCGATCATCGATTGGGCATCGCCCACCACGAGGGCGGTGTTCCAGCCGCCGCCGATGTCGGCGAACAGCGTGTCGTTTCCGCCTTGCGAATGACCAAGCAACGTCGTGTGGTCGTCGCCGAAGATCGTGAGCCTGGTATTGAGCTCGGTGACGGTGGCCGTCACGGTGTCGTTGCCGCCCCAGACGTCCTTGGCTGCGGGAAAGCCGGGGTCTCCGTACACGGTCTCGATTTGACCAAACTGGTCAAGGGTGACGTCGAAGGTGTCGTTCGGCAGATGCTGCATGGCGTAACTCCCATTTCATTGTCGGAAACGGGCCTGACGCCTGCTGGATTTTTTGCAAGTCGCGTTGTTGACCACGCTTCACCGGGAGCAATCTACCTTTGGTAGATGGCAGAGATTTGTAGGAATTCGGGAGAGAGTTTGATTGCGCGCATGGAACCGCGGCGGCAATCGCGGAGATCGCCACCGCAAACAGGATCAGGGCCGATGATCAACATTCGCGTCTCTCGTTGCCACATCCCGAATCCATAAATACACGCGCTAGCTGGTGCTTGCAGCCGCAGCCGCGGAGCTACTCGCGCGGGTTATGACCCGCCGCGCGATCGGCATCAGCATGTACGGCGCAAGATGAATCGGAAACTGCGTCAGCGCGAAATAGAGCCAGGTCGTGGCCGGCAGCGCGCCCGCGGTGGCAGCCAGCATCAGCCCGAGATTGCGCTGTGACACCATCAGGCCAATGGCGAAGGCGCGCTCAGTGCCGACGCGGCGGAAGATCAGCGTCGTCGCGGCGAGCAGGGTGAAATAGACCGTGAAGGCGAGCAGCGCGACGGCGATCGTGAACAGGGGATCGGCGACGAGATCGCTGGCGACATCGCCCATCACCGCGGAGGCGAACACCAAGAGGATGATGATGTTGAGACCGTCGATCGGCTGCTTGTGGCGCTGGATCGCAGCCGTGCCGAAGACCCAGCGGATGACGGTCGCAACAAGCAGCGATGCGGCGAGAATGCCGAGCAGCTTCAGACCGAGCGTGGCCGGCGAGATGCTGAGCATGCCGCCGAGAAAGAGACCCGCGAACATCGAAGCGGTGAAGGGAACGAGTGCGGTCGAGGTCACCAGCGTCACGAGCACCAGCGTGGCATCGAGGCCCATCAGCGCGGCAAGGGCCGGCGCCGCCATCATCGGCGAGGCCATCCCCTGGAGCATCAGCGCGAGAGCAAGGCCCGGGGAACTCGTGGTGAGCCCGGTCGCGTAGGCGGCGAGAGCGACGATCAGCGGCACACCGATCGTGGTCCAGGCCGTGGCGGCCGCGACCAGCGCCGGCCGGCGCAGATGTCCGTACAGCGCCACGAGATCGACGCGCATGAAGGAGATGCAGAGCAGAAGAAAGATCGCCTCGGTCACGTAGGGGCGCAGCAGCGCGCCGAGCGGCGGCACCGCGACCGCGATGAAGGCGATCGCCGCCACGGCGCGGGTGCCCTGGCCACCGAGCCATGTCAGCCCGCGCAGGGGGAGGGCGAAGACGGTATGAAGAATGGAAGGCATGCGGGACGACGTATCAGCCCAATCCCTTCAACCAAGCGCCGATCTCACGCACGGCGACATTGGCCTGCGGCAGCAATTTTCCCATCGTGAAGAAGCCGTGGAACTGGCCGGGATAATGCTTGTAGGTCACGGGCACGCCGGCCTGCTTCAGACGCTCGGCATATTCTGCGCCTTCGTCGCGCAGCGGATCGGCCCCGGCGGTGAGCACATAGGCCGGCGGCAGGCCGGCAAGGTTTTGCGCGCGCGCCGGCGAGGCGCGCCAATCGGAGATGTCGGCCGCGCCATTGAGGTAGTGGTCGCGGAACCAGCGGATCACCGAGTGGGTCAGCAGCACGCTGGTCTCGGGCTCGCGATGGGAGCCGTGCGTCATGGCGAAATCGGTCGCCGGATAGATTAACACCTGGCCCCCGAGCGCAGGACCGTTGCCGTCCCGCGAGGCAAGCGCCACAACCGCGGTGAGATTGCCGCCGGCGCTGTCGCCGCCGATCGCAAGGCGCGCGGCGTCGATGCCGAGCTCGCGCGCGTTCGCCGCAACCCATCTGGTCGCGGCAATCGCGTCCTCGGTGGCAGCGGGAAATTTGTGCTCGGGCGCGAGGCGGTAATCGACCGAGATCACGGTCAGCGCACCTTCGGCCGCGAGCTGGCGGCAGACGACGTCGTGGGAGTCGAGGTCGCCGATCACCCAGCCGCCGCCATGGAAGAACACCAGCACTGGCGACATGCCGTCGCGCCGGCGCAGTTCCTTGGGCACGTAGATGCGGGCGGGAATCGCACCGTGCGGCGCCGGGATCGCCAGCGGTGCGACGCGGGCAAGCTCCGGCGCGTCAGGATTGGTGGCAAAGCGCGCCTGCGCATAATAGGCGCGTGCTTCCGGAGCGGTCAGCGTCTCGTAGGCGGGGCGGCCGGCCTCCTGGAACGCCTTGTAGACGGCGGCGGCGTCGGGATCGAGCACAACAGGCATGAACGGGGACCTTGGGGTTTCCAGTTGGTGTCATTTTTGGGGGCGACGCCCGCCTTCGGCCCCGGGAGGGGCTTCACGACTATCCCATCCGGGAGCTGGCCTGGCCAGACCGCGCCGGGAAGGGCAGGGATGCCGCCCTTCCCCCGCCGCAAGGGGCGGGTTAGTCGTAAAGCGCTATTTTTATAGGGTATAATCGAACTTTTTGAGCTTACGGTCCCGGATTGGTCCCGGAAAAGAGTATCCGCAAATTTATAAGTTAATTCAGTATCTTACGAGATATACTAGCGGAATAGTTTATTGAGTTCACGATTTCAATCTTAGTTTGAGATCAACCTGCCCCGCCGAATACGCAGTGTAGTGGCGGTGCAAACCAAGGCGCGATAGTCGATCCCATGCTGACGCCGGTAACCGACGAGAGCGAGACGGCGTGTGTAACCGATGCAATCTGAAATCTTTGGAGCGCCTCGGTTCGGGATTGGCTTCGCATTTCTGAAAAAAGAAGACACCGCCGGTGCAATGCTGAGCATCATCCGATGTTCGATGGAGGCGTTCTGGCTACGAACACAACCTAGCTGCGCGTTGAATCGGGAAGTGGCGATTGATCTTCAATGAATTTGAGATCGGTTCTCGCTTTCACAACGACAACCCCATCGTTCTGTCGGCGTAGGATCACGAAGTTGTTCGTGATCGCAAGAATTTTCCACGTGGGTTCATCAAAAGCCGCGTCGCTAAATTGGATTGTGCGATGACGCGCGCTGGGAGATGTGTGCGTGATCCGTTGTATCTCGTTGACCGTTCCCACGAACGTAGCTCCGGCCGAGACAAGGAAAACCGTCAACAATATGCCTGCCTTGAGAGGGTCCTTGAAAAAACGCAGGCTTACGCTCCAAAGTAATATTGAAATCACGTATGACAGCGCAGCCGCGAGTGACACCGTATCAACCCAGTGGGATTGCACAGCGACCACAACGAGCGCGACAATTGCGCTTACGCCCGTAAAGTGCCAAACCCATCTCTCGATACGGCCGCTCCATGATCGCTGATAAAGGTCGGGGGCCTGTACTGAAAATGCCGTAGCCGTAGCTACCCGGTAAAATGCCAACATCGCCGCAAGGACCGCAGCGATCAGGTATCCATAGATTTCGCCCAAGCCGCTAGCGATATAGTCGGTTGTGCTGAAGTATCTGGCGAATGGGATGTCGAAATACCATCCAAAAAGAGCGACGCGCCCGAACCCCAACAGCAAGAGCATTGCGCCGGAGATGGCAATGAACGAGGTGACATCTGAAAGCGCGAAATCGATTTTGGTGTAATTCTTGATCGCGTACTCGTGTCTTAAGGACCGCACCTTCCTCGCAAGGAACGCCGCAATACGTCGCGCACGATGCGGCTCGTCCTTCAGTTCGGGTGGTAGACGATCGAAGTTGACCTTCGACTTCCACTCGTCGCGACTTACAGGCTCTTTGAAGCTCTGTTGGAGTGTCGCGATCTCAGATGTTGCTACATAGGCAATGTAATTCTGCAAGTTCTCGTAGTAGCGAATGATTTTAGCCAAGCGGTGCTTGCGCACGAAATTGAAATGCCTTCTCGCATCGGGGACGTCTGTCTGCGCGCGGTACCAAGCAACGAGGTGCCAGCCTAATATTTTCTGCTCTAAAGATGTGAAGCTATCGCGCGACGTGGATGATCGCATCAAATAGTATGCTATGGCCGCGTCGGCATCCCTGTAAAATCGTGTCTCACTATTCAAGGGGCCTTCCGAGATTTTGGACCAAACCTCGACTAGGCATGCCAGATGGCACTTTGCGGAGAGACGGATGAAGTAACGGGATCGCCGTCGCATCGCGAAAAACAAGAGTTTGATGTACATTCTGCCAATTGCGTCCAACACGCGGCTTAGTGCGCGGTTTGAGGCTTCATTTTGCGATAGCTGTTCTTGGCCCATTGAGTGTAGACATTCTCCGTCTTCGGGCGGGACGCCCTGTTCATAATGGTCATGGTTGGCATCAGCTTCAACCGCAAGCTGTGCACGACGATATTGTTTGGGATGACAAATAGAGATCGCGGATTAGAACGAAGAGTGACCGCACGGTCCCGGATTGGTCCCGGAAACCCATGAAAAGATGGTCAAGGATGGACAAAGGTGGCCGCAGATCGCTTGAAAACGCTGCATTTTTGCTCGACAACACACCCCCGCCGTATTCGGCGTGTTAACCGGAGGGCCTGCGAGCGGCGGTATCCCCTGTAGAATGTCCAACAAGCCCGATTCGCTGTTGAAGCCGCGCGAGATGCTCAAAACCTTTTCCCTGACCGGTCTTGCGGCGCTTTTGGCCGCCACCGCACTGACGGCTGCGACGCCGGCTCAGGCGCAGATCGGCACGATCTTCTCCGATCCGCCGCCGCTGCGGCCGCCCGGCAATATTCCGCGTGGCCAGCCCCAGCCGCAGCAGATCCCCGAGGACGACGAAGAGGTGCCCGAGCTGCCGCCGCAGGGCCGCGTCCTGCCGTCGCGCCCGATGCCGCCGCCTCCGGGCCGGCAGGGGAACGTGATGCCGGGACCGGTCGAGAGCCAGCCCCTGGCGCCGCCGCCGGGCTCGACCCTCGCGCCACCGAACCAGCCGCCCTCCGCGGCGATCGCCCCGCCCAGCCCGCAGGGCGCTCCGGGTGCGCCCGGTCAGCGCCAGCCCCAGCAGAAGGGCGGGCCGGGTGGCGCTGTGCCGCAGACGCCGGCGAGCCTCCAGCCGGGCGACGAGGTCGTGACCGAGCCGCCGGCCCAGAAGATCGTGAACAAGAAGGCGACCTTCTCCGGTCTCGACAAGATCACCGGACGCATCATCAATTTCGA
Organism: Bradyrhizobium sp. WSM1743; assembly: GCF_000473065.1. Lineage (GTDB taxonomy): Bacteria > Pseudomonadota > Alphaproteobacteria > Rhizobiales > Xanthobacteraceae > Bradyrhizobium. The sequence goes on from NZ_AXAZ01000009.1 coordinate 80,688, forward strand.
CGAGGAGATCGGCGAGACCGTCCAGTTCGGCGCGCTCAGGGTCAAGACCGACGCCTGCTACACGCGGCCGGCGACGGAGGCCGCCAACACCGACGCCTTCGTCGAGGTCGACGAGATCACCTTGCAGGGCGAGGTGAAGCGCATCTTCTCGGGCTGGATGTACGCGGCAAGCCCGGGCCTGCACGGCGTCGAGCATCCGATCTACGACATCTGGCTGACCGACTGCAAAGAGCCGCAGCAGACCATCGCGACCGCGGCACCGGATCCTGCCGCGGCAAAGCCGCCGCCACCGCCGCCGGCGCAGAAGAAGGCCGCGCCCAAGCAGGTGCAGCAGCGGCCGCCGCAGCCTCTGCCGCCGATCCAGCAGCAGCAACCGGCACCGCCGCCCCCTCCGCCGCCGGAGCAGCGGCCAGGTCTGTTCGGCATCCCCGGGTTCGGCCGGTAGAGTGGAATGGCTTCAGGTTGAATCGATTGCCGCGGGCTCGTTCACCTCTCCCACTTGCGCAAGCGGGAGAGCGCACCTCGGCCACCGCAGCTAGCGAGCCTCATCTCATCGCGTTTTAGCTTCTACTGTCGCGAGGCGATGATCTCGAGCGCGCGTGCGCCGGGGATCGCTTCGCCGGCGGAGAGCTTCAGGAAATCGCCGGGCTCGCCGGCGAGCGCCTTGTCGAGCAGCGCCGTATAGCGTCGCCGCGAAATCTCGACCGCGCCAAAACTCTTCAGGTGCTCGGTGACATATTGGGTGTCGAGCAGCTCGAAGCCGCCATGGATGAGCCGCGCCACCAGATGCACCAGCGCGACCTTCGAAGCATCGCGCGCGGTGTGGAACATGCTCTCGCCGAAGAAGGCCCGTCCAAGGCTGACGCCGTAGAGCCCGCCGACGAGGTCGTCGCCCTGCCAGGCTTCGACGCTGTGGCAATGGCCGAGCTCGTGCAGGCCGCCATAGAGGTCGCGGATGCGCTTGTTGATCCAGGTGTCCTCGCGTCCTACTTGCGGCGCCGCGCAGCCGGCGATGGTCGCCTTGAACGCGGTGTTGACGGTGACGCGGAACGTGTCCGACCGCACGGTGCGCGCCAGTCGCGAGGCGACGCGGAAGCCGTCGAGCGGGATGACGCCGCGCAGCTCCGGCTCGACCCAGAACAGGGTCGGATCGTCGGCGCTCTCCGCCATCGGGAAGATGCCGCAGGCATAGGCGCGCAGCAGCACGGCCGGGGTGATTTCAGATGGGGCGGAGTCGCGCGAAGTCATGGCTTGCCACCATAGCAGGATCGCATTGCGGTTGCGATGGGGGGCGCGGCCGGGCGCGATGTCAGCTCGCGGCGGCGGTGCTGGTCTTGCCGACACTTGCGGGCATGCGGCCGAACTTCAGCACGATCCGGGTTCCGGAATGCGCGGGATCGCGCTCGACCGTGGCGTCGAGCTTTGACGCCATGGCCGCGACAATGCGCTGACCCATGCCGGTGGAGCGCGGATCGGCCTTGACGTTGTCGCCGACGCCATTGTCGGTGATCGAGAGCAGGAGATCGTCGCCTTGCGAGATCAGCTCGACATGGATCGGGCCGGCGCCGTCGGGATAGGCGTATTTCACCGCGTTCATGACCAGCTCGTTGACGATGATGCCGACGGCGACCGCACGGTCCGGATCGATCTCGATCGGCTCGGCCTTCAGCGTCAGGCGCGACATCCGGTTGCCTTCGGCAGAGCGGCGGAGATCCTCGAGCAGCGAGTCCAGATACTGATTGAGGACCACGCTCTTCAGGTCCTGCGAGGTGTAGAGGCGCCGGTGCACCTGCGCGACCGCAGCGACGCGGCCCATCGCATTGGTCAGCGCTGCCTTGACCTCCTCCTGTGCGGCGGAGCTTGCCTGAAGGTGCAGCAGCGAGGCGATGATCTGGAGCGAATTGCCGACACGGTGGTTGACCTCGCGCAGCAAGAGCTCGCGTTCGGCGGCGAGGGCCGCGTAGCGGTCGCGCGAGGCGTGGATCTCGGCTTCGGCTTCATCGCGCGCCCGCTGCAACTCGGCCTGGCGCAGCGCGCCTTCGGCGGCGACGTGGAGGAGCGGGATGAAGTCGCCCTGGACGTCCTTCACCAGATAGTCGGCCGCCCCCGCCTTGAGCGCGGTCACCGCAATGCTGGAATCCTGCGATGCGGTGACGAACACGACCGGCGGCGCGTCCGGGATCGCCATGATCTGCTCAAGCGTCTCCAGCCCGTCGAGGCCCGGCATGTACTGATCGAGTGCCACCACATCGATGCCGCCTTCGGCGCCGGCGCGGCGGATGCGCTCGAGACCTTCCTCGCCGCTTGCGGCATGGACGACCCTGTAGCCGCGCCGCGTCAGGCCGCGATCGACCAGGCGCGCCAGCGCGTCGTCGTCGTCGATGTAGAGCAGTGTCGGCGTGCGCTGGTTCATGTGGCGGCGGGCGGGACCTGGATGACCGAGAAGAACAGCCCGAGCTGCCGGATGGCATTGGCGAAATTCTCGTAGTTGACGGGCTTGGTGATGTAGACGTTGCAGCCGAGCTCGTAGCAGCGCTTGATTTCCTGGGAATCGTCGGTGGTGGTCAGCACCACCACGGGCGAGGCCTTCAGGTATTTGTTTTCCTTGATCTGCCTCAGGATGTCGATCCCGGTCATGTCGGGCAGGTTGAGATCGAGCAGGATCAAGAGCGCATTGCCCTTCTGCACGAGCCCGCTGCCGTCGGCGCCGAACAAGTGCCGCATGGCGTCGTTGCCGTTGGCGAACGCGACGATCTCGTTGTTGACGCCGGACCTTCTGATGTTGCGCTCGATCAGGCGGGCGTGGCCCTCGTCGTCCTCGATCATGATGATGGTGACAGGCTGCGTCATCGATCTGCGTTCCGGTTGCTCACGTTCCAGGCGATCGGCAGCGTGATCGTGAAGGTACTGCCCGCATTCAGTTCCGATGATACCGACATGGTGCCGCCGAGGCGACGCACAAGTGCGCGCACATGCGCAAGACCGATGCCCTGGCCGGGCTTGTCCTGGGTTCCCGCGCGGCGGAACAGGTCGAATATTCGCTGGTGGTCCTTCGGATCGATCCCGCGGCCGTTGTCGCTGATCTCGAAGATAGCGTAGCCGAGCTTGGTCCGCCCGCGGATTCTGATCTCGCCGGGCGCGCCGGGCTTGAGATATTTGATCGCGTTGTCGATCAGATTGGAGAAGATCTGCTCGAGGGCGAGACGGTCGCTCACGAGGTTCGGCAGAGGCTCGAGGTGAATCTCGGCCTGCGCCTCGACCGCCTGGTGCGCCAGCGTCGAGACGATGGCGTCGATCAGCTCGCGCGTGTCGATCTTCACCGGCTGGAATTCGCGCCGGCCTTCGCGCGTGAGGTTGAGGATGGCCGAGATCAGCCGGTCCATCTTGGCGATCGACGTCTTGATGAAGCCGAGCGCTTCGGAGAAATCCTCTGAGAGCTGTTTGTCGGCGCCTTCGAGCGCGATCTCGCCGGGAGTGCCGGGCGCCAGTGGCGCCCCGTCGGCGGAGACGTGGGTGAGATCGCCGATCCGGCGGAAGATATCGTCGCCGAGCTCCTCGAGCTCGCTGGTGAAGCCCATGATGTTGACGAGCGGCGAGCGCAGATCGTGGCTGACGATATAGGCAAAGCGCTGGATCTCGTCGTTGGCTTCGCGCAGGTCCGCCGTGCGCTCGTCGACGACGGCTTCCAGATTGACGTTGGCATCGCGCAGGCGGGATTCAGCCTCGTCGCGGACGCGCGCCGAGCGCCGCACCAGCCAGATCGAGATCATCGCCAGCAACACCACGAGGCCGGAGCCGATGCCGGTCATCGACGCGGAGAGGGTCTGGCTGCGGTCGGAATTTGCTGTTCGGAGCCGGAATAACCGTTCCTCCTCGCGGATCATGGCGTTGGCCATGTTGCTGATCGTGGTCGTGGTGTTGCCGGCGGCGGCCTCGCGGATCAGCGCCGCGGCCCTGTCGGGTTGACCCTGCTTCACGAAGGTCATCTCGCGCGAGAACTGGTCGAGCCGGGTCTCGATTGCTGCTCTCAGCTTTTCAATGTTCTCGCGCTGCGCCGGATCGTCGCTGATCTGGCGCGTGAGCTTGTCGAGCGCCGGAATGATTGCCGCGACGGCCTTCTCATGATCGGACAGGAAATCCGGCCCCTGCGTCAGGAGAAAGCCGCGAGCGCTGCTCTCGGCGTGCCGGACCTCGAGCAGCAGGGCGTTGATCTGGCTCTCCACCTCGATGGTGTGAAGCACCCATTTGCTGTCTTCCCGGGCCTTGTTGACGAGGTAGACGGAGCCGGCGCTGATTACGGTCAGCACCAAAAGGCCCGCCGAAAGCAGCAGGATCTGCCAAAACGCGCGCCGTCGGTGGGCTTCAGCCCTCACGACGATCTACCTGTCGATGTTCAGTGGAGTTCAAAACGCCCCCTTGGAACTGGTCCCGCCGAGAACGCGATCGGGGCCAAAGGGTTCCATAAGGAGCAAGATTATCTCGGGCTGGGTTCCGTCTTGCCGGCGAGATATTGTTCCAGCCAGTGGATGTGGTAGTCGCCGTCGATGATGCCGTCTTCGCGCACCAACGCACGGAACAGCGGCAGCGTGGTCTCGATACCTTCGACCACCATCTCATCCAGCGCCCGGCGCAGCCGCATCAGGCATTCGGCGCGGGTCTTGCCGTGCACGATCAGCTTGCCGACGAGCGAATCGTAATAGGGCGGGATCGTGTAACCCTGGTAGACGGCGGAATCGATCCGGACGCCGAGGCCGCCGGGCGGGTGATATTGCAGGATCCGGCCGGGCGAGGGGCGGAAGGTCTGCGGATTCTCGGCGTTGATGCGGCACTCGATCGCGTGGCCGATGACCTGAACCTCGTCCTGCTTGGCCGGCAGGTCGCCGCCGGCGGCGATGCGGATCTGCTCCAGCACGAGGTCGATATCGGTGATGCTCTCGGTGACGGGATGCTCCACCTGGATGCGGGTGTTCATCTCGATGAAATAGAACTCGCCGTCCTCGTACAGGAACTCGATGGTGCCGACGCCGAGATATTTCATCTCGCGCATCGCTTTCGCGCAGGTCTCGCCGATCTTGGCCCGCGCGGCCGCGGCGAGGACGGGCGAAGGGCCTTCTTCCCAGACCTTCTGGTGGCGGCGTTGCAGCGAGCAGTCGCGTTCGCCGAGATGAATGGCGCCGCCGCGGCCGTCGCCGAGGATCTGGATCTCGATGTGACGCGGCTTCTGGAGGTATTTTTCCAGGTAGACGGAAGCATCGCCAAAAGCGGATTTGGCCTCGTTGGCCGCCGTCGACAGCGCCAGCTGCAGGTCGGCCTCGCTGTGCGCGACCTTCATGCCGCGGCCGCCACCGCCAGCCGCCGCCTTCACCAGCACCGGGAAGCCGATTTTCTTCGCGATCGCCATCGCGTCGTCATCGGGGCCAACCGCACCATCAGAGCCCGGCACCACGGGGATCCCGAGCCTCTTGGCGGTCTTCTTGGCCTCGATCTTGTCGCCCATCAGGCGGATGTGCTCGGCTTTGGGACCGATGAAGTGCAGATTGTGCTCGGCGAGGATTTCCGCAAAGCGCGCGTTCTCGGAGAGAAAGCCGTAGCCGGGATGCACCGCATCGGCGCCGGTGATCTCGCAGGCCGCGAGCAGCGCGGGCACGTTGAGATAGCTGTCCTTGGACGCCGGCGGTCCGATGCACACACTCTCGTCCGACAGCCGCACATGCATGGCGTCGGCGTCGGCAGTCGAGTGCACGGCGACGGTCGCGATCCCGAGCTCCTTGCAGGCTCTGAGGATGCGAAGGGCGATCTCGCCGCGATTGGCTATGAGGATCTTGTCGAACATGGTGTCCTTTAGGGACTGGCGCGCGGAAGCGGCGAGGGCGGCTCACCGCCCCCGGGCCGTTATTCGATGATGACCAGCGGCTCGCCGTATTCGACCGGCTGGCCGTCCTCGACGAGGATCTGCGTCACCGTGCCGGCGCGCGGCGAGGGGATCTGGTTCATCGTCTTCATGGCTTCGATGATCAGCAGCGTCTGGCCGACCGAGACCTTGGTGCCGACGTCGATGAACGGCTTGGCGCCCGGCTCCGGCGCCCAATAGGCGGTGCCGACCATCGGCGAGGTCACGGCGCCCGGATGCTTCGACAGGTCGGCCGCAGCAGCGGCGGGCGCGGCGGCGCTTGCTGCCACCGGCAGGGCGGCGGGAGCGGCTGCGACCGGCATCGGCATGGTCGCGGCAACGCTGATGTTGCGCGCGACGCGCAGGCGCAGGCCGGCCCGTTCGATCTCGATCTCGGTGAGGCTGGTCTCATCGAGCAGCAAGGCAAGCTCGCGAACGAGTGCGGAATCCTCGCTGGAAAACTTTGCGGCTGCTTTGTCGTCTGGCTGGCGCGCCATGCTGTTTGATCCGAATGTTCTGTTGGAAGGGGGCGTCAGGCGTTGGGCTTGATGCCGAGCTTGGCGGCAAGGCCCTGGATGGCGAGGCGGTAGCCCTCGATGCCGAAACCGCAGAGCGAGGCGAAGACCGCGCGCGCGGTGTAGGAATGGTGACGAAAACTCTCGCGGGCGTGGATGTTGGTGACATGCACCTCGACCGTGGGGATCTGCACCGCGAGCAGCGCGTCGTGCAGCGCGATCGAGGTGTGGGAATAGCCGCCGGCATTGATGATGATGCCCTTCATCTTGCGCCGATGCGCCTCGTGGATGAAATCGATCAGCTCGCCTTCGCGGTTGGACTGCCGGCAGTCGGCCTTGAGACCGAAGGTCGCCGCCGTCTCGCGGCACAGCGCCTCGACGTCAGCCAGCGTCGCGTGGCCATACTTTTCGGGCTCGCGCGTCCCCAGCATGTTGAGGTTCGGCCCGTTCAGGACGAGGATCGTGTCGGTTGCAGGTTCGGCCATTCCAATCCCGGACGAGGTGCTTCGGCGTGGCGGGGGTTATAGGTAACAAAGCGCGTGAGGGGAAGCCTTGAAGGGCCTCAGGGGAGGGGTCAAGCACCTCATCCAGTGCGCAAAAACCTGTGCGGAAACTACGGAAATTGCTTGTTAACCAGTCCGAAGCATGGCCGCCGGCCGCATGCAAAAGGGGCGGGCATCGCTGCCCGCCCCAAGAGGTTGCCGTCATCCGGCCTTAGACGTTCAGGACCGCCACGATCTCGTAGGTGTCCGGATTGATGATCACGATTTCTTCCTTGACCAGAATGTACTTATAGCTCCGCCATTCCGGATAGATCGTCACGACCCGGGACGGCAGGGCGTGAAGGGTAATGCCCTCACGCGGGATGCGGGTGCCGACCGAAATGTTGAAGTTCACATTGGTCACGGGCGCCACCTTCTCCTCGCGGATCACCGAGGTGATCTGCGTGCGCTGCTCGGTCGAGAGCTTGGCGGCCGCGCCAGCCTGGCCGGTCGTCGTCTGCGACCGCTCGGTCCCGGTCTGGGTCTGGGTCTGGCTCTGGGAACCCTGGTGGCCAGGCGCATTCATACCGCTGCGGTCTTCCTGACCTTGCTGACCTTGGGCCTTCATGTCCTTGCTACCCTTGGTCTCGGTTTCCTTGCTCATGCTACCCTTGGTCTTCTCGTCGCTCCGCGGGCTCTGGCCGACCGTCGACGACTTCTCCGACTGCGTCGACTTCTCACGCGTCGCACCCGGCTGGTCCTTGTTCATCTTGTCGGACTGAGTCGACTTGTCCTGAGCGCTCGGCTGATCCTTCATGCCGCCGGCCTGACCGACCGTTCCCTTGTCATGCTTATCTTGCTTGTCCATGGACTCTTGCTTGCCCATGGAGCCGCTGCGCTCGCCAGAAGGCTGCGTGCTGTGCTGGGTCTGCTGGCCACTCCCGTAGTCCTTGGTTCCGGTTCCTTGCGCATTGGCGAAACCGGTGCCGGCGATCAGCGCCAAGGCTGCAACCGAGACCAAAAAGCGATTAGTCATTTGAACCTCTCCTCACGTGATTTCTTTGCGTCATTGCCCGCGCCGACAACGAAAGGAGAGCGCGGTCGTTCCGAAATCCAGGAGGTTCCGACGAGCTTTGTTTGTTGAACGCCGGATGAACGGTCCCGCCCCGACCGCGACAAACCGCGACGGTCCGAACCGCGCAAAAAAGAAGCCGGCTGTGGGCCGGCCTCTTTCAACGTAATGTCGTGTCGCTCAGCAGGTCGCCTTGCCGCAGCGGGCAATGCCGATCTTTTCCCTGAGGCTTTCGACGCCGACAGCGCCGATCACGATCTGCTTGCCGATCACGTAGCTCGGCGTGCCGTTCATGCCCATCGCCTCGGCAAGCTTGAAGTTCTCCTCGATGGTGGCGCGCACTTCGGGGCTGGCGATGTCCTTCTCGATTCTCGCGGTGTCGAGGCCGGCCTCCTTCGCCGCCTGAATCGCGCGGGCCTTGTCGGCGGCGCCGCGGCCGCCGAGCAGCTTCTGGTGGAAGTCGAGATATTTCTTGCCGGAGGGGTCCTGCATGCGCACGGCGACTGCGACCTGGGCCGCTTCGACCGACCCCTGGCTCAGCACCGGAAACTCCTTCAGCACGACCTTCAGCTTCGGATCGCTCTTCATGAGATCGAGCATGTCGCCCATGGCGCGTTTGCAGTAGCCGCAATTGTAGTCGAAGAACTCGACGAAAGTGACGTCGCCGTCCTTGTTGCCGAGCACGACCTGGCGCGGCGAGTTGAAGATCGCGTCAGCGTTCTGTGCGATGCTGGCCTCGTGCTTCTGCGTTTCGGCCGCGGCCTGGCGCTTGCTGAGCTCGGCCATGGCCTCCTCGAGCACCTCGGGGTGGCTGACGAGATAGTTCTTGATGATCGCCTCGATGTCGGTGCGCTGGCTATCGGAGAAACCGTCGGCCGCGGCGGGCACGGCTGCGCCGAGCATGGCGAGCGCAAACAATGCAGGAGCAAGCAGGCGCAGCGAAGGCATAGCAAATCCTCTTATTCAAAGCAGGTTTCGAGAAACGTCCCGGTGGACTTGAGCTCGGTGTCGTGACGTCGTGGTATCGGGCGTCGTTCGAGTTGCGTCAGTTGCGCGGCGGCTTCGCCGCCACGATGTCGTCGGCCTTGACCCATCCGGGTGTGCCGACGGCGAAACGGGTTTTCGCGCGCGTAGCAAGCTCGCGGGCGGTCTTGTTGTCGCCGCGCAGGTAAGCGGCCTGGGCCGAGGCGAGATCTGCCTCGGCATAGTCTCCCTTCCGGCCGTAGGCCATCGCGAGCTGGGTATAGCCGAGCGCCGCCTCGGGCTCTCGCGCCACCGCAGCGCGGAGAATCCGAACGGCTTCGTCCGTGTAGGCTTTATTATCGGTTCCAACCAGAGCCTGCCCAAGTAACATCTCGATGAGGGGGGCGTTGTTCGAGAGTGCGGCGGCCTTGCGCAGGGGAGCGACCGCTTCGGCCGGCTTGCCGCTTTCCAAGAGCGCCTGACCGCGCACCTCGTAGAAGTACGGGTTGTTCGGCTGAACCTGGATCAGCGCGTCGATCTGGGAGAGCGCGCTTCGCAAATCGCCATGCAGATAGGTGCTGATCGCGCGGGCATAGCGCGCCGGCAGGCTGTCGTTGGTTTGGGGATAGCGGCGGTACACCGTCTCCGGCCGCTCCATGAAGGCGGAGATCTTGGCGCGGACCATGTCGTGCCGGAGCTGAAGCGCGGGATCGTCCTTCTTGTTCCAATAAGGGCTGGAGCCGGCGAATTCCTGAAGCGCGGCGACGCGCTCGGCCGGCATCGGATGCGACTGGAGATAGGGATCGGCGCCGCGCGAAGCGAACAGGCTCTCGCTGGTGAAGCGCTTGAAGGTCTCGTACATGCCCTTCGGCGATTGCTGGGTCGCAGTCAGGAATTTCACGCCGGCGCGGTCGGCGTTCTCCTCCTGCTGGCGCTGGTAGGACAACAGCGTACGGCGGATCATCTCCTGCGGCGCAGCGATCGCGGCCGCGCCGGCATTGGCCAGACCATTGTTGCCGGCGCTCGAGCTGCGGGTGCTGCCGGCCGCGATCGCGCCGGCGCCGAGCAGCATCGCGATGATCATCTGAGTCTGAGCCGTGGCGAGCTGCTCGCGCAGCTTGGACAGATGGCCGCCTGCCAGATGCCCGGTCTCGTGCGCGAGCACGCCGATGATCTGGTTCGGCGTTTCCGACTGGAGGATCGCACCCCAATTGACGAAGATGCGGCGGCCGTCCGCGACGAATGCGTTGAACGAGCCGTCGTTGATGATCACCATCTGGATGTTCTGCTTCTCCAGGCCCGCGACGCGGAGGATCGGGCGCGTGTATTCGCGCAGCAGCTGCTCGGTCTCGGTATCGCGCAGGACCGGCGGCCCCTTGGCCTGTGCCCGCGCGGCCGAGAACGGCGTCAGCGCGATCGCCGTGGCCGTGACGAGGGCGGTGAGGGCGGAGGCCTTCTGGCGCAATGCGATCTGGAGCAACATCGAGCGGTCTGGGTCAAACGGTCTTGGTCAAGCAGTTTCGTGATTGGTTTTGGCGATTGGCGGCGGACCGGATACGCGATATGCCCTTGTAAGCCGTGCCCTTTATGAGCCGTACAATGCGGCCAGTCTGGGGCGCAAGCGCCCCGTTCTTGAGGACCGGACGGATCGGTCCGCCAGCGAATAGCAGAAATCGATGCACGATGCGACATTGAGGAACCGGTTGGGGCAGTGGCTTGAGCCCTCCCGCCGCAGCGATGTTCCCCCGTTCATGGTGATGGACGTCATGGCCGCGGCGGCCCGAATCGAGGCCGCAGGTGGTCATGTCATCCACATGGAGGTCGGCCAGCCCGCGGCCGGCGCGCCCAAGACCGCGATTGTGGCCGCCCATGCCGCGCTCGAGGCCGGGCGTATCGATTATACCTCCGCGCTTGGCATCCCCAGTTTGCGCGCGCGCATCGCGCGCCATTATCGCGATGCCCATGGTTGCGACGTCAGCCCTGAGCGGATCGTGGTGACGACCGGCTCCTCCGGCGGATTCATCCTGGCCTTCCTGTCGATGTTCGAGCCGGGCGACCGCGTCGCCGTGACGGTGCCGGGCTATCCGCCTTATCGCCACATCCTCACCGCGCTCGGTTGCGAGCCGGTGCTGATCGAGACCACCAATGACACGCGCCATGCGCTGACCGGCGAGGCGCTGCTCGCCGCCCATCGCAAGGGGCCGCTGAAGGGCGTGCTGGTCGGCAGCCCCGCCAATCCGACGGGCACGATGATGTCCCGCGAAGCGCTCGCCGGCCTCATTGCAGCCGCGGAAGACGCAGGCATCCGCTTCATCTCGGACGAGATCTATCACGGGCTCGATTATGCGTTTCCGGCGGTCACCGCGGCCGCGCTCTCCGAGCACGCAGTCGTGATCAACTCGTTCTCGAAGTATTTTTGCATGACGGGCTGGCGCGTCGGCTGGATGGTCGTGCCCGAGATCCTGGTGCGGCCGATCGAGCGGCTGCAGCAGAACCTCTCGATCTCGGTGCCGTCGCTGTCGCAGATCGCGGCAGAGGCTGCCTTCGACGGCGCGGCCGAGATGGAGGAGATCAAGCACGGCTACCAGGAAAACCGGCGCATCTTGATCGAGGGATTGCCGAAAGCGGGCCTTGCCAAGTTTCTGCCGGCCGATGGTGCATTTTATCTCTATGCCGACGTCTCGGACTTCACCTCCGACAGTTTCGAGTTCGCCAAGCAGATGCTGGAGCAGGCGCATGTTGCGGCAACGCCAGGCCTCGATTTCGATCCGATCCATGGCCGTTCATTCATACGGTTTTCCTATGCCCGCTCGCTCGATGAGATGCGGGAGGCAGTTGACCGGATCGCTCACTGGCTTAAATAGCCGCCAGTTTTCGATAGCCTTCCGGAGTTCAACTTGTCAGACCGTTCCGTACCGTCCGCCGCCGCCCCACATTCTTCTCTCGCCGCGTTGATGTGGCCGACCCGGCCGGGCGAAGCCGTCGGCGGCTTTCGCGCCTTCGTGCTGATCGCGCTCGGCACAGCGTTGATGGCGCTGTCAGCCAAGGTGAACTTGCCGCTGCCTTATGTGCCGATGACGCTGCAGACGCTGGTGGTGCTGATGATCGGCGCTGCCTATGGCTGGCGCCTTGGCAGCGCAACCATGATCGCTTACCTCGCGGAGGGCGCGATCGGGCTGCCGGTGTTCGCCGGTCCCGTGGGTGGGATCGCACCGCTGGTCGGCCCGACCGCGGGCTATCTCTTCGGCTTCGTGCTGGCCGCATTGATGACCGGCTGGCTCGCCGAGCGCGGCTGGGATCGCAACGTGACGCTGCTGTTTGCGGCGATGGCTGTGGGCCACATCGTCATTCTCGCGACCGGGTTCGGCTGGCTGGCATTCGGCCTTGGTCTCGGCGCCGCAAAGGCCTGGCAGGTCGGCATCGTTCCGTTCATTGCGGCCTCACTGGTCAAGAATGCGCTCGGCGCGACCCTGATGCCGGCGGCCCGCCGGATTGTCGAGCGTCGCGGGTAAAACGCGCCATCGCGCGCAGTTCCAATTGACAGGGCCGGCCAAGTTGATCTTGGCTGGCCCAGTGTTTTGAGGGGGAGTGAAACCGATGACGACGACAACGATGGCGGGGGCGCCGGTCGCGCCGCCTGTCGCCAAGCCGTGGTACAAAGTCCTCTACGTCCAGGTGCTGATCGCCATCGTGCTCGGCGCCATCGTCGGCTGGCTGTGGCCCTCGCTCGCTACCAACGAGTGGATCAAGGCGCTCGGCGACGGCTTCATCAAGCTGATCAAGATGGTGATCGCCCCGATCATCTTCTGCACCGTCGTCTCCGGCATCGCGCACATCCAGGACGCCAAGAAGGTCGGCCGCATCGGCGTCAAGGCGCTGGTCTATTTCGAGGTCGTCTCCACCTTCGCGCTGGTGATCGGCCTCATTGTCGGCAATCTCGTCAAGCCGGGCTCCGGCTTCGGCAATGCGGCGGCAAGTGCGGAGGCGGTTTCCAAGTTTGCGGACCAGGCCAAGGCGCAGAAGTCCGTCGACTTCGTGCTGCACATCATTCCGGACACCGTGGTCGGCGCCTTCGCGCAAGGTGAGATCCTTCAGGTGTTGCTGTTCGCGGTGCTGTTCGGCTTTGCCTTGATGAGCCTCGGTGAGCGTGGCCACACCATCCGCAGCTTCATCGACGACGCCGCGCACGCGGTGTTCGGCGTCATCTCGATCGTGATGCGCGCGGCGCCGATCGGCGCGTTCGGTGCGATGGCTTATACGATCGGCAAGTTCGGCACCGGCGCGATCCTCAATCTGCTCGGCTTGATCGCGACGTTCTACGTCACGGCTGCGCTGTTCGTGTTCGTCGTGCTCGGCCTCATCGCGCGCATGGCGGGGTTCTCGATCTTCAAGTTCCTCGCCTATATCAAGGACGAGCTGCTGATCGTGCTCGGCACCTCGTCGTCGGAAAGCGCGCTGCCGTCCTTGATGGAGAAGCTGGAGCGGCTCGGCTGCTCCAAGTCGGTGGTCGGCCTCGTCGTGCCCACGGGCTACTCGTTCAACCTCGACGGCACCAACATCTACATGACGCTGGCGACGTTGTTCATCGCGCAGGCGCTCGGCGTCGATCTCTCCTTCGGCCAGCAGATGACCATCCTGGTGGTGGCGATGCTGACCTCGAAGGGCGCCTCCGGCATCACCGGCGCGGGCTTCATCACGCTCGCGGCGACGCTCGCGGTGGTCGACCCGCGCCTCGTGCCGGGCATGGCGATCGTGCTCGGCATCGACAAGTTCATGAGCGAGTGCCGCGCGCTGACCAATCTGTGCGGCAACGGCGTCGCCTGCGTGATCGTCGCCTGGTGGGAAGGCGAGCTCGACCGCGACAAGCTCAACACCAACCTCACCAAGCAGATCGATCCGACCGACATGGAGACGGCGATCACCACGGACTGATCAAGATCTGACAGCGCAACGCGCTGTCAGATCTTGAAGCAACAGGGTTGGTCGAGATCCTCGATCAGCCCTTTTTCTTTGAGGCTAATGCGCGATGAGGCTTGATCGCTGCAACGACGGAGGTGCGCACCCTCTCCCGCTTGCGGGAGAGGGTGTTTCCGCAATGGGACAATCCCCTAGAGGAGACAGCCCTCACCCGGCGCTTCGCGCCGACCTCTCTCGCAAGCGGGAGAGGTGAACGAGCCGCGGCAATCGATTCAACCTAAAGCTATCGCGCTTTAGAACCGCTCGGGCCGGTATGGCGTCGGATCGACCGCCGGCGTCTCGCCGCTCATCATCTCCGCGAGCAGGCGTCCGGTCGCGGGGCCCAGCGTAAAGCCCTGGTGACCATGGCCGAAGTTCATCCAGAGGCCGGGGTGGCGCGGGGCGGGGCCGAGCACAGGCAGCATGTCGGGCGTGCAGGGCCTCGTGCCGAACCACGGATCTGGCTCGACCCCTTTGCCGAGGTCGATCAGCTCGCGTGCCGAGGCTTCGGCGCTGGCGAGCTGCACCGGTGTCGCGAGGGCGTCCGCGCCAGTCAATTCCGCGCCGGTGGTGATGCGGATTCCCTTGGCCATCGGGCCCATGGCGTAGCCACGGGCCTTGTCGACCAGCGGCAGGTCGAGCGACGCGCCGCCGCTATAATGCATGTGATAGCCGCGCTTGCGCACCAGCGGGATGCGATAGCCGAACTTGTACAACAGATCGGGCGACCACGGCCCGAGCGTCACGACGGCGTGGGGGGCATCGATGCGCCCCTGGTCGGTGTCGACCAACCAGCCGGTCGCGGTCTGTTGCAGCGACTGCGCATCGCCGAGCACGATCCTGCCGCCGAGACGCTCGAACAACTCGGCATAGGCTGTGACCAGCGCGCCGGGATCGGACACGGTCCAGGTGTCGAGCCAATGGATGGCTCCCGGGAGATCATCGCGCAGGATCGGCTCGGCCTTGGCAAGCTCGCTCCCCGACAGCACGCTAAAGTTCACGCCGAATTCGCGCTGATCTTCCTCCGCAGCCTTGATCGAGAGATCCAGTGAGGCGCGGTCGCGGTACAGCGCCCGGTAGCCGGCGCGGCGGACGAGATTGTCGGCATGCGCCTCGCGGATCAGGATGTCGTGCTCGGCCGTTGCGTAGGCGATCAGCCGTGCCCACGCCTCGATCGCCTCGCGATGCCGCTTCGGCGCCGAATGCCACCAGTAGCGGAGCAGGGGCTCGATGTGGAGATGGAGGGAGGAGAGGCTGTAGCGCACGTCGTTGGTGCGCCCGGTCGCGATCTTCAAGAGCGAAGCGAGATCGCGCGGCATCGGATAGGGCCGCACCGCTTCCGCCTGGATCATCCCGGCATTGCCGTAGCTGGTCTCGCGGCCCGGCTCCCTGCGATCGACCAGCGTGACCGACCAGCCGCGTTGCTGCAGATGCAGCGCGGCACCCACGCCCACCATGCCGCCGCCGAGAACGATCGCGCTTTGCATCGAAGCTGACCTCACCAAATCAAACCGCCCGGCTTGGCCGGGCGGTTTCAACTCCATTGTTCCCCTTACTCGCCGCCGCCGAAGCGGCGTGACCACCAGCCGGCACGGCGGGGGGCGGCCGGGGTTTCGCTTGCGGCCTCCGGCGCGGATTCGGGTGCCGGCACGGGCGCAGCAACCGGTTCGGTCGCTTGCGCCACCGGCGTTGCGGGCTCCGGCTGGCTGTTCAGCAGGAAGCTCACCTTTTCCCGGACGGTGGAGCGGCGCCGCGCGGCCTTGTCGCCGGCGGGCTCTTCTTCTGGCGTCGCGGTCGTGGCGGGAGCCGGCTCCGGCTGGGCCGGCGCCTCAGTCTGCAGCTCGGCGTGCGGCTCAGGCTGCGCGACCTGCGGCTCGGTGGTGTGCTCGGTCTGCGCGATCGAGGGCGCAGCCTCGTTGCTGAAACCGTCGAAATCGGCAACCGCGTCGGCAGCTTCCGGCGGCGGATTGGTGCCGAGTTCGTCGTTGATGGAACCGGCGAGACCTTCCTCGCCGCCACCGCGACGGCGGCGTCCACCGCGGCGACCACGCCGGCGCCGGCGCTCGCCGCTGCCCTGCTGCTCGCCACGGGCTGCTTGCTCCTCGCCTTCCTCGCCGTCCTGCTCGGACTCGGTCTCGTCTTCTTCACCGGCTGCCACGGCCGCTTCGGGCAGCGCGAGGGCGGCATCCTCGCGCAACTCACTCTCGCGCTGGCCACCGCGGCCGCGCCGGCGGCGACGGCGCTTGCGGCGCTGGCCGTCCTGCTCGGAGGCTGCCTCGCCTGCGGCCTGCTCGTCGGCAAGACCTTCGGTCTCGTCGGTCTCGACCTCGGATTCAGTCTCCAGGTCGAAGCCATCCTCGTCGTCATAGGCTTCTTCGGCCAGTGGCGGCGGGCTTGCAGCGGCTTGCGCAGCAAGCAGCGCCTTGGCGGCTTCGAGTGTATGCACCTGCTCGCCGCGGTCGATCACATAGGCCTGCGGGCCGCTGACGCTTGCGTCGGCGATCACCGACAGGGTGACCTTGAAGCCATTCTCGAGGTCGCGCAGATGGCCGCGCTTGTGGTTCAGCACATAGAGCGCAACGTCGGTGCGGGTGCGGACCACGAGATTGTGGGTCGCGCCCTTCATCAGGATCTCTTCGAGGCCGCGCAAGAGCTGCAGCGCCACGGAGGAGACCGAACGGACATGGCCGGTGCCGCCGCAATGCGGGCACGGATCGGTCGAGCTCTCGAGCACGCTGGCGCGGATGCGCTGGCGCGACATCTCCAAGAGGCCGAAATGCGAGATGCGGCCGACCTGGATGCGCGCGCGGTCCTGCCTGAGGCAATCGGATAGCTTGCGCTCGACCGCACGGTTGTTGCGCTTCTCGTCCATGTCGATGAAATCGATGACGATCAGGCCGGCGAGGTCGCGCAGGCGAAGCTGGCGGGCGACCTCTTCGGCCGCCTCCAGATTGGTCTTGAGCGCGGTGTCCTCGATATGGTGCTCGCGGGTCGATCGTCCCGAGTTGACGTCGATCGAGACCAGCGCCTCGGTCTGGTTGATCACGATATAGCCGCCGGAGCGCAGCTGCACGGTCGGCGAGAACATCGCATCGAGCTGGCTCTCGACGCCCATGCGCGAGAACAGCGGCTGGCCGTCGCGATACTGCTTCACCGCGCTGACATTGGCGGGCATCAGCATCTTCATGAAGTCGCGCGCTTCGCGGTAGCCGCCTTCGCCGGCGACCTGGATCTCGTCGATCTCCTTGTTGTAGAGGTCGCGCAGCGAGCGCTTGATCAGCGAGCCTTCCTCATAGACGAGGGTCGGGGCCTGCGACTTCAGCGTGAGGTCGCGCACCGTTTCCCACATCCGGATCAGATACTCGAAGTCGCGCTTGATCTCGGGCTTGGTGCGGGAGGCGCCTGCGGTGCGCAGGATGATGCCCATGCCCTCGGGCACGTCGAGATCCTGCACCACTTCCTTGAGGCGCGAACGATCCTGCGCGCTGGTGATCTTGCGGCTGATGCCGCCGCCGCGCGCCGTATTCGGCATCAGGACGGCATAGCGGCCAGCGAGCGAGAGGTAGGTCGTCAGCGCCGCGCCCTTGTTGCCACGCTCTTCCTTGACGACCTGCACCAGCATCACCTGGCGGCGCTTGATAACTTCCTGGATCTTGTACTGACGGCGCGGGCGGAAGGTGCGCTCCGGCACTTCCTCCAGCACGTCGTCGCCGCCGACGGATTCGACGACTTCCTCTTCGGCATCCTCGCCGTCCTCGTCTTCATCATCCTCGCCGGCCGCTTCCAGGGCATCGGCATGCGGCGCTTCAGTGCTCTCACCGGCTGCGTAAACGGGATCGGCCCGCTCGATGGCGGATGTCACGGCTTCCGCCAGAGGTTCTGCGTGCGCTTCGAAGGAGGCGGGAGTCTCGAACGTTGGGGCCTGCTGCGGTTCGGTCTCGGTTGCGACCACGGGCTCGGCGCCGACCGCAGCGACAGGCGCGGGCGTCTCATCGGCATGCTCATGGTCGTGATGATCGCGCTCACCCTCATGGCCGTCGGCGTCATGATCGTGAGCGTGATGGTGCTCATCATCATGGGCATGATGATGATCATCGTGATCATGTTCGCCATGATCGTGATCGTGGCCCTCGTGCTCGCCGTGACGCTCCGCGTCGGCGTGCAGATGCTCGCCCTCGTGCAGGGCACCCTCGGCATGCTCCGGCAGCGTCGCGCCCTCGACCGGCTGGGCGACGGGATCGGCGCCGGCGTCGAGGCCTTCGACGATATCGCTGCGCACGCGTTCGCCATGACCGCGGCGGCGGGCGTTGCGGTGGCGCGAACGGCGGCGGCCGTGCGAGCGATTCTCGCTCTCTTCCTCGGCCTCGCGATGGGCCTGCTCTTCGGCCTCGATCAGCGCCTGCCGATCGGCGACCGGGATCTGGTAGTAGTCGGGATGGATTTCGCTGAAGGCGAGGAAGCCGTGGCGGTTGCCGCCATATTCGACGAAGGCGGCCTGGAGCGAGGGTTCGACCCTTGTGACCTTGGCGAGGTAGATATTCCCGCGCAGTTGCTTGCGTTGCGCGGTCTCGAAATCAAACTCTTCGACGCGATTGCCGCGGACCACGACGACCCGGGTCTCTTCCGGGTGGGTGGCATCGATCAACATCTTGTTGGGCATGTCTTAACTCTTGGCGGCGGCGGACGCGATAAACCGTGGGCGCGTATGGCGCCGCCGGGTGACGCGACGGTCCACCTGATTCGGGGGTGAGGGGAAGGCCGAAACGCCGTCTCTCGCGCCTTGCCGAACCGGAAGCTTCAGGACCATTGCGACGCGCGGGATTGTCACTCCGCAGCGTCGCGAATGATCTTTCAGATTTCGTCGGCACAGTCTGGCGCATCAAGCGTCGGCCCGTATGAAACATTGGGCGGCGAGGCCGCCCTTCAATCAGTTGCTGCTGGCCAGGCACGGCGCGAGCGCGCTCGCCTTGGGGATCACGAACCGCTCCCTTGGGATCAAGGGACCGGGTAATGGGTTACGTCGCTGTCAGAACCGTCCCGGTAACGTGAGTGGTAACCCGAGACCGTCCGCCGCCGGGGCTTGACCCGCTTCACCTCGCTGCCGCGCACCGCGCTGGTCTTAGAGGGAAGCGGAAAACGCTGGAATTCCCAAACCTTGGGAGTTCCGGCGCTGCACCGGGAGGCTGAATGCGACACAACCGGAAATATCGGCCGTCAGCATTCCGTACATACGAGGAATGAGCCATCCGTGCAAGGGAGCGTCGCACGGCGGTCACAGTCGGCGAGTTTCGCAACTCCGTCATTAAGGAGCGATTAACCCTGTGGTTCTATTGCGTTAAGAGGGCTGCTCGGAGGCACGGAATCGGTGGCGAGCCGCACAAATCGACAGGTTTTGCTGGGAAGTGTGCTGCTGTGCATCGCGGCATTGCCGTGCGCTGATTCCTCGCGCCTCATTGCTGCGGAAAGCCAGCTGCAACCCGCTGTTGCGGCAGCGAATTTTCCAGTCGCCTCGGCCGCCCGGCTGGCCGGCGATGGCAAGCAGACCCGCTTCATCCTGGACCTCGACCAGACCGTCACCTTCCGCGCCGTCACGCTGGCCGACCCCTACCGTGTGGTGGTGGACGTGCCGCAAGTCAATTTTCAGCTGCCCGCCGGTACCGGAAGCGGGGGGCGGGGGCTGGTCAAGGCCTTCCGTTACGGGCTCGTCATGCCCGGTGGCTCGCGAATCGTGTTCGATCTGACCGGGCCGGCGAAGATCGCCAGTTCCTACGTGCTGGAGGCGGCCAACGGCCAACCGGCTCGGCTCGTGCTCGAGCTGGAGGAGGTCGATCGCACCGCCTTCGTGTCGTCGCTTGCCCCCGAAAGCCGTCCTGAACTGCGGCCCGCGATCGCGGCAGCGCCGCCTGCGACGGTTCCCAGCCCGACGGCTCCGGAAGCCGCGCAGCAGAAGGCCGATGGCCGTCCGGTGGTCGTGATCGATCCCGGCCATGGCGGCATCGACAACGGGACGCAATCCGGCGGCGAGAGCGAGAAGAACCTGGTGCTGGCTTTTGGCCTGGCGCTACGCGACAAGCTGGAGAAGGCAGGCAAGTACCGCGTGGTCATGACGCGGGACGACGACACCTTCATTCCCCTCAATGACCGCACCAAGATGGCTCGCAATCTCAAGGCGGCTTTGTTCGTCTCGATTCATGCCGATGCGCTGCCGCGTGCCGAGGGCGATGCGCAAGGCGCGACCATCTACACGCTCTCCGACAAGGCGTCCGACGCCGAAGCCCAGCGGCTCGCCGATGCAGAGAACCGGGCTGATGCGATCGCCGGCTTCAACCTCGCGGAGGAGCCGACCGACGTCGCCGACATCCTGATCGACCTCACGCAGCGGGAAACCCGCACCTTTTCAAACCGTTTTGCTCGCCTCTTGATGGGTGAAATGAAGCAGACGGTGCGGATGCACAAGCATCCCCTGAAGTCCGCCGGCTTCCGGGTCCTGAAGGCGCCCGATGTGCCCTCCGTGCTGGTCGAGATGGGCTATGTCTCCAACAAGGGAGACCTCGAGCACCTGGTCTCCGAAGGGTGGCGGTCGCGCGCCGTGGGCTCGATGGCACAGGCGATCGACGGATTTTTGACCAAGCGGATGGCCACAGCCGGGACGTCGAACTGAATGGGTTTGTCCCTCCCGCCCCAAAGGCCCTAGTTTGGCCACAGCGGACGCTTTATAAAAACCCCGCAGGGGGTTCCGGAATCGGCGAGAATCCTGTTCGGCAAGCGTCTTAAGTCCGGCATTGATGTGATTGCGTAAGCCGGCGAGTTCGCGACGTGAGGTTGGCGCCAGTTTGGGGTGCCAAGGGACCGATACTAGGCTGATACTGGGCTGATCCAGAGTTTGAACGGATAAACAGATAATGCGCTTGCTGGTGCGGTTCATGGGCTTCCTGTTCGCCGCGGGAACGGTGGTGTTCCTTGTCGGTGTCGGGGCCGTGGCAGGCCTGATCTGGCATTTCTCCAAGGACTTGCCAGACTACTCTCAGCTCCAGGATTACGAGCCGCCGGTGATGACGCGTGTGCACGCGGTCGACGGTTCGCTGCTCGGCGAATATGCCAAGGAGCGGCGGCTGTATCTACCGATCCAGGCGGTGCCCAAGCTCGTGATCAACGCGTTCCTGGCCGCCGAGGACAAGAATTTCTACGAGCATGGCGGCATCGACTACACCGGCATGGCCCGCGCCGGATTGCTCTACCTGCAGAACTACGGCTCCAACCGTCGTCCGCAGGGCGCTTCCACGATCACCCAGCAGGTCGCCAAGAACTTCCTGCTCACCAACGAGGTCTCCTTCGCCCGCAAGATCAAGGAAGCCTTGCTGGCGATGCGCATCGAGAAGACCTACTCGAAGGACAAGATCCTCGAGCTATACCTGAACGAAATCTATCTCGGCCTCGGCGCCTACGGCATCGCGGCTGCCTCGCTCGTCTATTTCGACAAGTCGGTGAACGAGCTGACGGTGGCGGAAGCGTCCTATCTGGCGGCGCTGCCGAAGATGCCGGCGACGTTGCATCCGGTCCGTAACCGCGACCGCGCCATCGAGCGCCGCAATTACGTCATCGACCGTCTCGTCGAGAACGGCTGGATCAAGCAGGTCGATGCCGACAAGGCGCGCAAGGAGCCGCTGGCGGTCACCAGCCGTTCCAACGGCGCCCACACTTTCGCTGGCGAATATTTCGCCGAGGAAGTCCGCCGCGACATCTTCGAGCGTTACGGCGAGAAGAAACTCTACGAGGGCGGCCTGTCGGTTCGCACCACGCTCGATCCGAAGATCCAGGTCATGGCGCGCAAGGCCATGGTCGCCGGCCTGGTGAACTATGACGAGCAGCAGGGCTATCGCGGCGCCATCAGCAAGCTCGATATTTCGGGCGACTGGGGCGTGAAGCTCGCGGAAATCAAATCGCTCTCCGACATCTCGCCATGGCGCATGGCGGTCGTGCTGGAGACCAGCGATCAATCGGCGCGCATCGGCTTTCAGCCCAGCCGCGAGCTTGGCGGCGCGGTGAGCAAGCAGCGCGAGACCGGCATCGTCACGGTCGACGGTGTGCGCTGGGCGCGGGCGGTGCAGGGCGGCGCAAAGGGCAAGACGCCGACGGCGGTGTCGCAGGTGCTTGCGCCCGGCGACGTGATCTATGCCGATCCGCTCTACACCAAGGAGGGACAGCCGGTCGAAGGTCAGTACCGGCTGCGCCAGATTCCCGAAGTGTCCGGCGCGATGGCGGTGATGGATCCCTGGACCGGCCGCGTGCTCGCGATGGTCGGCGGCTTCTCGTTCGACCAGAGCCAGTTCAACCGCGCCACGCAGGCCTACCGGCAGCCGGGATCGTCGTTCAAGCCGATCGTCTATTCGGCCGCGCTGGACAACGGCTACACGCCGTCGACCGTCGTGCTCGATGCTCCGATCGAAATCGACCAGGGCCAGGGCGCTGGCGTGTGGCGGCCGGAGAATTTCGATGCCGGCAAATATAACGGACCGATGACGCTGCGTAATGCGCTGCGGCTGTCGCGTAACACTGTGACGGTGCGCCTCGCGCAGGATATCGGCATGCCGCTGATTGGCGAGTATGCGAGGCGCTTCGGTGTCTATGACGAGTTGCCCAATTACCTGTCGTACTCCCTGGGCGCCGGCGAGACCACGGCGATGCGGATGGTCACAGCCTATTCGATGCTCGCCAATGGCGGCCGCCGGGTGAAGCCGACCCTGATCGACCGCATCCAGGACCGCTACGGCCACACCATCTTCAAGCACGACCAGCGCGAATGTCGCGGCTGCGACGCGCCTGGTGGCTGGAAGAACCAGCCCGAGCCGCAGCTGATCGACCGCCGCGAGCAGGTGCTGGATTCCATGACCGCCTACCAGATCACCGAGCTGTTGGAAGGCGTGGTCCAGGCCGGCACGGCAACGGTACTCAAGGACGTGGGCAAGCCCATCGCGGGCAAGACCGGCACCACCAACGAGGCCAAGGACGCCTGGTTCGTCGGCTATTCGCCGGACATCGCGGTCGCGGTCTATATGGGTTATGACAAGCCGCGTCCGCTCGGCAGAGGCAATGCGGCGACTGGCGGCCATCTCGCCGCGCCAATCGTGCGTGATTTCCTCAAGCTGGCGCTTGCCGACAAGCCCGCCGTGCCGTTCAAGGTGCCGGCCGGTATCAAGCTCGTGCGCGTCGTCGCCAAGACCGGCATGCGCGCCGGCCCCGGCGAGACCGGCGGAACCATCCTCGAAGCCTTCAAGCCGGGCACGGCGCCACCGGACAACTACGCGGTCATCGGCGTTGCCGATGCCGACGGGCGCATGCCGGCGTCGCAGCAGCAGCAGCCGGATTCCGGCTTCTTCATGCGGCCGGGCACCGGCGGGCTGTACTAACGCCTAGGACAAGACAGACGTTTGTCGCAGCGGCGGTTGCGCTTTGCAGCTGCCGCCGCTACATCCCATCTCGAATTGCACGCGGGCTAATTCCGCGAGACCAGAGAACAACATGCGCGCCGAAATCGAACGGTTGGTAGAAGAGATCAAGCAGTCAGTCGGGCTGCTGAGGAGGCATCTTTGACGTCGAGAAATCGACGGCGCGCCTCGCTGAGCTGAACAAGCTCGCAGAAGATCCCAACCTCTGGAACGATCCCCAGAAAGCCCAGAAGCTGATGCAGGAGCGCACCTCGCTGGAGGACGCGCTGTCGGGCATCGGCAAGGTCGAGCAGGAGCTCGAAGACGACATCGGCATGATCGAGCTCGGCGAGGCCGAGGGCGATGACGGTGTCGTTGCCGAAGCCGAAGCTGCGCTGAAGAACCTCAAGAAGGAAGTGGCGCGGCGCGAGCTCGAGGCGCTGCTGTCGGGCGAAGCCGACCGCTTCGATTCCTATCTCGAAGTCCATGCCGGCGCCGGCGGCACCGAGAGCCAGGACTGGGCGCAGATGCTGCTGCGCATGTACACGCGCTGGGCCGAAACCCACGGCTTCAAGGTCGAATATCTCGAAGAGTCCGAGGGCGAAGAGGCCGGCATCAAGTCGGCGACGATCCAGGTCTCCGGGCACAACGCCTATGGTTGGCTGAAGACCGAAGCGGGCGTGCATCGCCTGGTGCGCATTTCGCCGTTCGATTCCAACGCGCGGCGGCACACCTCGTTCTCGAGCGTGCAGGTCTTCCCCGTCATCGACGACAGCATCAAGATCGACATCAAGGAATCCGACGTCCGCACCGACACCATGCGTTCGGGCGGCGCCGGCGGCCAGCACGTCAACAAGACCGAATCCGCCGTGCGCCTGACGCACATTCCGACCGGCGTCGCCGTGGTCTGCCAGGCCGGGCGCTCCCAGCACAAGAACCGGGCGCAGGCCTGGGACATGCTGCGCGCGCGGCTTTACGAGATCGAGCTGAAGAAGCGCGAGGAGAAGGCCGCTGCCGATCAGGCTGCCAAGACCGACATCGGCTGGGGCCACCAGATCCGCTCCTACGTGCTGCAGCCCTATCAGATGGTGAAGGATCTGCGCACGGGCGTGCAGACCTCCGACACCTCGGGTGTGCTCAATGGCGAGCTCGACGACTTCATGGCGGCGACGCTGGCGCAGCGCGCGTTCGGCACAACTGCCGGCGACGTCGAGGACGTGGACTGATCATGGCCCGCGTCGCCTTCATCGGATTGGGGCGGATGGGCCATGGCATGGCCGGCCGCTATCTCGATGCCGGCTACACGGTGATGCTGTGGAATCGCAGCAAGACAAAAGCGGAAGACCTGATCGCGCGCGGTGCGCTCTGGGCGACCTCGCCTGAGGACGCTGCGATCGATGCCGACGCGATCGTGACCATGGTCGCCGACGACGAGGCCTCGCGCGCGGTCTGGCTGGGGCCGAACGGCGCGGCCAAGACCGCGAAGGCCGGCACCATCGCGATCGAGTGCTCCACCGTCTCCTATGACCACGCCCGCGAGATGGGCCGCGAGCTGAACGCGCGCGGGCTGATCTATATCGATTGCCCCGTGACGGGATTACCGGACGCGGCGGCCGCCGGGAAGCTGACGCTGCTGGCCGGCGCCGATGCGGCCGATCTCGAGCGTGCGCGGCCCTATCTCGAACCGATCGGCTCGACCATCCGCCATTTCGGCCCGGTCGGCGCCGGCACGGTCTACAAGCTCGTCAACAATCTCTTGGGCGCGATCCAGATCGCCGGTCTCGCCGAGGGGCTCGCGATCGCCGAGCAGGCTGGGCTCGACATGAACCTGGTGCTGGAGTCGATCCAGGCAGGCGTGGCCGCAAGCCCCCAGGTGCAGCGCCACTCCAAGCGCATGGTCGCCCGCGATTTCAGCGGCGCGACCTTCACGGCAGCGCTGCGGCACAAGGATGCCGCCTATGCGGTGAAGCTTGCCGAGAGCCTCTTGGCCGACAAGCCGCTGGTCGCACGCGCCGCGGTCGAGGCCTACGCGCAGGCGAGGGCGGCGATGCCAAATGATGATGAGGGGCGGATGATCGAGTTGGTGTCGCGGCCGAAATAAACTGATCGCGGATCTATTGCCGGAAATCGGGTGGGAAATCTCATCGCCGTAGAATAGGTCTATGTGTCCCCGTCCGCACAGCTAGGCTTCCTCGTGCTGATTAACTTCACGCTCGCGCCCGTCGAAGAGATTGTCCCTTGGGGAGAGCCGGGTAGCTATCGCCTCCATTGGTTCGGCTTAACCTACGGCGAATATTGGATACAAGCCGGCGAAGCCTCGCTGTTCGAGTACAGCGATCACGCGCGGGGCGTCGCTGCAGAGCGCTATTGTAGCTATCAAGTCGTTCGTCTCTACGAAGACTTGATGGACATGCTCCCCTACATCCTCGAGACAGTTCCTGCTCCGCTCGTACCCTACGTCTCCGGCGAACGGGCGAGAATCTTGCGAAATGCTTGTGACGTGTGGTGTGAGAGACACGACGGCGCCCCTGATGCCGATCGCCTCTATGAATTCGCTGACGCGGCGGTCGCGTGGAGCGGAAAGCGTCATCTTGATAGTTCCTACCTAGCTCCGCCTGCCGATATCGCAATTTGGTCCGATGAAGAGCGTGTGCACATCGAATGGGATAACCGCGACCGACAATTCCAGGGGAAACCGGCGTGGTCAGCGATTCTCGGCTCGCATCAAATGTCGCGAGCCGAATTCATCGACGGGATGAAGTCGTTTCACGACCGGCTCATGGAGCAGATGGCGGCCCGGGTCGATCAGGTCGTGTCAGGCTGTCTTTCGTCCGAGATAGAAATCGATTTGCCGGGATTGATAAGGGAGCACGAACAACGCACACGATCGTTCGATGCTGCCTTGAAGGTTGTTCCGGCTACCGACTGGCAGCAAGCCGAAACAGCTGTCGGTGAAATCCTCACCGCGCGGGACGGGGTCTAACCGCGCCCGAGGTGGGCTGCCATAGACCTCGCTCGCCGGTCGATTGGGGCCGTATAGTCCTGATTGCCACAGCTTCTCGATGCGCCGCACATGACAGTGAACGACAACCGGATCGATGCGCGCGACTGGTCGCTGCTCGCGGTGCTCTCCATCCTCTGGGGTGGCTCGTTCTTCTTCAACGGCGCGGCCTTGCGGGAATTGCCGCCGCTGACGCTGGTGTTCCTGCGTGTCGCGCTGGGCGCGGCCATCCTCGTGCCGTTGCTCCGCATGCAGGGGATCGGCTTTCCCAAGGACCTGACTGGCTGGACGCCGTTCGTCGCGATCGGGCTGCTCAACAACGTCATCCCGTTCTCGCTCATCGTGATCGGCCAGACGTTCATTCCGAGCGGGCTGGCGTCGATCCTGAACGCGACCACGCCGATGTTCACGGTGGTGGTGATGATTGCAGCGGGCGAGGAGGCCTTGCAGATCCGCCGCGTGGCCGGCGTAGCGTTGGGCCTTGCCGGCGTGATCCTTCTGCGCGGATGGGGCTTCGAGACGAGGCCGGGGCAGGGGCTCGGCATCCTGCTCTGCCTCGGCGGCGCATTGAGCTATGGCTTTGCGGCACTGGCGGCACGGCGATTGCTGAAGGACGCAGCGCCGCTGGGGACGGCGACATTTCAACTGATGGCGTCGGCCGTGATGATGGCGGCCGTCGCCGGCGTTATAGAACGGCCATGGCAGCTATCGGTACCGAGCCTTACGACCTGGCTCGCCGTGCTTGGCCTCGCCGCGCTGTCGACGGCGCTGGCCTACATCGTCTTCTTCGAGATCCTGCGACGCTCCGGCGCGACCAATGTCATGCTGGTGACGCTGCTCATTCCCGTCACCGCCATCCTGCTGGGGTGGCTGGTGCTGGGTGAGCCGATATCCACGCGTGAGATCGCGGGCGCGATCGTCATTGGCAGCGCGCTGCTGGTGATTGACGGGCGTGCACTCGGCTTGCTGCGCCGTGGCGCGTGAGCTCCCGGCCGCCGGTTTGCGTCTGGCTCTCCCGCTCCGAAAGAGAGAAGCGCAAGCCTTAGCCCGCGCTGAGCCGCACGCCGGCGCGCAGAAATTTCTGCGGGTCCACGGCTTCGCCTTCAATGCGCGTCTCATAGTGCAGATGCGGACCGGTGGAACGGCCGGTCGAACCGACGAGCCCGACGACCTGGCCGATCTTCACGATCTCGCCGACTCTGACATTGATCTCGGAGAGATGTCCGTAGCGGGTCGAAAGCCCGTTGCCGTGGTCGACCTCGACCATGCGGCCGTAGCCGCCGGACCAGCCGGCGGAAACCACCTTGCCGTAGGCGGTGGCGCGGACGGGGTCACCCGTGGCGGCGCGGAAATCGAGGCCGGTGTGCATCGCGGGCCGGCCCAGGAACGGATCGCTGCGCACGCCGAAGCCGGAGGTGAACTCGACCTCGCCGATGACGGGCTTGCGATAGGGCACCAGCGCCAGCGTGCGGTTGAGACGGTCCATCTCGGCGCGCGTGGTGTTGATGCGATAGAGCTGCTTCTCGAACGGGCCGGCATTGGCCGTCAGCTTGACGGGGACGAACGGCCCGCCCATCGCGGTGCGCGGCACGGCGTCTTCGAGATGGGCAAGGTTCAAGCCGAGATCGCTGACCACGCCGCGCATCCGGCGCATGCGTGAATCCATGCTTTCCTCAACGGCGTTGAGCGCCGCCATCTGGCGCCGCTCGACCTGATCAAGCGACGTCGTGAGCCGGACCAGGACGTTGTCGAAACCCTGGTTCTTGGCGAATTGGCTGGTCGGCGCCGCCACGACGGTCGGCGCGCGCGATTCGAGGCGTGCTTCGCGATCCGGCGGCGCCACGAAGATGACGGTGTCGCTGATCGGCGACGGCTTTGGCGTGGTCTGGCTCGAATCGCCGCGCTGCGGGGCGGAGCGGGGAATCGAGCCGGTCACGTCAGGCATGGCCCCGAGCGCCGTCGCCCGGGACTCCAGCGCCGTCTGGCGCTTCATGATCTGGTCGAGCTTCTGGTCGAACTGCTCCTGGTCGAGCAGCTGGCGGCTGGTGGTGCGGTCGACCTTGGCGCGCAGCTCGGCGATGCGATCCTCATAGGCGTATTGCATCTCGGCCTGGCGGGCGATCAGCCGGGTGAGGACGTCATCACGGAACGCAAAATAGGTGGCCGTCGCGGCCGACCACAGCCCGAGCAGCACGATCGTGCCGACCACGATCCAGAACACCACGGGGCCAAAGCGGACCTGCTTGCCGGCATGGACGATGGTGTAGGCATCGTCGGTCGCGGGAAGGGGAATCGCGGTTGCGGCCGCCGCGGCGGCCGGTCGGCGCTGGAAGGCCCGTCCGTGGTCGTGTGGATGATGTTTGGGGTACTGCGAATATTGGGCAGAACTTTTCGACATCGGCACTCCCGCGCCGGTCGGATGGGTTCCTTGCGGCCTAATTGCCGCAGCAATCTGGGCCGGTCATGGTTAATTTTCCGGAAACGGGAGCATTCGAATTTAAAGGACTGGTTAAAGACTTCTTGCCGCTTCCAGCACCTCATAGGCATGGCCGTCGACCCGGACATTGCGCCAGACCCGGGCCACTTTGCCGTCGGCCTCGACTAACACCGTGGTACGAAGAATCCCCAGGAAGTTCTTGCCATACATGGATTTTTGGCCCCAGGCGCCATAGGCCTGCAGCATCTCATGTTTCTCATCCGAGATGAGGGGCACGCCAAGCTTGTGCTTGTCGCGGAATTTCTCCTGGGCCTTTAACGGATCGGCGGAGATGCCGAGCACGGCGGTGCCGGCGGCAGCGAAGTCGCCGGCCAGGCGGGTGAAATCGATCGCCTCCCTTGTGCAGCCGGGGGTGTCGGCCCGGGGGTAGAAGAACAGGACGAGCTTTCGGCCGGCATAGTCCGCCAATGTGACCACGTCGCCGCCGTCGCGGGGCAGGCGGAACGCGGGGGCCTTTTGGCCCTCGGCCAAGCCCGACTTCGCCGCAGCGGGTGGGGAGGCCGATTTGGATGACTTTAACTGTTTCGATGCGGCCTCATGTGATCCTGCTTTTGCTATGGTCCCGGTTGATTTGCTTGCCGGTGTCCGCTGTGTTTTCGCGGACCTTGCTTGAGTTGATGCCCGCGTTTTTGCGGTCTTCGTTTTGGCGGTCGGACTGCCGGAGGACGTTTTGGACGATTTCTTTCGGGATTTCTTGGACATACGCCTTCCTTTCGACGCTTTCGGCGGGTCAACCGAAGCGGTATTGCAGCTCTCGTCCGGCGTGCCGGAATCGCGCCCTCGGCTGGGCAAGTCTGGCGACGCCGGAGTATGGTTACAAGGAATTCCACGCACCACCCCACTGCTCGTTGAACGCGCTCCCGGGGCGAAATGACGAACAGCAGGAATATTCGAGGTATGGCGGCAGTGCCGGCGCAGGGAGCTTCACCTCCCGCGAACGGCTGCGGTCCCGGCGGCGCTCAATCCTATGATGGGCGCCTGTATCGAGAGGCAATGGCAAGGAATACGTCGCCCCAGGACTACAACCGGGATTTCGATCGGCGCGGCGGCCAATATGAGCCGCAGGAATGGGACGACGCCGACTGGGATCCGGATCAGGAAGCGGCGGCGGGCTATCGCGCACGCCGGCTGCTGGCGCGTTCCGGTTCGGGCTTCCATCGGTTCGGTGACGGATTCGGCGCGTTGCGCCGCTGGGTGGGTGGCGGTCGCTGGCTGAAGCGCATGGGCGTGGTCGTCGGCACCCTGATCGTCATTTTTGTCGGCTGCTTTGGTGCACTGTGGTGGCGGCTCGGCGCCGGTCCCATCAATCTGGACATCGCAACGCCGTGGCTGGCCGCCGCGATCGAGGACAATATCGGCCACGGCAACACGGTTGAGATCGGCGGCACCCAGATCGAGCGCGCCGGGCGGGTCCGCATCGCCGTCCGCATCCGGGACATCATCGTTCGCGATCGCGATCACGCCATCGTCGCCAGCGCGCCGAAGGCCGAGGTGAAGCTGTCAGGCGCGGCCCTCTTGATGGGGCACCTCCGTGCCGAGAGCCTCAATCTCGTCGATGCCGAGCTCGCAATCCGCATTGCGCCTGACGGCACCGTCACTGTGTCCGCCGGCGATACCGCAAAGCCGCTGGCGACCGGCGTCGCGTCCAAGAAGGACGCGGGCCTGCCGCCGACATTCCCGCGTAACGGTGTCCCGCCGCCGCCATTCGCGACCGCGCCTGCGAGCCCGGAGGTATCACAGGCCACACCGCAGGCGACCGCGCAGAGCGGCATCCTCCAGGGACTCGATTGGCTCGACAGTTTGAGCATGACCGGACTCGACGGCCAGAACCTCAACGAGATCGGTCTGAAGAACGGCAATCTGATCGTCGACGATCAGCAGCGCGGCAGCAAATGGTCGTTTGAGAACATCACGCTCAGCCTGCGCCGGCCGAGCCGTGGCGGCGTCGCGCTCAGCCTCGGCGAGGAGGGCGTGCGTCCGTGGATGCTGCGCGCCACGATCGGCCCAGCCGAGAACGGCGTGCGCTCGGTCGACATCAAGGCCGACAAAGTCTCGACCTCCAACATCTTGTTGGCGCTGCGGGTGAAGGACCTCACCTACACCGCCGACCTGCCGCTGACGGGCGAGCTCAAGGGCGAGCTCGGCCGCGACGGCGTGCCGACGTTTTTCCGCGGCAAGATCGCGGTCGG
Organism: Bradyrhizobium sp. WSM1743; assembly: GCF_000473065.1. Taxonomy (GTDB): domain Bacteria; phylum Pseudomonadota; class Alphaproteobacteria; order Rhizobiales; family Xanthobacteraceae; genus Bradyrhizobium. Next base: position 111,678 of record NZ_AXAZ01000009.1, read on the forward strand.
CGCCGGCAACATCATCGATACCGACACGCCCGACTATCCCATGGCAATCGACTCGGCCGAGATCAATCTCGAGTGGGATGCGAACCGGCGGGTGCTGGTCGCACCATTCAAGATTCTCTCCGGCGCGAACCGCCTGACGCTGCTGGGTCATCTGGAGCCGCCCAACGGCACGACCAATGACTGGCAGCTCGGCTTCAGCGGCGGTTCGATCCTGCTCGGCGGCATCGACAACGAGCCGCCGCTCGTCTTCAACCGCATCGCCATCGGCTTCCGCTTCGACACCGACCACAAGCGCATCTTGCTGACACAGGCCGATGTCTCCAACGGCGAGATCGGCGTCGCCGGCACCGGGGCCATCGACTATTCCGGCGAGCCGCGGCTCACTCTCGGCTTTGCAGGAACGCCGATGTCGGCCTCCGCCCTGAAGCGGATGTGGCCGACGCTGATCGTCCCCGAATTGCGTGAATGGGTGATCGAACGGATCGAGCGCGGAACGCTGCAGCGCATCGAGATCGGCGTCAACTCGCCGACGAGGAACCTGCCGCGCAAGGGCCCGCCCATTCCGGACGACGGCCTGTCGGTGAATATCGTCGCAAGCGGCGTCGCAGTCCGCCCCGTGGATGGCATGCCGGTGGTGCGCGATGCTGATTTGAAGGCGCGCGTGACCGGGCGCACCGCGACCGTAAACATCGGGCAGGGCGTTGCGGATACGCCCTCGGGTCGCAAGGTCACGATCTCCGACTTCGTGTTCGAGGTACCTGACATGGCGCCCAAGCCGTCGCCGTCGCGGAGCAGGTTCCGTGTCGAAGGCCCGGTGCCTGCAGCCGCTGAGATGCTTGCCAATGATCGGCTGAGCGATCTGTCGGCAACAGTCGTCGATCCCAACACCAGCAAGGGAACGTTCTCCGCGAACATCCAGCTCGGCATGCCGGTCAAGGGCGAGCTGACCAAGGCTGACACCACTTATGCCGTCACCGCCGAGCTCAACGGCTTTGCCGCCGACAAGCTGGTGATGAACCAGAAGCTGGAGGCCAACAACCTCAAGATATCAGCCAATAATCAGGGCTATCAGGTCAAGGGCGACGTCAAGATCAACGGCCAGGCAGCTTCGCTCGACTATCGCAAGCCGGCCGAGGGCGATGCGGATGTCAGATTGCAGACGACGCTGGACGATGCCAGCCGCGCACGTCTCGGCTTCGATCTCAGCCCCGCCGTCAGCGGATCGCTGCCGATCAAGCTGTCCGGCAAGATCGCCAGCGGTCCAGAGCAGACGACGAAGCTCGGCGTCGAGGCCGATCTGACTTCGGTCAGGCTCGACAACATTCTGCCCGGCTGGGTCAAGCTGCCGGGTAAATCGGGCAAGGCCACTTTCAAGGTGGTGCCGACGGCGCAATCGACGCGGCTGGAAGACATCGTCATCGAAGGCGGCGGCGCCTCGATCAAGGGCTCGCTTGAAGTTGATGCGAACGGCGAGCTCATGAACGTGAATTTTCCGACCTATTCGCCGTCTGACGGCGACAAGACCTCATTGAAGGCCGAACGCGGTCAGGACGGCGTGCTGCGCGGCACCATGCGCGGCGACGTCTTTGATGGCCGTGGCTTCCTGAAATCGGCAATCTCGGGCAATTCGAAGGATGACGGCAAGAACAAGATGAAGAACGTCGATTTCGATATCGACGTGAAGCTCGGTGCCGTCGCCGGCTTCAACGGCGAGGCGATGCGCAGCGTCGATGCCAAGATGTCGAAACGCAACGGCGCGATCAAAGCCTTCACACTCAGCGGCAAGATCGGCCGCGACACGCCGGTGGCAGCCGATCTACGCGGCGGCCGTGCGCAGGGCAACCGCGAGGTGATCTACCTCCAGACCAACGATGCCGGCGCGCTGCTGCGCTTCACCGACACCTACACCAAGGCGGTCGGCGGCCAGATGGTGGTGGCGATGGAGCCGCCGACCTCCGAGCCGAACACGGCGCGCGAGGGCCTCATCAATGTGCGCGACTTCACGGTGAAGGGCGAGGCGCAGCTCGAGCGCGTCGCGGCAGGCGCGCCGAACGGGACCGGCAACGGCGTCTCCTTCAGCGCGCTGCGCGCCGAGTTCACCCGGCAGAACGGCGCGCTCACGATCCGCGACGGCGTGGTCAAGGGGCCGATGATCGGCGCCACCATCGAGGGCTCGATCGACTATCCCGGCAACCAGGTCTGCATGAGCGGCACCTTCGTACCGATGTATGGCGTCAACAACATCTTCGGCCAGATCCCGTTGTTCGGCATCTTCCTCGGCGGCGGCAACAACGAAGGGCTGATCGGCGTGACCTACGAGGTCGTCGGCACACCGGCCGCGCCGGTGATGCGCGTCAATCCGATCTCGGCAATGGCGCCGGGCCTGTTCCGCAAGATCTTCGAGTTCAACACCGGCAAGCAGAACTCGCCGTTCGAGGAATTCCCGTCGCAGTCCAACGACGGCTCGACCGGATCGACGCGCCAGCTCTCGAGCGGCTGCAGCCTCGCGCGGCGGTAGGAGAGGGGCGGCCTTCGTTGCAGCTCGAACGCGAGAGGTTGGCTCGCCGCTAGGGAAAAGGTGTGCTCCCTCTCTCGCTTGCGGGAGAGGGTTGGGGAGAGGGTGTTTCCGCAATGGGACAATCCCCAAGAGGAGAAAGCCCTCACCCGGCGCTTTCGCGCCGACCTCTCCCGCAAGGCTTGCGGGAGAGGTGAACGAGCGCCTACGCCGCGCGAACACCTGCCAGGAACGTGCCGACTTCGCCCGAGAGCTGCTCGGCCTGCTTGGAGAGGCTCGATGCTGCTGCGAGCACCATGCCGGCGGCGTTGCCGGTCTCGTTGGCGGCGGTCGAGACGCCGCCGATATTGGTGGTGACCTCCTTGGTCGCCTCCGCGGTCTGCGAGACGCTGCGGGCGATCTCGGCGGTGGCGGCGCCTTGCTCCTCGATGGCAGCTCCAATCGAGGTGGCGATGCGGCTGACCTCCTCGATGGTGGCGGTGATGCCGCCGATGGCGTCCACCGCTTCCTTGGTCGCGCCCTGGATCTGGGCGATCTTGTCGCCGATCTCGCGGGTGGCTTCCGCGGTCTGGCTCGCCAGCGACTTCACCTCGGAGGCGACGACGGCAAAGCCGCGGCCGGCTTCGCCGGCGCGTGCGGCCTCGATGGTGGCGTTGAGCGCGAGCAGATTGGTCTGTGCCGCGATGCTGGAGATCAGCTCAGCCACGTGCTCGATCTGCTGGGCCCCGTCGGACAGCGCGCGCACGATGGTGTCGGTGCGGCGGGCGCTCTCGACGGCGCGGCCGGTGACCTCGGCGGATTGCGCGACCTGACGGCTGATCTCGGTGATGGAGGAGGAGAGCTCTTCAGCAGCAGCCGCGACGATCTGGACGCGCTGGCTGGCCTCCGTGGCGGCGGAGCCGACCACGGCGGCGCGGCGGTTGGTGCCTTCGGCGGTCGACGACATCGACTTGGCGGTGGTCTCCAATTCACCGGAGCCGGAGGCCATCAGGCCGACGAGCTGGCCGACGGAGGCATCGAAGCGGTCGGCAAGCGCGATCAGGGCGTCGCGCTTCTCCTGCTCGCTGCGGGCCTTGGCGGCGACCTGCTCGGCCTCCAGATTGCGTGCTGTGAGCGCAGTCTGCCTGAGGACTTCGAGCGTCTCGGCCATGCGGCCGATCTCGTCGCCGCGATCGGTCTCCTCGACCGGCTTGTCGATGGCGCCTGCGGAAATCTCCTGCATGCGGCTCTTCTGGCGGTCGAGCGCGCCGAGCACGTCGCGGGCGATCAGCCAGGACAGCGTCGCCATCAGCAGCATCAGGCCGATGCCGACCGCGCCGAGCTCCAGCGTCAGCGCGCGCACCTCGGCGTCGATGTCGTCGACATAGAGGCCGTAGCTGATGGTCACGTTCCAGGGTGCGAATTTGCGTGCGAACACGGTCTTGCGGACCGGCTCGGTCTGGCCGGGACGGGGATAGAGATATGAGGTCACGCCGCCCTGCGCGGTCTCGCTGCCGGCCTTGATATCAGCACGCCATTGGAATCCTTCGCGCCGGTGATCTTGCCTTCGAGCTGCTGATTGGCGCCGTTCACGACCAGCGAGCTGTCCTGATTATAGACAACCGGGTAGCCCTGGCCGGCGTTGAAGCTCATGCGGCGGCCACGCTGGTTGAACAAGGTCTTGGCCTCGGCCGGCGTCAGCTTGCCGGCGGTCACTTCGTCCTGAAGCGATTGTGCGTAGTTGTAGAGGAGCTCCACCGCGATCCGCATCTGCTGGACGCGATCCTCCATCATGCGGCTCTTGCTGAGCACGGCCGATACGCCGATGATGGCAGTGACTGTGAGAGCCGCAAGGCAGACCATGCTCGCAAGCTTGGTGCGGATCTTCAGACGGCTCAGCAGCTTCATCACAGCCTCTACGGAATGGTTGTTATTGCTCGCATCGGTAGCATGAAGTTCTTACCAATCGTGAACACAAGGGCGCAGAACCGCGCCGCGCGAAAGCCGCGCTGCAGCCTTATGCGCAAGCCTGCAACCAAACCAACAGGCGTCAGTGCAAGCCAGTGTGGATACCGGAGAGGATTGATCGTTCGCTTTGGTCGTGAGGCAGCCTGATAGGAGCGCTAATGAACCGATTCGGTCACCGCATCGTCATGTTCGTGCTGCTCGTGGCGGCCCTCGTTCTCATCTGGAACGTGCTGGGGGCGCGTTGAGACGGCACCGGCAGATCCGCCGGTGCCATCTTACTTTCAGGTTAGCGCGTCAGCGCCGCGCATAGGCGCCGCCGCCTGCGTCGCTTTCCTTGCCGATCGCGGCATCGACGCTCACCGAGCCGCCGCCGGCCGCCGCGAGATAGAGGCAGGCGAAGCAGAACAGGATCGCGGCGGTGCCGCCGTTGAGCAGCGGCAGGAACACCGACGTCTCGCCCTTGAACATGTGGCCCATGAAGTAGGCGAAGGCCATTTCACCCGAGAGGATGAATGCGCTGAGCCGGGTGAACAGGCCGAGCATCAGGAGCCCGCCGAGCACGAGTTCGATCGCGCCGGCCGTCCAGATCAGCGGCGGGATATTGGCGAAGTAGGGAAGCACCGGAAACTTGAACAGCTTGGCGACGCCATACTGGAACAGCAAGAGGCCGGTGATGAAGCGAAACAGGCTCAGGAGAACCGGTTGAAAGCGAGTGAGATAGGGAAAGTTCATTGGTTTGCCCTCCATCCAATGCTGCGACTTGGACCGTATTCGGTTCTGCCTCGCAAGCCATCCAGGGTCAATTCCGCGCTGACATTTTCGTCATGTCCGACAAAACGCCGCAGGCCCAGCTTTCAGCCGCGCGCGACTCGCATTTTTTGCACGCGTTCACGCCGTAGCCATCAGTAGTTCCCCGGTGACGCGAATTCGCGCAAGTTACCTCTGAGAGACCTACTCCCGCAAAGCGGGGACGGCCAGGAACGGAATCATGCCGAGCACGACGCTCGCAAGTGCGAAGACGAGCAGGAGATTGTAGCCGTGAGTTGCATCGTGAATCAGGCCGCCGCTCCATGAGCCGAAGGCCGAGCCGAGGCCGCTGCCGATCGAGATGGTGCCGAAGATCGTACCAACGCGCTTGCCGCGAAAGATCTTCATCGCGGTTGCAGTGATCAACGGCCCGCGGGAGCCCATCATGCTGCCGAAGCAGACGACGAACCCGGTGAGCAGGATGACGTTCGGATAGTACTGCAGCAGCCAGAGCAGAACGATGCCAAGGATCGAGATCGCGTAGCTAAGCAGCACCGACGGCCGGCGCCCGATCAGGCCGTCGAGCGCGGAGACGCCGAGCATGCCGAACACCAGCACGACGCCGGAGAAGCCCCAAGCGGTGGCAGCCTGGAGCGGCGGGAATCCGGCGTCGATCAGATAGGCCACGATCTGTGCCGCGATGGAATACATGCCGACCGCGGTGAAGAAGAACGTCGAGAACAAGGCCCAGAAGGCATGGTGGCGCATCGCGCTCACAAGCGTCCAGCCGCTGTCGACGAAATCCGGATCGCTTTTCTTGGTGACGTGCGGCGAGCCGGCCGCGAACCTGCGCCAGGGCAAGAGCAGCAGCGGTACCAATAGCCCGAGCGCGGCGAGGCCGAAGACCTGGTAGGTCTCGCGCCAGCCGAGTTGATCGATCAGAAGCTGCGAGGCCGGCAGCAAGGCCAGCACGCCGCCGCCCATCGCCGAATAGACCACCGCCATGGCGGTCGGCAGCTTTGGGCCGAACCAGCGGCCGAGCAGGATCGAGTTGGGCACATTGCCGATGAAGGCAACGCCGATGCCGACGCAGATGCCGATCGAGAGCTGGAATTGCCAGAGTGCTTGCGCATGGCTCGCGATCAGGAAGGCCGAGCCGAGCAGGAACAATCCGAGCGCATAGACGATGCGCGGTCCGGATTGGTCGAACAGACGGCCTACCAACGGCGCGGTCAGCCCGCTGACGAGCCAAGTGAGGGAATAGATCGAGACGGCCTGGGAGCGATCCCAGCCGAGGCTTTCGGAGATTGGCTTGAGGAAGACCGTGAAGCTCTCGCTGAGCCCGCGGCCGAGAACAGCCAGCGTAAAGCACAGGCAGAGCACCACGAGTGCGGTGCGCACCGCGTTCCGCTTGGTGCTTGCGGCTTGTTCCTTGCTCGTTTCCTTGGGCGTGTTCTGGTCCATTGCCGTCAGGGAGCGCGCTTCGGCGTGCCCTGACAAGCAGTGAAAAGCTCATACGCCTATGCAGGCTTGATGAGCACGTGCTTCTTCTTGCCGAAGGACAGCTTGATCACGCCTTCCGGCGTGAGATTTGCCGCGGAGAGTGCCATCTTCTCGTCGGTGACGGACGCGTCGTTGACGCGCAGGCCGCCGCCTTTGATCTGCCGCCGTGCTTCGCCGTTGGAGGTGACGAGGCCAGCTTTCACGAAAGCGTTGAGCACGCCGAGGCCTGCGTCGAGCTCGCCGCGCGGAATTTCCACCGTGGGCAGGCTTTCGGCGAGCGCGCCTTCCTCGAAGGTGCGGCGCGCGGTCTCCGCCGCTTCGTTCGCGGCGTCGCGGCCGTGCAACAGCGCTGTCGCTTCCGTGGCCAGCACCTTCTTGGCCTCGTTGATCTCCGAGCCGCCGAGCGCCTCGAGCTTCTTGATCTCAGCGATCGGCAACGTCGTGAACAGTTTCAGGAACTTGCCGACATCAGCATCCTCGGTGTTGCGCCAGTACTGCCAGAAATCGTACGGGCTGAACTGGTCGGCATTGAGCCAGACCGCGCCTTGCGCGGTCTTGCCCATCTTGGCGCCGGAGGCGGTGGTCAGCAGCGGCGTCGTCAGAGCGAACAGCTGGTGGGTGCCCATGCGGCGGCCGAGATCGACGCCCATGATGATGTTGCCCCACTGATCCGAGCCGCCCATCTGGAGGCGGCAGCCGGTGCGCTTGGCGAGCTCTACGAAGTCGTAGGCCTGGCAGACCATGTAGTTGAACTCGATGAAGCTCATCTCGTGCTCGCGCTCGAGACGCAGCCGCACGGAGTCCATGGTCAGCATGCGGTTGACCGAGAAGTGCCGGCCGACGTCGCGCAGCATCTCGATCCAGTTCAGCTTGGTCAGCCACTCCGCATTGTCGAGCATGACGGCATCGCTCGCACCATTGCCGTAGCGCAGCACCTTCGCGAACACGCCGCGGATCGATTCCTTGTTGCCCTCGATCTCGGCAATGGTGCGCATCGCGCGCGTCTCATCCTTGCCGGAGGGATCGCCCACCATGGTGGTGCCGCCGCCCATCAGCGTGATCGGCTTGTTGCCGGACTGCTGCAGCCAGTGCAGCATCATCATGGTCAGGTAATTGCCGATATGCAGCGAGCGGGCGGTGCAATCGTAGCCGACATAGGCGATTGCTTCGCCCTTGGCGGCAAGCGCATCCAGCCCCTCGAAATCGGAGCACTGGTGGATGAATCCACGTTCCTGCAGGATATTGAGGAAATCCGATTTAAATGCAGTCATCTGTCGGCGTGCCTGACAATTCTTAGTTTACTGTTTCGGGAGCAATTTAAGGGTCTTGCGTGGGAACCCGATGGCTGCCCGCCACTTGGCGCTGTGGCATTATAAGATGTGTCCCTCTGGCACAAGATCGGCATGCCAGGGCGGGTCTCTTGAGGACGCTGATCCATGATGTTGACGGCACTCGGTTTGATGAGCGGCACCTCGCTGGACGGGGTGGATCTCGCGCTGATCGAAACCGATGGAAAACAGCTGAAGGCATTCGGGCCGTCCGGTTACCGGCCGTACAGCCCGGCCGAGCGCAACCTGCTGCGCCAGGCACTGAGCGAGGCCGTCCATCTGCAGCAACGCGACGCCCGCCCGGGCATTCTGGCCGAGGCCGAGCGTGCGGTGACGCGGGCCCATGCCGAGGCGGTCGCTGCCTTCCTCGCCCAGAACCGGATGAGGGCGGAGGACATCGACATTGTCGGCTTCCACGGCCAGACCGTGCTGCACCGGCCCGAAAAACGGCTCACGGTGCAGATTGGTGACGCGCCGGCGCTGGTCAGGGCGATCCATATCCCCGTGATGCACGATTTCCGCGCCGCCGACGTCGAGGCCGGCGGGCAGGGCGCGCCGCTCGTGCCGGTCTACCACCGGGCACTGGCTCATTCGCTCCAGCGCGAGGGGCCGATCGTCGTGGTCAATATCGGCGGCGTCTCCAACATCACCTATATCGACGGCAATGACACGCTGATCGCCTGCGACACCGGTCCCGGCAACGCGCTGCTCGACGATTTCATGTATCGCACCATGAACCAGGCGTTCGATGCCGAAGGCAGGTTCGCCGCGCTCGGCAAGGTCGATGAGTCCTGGATCGCACGGGCGCTGGAGCTGCCGTTCTTCGCGGCTCTGCCGCCGAAATCGCTCGACCGCAACGATTTTGCTGCCTTGAGACTCGGCGACATGCCACCGGCCGACGGCGCGGCGACGCTCACCGCCTTCACCGCGGCCGCGATCGCCCGCGTCATCCCGCTCTTGCCGCGCCGGCCGCGAAGCTGGATCGTCTGCGGCGGCGGCGCCCGCAACCTCACGATGTTGCGCATGCTGCGGGAACGGGTGGGCTCGGCCACAGTCGAGGCCGCGGAGACGCTCGGCTGGGCCTCCGATGCCATCGAGGCGCAGGCGTTCGGTTTTCTCGCCGCGCGCGGGCTGAAAGGCCTGCCGCTGTCCTATCCCGCGACGACGGGCGTGCCGATGCCGATGACCGGCGGGGTGATCGCGCGGCCCTGAAGATGACCACCTGAGGTCACAGGCAGTTGATGCAGGCGCATCCAACTTGACGAGAGCATGCAAATGCATCTATTTTGGATGCAGTTGCATCTAACCGTCGGGATCGCCATGACCGCTTCACTGAAATTGATCAGCCACAAGCTTTGTCCCTACGTGCAGCGCGCCGTGATCGCGCTGAAAGAGAAGGGCGTGCCGTTCGAGCGGATCGATATCGACCTTGCCAACAAGCCGGACTGGTTTCTCAAGCTGTCGCCGCTCGGCAAGGTGCCGGTGCTGGTGGTGACGACGGAGCAGGGCGAGGTCGCGCTGTTCGAGAGCAACGTGATCTGCGAGTACATCGAGGAGACGCAAGCCGGCGCGAAGCTGCACCCGGCCAACCCATTGCAGCGCGCCGAGCACCGCGCCTGGATGGAGTTCGGCTCCGCGATCCTCGGCGATCTCTGGGGGCTGGAGACCACGGCCGATCCGGCGACGTTCGAAAGCAAGCGCCAGGCGCTCGCTGCGAAATTTGCGCGGGTCGAAGCCGCGCTCGGCGCAGGCCCGTTCTTCGCCGGCGATGCGTTCAGTCTGGTCGACGCCGTGTTCGCGCCGATCTTCCGCTATTTCGACCTGTTCGACGAACTGACAGAGCACGGCATCTTCAACGATGTGCCGAAGGTCCGTGCCTGGCGCGCAGAGCTCGCCAAACGCCCGAGCGTGCGCAGCGCGGTCGGGGCAGACTATCCGCAATTGCTGCGCGCCTTCCTCGTCCGCCACGACGCGCACCTGCTCAAGCTTGCGGCCTGAGAGCATGCCGATGTCGCCGTCGATGGCCTGGCTCATGCTCGTGATCGCCGGCGCGCTCGATGTCGGCTGGGCGATCTCGATGAAATATGCGGAAGGTTACACCCGCATCGGCTGGAGCATCGCTTCGCTGGTGCTGCTCGCCGCCTTCGTCTTCCTGCGCGGAGCGCCTTGAAGGTGCTCGAGGTCGGCATTGCCTATTCGGTATGGACCGGCATCGGCGCGGCCGGCACCTTCCTGATGGGCGTGGTGCTGTTCGGCGAGACCCTGAGCGCGATGAAGCTTGCGGGCATCGCGCTCGTCTTAATGGGGATCGTCGCGCTCAAGCTGGCTTGAGCTCGTAGCCCGGAGGCTACAAAGCCTTTGCGCTACAAGGCCTCACCGCACGTTCGCGAGGCGCATGTCCAGATACGCCGTGATGGTCTCCATCAGCGGCTCGAGCTTGGAATCGAAGAAGTGATTGGCGCCGGGGATGATCTGCTGGTCGATCACGATGCCCTTCTGCGTCTTCAGCTTCTCGACCAGGGTGTTGACGTCCTTGGGCGGCACCACCGCGTCCTTCTCGCCGTGCACGATCAGGCCCGACGACGGGCAGGGCGCGAGGAAGGAGAAGTCGTAGAGGTTGGCCGGCGGCGCGATCGAGATGAAGCCCTCGACCTCGGGGCGGCGCATCAGGAGCTGCATGCCGATCCAGGCGCCGAAGGAGAAGCCGGCGACCCAGCAGGCGCGCGCCTCGGGATTGATGGTCTGCGCCCAGTCGAGCGCGGCGGCCGCATCCGACAATTCGCCGGTGCCGTGGTCGAACGAGCCCTGGCTGCGGCCGACGCCGCGGAAATTGAAGCGCAGCACCGAGAAGCCGCGATGCGCGAAGGCGTAGTAACACTGGTACACGATCTGATGGTTCATCGTGCCGTGGAACTGCGGATGCGGATGCAGGATCATCGCGATCGGCGCGTTCTTCTGCTTGGCCGGGTGATAGCGGCCTTCGAGACGGCCAGCAGGGCCGGTGAAAATGACTTCGGGCATCGGTGATCTCTTGATTGATTTCCTGGAGATATGATCCCTAGCAATCAACCGATTGTGGCCTTGTCGGCAGATGCCGACGGAAGCGCAAATGACGGGTGAGAAGGCGCGCCTTGCGGTGATGCGCTGAGAGCGCGCGGTGACTTGACGGTGCGCGTTCTAACATAGGCTGAGGGTCAAAAAGCAAGCATCTTGAACATCGCCCAATCGGTTCAAGACGTTAGCATGTCATGATCGCGTCACGCCGGCCGCTCATTCGGAATCGGGTTGCCAATTGCGTGTCCGCGGCCCATCTCGGGACCGGCGCGAAAGTCCTCTGCGATGTGAGGTAATATCCTACTCTATGCGAACCCGGGTCTATCTTGATTGGAACGCGACCACGCCGCTGCGCCTTGAAGCGCGGGCGGCGATGGTTGCGGCCTTCGACCTGATCGGTAATCCATCCTCGGTCCATGCCGAGGGGCGGGAGGCGCGACGGCTGGTCGAGGAGGCCCGCGCCACGCTTGCAGCTGCGGTCGGCGCGCAGCCGCGCAACGTCGTCTTCACCTCCGCTGGAACGGAGGCCAATGCGCTGGCGCTCTCGCCGGGTTTGCGGGGGCCCTCTCGCGGCCCGGTCGAGCGGTTGTTGGTCTCGGCGATTGAGCATGCCTCGGTGCTGGCTGGCGGCCGGTTCCCCGCGGACAAGATCGGCCTGATCCAGGTCACGCGCTCCGGCGTGGTCGACCTCGATCATTTGAAGGTACAGCTAAGGGCGGGGCCGCCAGCCCTGGTCTCAATCATGGCCGCCAACAACGAGACCGGCGCGCTCCAGCCCATCACTGAGGCCGCAAGCATCGTCCACGAGGCCGGTGCCCTCCTGCATGTCGATGCGATCCAGGCGCTAGGAAAAATCCCGTTCGATATCAATCTGGTAGGTGCCGACCTTGCCACCTTTTCTGCGCACAAGATCGGCGGCCCCAAGGGGATCGGCGCACTGGTGACGACCGAGGGGATAGGCGGTCTGGAACCGGCGCTGCGGGGCGGCGGGCAGGAGCTCAACCGTCGCGCCGGAACCGAAAACGTCGCGGGGATCGCCGGCTTCGGGGCAGCGGTGAAGGCCGCGCTTCAGGCTCTGCCGGAGGATGCGAAGCGCATGTCAAGCCTCAGAGATCATTTGGAAAATGGCCTTCGCGGCACTGCCGGGGCGACGGTTTTCGCGGACGACGTGGCGCGGTTGCCAAATACCGTGCTTTTCACTGCGCCAGGCCTGAAGGCCGAGACGGCTGTGATCGGCTTCGACCTGGAGGGCATCGCGGTCTCCTCCGGCTCTGCCTGCTCCTCAGGCAAAGTCCAGCCGTCGCACGTGCTGTCTGCCATGGGCTATGATCCCGCGGTGGCCCAGGGAGCGGTGCGTCTCAGTCTTGGCTGGTCCACGGAACCAGAGGACATCAATAGGGCGTTAGAGGCTTGGCGAAAGCTTGGTAATACCCTACTTAAGAGCTAAGCGACGAAACACGGCTTGAACGGTTCTAAGCCCGTGCTTTCCGCGGAGATTTATCGTAATACTCGTCCTAGTTTGATCCACCGCGGTCCTTGAAACCGCGAGCGGAGGATGGAATGCCAGCCGTACAAGAGACGGTCGAGCGCGTGAAGCGCATCGACGTCGACCAGTATCGTTATGGGTTTGAGACCCTGATCGACTCCGAGAAGGCCCCCAAGGGGCTGTCGGAAGAGATCGTAAAATTCATCTCACAGAAAAAGAACGAACCCGACTGGATGCTCCAGTGGCGGCTCGAGGCCTATCGGCGCTGGCTGACCATGACCGAGCCGACCTGGGCCCGCGTCGAGTACCCCAAGATCGACTTCCAGGACATTTATTACTACGCGGCACCGAAGCCGAAGAAGGCCATCACCTCGCTCGACGAGATCGATCCCGAGATTCTCAAGACTTACGAGAAGCTCGGCATTCCCCTGCGGGAGGTCGCAATGCTCGAAGGCGTCGAGCCGAAGGTCGGCGAGGAAGACCCGGCGCGCCGCAAGATCGCGGTCGATGCGGTGTTCGATTCGGTCTCGGTTGCGACCACCTTCAAGGCGGAGCTGAAGAAGGCCGGCGTGATTTTCATGCCGATCTCGGAGGCGATCCGCGAGCATCCTGAGCTGGTGCAGAAATATCTGGGATCGGTGGTTCCGACCTCGGACAATTTCTACGCGACGCTGAACTCGGCGGTGTTCTCCGACGGCTCATTCGTCTACGTGCCGCCGGGCGTGCGCTGCCCGATGGAGCTGTCGACCTATTTCCGCATCAACGAGCGCAACACCGGCCAGTTCGAGCGCACGCTGATCATCGCGGACAAGGGCTCGTACGTCTCCTATCTCGAAGGCTGCACCGCGCCGCAGCGCGACGAGAACCAGCTGCATGCCGCCGTGGTCGAGCTCGTCGCGCTCGATGACGCCGAGATCAAATATTCGACGGTGCAGAACTGGTATCCCGGCAATTCGGAAGGCAAGGGCGGCATCTACAATTTCGTCACCAAGCGTGGCGACTGCCGCGGCAACCATTCCAAAATCTCCTGGACCCAGGTCGAGACGGGCTCCGCCATCACCTGGAAATATCCGAGCTGCATTCTCCGCGGCGACAACTCGCGCGGCGAGTTCTACTCGATCGCGATCTCGAACGGCTTCCAGCAGGTCGATTCGGGGACCAAGATGATCCATCTCGGCAAGAACACGTCGAGCCGCATCATCTCCAAGGGCATCGCCGCCGGCAAGTCGCAGAACACCTATCGCGGTCTCGTCACCGCGCATCGCAAGGCGACCGGCGCGCGCAACTTCACGGCCTGCGACTCGCTGCTGATCGGCGACAAATGCGGCGCGCACACCGTGCCGTATATCGAGGCCAAGAACTCCTCGGCGACATTCGAGCACGAGGCGACCACCTCGAAAATCTCGGAGGACGTGCTGTTTTACTGTGTCCAGCGCGGCCTCAGCCAGGAGGAGGCGGTCGGCCTCGTCGTCAACGGCTTCGTCAAGGACGTGCTGCAGCAGCTGCCGATGGAGTTCGCGGTGGAAGCGCAGAAGCTGATCTCGATCTCGCTCGAAGGGTCTGTCGGCTAGCTCCGACCTCATCCTGAGGAGGCCGCGGAACGCGGCCGTCAAGGATGGATACCGGAAAGATTGTTGACCTCACTCCTTCGAGGCGCGCCTTCGGTGCTCCTCAGGATGAGGGGATAGATGGAAAGACAACAAGATGGCTTTGCTTGAAGTGAAAGACCTGAAGGTTCGTGTCGAGGAGCGTGAGATCCTCCACGGGCTGACGCTGACCGTGAACGAGGGCGAGGTGCACGCGATCATGGGGCCGAACGGCTCCGGCAAGTCGACGCTCTCCCACGTCATCGCCGGCAAGCCCGGCTACGAGGTCACCGACGGCCAGATCCTGTTCAGGGGCGAGGACCTCCTGGAGATGGATCCGGACGAGCGCGCCGCAAAGGGCGTGTTCCTGGCGTTCCAGTATCCGGTCGAGATTCCCGGCGTCGCCACCATGACCTTCCTGCGCACCGCGCTGAACGCGCAGCGCAAGGCCCGCGGCGAGAGCGAATATTCGACCCCGGACTTCCTGAAGAAGGTGCGCGAAGTCTCGAAGTCGCTGAACATTCCGCAGGACATGCTCAAGCGTGGCGTGAACGTCGGCTTCTCCGGCGGCGAGAAGAAGCGCAACGAGGTGCTGCAGATGGCACTGTTCGAGCCGAGCCTGTGCATCCTCGACGAGATGGATTCCGGTCTCGACATCGACGCGCTGCGCATCGCGGCCGACGGCGTCAACGCGCTGCGCTCGCCGGGGCGCGCGATGGTCGTCATCACCCACTATCAGCGCCTGCTGAACTACATCGTCCCTGATTTCGTGCACGTGATGTCGCGCGGTCGGGTCGTGAAGAGCGGTGCCAAGGATCTGGCGCTGGAGCTGGAGGCGTCCGGCTACACCCAGTTCGAGGACGCGTAAGGATTTTTGCGATGAACGTTGCTGTGGCAAAGACCGGAAACGGCCGCGCGGTGAGCGATCTCTTCGCCAACGCCGAAGGCCGGCTGCCGGGTTCGCCGTCCGTGATCGCCGCACGCCGCGAGGCGTTCGAGACCTATGAGCGTCTCGGCCTGCCGCATCGCCGGATCGAGGAATGGAAATACACCGATCTGCGCGCCTTGGTCGGCGAGGTGCTGCCGCTGGCAGCCAGCCCCGATGCGGCCGCGCTGAAGCGCGCGGCGGAAGCGGTCAAGGCCCACGCACTTGAAGGCGCGCCCAAGCTGGTGCTGGTCGACGGCGTGTTCGCGGCCGATCTGTCTGACTTGAAGGCGCTCGCGTCCGAGCTCAGCGTCAAGACGCTGCGCGAGGTTCTCACGAACGAGGCCAATCCCGCCGCTGGCGATCTCCTCCAGACCGCCGCGACCGATGCGGTCATCTCGCTCAATGCGGCCATGGCGACCGACGGCGTCGTGATCTCGGTGGCTGACGGCACTCATTTGTCTGCGCCGATCCAGGTCATTCATGTTGCGACCGCGGCTGGTGCGTCCGCGTTCACCCGCTCACATCTGCGGATTGGCAAAGGCGTGCGTGCCACTGTCGTAGAGAGCTTCGTCGCAGCCGGAAAGGCCGGCGGCTATCAGGTCAACGATGCGGTGATCCTCTGGGTCGGCGATGACGCCGACGTCGCCCATATCCGTCTGATGGACGATGCGCCCGACGCGGTGAACGTCTCGTCGCACTTCGTCACTGTCGGCGCCAATGTGAAGTTGAACTTCTTCAACATGACGACCGGCGCGGCGGTCAGCCGCCTGCAGGGCTTCACTACGTTCTCGGGCGAGGGCAGCGAGCTCTCGGCCAATGGCGTGAACCTCTTGCAGAAGACCGAGCATGGCGACACCACGCTGGTGGTCGACCATGCCGTGCCGAACTGCGTCAGCCGCGAGACCTTCCGCGCCGTGATCGACGATCGCGCCCATTCGGTGTTCCAGGGCCGCATCATCGTTCGTCCCGACGCGCAGAAGACCGACGGCAAGATGATGACCCGCGCGCTGCTGCTCTCGGACGAAGCCGAGGCCGACAACAAGCCGGAGCTCGAGATCTTTGCCGACGACGTCTCCTGCGGCCACGGCGCTACCGCGGGTGCGCTCGACGACAGCCTGCTGTTCTATCTCAAAGCGCGCGGCCTGCCGGAGAAGCAGGCCCAGGCGCTGCTGATCCAGGCCTTCGTCGGCGAGGCGATCGAGCAGATCGCCGATGATGGTTTGCGCGAGCACGTGATCGGCATCGCCGAGCGCTGGCTGGAGCGGCGGTCATGAGCACGCATCCCGCAGTCAAGAACGGCGCTTATGACGTTGCGCGCGTGCGCCAGGACTTTCCGGCGCTCGCCATGCAGGTCTACGGCAAGCCGCTCGTCTATCTCGACAACGCAGCCTCGGCGCAGAAGCCGCAGTCGGTGCTCGACCGCATGACGCAGGCCTACACGAGCGAATACGCCAACGTGCATCGCGGCCTGCACTACCTCGCCAATGCCGCGACCGAAGCCTATGAGGGCGCGCGGGCAAAAGTCGCGCAGTTCGTCAACGCCCGCCGGACCGAGGAGATCATCTTCACCCGCAACGTCACCGAGGCCATCAACCTCGTGGCGTCGTCCTGGGGCGAGCCGAACATCAAGCAAGGCGACGAGATCGTCCTCTCGATCATGGAGCACCATTCCAACATCGTGCCCTGGCATTTCCTCAGGGAGCGCCATGGCGCGGTGATCAAATGGGCGCCCGTCGATGACGAGGGCAATTTCCTGATCGACGAGTTCGAGAAGCTGCTGACGCCCAAGACCAAGCTTGTCGCCATCACCCAAATGTCGAACGCGCTCGGGACGTTCGTTCCGATCAAGGAGGTGGTGCGGCTGGCCCATGATCGCGGCATTCCGGTGCTGGTCGACGGCGCGCAAGGCGCGGTGCATCTGCCCATCGACGTGCAGGATCTCGACTGCGATTTCTACGCGTTCACCGGCCACAAGATCTATGGCCCAACCGGCATCGGCGCGCTCTATGCCAAGCATGAGCACCTTGTCGCGATGCGGCCCTTCAACGGCGGCGGCGAGATGATCCGCGAGGTTGCGAAGGACTGGGTCACCTATGGCGATCCGCCGCACAAGTTCGAAGCCGGCACCCCGCCCATCGTCGAAGCGATCGGCCTCGGCGCCGCCATCGACTACGTCAACTCGATCGGCAAGGAGCGCATCGCCGCCCACGAGCGCGATCTCACCACCTATGCCCAGGAGCGCCTGCGCGAGATCAACTCGCTGTGGCTGATCGGCACGGCGCGGGGCAAGGGCCCGGTGATCTCCTTCGAGCTCAAGGGCGCGCATGCCCATGACGTCGCCACCGTGATCGACCGCCAGGGCATCGCGGTGCGCGCCGGCACCCATTGCGTCATGCCGCTTTTAGAGCGGTTCAACGTGACCGCCACCTGCCGGGCCTCGTTCGGCATGTATAATACGCGGGAAGAAGTCGATCATCTGGCACAGGCGCTCTTGAAGGCGCGGGATTTGTTCGCATGAGTGACACGGCCGAAATCAAAGCCAATCCGATGGAGACCCAGTCGGCGCTGCCGCCTGAGGAGACCGAGCGTCTCACCACCGAGATCATCGCCGGGCTCAAGACCGTGTTCGATCCGGAGATCCCCGCCGACATCTACGAGCTCGGCCTGATCTACAAGGTCGAGATCAAGGACGACCGCTCCGTCGACGTGCTGATGACGCTGACGACGCCGAACTGCCCGGCCGCCGGCGAGCTGCCGACCATGGTCGAGAACGCGGTCGCCAGCGTCCCTGGCGTCGGCGTGGTCAACGTCAAGGTCGTCTGGGAGCCGCCGTGGTCGCCGGAACGCATGAGCGACGAGGCGCGCCTCGTGCTGAACATGTGGTGACGGTCTCAGCCCGCATTGAATTCGCCCCGCAACGGACCACATAAATAACATGACCCAGGCGACACCAGCATCCTCCACTCCGAAGCCGCGGCGGCCGCGCCCGCAGGTGATGCGGCTGACGGACGCTGCTGCCAAGCGCATCACCGAGCTGACCCAGCGCGCGGATTCGGAGATCGTCGGCCTGCGCGTCGGCGTTAAGAACGGCGGCTGCGCCGGCCAGTCCTACACGGTCGAATATGCCCACGAGATCCGCCCGACCGACGAGGTCGTCGAGGACAAGGGCGTCAAGATCCTGGTCGATCCCAAGGCGGTGCTGTTCCTGCTCGGCACCGAGATGGACTACAAGGCCGACAAGATGCAGGCCCAGTTCGTCTTCAACAATCCCAACCAGGTCTCCGCCTGCGGCTGCGGCGAATCGGTCGAGCTGCGGCCTGCCAAGATCGACGGGTAGCGCCTTCTCAATACTCTCGTGTCCCGGCGCGCTGCAGCGCCCTTGCGCTGCTGCGTTGAGCCGGGACCCACGCTATAGTCATCGGTGCAAAAGACTGGGCCCCGGCTCAGCTGCGCCATAGCGAGTCGAAGACGCGCGTAAACGCGCTTATGACACGCTGCGCTGCGTCCGGGGCACGAGAGAGCGTGCCCATGGACCGTGAATTCCTGACCGACCTGTTCGCCGATTTCGGCCCCGTCACCATCCGCAAGATGTTTTCCGGCTACGGCATCTCCGCCGACGGCGTCAATTTCGCGCTGTCGCTCCGTGCCGGCCTGTTCTTCCGCGCCGACGAGACGACCATTCCGGACTTCGAGGCCGAAGGCTCGAAACCATTTCAATATTCGACCCGCGCCAAGACCGTGACGGTGAACTCCTACTGGGAACTGCCCGCACGCCTGTTCGACGATTCTGCAGAGCTTGCCCAGTGGGCAAGGGCGGCACTCGCCGCCGCCCAGCGCGCCAAGGTGAAGAAGGGGAAGAAGGCAGCAGGTAAGCCGGCGAAGAAGGCAGTCAAGAAAACGGTGCGCAGGGTGGGCAAAGCGACTCGTCCGCCGAAGCTCGCAGAGCGAAGGCGGAAGCGTGCCCACCGTTAGGCTGCGGGTTGTGGAGAGATGGTGGGCACGGCGCTTGCGCGCCTTTGCCCACCCTACAGACACTTCAATCCACGGCCTTGGTCAGGCCAACCCGCATGTCCTTGGCCGTGAAGACAGAGGTGCCGTCGGCAAGCACGCGCCCGTCGGCAATTCCGAGCACCAGCTTGCCGCGCCGGACCATGCGCATCGCGACCTCGTAACGCACGCGTTTCGTGTCGGGTGTAATGGTCCCCGTGCATTCCACTTCGCCGACGCCGATGGCGCGGCCCTTGCCCGGCGAGCCCGACCAGCCGAGCCAATAGCCGATCATCTGCCACATGGCGTCGAGCCCCAGGGAGGCCGGCATCATCGGGTCGCCGCGATAGTGGCAATCGAAGAACCAGTGGCTCGGCGTGATGTCCAGCTCGCCGACGACATGGCCCTTGCCGAACTCGCCGCCGTCCAGGCTGATCTCCGTGATGCGGTCCATCATCAGCATCGGCGGTGCCGGCAGCTGCGCATTGCCCGGGCCGAAATAGCCGCCTTCGCTCGATCTCAGCAGCTCGTCCCTGGTGTAGGACGGCTGCGGCGTATGGAAGTCGTGGGGATTGGGCAAGGTGATAAGTCCTCGATGCCCGCGGGTGAGGAGCCACGGCGGCGAGGAAGATGTCGGTCGGCAAGTTGGAATGTCAAGCGCGGACGGCGCCCGACTCACGCCACCCGGCTGTGCGTCTCGACCGCGTATTCCGGATCGGCTTCGCAGATCACGCGGTTGCGGCCGTTGCGCTTGGCGGCGTAGAGGCAGGCATCCGCGCGTTCGATCAGCGCGTCGGTGTCGTCGCCTTCCTTGAGCATGGAGACGCCGACGGAGATGGTGACGCGGCCGAGGATCTCGCCGGTCGATTTCTTCTTCAATTCCTTCGCCATCACGGCGCGGCGGATGTGGTCGGCGACCGTGAGCGCCTGGCGCAGCGCGGTGTTGGGCAGCACGACCGCGAATTCCTCGCCGCCATAGCGCGCGGTGATGTCCTGGCCCTTGATGGTCTGCTTCAGCGAAAGGCCGACGAGCCGCAGCACCTGGTCGCCGGTGAGATGGCCGTAGGAATCGTTGAACGACTTGAAGTGGTCGATGTCGAACAGCAGCAGCGACAGCGGCTCGCCGGAGGCGAGCGCGCTCTGCACGGCCATGCCGATCATGCGATCGAAATATTTGCGGTTGCCGAGGCCGGTGAGCGGATCGGTCAGGCTTTCGGCGCGGATCGCTTCCAGGCTCTGCTGGAGATTGCTGATCTCGTTCTTCGACAGCGTCAGGCGGTCTTCCAGCGCCTTGTTGGTCTGGCGCATCTCGCTGGTCGAGCGCAGCAGCGCCTCGACGACAGCCTTGATCTGGTCGCGGCTCTTGGCCGACGAGAGCTTCTCGGTCGCGCCCGACAGGCTGGCATCGTAGGCGCCGGTCATGCCGAGCGCCTCGCCCAGGACCTTCATCACGTCGTCGATCTCGCCGATGACGCGCGCGCCGACCTTGTCGATGCGGTCAGTGGTCTTGATGTGGGAGAGATATGTCTCGTAGATCTGCTCGAGATCGGCTTCAGTCAGCTTGCCGCTGCGCGCCAGCGTCTCGTTGATGATCTTGTTGAGCGGCGCGTTGTAGCCGGTGGCGTAGACGTACCAGATCTCGTAATTGCGGGGAATTGCCGTCTGCCGAAGCGATCGGATCTGACCGAGCGCCACCTCGGCGAACGCCATTGTGCGTTCGTGTTCGTCGAGCACCTTGATCACGGAACATACCCCACAACGGTCGGCGCGCCATCGACCGCAGCAATGCTTAAATTATGTTCGTAGGCTAACGGACGATCGTGAACGCCCCGTAAATATACGTTCACGAATGCATCTAAAAAATTGTGCCGCGGGTTTTCTCAACCGCAACCGGTGCGCGTCGCGCTTCAGGCGCCGGCAGGGGAGCGAACCGGCCGCAGCAGAAACGCCGGCAGATGCGAGTGATCGCCCGGCTCGGAGTCAATCTCGCGCTGGCGGCGCGGCTCGGGACGGCCGATCGAGGGCACATGCGAGGTGTTGGCCTGCTGGCGCGCATCGTGCCGCGGCTCTGCCCGACGCTTGTCGTCGGACCGATGCCTTGCCTCGGGATGCCTTGCCTCGGGATGCCTTGCCTCGGCGGGCTGTTTCGCCTCGCGCGGCTCGGGGCTGCGCTCACGGTCACGGCCGCGCTGCGGCTTGCCGCGTCCGCCGCGTGAACGTTCACGGCCGCGCTGCTCGCGCGGACGCTCGCTCGCATCAGAGGCCTCGGCCGCGACTTCGTAATCGCCTTCGGCGCGCGGAATGCTCTGGCCGATCAGCTTTTCGATCGCCGCCATCGACTTCTGGTCGAGCGGTGTCACGATCGAGATCGCGGTGCCGGTTCGCCCGGCGCGGCCGGTGCGGCCGATGCGGTGGACGTAGTCGTCGGCGTGATGGGGAACGTCGAAGTTGAAGACGTGGCTGACCTCGGGAATGTCGAGGCCGCGGGCGGCGACGTCGGAAGCGACGAGCAGCGGCAGCTCACCCTTGCGGAACTGGTCGAGCGCGGCCATGCGGGCCGGCTGGTCCATGTCGCCATGCAGGGCTCCGACGCTGAAGCCGTGCTTTTGCAGCGATTTGTGAACGATCGCGACCTCGCGCTTGCGATTGCAGAAGATGATCGCGTTCTTGAGGTCCTTGGCCTCGCGCAGCAGGCGGCGAAGCAGTTCGCGCTTCTCGTGCGCCTCGCGTCCGGCGGGCACCTGGGCTTGCGTGACGGTCACGGCGGTGGTGGCGGGGCGGGAGACCTCGACCTTCTGCGGATTGTGCAGGAAGGCTTCGGTGATGCGCCGGATTTCCGGCGGCATGGTCGCGGTGAAGAACAGGGTCTGCCGCGTGAACGGGACGAGCTTGCAGATGCGCTCGATGTCGGGGATGAAGCCCATGTCGAGCATGCGGTCGGCCTCGTCGATGACGAGCAGCTCGACGCCGGTGAGCAGGAGGCCGCCGCGTTCGGTATGGTCGAGCAGGCGGCCGGGGGTGGCGATCAGCACGTCGACGCCGCGCATCAGCTTGGCATCCTGGTCGCCGAAGGAGACGCCGCCGATCAGGAGGGCGACGTTGAGTTTCTGGCCGGCGCCGTAGCGATCGAAGTTTTCCTTCACCTGGGCCGCAAGCTCGCGGGTCGGCTCGAGGATCAGCGTCCGCGGCATGCGCGCCCGGGCTCTGCCCTTTTCCAGGATGGTGAGCATCGGCAGCACGAAGGCCGCGGTCTTGCCGGTGCCGGTCTGGGCGATGCCGAGCACGTCCTTGCGTGCGAGGACGTGGGGGATCGCCTGTTCCTGAATGGGGGTGGGGGTGGTGTAACCGGTGGCCGCCACTGCGGCGAGGACTTTTTCGGACAGTCCGAGATTTGAAAAGGACATTGAGCCTCTGGTCGAAACCGCCGTTCGGAATCGAGGGTAATAAGGCTGTCGCGTTCCACCCCGAAACGGCGCGCTCTCGAAGAAGCTGGGGGTGCTGACTCACGCGGACAAAGCGCAAGGCCCAGGAATCGCTCTTCGATCTGAGCCGCGTCGCCCCGGAACATAGGGGGGAATTGGCCAAAGTCAATGGAGCGGGCGCGGGAAGACCCTAAAAAACCTGAGGTTTTTGCCCAAATCACGGGCGCGGCTGGGGTTTTCCGCTCCTGCCGGCGCTTCGGCCGCAACCGCCAAGACGTCGGCTAATGCCCGTCCGAAGCCTGGGCCCGGAAGTCGCCGGGGGCCATGCCATAGGCGGCGCTGAACACCCGGTAATAGGTCGCCAGGCTTTCGAAACCGCAGGAGGCCGCGATGTCGGCGATCAGCCGTTCCGGCGCCTCGCGCAGCAGGCGGCGGCTCTGTTTCAGGCGCTCGTCCGTCACGGTCTGCGAGAAGCTCTTCTCCGCCGTCTCGAACAGCATGTGCAGGTGACGCACGGATACCTCGAGCAGGTCGGCCACCATGGTCGGCGCGAGATGGGGGTCCTGAAGATGGCGCGCGATCAGGCGCCGGGCCTGGGAAAGGCGGGCGGTTCGCAGCGCGGCCTGTCCGCGCCGGCTGCCGGGCCGCACGATGCCGCGCTCGATCTGCACGAGGTGGGCGAGTGCTTGGACGAGGGAGGTCGCGTCGAGCGCGACGTCATCCGCTGCCTCATTGAGATCAGCAAAGCAGGCCCCGAGGAGGGGCGCCAGGGTGGGATCGCCGAACGTCCGGGGCGCCAGCTCGCGCATGCGCTTGTCCTGCGCCGGGATGCTGCTCATCGGGATCTTCAGGATCCGCAGGTGAAAGCCCTCGGCGCCCAGCGGCGCGGTGCGGTAGGGCAGGTCGGTATGGCTGGTGGCGAAGCTGCCGTTGGCAATTGAAAAGTCGCCCCCGCGCAAGCCGCCGAACCAACCGCCGCTGCCAAGCTGCTGGTAGACGCAGATCGCGTCACCCGGGGCGTTCGCGATGTCGGACGTGCTGCGCTCGACCGCGTAGGGCGAAGCCTTCAGCTCGACGAGGCCGGCGCCGCCAAGCTGACGCAGCGAGAATTCGCCGAAGAAGTCCGCGCGCCGTTCGCGTTCGAGCTCGGCGGTGACGCCGAACAATCCCTTGGAGCGCACCTCGCGCCAATAGTCGAAGCGCTCATGCGGCTCCACCTCGTCCGTACACCAGCGCAACACGAAAGACTCCCCTTCGATGGTTTGGCCAAAGGAGCAGATTCACCCCAATTATTCCATAGGCGGGACGGCGAATGGACCGAAAGATCTGAAAGCGAAGCCCGAAACGCAGTCGTCGAGGCGGGCCAAGCCGGGACAGCATTTCATTGCCGAGTAGATGCTTCCTGCGGCTGGGGCGTCGGGTTCTGCGCGGCCTCCAATCTTGCCGGAGGTCCTTTCGCGGGCAGAGCTTTTGGCGGGGCTTTCGGACTCTGCATCTGCTTCTTGGGTTCGCTCTTTTGCTGCTCTTGAGCAACTGATGAAGCCTGGACAGGCGTGGTCGAGATATTGAGGCTCAGCAACTTCCACTGACGAGAGGAGGCTTCAAACACGAGATCGAACTTCACCTGCTGCGGACTCGTTGGAACATGGCCGGAAACGCGAAGGTGCCCGTCAGCGTCTATCTCAGGGGCGTTGGAAAGCTGAGGTGACAGCAGCATCACACTAAACAAGCTGAGATTGCTTCTCCGCATCTCTGCAAAAACGAGCGCAAGATCGGCGGATGTGTTTCTAATCTGGAACTCTCGTGAGGCGAGATCCCGCAGGACCGTGTAGTTTCCGGAATGGTTGGCATCGTTGAGCGTCAGCAATGTTGAACGCACCAACAGCAGGGCTTGGTCGAGCGGGACATGGAGCTTGGTTCGTACCGGCGCCGCGGGGGCTTTTTCGGTTGGGGCGGCGGCAGGAGCTGCACCGCCCGACGAGTTCTGGGAAGGAATGCTGGTCTGCGACCAAGCGCTGGTTGGCCGGAGGATCGCGATACAAAGCGCCAGGATCAAGGCGGCATAAAGCGGCGGGCGCAGCATGACAACTACCATCCGACACGCAGGCCGGCGCGCGCGCCGACAAGGTTCTGATTGGTCGAGTAGCCTATGCCCCTGTGAACTGCAGATTGTCACTGAGACGGACCGCACCGTTGAGCGCTAGGCCGTTTTGTCCCTGAAAGTTGCCATAGTTCATCGTGAACGCCACGCGCTCGCTTGGGAGCACCGTTGGTACTCCTGCCATAGCCATTGCCATAGCGACGCCGGCCGTCGCTTTGGTGGTGCGATTTGAAATGTCGTCGATCCTGCCATTTACCCCCGCAAGCGCTTGATCGAACTGTCCTCCCAGTGCCGAGAGGCTGGCACCGACATAGCTTTTGTTTGCAGCATCCGTTCCCGCCAGCGGCGCGGCAACGTTCTGAATTCTGTTGCCGCCCATGCTGACCGAGGCGCCGGGTGATACCTGCAGTGCTGTCGTGACGTTGGCCATGCCAATATTGGCGATAGTCATGTTGGCGGTAGTCATGTTGGCCGTCGCGATATTGGCAGTGGTCACGTTGGCAGTCGTAATCGTAGCCGTCGTCACGTTTGCGCTGGTTGCGGTAATCAGCGGAGTGTTGATTGAGGTGTTTGCCGTCAATGTGTCGGTCGTCAGATTGCCTGTATTGGTAATGCCATTGAACGTCGCGAGACCCGTCACGTTGAGGGTGCCTCCGATCGTGGCATTGCCCGTCGTGCTCAACGTGTCGGTAGAAATGTTCCCGGTGTTGTTGATGCCCGAGAAGTTCTGAGCGCCTGCAAAGGTGACCCCTCCGTTGAAGACGGCGTTTCCATTGAATGTAGCCGTCGTGCCGGTGGCAAAGGTCGAATTGCCATTGACGTTCGTCGTGCCCGTTGTCGTCGTGCCGTCCACAGTCATGTCCTGTGCAGCATGAATACTGTCGCCGAAAAGCAAGGCGCCGCCGAAGAACGGGGTGAAGGGATTGGAGCAGTCGTCGTCCTGTACGACCAGGACTTGCTGTTCGCTGCCGTTTACGAAAGAACAAACGGCATGGATCGCATGAGCCGATCTGGGTGCCAGGAGGCACGCGGCGATGGCAAACAGCGGTCCCGAATTCTTCAATAATTGGCAGATCAAGCGTTGCTGGAATATCATTTGGAATCTCCCAGAAGCCGAGGATGCAGTCTCTGAACCAGCTCGTCGTGCGTAGTCTCGCACAACGGTCGCGCATCTTCTGTCGTTGGCAGGCAACAGCGTTGTCGGATGGGTTGACGTAAGACGAGTGAGGCTTTGCGACTTGCGTGTTCGCCCGATAAAGCGCGTCAGCATGCCGCAGGTTTTCGATGCCCCCGC
Source organism: Bradyrhizobium sp. WSM1743 (assembly GCF_000473065.1). GTDB lineage: Bacteria > Pseudomonadota > Alphaproteobacteria > Rhizobiales > Xanthobacteraceae > Bradyrhizobium. Next base: position 137,576 of record NZ_AXAZ01000009.1, read on the forward strand.
GCTCACTTGATCTTATGCGAGCAGGATTTTTGCTTTTTGCGAAGTGGGAGAGCCGGTCCGAATCTTGCAATCTCTGCGTGAATTGCTAATTTCGAAAACTCATTTGGAATGCATCGTCCCATGGCCCCCCGCCAGCGATTTTTCGCCGAGACGCTTCAGCACCGATGAACTGCCCGAGGGCGAGAGGCTCGCCCGATGGCGTGAGGAGTTCGGAAGGACGCTGGTACGTGTAGATATCGAGTCCTTGTCGAACGATGTTCCGTTCAGGGCGGAGGCCGTGCTTCAAAACCTCCCGGGTGTGCGCCTCGCGTCCTGCGATGGCTCCGCGGCGCGCCTCGATCGCACGCGCGCGCTGGCTGCCGATCACGGGGACTGGATTGGATTGTTCGTCAATATGGGAGATGCTGCATCCGTATCCCAACGCGGCGCAGGGCTGGAGCTTGGACCGGGCGACGCAGCGTTCGTCCGCCCGGGAGAGGCTGCGGTGCTGTGTGGCACAAGACATCTCCATCTTCTTTTTCCGCGTGCTGCTCTGGCTCTGCGGACACACGATTTGGACAGCGCGGTCATGCGTCCGATTTCGCAGAACGATCCGGCGCTGCGGCTGCTTCTCGGTTACCTTGGCTTCATCCAGGGAGCGTCCGGTCTCGACGAGACCGCGCTGCGGCAAACAATTGTCAATCACATTCACGATTTCGCTGCGCTGGTGATCGGCGCAAACCGCGATACACGACAACGGGCAAAGGGCGCCGCCGCGGCGGCACGATTGGCCGCGGCGATCGAGTTCATCGGAAAATCCTTTACAGATCCTGGCCTATCGCTGGCGAGTGTTGCCGATCGTCAACACATCTCGCCGCGCTATCTGCAGGAACTGTTGGAGAAGTCGGGGGCATCATTCACCGCGCGCGTGAACGAATTGAGGTTGAATCGGGCGTTTGCGCTCGTCATAAAATTCCCGGACCGGCCTGTATCCGAGATTGCGGCTCAGGTTGGATTTTCCAATGTCTCGCATTTCAATCGATTGTTCCGGAATCGGTTCGGCGATAGCCCGAGTGGGGTACGCGACCGTGCCTGACGGTTCTGGCCGATGGTCGGTCCCTCAAGGCCGCCGCCGACGGTAGGCGATTGAACCGATCTGCCTAATTTGCACACTATCTATTGAGCATCTTGTCCAGAGATGCACGGGCAGGAACTTCACACATGACATGGGTGTCGTTTAAGGCAGCATTGGTTGTGGGCTTGGCGGCGCTGCTGGTGGGCACAGTGCCCGCCCAGGCCGAGAAGCGCGTCGCGCTGGTCGTCGGCAACAACGATTACAGGAACGTGCCGAAGCTGCTCAAGGCGGTCAACGACGCCCGCACCATGGGTGACACGCTGAAGCAGCTCGGCTTTTCGGTGATGGTCGCCGAGAACCAGAACCGGCAGCAATTCTCCGAGACGCTGCTCGCGTTCGACAAGGCGATTGAGCCGGGCGACACCGCATTCTTTTTCTATGCCGGCCACGGCTTCGAGATCGCCGGCCAGAACTATTTGCTGCCGACCGACGTGCCGGCGGCGACGGAAGGACAGGAAGAGCTGGTGCGCGACGCCTCGATCCTGGCCGACCGCATTGTCGAGCGCCTCCAGAACAAGAAGGCGCGGACCTCCATCCTGGTGTTCGACGCCTGCCGCAACAACCCGTTCGAGCGCAAGGGGACCCGCGCGGTCGCCGGCGGCGGCGGGCTCGCGCCGATGACGCAGCTGCCCGAAGGCGTGTTCTCGGTGTTCTCGGCAGGTCCCCGCCAGACCGCGCTCGATCGTCTGTCCAATGACGACACCAACCCCAATTCGGTGTTCACGCGCACTTTCGCCAGGGAGCTGCTGCAGCCCGGCGAGAACCTGGTGCAGGTGGCGCAGCGCACGCGCCGTCTGGTCAGCGAGATGGCCGACACCGTCAAGCACAGACAGGTGCCGGTCTATTTCGACCAGATGGTCGACGACGTCTTCCTGAGCGGCATGGCGAAGGATGCCGCCGCGCGACCGGCCGATCCGCTGCCACAGAAGCTCGCGGCGCTGCCGCCGGTGTCGGTGCCGCAGATGCCGAAGGAGGAGACGATCAACGCGCCGATCGCGAGCTTCTCGCGCCACAATGGCGGCTGGAGCGTTACGTTCTCCTTCGCCGACCCGACGCTCGGCATTTCCTGGCGCATGGCAGGCAAGGGTGATTTCCGCGAGACCGGCTTCATCGACACGCTCGATCCGCGCACGCGCAAGCGGATGCCGAACCCGTCGATCGAGCTGCCGCCGGATGCGCAGTCCGGCACCATCGAGGTCCGCTATGTCGATCAGTCCGGCGAGATGCAGGGACCGTTCCCGATCAAGTTCGATCCCGAGGCCGCGCTGATCCGTGACCAGCGCAAGATCCTCGACATGACGTCGACGAGCTGGCTGTCGTTCCGCGAGTTCAACGGCCTATTGGTCTACTACACGCACCTCGTGTCCTACCGCTGCGCCATCCGCGAGGTGCGCATCGGCATCGACACCGCCGTGCCCAACCAGGTGCTGAAGATGTCGCCTTGCGACATGCGCGACCCCAGCGCGGTCAGCGCCGGCATGCCGCTCTACATGAAGCTCGCGCCAAGCACGAAATCCGTCTCGGTGGAGCTGACCTATCGCGACGGCAGCGTCTCGGAGATCAAGAGCTTTCGCAGCGCGAACCGGAGTAACAATTGATACGCTGTACGGGCGGCGGATTGTGCCGGGATCACCCTTACGAAGTGGACGAACTTAAATCGGACAGGCGAAGGCGAAAGTGCTAGAGCCGGGGATGACAAAATTCATCATCGTCGCGTTCCTTACGACGCTTCCGGTTCTGGCGCAGACGATTCCAGTCCCCACACCGCCGCCACTCACCGACCGCGAGCGCGTCCAAGCAGACCGTGCGAAGGCCGCCGAGGATGAGAGAGTAGCTCCGATCACTCGACCATGGGATCGCGATGCCGATGGCAAGCGCCCATGGGAACGGAAGTCGTCAAAGCCCTGAAGCAAGCGAACATCTATTCGTCGAGGAGGGAACAACTCCTCAGTTTTTTGGATTGTCTGTCAAACCAGGGAGACGATCTATGATCCGCAAATCCATCCTCGTGACGATCGCTTGTGCTGCACTTTCGACGGCGGCCTCTGCCCAAGGCGGCGGTGGTGCCGGAGGCGGCGGTGGTGCAGGTGCAGCGGCGGGCGCCGGCACGGGTACCGGTGGCGCCAGCGCGGGATCTGCGGCCAGCTCAGGTGTCGGAGTGGGCTCGTCATCCAGCGGCGCCAGCTCCGGGCCGTCGGCTCCCTCCGGGATGGGAACGCATGACACCACCACAGGGGCCAACGTTAACACCAACATCGGCCAACCCAATGCGAACGTTCAGCCTCCGACTGCGAACGCCAAGACGCCGGCAGCCGCGCAAGCCGAGCGAAACATGGGCGTCGGCCACGCACCCAACGGGTTGCCGATCGGCAGTCCGGGCACCGGGACCAGCAACGAGGACCAGAAATAGTCTGGTCCCGTCTTCAGGCAAGGCCCGCGCTCTGCGGGCCTTTTTTGTCGGGCGCTTAGCCTGAATCGCGCTAGTATCGTCCGGTATAGCTTGATCGATACTCCCATCGCGGATTGCGTCTGCAATGACGTCCGACCAACAACCTGACAGGACCATGAAAGTCCGCTGCTGCATCGTCGGCGGCGGCCCGGCCGGCATGATGCTCGGCTATCTCCTGGGACGGGCAGGCATTGATGTCGTGGTGCTGGAAAAGCATGCGGATTTCTTCCGCGACTTCCGCGGCGATACAGTGCATCCCTCGACACTTCAGGTGATGGACGAGCTCGGCCTGATCGACGGCTTCCTGAAGCTGCCGCATCAGCGCCTGCAGAAGATGGACGGCCTGTTTGGCGGCACGCCGGTGCGCATTGCCGATCTCAGCCGGCTCCATACCAAGTACCCCTTCATCGCCTTCATGCCGCAATGGGATTTCCTGAATTTCCTGCGCGAGGCCGGCCAGCGCTTTGCATCGCTCAAGGTGATGATGCGCACGGAGGCGGTGGATCTGATCCGCCGCGGCGAGACGGTTGCCGGCGTGCGGGCGAAGACGCCTGACGGCTTCATTGACATCGAGGCTGATCTCACCATTGCCTGCGATGGCCGCCACTCGACGGTGCGCGAGCGCGCCGGCCTTGCGGTCGAGGAGATCGGCGCGCCGATGGACGTGCTCTGGTTTCGCGCCGGCCGCAGGCCCGACGAGACCGAGAACGTGTTCGCGCGGATCGAGCCCGGCAAGATGATGATCACCTTCGACCGCGGCGATTATTGGCAATGCGCCTATGTCATCGCCAAGGGACAGCACGAGGCGGTGAAGGCGAGGGGATTATCGGCGCTGCTCGACGATGTCGTGCGCATGGCGCCGATCCTTCGGTCCGGCATCGCCGAGGTGAAGAGCTTCGACGACATCAAGCTGCTGACCGTCGCGATCAATCGCCTCAAACGCTGGACGCAGCCGGGTCTGCTGTGCATCGGCGACGCCGCGCATGCGATGTCGCCGGTCGGCGGCGCCGGCGTCAATCTCGCCGTGCAGGACGCGGTCGCGACTGCCAATCTGCTCGCGGACAAGCTGCAACATGGCTGCCCGTCCGAGGATGAACTCGATGCTATCAGGCGTCGCCGCGAGTTTCCGGTGAAGATGACGCAAGCAATGCAGGTGATCGTGCAGAACAACATCATCAGTGGCGCTTTGCAGTCGGGCGATCGACCGCTGAAGGTGCCGCTGATCGTGCGCCTCATCACCGCGCTGCCGTGGCTGCAGGGCATTCCGGCCCGCCTGCTGGCGCTCGGCGTGCGGCCCGAGCACGTGCATTCGCCGGCCGCGCCGGGATCGTAGCGTAGGACTTCAGTAGGGATAACGCGGCGTGAAATCGCTCGCGATGCGTTGCGCGCGGGCAACAGCGCCAACGGATTGACGGCGCAGTGCGTGCCCAACCGCCACGTTAACCGTGTTGATTTCAATTTTAGTAAGAGCCGTCTGTGACCGTGCGCCCATCAAAGGACACGGGGTATGCCATGCGTAATAAATTGATTGCCGCCTTCGCCTACACGACGGCCCTGGTTTCGACCGGCGCTGCTTCCGCCGCCGATCTCGGTGCGCGCTACACGAAAGCGCCCGCCTATGTCGAGCCGCTGTTCAACTGGACCGGCTTCTATGTCGGCGGCCACATCGGTGGCGCATGGACCAACGAGCAGTTCGTCAACAACGGCATCGGCGCACCGTTTGGCGATCTCATTCCGGGCGAGGGCTATCGTCAGCGCGGATCAGGCATCATGGGCGGCGCCCAGATCGGCTACAACTGGCAGGCCAACAACTACGTGTTCGGCGTGGAAGGTACGATCTCCGGTCTCGACAACAAGGGCTCGCTCACGAACACTGTGTTCGGTGCCGGGGACGACGTGTTCTCCTGGCGCACCAACGTGCTCGCGACGATCCTCGGCCGCGCCGGCTTCGCCGTGCAGAACAACCTGTTCTACATCAAGGGCGGCTATGCCGGCGCGAACAATCGGCTCTCGGTCAGCGACACCGTCGGTGTGTCGGGCTCCGGTGGACAGACCCATTGGGCCAACGGCTGGACTGTCGGCGCCGGCTGGGAATACGGCATCACCCGCAACTGGATCGTCGGCCTCGAATACAACTACGCGGCCTTCGGCAGCCAGACCTATCAGCTCGGCGGCACCTCCGGAAACTACAGCTTCGATGCCAAGCCACGCGACATCCAGTGGGCCGTGGTGCGTGCGAGCTACAAGTTCGACGCCCCGACCATCGCCCGTTACTGAGCACGTCGACGCAACGCGACCAACGATCAAAAAAGCACTGCCAAAATTTCAAAAGCCCCGGCTTCCACCGGGGCTTCTTTTTGCGTGCAGTGTTGTGGTGCAGGCCCGGCCTCAGGCCATCACCGAGAATCCGCCGTCGACCGGGATCGCGGTGCCCGTGACGAAGTTCGACGCGGGCGATGCCAGGAACACGGCGATGCCGGCGAAGTCATCGATGTCACCCCAACGCCCCGCGGGCGTGCGCGCCAGCACGCGCTCGTGCAGCCCTGACACCTGCTGCCGCGCGCCGCGGGTAAGATCAGTGTCGATCCAGCCCGGCAGGATGGCGTTGACCTGGATGTTGTCGGGCGCCCAGGCATTGGCGCAGGCGCGCGTGTACTGCACGATGCCGCCCTTGCTCGCTGCATAGGCGGTGGCGAAGCTCGCACCGAAGATCGACATCATCGAGCCGATATTGATCACCTTGCCGTTGCCGGACGCCTTCAGCGCCGGATAAGCCAGCTTCGAGCACACGAAGGCGCTGGTGAGGTTGGTGTCGATCACCTTGTTCCACTCGTCGAGTTCGAGCTCGTGCGGCGGCTTGCGGATGCTCATGCCGGCATTGTTGACGAGGACGTCGATGCGGCCGAGCTCCTTGACCACGCGATCGATCATGGCCGCGACCGCCGCCTTGTCGGTCACGTCGGTGGTGACGGCAATCGCCTTCACGCCGCGCTGCCTGAGATCGGCCACCGCTTCCGCGGACTTGGTCTCGTTACGTCCGACCACGGCGATGTCGGCGCCGGCATCGGCAAGGCCGCGCGCCATGCCGAGCCCGATGCCGCCATTGCCTCCCGTGACGATCGCGACCTTGCCGCGGAGATCGAACCGGCTGGATGTCATGCTTGTATTCCCTGGTTTCTTCTATTGATTGCTCTGCCAGATCAGCACCAGCCCGAAGCCGGCCATGGCTGCGCCATAGCCGGCCCATTGCAGCTGGTTGACCATGAAGCTCGATCGCGGCCACGGAACGGTGCCCGTGCCCTGTCCAATCCAGAGCAGCCCGAGGGCAGTTGCAAACAGGCCTGCTAGCAGCAGAAATCTGCGCATGCATTCCTCCCATCGGTCCGCTTCTGTCGCGTGCGACGAGGATCGCCGCCGCCGCGAAAGCTTGGGCGCACAGTAACCGCAGCTTCGGTGTCGACACAATGGCGGCACCGGCGCAAAGGTGCCGGCGGGGAGGGAGCGCGTCCTTAGAACGCAATTCGCCGCTTGGCGATCAGTGCCGATAGACGGCGGGCGAAACCGGGCTCGGCGTACAAGTCATTGCGGGCGAGCATTGATCGCCTTGCCCAAACGAAAAAGCCCCGGTCGATGCCGGGGCTTTGACGTTTGATCGTGAGATCAGATCAGTACTTCGCGACCACCGGACCGGTCCAGTTGAAACGGTAGACCAGCGAGGTGCTGATGGTCTGGACGAACGGCTTGAAGCTGATGGAGTCGGTGGTGGCGACGTTGCCCGCATCGGTGCGGACCGCGACGTCCTTACGATCGTAGTAGGCAGCACGATATTCGGTCTTCATGAACCAGCCCGGCGCCGTGATGCCGAAAATGTTCAGATTGTTCTCGACGCCACCGCCGACGAACCAACCATTGCGGTTAAACGAGTCAGTGTGGAAGCCCGAAACCGTCCCGGCGAGATTGGTCAGGGTAGCGCCCGACCAGTGCGATCCAGTGTAACCGCCATTGACGTAGGAGAGAACGTTCGGAGCCACCAGATAGCCGAGGCGAACACCCGCAGCCCAAGCGTCCTGCATCTTGATGCGACCGGTCAGCGCAGCGAACTCATCGTTGATGCTGCCGCGCAGGCTGCCGAACTGACCGTCGGCGAACACGCCGGCCACCCAGGTGCCGCTGAACTGCCAGTCGTAGCCGGCACCGACCGTTCCAAACCAGCCGTCGCCGCCAACGCGCTGATCGATCGTCACGGGAACGCCAACGAAGTTGGTGTGGGAATCCGCATCCCAGATGCCGCCGCCCGCACCGCCGAAGATGTAGAAGCCGGTCCAGTTGGCGACGGGCGCCGGCATCGGCGCCTTCGTATAAGGACGGGCCGCGAGGTCGGCCGCCGAGGCCGAACCGGTCATCGCCGCGACCGCGGTCAGAGCGAGCAAAATCTTCTTCATGTTAAAATCCCCAACCTTGGTCTGTAGGCGCGAGCGCACTGAAGTCCGTTTCATCTGATGCCCGAACTATAGACGGTTCTCGTCGAAATGCTGTTGCCGGGCAGGCACAGTCGCCGGAAAACGCCGGTGCGGGGGTATTTGGAGCGCGATTGCGCGAGTCGTAAATAACCTTGATAGTTCAATGTGTTGAGCGCAATTCTAGGTTTCGATTTCGAGTAACCTCTCGTTAGCAAATTCGGCTTTGTCCGAAATGGAGGCAATCCTGCCTCGGCCTGGGCGTCTGTGAGTCGGTGGCCGAGTCGCCATGCGACCATTGCGGGAATCAACGAAAACACCGGCGGCCCGCCCGGCAAAATTGCCGGAAAATGCGGCCGTCCCCTCAAACAAAACAGCCCCGGCTTTAGGCCGGGGCTGTCTCGGAACGCAGCCGGCGTGGTTCTGGCCTCAGACGTCGAGCAGCTCTTCGCTGGCGAATTCGGCCTTGTCCGAGATGAACGCGAAGCGCGCCTCGGCCTTGGTGCCCATCAGGCGCTCCACCGAATCGGCCGTGGTGTCGCGATCGTCGGCGAGCAGGACCACCTTGAGCAGCGTCCGCTTGCTCGGATCCATGGTGGTCTCCTTGAGCTGCGCCGGCATCATCTCGCCGAGGCCTTTGAAGCGGTTCACCTCGACCTTGGCGTTGGCGTTGAACGCGCTCTTGAGCAGCGCCTCCTTGTGCGCGTCGTCGCGCGCGTAGACCGATTTCGAACCGTGGGTCAGCTTGTAGAGCGGCGGCACCGCGAGGAAGAGGTGGCCCTCGTCGATCAGCCGCGGCATCTGCCGGTAGAAGAAGGTGATCAGCAGCGAGGCGATGTGGGCGCCGTCGACGTCGGCGTCGGTCATGATGATGATGCGCTGATAGCGCAGATCCTCTTCGCGATAATGAGCCAGCGTGCCGCAGCCGATCGCCTGCACGAGGTCGGAGAGCTGGGCGTTCGCCGTCAGCTTGTCCTTGCCGGCGGAGGCGACGTTGAGGATCTTGCCGCGCAGCGGCAGCACCGCCTGGGTCTTCCGGTCGCGCGCCTGCTTGGCGCTGCCGCCGGCCGAGTCGCCCTCGACGATGAACAGCTCGGAGCCTTCGGTGCCGGCGTCGGTGCAGTCGGCGAGCTTGCCGGGCAGGCGCAGCTTCTTGCCCGCGGTCTTGCGCGCGGTTTCTTTCTCCTGCCGCCGCCGCAGGCGCTCCTCGGCGCGATCGATCACGAAGTCGAGCAGCCGGTTGGCCATGTTCGGATTGCCCGACAGCCAATGGTCGAACGGATCCTTCATCGCCTGCTCGACGATGCGCTGCGCTTCGGCGGTGGCAAGGCGGTCCTTGGTCTGGCCCTGGAATTCTGGCTCGCGCACGAACACCGACAGCATCACGGCGGCGCCGACCATCACGTCTTCCGAGGTGACGGAGGCCGCGCGCTTGCCCTGGCCGACGCGCTCGGCGTGATCCTTCAGGCCCCGCAGCAGCGCGCTGCGCAGGCCGGATTCGTGCGTGCCGCCATCCGGCGTCGGCACCGTGTTGGTGTAGGAGGATAGGAAACCGTCGGCATCCGCGGTCCACGCAACCGCCCATTCGCAGGCGCCATGCGCGCCGTTGCGGCCCGACTTGCCGGAGAAGATGTCGGGATGCACCAGCGTGTCGGCGTGGATTGCGGCGGCGAGATAATCTTTCAGGCCACCGGGGAAGTGGAACGTCGCCTCGGCCGGCACGTCCTCGATGCCCTTGAGCAGCTCCGGCGCGCAGTTCCAGCGGATCTCGACGCCGCCGAACAGATAGGCCTTCGAGCGCGTCATCTTGAACAGGCGCTGCGGCTTGAATGCCGCTTTGGCGCCGAAGATGTCAGTATCCGGCTTGAAGCGCACGCGCGTGCCGCGGCGGTTGTTGACCTTGCCGAGGTCCTCGAGCTTGCCCTTGGGATGGCCGCGCTCGAACGTCATGCGGTACAGTTTCTGGCTGCGCGCGACCTCGACCTCGAGACGCGAGGAGAGGGCGTTGACGACGGAGATGCCGACGCCGTGCAGGCCGCCCGATGTCTCGTAGACCTTGCTGTCGAACTTCCCGCCCGAATGCAGCGTGCACATGATGACTTCGAGCGCCGATTTCTTCGGGAATTTCGGGTGCGGATCGATCGGGATGCCGCGGCCGTTGTCGGTCACGGTCAGGAACCCGTCCGCGCTCAGATCGACTTCGATGAAGGTTGCGTGCCCGGCCAGCGCCTCGTCCATCGAGTTGTCGATGACTTCCGCGAACAGGTGATGCAGCGCCTTCTCGTCGGTGCCGCCGATATACATGCCGGGCCGGCGCCGCACCGGTTCCAAGCCTTCGAGCACCTCGATGTCGGCCGCCGTGTAATCGGCTTCCCCGCCGCTTCCGCGCGGCGCCGCCTTGGCTGTGCGGGGCTTCGGCTCGTCGCCACCGAAAAAGTCATCTTTCGCTTTTGGTTTCAACTGCTTGGCCATATATCTTGATGCGTTTTGAGGGCCGCGGAAGCGGCGAATCGGTTAGGCCGACTATGCCACTTCTGACTTGGAAAGGTTACTTGGGGCGGGCCGGGCGCTGTGGGTTGGGAGCCAATCCCGGCGATTTTACGCCGCAGGCCCGCTAATTCCCGCCAATTTGACGTGCCGGCCTTAGCCAAGTCGGGTTTTGTGACTTGATGTCACACAAGTCCTTGGCTTACCAGTCCTTTTCATCGAGCAGCACCTTGAGACGGGGCGGGAAGGCGATTTTGGATGGAGCAGTTTGCGCACGCCCTGGCTGATTTCGTGCGCGTTCACCAGGCTTGGGCGGCGCCAATCGTGTTCCTGCTCGCGTTCGGGGAGTCGCTTGCGTTTATCTCGCTCTTGATTCCGGCCTGGGGCGCGCTGGTGGCCATCGGCGCGCTGATCGGGGTGAGCGGCATCAGCTTCTTTCCGGTCTGGCTTGCCGGCGGCCTCGGCGCGGCGCTGGGCGATTGGGTCTCCTACTGGTTCGGCTACCGCTACAAGGAGAGCGTTGCCCAGATGTGGCCGCTCTCGCGCTATCCGGAACTCTTGCCCAGGGGCGAGGCTTTCGTGCGCAGCTGGGGCATACCCAGCATCTTCATCGGGCGCTTCTTCGGTCCCTTGCGCGCCTCCGTGCCGCTCGCGGCCGGCATCTTCGAGATGCCCTATTGGAGCTTCCAGGCCGCCAATTTCGTTTCGGCCCTGATCTGGTCGGCCGTGCTCTTGCTGTTCGGCGACGTGCTCGCGAAGATCATGGAATGGATCTGGCGCGTCATCTGACGCCTGAACCTTGACGGGAACCGCGACTGGCCTTATAGCCGCGCGCCATGATCAACGCCGCGACCATCCTGTTCGCTCGTCGCCGCCGCCGCAGCTTAGCGGTTTGGGCGGTCGATCGCGTTTGAGATCATCGTCTTTGCCGCTGGACCCGATCCGCGGCATCCTCTCTCCTGTCAGCGCGATCTGATCCGGCGGCTCCCCCAAGGAGGCCCAGCAGGAGACCACGATGTACACACCACCCTTTTTCAAGCAGGATCGCGCCGCGAGCCTGAAATTCGCCGAAGAGCGCGGCTTCGGCACCATGTGCGCCTTTGATGGCCACAAGCCGATTGCTTCGCCATTGCCGTTCTACCTGACCTATGCCGCGGACGGCACGCCGCAGGCCGCCTTTCATCTCGCCCGTCACAATCCGCTGCTAAAGCTTGCGGGCGGTGATGCGTCCTGGCTGCTCGCGGTCAACGGTCCCGATGCCTATGTATCGCCGGACTGGTACGTCTCGCAGGATCAGGTCCCGACCTGGCTCTACCAGTCGGTGCATCTGAGCGGGCCGGTGCGGCTCTTGTCCGACGATGAGCTGTCGATGCAGCTCGACACGCTCAGCGCCAAGTTCGAGAGCTGGCTGTTGCCGAAAAAGCCGTGGACGTCAGGCAAGATGACGGCGGGTCGGCTGGAGACGATGAAGAAGGCGATCGTTGGGCTGGTCATGACGGTTGAGGAGGTCGAAGGCAGCTTCAAGCTGAACCAGCACAAATCCGACGCCGACTACGTGGCCATCGCCAATGCGCTCAGCGCCGGTGATGCCGACGCCAAGCAGATTTCGCGTTTGATGCGGCAGGCCAGGCCGCAAGCCTTCGCAGAACCAGACTTCGCAGACGATACGAACATGCTCGAAAGGAGCGCGCCGTGAGCCTTTCTGAAACCGGCCTCGCTGACACCACGAAAGCCCCGACCGCCAGCGCGGCCAAAAAGCCCGCCACCGTCTTCGTCGATGGCGGCTCCGGCACCACCGGCCTCGGCATCAACGAGCGGCTGAAGCTCCAGAGCGACGTCGCGGTGAAGACCATTGCCGATGACAAGCGCAAGGACCCCGCAGCCAAGAAAGCGCTGATGGAAGAGGTGGACCTCGTCATCCTCTGCCTGCCGGACGATGCCGCCAAGGAAACCGTCGCTCTTGTCGACAGCATGGGGGCTCAAGCGCCGAAAGTGCTGGATGCCTCGACCGCCTACCGGGTCGCGCCGGACTGGGCCTATGGCTTTCCCGAGCTGACGCCGGACCAGGCCGGCAAGATCAAGGCGGCGAAGAAGGTCTCAAATCCCGGCTGCTATCCGACCGGCGCGATCGCGCTGCTGCGGCCGATCGTCGATGCCGGCCTGCTGCCATCAGACTATCCCGTCACCGTCAACGCGGTGAGCGGCTATTCCGGCGGCGGCAAGTCGATGATCGCAAGCTTCGAAGATGGCAGCGCGCCGTCGTTCGAGCTCTACGGCCTCGGCTTCGAGCACAAGCATCTGCCCGAGATGCAGCTCTATTCCAACCTGACGCGGCGGCCGATCTTCATTCCCTCGGTCGGCAACTACCGGCAGGGTATGCTGGTCTCGGTGCCGCTCCAGCTCGACACCTTGCCGGGCAAGCCTGGCGGCGCCGACCTTCAGGCAGCGCTGGCTAAGCGGTACGCCGGCTCGAACTACGTCAAGGTGATGCCGCTGCAGAACGAGGCCATCAAGGGCGGCCGGCTCGAGCCGGAGGCGCTCAACGAGACCAACATGCTCGAACTCTACGTCTTCGCCAGCGACAAGTATCACCAGGCGTTGCTGGTCGCCCGGCTCGACAATCTCGGCAAGGGTGCATCCGGCGCAGCCGTGCAGAACATGCGACTGATGCTCGGGCTGGCAGAGACGTAACCGATCCAACGTTGAAGGAACGTCTGATGAGCACGAAGAAGATCGGCATTCTCGGCGCCTCCGGCTACACCGGCGCCGACGCGGTGCGCCTGTTGGCGCGGCATCCGAATGCCGAGATCACCGCACTCACTGCCAATACCCACGCCGGCAAAGCCATGAGCGAGGTGTTTCCACACTTCTTCATGCTGGACCTGCCTAAACTTGTGGAATGGGAGAAGGTGGACTGGAGCAGGCTCGATGCGGTGTTCTGCGGACTGCCACACGGGACTACGCAGGAAATCATCGCCGCGGTCCTCAAGGCAAATCCCAAGATCAAGGTCCTCGACATGTCCGCCGATTTCAGGCTGCGGGACAAGAGCACCTACGCGCAATGGTACGGCCATGAGCATCGGGCGCTCGAATTGCAGGGCGAGGCGGTCTATGGTCTCACCGAATTCTATCGCGAGAAAATCACGTCGGCGCGGCTGGTCGCCTGTCCCGGCTGCTATCCCACGGCGGCGCTGCTCGCGCTGGTACCGCTTGCGAAGGCCAAACTGATCGATGTCGACGACATCGTCATCGATGCGAAATCGGGCGTCACCGGCGCCGGACGCGGGCTGAAACAGAACACGTTGTTCAGCGAGGCGGGCGAAGGGCTTTCGCCCTATTCGGTCGGTACCCACCGGCACGCGCCCGAGATCGAGCAGGAGATCGGCGTCGCCGCCGGCTCCGCGGTGACGGTGAATTTTACACCGCATCTGATCCCGATGGCGCGCGGCGAACTCTGTACGTCCTATGTAAAACTCAATGGCGTGACGCCCGACGATTTGCGGGCCGCGCTCGAGAAGGCCTACGTCAACGAACCCTTCGTGCATGTCGCTAAGAAGGGCGTGCTGCCGCAGACGCAGAATGTGCGCGGTTCTAACTATGTGCAGATCGGTGTCGTCGCCGACCGCATCAAGAACCGCGCGATCGTCATTTCCACGCTCGATAATCTGGTGAAGGGCTCGGCCGGGCAGGCGATCCAGAACATGAACTTGATGTTCGGGTTGCCCGAAACTGTGGGGCTGGAGCAGATCGCGCTATTCCCGTGACGTGAGTGCGACAGTGGATGAAGAGACGCTGCAATTCTACCGCGGCAACGCCGAGGCCTATGCCTGGCGCGAGCGCGCCAGGCGCGGTTGACCGCGTTTCTCGCCAAGCTCGCGCCAGGTGCTTCCATTCTCGAACTCGGATGCGGCGCCGACGGCGGTACCGCGGAAATGCTGGTGCGCGACTTCGCGGTTCGTGCGACCGACGGATCACCGGAAATGGCCGAGGTCGCCTCGCGCCGTCTCGGCCGATGGCCGCGACACGCTGAACCGCTATTACAATTATCCCTTGCCGGACTGGCTGCAGGCGACCCACGCCGAAGCGGGCAGTCGGAGGGGTGACGATCGATTCGGGCGAGGTCAATGGCTTCGACGACAAGGCCGCATCGATGCTGTTCGTCGTCGCGCAGAAGAGCGGCTGAGCACGGCGCGCGTTCACACCACCCCGAAGATCGCCAGCGCCAGCACGGCCTGGGCGAGAAAGCCGACGGTGAAGGCCAGCGTGCGGAACACCGGCAGGCCGAGCGTGTAGACGATGAGATGTGCGACCCGCGACCAGAAATAAACGGCGCAGGCGAGCACGGTCCATTTCGTGGAATAGTCGATCGCGTTCAGGATCAGCACCAGCGGCGCGAAGATCACGAGGTTCTCGACCGCGTTGTCATGCGCGAACATCAGCCGGTTCGCCCACTCCGCCTGCGGCTTGTCGCCCCGCGAAGGGTTGGCCATGGCACCGCTCAACCCGCGAACCTGGCATCGGTTGATGATGTAGGGAATCCAGAGAACCCCCGTCAGGATCACCGTCAGTGTCAGCCAGAACAATTCGCGTGTCATAGTGGCAGTCCCCTGTGTCGTCGCTGGATTGAGGCGAGTCTATACGAAAGCACGGAGATTCCGCTATGCGCGAACTCTGACATAGCTGCCGGGCGCGTCCTCGATCGGCGGGAATGCTTCGCTGCCGACCGCCCGCGCCGGGACTTCCTCGGGATCGAGCCCGCCCAGCCACTCCCGCCAGTCGGGCCACCACGAGCCCTTGTGCTCCACGGCTCCCTTCATCCACTGCGCGATGTTGACGTCCTTGATGTTGTCGTTGGTCCAGTACTGGTACTTGCTCGAGGCGGGCGGATTGACCACGCCCGCAATGTGGCCCGAGCCCGACAGCACGTACTTCACCGGACCGCCGAAGAACTGCGAGCCGTAGAGCACCGAGTCAGCGGGCGCTATGTGGTCCTCGCGGGTGGCGAGATTGTAGACGGGCACCTTGACCTTGGAGAGATCGAGCAGGGTATTGTCGAGCACCATCGTGCCGGCGGAGAGCCGGTTCTCCAGATAGCAATTGCGCAAGTAATAGGAATGATTGGCCTGGGTCATGCGCGTCGCGTCGGAGTTCCAGTGCAGCAGGTCGAACGCGCTCGGCTGCTGGCCCTTCAGGTAGTTGCTGACGACATAGGACCAGATCAGGTCATTGGAGCGCAGCATGTTGAAGGCCATCGCCATCTTCGAGCCTTCGAGCACGCCGGCGGCCCTCATGTCCTGCTCGAGCGCTGCGATCTGCTCCTCGTCGACGAACACGAGGAGATCGCCGGCGTGGGTGAAGTCGACCTGCGCGGCGAAGAACGTCGCGGACGACACGCGCTGACGGCGCTTCTCGGCGAGCCAGGCCAGCGTGGTCGCGAGCATGGTGCCGCCGACGCAATAGCCGGCGGTGTGCACCTTCATCTCGCCGGTGACCTTCTCGATCACGTCCATCGCCGTGAGCGGGCCTTCCTTCATGTAGTCTTCCCAGCCCTTGTTGCCGAGCCGCTTGTCCGGATTGACCCACGAGATCACGAAGACGGTGATGCCCTGGTCGACGCACCACTTGATGTAGGATTTCTCCGGCTTGAGATCGAGGATGTAGAACTTGTTGATCCAGGGCGGCACGATCAGGAGCGGTGTGCGCAGCACCTTCTCCGTGGTCGGCGCGTACTGGATCAGCTGCATCATCTCGTTCTGGTAGATCACCTTGCCCGGCGTCGTCGCCATGTTGACGCCGACGACGAGATTGTCCGGATTGGACTGGCGGATCTTCAACATGCCTTTGCCGGCGGCGATGTCCTCGGCCAGCATCGTCAGGCCGCGCGCAAGATTCTCGCCGCTGGACGCCACCGTCTCGCGCAGCACCTCGGGATTGGTCAGCACGAAGTTCGATGGCGAGAGCGCGTTGGTGACCTGCTGGACGTAGAACTCGGCCTTGCGGCGCGTGTGCGGATCGAGCCCTTCGGCATCGCGCACCAGCTCCTGCGCCCATTTGGTCGTGAGCAGATAGAGCTGCATGACGAAATCGAAGAACTGGTTCGACTTCCATTCCGGATCGGCAAAGCGCTTGTCGCGCGGCGAGGGAGCGATTGCGGGCGGGGCCTCCTGGCCGGCCATGCGCCGCGCCGCCGAGCCCCAGAGGTCGAGATAGTCCTTGGCGAGCTTGGTCTGGAGATCGGAGGAGCGGGATGTATCCGACAGCCAGTATTCGGCGACCGACGTGAAGGTCTTGACGACCTCAGCGAGCTCGGCCGGTGGACGATCCTGCACCTCGCCGCTCTCGCGCGGCTTAAGGTAAGCGGCAAGTGCCTTGCCGCCGCTCTCCATCGCCCGCGCGACATTCATCGCGAAGGCTTCCGCATCGAACTTCGTCTCGGGTTTCGGCGTGTCGGTCGTGGCCATGCTCATGAGCAGAACAGTAACGATTCATTCCGTATTCGTCACCGCGAAGCTCGCATGTTTGACGTTAAACACTCTCGAAGATGTGTTGCACTGCGACAAAATTTCTTGGTTCCGTCACAATCGAGCCGCACCGCTCGGCTTGGTAGCGCCGGGCTATTTTCTCGCTCACGCCATTTGGGCAGCAATGGTTTGAGCTTGGGCGCGGTCTTGGGTAAGGTTGCCCGGGGCCGTGCTTTGGGACGAGTAGGGGATTTCCCAAGTGTTGGCGTTATGGGACCTGCAAAGGACGCTGCCGATCTGCGGCGCGCTGTTGATTGCGGCGCTCGCCCTCGGCGGGTGTTCGAGCCAGCTCGCGGATCTGACGCCCGCGGATGCGCAGCCGCATGCCAGGGAGCCTGGTACCTATCTGCCGGTGCACGATCTGCCGCCGGATCGCGATCAGGCAATCATCCCGCCGGAGCAGCGCGCCAAGATCGAGGCCGAGCTCGCCGCCGCGCGCGATCGCCAGGCTGTGGCCGCCAAGGACGCCAAATAGCCCGTGACGTGAGACGGGCAACGTAATCGCTGGCGCCTCCGCTTTGCCGTGCTAAAAGACCTCGGTTCAGCCAAGAGTCAGGGCGAACGACTTCAGTCTTCGTCGTCGACGATTGCTCTAAGTATTTGATTTTGAGTAATTTTCGCGATGGGGCTGAGGGCCTTTTGGAATGGCCCTCTTGATCTGTCGATTCTGTCCTGACCGGTTGCCCGGAGCCCAGAGAGCCATGGAAGAATTTTACCGCATTCGCCGCCTTCCGCCTTACGTGTTTGAGCAGGTCAACCGGGCCAAGGCGGCTGCGCGGAATGCCGGCGCCGACATCATCGACCTCGGCATGGGTAATCCGGACCTGCCGGCGCCGCCGCATGTGCTGGAGAAGTTGAAGGAGACGCTCGGCAAGCCGCGCACCGACCGCTACTCGGCCTCGCGCGGCATCCCCGGACTGCGCAGGGCCCAGGCCGCCTACTACGCCCGTCGCTTCGGCGTGAAGCTCAATCCCGACACCCAGGTGGTGGCGACGCTGGGTTCGAAGGAAGGTTTTGCCAACGTGGCGCAGGCAATCACCGCGCCCGGCGATGTCATCCTCTGTCCGAACCCGAGCTATCCGATTCACGCCTTCGGCTTTTTGATGGCGGGCGGCGTGATCCGCTCGGTGCCATCGGAGCCGACGCCGCAGTTCTTCGAGGCGGCGGAGCGGGCGATCATCCATTCGATCCCGAAGCCGCTGGCGCTCGTCGTCTGCTATCCCTCGAACCCCACGGCCTATGTCGCGAGTCTCGATTTCTACAAGGACCTCGTCGCCTTCGCGAAGAAGCACGAGATCCTGATCCTGTCCGATCTCGCTTATGCCGAGGTCTATTTCGACGAGAACAACCCGCCGCCCTCGGTGCTGCAGGTGCCGGGCGCGATGGACGTCACCGTCGAGTTCACCTCGATGTCGAAGACCTACTCGATGGCCGGCTGGCGCATGGGCTTTGCGGTCGGCAATGAGCGCGTGATCGCAGCGCTCGCCCGCGTCAAATCCTATCTCGACTACGGCGCCTTCACGCCGGTCCAGGTCGCGGCGACGGCGGCGCTCAACGGCCCGGACGATTGCATCAAGGAGATGCGCGACACCTACCGCAAGCGTCGCGACGCGCTGGTGGAATCGTTTGGCCGCGCCGGCTGGGAGATTCCGCCGCCGGAGGCCTCGATGTTCGCCTGGGTGCCGCTGCCGGAAGCCTTCCGCAGCATCGGCAGCATGCAGTTCGCAACCCTGATGGTGGAGAAATCCGGCGTCGCGGTCTCGCCCGGCGTCGGCTTCGGCGAGCATGGTGAAGGATATGTTCGCATCGCCATGGTGGAAAACGAGCAACGGATCAGGCAGGCCGCGCGCGGCGTGCGCCGCTTCCTTGAAAGCGGGATCGAAACGTTGCACAACGTCGTTCCGCTCGCCAATCGGCGTTGAGTTCTCTTCGGCAGGTTTTCTAAGGCATCATGGTTGCACCCCTGAAAGTGGGCATAGCGGGGCTCGGCACCGTGGGCGCCGAAGTTGTCCGTTTGATTGAAACGCAGGCGCGCGTGCTCGCGGGCCGCAGCGGCCGCGGCATCCGCGTCGTCGCCGTCACTGCGCGCTCGAAGGCGAAGAAGCGCGGCATCGATCTGCGCGGCGTCGAATGGGCGAAGGATCCGATGGCGCTCGCCACCCATCCGGAGGTCGATTGCTTCGTCGAGCTGATGGGCGGCGCCGGCGATCCCGCGCTGTCGGCTGTGGACGCCGCGCTGGGCGCCGGCAAGTCGGTCGTCACCGCCAACAAGGCGCTGCTGGCCAAGCACGGCCTCAAGCTCGCCAAGGCGGCTGAAAAGCACGGCGGCGCGCTGAATTTCGAGGCAGCCGTCGGCGCAGCCATCCCTGTCATCAAGACGTTACGCGAAGGTCTTGCCGGAACCGGCATCACCCGCGTCTACGGGATCCTCAACGGCACCTGCAATTACATCCTGACGCGGATGGAGCAGGAGGGGCTGTCCTTCGCCGAATGCCTCAAGGACGCGCAGCGGCTCGGCTATGCCGAGGCCAATCCGTCCTTCGACGTCGACGGCCACGACACTGCGCAGAAGCTCGCCATTCTCGCCAGCCTCGCCTTCGGCACGAAAGTTGCTCAAAGCGCCGTGTATGTCGAAGGCATCTCATCCATCGCGCCGGAAGATCTTCGCGCCGCCGCCGATCTCGGTTACCGCGTCAAGCTGCTCGGCGTTGCGGTTCGCACCGCCAAGGGCATCGAGCAACGCGTGCATCCGACCATGGTTCCCAAATCCTCCTCGATCGCGCAGGTGATGGGTGTCACCAATGCGGTCACGATCGATGGCGAGGGCATTCCGCCGATCACCCTGGTCGGCCCCGGTGCCGGCGGTGCTGCGACGGCATCAGCCGTCGTTGCCGACATCGCCGACGTCGCGCGCGGCATCCGCGCCAATCCGTTCGGCCGGCCGATCTCGCAACTCCGCGACACCAAGAAGGCGCCGATGGAGCGGCATGAAGGCGGTTATTACATCCGCCTGCTCGCGCGCGATTTCCCCGGCACTGCGGCGGCGATCGCGACCCGGCTTGCAGAGCAGAAGATTTCGATCGAGTCGATCGTGCAGCGTCATCCCAATGGCGGCGCTGCGCCGGCCGACGGCAAGGCGGTCCCCGTGCCCGTCATCCTGATCACCTATGCCACGCATGAGGACGCCGTGCGCCGCGCACTCGCCGCCGTGCAGAAGGACAAGGTCATCAGCGGACGGCCGCAGGTGATCCGGATCGAGAAGAACTGAGGCGGTTGTTCATTCGAACGAACCGTGGGCGTTGAGAGTTGATGCGGGCAGAGATGTCTGTCCCAAACCGTTTCGAAGGAGTAAGCCGATGTCGACCCATATTTCAGTCCCGCCGCAAGCGTTGCTCGAGCGCATCCTCACGCTGGAGATTGTGCGGGTGACGGAGCGGGCGGCGGTGTCGTCGGCGCGGTTGCGCGGGCACGGCAACGAGAAGCAAGCTGACCAGGCCGCCGTCGACGCCATGCGCCGCGAGCTCAACAAGCTGCCGATCGAAGGCACTATCGTGATCGGCGAAGGCGAGCGCGACGAGGCGCCGATGCTCTTCATCGGCGAGAAGGTCGGCATGAATGCCGGTCCCCAGGTCGATATCGCCGTCGATCCACTCGAAGGCACCACGCTGTGCGCCAAGAACATGCCGGGCGCGATCGCGACCATGGCAATGGCCGATGGCGGCACGCTGCTGCACGCTCCCGATGTCTACATGCAGAAGCTCGCGATCGGACCCGGTTACGACAAGGGCGTGGTCGATCTCGATGCTTCGCCTGCCGACAACGTCCGCCGCCTCGCCAAGGCCAAGGGCGTCAAGCCGGAAGGCATCACCGTTCTCGTGCTCGACCGTCCGCGCCACGCCGACATCATTGCGAGCGTGCGCTCGACCGGCGCTGCGGTGCGCCTGATCACAGACGGCGACGTCGCCGGCGTCATTCACTGCGCCGACCCCGACAACACCGGCGTCGACATGTATCTCGGCACGGGCGGCGCGCCGGAAGGCGTGCTCGCGGCCGTGGCGCTGCGCTGCATCGGCGGCCAGATGCAGTGCCGCCTCATCCTCGATTCCGACGAGAAGCGTGAGCGCGCCGCCAAGATGGGCGTCAACGACCCCAAGATGATCTACGGCATCGAGGACATGGCGCGCGGCGACTGCCTGTTCGCCGCCACCGGCGTCACCACGGGCTCGCTGCTCTCAGGCGTCAAGTTCCGCAAGGACGGCGTGATCGAGACCGAGACGGTGGTGATGCGCTCCGTCACCGGCACCGTGCGCTACATCAAGGCCGAGCACCGCGAGCTGGCGAAGTTCCATCTGGATTGAGACTGCCGTCATTCCGGGGCTCGCGAAGCGAGAACCCGGAATCTCGCGCCACGACTTCTGGATTCCGGGCTCGCGCCCTGCGCGCGCCGGAATGACGACAAGAATAATCAGGAAGCGCCCATGTCCGATCTCTCTGCCGTCAAAGCGCTGGTCTTCGACGTGTTCGGCACGGTCGTGGACTGGCGCACCAGTCTGATCACCGACTTCATGTGGTGGGGTAAGCAGCGCGGCATCAGCGCTGATTGGACCGCGCTCGTCGACGGCTGGCGCGGCATGTACGTCGCCTCCATGGACGACGTGCGCAAGCATCCCGAGCGCGGCTACGTCATGCTCGACGATCTGCATCGCCGCTCGCTGGAGAAGCTCGTCGAGAAATTCGCGATCAAGGGCCTCACCGAGGCCGATCTCGATTATCTCACCAAGGGCTGGCACCGGCTCAATCCCTGGCCCGACAGCGTCGCCGGCCTGACGCGGCTCAAGACGAAATTCGTGATCGCGCCGCTCTCGAACGGCAACGTGGCGCTGCTCACCAACATGGCGAAGTTTGCAGGGCTGCCGTGGGACCTCATCATGTCGGCCGAGCTGTTCGAGCACTACAAGCCCGATCCCGAGACTTATCTCGGCGCCGCGCGCCTGCTCTGCCTCAAGCCGGAAGAGGTGATGATGGTCGCCGCCCACAACGGCGATCTCGCCGCCGCGCAGAAGAACGGATTGAAGACCGCCTTCGTGACGCGGCCGACGGAGTATGGTCCGCTTCAGAAGGTGGACTTCGAGGCGATCGGCAATTGGGACATCGTTGCGAAGGATTTTGGCGGGATCGCCGATAAATTGGGCTGCTAGGGCGCGCTTCGTGACGCAGCAAGTTCTTTTGCTTCCTGCGATACGCCGTTGCATCGCGTCGAGGTGACGTGAAGGTCTGAAGATCATGAGCAAGCTGGTCCCCGAGCGCTATCGACACCTCCGGACATTTGCGTTCGGCGACAGCCCTGCGCTGGCGGATGAATTGGTCGAGCTCGTCATCAAGGGCATCAAGACCGCGACGTGCAGCACCGAAGACGAGCCGAACACCTCCACGCCCGGTGAGCGCTGGGTCGTGCTCGACGGCCGAGGAGAGCCGCGTTGCGTCATCGAATCCGTTGAGGTGACGTATCGGCGCTTCAACGAGGTCGACGCAGCCTTTGCGTATGAGGAGGGTGAAGGTGACCGGAGCCTGACCTATTGGCGCCGCGCCCATCAGTCCTATTTCGGCAGGCTCGGACGATATAGCGACGACATGATGCTGATGTGCGAGCGTTTTCGCCTTGTCGAGGTCTTCGGCGATGCCGAGAGGGATCCATAGCTACGAGAGTGATGCTCATCTGCAGGCGCGCCTGGACCGCTTGTAAGCGTGGCCTTGCGCAGTGATGCACGATCCGGGCGGCTCGCGCCGCCCGGACGTGATCTGCCCGCCTACAACGTCATCTTCATCGGCTCCGGATAGTAGTGGAAGCCGTCGCCCGACTTGGCGACGTGGCCGTAGCCGGGCCAGGCGAAGTGATAGGACATCACCGGGGTCTTGTTGGCCGCAAGCATCGTCAGCAGTTTCACGCGCGACTCCGCCGCCTGCTTCGGGTCTGTGTCATAAGAGAATTCCATCCGCGGCCGCTCCAGCAGCAGTACCGAATGGTGCGAGAGATCGCCGAGGAACGCGAACGATTTGCCCGCCGAGGAGACCATGAAAATGGTGTGGCCGACGGTGTGGCCGGGCGCCGCGATCGCCTGCACGCCGGGCAGAAATTCCTGGCCGTCCTTGAAGAACACGATGCGGTCGCGCACCGGCAGCAGGTTCTTGCGGGCGTGAACGACGAAGTCCTTGGCCGCGCTGCCGAGCTTGCCCTCGTCGGTCCAGAAGTCGAAGTCGGTCTGCGAGATGTAGACTTGCGCATTCGGAAACAGCGGCTTGCCGCCCTCGTCGACGATGCCCCCGATGTGGTCGATATGGGCATGCGAGCAGACCACGGCGTCGATGTCCTCCGGCTTGATGCCGGCCTCGGTCATGCTCTTCTGCTGGCGGCCGGTGCTGGCGCCGAACATCTTCGATGAGCCCATGCCGGTGTCGAACAGGATCAGCTTGTCGCCGGTGTTCACGATCGGCGAGTTCTGTTCGAGCACGACATTGTCCGGCGACAGGAAATTGTCGGCGAGCATCTTCTTGACCTCTTCCTGGGGAACGCCAAGGAACGTCCCGGAGGGGTCGCCGAGCGGCAGCGGCCCGTCGGACACGACGGTCACCTCGGCATCGCCGAGAATGAAGCGGTGCCAGTACGGCGTCTGGGTGCCGAGTTTGGGAGCCCGCGCCATCGCGCTGCTGCCGAGCATGGCGCTGGCGCCGAGACCGGCGCCGAGTGCGAGTAGGGACCGACGTGAGACATCGATTGTCATGCGTTTTCTCCGCCTTTGTCTTTTGTTTTCCGCAAGTGTTCGCGCGTAGCGACCGCCTGATCGGCCCGCGGCCAGAGACGGTGCAAGGCATGCTGCGCCGGTTG
Organism: Bradyrhizobium sp. WSM1743; assembly: GCF_000473065.1. Classification (GTDB taxonomy): domain Bacteria; phylum Pseudomonadota; class Alphaproteobacteria; order Rhizobiales; family Xanthobacteraceae; genus Bradyrhizobium. Next base: position 161,487 of record NZ_AXAZ01000009.1, read on the forward strand.
CGACAAGCTAGCAAGTGGAATTACTTGGCACTGCACGCTGAGCGGGAACGATAGTCGGACCGCGAAGGCGACGCGCAAAGGCAGGCCGCGCCAAAGCGCGGTATTGCGGGCTACGCAATTCTCAACGTGACATCATTGCCTTCCGTCTCGGCAAAGCCCGCCTGCAGGACCTCTTCGCGCTTGTGACGGAGATGCGCACGCAGGATGTGGGCGAGGCCGACGCCGTCGCGGCGCTGAAGCGCGTTGAGGATCGCCTCGTGCTCCTTCACGGCAAGCGCCCAGCGCTGCGGCGTCATCGGCGTGACGTAGCGCGCGCGCCGGATGCGCGCGGTCACCGAGGTGTAAAGCCCGGCGAGCACGGGATTTCCTGCTGCGGTCACGATCGCTTCGTGAATGGCGCGGTTGCCGCGATAGTACTGGATCAGGTCACCGTCGCGATAATGCTGCACCATGTTCGCATGTGCGGCGGCGATCGCGTCGATCTCGCCGTCCGTGATGCGCTCGCAGGCGAGCTCGCCGGCGAGGGCCTCCAAGCCCTGGCAGACCTCGAACAGGTCGCGCATGTCCTTGTCGGTCAGTTTTGCTGCGCGCGAGCCGCGATGCGGCAGCAGCTGTACGAGCCCTTCCGCGGCCAGCACCTTGAGCGCCTCGCGCAGCGGCGTGCGCGAGATCTCGAGCCGCTCGCACAGCTCGCGCTCGGGAATCCGCGCGCCCGGCGGGATTTCGCCGTCGAGCAGGATGGCGCGGATGCGGCCGACGACTTCTTCGTGAAGCATGGGTCTGAGCTCGATTTGAATGCAAAAACGAACTTATGCGCATATATTTCCAAGTTATAGCTTGAAAATCCCAGATTTTGCATTCAAAATTGTAAAAGACAGAAGGGTAAGAGGAATGGACCTGCAAGTGGAGGCGGAAGACCTCGTCTTCGAGCGTGACGACGGCATCGGGCGGATCACCTTCAACCGCCCGCAGGCCCGCAATGCCTTCACCTTCGCCATGTACGAGCGGCTTGCCGCGATCTGCGAGGAGGCGAACCGCGATCATGCGATCAAGGTGCTGGTGCTGCGCGGGGCCGGCGACAAGGCCTTTGCCTCGGGCACCGACATCAACCAGTTCCGCGAGTTCAAGACGCCGCAGGACGCCATCGACTACGAGAACCGCATCGATCGCGTGCTGACCACGCTGGAACAGTGCCGGGTGCCGACCATCGCGGCGATCAACGGGTTCTGCACCGGAGGCGGGGCGGGCATTGCCGCGGCCTGCGACCTCCGCATCGGCACCAAGAGCGCCAAAATTGGATTTCCGATTGCTCGCACGCTCGGCAATTGCCTGTCGATGTCCAATGTCGGCCGTCTCACCGCACTCATCGGCGCCGCGCGCGTCAAGGACCTCATCTTCACCGCGCGCCTTGTCGACGCCGCGGAGGCCGCAAGCGTCGGACTGCTCGGCGAGGTCGTCGACGATCTTGTCGCCCTCGAGCGGCGCACTGAGGAGGTGGCCCGGCTCGTCGCGAGCCATGCGCCGCTGACGCTGAATGCGACCAAGCAGGCTGTCAGCCGCCTGCAGCGGCGGCTGACGCGGGACGAGGGCGAAGACCTCATTCTGATGTGCTACACGAGCCAGGACTTTCGCGAAGGGCTCGATGCTTTCCTCAACAAGCGCGCGCCGCAATGGCGCGGCCAATAGGACGAGCCGATGCAAAGCGACCGATCTCAATCCACTTCTCGCCGTTCGGGACCGCTGGCCGGCCTCAAGGTCATTGACCTCACCCACGTCATGGCCGGGCCGACCTGCACCTTGATGCTCGCCGACATGGGCGCCGACGTCATCAAGATCGAGAAATGGCCGAACGGCGACGATACCCGCCATTCGGTGCCGCCGAAGATCGGCGATGAAGCGGCGTCCTTCCTGATGATGAACCGCAACAAGCGCGGCATCGTGCTGGATCTGAAAACCGAGGGCGGCAAAGAGGTGCTGCGGCGCCTGATCGCGGATGCCGACGTGCTGGTCGAGAACTTTGCGCCGGGCGCGATGGAGCGCCTCGGCTTCGGCTACGAGGCGCTCCATGCGGAATTCCCGGCGCTGATCTACTGTTCGCTGTCGGGCTTCGGCCGCACCGGTCCCTATAAGCACCGCAGGGGATTTGACCTTGTCGCGCAAGCGATGAGCGGCATCATGAGCTTTACCGGCGAGCGCCCGGACGGTCCGCCCGTCAAGTGCGGTCCGCCGCTGTCAGACATCACCGCGGGCCTGCTCGCGAGCATGGGCATCCTTGCGGCCTACACGCATCGTCTCAAGACCGGCGAAGGGCAATGGGTCGAGACCTCGCTTTATGAAGCTGCGCTGGTGCAGACCTATTGGCAGTCGACCATCGCGCTGGCGGCCGGCACGGCGCCGCGCGCCATGGGCTCGGCGCATCCGCTCAACGCTCCGTATCAGGCGTTCGAAGCCTCGGACGGCTGGCTCGTGGTCGGCGGCGCCAACAAGAAGCATTGGCTGTTGATGCTGGAAGCGCTCGGCGCGAGCGAGCTTGCCGCCGATCCGCGCTTCGTCACCGGCGCCGATCGCATGGCCAATCTGAAGGAGCTCGAAGCCGTGCTGAGCGAGCGTTTCCGCACCAGGTCGCGGGCGCATTGGCTGGCGGCGCTGGAGGAGAAGGGCGTGCCGTGCGGCCCCGTGCACGACATGCTGGAAGCCCTCAGCGATCCGCAGACACTGGCGCGCGAGATGGTCGTCGAGGTCGAGCACTCCACGCTCGGTCCCGTCAAGACGATCGGGCTTCCCATCAAGTTTTCGGAGACCCCAGGCAAAGTGCGATCGGGCGCGCCGGTCTATGGTGAGCACACAAGCGAGGTGCTCGCCGAGCACGGGTTCGACCAGTCACGAATCGAGGCGCTCGAAAAAGAAGGCGCGATCGTGCTGGCATCAGGAAGGCGCGAGGAACGCGTCGCCTGAGCAGGCATCGATACGACAAGAACAAAGAACAAAATCAGCTGGAGGAAATCATGGGTCGGACGTCAACATTTCTGCTCTCCGCGGCCATAGCCGTGCTCGTCGGCACGATGCCGGCGCTTGCCGCCTGGCAACCGCAAAAGCCGATCGAGTTCGTCGCCACCGCCGGCCCCGGCGGCGGCACCGACAACCTTGCCCGCGCGGTGCAGAACATCATCACCAAGCACAAGCTGACGGAGCAGCCGATCGTCGTCGTCAACAAGGGCGGCGGCAGCGGCGCCGAAGGCTATGTCTACGGCAAGGCGTCCGCGGGCGACCCTTACAAGGTGATCTTCGGCACCTCGAACGCCTGGCAACAGCCGCTCGTCTCCAAGGTCGCCTTCAACTACACCGATCTCACCCCGATCGCGGCGATGGCACAGGACGAGTTCCTGCTCTGGGTCAAGCAGGACGCCCCCTACAAGACGGCGGGCGACTACCTCAAGGCCGCCGCGTCCGGCGAATTCAAGATGGGCGGCGCGCAGTCGAAGGACACCGACGAGGTGCTGACGCGGATGATCGAGAAGGCCGGCAAGGTCAAGCTCACCTACATCCCCTTCAAGAGCGGCGCCGAGACCGCCGTGCAGCTCGCCGGCGGCCATCTCGATTCTCACGTCAACAATCCCAGCGAAAGCCTCGGGCAATGGCGCGGCGGCACGCAGCGACCACTCTGCGTGTTCAGCCCGAAGCGCTTGCCGCAGGGCCCGAAGGTCACCGCGACCGAAGGCTGGAGCGACGTTCCGACCTGCGTCGAGCAGGGCCTCGACATCAAGCAATATGAGCAGCCGCGCACCGTGTGGCTGCCCGGCAAGGTCACGCCGGAGCAGGCCGCGTTCTATGTCGACCTCATGAGGAAAGTGCAGGCAACGCCGGAGTGGAAGGACTACATCGAGAAGACCTCCCAGGTCGACACGTTCCTGACGGGTGCCGAGTTCGACAAGTTCATCAAGGAGGACCTCGAGCACGTCAAGCAGGTCGCGGGCGAGCAGGGCTGGCTCGTCAAGTGAGGCGGGGCAGGCAGGTCGCCAGCGGCCATCCTTCGAGACGCCCGCCTGCGGCGGGCCCTCAGGATGAGGTCGCGAATTGCGGCGAGATGTCAGCCCCTCATGGTGGGAGCCCGCCAAAGCGGGCGTCTCGAACCATGCAGGTCTGGCTCGTTCGGCAGACCCCCCGCGGTCACGCGGGATCGCTCAGCCTTCAAAGGGACCACGCCATGATCTCCCGTCGCGCGCTTGAACTTGCGACCGCCGTCCTCACCGGCAGCTTCGGTGTCGCCGTAATCGTCTCCAGCCTCGACAACGGCATCGGCTGGTCGAGCGCAGGCGTCGACGCCGGCACGTTCCCGTTCCTGACCGGCATCATCATCGTGCTCGGGAGCCTCTACAATCTGGTGCGCGGCGTGCTGCCGGCTGCCACACTGGCAAACGTCCCCATCGCCATCACGTCAATCGAGCTGCGCCGGCTCGCCGGCCTGTTCGTGCCGGCTGCGATCTTCGTCGCCGCGATCCCGCTCGCCGGGATATACGTCGCCTCGGCGCTGTATGTCTTCGCGGTGCTGGCGATCCCCCGGCACCAATCCGTGCCGCGCGCGCTCGCCATGGCAGCAGCAACGGCGCTCGCGCTCTATGTCGTGTTCGAGCGCATGTTCCAGGTGAGCCTGCCGCACGGCGCGCTCGCCGCCGCCTTCGGGTTCTGACGGAGAGGCCGATGGACAATCTCGCAGAGCTCCTGCACGGCTTCACCATCGCAGTCACCGTGCCGCATCTGGCCCTGATGGCGGTCGGCGTGCTGCTCGGCATTCTCGTCGGCGTGCTGCCGGGGCTGGGCGCGCCGAACGGCGTGTCGCTGCTCCTGCCGCTGACCTTCGGCATGCAGCCGGTGTCGGCGATCATTCTGCTCTCCAGCATGTATTGGGGCGCGCTGTTCGGGGGATCGGTGACCTCGATCCTGTTCAACATTCCCGGTGAGCCGTCGTCGGTCGCGACCACGTTCGACGGCTATCCGATGGCACGCGACGGCCGGCCGACCACGGCGCTCGCGACCGCCTTCGGCTCGGCCGCGTTCGGTGCGCTGATCGGCGTCATCCTGATTACCTTCCTCGCATCCTGGGTGGCGCAGGTTGCGCTCGCGTTCGGGCCGGCCGAGTATTTTGCGGTTTATTTCCTCGCCTTTGCCAGCTTCGTCGGCATGGGCGGTGCGGCGCCGATCAAGACCGTCGTGGCGCTGGCGATCGGCTTTGCGATCGCCGCCATCGGCATCGACACCGTCTCCGGCAGCGTGCGCCTCACCATGGGCGTGGATGAGCTGGTCAAGGGCGTGAGCTTCGTCGTCGCGGTGATGGGCCTGTTCGGCATCGGCGAGCTCTTGGTCGCTGTCGAGGAGGAGTTTCACGCCCGCGCGGTCTCCTCGAAGATCGACTGGCGCGAGGTGTTTCGCGCCGTCGGCCGCCTGCCGCGGCACGGCGTTGCCCTGCTGCGCAGCGCCGCGATCGGCTGCTGGATGGGGATCACGCCGGGCGGCCCGACCGCGGCTTCCTTCATGAGCTACGGCATCGCCCGCCGCTTCTCGCGCCGCGGCCGGCATTTCGGCACCGGGGAGGTCGAAGGCATCATCTCGCCGGAGACGGCCGATCATGCCGCCGGGACCAGCGCGCTGCTGCCGATGCTCTCGCTCGGCATTCCCGGCTCGGCGACCGCGGCGGTGATGATGGGCGGGCTGATGATCTGGGGCCTCAATCCCGGGCCGATGCTGTTCGTCGACAGCAAGGATTTCGTCTGGGGCCTGATCGCCTCGATGTATGTCGGCAACATCGTCGCCGTCGCGCTGGTGCTGCTGACCGTCCCGGTCTTCGCCGCCTTGATGCGGATTCCCTTCGTGGTGATCGCGCCGCTGATCGTGATCATCTGCGTCGTCGGCGCCTATTCGGTGTCGAACTCCTATCTCGACGTGGTCATGATGCTCGGCTTCGGCGTCGTCGGCTATCTCTTCAAGAAGCTGTTCTATCCGCTGGCGCCGCTCGTGCTCGCGATCGTGATCGGCGACAAGGCCGAGGATGCGTTCCGGCAGTCGATGCTGATCTCCAAGGGATCACTCGGCATCTTCTTCGCGAACAAGCTGGTGACGTGCCTGATCGTGGGCGGCATCGCGCTGCTGCTGCTGCCGCTCGTGTTGCAGCTTGCGCGTCTCTGGCGCAAGCCCGCGATCGACACGCCAGCCCAGGAAAAGGTGATCATATGACCGCAAAGCCGCTCGTTGCATTGGCAATGGGAGATCCCGCCGGCATCAGCCCGGAGCTGACGGCGAAGCTCGTGGCGCAGGACGACATCCGCGCCCGCTGCCGGCTCGTCGTCATCGGCGATCGCCGCATCTTCGACGAAGGCGCGCGCATTGCTGGCCTCAAGCCGAAGCTGAAGATGGTGGAGCAGGGTGCCGACCTCCGCGCGGCGCAGGAAGATGCACTGTTCGTCGATCTCCGCCACCTCGACCCCAGCGAGGTCGAGCCGAAGACCGCGACCGTTGCCGGCGGCAAATTCGCCCTGGCCAATTACAGGCACGCGCTCGAACTCGGCCGCGACGGCCATGTCGACGCGGTCTGTTTCACCCCCTTCAACAAGCAGGCGATGCGCCTTGCCCGTGCCGAGTACGACGACGAGATCGCGTTCTCGGCCGAGGTCGTCGGTCTCAACACGCCGGCAAGCGAATTCAACGTGCTGGACCGGCTCTGGAACGCACGGGTCACTTCGCACATCCCGCTCAAGGACGTCGCTGCAAAGCTGTCGAGCGAACGTATCCATCGCGCGCTCTGGCTGACCGATTCCTGCATGCGCAATGCCGGCTTTGCGCGACCGCGCATCGCGGTCGCAGGCCTCAATCCCCATGCCGGCGACGGCGGCAATTTCGGCCGCGAGGAGATCGACGTGATTGCGCCTGTGGTCGCGGACGGTCAGCGCGAGGGTATTGCCGCGGAGGGACCGTTCCCGGCCGACACCGTGTTCCTGCGCGCCAAGGCCGGCGCCTTCGATGCCGTGCTGACGATGTATCACGACCAGGGCCAGATCGCGATGAAGCTGATGGGTTTCGATCGCGGCGTCACCTTGCTCGGCGGCTTCCCTTTCCCGATCTGCACGCCCGCGCACGGCACTGCCTACGACATCGCAGGGCAGGGCATCGCATCGATTGGCGCTAGCCGCGCCGCATTGCTGCTCGCAGCGGAGATGGCGGCGCAGCGACTCGTCTGATCTCGTAGGCAGCAAGGGAGCGAGCGCTGACTGTGCTGGCCTGCCGAGCAGGCTTAGACTTTTCGGTAAAAACTGGAAACATCCGCCGTCGCCACGAGTTGTGGCTCCATGAACATCTCCCACGTCGGAGCTGGAACATGGTCGACGAAGGCCCGCTACGAGCAGCGGTGGACACCGCTTGGTGCGTGTACCGCGCCCGGCATCGCGATGTCGATGCCGCGGATGGCCGTCGCTGCCTGCTCGAGCGTCATCTGCAAGGGAGGCGGGAAGCGCGCGAGAGTAACGGTGATGCCCAGGAACTTGCAGCATTCGGGCTTGCCTATCTCGAGCGGCTTTCCGATAACGAATGTTGAGGCTCATTGAGGGCCGCATCTGCCGCCTGGCGAGCGCAAGCGCGAGGCCGGATTGGACGTTGTTCGCGATTTCGAACCTTCTGTCTGCGGCCATCGTGCTGATCGTGCGTTCAGCGGTATAGCGGGCATGCGCATCGCTCAGCTCGCTCCGTTGGCCGAAAGCGTCCCTCCCAAGCTTTACGGCGGCACCGAGCGGGTGGTGGCCTGGCTTGTGGATGAGCTTGTCGAGCTCGGCCACGACGTCACGCTGTTTGCCAGCGGCGACTCCCGAACGACAGGCAAGCTCCACCGGGTGTGGCCACGCGCGCTACGTCTCGGCCGAAAGGGCGTCGATCCGAGTGCAGCCTGCGCGATGCTGCTGGAAGCGATCGCGAGACGAGCCAGGGACTTCGACGTGATCCACGCGCATATCGACTGGCTTCCGCTGCCGTTGCTCAGTCGCCTTGGTGTGCCGTTCCTGACGACCATGCACGGCCGCCTCGACCTGCCTGGCTTGCCCGACGTGGTTCGGGAGTTCCCGGAAGCATGCTTCGTGTCGATTTCCGATCACCAGCGCCAGCCGCTTCCGGACGCCAAATGGATCGGAACGATCCAGCACGGATTGCCATCGGAGCTGTTGCACCCCTCCTACGAGGACGGGTCATATCTGGCGTTTCTTGGCCGTCTCACGGCAGACAAGGGTCCGGAGGACGCCATCCGCATCGCGCACGCAGTCCGAATGCCTCTCCGCATCGCCGCGAAGATTCCTCGCGCCGAGACTGCCTACTTCAGGAAACACCTTGCACCCCGGATCGACGGCGAGAAGATCCAGCTTGTCGGCGAAGTCGACGACGTGAAAAAGCAATCATTCCTTGGCGGAGCAGCCGCTCTGCTATTTCCGATCGCTTGGCCGGAGCCTTTCGGGCTGGTCATGATCGAGGCGATGGCGTGCGGAACGCCCGTGATCGCCTACCGCTCGGGATCCGTCCCTGAGGTGATCGAGCACGGCCTGACCGGTTTCATCGTCGAGAACGAGGAGCAGGCCGTCAAGGCGGTCGGCGAATTGGGTAGGCTGGATCGAAGGCGGGTGCGCGCCCGTTTCGAGGAACGCTTCACCGCACGCCGAATGGCGCGCCAGTACGAAGACCAATACCGTAAGTTGGCTGCCGCGGCAGCTCGGAAAGTCAACACACAAATGTCGGAAAAGTGAAAGGAGGCGGCGATGTCGCTGACGAAATCGGGGCGGTTCTGCATCTTTGCTATCTTCGCCCTGGCGGCATCACCAGCGTTCGCCGCCGAGATGACCGCGGACGCTATCAATTCCGCCCAGCCATCAAAGAAGACGCTTTCAAACGAGCAGCCGACCCCGGCAGGGGTGCGGCTGCAGGTTCTCCTGGACAGGGCGCACTTCTCGCCCGGCGAGATCGACGGCAGATTTGGCGATAACGCGAAGAAGGCCCTGCGGGCCTATGCGGAAGCGCAGCAATTGCCGAGCTCGGATGCCTTCACGGACGACGTTTGGGAGGCACTGCAGGCGGATGACCGTCCGGCGATGACGACCTACACCATCACCGGGCAGGACGTGGCGGGGCCTTTCCTGCGCAAGCTGCCGTCGAAGATGGAGGACATGAAGGGCATCCCGAAGCTCGGCTACACCAGTCCGCGCGAAGCACTGGCCGAGAGATTCCACATGAGCGAGCAACTCCTGTCGGCGCTCAATCCCGGGCGTCGTTTTGATCGCGTTGGCGGCACCATCGTCGTGGTGGACACTGCCAGAGCAAAGGAGGAGGCGCCCGCCAAGGCTGATAGGGTCGAAATTGATAAGGTCCGGCAGACCGTAAAACTGTTCGACAAGTCGAATGCGTTGATCGGTTTCTATCCGGCGACCGTCGGAAGCGAGGAGAAGCCGTCGCCCTCAGGCGCGCTCAAGATTACTGAAGTGAGCCGAAATCCGTTCTACCGCTACAATCCCGCTTATCACTTCAAGGGCGTCCGCTCGCGCAAGCCCTTCATCATCAAGCCCGGTCCAAACAATCCGGTCGGCACGGTGTGGATCAACCTGTCCGCAGAAGGCTACGGCATTCACGGGACGTCGGCGCCGGATAAGATTTCCAAGGCGGAGTCTCACGGCTGCGTGCGTCTTACCAATTGGGACGCCGAACGCATCGCCGAGCGCGTATCGAAGGGTATACCGGTGGTGTTCATCGGGAACTCCGGATGATGCGAGTTCGCCCGGTGCAATAACGTCGCCTGCTGACCCCAGCGCTACTTGATCGGCGTCGTCAGCTCCTTGTCGTTCGTATCCACCACGAACACGGCAAGCAGCTTCGCAGGTTCGGTATCGCTGGCATTGGCGCTGACGGCATGGCGGTCGCCGGGCTTTTCAAAGAAGTTCTCTCCCTTGTGAAAGACTTTTGCGGGGCCGTCATTGACCTGGCTGCGGATCGCGCCTTCCAGGACCGTGGCATAGATGAAGGCGGAGGGCGCGTGGATGTGGGCCGGCGACGAGCCTCCGGGACCATACTCGACCAGAACGCCCTTCATGCTCTTGCCCGGGACGTTCGGCAGCGCCTGGTCGAACACGACCGACACTTTCGCCGATGGGGCTGTCGGCTCGGCTGTATGGGCCGTCACGACGGATGCGGCATAAACCGCCGTTGCGATCAACAATCTGCGCATGGGATTTCCTTCATTGCCGTAGCTGAGTGATGGCCAGGACCGCCGGAGCCTCAGAGGCTCACGAGCCATGTTGCGAGCGGCGTCGTGCCGAGCCGCGCCTCGCCGAGCGGGTTCAGCGATGTGTCGTCGATGGGGGCGCCGTAATACAGCGCCTTCGGATCTCCGATCACGGGGCGTGTGTCGCCGGACGCTTTCAGGCGGCGTGCGATGAATTCATTGAAGGGGGCCTTCTCAGGGCCAGCGATATCGATCGTGCCGTTGAGCGGCCGGCCGGTTGCGACCTCCGCGAGGCGATCGACGATGTCGTCGGCCGCGATCGGCTGAAACTGAGCCGTGGGAACGACGATCTTCCCGTCGATCACGCCCGCGTCGGCGATGGCCGCGAGGAATTCGAAGAACTGGGTGGCGCGCACGATCGAGTATGGGACCGAGGCGGACTTGATGATGGTTTCCTGCGCCAGCTTGGCACGGAAATAGGCGTTGTCGGGCGAGCGGTCGGTGCCGACGATCGAGAGCGCCACGTGATGTTTCACGCTCGCTGCGGCCTCTGCCGTGACGAGATTCTTGCTCGAACGCTGGAAGAAATCGAGCACGGCGGCCGGCTCCCAGGACGGCGCGTTGGCGACGTCGACGACGACATCAGCACCGGCCAGAGCGGCCGCGAGGCCTTCGCCGGTCACGGCGTTCGCGGCTGATTTCGGCGAGGCTGCCACGGTGTCGTGGCCTTGCTGCTTGAGCTTCGCCACCAGTCTCGATCCGATCAATCCGGTCCCGCCGATCACGACGATTTTCATGGCATGTCTCCTCAGCGTTTCGGGCTGCGAGATGGTGAGACCAATTCCAGCTCTCGCGCCTACGCCATCAACGATCCGAACCATGTGTTACCCGAGCAATCAGGCAGGCTCTTGTCTGGAACGCGCCTGCCTTGCCGAAAAATGCTTCAGAGAGATCGTTGGCGCGTCGCAATTGGTCAGGGATCATTCCCCTAAATCTCGGGGGATCAGTGGCCGCTCAGCACCAGTGTCTTGACCGGTAACAGCAACGCTTGAATGCGCAGCAGAAGGGCATGCACGAGCCCCGTGGCATCGACGACGTGCAGGGCAAATCCCTTGAGCGCGCCGGTCTTCGGGGCGGCGATCGCGTCGTGGTTGCTGGTATAGGCGTTGACGATGCAGGTCGAGCCTGGCGTGACGCCCTCGAGCCCGCCCTTGTAGAGCGGCTCCAGGAACGCCAGGATCGTGCCCGGCTGCCGCAGGTTTTGCGGGTCGACGAGCTGTTCGCCCGAGCGGAATTGCCCGGCGGCGATGTAGTCCTGCACGCCTGTGACCACGAGCGGAATGACCACCCAGGGCTTCGAGATGCAGGTCGCCTCCGCAAGCATGCCGGGGCGCATGACCTGGGCTTCGATCTGGCCGAAGCCGGCCTGCAATGCGCGCCGGCCGGCACCTTCCGGAATCAACAGGCCGGCCGGCCGCATCATCTGGTTGACGACATCGCCCGGACGCAGAAGGAATTGCTCCACCCGCCCATCGACACCGGCCCGAACGAAGGTCTTATCGAGATCGACCTGCGCCTCCGCCATCGCGGCTTCGGCGCTCGCCTTCTCGGCAGGCAGCAGCGTGGAGACCCGCAGCGCCGAAGCCTCCCTGGCGGCACTCGCGGAATCGATGCCCGCCTGTCGCTGATCGACCGTGACCTGGAGCTTTTCGATGTCGCGCTGCGGCACGATACCGGGATTGCGACGCTGCAATTCGCTCTTGGTGTCGAGCTCGTCCCTGGCTTGCTGCCAGGCCGCCTTCGCTTCCCCGATCTGGGCCTCCGCTTTGACCACATCGGCCCGTGCGCTGATCAGCGAAGCATCGACTTCGGCGACCTTTCGTTTCGCCGTCTCGAGCGCCGCCTGCTGCTTGGTGCTGTCCAGCCGGAAGAGGACGTCGCCCTGCTTCACAGGCGCGCTGTAATCGACGCTGACCTCGGCGACGCGGCCGGCCACTTCGGGCAGGATCGGCACGGTGCGGAAATAGAGCGCTGCGGACGTGGTCGAGGGATGATAGTAGAAGATCATGGTGATCAGCGCGACGGTCAGCATCAGGCAGCCGGTGATGCCCCACCTCAGCTCATACCAGACCGAGTAGAGCGTGATTTCCTTGCCGAACCGCTTGTTCTGCCGATAGCGGCGATAGAGGTAGTCCGGCAGGATCGTCACGAGCGAGCAGAGCAGGAGCTCAAGCATGACCTTGAACTCCCTCGTTCGACGCGTCCTTGGGGCCGGAATTGCCGATCGGCTCGGCTTCGGATGCCAATCGAGGCGTCTGCGGCGCTGCATCGGCGATCCGCTCCACTGAGCCGGCGATGGTGCGCAGCGGCGTCGAGAAGTCCGGCAGGTCGATCATCGCGAGCAGGAGACCTGCGATCCAGAAGATGTGCATGTGTGTGAACAGCGAGATGAGGCCGAGCACGGCGACGATCTCGAATTGCAGCTTCTGCGATTTGTGCGCCATGCGCTCCGGAAGGCTGTGCAGCTTCCAATAGAGCGTGCCCACCCACAACACGATGACGATGAGGAAGATGGCCATGACGATCATCAGGGCATCCGCCCCGTCAGGCCCAGGCACGAAGAACGGCAGATGATGAGGCGCTGCCGGATGCATTTGTTCGCTCAAGCTCATTCTCCCTGCCAGAAGAAGCCTGAGAGCCCACGGCGAGGCTCGTACATTGACCAGCATAGTTCCCCAACACGGGAACTGGAGCAAGGACTGTTCGGTGTGTGCTAGATCGCCGCGCCCAATGACGTGCTCCTGAGACGGCCCTTATCGGACACGGACTGTGCCGCGTTGGCACCCTTGGCGATCGTTAGCAGATTGCGCCTGTTTTGCCCGACGTGTCAAAGGCGATCGGACTGACGAAAAACGCTAGAGAAAACAATCCCATGGCTACTGTGCATGGGGTTGTTTTATGGTTTTTGATCGCACGGGCGGACCCGTTCGCCTCACGCCGCACAGACGATCACGCCGTACCAGCCGAGCCCCCGATAGGTCTCGTAGCCCGGGGTCGCATGGAACGCGACCAGCGTACCCGTGCGTTCCTGATAGAAGCCGGAGCGCTGGCCGTTCAGCGAGATCGAGATGCGCTCGCTGAGGATGCCCTGGCCGTCCGAGGCTGCGATCACACGAAAATTCGAATCGACCAGCAGAACGCGCGCCTTGTCGCTGTCGCCGACGCGCACGCCCTGGACGATGGCGCGGGCCTGCGGCTCCCAGTCGAAATGGATGGCGAGCACGCCGATCGGCGCCCCGTTGGCCTGGCCGCCGGCGCGGACGCTGGCGCAATAGGTCGCGACCTGCGCATTGCCGAGCAGCGGCTGGTTCTCGACGTCGCCGGCGACATAGTCGTCGCCGGAGCGCAAGGACCGCGCCTCGCGAAACCATTTGGTATGGGCGACGTTCTGGCCGACGACGCGGAAGCGGTCGGCGCGGCCGTTGGCGATGACGTTGCCGTCGAGGTCGCAGAGCCAGAGATCGAGATAGACGGTGTAGGCCCCCAGGATCACGCCCAGCCGCTGCGAGGCATGGGAGATGGCCGCAGCGCCAGGCGAGGCCGCGCAATCGACCACGGCAGAGTCGGTTGCCCACCAGCGCACGTCGCAGGTGCGTTCATAGAGATTGCGGTCGATCAGCTCGATCGCGTTCAGAGACAGGTCCGTCATTCGCTCGCCGCGGGAGCGTTGGCTCATGCGCTCGATCGAGGCGACGAGATCGCCCGTGCGTTTCGTCAATTGGGTTTCGAGCTCGCGGGCGATGGTCTCGACCTGCTGGCCGACGCCGCGCACCTCCTGCGCCACCACCGCAAAGCCCGCGCCTTGCGCGCCGGCGCGCGAGCTCTCGATCAGCGCGTTCAGGGCCAGCATCTTCATCTGGTTGGTGATCTGCTGGATCGCCTTGGTCTTGTCGACCGCGATCTGGTTGACCTCCGCAGTGAGGCGGTTGATCAGCGCGGAGATGTCGGAATCGTCATCAGCGGGTTCGGTGGCAATCGGCTTGGCTTTCAGGCCCAGCGCAGCAGACATCGGGGACTTCCCTTGGCAATGAGGTCTGATCTGCAAGGAACCCGGGACAACAACTTACAGATCGAATACGATTCTTTTTCGAGGATTCCGCCTAACGCCTGCTTAATTTGCTGTTCGGCGGAATGCCTAAATGGTAGTCACTCCGGCCTGCCGGCCGGCCATCCACCGCTTTGTGCGGCCCGGCCGTTGCAAATCCGGGCCAATTGCCGGCCAATCCCTTGAAGCCAGTGACCGTGCGTCCCGCGTGATCGCCTGGACCTTCGAGTTCCCAAATGACCTGCCCCCCGTCATGACGCCTCCCGCCACCGCCTTGCCCATCGAAGCGCCCCAGGCGTTCCTGGGCGTGGTGCGTTCGCTGACCGACAAGCTCTGGCGTGACCGGCTGGACGGGCGCGGGGCGGCCCAGGCGCTCGCCATCGTGCAGCGGCACCAATTGCCCGAGCTGCTGGCGCGGGTGCTGGCGGGCCGCGGCGTCGATATCGACGCGGTGTCCGACTTTCTCGATCCGACTATCCGAAAGCTGCTGCCGGATCCGTTCACCGTGACCGAGATGGAGGCTGCCGCCAAGCGGATTGCCGATGCCGCGGCGAGGGGCGAGAAGGTCGCGATCTTCGGCGACTACGACGTCGACGGTGCGACCTCGGCGGCGCTGCTCGCCTGGCATCTGCGTCATTGCGGGCTCGATCCGCTGGTCCACATTCCCGATCGAATATTCGAGGGCTACGGCCCGAACACGGAGGCGGTGCGGGCGCTTGCCGCGAAGGGCGCGACGCTGCTCGTCACCGTCGATTGCGGCACCACCAGCATCGAGCCGCTGGCCGAGGCGAAGCGCCTCGGCATGTCCGTGGTCGTGATCGATCACCACCAATGCGGCCTTGATCTCCCCGAGGTCGATGCGCTGGTCAATCCGAACCGCCTCGACGATCTCTCCGGCCTCGGCCATCTCGCCGCCGTCGGCCTCGTGCTCGTGACGCTGGTCGCGGTCAATCGCGAGCTGCGCCAGCGTGGCTTCTGGAGCACAGAGATGCCCGAGCCCGATCTGCTCGGCATGCTGCATCATGTTGCGCTCGGCACGGTCGCCGATGTCGCGCCGCTGATCGGTCTCAACCGCGCCTTCGTGGCCAAGGGGCTGATCGCGATGCGGCGGCGCGACCATGTCGGCCATACCGCGCTGATGGACGTCGCACGGCTCAATGGCCCGCCGGAAGCCTGGCATCTCGGTTTCATGCTGGGGCCGCGCGTCAATGCCGGCGGCCGCATCGGCCGCGCCGATCTCGGCGTGCGGCTGCTGCTCGAAGGCGACAGCGTCGAGGCCGCGCGGATCGCGGCCGAGCTCGACCGGCTCAACAATGAGCGCCGCGTGATCGAGCAGGCGGCCGAAGCGCAGGCCGAAGCCGAGGCGTTGGCGTCGATCGGGCTGGAGGACAAGCTCGGCATCATCGTCACGGCGTCTGAAGGCTGGCATCCCGGCGTGGTCGGTCTCGTCGCTTCGCGCCTGAAGGAGAAGTTTTCGCGGCCCGCCTTCGCCATCGCGCTGGAGCCCGGCGGCATCGGCACCGGCTCGGGCCGCTCGATCGCCGGCGTCGATCTCGGCAAGGCGGTGCGGCAGGCGGTCGCCGACGGCATTCTGCTCAAGGGCGGCGGCCACGCGATGGCCGCGGGTGTGACGCTGCGGAAGGAGAAGCTCGCCGAATTCCGCGCCTATGTCGAGAACGCGCTGGCAAAGGATGTTGCGGAGGCTCGCCACGTCAACGAGCTCTATATCGACGGCGCGGTCTCCGCACGTGCAGTGACGCGGGAGCTGGCGACGACGCTCAACCGCGCCGGTCCCTTTGGCAGCGGCAATCCGGAGCCGGTGCTGGCGCTGCCGGCGCATCAACTCGTGTTCGCCGACGAGGTCGGACAGGCGCATCTGCGCCTGCGTTTCAAGGCGGGCGACGGCGCCATCGTCAACGGCATCGCATTCCGTTCGGTCGGCCAGAAGCTCGGCAATGCGCTGCTTGCTAATCGCGGCCAGCAGATGCATGTCGCGGGCTCGCTCTCGGTCGATCGCTACCAGGGCGCCGAGCGTGTGCAATTCCGCGTCGTCGACGTCGCGCTACCGGATCAGGGGCCATCAGTGATTAGATAACAACGGCCTCGAACAACAAAAAAGGGAGTGAACATGGCAGGTCAGGTTGAGGGCAAGATCGCGCTGGTGACGGGCGGCGCTTCCGGCATCGGCGAGGCCATCGTCGAGCTGTTCGCGCGCGAAGGCGCGACCGTCGTAATCACCGACATCGACGAGCTACGTGGGTCCGAGCTCGCCAAACGCGTGACAAAAGCCGGCGGCAAGGCGACCTTCCTGGAGCAGGATGTCACCAGCGAAGAGCGCTGGATCGAGATCGCCGCTGAGGTCGGCAAACGCTACGGCCGGCTCGACGTGCTCGTCTCCAATGCCGGCATCGGCATCTCCGTGCCATCGATCGTCGATATGACGCTCGCTGACTGGCGCAAGCAGAACGCGATCAATCTCGACGGCGTGTTTCTTTCGGTCAAGCACTGCCTGCCGTTGATGCGCAAAACCGGCGGCGGCTCGATCGTCATGATGTCCTCGCTCGCCGGCCTGCGCGGCGCGCCGGGGTTGTCGGCCTATTCGGCGACCAAGGGCGGCGTGCGGCTGTTCGCGAAGTCGATCGCGATGGAGTGCGCGGCGGCGGGCGACGGCATCCGCGTCAACTCGGTTCATCCCGGCATCATCGATACCCCGATCTGGGGCAAGATCCCGACGGGAGCGACCGGCGCCGGCCAGAACGCCCCGATCGATCCGGAGGAGCGCGCGCGGGTCGTCACCCCGCTCGGCCGCGCCGGCCAGGCCGCGGAGATCGCCTCCGGCGTGCTGTATCTCGCCTCCGATGGCTCGCGCTACGTCACCGGCAGCGAGCTCGTCATCGATGGCGGCATGAACGCAGGCGCCGTACCGCGGCGGGCCTGAGCCGCGCAGGGCAGGGTGGCGGTCACAGGGGCTGACGCGCAGGCGCCGCCCCTGTACAACAAGGACAGATCCCGACCGACAGAGGTGTTCTTCGCCATGGCGCACAGCCTTCACGCTTCTTCGCCCGCGTCCGCGCCATTCCGTTCCAACCGGCCGGACCTCGCCACCGACGCGATCCGCACCGCGCGCGAGGATCTCGCCGCCTGCTTCCGCATGGCCGCGCGCAACGGCTTTGAAGAAGGCATCTGCAACCATTTCTCGGCCGTCGTGCCGGGCCATGACGATCTTTTCCTCGTCAATCCCTATGGCTACGCCTTCCGCGAGCTGACTGCGTCAATGCTCCTGATCTGCGACTTCCACGGCAATGTGCTCGACGGCGAGGGCGTGCCCGAAGCGACCGCCTTCTACATCCATGCCGAGATGCACAAGCGCCTGCCGCGCGCCAAGGTCGCCTTCCACACCCACATGCCCTATGCGACGGCGCTGTCGATGACCGAGGGCGATCCGCTGATCTGGGCCGGCCAGACCGCGCTGAAATTCTACGGCCGCACCGCGGTCGACCGAGACTACAACGGCCTCGCGCTCGACAACCGCGAGGGTGCGCGCATCGCCTCCGCCGTTGGCGATGCCGACATCATCTTCATGAAGCATCACGGCGTGATGGTGCTGGCCCCGACCATCGCGGAGGCCTGGGACGATCTCTATTATCTCGAGCGCGCCGCAGAGGTGCAGGTGCTGGCAATGTCGACGGGACGAAAGGTGTTGCCGGTCGATCCCGCGATTGCGGCCGCGACCTACAAGCAGATGCGCGAGGGCGATTCCGAATCCGCGCGGCTGCATCTCGCGGCGGTCCGCCGTCAGCTCGATGCCGAGGAGCCGCAGTACAGGCACTGAAAGTAAGGACGTCATTCCGGGGCGAGGCGAAGCCTCGAACCCGGAATCCAGGGATTGTCGCGCGAGATTCCGGGTTCTCGCTACGCGAGCCCCGGAATGACGGGGTGAGAGAGCGCGCTCTACGACCCCTGCCGCAGCTTCGCCAGCACCTTCAGCCCGCCATAGCCGTCGGCAGGCGTGATCCCGGCGCGCTGCTGAAAATCCTTGACCGCCTTCATCGTGTCGTTGCCGACGCGCCCGTCGGTGCCGCCGGTATCGAAGCCGGCCTTGGTCAGGCGCGTCTGCATCTCCTGCACCTCGGCGAGCGTCAGCGCGCGCTCGGAGCCCGGGAAGGGCTGGATGAAGGACGGTGCGCCCAGGCAGCGATCACCGAGATGGCAGATTGCCAGCGCATAGTTCATGGAGGGGTTGTAGCTTTTCACTGAGTAGAAATTTGGTCCCAGCAGGAAGGTCGGTCCGCCCGCAATCGGCGTCCACATCTGCGCCGAGGCATTGGGCTGCGGAAACGGCTGGCCGTCGGCGCGGGTGACGCCGGCCGCCTGCCACGCTGCATAGGTGCGGCTTCCGCTCATGTTGCCGGGCGCGCGCACCTCGTAGCCCCAATGCTCGCCGCGATGCCACTTGCCGCGATTGACGAGATATTTTGCGGTCGAACCCAGCGCATCGTCGGGCTTGCCGAACGGCGAGACCTTGCCGTCGCCGTCATAGTCGATGCCGACATTGAGCCAGACCTCCGGCATCCATTGCGAATGCCCCATCGCACCGGCCCAGGATCCCCGCATTTCCTCCGGCGTGCTCCAGCCCTTGTCGACGATACGCAGCGCGTTGATCAGTTCGGTCTCCCAATAAGCCTTGCGGCGCGGCTCGTTCCAGGCGAGCGCGGCGAGCGAGGGAAACACCGGCCTCATGTGGTTCTGCTGCACCAGGGGATCGCCATAAGCGGACTCGACGCCCCACAGCGCCAGCAGCGTGCCGCGCTCGACGCCGAAATCGCGCTCGATGCGTGCGAGCAGCGCTTCGTTGTTCTTCAGCGCGATCTTGCCGTTGATGATGCGCCAGTCAGAGACACGGCGGTTGATGTATTGCCAGACCTGCTCGTGGAATTCCGGCTGGTTGCGCATCTGCTTGAACACGCTCATGTCCGGCTCGACCCGTCCCATCGCGCGCTGCCATGTCGCGGCGGAAATACCTTTTGCCATCGCGCGTGCGCGAAAGCTCTCGCGCCATTCGTCGAAGCCCGGAGGCGCGGCGAGAGCGCGGGTCGGGAGTGCGAGCAAGGCGGCTGCACCGAGCGTCGATTGGAGCAAGGCGCGGAGCGTATGGCGGGCCGAGGAATCAGCGTGTTTCATGGGCACATTCTAGCCGGAAACATGGCCCGTGTGAGTCGGTTCCTGGAACAGCAATGGACGAGCGAATTCTGCCTGATTGCGTCGGCCATTCCCACCGGAACAAGTGTCGCACTCTCGCATTCCCCAAAGACAGGAAGGACGAGAAGATTCGGCCGCGGGCCGGGGCCAGCTTCCGTGATGCAGTCTGTTCAGCGAAAAATCGGGGTGGAATGAAGATACGCACGCATGTGGAAAGCCATGTCGTCGAACTCGATGACGGATCGCAATGGAAGATCTTTCCCGGCGACCTCGCGACCACGCTGAGCTGGAAGCCCGAAACCGATTTGCGTCTTGAGCAGAGCGGTGAGCGGATGAGTTCGCACGTGCTGGTGAATACCGCCGACCAAAGCCGTGTGCGGGTGATCGCGGCCGACGAGACCTGGCCGGACGGCGAGGTCAAGAATGCATTGAAGGATGGATAGCATCCTTTGGGCGTGAAGACCGCCTAGCCCTCCTGTAACTCGGCCGCGATGCCGGCGAGCCAGCGGCGGATCGCAGTTTCCGCCTTGATATCCAAACCCCGAGCGAGGCGCTTCTCCAATTCGAGCACACGCTGTCGGCATGCCTTCAACAGCGTCGCGCCGCGCGGAGTCAGCGTCCACTGCTGGATGCGGCCATGGACCGGATGGGGCGTCATCGCGATCGCGCCGTCGCGTTCGAGATTGCGGATGATGACGCCGACGGTCTGGGGGGTCAGGAAGGTGAGGCGGGCGACATCGGCCCCCGAGAGGCCCGGATAGGCGTTGAGCATCGTCAGCACCGCGAATTGCGGTGAGGTCACGCCGAGATCGGCGAGGGTGCGTTCCATCGTCAGGCGAACCGCGGCGTGAGCCTGGCGGAGAAGATAGCCAAGATAACCTTGCTCGCCGCGCTTGCCTTCCCCGGGAGCCGGGACATGCACGGCGCCGCCGTCGGCAGGTGTGGGCATCTTGCGGGCGATTTTCGCTCTCGCGGTGGCAGCGGTCTTGCGTGACATATCAGAACTCTTATAAGATGTAAGGACACTTACAATAAGACGAGGTGAATCGCAATGTCACATGCTCGCAGCGAATACGAGGATTTCAAGAAGATCGCGCCGGACGTCTACGATCTGGTGCTGGCGCTCGGTCAGCTTGCGGCCAAGGCCGGCCTCGACAAGCAGCTCATCGAGCTGGTCAAGCTGCGCGCCTCGCAGATCAACGGCTGTGCCTTCTGCGTGCAGCACCACGTTCTGCTGTCCGAGCGGATCGGCGCCCCCGTCGACAAGCTCCATCTGGTCGCGGTGTGGCGCGAGGCGCCGATCTTTTCGGCGCGCGAGCGTGCTGCGTTGGCCTGGGCCGAGGCTCTGACCTGTCTGCCTGATGGCGTCAGCGAGGAGGTCTATGCGGAAGCGTCTGGCGAATTCTCGGAGACGGAACTGACGTACCTGACGTCGGCGGTCGCCTCGATCAACGTCTGGAACCGCTTTGGCGCGGCGTTTCGCTGGACGCCTGCAAAGCGACCGGCTGCAGCGGCCGCCGCTGCATCCTGATGCAGACAAGGGGAGATCACGATGACAGCCATGAGCTTTTCTGCCGTGCAGTGTCCGGCGCCATCACGTTCGACGGCGCTCGCCATTGTCGCGGGGTTCGCCTGCGCGATTGCGATCGGCAAAGCGCTGCCAGTGACGATGGATACCGTCTCAGGCGTACTGAACCCGCTCTGCGCCACGGCGGCGGAGAGCTCGCCGCTCGACAAGGTCGAGCCGATCGACTCCTACGCGCTGCCGAACGTCCCGGGCAAGCGCGTCACCATCGTGCGTGTGTCCTATGGTCCGGGCGGGTTTTCGCGGCCGCATCGTCACGCGGGGTCGGTGACGGCCTACATCACCAAGGGCGAGATCCGCTCGCAGCTCGGCGGTGGCCCGGTCGAGACGTTCGGCGTCGGCCAATCCTTCTTCGAACCGCCCGGCTCGACGCATCTCGTCTCGGCCAATGCCAGCGCGACCGAGCCTGCAGAGTTGATCGCGGTGTTCGTGGCAGATGAGGGCGCCCAGCTGACGACGTTCTTGGAGTAGCAGGCACTCGTAATTCGCAATCGCCATGTTCAGGCCGGTTGCGATCGTCTCAGCCGTTTCCATGCCGGTGCGAGACCATGTTCGACTGCCGGGATCGCAAGTGCGCCGACAAGCAGGCCAACTATGCCCGAGATGGCTGCCTCGACCGACCACTCGATGATACCGGCAACTGATGGAAGAACATGTGCGGCAGCCTCGGTTGCGGCATGGACCGCGCGGCCGATCGCGGGCGGGCCGTATTGTTCGATGCCGTGCAGGATGATGCCGCCGCCGACCCAGATCATGGCGGCGGTGCCGATGGTGCTCAGCACCGTCAGGAAGGAGGGCATGCCGCGGACGAGCGCGCGTCCAAGCAAGCGGATCGCGCGACCAATGACAGAGGCGCCGTCGTAGCGCGCAAGGGCCACGCCGACATCGTCCGCCTTCACGATCAGGGCGACCACGCCATAGACCCCAACGGTGATAAAGAGGCCGACCAGCGACAACACCAGCGCCTGCGTCCAGATGCTGCCCGCCGGGAGGGCCGCCAGCGTGATCGCCATGATTTCCGCCGACAGGATGAAATCTGTCTTGATGGCACTCGCGACCTTCTCGTCCTCGACCGACCGGGCATTCAACGCAATCGGCTGAAGCTGAGCTTCGTGGTGGTGCGCATGATGCGGCATCACGGCTTCGAGCACCTTTTCGGCGCCTTCGTAGCAGAGAAAGGCTCCGCCCAGCATGAGCAGCGGCGTGACCACGGCGGGAAGGAAATAGCCAAGCAGCAGGGCAATGGGCAGCAGAATTAGCAATTTATTGCGCAGCGATCCAACCGCGATCTTGCCGACAATCGGCAGTTCGCGTTTCGAAGCGAAACCGATGACGTAGTTCGGCGTGACGGCTGCGTCATCGATGACCACGCCAGCCGCCCTTGTGCCCGCCTTGGCTGCCTGGCTCGCCACATCGTCGAGCGAGGCTGCTGCCACCTTTGCAATCGCCGCGATATCGTCGAGAAGACCGATCAGTCCGACACTCATCAACCCTGTCCCTTCTTCGTTCGGGTCGGTGGTGTGCGCGACAACACGCTCTTGCACCGCCCGGCATCGGAACGAGCAAGCCGTTAATTGTCCTCGCCGCTCGATCCCTCGCGCAGGTCCGGCTTGAGCACGTCCTCGGGCAGCGCATGCGCCACAGGCTGCGGGGCCCCTGCGATCTCCGGCCCGACCTCCCGGCCGCGGGCCCGGATCAGGCGTTCATAGGCAGAGACTAGCGTGACGTAGGGGCTGACCCAGATCCAGCCGTCGCGAGTGAACACCTGGACGTCGAAATGCAGGTGCATCGACGTGCCGGCGGGATGGTCGAGATAGTTCGAGATCACGCCGATCTTCTCGCCTTCGGTGACGATGCGGCCATTGAGCACGCCATCGGCGTTCATCGCCTGCGGATTCATGTGCATGTAGCGGAAACGGATGTGCTCGGTGCGGCTGTTGACTTGAAGTGTCGCGGCCTGGTCCTTGGCTCCGCGGATGACGATTGCATCACGCACGGCGACGACGCCGCGCTGCTTGGGATCGCAGGGCTCGCGGCCTTCGCCGGGCGGCGGGCAGTCGGCGGCGCGGATGTCCTCGCCCTGGTGGCCGTAGCCTCCAGCACATTGCCACACCTCGAAACTGCGCGACTCGCAGAAATTGTCGCGCCAGGGATAGGCGGTCAAACCTTCGTTCTTGTCGCGCTTGGAATAGGATTGCGAACGCACGAAGGCGGGCGCCTTCCCCAGCGGAAAGCGGATCTGGGCATAGGCGATTGTGTCAGGATGGCCGCCCTGCTTGCGGTAGCCGGTGTTCGGGATGATGTCACCGCTCGGCCGGTAGCTGAACTCCGGTGAACGCGCCGCGGGGCGATCGATGACGTTGGAGGCAATGTCCGTCAGCGGCCGCATGCGCTGGCCGCCTGCGACGCGCAGCGCCTTCAGGAAGCGCTCGGCAACCGGATAGGCCTCCTTGCAGGCGAGTCGCCGCGGCCTGGCGATGCTGTCGAGGCACTGGATCGACACCACATAGGCGACACCGAAACGGGTGAAGGCGTAGCGAACAAAGCCTTCCCGGATGAATTTGCGCAGGTCCGGGTAGGTTGCCGCGAGCGGCTTGACTGGCTCGCCCTTGCCCCCTGAGGGATCGGCGATGTCGTAGACGAGCGCTGAACCCGTAATTTGCACCTCGACGGGCCTTGCGAACACCCGGCCAGGCATGCCCTCGCCGGCGCCGGGCTCGAACGAGAAGGTCGCGCTGTAGCCGGCAGGACCGGCATCGAACATGTCGACGGGATTGAAGTCAGCCTGGTAGCGCGACAACGCGAGCGTCGCCGGCGCGCCGCTGCGCTGCGCCTCGAGGTACGCGGCGGCGTCGAACGGCAGCAGCACCGGCACGGGACTTCGGGTAATGCCGGTGAAGAAGCGCGAGGAGATCGCGTTGAGCTGCACCAGCGCGGGCATCGCGCGCGGATCGTAGCGCGGCACCGAACGGCGTGGTGCGAAGATGAAGTCGCCCGCAATCTGGGGGCGGCTGTTGATCTCGATACGGAGCTGGTCGAGCGCCGCGCGCCAGTCGACGCGCAGGGCCGTGAGCGAGGGGCTGCGGAACTCATCCGCAGCAAGCGGTGCCGCAACGAGGATCGACAGCAACGCCAGGAGAAGCAAGACGAAGCGGAAACTCTTCCTGCCCACTGCCTCGCCCCCCGGCGGTACCTGTTCCGATCCTCGGTTGCTCGCTTAGTCCTTGGCGCGCTCGGCGTAGGAGCCGTCTTCGGTCATCACCACCACGCGGGTGCCGACCGTGATGTGCGGCGGTACGGTGGTGCGCACGCCGTTGGAGAGCACCGCGGGCTTATAGGAGGAGGAGGCGGTCTGGCCCTTGGTCACGGGCTCGGTCTCCACCACTTCGAGCGTCACGCGCTGCGGCAGCGCGATCGACACCGGGTTGGTATCGTGCATGGACAGCTTGACGGTCATGCTCTCCTGGAGATACGCGGCAGCGTCGCCGACGACGTCCTTGGAGACCTGGACCTGATCGTAGGTCTCAGGGTTCATGAAGTGGTAGCCGTCGCCATCCTCATAGAGGTAGGTGTAGTTGCGCTCTTCGATCGTGGCCTTTTCGACCTGGTCGGTGGTCTTGTAGCGTTCGGAGATCTTTACCCCGTCCGAGATTCGGCGCATTTCGATCTGGCTGACCGGGGTGCCCTTGCCGGGATGGATGTTCTCGGCGCTCACGACGACATAAAGCTTGCCGTCTTGCTCGATCACGTTGCCCTTGCGAATAGAACTGGCGATGACTCTCAAAGCTGTATTTCCTGCTTGCTTGGCCCGGCACCAGCCAGGACGTGGTCAAATTGATGGGGGACTTGGGGCCTCAAATCGGACCTCGGCGCCCGTTTCGGGCCGCAACATACTGATTTTGCCGTTGGATGCCAGCACTTTGCTGCTGGTCGGGGCTGTCGGTTGATGGCTGGGGACAAGCCGATCTCGCCGTTCTGGTCGCCCTCGCGGCACCTCGACCGGCGGCCGTTCCTAAAGGCCAGGGCCGCCGTGACCGGAGCTTTGCGGGGCTTTTTCGCCGAGCAGGGCTTCGTAGAGGTTGAAACCTCGGTCCTGCAGGTTTCCCCGGGCAATGAGACCCATTTGCACGCCCCCCGGACCGAGATCATGCGGCCCGACGGCAGCCGGGCCAACCGATATCTGCGGACCTCGCCGGAATTTGCCTGCAAGAAGCTGCTGGCGGCAGGCGAGACGCGGATTTTCGAGTTCGCCCGCGTGTTCCGGGACCGCGAGCGGGGCGACCTGCATCTGCCCGAATTCACCATGCTGGAATGGTACCGGGCCGGTGCCCCCTATGACACGATCATGGCCGATTGCGTCGTCGTGATCGCCCGTGCGGCACAGGCGACCGGGATCGGGACCTTCTCCTTCCGCGGTCGGACCGCCGATCCCTTCGCCGAGCCGGAGCTCTTGACGGTGGCGGGCGCCTTCGAACACTTCGCTGGGATCGACCTGCTGTCGACAATTTCGGGCGGCGAGGGTAACCGTGCCGCGCTCGCCGCGGCGGCGCGCGGCAAGGTGCGTGTGGCCGACGACGACACCTGGTCCGACATCTTTAGCAAAGTCCTCGTCGAGCATGTCGAGCCACATCTGGGGCAGGGGCGTTTGACCATCCTGTTTGAATACCCATCTCCAGAGGCGGCACTGGCGCGGGTGAAGGCGGACGATCCGAGGGTCGCCGAGCGTTTCGAGGTCTATGCGTGCGGTGTCGAGCTCGCCAACGGCTTTGGAGAGCTGACCGATGCCGAGGAGCAGCGAAAACGCTTCACGGAATCGATGACGGAGAAGCAGCGCCGCTACGGCGAAGCCTATCCGCTCGACGAGGACTTTCTGGCTGCGGTTGCCGCAATGCCGGAGGCGAGTGGGGTCGCACTCGGCTTCGACCGGCTGGTCATGCTGGCGAGCGGCGCAACACGAATTGATCAGGTGGTGTGGACACCGCCTGCGGATGAGAGATGACGAAGACGAATCTTGCACGCACTCTGCGCGAGCCTGCCGAGCTGGTGGCTAAGGGCCTGGCCCCCGCATCGGCGCTGCCGGCGCTCGAACGCGTTGCCGCGCACTATGCCGTGGCGATCACCCCTGATCTGGTCGAGCTGATCGAGACGACCGATCCCGACGATCCCATCGCGCGGCAGTTCGTTCCGACCGCGGCCGAGCTGGACGTGCAGCCGGGCGAGAGCGCCGATCCGATCGGCGACCATCCGCATTCGCCGGTTCCCGGGATCGTGCACCGCTATCCCGACCGCGTGTTGTTCAAGCTCGTTCACGTCTGCGCGGTCTATTGCCGGTTCTGCTTCCGCCGCGAGATGGTGGGGCCCGGCAAGGAGAATGCGCTGTCGGACAGCGCCTATCGCGTGGCGATCGACTACATCCGCTCGCATGGCGAGATCTGGGAAGTGATCCTGACCGGCGGCGACCCCCTGATGCTGTCGCCGCGGCGGATGAGCGAGATCATGGCCGACCTCGCGGCAATCGATCACGTCAAGATCATCCGTCTTCACACCCGCGTACCCGTGGCCGACCCCGCGCGCGTCAGCAATGAGATGGTTGCGGCACTGAAGGTTGAGGGAGCCACCACTTGGGTCGCGCTGCATGCCAACCATGCGCGGGAGCTGACCGGAACGGCGCGCGCCGCCTGCGCGCGTCTCGTCGACGCCGGCATTCCCATGGTGAGCCAGTCCGTGCTTTTGCGCGGCGTCAATGACAACATTGCTGCTCTGTCGGATTTGATGCGAGCTTTCGTCGAATGCCGGATCAAGCCTTACTACCTGCATCACGGTGATCTCGCGCCCGGCACCGTGCATTTGCGAACGACGCTGGCCGAGGGACAGGATTTGATGCGGCAGTTGCGCGGCCGGCTGTCGGGGCTGTGTCAGCCTGACTACGTCATCGATATTCCCGGCGGCGCCGGCAAATCACCGGTCGGACCGAATTATGTGTCGGTGGCACAAAATATCGCAGACGATGCGCGTGAAGCGGGAGGCGAAACGCGTTATCGTATCGTGGACTATTGCGGCGACGTTCATCTCTATCCGCCCGAAGAAAGAGCGGGGGCTGAAATGCGAGCCGGTTTGAGAATGGAGAAGCGGACATGAAAAAGATCATGCTGGCAGCATCGCTCGTGGTCTTGCTCGGCGGCGCTGCGGTTGCGCAGACCGGCGGCTCCAAGGGATCGACATCCAGCGGCGCGACCTCGGGAACGGTGTTGCCGGCGCCCGTCGGCCACCGACAGCCGCGCGCGGCCGACGTGCCGAGCGAGAAGAATCTGAGCAATCCGAACACGCCTGCGAACAAGGAAGACGCTGAGCTCGATCGCAAGATCAAGAGCATCTGCCGCGGCTGCTGATTGCTTCACCTCTCCCCGCAGCGGAGAGGTGAAGAGCGAGCCAACTTAGCCTCGTCATTTCTCAGGCCGACCGCTCATGCAGCCCCGCGCGCTGGGTGTTGCGGCGGATCTCGACCGCGTCGGCGAACTGCTCGAGCACGGTTGCCGTGGTCGCCCAGTCGATGCAGCCGTCGGTGATGCTCTGGCCGTAGGTGAGCGGCTTGCCCGGCACCACGTCCTGACGGCCGGCGACGAGGTTGCTCTCGATCATCACGCCCATGATGCGGCTCTCGCCGCCCGAGATCTGACCAGCGATATCGGCCATCACCAGCGGCTGGTTCTCCGGCTTCTTGCTCGAATTGGCGTGGCTCGCATCGACCATCACGAGCGGCGCGACGCCGGATTTGGTCAATTCATTGCAGGCGGCCGCAACGCTTGCCGCGTCGTAGTTCGGCTCGCTGCCGCCGCGCAGGATGATGTGGCAATCCTCGTTGCCGGCGGTCGAGGCGATCGCCGAACGGCCGAGCTTCGTCACCGCCATGAAGTGATGCGGGTGCGAGGCCGACTTCACCGCGTCCGCCGCGATCCGCACATTGCCGTCGGTGCCGTTCTTGAAGCCGACCGGGCAGGACAGCCCCGAGGCCAGCTCGCGATGGATCTGGCTCTCGGTCGTGCGCGCGCCGATCGCGGCCCATGACACGAGGTCGGCGATGTATTGCGGCGTGGTCATATCAAGGAATTCTGTGCCCGCCGGAAGGCCGAGATTGTTCACCGCCGACAGCACATTGCGTGCCAGCCGCAGGCCCTTGTTGATGTCGAAGCTGCCGTCGAGATCGGGGTCATTGATCAGGCCCTTCCAGCCAACCGTGGTGCGCGGCTTCTCGAAATAGACCCGCATGACGATCTCGAGCTGGTCGGCAAGGTCTTCGCGCAGGCGCACAAGGCGCTCGGCATAGTCGAGCGCGACCTTGGGATCATGCACCGAGCAGGGGCCGACCACGACCAGCAGGCGGTCGTCCTGGCCGCTCAGGATGGCGTGGATGGCGTTGCGGGCGGCCATCACCACGCGTGTTGCGGTGAGCGTGCGCGGGACCTCCCGCATCACCTCTTCCGGCGTGCTCAGTTCTTTCAGTTCACGGATGCGAAGATCGTCGGTCGTGCTCAGCACGGCGGGCTCCTGTCTGTGTTGGAAACCTGCCGGCCAATAAAAAAGCCGCCAGGTCTGGCGGCTTGTTCGGACGTTTGCTGCAATGTGTCAGATTGAGCGCGATCCTCCTGCCGCCAGCGAGCTGTCGTAGCTAAAGTACCAAAAATAGCTGGTGGCGACGGTGATCATGGCAGGCGATATAGCGTGCCGCTGCCGGGTTGTCACCCCCCAAAACGGCGCAGAGCGCATTGATGCGTCTCAGGTGTTGCTCTCGCGCGCCGCCAGCGCCATGCCGATCAGGGTGGCGCCGCCGAACAGCAGGTTGATACCGACGAGAATGCCGATCGCCCATTCCGCCGAGCTCGGCAGTCCCGTGATCACCAGGAACGAGATCGCGATGTCGACGAAGCCCGAGATCAGGAGCCATGACCAGCGGCTGCTCAATTCGCGGCGGTGCTCCAGCGCATACATGATGGTGGCGACGCCCTCGGCGAGGAAATAGGCGCCGAGCACGATGGTCAGCGTCAGCACGGCCTGCATCGGCCGGGCCAGCAGCAGTATGCCGGTGAGCACGGCCAGCGCGGCCGAGATCAGTGACCACCAGAAGCCTGGCGTGCTGCGCGCCCAATAGGTCGCGATCAGCCCGCCGATGCCGCTGATCAGGAACATCCAGCCGAGGAAGATCGCGGTCGCAAGACTCGCGAGCGGTGGGAGCACCAATGCGGCAACGCCGAGAACCACAAGCAGGATGCCTTCGAACAGGAAGGCCTTCCAATGCGCCTTGACCGCCTGGCTCATCGCGGATTGCAGTCGTGAAAACTCCTCAGGCGATGTCATGATGGCCTCGATCCCATAAGCCGTCCATGCGGCCCACTCTAATAGGTGTGCACCGTGCTTGCCATCCCGCGCTTCAGACGCCGCCGGGCGCCGAGGACAAACCTTCCGCGCCGGTGCGGATGCGGTTGCGGCCGAGAATGTAGATCGCCGTTGTGACAATCAGAAGCGCGAGGCCGAGCAGGATCGAGACGAAACCAATCGGGATCAGGGCCAGCGTCAGGTTGCGCTCGGGGTTGATCAGCCAGTGGTGGATCGAGGTCAGCACGAAGGCGAGCCCGAGAAAGCCGATGCCGCCGCCGGCAAGCAGCAACGCCCACATCCGCCGCAACTGGCTGAGCCGCTCGCGCGCCACATCGGTCCGCGGCGCATGGTGGCGCGCGACGCGCCGGACCAGGCGGATGGCGAAGGCAATCGAGCTGAAGCCGATCAAGAGGCTCGCGGCACCCAGCCACATCCGGAGCGTCGGATCGAGATCGGGCATGCGCTGAAGCGTCAGCAGCGGGAAGTCGAAGGCCGAATGCAGCGCGAGCGGGCCGGCGAAGATCAATAGCCGGCTCGACAGGCGGGCCCAGTCGCGATGATGGCGGTTGGCGCCCAGCGCCGTTCCGGCCCGGGCGATCGTCAGGTAAGCGCCGGCAATGATGCCGAGCGCGCCGTGGAATGGCACGGTCAGCACGCTGCGCAGGGCGGCCAGCGAGCGCCACATCTCCGCGTGCTGGACCAGATAGGCGAGGTTCTCGTATGCGGCGAAGCCGAGGCCGACCGCGGCGCCATAGACCACGGTGTCCATCGGATTGGCAAAGGTCCGCCGCTTGGTCGAGGAGACCAGCACGATGGCGATCACCTTGACGGCCTCCTCAGGCAGCGCGACGCCGAAGATCGAATGCATGGCCAGCGCCGCCCAGGGGTCGTCGGGGGCGGCAACCATCTTGGCGAAGGGGGCGCGGGCGAGACCCAGCAGCGAAATGCTGGCCGCACCTAACAGGAAGGCAGTCCAGACCTGGGCCGGTGGGCCGGGGCGCTCCTCGGCGGCAATGACAAGCCACAGCATCAGCAGCGCCGGGGCGATGGCGGCAGTTCCAAGGACGGTGGGGAGCGCTTCAATCAGGTACATTGGCGCCGAAAATAGGTTCCCTTGATCCGCTTATCTACGTTCACCGATGCGACCATGTGTCATGCGCCTGCTGTCGGCTCGCTTAACGCGCGCGACAGCTTCCGTTCATCGGCGCCGCGGACCAAGAAGAAGTAGAATACAAGCGCAATCAATCGCATGACAAAGAATGCTCGTCATCCATGGCAATAACCGCGCGCCCAACATGGGATCGAGATTGGCGAGCCAGATCAAGGAAGTGCGCGGGTTTCTTCGATTCACGGCGCACTTGTGTGGACGGCAGAACCGCGGGGCATGCGCCGGCGGTAGTTGCCCGCGACGGCCCTGCGCTTTTCCGGCTCAGTGCGTGGTGATCGGCGTCGGCGCGTCGGGTGCGACGTCGAAGGCGCCGAGATGGAATTCCTCGCCGACGGACTCGTGTGACTCGGAATGCTGCGCCAGTAGCGTGAACGCGGCCTGTGGGTAACGCTTCCAGATCTCGATGTCGCCGGCGGTGATGGTGAGCCAGCCGAACGTGTACATGTAGCGCCCGGGCTCGGTGACCCGGCCGACCCTGTCCCAGGTGATCTTATCAACTGTGATCTTATCCACGGTGATTTTGTTGACTGCCATTCGGTCCCCCGATCGCAAGTCTGCAAAATGACGTTTGGCCCGAGGCGCGGACCTCCAGAGGCTGATCCGGCATTGAGGCCGCCATAGGGCGGGCGAGGCGGAGGGTTAGGCCGACTTCAGCAACGGCGTGCGCACCACCAAGCGGACGAGGTCGTCCCGGTTCTGCTTCTCGGCGAATTTGACCGCAAAGCCATGGCCGAACTTGCGGATCACCCGGCCGACGCAGGCGCCGACCGCGAGCGGGGTTCCAATCGGCGGATCGTACTCCGAGGACACCGCGACACCGGCCGTGGAGACGTCGATGATGAAGCACGGAGGGGTGCTGCCATCGGCAAGCGTCAGGAACGTGTGCGAGACCTGCGGAACGAAACGCGCGTCACGCCGCAGCTCCTGAACGGTAGCGTCCTTCTGCTTCTTCTCCAGCCAGGTCAGCTTTTCCGACATCCAGGCGCGCCGCGCCCGCGTCATCTCGAGCTCCATAAGGAAGCCCGCCTTCAGCGTCGCGCTGATGGTGCACTGGAATTCGCCGAAATCCTGGAAGTAGGAGGTCACGCGCTCGCCGACCTTGCCGACGACAGGCACGTCCACGATCATGCGGAATGGCGAGACGCGCTTGGTCCGGCAGGCAAAGCTGCGGAGCTTGCCCTCGCAATCATACCAGCGCGGCAGCGAGTAGCTGCCGTTCACCATGACTTCCACTGCACGCTGCCGGAGGAACTCTGCAACAGACATGAACGCCGACCGGGGTTTTGGGTGATTTCCGTAGTTCCACGGTAGCAATCAAACTCTAAGCAAATGATACCGCTGCCCAACAGCGGGGGTAAATTTCCGGTAAATGCGCCGGGCCGGCGCGGCGCGATCACTCGCCGTGCAACGCCACAACGTCGTCATCGTCGGAGTCCGGTTAGGGCGTTCAGAGCGCACCAAGCAGCACCAGCAGCGCCAATACACCAAAAGCAGTAATGAACTTGATCGCCGTCGAGATCAGGCTGTCCGGAGTGATGGCCAATCCGAACCATGGACTTGTGCGCCGGATTATCAATGCCGCGAGCGCATCGAAAATGGCGAGCAAGAGAGCGATGCCTGCGATGGATGACCATGTTTCGGCCGGTGGCGGCCAGGGCGCGAGCCAGGCAGGGACGGAGCCGCTTACGGACGCGAGCAGCGCGATCCAGGCGAACCAGAACGAGAAGCCCTTGATGATATCGGGTCCGATCGTCTCGGCCTCGAACCTGATACCGATCGCGGCGAGCGCGGCTTCGATACGCGCGCCGTCGGTCAGGAAGAGAAAGGCGCCGAGGTACAGAGGAATGCGGGACTGGAAGAGGAGCGCCATGATGCCGAACAGGACTGCGTAGCCGAAGGCATCCCCGAGAATGGTCATGCCGGCTGCAAGCGGCAACTGGCCCGGCGGCTGCGCAGAAGCGGCCTGGCGCTGCGGAAGCGATCTGGCGCGCGCCATGTGCTCGAGCATCTTGGCACGCCGGTCCGGCGCATAGGGCGCCGTACGATGCATCCAGGACGGCGGCTGCGGGGCAGCGCCGGAATCGCCTTTTGGGATGGTCTCGCGCTGCTCCATGGACCTGTACCGGTTCCGATCGGATGTTGGTCGGAGATCGGAGGCGGGGAGGTTCATGCCGCAGCGGCGGATTTGTCGCCGTTGGCAACCCAGCACGCAAGTGGCGCTCCCTAGCGGAATCGAACCGCTCTCTCCACCGTGAAAGGGTGGCGTCCTGACCGATAGACGAAGGGAGCAAACGCAGGGCCCCGCCGCTTTCCGCAGCACGGCCGCTGGCCGGCCGAACAGTGCCCGGCGGCTTG
Organism: Bradyrhizobium sp. WSM1743; assembly: GCF_000473065.1. Classification (GTDB taxonomy): domain Bacteria; phylum Pseudomonadota; class Alphaproteobacteria; order Rhizobiales; family Xanthobacteraceae; genus Bradyrhizobium. Next base: position 194,509 of record NZ_AXAZ01000009.1, read on the forward strand.
CAGCGGGCGAACGTATAGTGGCCTTTGCGCTCCCGGGCAAGCCGTTCGGGAACGGACTTTTAGCTCCGGTGGACAGCGCCGGCCCCGGGATCATCCGGAGGCGATTTCAACGGATTGTTAGGGTTCCCTGCGTAGCGCTGGACGGGGAGATGTTTCGCCAATGCCACCGCCGAAGAAGCGCGCAGAGCGCAAGCTGCTGTCCCGGCACGCCTGGATCACGCTCGACGGCGGCTTCGCCGCGCGGCATTGCCTGGTCCAGGACATTTCGGATACGGGCGCCAAGATCACGCTGGACGAGGACGCGAGCCAGCTTCCGGGCGTGATCCGGATGGCCTTCGCACGCGACGCGCGCACCGGGCGGAGCTGCCAGGTGGTCTGGCGCCGCGGCAAGTCGGCCGGCGTCAAGTTCATCTGATCACGGATGCGGATGCCGCGATGGCGCGCGGCTCCGGTCCGGGCTACAAGGCGGCGATGCGCACTCCGTTCCTCATCCTGATCTCGCTGCTGGCCACGTCCGCGACCGCGGCGGAGAGCCTGCGCCTGCCGCCTGCCGAGCGGCCGCAGGCGGGCAAGACCGGCAAGGCGCTGCCGCTCGCGGGCACGGCCGGGAAGGCGAGGGCAGGCTCCTGTGCCTCCTATGGTCCGCGCTTCGTCATGGTCGAGGGCACCGGGACCTGCGTGAGGGTCGGCGGCTCGATCAGTGTCGACACCACCATCCGGCGCTGAAGGCCATGCCTGCGGATCTGGTACGGCTCGATGTCATCGTCCCCGTGCTGATGTATTGCGCGCTCTTGTGGTGGGTCGGCCGCGGCCTCGGCTGGACCGCGCGCCTCGCCACCGCCGCGGTGACGCTGCTGCTGATCATCTGCGTGCTGCTGGTCGAGCGCGGCTGGCCGCTGGGGACCTAAAACAAAAACTGCGAAAACAACCCCATGCACAGTAGCCGTCAAGCGCAGCCGTGACGCCGGAGCAGCGCGCCAGAACGACGATTCCTCGCGCGATCGTCGCAACTTACGCCGCGCCAGCGCTCACGACATCGGCGGTGCGACGAATTGCGCAAATCCGGGCCGCTTGCCGAGCTCGGCGAGCCAGCGGGTGAGGTGCGGCTGCAACGGCCGGCTGATGCCCTCGACGCCGAGCCAGCGCCGCGCATAGGACCCGATCGCGATGTCCGCCAGCGTGAACTGTTCGCCCTCGATGAAGCGACGCGTGGCGAGCAGGCGGTCGGCGATGGCCCAGACCTCGGCGGCGGCGTCGGCATCGCGCTGCACCTGGATCATGTCGCGCTCGGCGGGCGCCGTGCGCACGATGCCCCAAAACACCGGGCGATCGACCGGCTGCACCGTCGATAGCGTCCAGTCGAGCCAGCGGTCGACCGAGGCGCGCTGCTTCGGCGCCTCCGGATAGATCGGCGTGCCGCGCCCATGCGCGAGGCAGAGATAACGCATGATCGAATTGGATTCCCACAGCACGAAGTCGCCCTCGACCAGCGTCGGGATCCGCGCATTGGGGTTCATCGCGAGATACTCGGCCTCGCGGGTCTTGCCATATTGCATGCCCGCGTCGATGCGCTCGTAAGCGAGGCCAAGCTCGGTGAGGCACCACAGCACCTTCTGCACGTTGACCGAATTGGCGCGGCCCCAGATCGTCAGCTTGGTGTCAGGCATGAAAGCGTCTCCCCGCATTGTCGCTTGCGCGGGTGATAGCGGAATTCGGCGCGCGGCGCGATGCGCGATTGCCGCGCGCCCCTCATGCAAAAAGCTCCGCACGCGGCGGAGCTTTCATTGCAAAGTTCAACCTGACGCTCAGCGGCCGAAGAACAACCACAACAAAATGATCACCGGGATCGGCACGCCAAGAATCCACAGCAACAGCCCTCTCGCCATCGCGTCCTCCTCCAATCGCTTCGTTGGGGAGTGAACGTCGGGCGAGGGGCCTTGTTCCGGTCGGTGCCTTACCAATGGCCGGTGTTCGGCATCGATGCCCACGGCTCCTGCGGCGGTTTCGGCTCGCCCTTCTGCAAGAGCTCGATCGAGTGCAGGTCCGGCGAGCGGACGAAGGCCATGTTGCCGTCGCGCGGGGGACGGTTGATGGTGACGCCGGCCTTCATCAGCTTTTCGCAGGTGGCGTAGATGTCGTCGACCTCATAGGCGAGATGGCCGAAGAAGCGATCCTCGCCGTACGTCTCTTCGTCCCAATTGTAAGTGAGCTCGACCAGCGGCGCCCCGCGCGTCTGCGGCTGCTTCTTCAGCGCCTCGAGATCGTCTGCCGAGCACAGGAACACCAGCGTGAAGCGCCCCTTGTCGTTCTCGATCCGCCGCACCTCCTTCAAGCCCAGCGCGTCCTGATAAAACTTCAGCGCGACATCGAGATTGCGCACGCGCAACATGGTGTGGAGGTATCGCATGGTTGTTGCTCCCTGTGACAGTCGGAGGGTTTTGCTTTGGGCGGCGGGGGTAGGAGATAGCAGGAAATGGCGATGAGGGGCAGGGGGCGGGGGGATACGGCGGATAAAGCCGGCGGCATGATTACGGTGACAGTGCTGGACTGCACCCCTGAAGTGAGACACGATAATTACAGTGACAGTGGGGTTGTCACGATGCGTTACCGCGCGTTGTTTTGCGCGAACGCGGTTTCGAACTCAAGGGGCGACTGGTATCCGAGCGCCGAGTGCAGGCGCTCTTTGTTGTAGACCTCCGCGATGAAGCTGTTGATGTGGCGGCGGGC
>NZ_AXAZ01000065.1 GCF_000473065.1 Bradyrhizobium sp. WSM1743
CGCCAGGCCCCTCCAACCGGTAGCGATCCAGCCACTTGTAACCGGTCTTGCGACTGATCTCGTAGCGCTCGCAAAGCTCCGTCATCGTCCACAAGCCGGTTCGCTGTTCCGATATGAAGCGTACCCGTTGGTCCATTGCACAGCTCTCTCGCCAAGGCATCGGCTGATCCTCCCAGCCGATAGAGAACTGTCACCCGTCCATCCGGTCTACTGTGTTACCCAATCTATCCGGTTTGGACACATTCTTCCCTTCTCCCCTTGCGGGAGAAGGTGGCATAGGCGGCCTTCGGCCGCCGTTCTCAAGAACGCCGAAGCGAAGCTTCGGCTACGGCGCCGGATGAGGGGTTCTCTCCGCGAACGCGCCTGCCGAGACACACCCCTCACCCAAGCGAGCTTTCGTCCACCTGCGTCGCTGCCCTCTCCCACAAGGGGCGAGGGCGCAGCAATGCGCATCGCGCGCGTTGCTGGATCGTCACGGAGAGGGGAACACTGCCAGATCCAAAAACCGACCAAGTGTTGCCCGCGCGCTATGGACGCGATTTTGGTCGGCTGCCATAAGCCTGCGCAACATGGTTACCGCGAAGCAGTTTGGCGGAACCGGTGAGATGCTAACTAATTATGAACCTGTCGCTGTCTATTTGAAACGAATTGGCAGAGACAGGGGACGAGGACCATGGCTGATCGCGGCGCACTCAAATTCGTTGGATTCATCTTCGCGACCGCGACGCTGGCCGTGATGCTGGTCGCCGGCATGGTGGTGAAGGGCTATGCCGATGGCGCCTACACGCTGGAAGCCTCGACCGTGGAAGCCGCCTGGTAAGGCTTCGTTGATTTTACGGGGCCGGCCTCCGGCCCTGTGTCAGCGGCTATAGACGAACGCCAGCACCGCGATCGCAACCGCCAGCAATCCGACAAAGCGCAGCATGATCGTGCCGAGCTGACTAGGCGCGGGCCGCAGCGATATAGGGTCCGTGTTGTCGGGCCGAATGCTTTCCATGACATGTCCCCTGAGCCCGGCCGTACCTGCACGGGCGCTTGGCATTGGTCGCCGGGGAGGGGCTGGGGGTTCAATTCGGGCGCTGGTCGCGCCACATTCTCCGCTGTCATGCCCCGGCTTGACCGGGGCATCCAGTACGCCGCGGCCTGTCGGTTCTTGCCTCTCCGTCTCGGAGGACTGGATCGCCCGGTCAAGCCGGGCGATGACACCTTCGTTGAGGAGAGTGTGCATCCCTCACACTCCAGAAATCAAAACCGCCGCGCTCCCTTCCGGGAACGCGGCGGCTGGTGATGCGGTGCTTTGCGATCAGCTGTTGCGCAGGCCGTCGGCGGCGCGCTTCCACTGCGCGACGTTGTCGGCGATCATGCGGGTCGACTTCATCGCGGCCTGGCTGAGCTGGGCGTAGCCGGAGATCTCGCGCTGGACGCGCTGGCCTTCGGCGTGCAGCAGGTCGCGCAGGCTCTCGAGCTCGGAGATCAAATTCTCGATCTCGGCGAGCGAGGTGCCGGCGACGCGCTGGATCAGCGAATTGACGTTGTTGACGGTCGCTTCCGCGCTCGGGTCGAGCGGCGGCGCGTCGGTGGTGCTCGACGCCGGACGGCGCAGATAGGCGATATCGTTGCGGACGAAATCGCGGATCCCAGCCTCGACCTCGGTCACGGCGGCAAGGTTGGTGTCGACCGTTTCGGTCTCAGTGGCTTCGATCTTTTCCGGGCGAATGGCGTTCATCGTTGTTCCCCTGTTCGCGTTGAGCGCAGCGCGAGTGTCCCCCGCACGACGACGTCTGTGAGGCAGCCCGCATCAGGGCGTCCGAATTTGACCGTAAATGGGCCGAGATGCGGCAAGGCCGGACCATTCGGGGGTTTTGCCGTGGCGTATGGTTAGGAGAGTGTGAACGGCGGCTAGGACGGCAAACCCATCCCCTCATGGTGGGGAGCGCGCCCCTTCGCGCGCGTCTCGAACCATGAGAGGCCCGGCTCTCGCAGCGGGCCTCGATCCTTCGAGACGCGCTCCTTCGGAGCGCCCGCAGGATGAGGGGAAGGAGTGAAGGCTCGGTCTACCAGCTCTTCTTGAAACCGGCCGTCACGCTCTTGTTGATCGCGCCTTGTGAGGTCTCGCCGACCGAGCCGGAGACGGTGACGTTGTCGAACAGCTTCTGCTCGGCCCCGAACTTGCGCAGCCATTTGTCGTCGGTGGTCGACAGCGTCTGGCCGGCGGTGATGCTGGTGCCGGTGTCGGTGAGGGTGACCTTGGCGGTCTGCTCGGTCTCGTAATTGCGCGTGACGTGGCCGCCGATGCCAGGGACTGCGGTGCTGCCCTGCTGGTTGACGCTGTAGCCGTTTTGCAGCGTCAGCGAGGTGTCGCCCGACAGCGGCACCGATTTGATTAGTGACGCCCCGATCTTGCTGTGCTCGGCGCCGGGATCGACCCGGGCTTCCACCGCGGTCTTGTCCCAGATCGAGCCCGCGCCGGGCGCGGTCGCCGCCGCCCAGGCGCTGCCGGAGGATTGCGGCAGGCTGCCGCCATTGGCGGCCTTCTGCGCCAGCAGCTCGGACATCGTCCGGGGCTCGCTCGCCACCGTCATGTCGGCGCCGACTCGGGTATCCCAGAACGAGAACACGGACTGCTTCACGGTCACCGCCGAGGAGCCGTTTGCATTGGGGTTCGACGACCAGTCCAGGCCCTCCTTGGCGGCGGCCTGGGCACGCTTCTTGGCGGCCATGGGGTCAATGCCGGTGCCGGCATCGACCGCGAGCTGGCTCCAGTCGAGCTTGTCGACATCGATGCCCTTGAGCACGTCGGGGTCGTTGACGTCGGGCGCCTCAGCGGCCTCGGTCTCCGTCTCTTCCGCAGCCGCTGTCGGCGGAATGATTTGCGCCGAGACCGTCAGCACCGAGCCCAAAATGAATACGGCCGCCAGCAATGGCAGCCTGGTCCAGCCAAACCCTGTCGAGAATTCCATCGTCCTGCCCGCGAGCCCCCGGCGCATGCTTTCCGGCAATATAATATATTGGCCGTCCGCAAAGACCATGCGCTATTCCGGCGCTGAAAATGCCGATTTATCGGTGCGGAATTGTGGCGGTTCGCCAGGGGACGCGAACCAACGGGCCGCGCGACAGGCGCGCGCCCGATGACGAGCTCGTGATGCGACGGCATCCGGCGGGGCTGGAGGCCAGGACGTCGCGATCGCCTTGTCATCGGTCCTGACAAGCGGGGGCCCGTTGGCGTCCCCCTCAGCCGACGCTGGTCATCTTCGGCAGATGAATGGCGCGGCCGAGTGCCTGCTCAACCAGGTCGAAGGTGTCGATCAGCACGCGCATGCTGACGAGCTTGCCCGCCCTGAACTGGGCGAATTGCGCCACGCGCAAGCTGATCGGCTTGTTGGAATCCAGGGCCGTCAGCGAATAGCGCAGCATCGAGGCGGCGGAATCGACGCCGAGCATGATGCTCTCGCGGTCGAAGCGGCGGACGTGGAAATTGTCGGCGAGCTGGCGGATGACGTCGAGCACGGCATCCTTGCCCTGGCGCGCGCCGAGGACGGGAACATGTCGATCGGGCCGTAGAGCGCCCACTCGACGTCCTCGTCGATCAGGGCTTCGATATCCCTAAAATGCCGGTCGTTGATCGCGCGGTGCAACGCACGCGAGAAACGCCAGAGGCTGTGCTCTGTCATTTGGGGCAGTCCTGAAGCTGGCTTGCGAAAGAAACGGAAAACAACCCCATGCACAGTCAGGTGCGGGGCTCAACTCGTTTGTATGCGAATAAAATACGGGATTTCGGCCAAAACGCAATTCACGTTTTCGCAATGCACCATTGAACGGGTTTTGTGAGATTTACAATAGAACCCCGTAATCTCCCGGGTCTCGGTGCGCTCTTCACCTCTCCCCGCTTGCGGAGGCGAGGTCGAATTCGATCGCAGATCGAATTCGGGTGAGGGGGTACAGGTCTCACCGCGATCTCAGGGGATGCGGGCGGGACAAAGGATCAATCCGCCCGCGCCCCCGTGATCAGCGGCCCGATCTCCCGCTCCAGCACCTGCTGCACAAGGTCGTAGGAATCGATGATCTCGCGGATCTCCGCCACCAGCCCGCCGCGGAAGCTGTAGAACACCGCCATGTCGAACTGCACGACACGATCGTTGCTGCGCTTCCTGAAGTAAGCGTGCATATAGGTCGCGACCGCCTCGCCCTCGGCGACGATATGCGGCGCCTTGTAGCGAACTTCCGAATAGCGCGACCAGATCGTCTGCCACAGCTCGCGCAACTCGGCCTTGCCGTGGCGCGGCACCATGTGCGGCAGCAGGTCGATCGGCGCGTGGGTGAGGAAGTCGACGTCGTCGGTGCAGCAGGACAGCGCCGTCTCGATATCGCCGCGCGCGAAAGCGTCGAGCAGGTGCAGCACGCGTTGCCTGTTCAGCGATTCAACCGTCATGCTGCTCCCACCCTCGTTGGCAGTGGATTGCAAACGCTACCGCGGGCCTCGCGGGTCCATCAATCCGCAAAAACACAGGGTGCTTGCCGGTTATGACGCGCAGCGCCCAGGCGCGTTCAAGGGCAGCAATGGCCGGTTGCGCACTTGTCTGCGTGCGGGCTTTTGCACCTTGCGATGACGCCGCACGCCTATCTGCGAGGCGCGTCTCGCCAGGGTGCTGGAACCCGGCCCCATCCGCGCTCGTTGAGGGGCCGACATCGCATCCGGAGACATCGATCATGAAATCTCTCGTCGCCATCGCCACTGTGCTGCTCATGTGCAGCGCGACCTCCGCCGTCAACGCCAAGGGCTGCATCAAGGGTGCCATCGTCGGTGGCGTCGCCGGCCACTATGCCGGTCATCACGGCGCGCTAGGCGCCGCCGGGTGCCTCTACGGCCGACACCACGCCAAGGAGCAGGAGAAGCAACGGCAGCAGAGCCAGATCAACGGGCAGGGAAGCTGTAGGGGCACGAAAAACTTCAACCCATGTGCTTCTGTCCGCCATGCCCGGATGGTAAGTTCCAGCCGCAAACGTTGGGGTTGAGTCGGGCGAGGGAAAAATGGCGGTCGGGAAGTTCTTGTGGGGCATCGTCCTCGCAATTCTGTTCCTGTATTTCCTCATTCGTTTCAGAAAAAGCGCAGTCCGCTCGCCGGGCGTCAAGTACAACCGGCTCGGCGTTGTGCTGTCGTTCTCAACGGTCGGCCTGGTCATTTACCTCGTATTCTTCCGTCAGCTCTGACGCCGTCGCCGGTCCGCCTACCGCAGTTTCTCGGCAGGCGTGACCCATCTCACATCAGCTCACGGGCACCGTCACTAACGTCATCCCCATGTCATCAGGGAGATCTGCCATGGCTACCATCGCCGCCAGAAAGTCCCGCCTGCACAACGCGCTCGAAGGCCTCGCGCTGACCGCGATCCTGCAGAGCTTCCCGACCTTCGCCACTGCGGCCTTCCTGCTCAAGCTCGTCGGCAACCACGACCTCGTCGGCGACCCCGGCGTCGCCATCTTCGTCGCCATCGCCTCGCTCGCCCACGCCATGCTCGCGGTGACGCTGGGGCCGAGCTTCCCTGGCTTGTTCAAGACCGTCTATGAGCCAAAGTTCTTCGAGGCCCATCTGTCGCTGTCCGACAAGATCACGGCATGGCGCACCCAGCCGGTCGCCTCGCTCCAGCTCGTCACCATCGTGCTTCTGCTGTCGGTAATGGCCGTGGTGACGGCGAGCGTGGGGTGAAAGGAAAATCTCTTCCTCGTCATTCCGGGGCGCCGCAAAGCGGCGAGCCCGGAATCCATAACCACGAAGGGCAGGATGAAGCGTTGCAGTCCCTACCTCTTCTTCCACCCCCCGCGCCTTCCCGGCGCGCCGCCCGTCGACTTCGGTGCAGGCCCGAACTCCGGCCCCGACTGCCGTGAGTCCGTCGGCTGGATGATCCGGCTGGTGCTGCCGAACGGCTTTGACGGCAGCGCGCGGCTCTCGCGATACGGCAGCGATTCCGGGCCGTGCATCTCGTCGAGATGCGGCTTGTGCACGCGGGAGCCCTTGCCGCCGCCGGCCTTGAGCGCCGTTGCGGCGCTCTTGTTCTTCATCGCGCTGACGGGGAGGTTGGCGGCGTCGCCGTACTTCTTCGTGCCGGCATAGGCGCCGGCCCTGCTCTGCACCGCGCGCTGCTTGGCGGTGGGGTCGTCCACCACGGCGAGCTCGGTGGCGCGCAGGCGCTTGACCTCGTCGCGCAGGCGCGCGGCTTCCTCGAAGTTCAGATCGGCGGCGGCCTCGCGCATCCTTGTTTCGAGATCGGCGAGCACGGCTTCAAAGTTGTGGCCGATCGAGATGACGTCGTCGGTCATGTCGTGGCCGCCGACCTCGACCAGCACGTGGTCGCGCTCGTAGACCGAGTTGAGGATGTCGCCGATCTGCTTCTTGACGCTCTCCGGCGTGATGCCGTTGGCGGTGTTGTACTCGACCTGCTTCTCGCGGCGGCGGTTGGTCTCGGCGATGGCGCGCTCCATCGATCCCGTCATCTGGTCGGCATAGAGGATTACCTTGCCGTCGACGTTGCGCGCGGCGCGGCCGATGGTCTGGATCAGCGAAGTCTCGCTGCGCAGAAAGCCTTCCTTGTCGGCATCCAAAATTGCGACCAGCGCGCATTCGGGGATGTCGAGGCCTTCGCGCAGGAGGTTGATGCCGACCAGCGCGTCGAACGCGCCCAAGCGCAAGTCGCGGATGATCTCGATGCGCTCGATGGTGTCGATATCGCTGTGCATGTAGCGGACGCGAATGCCCTGCTCATGCAGATATTCGGTGAGGTCCTCAGCCATGCGCTTGGTCAGCACCGTGATCAGTGAGCGATAGCCGGCTTGCGCGGTGGCGCGGACCTCGCCGACGAGATCGTCCACTTGCGTGCGGGCCGGGCGAATATCAACGGGAGGATCAATAAGTCCGGTGGGGCGAATGACCTGCTCGACGAACACGCCGCCGCTCTCGTTCAGCTCCCAGCCGCTCGGCGTCGCCGACACGGCGATGGTCTGCGGTCGCATCATGTCCCACTCCTCGAAGCGGAGCGGGCGGTTGTCCATGCAGGAGGGCAGGCGGAAGCCGTATTCGGCCAGCGTCGCCTTGCGGCGGAAGTCGCCGCGGAACATGGCGCCGATCTGCGGGATGGTGACGTGGCTCTCGTCGGCGAAGATCAGCGCGTTATCGGGCACGTATTCGAACAGCGTCGGCGGCGGCTCGCCGGGCCGGCGCCCGGTCAGATAACGCGAATAGTTCTCGATGCCGGCGCAGCTTCCCGTCGCCTCCATCATCTCGAGGTCGAAGGTGGTGCGCTGCTCCAGCCGCTGCGCTTCAAGGAGGCGCCCCTGATTATTGAGCTGATCGAGCCGCTGCTTCAATTCGAACTTGATCGACTTGATCGCCTGCACCAACGTCGGGCGCGGCGTCACATAGTGCGAGTTGGCGTACATCTTGATGAATTCGAGCTCGTCCTGCTTGTGGCCGGTGAGCGGATCGAACTCCTCGATAGTCTCGATGGTGTCGCCGAACAGGTTCACGCGCCAGGCGCGGTCCTCATAGTGCGCCGGAAAGATATCGATGACGTCGCCGCGCACGCGAAACGTGCCGCGGGTGAAATCGGCCTGGGTGCGCTTGTACTGCAGCGCGACGAGGTCCGCGATGAGCTGGCGCTGGTCGATGCGCTCGCCCTTCTTCAGCGCGAACGTCATCGCCGTGTAGGTCTCGACCGAGCCGATACCGTAGATGCAGGACACCGAGGCGACGATGATGACGTCATCGCGCTCCAGCAGCGCGCGCGTCGCCGAATGGCGCATGCGGTCGATCTGCTCGTTGATGGACGAGTCCTTCTCGATGTACGTGTCCGTCCGAGGCACATACGCTTCCGGCTGGTAGTAGTCGTAGTACGAGACGAAATACTCGACCGCGTTGTCCGGAAAGAAATTCTTGAACTCGCCATAGAGCTGGGCGGCCAGCGTCTTGTTCGGCGCCAAGATCAGCGCCGGGCGCTGTGTCGCCTCGATCACCTTGGCCATGGTGTAGGTCTTGCCCGAGCCGGTGACGCCGAGCAGCACCTGCGAACGGTCGTTGCGGTTGACGCCCTCGACCAGCTCGGCGATCGCCGTCGGCTGGTCGCCTTTGGGTTCATAGGACGACTTGATCTCGAAGCGGACGCCGCCTTCGGACTTTTCCGGGCGCGGCGGCCGGTGCGGCGTCCACACCTTCATGGAGCCGTCGTCCTTGCGGAACTCCGGGCGGCCCTCGCGGATCAGCGATTCCAGTGCGTCGGCGGTCGCCTTGACGCCGAGCGCCTCCATCTTGGAACGCGGCGGACGCGCCAGCGCCTCGGCATCGTCCTCCTCGGTCGGCAGTCCGAGCTGCCGCGCCAGTTCCGGATCGAGTGTCGGGATCGTGGCCGCGGTGCCGTAATTGGCCTGCGGTGCCTCCTCCAGTCCTGCCGGGCGGTCGCTGGGGAAGTCCTTCGGCGTCGAAGCGCGCGCGCGATGCGCCGCAGCCTCGCCGCCGGCGCGACGGTCGCGCGAATTGTCCGGCGGTGGCTGCAGCCCAGTGCCCGATCCAAGCCCGGCATCGCCGCGATTGATCGCGGGATTGAGCAATTCGGCCAGCGCCGGCCCGATCGGCTGCACGTCGGGCCGATGTGCTTTGGATTTGGGGGATTTGCCGGATTTTTCGGGAGATGCAGGTTTCTTCGCCATGGGGCGAATATGGGACGAGTCCGCCCCGCGATAAAGGGCGAATGCCCGTTGCTATGCAGGCTGCTGACAGCAGGTTGGCAGCACTGACGGAGGGCGGTTCGACCGGGTCGGGGCAGCACGCCGCCCCGTCCGAAGCGCTCGGGGCGCGAACTCCGGGTGGCGCGGTGAAGCTTGCGCAAGTGAGACTCGCACGTCTTCGTGCCGAGCTTCATCTTGTGGGCGCGGTTGCCAAACGAAACATCTCATGATTGTATGAGTGCGGAACCTTTGGGGGAAGGGTCGCCATGCCGCTCATTGAAGCCGCGCTCGCTTTCGCGATCACCATGCTCGCTCTGTCGCTGGTCTGCTCGTCGCTGGTCGAGGTCGTGCATCGCACCTTGAAGCTGCGGGAGCGCGGCCTTCAGTACATGCTGGGCCAGCTGTTCGATCAGGTTCTTTCGAAATATCTGGCTCCCCTGGCAGCATCGAAGCTCGCTGACCAGGCCTATCTCACGAAACTGGCCGGTCTGAAGAAGATACAGGTGGCAGACGTCACACCCATGCATGTGATGGACACCTTGCGGAGCGCCTTCATCGAGCGGATGACGGCCAACCGTGTCCCGGTCGGGTTGCCCCCGGACCCAACTCTGGTGTCGAAGCCGCCCGAGAACGCAACGAAGCCGTCGCTTCGCCTCGGCAATCTATGGGGCGGCCGTCGAGTGACCGAGCTGTCGCTCGTCGACTTCATGGAGCGCCTCGGCAGCGCTGAGGTTGGGATGGAGATCAAGGCCAATGTGGACGCCGCGGCCACGGCGGCGGGTGCAAGCGCGGCCGACGCCGTCGATGTCGTGCTGAAGGACATCGCTCAGAAGTTTGAAGGCTTCGGCAAGGATGCCGGCGTCTATTTCCAGGGTCGCGCACGCATGATGTCGGTCGCGATCGCGATCGTGCTCGCCTTCGTCGTGCATGTCGACGCAGTCGATTTGTTCAAGACCTATCTGCGGGATCCAAATGCGCGGGCGAAGGTCATCGAGCAGGCGCAGGCCGTAACCGCGCAATATAAAGCGAGCGCTGACGCTGCTCAGGCATTGGCAAATCTTGCCAATGAGAAAGTCACGCCGCCGCCGGACGCGAAGGAGCAGGTTGAGCAACTGAAAAGGACCTGGAACGACGCGCTGAGCCATGTCACGACGACCGCCACGCAGTTCTCCGACCTCGGTGTACCGCTGGGCTGGACGCCCGAACGGATCAAAGACGCGGGCATGTATATTCTTGTCTGGAGTTGCCTCAACAAGGAAACCAAGGAGAGCGAAGGGTTTGGGAAACTCATGCATGCCTGCGCCGCCGACGACCCGGGTTACAAGGGTGCGCAAGGCACGCAGTACAAGGATATCTGGTTCGGGGTGCCGACCGTCCCACGCGCCTGGATTTACTTGATCCTGGGCGGTCTGCTGATCGGACTGGGTTCGCCATTCTGGTACGACGTCGTCGTCAACTTGACCAATTTGCGCGGTGCGACACGGGCACCGACGACGCCCCCCGTACAGGCTGCGGCGCCGAACGACAGGCCTCAGCCGAGCACACCTGTCGGCGCCTTTCAGGTCTCCAACAAGGCAGCGCAATTGGCGCGATGAAGGACGCGGAGCGGGGCTGTTGCCGCGCGTCCGGACGTCCAAGACCGTCTACGGCATTTGCAGTGTGATTTTACATTGATGTTTTCAGGAGAAGCTGATGGCACGGCAAGCCAAGGCTCGTGTTTCGAGCGAGCAGACCGACAAGCTTACGCACGAGCTGGTTGACAAGCGCCCTTGGGACCGGCGGCGCGTTCGGAGCTGGAACGAGTTCCAGAATCACATCGAGCGCTATCTGGACGGCAACTACCTCTTTCGTGGCGTTGCCTCGGTGCGGTTTCCTCTCGTGACCTCCGTGGGCCGCCAACGCGAGGGCTACGAATATTCGGAGGCGCGCGAGCAGGCCTTGTTCAACCAATTCAAGCGCGAAGCGTTGCCGTTCCTGCCGGTCCGGCCCGCCAGCAACTGGGAGTGGCTTGCACTTGCACAACATCATGGTGTGCCGACGCGTCTGCTGGATTGGTCGGAATCACCCTCCGTGTCGTTGTTCTTCGCCGTGTGGGGAAATGACGAAGAAGATGCCGGCCTCTATATCATCCGCCGGCCGGAGGAAGTTAAGCCCGGCGACCTCGAACAACAATCTCCCTTCGGCGTGACGGACGTTGCTTTCTTTTATCCGGGTTACGTCACACCGCGTCTGGTATCGCAGCGTGGGCTCTTCACCGTTCATCCGAAGCCCGATCAACCCTACCAAAGCGAGGACATGCAGCAGATCGTGATTGGCAAGGAGTGCAAGGCCGATTTCCGCAGAAAGCTGGACGCGAGCGGCGTCCATCATGCGGCGATCATGGCTGACCTCGACGGATTGTCGAGGCGTCTGATAGCTATTCAGAGTTATCGAGCGACTGCACTGTTGCCCGAGGCGCCGGTCGTGAGCTCCTCGGCTGGCACGGCGCGCGCTGGCACGCTCGCCAAGAGCAAAGCAAGGGTCGGCGCGATGTCGCCGAGTCCCCGGATCAATCCGAGAGATCCGCAAAAAGGCCAATGGGGCGGAAAGAGCACGAATAATGGTTGGAGAGTTACCGCGCGCGTCGCTGAAAGCGACACCGACTGGTTCAGGATTACCCTGACGGTGTCCGCGGTCCGCAGCGAGCACAAGGTGCTTTCAGGCGACGTCGTATTCCATCTTCACGATTCATTCGCGCAGTCCGTGTGCAGAGAGCCCGCCCGCAACGGCAAGGCTGTTCTGAAGCTCTGGGCGTACGGCGCCTTCACCGTCGGGATATTGATCGAGCATGATGGGACGATGCTGGAGATCGATCTTACTGAGGTACAAGGCGCGCCGGAGCTGTTTCGCGAGCGTTGACCTTAGAAAGTAACCTGCCTGTGCGGTTGCCTGGACCGCCTCATGCCGGCAGCGGCCCCTCGTCGTTCCCGGCCGTGACATCCGGCTCGAGGATGTCGAGATGGATGCCGCCGCAATCGGTGCAGCGCATGGTCCAGTACTCGCATCCGGCGCGGCCGCCGATCACGCGGAGCACCGCGAGATCGCCGTCGCATTCCGGGCAGTTGGACAGCACCGCGCGGGCGTAGATCCGCGGCCGCGCTGCGTTGATTTCGATGATGGACATGACCGGTTTTCCCCTTGCGCCGCCCTGTCTCTGGTCCGCCCGCGGACCCGTTGGTCTATTCGTCGCTGTCGGCCCGCCGGCGGAAGCGATCGATGTGGTGCTTGGCATCGGCAATCGCGGCATCGCGATCGGGCCAGGCGAAGCCGACTTCCATGGCAGGAAACAGCACGCCGTCGATGGCCACCGGGCTGAAATCGGCACGCCGGATTCGCGCGTGCCACAGCCCCTTGCCAGCTTCGAAGGATTCGATGTCAAAGCCGTCGTAAAGGGTCGTCATAGTGTAGGTCCCACGTTTCTTTTCGGAGGGTCAGGGGACCACGTTTGCGGATTCTGGGATGTGAAGCCGTTCACACGTGGTCGGCTTTTTTGCCCCAGGGCTTATCGAAGAGGCTTCAGGTCCGCGCCGCGGTGCGGCCGATCCGCCGCGGGCGGGCGGCGGGTTCCGACGCCGCCCGCATGATCCAGCGGCGGAAGGCGGCAAAGTCGCGCTGTTCGGTCTGAAAGCTGCGATAGAGCAGGTACCAGCGCATGCCCTTGGGCACCGAGAGGTCGAATGGCGCCACCAGCCGGCCGGCAGCGAGATCGTCGTCGATATAGGGGCGGATGCCCATGGCGATGCCGAGCCCGTCGGCGGCGGCCTGGAGCGCTTGGCCGTAGAACTGGAACTCGGGCCCACGCGCGTTGATCCGCGCAGCGCCTGCGGCCTTCAGCCAGATTGGCCAGTCCTCGGGTGAGTGCGCGACGCGGATCAGGCTTGGTCCCTTCAAATCGGCCGGACGCTTCAGGCCGCCCGCGAGGCGGGGCACGCAGACGGGGGTGAGATCGCCGGCGAACAGCGGCTCGGCGACGAGGCCGGGCCAGTCGCCGGTGCCGAGCTTGATGCCGCAGCTCCAGTCCTCGCCGAACGGCACCGCGGCGCCGCCGGTGGTGAAGCGCACCTCGATGTCGGGCTCCTCGCTGCGAAACTCCGACAGGCGCGGGATCAGCCAGCGCATCGCAAAGGTGTGGCCGACACCGATGGTGAGCACGCGCACGCTGGCAGGTGCCGTCACCTGTGCGGTGAGGCTCGCCAGCGCATCGAAGATCGGGGTCAGTCCGCCCTGATAGGCGCGGCCGGCCTGCGTCAGCACCAGGCGGTTGGCCTTGCGCTCGAACAGCGCGACGCCGAGCCGCTCCTCCAGCAGGTGCACCATGCGGCTGACGGCGGCCGCCGAAACGCTCAGCTCCAGCCCGGCCGCAGCAAAGCTGCCGGTCCGCGCCGCCGCCTCGAACGCCTTGATGCCGTTGAGAAACAACAGCCGCCGCAAATGATCCACCCTCAGGAAAGCTGATGCCAGGGCAAGATAACTCAGTTTGCGAAGGGGGAGCAAGCGAGGCAGAAGAATGAGAGTAATTTCAAGTTGATTTACCGGGAGGCGCCGCTGCCTTCGCCTCTCCCCGCCTGCGGGGAGAGGCCGGATTGCATCGAAGATGCAATCCGGGTGAGGGGGACTCTCCGCGAGTCCAACTATCACCGTGATTGCGGACGCGGCCCCTCACCCCACCCTCTCCCCGTAACAACGGGGCGAGGGAGTGAAGCAGTTTGCGTCCCTCACTCGCCTATCAGGAGATACCCTCGTGACGCCCATCATGATCGCTGCCCTCGGTTTGCTGATGGTCGCCACCGCGTTCCTGTCGGGGCTGTTCGGCATGGCGGGCGGGCTGATCCTGATCGGCGTGCTGCTGGCCCTGATGCCGCTGCCGACCGCCATGGTGCTGCATGCGATCACGCAGATGGCCTCGAACGGCTGGCGCGCGTTCCTGTGGCGGGCGCATATCCGCTGGCGGCCGGTCGCGAACTATATGGTCGGCGCCGCCGTCGCGCTCGCCGCCTGGTCGCTCACCCGCTACGTGCCGGACAAGCCGACGGCGCTGCTGTTACTCGGTATCACCCCGTTCATGGCGCGGCTCTTGCCCGCGAACATCAAGGCGGATCCGGACCGGCTCTGGCAGGGCACGGTCTATGGCACGATCTGCATGGGGCTGATGCTGATGACCGGCGTCTCCGGCCCACTGCTCGACACCTTCTTCCTCGGCGGCGATTTCGGCCGGCGCGAGAAGGTGGCGACGAAAGCGATGTGCCAGCTCGTCAGCCATTTCACCAAGCTGGTCTATTTCGGCAGCATCATCGATCAGGCGGCGAGCCTCGATCCCGTGCTCGCCGGCGTCGCGATTGCCGCCTCGATGCTCGGCACCACGCTGGCGCGGCGCATCCTGGAAGCGATGACCGACCAGCAGTTCATCGCCTGGTCCAACAAGCTGATCACCACCATTGCCTGCTACTACATCGCCCATGGCGGCTGGCTGTTGCTTCGTGCGCCGGTTCTGGCCGCCTTCGACAAGGGAGGTTTGCAATGAGCGAGGCTGCCGATCCGCTGGTGCTGGACTTCGTCGAATGGGTGGCCCGCGAGCCGCGCGCCTATGCCGAGGTGATCGCAACCTGGAAGACCTCGTGCCCGCGCCTCACCATCTGGGAGGACGCCGCCGACCGCGGCTACGTCGCCCGCGAGACGGTTGCCGGCCTCGGGCTGGTGATCGCGGTAACCAAGGACGGCGAGAGGCTGCTGCGCACCAACGGGCGGTGACTTTCACGACTGCTTCCACATCGTCATTGCGAGCGTAAGCGAAGCAATCCAGAATGTCTTTCGCGGCAGCAGTCTGGATTGCTTCGTCGCAAGAGCTCCTCGCAATGACGGAGCGTGTGGAGACAGCTTGCATGTCACTCAGATTGTTCGAACTCGTCGGCACCGATCCCTCGCGTCCCTTCAGCCCGTATTGCTGGCGCACGCGGATGGCCCTGGCGCATAAGGGACTATCGGCGGAATCGCTGCCCTGGCGCTTCACCGAGAAGAGCGTGCTTGCCCCGCACGGCTCGGAGAAGGTCCCGGTGCTGTTGCACGATGACAAGCCCGTGGTCGATTCCTGGACCATCGCGACCTATCTCGAAGACAATTTCCCGGATCGCCCGTCGCTGTTCGGCGGCGAGGGCGGCCGCGCGATGGCGCGCATGATCAATGCCTTCGGCGACATCGCCATCGTCGGCGGCATCTTTCCGCTCATCATCGCCGATATCCCGAAGAATTTGGCTGAGGTCGATGCCGCGTATTTCCGCAAGTCCCGCGAGGCGCGCTTCGGCGGCAAGTCTCTCGAGGAGATCATGGCGAGCCGCGATGCCGGCGTAATCGCGTTCCGCAAGTCGCTGGAGGTGATGCGCCAGACGTTGAAGACGCAACCCTTCATCGGCGGGGATGCGCCGAACTACGCCGACTACATCGTGTTCGGCGGTTTCCAATGGGCGCGCGTCGTCAGTCCGTTCAAGCTGCTCGAATCGGATGATCCGGTCTATGCCTGGCGCGAAAAACTGCTGAATGCGTTCGACGGCATGGCGCGCAAATCGCCGGGGTATGAAGTGTAACCTTCGGCCCGGATGGAGCGAAGTGCAATCCGGGAATCTTGCCCAGCGATTCCCGGATTACGCTTGCGCTCCATCCGGGCTACGCGCGGCCTCTGCCGCCGCCTTCCGCAAGCACTCCTGGCACAAACAATCCTGCCCCTCAATCGGCATCGGCAGCCGTGCCGTCTCCTCCGCGCACCAGCAATTGCCCGAGAGCTCGCAGCCGAACTCGGTGCCGCAGCGGGAGCAGGCCAGGCGGCGTGGTTCCTGCAACGCGGATTCTTTCGGATTTGTCATGATTTACGCCGAAGCTTCGCCGTCATTTTCATGTCGGGTTCATCTGTCGCTGCGGTATATTACGCGCCGCGCCCGTATCAGGAAAGCGGCTCCCAACGCGCGAAGGACAGACCGATGGCCCGCGATTCGCAAGCCGCCCTTATCGCGCTCAACCGCTTCGGCTTCGGCGCCCGCGGCGGTGCATCGGGCGATCTCATCAACGCAGCATCCGATCCGCGCGGCTTCGTGAAGGCGGAGCTCGCGCGTCCCAACGGCGTGCTGCTAGAAGCGCCGGGCCTGCAATCGACGCCGCAGCTCGGCCAGGCCGTGTTTGCCTATCAGGACCAGGTCAAGCAGGCGCGTGAGGCCGCCAAGGCCGCCGCGCCCGCCGAAACGCCGGCACAACCGCCTGCCGATCAGAAGCCCGCCCTGCGCCGCAATCTCTCGCTGAACGCAGCGGCGGAGATCACCGGCCAGATGGCCGATGCCAAGCCCGCTGATGCGCCGGTCAGGCCCGAGACCATGCAGCCGAACGCCGCGCCGCCTGCCGCAAAGCCCGCGCCGCAGCCGCTCAACGTGATCCAGAAAACCTTTCGCGCCGAGGTGCTGGCGCGCCTGCAGCGCGCGACACTGGTCGACTGCGGCCTCACCGAGCGGCTCGTCGTGTTCTGGTCCAACCATTTCTGCATCTCCGCCAGCAAGGGCGAGCTGGCGCGGATCTGGGCCGGCGCGTTCGAGCGCGAGGCGATCAGGCCGCACGTGCTCGGGCGTTTCGCCGACATGCTGAGGGCGGTCGAGCAGCATCCGGCGATGCTGTTCTTCCTGGACAACCAGCAATCGCTGGGGCCGGATTCGCGGGCGGGCCAAAACCGCAAGCGCGGGCTCAACGAAAATCTCGCGCGCGAGATCATGGAGCTGCATACGCTCGGCGTCGGCGGCGGCTATACACAAGGCGACGTCACCTCGCTCGCACGCATCATCACCGGCTGGACGTTTGCCGGAAGGCAGGGGCAGTTGGGGGTCCCCGGCTCCTTCGTCTTCAACGTCAATGCGCATCAGCCCGGGCCGCAAGTCCTGCTCGGCAAGACCTACGAGGCCACCGGGCTCGCGCAGGGCGAAGCCGCGCTCGCCGACCTCGCGCGACATCCGTCGACCGCGAATTTCATCGCCACCAAATTCGTCCGTCACTTCGTCGCAGATGATCCGCCGCCGGCGCTCGTTGCGCGGCTGCGCGACGTCTTCGTCAGGACCGACGGCGATCTCAAGGCGATGGCGACCACGCTCGTCGATTCCGACGAGGCTTGGCGCGCGCCGCTCACCAAGCTGCGCTCGCCTTACGATTTCCTGGTCGCGAGCGGCCGTCTGCTCGCGCGCGTGCCGGACGATCCCGGGGTATATCTCAACAGTCTCAACCTGCTCGGCCAGCCGCTATGGTCACCGCCGGGCCCCAACGGCTTCCCCGACACCAGCGCCGCCTGGGCCGCGCCTGAAGGCATCAAGCTCAGGCTCGACATCGCGGCGCAGATCGGCGCGCGCCTCGGCAACAACATCGATCCGCTCGACCTGCTGGAGTTCGCCGCGGCCGACGCGGCATCGATCGAAACGCGTCGCACCATCGAGCGCGCGGAGTCCCGACCGCAGGCGCTGGCGCTGCTGTTGATGTCGCCGGAAATGCAGAGGAGATGATGATGATCGACTGCGTCGAGAACCGGCTCCTCACGTCGCGCCGTAGCCTCCTGCTCGGCGGCGCCTCCTTTGCAGCCTGGGCTTACCTGCCGAAATTCGCCCACGCGGCCGACGGGCGCGATCCGCGATTGATCGTGGTGATCCTGCGCGGCGCGCTGGACGGGCTCTCGACCGTCGCGCCGATCGGCGATCCTGATTACGCCGGCCTGCACGGATCGATCGCGCTCACCGCGGATGGTCCGCATCCCGCGATCATGCTCGACTCGTTCTTCGCATTGCATCCGGCGATGCCGGAGTTTGCGCGCATCTACAGGGATGGGCATGCCGCGGTGATCCATGCGGTGGCGACGCCCTATCGCGACCGCTCGCATTTCGACGGTCAGGACGTGCTCGAAAGCGGCTATGCCGGTCCCGGCCGCGTGCAGTCCGGTTGGCTCAACCGCGCGCTGGAAGCGCTGCCGCGCGGTGAGCGGGTGTCGAGCGGTCTTGCGGTCGGCCCGACCACGCCGCTGGTGCTGCGTGGCAATGCACCGACCGTCGGCTGGGCGCCGGTGGCGCTGCCGCAGGCGGATGACGACACCGCGATGCGGCTCGTCGAGCTTTATCGCCACCGCGATCCCGCACTGGCGATGGCGCTGTCGCAAGGCCTTCAGCTCGACAAGCTCGCTGCCGGCGACGACATGAAGGCGACGCGCGGCAACGCCGTCGCACAGATGCGCCAAGTGGCGCGCGGCGCCGCCAAGCTGATGGCGGCCGATGACGGTCCGCGCATCGCCGCGCTCGCCTTCGACGGCTGGGACACGCATGCCAATGAGGGCGGCCCTGTGGGGCGTCTCGCCTTCCTGCTCGGCGGGCTCGATGGCGCGCTCGCCGAATTCGAAAGCGGCTTGGGCAATCGCTGGCGCGACACCGTCGTGGTCGTCGCCACCGAGTTCGGCCGCACCGCGCGCATCAACGGCACCGACGGCACCGATCACGGCACGGCTACGGTCGCACTGCTCGCCGGCGGCGCCGTGAAAGGCGGCCGCGTCATCTCAGATTGGCCGGGCCTCAAGCTAGCGAACTTGTACGAGGGCCGCGACCTCAAGCCGACCACGGACTTGCGCTCCGTGATCAAAGGCGTGCTGCAGGACCAGTTCGGCTTGTCCGATCGCGTGCTCGCGGAGACGGTGTTTCCGGACAGCGCGGCCGTGAAGCCAGTGAAGGGGCTGGTCGTTTAAGCCGTCATTCCGGGGCGCGCGAAAGCGCGAACTATGATGCGCAATTGCGCATCTGAGAATCCATTCATCCACGGGTTTTGCCGCAAAAAGGATTCCGGGCCCGCGCCTTGCGGCGCGTCCCGGAATGACGACATGATGAGCCGAACACCAGGAGACCTCCCGCATGTACATCGCCATGAACCGCTTCCGCGTCGCCAAGGGCTCCGAGTCTGCCTTCGAGCAGGTCTGGCTCACGCGCGACACCCATCTCGACAAGGTGCCCGGCTTCATCGAATTCCATCTGCTGCGCGGGCCGGAAGCCGAGGACCACACGCTATATGCTTCGCATACCGTGTGGGCGAACCACGCAGCCTTCGAGGCCTGGACCAAGTCGGAGGCGTTTCGCGCGGCGCATCACCGGGCGGGCGACAACAAGCCGCTTTATCTCGGCCATCCCCAGTTCGAAGGTTTTGAGGTGATGCAGACCGTGGGGCGCGGCGCGAAGTGACGCTGCCGCAAAAAAATGCGGCCCCTGTCAGACGCGGCGACTGACGGGGACCGCTTGGGGCGCTTGATCGGTGACGGGGGCCTGACCAGACGCAAGGCCAGCGTAACCTTGCTATGTAACGCGCGGGTGACAGGTGGAGTTATCCACAGGGCTCCAGCGCGCCGGATTCAGAAGATCTTGCGATAGACGATGAAGCCGGATCGCTCCGCGATCTTGTCGTACAGGCGCTGCGCCGTGAGATTGGTCTCATGCGTCTGCCAGTAGACGCGCGGCGATCCCGCCAGTTTTGCCCGCTCATAGACGCCATGGATCAGCGCCGAGCCGACACCCTTGCCGCGCGCGGCCTCGAGCGTGAACAGGTCCTGCAGATAGCAGGACGGCTCGATCGCGGTGGTGCTGCGATGAAACAGATAATGCGTCAGCCCGAGCAAGCGGCCGCCGTCCTCGGCGACCAGCGCGTGCATCGGCTCATAGGCATCGAAGAAGCGCTGCCACGTCATGCGCGTGATCTCGGGCGCGAGCGCGGTCGGGCCGGAGCGACCGTAAAATGCGTTGTAGCCGTCCCACAGCGGCAGCCATTGATCGTAGTCCTGCTTGGTGACGGCGCGAATGATGAGGGACATGTGAGAATTCCACGATCAGTGAAGGATCCTTCATACGTGATGAAGGGCGAGGCGATCAATTGTCTCAACAGTTGGATCGATATGCAGTCATGGCAACAGTGTGCCCATACCCCTCACCGGATCGCGCCGAACGATGCTTCGTATCGCCGGAGCGATCCGACCTCTCTCCGTAGAAGAGCGGGGAGAGGTTAAGACGCGCAGCATGCGATGTCCTGAGTGAGGGACGCACCGCTCTCTCACTCCCTCGTCCCGTTCTTACGGCGAGAGGGTGGCGTGAGGGGCTGCTTCCGCAAGCACCGGCACACGATGAGCGCACGGCGCAGTCGCATCACTCCGCGATGCGCAGATACCGGATCAGCCCGCGGTTTCCGGGGTCGCGCAGCGAACGATAGTAGTCGGCGCGCGAGGGCGCATCGGTGTGGCGCACGAGGTCGGTCACCGGGGTGTAGCTCAGCATCCGCCCGCCGTCGGGCAGCGCGGTGCAGACGAAGCGCAGCACCTCGCCGTTGCGCAATTTGATGTTGATCGGCGTGGCATCGCCGACCCGCACCATCTCCATGCGCTGCGCGATGAAGGTGCCGAGCTCGTCCTCGGGCAGCTCGAACGCGCCGGTGTCGCGGCCATGATACATCAGTGCGATGAAGGGCGGCTTGCCGTCGGCGACCTCGTCCGGTACCGCAAAATAATCGCGGAACGCGCGGTTGATGAATTCGGCCCGGGTCTCGGCATCGAGCAGCACGATGCCGATATCGACTTGGTCGAGCGCGGCCGACAGCCGCGCGGCCGTGGCGTGGCTCCGGCGCTCGGCTGCGAACGTGCCGAGCAGCCGCTCGCGCATCAGGCCGGTGATGCCGGCGGTGCCGGCAGCCGTGATGGCCAGGAGGCCGAGCCGGACCAGATCGGCGGGGCCATAGCCGGATACGCCGTGGTGGTGGAGGAAGAACAGCGCCGTGCCGATCACCGCGACAACCGCGGTCGTCATGGCGGAGGCGAGACCTGCGAGCGCGCCGGCGAGAGCCACGATACAGACGAACAGCGGCGCGGGCGAGGGCGTGGGGATAACGCGGTCGAAAAGCATTGCCAGCAGCAGGGCTGCTGCCGTCAGCGCCGGACCGGAGATCGCACGCCATCCGAACCGCATGGACCAGTCTCCCTCCTCCAGAACGAGGCAACGCCGCCACACTGACTGATTGTTGCGCGACGACGATGCGATTTCGCGCGGCGTGCTTAAGGTGCGCTTGCGTGCAAGCGGAGGGTTTTCGGATGATTTTAGACCATGTGCGCGTGCTTGACGCGCTGTTGCAGCGTCGGCGCATTCAGCGTCGACGTCCCCGCGCCCTTGCGCGTGCCGACGATGATCAGCAGCGATGCCGCGACCAGGATGGCCGCAGTCAGGGTGATTGCAACGACTATCACAGGTGATTTCATCGACGTCCTGTCGCAATGCCGGTCGGCGCTGGGCCACGCGGCGCCCTGAAGGCTGGTCCAGGATGAAACGGGAATCAGACCGGCAGGCCCATCGCCATGGTCGCCTTGGTCGACAGCACCGTCAGGGTGACGATCAGGCACAGCGAGAGCGCGGCGACGGCGAGCGAGGCCGCAACCGCATGGGTGAGCCGGGAAGACGCAACGGTAGCGGATGGGCTCTGAAAGCCTGCCGTGCCGGACGTCCGCATCATGGTCTAAATCCTTCAACACGCGAGCGAATCACCCGCGATTTCCAGAAATTCACAGTTTCAACCGGCAATATTGCGGCGGCGATCGCGCTGAAAGTGGCGGGATTGCGGCAAGGATGGCCCTTATGCCCGTTATTCGCGGGAGCGGGTGGCGCCGTCAGGCGCCCGCCGCGATGCTGGCGGGGTCGTCGATGTCGGCCGGGCGCCATTCCATCGTCACGAAGCCGGGCGTGGCTTCGACGCGCTTCAGCCAGTCCCGGATCGCCGGGAAGGTCGACAGATCGAAGTCGCAGCGGTCGGCGAGATGGGTGTAGCCGTACAGCGCGATGTCGGCGACCGTGAGCTGGCGCGCGGCGAAATAGGCGCAGGTCTTGAGATGGTTCTCCATCACCTGGAGCGCGCCATAGCCGCGCTCCATCCAGTCCTCCAGCGAATGGGTCTGGAGGTCGCGGCCCCCCTTGACCAGCGACAGCCAGAAATAGGCCGCGCCGATGTTCGGCTCGAGCGCGTGCTGCTCGAAGAACATCCATTGCAACGCCTCGGCGCGGTCGATGCGGTTCTCCGGTGCGAGCGGCGTGCCAACGGCAAGGTACCAGAGGATGGCATTGGACTCGGCGAGATAGCGGTCCTCACCGACTTCGAGCAGCGGCACCTGCCCCGAGGGGTTCTTGCTCAGAAAGTCCGGCGTGCGGCTCTCGCCGCGCAGAATGTCCACCTCCACCGCTTCGTAAGGCAGGTTGAGCAGCGCCAGCGCAAGGCGGACCTTGTAGCTGTTGCCCGAGCGTTGCATCGAATAGAGCTTGTACATTCTGGGGTTCGAATCCGAGGACAAGAAGACGCGGCGCTCGTTGCCCCGCGAGGCGGCTAAACAATGATGCCGATGCGAATCCGCCGCAAGAGCCAGCCAATAGAAAAACTCGAAAACCCTACCGCACTGCAATGCTGCGGAAGATCATTTCCGCGCGACGATGCAATTCAGTTCACGCTTGCGTCAACGCCGGGAGATACTCTGTCGTGCATTGGTGTAAACAGCGTAGCGATTAGGGCGCTCTCACGAAATCAGTATGCCGTCATTCCCGGGCATTGTCCCGGGCATCCACGTTCTTCGCGCCGTGTGGCAAGACGTGGATGGCCGGGACAAGCCCGGCCATGACGGTGCAAAACCTCCCCACGCGCAGGCAAAATTGCTCCGAGGACAGGCCTTGCCGGATATGAGGAATTTGAGCGGCAAAGTTGCGGAATATTACGGGAGATCGCACCTCAAGCCGCTCGAAATTCGTAAACTTTTCCGGGATCGGGCCGAAGTTTCTTGCGGCGCAGCGGCACACGTCTTAGGGTGACGCATTCCCACAATCATAGTCGTGAGGCGAAAGGCTTCACGACGCTCGCCAGGAGATGATGATGTCCTTCCTTGCCGCTGCGCTCGACCGTGTGAAGCCGTCCGCGACCATCGCGGTCACGGATAAAGCACGCGCGCTGAAAGCGGCGGGGCGCAACGTCATTGGCCTCGGCGCCGGCGAGCCCGATTTCGACACGCCCGCCAACATCAAGCTGGCGGCGATCCGCGCCATCGAGGCCGGCAAGACCAAGTACACCGCGGTCGACGGCATCCCTGAGCTGAAGGAAGCCATCATCGCCAAGTTTCAGCGCGAGAACGGCGTTTCCTACAAGCCGAACCAGATCATCGTCGGCACCGGCGGCAAGCAGGTGCTCTACAACGCGCTGATGGCGACCATCAATCCGGGCGACGAGGTGATCATTCCCGCACCGTACTGGGTCAGCTACCCCGAAATGGTCGCGCTGGCCGGTGGTGAGCCGGTGCCGGTGGTCTGCCCCGCCGGAACCGGTTTCAAGCTGCAGGCGGAGGCGCTTGAGCGTGCGATCACGCCGAAGACCAAATGGGTCATCCTGTGCTCGCCGTCGAACCCGACGGGAGCCGCCTACACGAAGTCGGAACTGAAGGCGCTCACCGACGTGCTGATGAAGCATCCGGATGTCTGGGTGATGACCGACGACATGTACGAGCACCTCGTCTATGACGACTTCCAGTTCACCACCGTTGCGCAGGTCGAGCCCGGCCTCTACGACCGCACGCTCACCGTGAACGGCGTCTCCAAGGCCTATTGCATGACTGGCTGGCGTATCGGCTATGCCGGCGGTCCGGCGCATCTCATCAAGGCGATGGCGACGATCCAGTCGCAGTCGACCTCGAATCCGTGCTCGATCGCGCAGTGGGCTTCGGTCGAGGCGCTGAACGGTCCGCAGGAGTTCATTCCGGCCAACAACAAGGTGTTCAAGGAGCGCCGCGACCTCGTCGTCTCCATGCTCAACCAGGCTAGCGGCATCGAGTGCCCGCGTCCCGAGGGCGCGTTCTACGTCTATCCGTCCTGCGCCGGCACCATCGGCAAGAAAGCGCCGTCGGGCAACGTGATCTCGAACGACGAGCAGTTCGTCACCGAGCTCTTGGAGACCGAAGGCGTCGCCGTGGTGCAGGGTTCGGCCTTCGGCCTCGGCCCGGCCTTCCGTATCTCCTACGCGACCAAGACCTCGGACCTCGAAGACGCCTGCAAGCGCATCCAGCGCTTCTGCGGCAATCTGCGTTAGGCTTGTCGCGACAGTGCAAAATTGAAAAGGCCCGCTTCGTGCGGGCCTTTTTGTTCGTGTTTCGATAGGCGGAGTCGAATGGACTTTTGCTCTGGTCGGCGTTGTGCCCGGCCCCTCACCCGGATCACATCTGCGATGTGATCCGACCTCTCCCCGCGGAAGGGCGGGGAGAGGTTGAATAGTGCCGTGAGGGGCGCAGGCTCTCTCACTCCCTCGCCCCGTTCTTACGGGGAGAGGGTGGGTGAGGGGCCTCTCTCCGCGAATTCGATTCCAGATGCGTCCGATCTGGCACCGCCAGCACTCTTGTGGCATAGACAATCGCGCGGCGTGTGCCGCGTCCTTCCTGCTCGCATCAAACTCATCGCCGGAGACATTCATGCGCCGTTCGCTCCTCCTCGCCGGGCTCGCCGTCGCCAGCCTCGTTGCCTCTAGCGTCAGCGGCAGCGCGCAGCAGCGGATGGCGCGGGTCGGCGTGCTCGAATGCCGCGGCGGCGCCAGTGTCGGCTTTATCGTGGGATCGGTGACGCATCTCGGCTGCGTGCTGCGCGCCGACGGCTTGCCCGACGACCGCTACGTCGCGACCATCCGTAAAGTCGGTCTCGACATCGGCATCACCCAGGAGACGGCTTTGGCTTGGGGCGTGTTCGCGCCGGTCGACCGGCTCGGCCCGGGCGATCTCTCCGGCAATTACGCGGGCGCGCAGGGCAGCGCCTCGGTCGGCGTTGGCCTTGGCGGCAACGTGCTGGTCGGCGGCTCCAACAATTCAATCGCGCTCCAGCCGCTCAGCGTGCAGGGCCAGGTCGGCCTCAACATCGCCGCCGGCCTCGAAAGCCTGGAACTCCGTCCGGGCCGCTAACACTTTTGCGTGTGATCGCGCCGCGCGAAGCGGCGCGATTTTGCCGACGACGCACCGCAGCGACGTTTGATGCTTGCCAAATCTCAGGGAGGGGCAGAGCATCAACGGTTGCCGACCCAATCATGGGCCGAGCTCCACACCAAGGAGGCGGCGAAATGGGACAAGACGTCAGAAGTCCCCGAGGTCCACGGTGCATAGCGCTGGTGGGCCCTTTCCAAAGCGGTAAAACCACACTTCTCGAAGCAATTTTGGCGCGAACGGGCGCAATCCCGCGCGCCGGCAGCGTCGATGCCGGAACTTCCGTCGGCGACGCCACGCCAGAGGCCCGTCAACACAAGATGACGGTCGGGCTGACTGCCGCGACCACGAGTTTCATGGGCGACAGCTACACCTTCCTCGATTGTCCCGGTTCCGTCGAGTTTGCCCACGACATGCGCGCCGCGCTTCCTGCGGTCGACGCTGCAATCGTGGTCTGTGAGGCCGACGAGAAGAAGCTGCCGCAGCTTCAGATCATCCTGCGCGAGCTGGAGGAGCTGAAGATCCCGCGTTTCCTGTTCCTCAACAAGATCGACCGCGCCAGCCAGCGCATCCGCGAGACCCTCGCGATGCTGCAGCCCGCCTCGCGTGTGCCGCTGGTGCTGCGCCAGATTCCGATCTGGAAGGGCGAGCTGATCGAGGGCTTCGTCGATCTCGCGCTGGAGCGCGCCTTCATCTATCGCGAGCACAAGGCCTCCGAGGTGGTCGCGCTCGAGGGCGGCGATCTCGATCGCGAGAAGGAAGCCCGCTTCTCGATGCTCGAGAAGCTCGCCGACCACGACGATGCGCTGATGGAGCAATTGCTCGAGGATATCCAGCCGCCGCGCGATGCCGTGTTCGACGATCTCGCCCGCGAATTGCGCGAGGGACTGATTTGTCCGGTGCTGCTGGGCGCAGCCGCGCGTGAGAACGGCGTGTTGCGCCTGATGAAGGCGTTGCGTCACGAGGCGCCCGGTGTCGCGGAGACGGCAAAACGTCTCGGCGTTGCCGAGACCAAGGACGCACTCGGCTACGTCTTCAAGACGCTGCATTCGCAGCATGGCGGAAAGCTGTCGCTGACGCGGCTGCTCGCCGGCCATCTCGACGACGGTGCCACGCTGCAATCCTCATCCGGCGGTGGAGGGCGCATCTCCGGCATCCTCGCCGTCAACGGCGCCTATGACACCAAACGTGCCTCCGCCGATGCCGGCGACACCGTGGCGCTCGCCAAGCTCGATCCGATCAAGACTGGCGACACGGTATCGAACGGCAAGACGCCGCCCGCGGCATTGATTGCAATCGAGCCGACGCCGCCGGTGCTTGCGATCTCGATCGCGGCAACCGATCGCAAGGACGACGTCAAGCTCGGCCAGGCGATGACACGGCTGCACGAGGAGGATCCGTCGCTGGTCGTCGTGCAGAACGCCAAGACCCACGACACCGTGCTGTGGGGGCAGGGCGAGATGCATCTGCGCGTCGCCGGCGAGCGGCTACGCGATCGCTTCGGCGTCAAGGTCACCTCGCATCCGCCCGCGATCGGCTATCAGGAGACCATCCGCAAGCCGATCACCCAGCGCGGACGTCACAAAAAGCAGTCCGGCGGCCATGGCCAGTTCGGCGATGTCGTGCTCGACATCAGGCCGTTGCCGCGCGGCGACGGCTTCAAGTTCGCCGAGACGGTGGTGGGTGGCGCGGTGCCGCGCAACTACATCCCGGCGGTGGAGGAAGGCGTCATCGATGGGCTGGCGCGCGGCCCGCTCGGCTTTCCCGTCACCGACGTGCAGGTGACGCTGACCGACGGCTCCTATCATAGCGTCGATAGCTCCGATCTCGCCTTCCGCACGGCAGCGCGGGTTGGGCTCAACGAAGGCTTGCCGCAATGCCAGCCGGTGCTGCTGGAGCCGATCCACGTGGTCGAGATCGTCTGTCCGACCGATGCCACCGCCAAGATCAACGCGATCCTGTCGGCGCGGCGCGGCCAGATCCTCGGCTTCGACACCCGCGACGGCTGGAGCGGCTGGGACTGCGTCCGTGCCATGATGCCGGAAGCCGAGATCGGCGAACTGATCGTGGAGCTGCGCTCGGCCACCGCCGGCGCTGGCAGCTTCACCCGCCAGTTCGACCATATGGCCGAGGTCACCGGCCGCGCCGCCGACCAGATCATAGCCGCGCATCAGCACGCGGCGTGAGTCTGTCTCTCGCGCGGTGAGGGACGCGCTCTCTCGCACCCTCTCTCTCCCCGCCCTTCGCGGGGAGAGAGGGTGGGGTGAGGGGCTGTTTCGGGGTGCGGTGAAAGTTGGACTCTCGCGCTCTCCTCCCACTGTCATTGCGAGCGAAGCGAAGCAATCCAGAATCCCTCCATGGAAAGGCTCTGGATTTGCTTCGCTCGCAAAGACGGTGTGGATGCGGACTTACTTCAAGCCGACGTAGGGATTCGCAGAAGCACTCCGGCGGAACGGCGCGAGGTTAGGGACTTGCGTCCACCCCAATTGATGTATCATACATCATTGTATATGTTCTAGATATCATATATAAGATCTCATACGTGAGGCCAAGGTGATCACGTCGTTCCAGATGCGGGCAGCCCGCGCGCTGCTCGGCATTGACCAGAAAACCCTGGCCGAACTCGCCGGCGTGTCGTTGCCGACCATCCAGCGGATGGAGGCCTCCACCGGCAATGTTCGTGGCGTGGTCGAGACCCTGATCAAGGTGGTCGAGGCGTTCGACCGGGCCGGCGTCGAGCTGATCGGCGAGCACGCCCGCAGCGACAGCGGCGGGCGTGGCGTTCGCCTGAAGGAGCCGGGGCCGCCGCGCCGGGTCGGAGCATGATCGCGCGTTGATCGTGCCCCGGGATCAAGATGGTTAGCGCATCGTCGCACCTCGACAACACGGGACGCACGATGCTTCGGAGCGTTGTGGGGGCAGCGGAGCGCTTTGCTGAATGAGCATCACAAGTGATCAGGCCAGTCGGCTGCACCAGCTGCGTCAGCCGACCTTTGCCGAACTGTATTTGCCAAAGCTCGTCACGGTCTGGCGTGAGGGCTACGGCCTCGCGGATTTCCGCGCCGACGTCTTCGCCGGCCTGACGGTTGCGATCGTCGCGCTGCCGCTGTCGATGGCGATCGCGATCGCCTCGGGCGTGACGCCGGACCGCGGCCTCTACACGGCTGTCGCCGGCGGCTTCATCGCCTCCCTGCTCGGCGGCAGCCGGTTCCAGATCGGCGGACCTGCCGGTGCGTTCATCGTCCTGGTCGCAGCGACCGCAGAGCGTCACGGCGTCGATGGTGTCATCCTCGCCACCATGATGGCGGGCCTGTTTCTGATCGCTGCGGGCCTGCTCAGGGTCGGCACCTACATCAAGTTCATTCCCTATCCGGTGACGGTCGGCTTCACCGCCGGCATCGCCGTGATCATCTTCGCCAGCCAGCTCCGCGATCTCTCAGGCATCACCCTCGCGGGGAGGGAGCCCAGCGAGTTCGTGCCAAAGCTCCTCGCGCTCGCCGGCGGCCTCAGCACCATCAATCCGTCCGCCGTCGCAGTCGCCATCGTCAGCATCGCCATCATCGCCGGCTTGCGCCGCTGGCGGCCGTCCTGGCCCGGCATTCTGATCGCGGCCGTGTTTGCGGCGGTCGCAAGTAGCGTGCTGTCGCTCCCGGTCGAGACCATCGGCTCGCGCTTCGGCGGCATTCCGCGCGAATTGCCCTCGCCGGCGCTGCCCGCGTTCTCGTTGGAGAAGGCCCGGGCCGTGCTGCCGGATGCGATCGCCTTCGCGCTGCTGGCCGCCATCGAATCGCTGCTGTCGGCGGTGGTCGCCGACGGCATGACCGGCCGTCGTCACCGCTCCAACTGCGAACTGGTGGCGCAAGGCGCGGCCAATATCGGCTCGGCGCTGTTCGGCGGCATCTGCGTCACGGGCCTGATCGCGCGCACCGCCACCAACATCCGCGCCGGCGCGCACGGACCGATGGCGGGCATGCTGCATTCGGTGTTCCTGCTGCTGTTCATGCTGATCGCAGCCCCACTCGCCAGCTACATTCCGCTGGCCGCGCTCGCCTCGGTGCTGGTCGTGGTGGCCTGGACCATGGCGGAGAAGCAGGAGTTCGCCACGCTCTTGCGCTCATCCTGGGGCGATGCCGTGGTGCTGCTCGCGACCTTCCTGCTCACGATCTTCCGCGATCTCACCGAAGGCATCCTGGTCGGCTTCGCGCTCGGCGCGGTGCTGTTCATCCATCGCATGGCGGAGATGACCGGCATCGAGGAACGCACGCGGCTGGTGGCTGCCGATCGCCCCGAC
Source organism: Bradyrhizobium sp. WSM1743 (assembly GCF_000473065.1). Lineage (GTDB taxonomy): Bacteria > Pseudomonadota > Alphaproteobacteria > Rhizobiales > Xanthobacteraceae > Bradyrhizobium. The sequence goes on from NZ_AXAZ01000065.1 coordinate 29,044, forward strand.
GACGGCAACGGCGATCGCGTTCCCTACGATTCCGCGCTTGCGGTCGATCGCGACGTGCTGGTCTATCGCATCACCGGTGCGTTCTTCTTCGGCGCGGCCTCGGCGATCGGCGGCGTGCTCGACGGCGTCGCCGACCGGCGCAAGGCCTTCGTGGTCGACTTCGCCGCCGTGCCGTTCCTGGATTCGACCGCGGCCAATGTGCTCGGCCGGGTCGCGGCCAAGGCGCACCGCCAGGGCATCAGGCTGTTCATCACGGGGGCCTCGCCCGCGGTCCGCCGCGCGCTGCTCACCCATGGCGTGACGCCGCCGCGCGCACGCTATCGCCAAAGCCTCGAGCGCGCCATCGCCGACATCAAGGGCCGAGCCGCCGACGAAGCCGCTGCGAGCTGACGGGGCGCGCTTGACAGAGCGGGCGCGACGCGAAATGGATCGCCTCGGAAACGACCCGAGGGAAAGATGACCGCGCCAAGAACTCCCGCAGCCTGTCTGATCGGATGGCCGGCGGCGCATTCGCGCTCGCCGCTGATTCATCATTACTGGCTGCGCACGCTCGGAATCGAGGGCGGCTACGTCATCGAGGCGGTTCCGCCTGAGGACCTGCGCGACTTCGTGCTGCGCCTGTCGCTGCGCGGCTTCGTCGGTGCCAATGTCACCATCCCGCACAAGGAAGCCGTGCTGGCGCTGTCGACGCCCGATGCGCGCGCCAAGGCCGTCGGTGCCGCCAACACGCTGTGGTTCGCGGACGGCGAGCTGCGCGCGACCAACACCGATGTCGAGGGCTTCATCAACAATCTCGACGTCAGCGCGCCCGGGTGGGGCGCGGCCGAGGAGGCGCTGGTGCTGGGTGCCGGCGGCTCCGCGCGCGCGGTCGTGTTCGGCCTGCTCGAACGCGGCATCACGTGCGTGCATGTTGCCAATCGCACCGTCGCGCGGGCCGAGACGCTGGCAAGGCAGTTCGGGCCGAACGTGCATGCGCTGCCGTGGGACGCGATGGGCGACGTGCTGCCGCGCGCAAGACTGCTCGTGAACACGACCTCGCTCGGCATGCACGGTCAGCCTTCACTCGATGTTGATGTTGCACGCCTGCCGCAAGCGGCTGTTGTCGCCGACCTCGTCTATGTTCCCTTGGTGACGCCGCTGCTGGCCGCAGCGACGGCGCGAGGCCTGAAGACCGCCGACGGGCTCGGCATGCTGCTGCATCAGGCGGTGCGCGGCTTCGAGCTGTGGTTCGGCCGGCGGCCCGAGGTCACGGCCGAGCTGCGCGCATTGGTCGAGGCCGATCTCACGAAGACTTGAGAGAATAGCGCGCGGCTCTTCGGAGTTCTCCATCCGTGGGGACAATCGGAGACCGTCATGACTGTTCAACGTGCAACTTTCACACGTCCACTGATCGCCGTCGCGATGGTGGCCGTCTCGACTTACTGCGCCTTCGCCCAAAAGGCGCCGGTGCCGACGCGCGTGCGCGGCACCATCGAAAACGTCAATGGCGACACCATGCAGGTGAAGGCGCGCAGCGGTGAGGAGATCAGGCTTCACCTCGCCTCCGACGTGAACGTATCGGAGATTACCAAGATTTCACTCGCCGACATCAAGCCGGGTTCGTTCATCGGCGCGACCACGGTGCCGGGACCGGACGGCAGCCAGAACGCCGTCGAGGTGCACGTGTTTCCGGAAGAGATGCGCGGCACCGGCGAGGGCTCGCGGCCCTGGGACCTCAAGCCCAACTCCAGCATGACCAATGCGACGGTGGCCGAGAGCGTGGTCGGCAATGACGGTCATACGCTGCTGGTCAAGTACAAGGACGGCGAGAAGAAGGTGTTCGTCGCCGACAACACGCCGGTGGTGACCTTCGTGCCCGGCGACAAGTCCGACCTGAAGGCCGGCGCCAAGGTCATCGCCTTCATGAAGCAATTGCCGGACGGCTCGTTCGAGGCCAACCGCGTCAGCGTCGGCCGCGACGGCCTGACGCCGCCGATGTGAGGGCGGGATACCGTCTCAACAATCTCAAGTATCGTCCCGGATCGGCGCGCGCCTGGGGGCGCGCTTGTCCGGGACGACGGCTGTGACTGACGTGCCGGTTACGCCTCACACCGCGATGACATGATCGTCGATCTCGTCGATCCGGTTGACGCCGCACAGGCCCATGGTCGTGAGCAGCTCCTTCTGGATGATGTCGATCGCCTTGGCGACGCCGGCCTGGCCGCCGGCCCCTAAGCCATAGGCATAGGCGCGGCCGATCATGCAGGACTTTGCGCCGAGCGCGAGTGCGCGCATCACGTCCTGGCCGGAGCGGATGCCGCCGTCGAACATGATCTCCATCTTGTCACCGACCGCATCCGCGATCTCGGGCAGCACCTCGATCGAGGACGGCGCGCCGTCGAGCTGGCGGCCGCCATGGTTGGAGACGACGAGGGCCTGCGCGCCGGTCTTGGCGGCTTCCTCGGCGTCCTCGACGTCGAGGATGCCCTTGATGATGAGCTTGCCCGGCCAGATGCTGCGGACCCACTCGACGTCCTTCCAGTTCAAGGAGGTGTCGAACTGCGAGGCGGTCCATTCGGCGAGGCGGTTGAGATCCTCGGTGTTCTTGACGTGACCTGCGATGTTGCCGAAGGTGCGGCGCTTGCCCTGGAGCACGCCGGAGACCCAGGCCGGCTTGCTGGCGAAATCCAGCAGCTTCGACAGCGACCATTCGGGCGGCACCGTCATGCCGTTCTTGATGTCGGCATGGCGCTGGCCGATCACCTGCAGGTCGACGGTCAGCACCAGCGCGCTGCACTTCGCGGCGATGGCGCGCTGGATCAATTCCTTGATAAAGCCGCGGTCCTTCATGACGTAGAGCTGGAACCAGAACGGCTTCTCGACATTGGCGGCGATATCCTCGATCGAGCAGATCGACATCGTCGACTGCGTGAACGGGATACCGGCGGCCTGCGCAGCGCGGCAGGCGTAGATTTCGCCGTCGCCATGCTGCATGCCGAGCAGGCCGACCGGCGCGAGGATCAGCGGCATGGTCGAGGGCTCGCCGAGGATCGTGGTCGAGGTGTCGCGCTTGGAGACGTCGACCAGGATGCGCTGGCGGAACTTGATCGCCTGCATGTCCTCGCGGTTGGCGCGCAGCGTTTCCTCGGCATAGGAGCCGCGGTCGCAATAATCGAAGAACGCCTTCGGCACGCGGCGCTTATGCAGCGTGCGAAGATCGTCGATACAGGTGATGTGCTTCATGAACGTTTCCCCGGCCCGTCTCACGTGGAAGTCTTGCGTCGGAAGATTTAGGGGTCATCTAGCATGGTTGGATGCACAGCCAAATCGTTTGCAGAACGTTTTGTAGGAGGGCGCCATGAAGAGGCCGCACGCTCCGACGCCGGAAGAGATCAAGGAAAAGCATGATCTCGAGGAGGCGCTGGAAGAGGGACTGGAAGAGACCTTTCCGGGCTCCGATCCGGTCAATGTCACCCAGCCGGCACCGAGCCGCGAGGACGGCCATGTGAAGCGCTCCGGGTAGCGCGGGTTCCCTCCTTGGGGCGGCGTCCGGCGGGAAATAAAGTGTTAACAAGACGTTATTGAGCCGGCCTGCGCCCGGGTTCCGTAACGATTCATCATATTTTTTGAAGCCAAGTTAGCTGCGTTGGCATTATAAGATCCTCAGCACATCAGGGATGCAGGGCCCGCTCGGGCACCTCGTGGTTGTAGAGGGGAGCCCCTGGTTGTTGCCTTGGGGGACGATATGAGCCGCAAATATTTCGGGACGGACGGGATCCGGGGCCGCGCCAACGGGCTGATCACGCCGGAGCTCGCGCTCAAGGTCGGCCAGGCCGCAGGCCTTGCGTTTCAGCGTGGTGACCACCGCCACCGGGTCGTGATCGGCAAGGACACCCGTCTGTCCGGCTACATGATCGAATACGCAATGGTCGCAGGCTTCACCTCGGTCGGCATGGACGTGCTGCTGGTCGGCCCGATGCCGACGCCGGCAGTCGCGATGCTGACGAAGTCGATGCGTGCCGATCTCGGCGTGATGATCTCGGCTTCGCACAATCTGTTCGAGGACAACGGCATCAAGCTGTTCGGCCCGCAGGGCTTCAAGCTTTCCGACGACGTCGAGCGGCAGATCGAGCAGCTGCTCGACGAATCTCTCGACAAGCGGCTGGCGCAGAGCGCGAGCCTCGGCCGCGCCCGCCGTATCGACGGCGTGCATGACCGCTACATCGAATTCGCCAAGCGCACGCTGCCGCGCGATCTCTCGCTCGAGGGCCTGCGCGTCGTGATCGATTGCGCCAATGGCGCCGCCTACAAGGTGGTGCCCGAAGCGCTGTGGGAGCTGGGCGCCGACGTGGTGCCGATCGGCGTCGAGCCGGACGGCTTCAACATCAACAAGGAGTGCGGCTCGACCTCGCCGGAAGCGCTGTCGAAGAAGGTGCGCGAGATGCGCGCCGACATCGGCATCGCGCTGGATGGCGATGCGGATCGCGTCATCCTGGTCGACGAGCGCGGCCACATCGTCGACGGCGACCAATTGCTCGCGGTGATCGCGCAGAGCTGGAAGGAAGACGGACGCCTCTCGCGTCCCGGCATCGTCGCCACCGTGATGTCCAATCTCGGCCTCGAACGCTTCCTGCAAGGGCAGGGGCTCGAGCTCGTGCGCACGCCGGTCGGCGACCGCTACGTGCTCGAGCAGATGCTGAGCGGCGGCTACAATCTCGGCGGCGAGCAGTCCGGCCACATCATCCTGTCCGACTACGCCACCACCGGCGACGGTTTCGTTGCGGCCCTGCAGGTGCTGGCCGTGGTGCAGAAGCTGCGCCGGCCCGTGTCCGAGGTCTGTCACCGCTTTGATCCGCTGCCGCAGATTCTCAAGAACGTCCGTCACAAGGGCGGCAAGCCGCTCGATGATTCCGACGTCAAGTCGGCGATCTCCGACGGCGAGAAGCGCCTCAACGGCCACGGCCGTCTCCTGATCCGCTCCTCCGGCACCGAGCCCGTGATCCGCGTCATGGGCGAAGGCGAAGACCGCATTCTCGTCGAGGATATCGTCGACACCATCGTGCTGGCGCTGGGACAAGCGGCGGCTTGAGCTTTTCTTACCCTCCCCTGGAGGGTCGATCGCGCGAAGCGCGAGCGGGGTGGGGTGATCTCTCCTCTCGGGCAGTATCGCGCGCGGAAAGACCGTCACCCCACCCCGTCTCACATTTCGCTGCGCTCAATGTGAGCCGACCCTCCCCCCTCCAGGGGAGGGTAAGGGACGAGAGGGCTACATCGTGCTCGCCGGCATCAGCTTCTCGCACTGCCTCTTCCTGCCGGAACTGCCACGGCACGTGCATTAACGCACCCGCACTTGCCGCACTGCGGCTTCACACATCGTTAGGAAATGCGGCGAAGTCGTCGGATTTGGCGCGGCATTTCTGCAACGCCGGCGGGGCGCGCACGTGTGGGTAGAGAAAAAATCAACCTTAAAAATTAGGGTTAAGTGGCGCTTAAACATTTGCTGCCATCGTCCGGTCGTGAGTTTCCAGAACGTGGGGCGTCTGCATTTTGCCTCACCGGCCATAAGGACGAAGCCAATGCGTAGCATTAAGTCTCTCCTTGCCGCGGGTGCGGCAACCCTGATCTCGTCGATGGCGTTCGCCGCCGATATGCCGATCGCCGCGCCCCCTCCCATGTACGCGCCGCCGGCTCCGCCCGCCGATTTCGGTGGCTGGTATCTGCGTGGCGACATCGGCATGACCAACCAGAGCGCCAAGCGCATCGAGAGCAACCTGCCGGCTGGGTTCACGAAGACGACCGAGGGCCTCGGCTTCGACTCGTCCCCGCTGTTCGATCTTGGCGTCGGCTATCGCTTCAACAACTGGTTTCGCGCCGACGTGATCGGCCAGTACCGGGGCAAAGCCAATCTGCACGGCAGCGACAACGTCGTCGGCCCCGGCTTCGTCGGCGTCAACAACTACAGCGGCAGCAAGTCCGAGTGGGTCGTGATGGCCAACGCCTATGTCGACCTCGGCACCTGGTGGTGCATCACGCCGTTCATCGGTGCTGGTGTCGGCGGCTCCTACAACAAGATCAGCGGCTTCCGTGACGACGGCGTGTCCTACAACCCGCTGCTCAACAACAGCGTCGCCTACTTCGCCGATAATGGAAAGTGGAACTTCGCCTGGGCCGCTCACGCCGGTCTCGCCTACAAGGTCAATCCCGGGTTCACCGTCGAACTGGCCTACAGCTACATGAACCTCGGCGACGCGGCGCCAGGCAATTTCCGCTTGTTCGACAACAGCGCCTCCGGCCCAACCTCGATCAAGATCAAGGAGCTCACCTCGCACGACGTCAAGCTCGGCGTGCGCTGGGATCTCAACAGCCCGCCTGCCTACATGCCGCCGCCGCCGCTGGTCACCAAGGGCTGATCGGCAAGCTGATCGGTTAGGACTTCTTAACGGCGCGGGATCATCCCGCGCCGTTTTGCTTTGCGGATTTTTCATGGCCCGACCGTGACGAAAGCGGCTGCCGCAACCATTGGTTAAGGTTAACAGGCGATGATCATCGCAACAGTTCGAGTCCGATGGAGCGTGGTGATGCGTAGGCTGGTGTTGGCAGCGGCGATGTTGGGGACGATGTCTGTCGCGCAAGCGGCCGACATGCCGGACCTGCCCGTGCTGCGCGGCGGCTTCACCGATGGTCTGTCGAAGACGAGCCGTAATTGGGACGGCTTCTACGCCGGCGGCCACTTCGGCTACACGACCGACTCATCCGATTTCGGCCAGAGCGTGGTCGGCCTGACTAACTACATCTTTCGTGACAGCGTGCTTCAGCAGCCGACCTCGACGTGGTCGCTCCTCAGCAAGAACACAGCGCAGAGCACGAACTTCGGCGGCTTCGTTGGTCGCAACTGGCAATGGTACGACGCCGTGCTCGGTCTCGAAGGTACCTACACCTATTTCAACAATCTCAAGACCGCGTCGACTGGCTCCAACGCTCTCGACATCATCAATCCGCCTGGCGACACCGTGCCCCCGGGTGCCTACAACCATTGGAACGTGACTCTGACCGGGGCCGCCACGGCTAGGGTCAAGGATATGGTCACGTTGCGTGGGCGCATGGGCTGGGATGGCGGTGACTTCATGCCGTACATCTTCGGCGGCGCTGCCATTGGCCGCATGGATGTTTCCCGTACGGTGTCCAGCAACGTAACGCTGCGTACCGATACGACGACGACCGATCTATTCGGCAACACCGTAATCGTGCCGGGAACGACAAATCCCGTTCCAGCCCAGTCGCAGACGCAGGGTCAGCATAAGACCAACGCCTTCGTAGCCGGCTGGACCGCCGGCATCGGACTCGAATACTGCCTGTGGGGCGGCTTGTTCGCCCGAGTCGAATACGAGTACGTGCAGTTTTCGCCCGTCATGAACACCTCGGTGTCGCTGAATAACGCGCATGTCGGACTTGGCTACAAGTTTTGAGCCTGCCTTGTCTGGTTGACAACTTTCCCGCCTCCTGATGCTCTGTCGCCCGAAAGTGGGGCGGCAGCGATGAAGATCTACGGCGATAGCAATTCCGGCAATTGTCTGAAGGTGAAGTGGGTCTGCGACAAGCTCGCGCTGCCCTACCAGTGGATCGAGATCGACACACGCAAGGGCGAGACGCGCACGCCGCAATTCCTGAAGATGAACGGCGCCGGCCAGGTGCCAACCGTCGCATTCGACGACGGCCGCGCGCTGGCACAGTCCAACGCCATCATCCGCTATCTCGCCCGCGACAGTGTCCTCATTCCGCGTGGTGCCTTCGCCGCGGCGAAGATGGACGAATGGCTGTTCTGGGAACAGTACAGCCACGAGCCCTATATCGCGGTGTGCCGTTTCCTCATCGTCTATCTCGGCAAGGATGCCTCCGAGCTCGATCCTGAAAAGGTCAAGCGCGGCTATGCGGCGCTCGACCGCATGGAGCAGCATCTCTCCGCCACCCACTTCTTCGCCGGCGATGAGGTTTCGCTCGCCGACGTCTCGCTGCTCGCCTATACCCGCCTCGCGCATGAAGGCGGCTTCGATCTCCGCCGCCATGCGTCCGTCCGCCGCTGGATCGGCGAAGTCGAAGCGTCTCTCGGCCTTTCGCCGGTGCGCTGAGTCCGGAGTTGTCTGACATGAACGCCGAAGCCGTCTTCATCCGTCCCGCGCGCCGCGAGGACGTCGCCGCGATCGTTGCGATGCTCGCCGACGATCATCTCGGCCGCGGGCGCGAGCGCGTGGAGGATCCGTTGCCTGCCTCCTACTACGACGCATTCGCGCGGGTCGAGCGCGATTCGAATCTTACGCTCGTGGTCGCCGAGAGCGCGGGCAGGGTGGTCGGCTGCCTGCAACTTGCGATCCTGCCGGGCATCAGCTCGCAAGGCGGCGTGCGCGGCCTGCTCGAGGACGTGCGCGTTGCCTCCGATTGTCGCAGCCGCGGCATCGGCGAGCAGCTGGTGCAATGGGCGGTGACAGAAGCAAAGGCGCGCGGCTGCAATCTCGTCGAACTGCTCACGCATCAGACGCGAATCGATGCACAGCGTTTCTATAAGCGGCTCGGATTTGCCGCGAGCCATGTGGGCATGACTGTCCGCTTTTGAGGCAGTATCTCGCAAGCGTTGCGCGATCAGCAAATTCGGATCGCGCATTCGTTCATCTTAAGAGCTGATAAACTACCCGTCCGTCGTTCATGTTGAACCGGGAACGAACGGTGCTACGGCAGCTTCTGGCGCCGAGCTCGGTCGGTTCGGGGATTTCGATGACAAGCTATTCCATGATCAAGGTCGGCAACGATTACGTCGTGCAGGCCAATGACAAATGCATTTTGAAGGTCCGCAGCCGTCGCAGGGCCGCGCAATTGATCAGCGATGCCACGGACTTGCTGAATGCGCTCGCCGTCGTCGAATCCCCAAATACCGTACCCGAGACGCCATCACTGGCGCGTGAGGCCCCGGAACTTCCTTGACTGCCCTTCTCGATTCCCGTATCAGCCGCGGCGGGACACCTCCCCCCAACGGGAGGCTTACTATCTGGAAGGGTAGAATATGACTGTAGCGAAGCCCGCTTCGCGGCCGACCGTGCCGCATTTCTCCTCCGGCCCCTGCGCCAAGCGCCCCGGTTGGAACGCCCAAAATCTCAAGGACGCAGCGCTCGGCCGTTCGCATCGCGCGAAGATCGGCAAGACCAAGCTCAAGCTCGCGATTGACCTGACGCGCGAAGTGCTCGAGGTGCCGGCCGATTACCGCATCGGCATCGTGCCGGCCTCCGATACCGGCGCGGTCGAGATGGCGCTGTGGTCGCTGCTCGGGGCGCGCCCCGTCACCACGCTCGCCTGGGAATCCTTCGGCGAGGGCTGGGTCAGCGACATCGTCAAGGAATTGAAGCTCAAGGACGTCACCAAGCTCAATGCGGCTTACGGTGAGATTCCCGATCTGTCGAAGGTGGACCCTGCGAGCGACGTCGTCTTCACCTGGAACGGCACCACCTCGGGCGTGCGCGTGCCGAATGCCGACTGGATCAGCGCGAGCCGCGAAGGCCTGACCATCTGCGACGCCACGTCCGCTGCATTCGCGCAAGCTCTCGATTGGGCCAAGCTCGACGTCGTCACCTTCTCCTGGCAGAAGGCGCTCGGCGGCGAGGCCGCGCACGGTATGCTGATCCTGTCGCCGCGTGCGGTGGAGCGGCTCGAGACCTACAAGCCGGCCTGGCCGCTGCCGAAAATCTTCCGCATGACCAAGGGCGGCAAGCTCAACGAAGGCATCTTCGTCGGCGAGACCATCAACACGCCGTCGATGCTCTGCGTCGAGGACTATCTCGACGCGCTGAACTGGGCCAAGTCGATCGGCGGCCTCAAGGCGCTGATCGCGCGCGCCGACGCCAACACCAAGGTGCTCGCCGACTGGAAGGCGAAGACGCCCTGGATCGACTTCCTTGCCAAGGACGCTTCGATCCGCTCCAACACCTCGGTGTGCCTGAAGTTCACCGATCCCGCGATCACCTCGCTCTCCGACGGCGCGCAAGCCGAGTTCAGCAAGAAGCTGGTCGCGCTGGTTGAGAAGGAAGGCGCCGGCTACGACTTCGCTTACTACCGCGACGCGCCGGCGGGCTTGCGCATCTGGTGCGGCGCCACCGTCGAGGCCAAGGACGTCGAGCTGCTGACGCAGTGGATCGACTGGGCCTTTGCCGAGACCAAGGCGCAGCTCGCAACGGCGGCGTAGTTGTTTTTCGCCTCTCCCCGTTCTTACGGGGAGAGGCCGGATTGCGCAGAAATCCGGGTGAGGGGCTCTCTCCACGAGCACTTCGCCTGTGGCTGCCCCTCACCCCAACCCTCTCCCCGTAACGACGGGGAGAAGGAGAGAAACAGCATCAATCTTTTCCCGTCGATCGCCGTCCCTTGTTTTCAGGGAAGGTAGAGGATCATCCCCATGACCAAACCCAAAGTTCTCATTTCCGACGCGCTCTCGCCCGCTGCCGTGCAGATCTTCAAAGACCGCGGCATCGAGGTCGATTTCCAGCCCAACCTCGGCAAGGACAAGGACAAGCTGGCCGAGATCATCGGCAATTACGACGGCCTTGCGATCCGCTCGGCGACGAAAGCAACCGCCAAGATCCTCGACAAGGCGACCAGGCTGAAGGTGATCGGCCGCGCCGGCATCGGCGTCGACAATGTCGAGATTCCCGCCGCCACGGCCAAGGGCATCATCGTGATGAACACGCCGTTCGGCAATTCGATCACGACCGCCGAGCACGCCATCACCCTGATGCTGGCGCTGGCCCGCGAGATCCCGCAGGCGGATGCCTCGACCCAGGCCGGCAAGTGGGAGAAGAACCGCTTCATGGGCGTCGAGATCACCGGCAAGGTGCTCGGTGTCGTCGGTTGCGGCAACATCGGTTCGATCGTCGCCGATCGCGCGCTCGGCCTGCGCATGAAGGTGATCGCGTTCGATCCGTTCCTGTCGCCGGAGCGCGCCAAGGATATCGGCGTCGAGAAGGTCGAGCTCGACGATCTCCTGAAGCGCTCCGATTTCATCACGCTGCATACGCCGCTCACCGAGAAGACCAGGAACATCATTGACGCATCCGCGATCGCCAAGATGAAGAAGGGCGTGCGCCTGATCAACTGCGCCCGCGGCGGCCTCGTCGACGAGCGGGCGGTGGTCGATGCGCTCAACTCCAAGCACATGGCGGGCGCCGCCTTCGACGTCTTCGTCGAGGAGCCCGCGACGTCCAACGTGCTGTTCGGCCATCCCAACGTGATCTGCACGCCGCATCTCGGCGCCTCCACCACCGAAGCGCAGGAGAACGTCGCGCTCCAGGTCGCCGAGCAGATGTCGGATTATTTGCTCACCGGCGCGATCTCGAACGCGGTCAACTTCCCCTCCATCACCGCGGAAGAGGCGCCGAAGCTGAAGCCGTTCATCGCGCTGGCCGAGAAGCTCGGCTCGTTCGCCGGCCAGCTCACTGAATCTGGCATCCTCAAGGTCGAGATCACCTATGAGGGCCATGTCGCCGAGATGAAGATCAAGGCGATCACCTCCGCGGTGCTGTCGGGCCTGCTGCGGCCGATGCTGGGCGAGGTCAACGTGGTGTCCGCGCCGGTCGTCGCCAAGGAGCGCGGCATGGTGGTGGACGAGATCGTGCGTGCCGCCCAGAGCGACTATGAGAGCCTGATCACCGTCACCGTCGCGACTGAACGCCAGGAGCGGTCGGTCTCCGGCACCGTCTATCACGACGGCAAGCCGCGCCTCGTCGACGTCAAGGGCATCCGCGTCGACGCCGAGTTCGGCAAGTCGATGATCTACGTCACCAACGAGGACAAGCCGGGCTTCATCGGCAAGTTCGCGGGCCTTCTGGGTGACGCCAAGATCAACATCGCCACCTTCCATCTCGGCCGCGTCGCGCCCGGCAGCGATGCCATTGCGCTGGTCGAGGTCGACGGTATGGTTCCGGCCGACGTGCTCGCCAAGGTGCAGGCCCTGCCGCAGGTCAAGCAGGCCAAGGCGCTGACGTTCTAGCACACCGTCATTCCGGGGCGATGCGAAGCATCGAACCCGGACTCTCGAGGTTCCGGGTTCGGCTCTGCGAGCCACCCCGGAATGACGGTCATCATATCATATATTCCGACCCGCGGAACAACGCCGCCTCCATCACCGGAGGCGGCGTTTTTATTTTCCCCACGCCTGTCAAACTGTGTACCAATGGCGCCCAGAACGCTTCGTATCCATGCTCCGTTCAAAATCGTTCGACAAGGGAGAAAACAATGCGTGAAGCCGTCATCGTTTCCTATGCGCGCACGGGCCTCGCCAAATCCGGCCGCGGCGGGTTCAACATCACGCCGCCGATGTCGCTCGCGGCCCACGCCATCAAGCATGCTGTGAGCCGCGCCGGCGTCGACAAGGACTATGTCGAGGACTGCTATCTCGGCAATTGCGCCCATGGCGCGCCGAACATCGGCCGCCAGGCGGCGCTGCTCGCGGGCCTGCCGAAGACCACGGCCGGCGTCTCGGTCAACCGCTTCTGCTCCTCTGGCCTGCAGACCATCGCGATGGCCGCGAACTCGATCCGCTCCGACGGGGCCGACTGCATCGTTGCCGGCGGCGTCGAGAGCATCTCGATTCCGGGCGGCGGCTCGCCGAAGGAATCGATCGATCCGGAGCTGCTCAAGGTCGCCCCCGATATCTTCATGGCGATGATCGACACCGCCGATATCGTCGCCGAGCGCTACAAGCTCAGCCGCGAATACCAGGACGAGTTCTCGCTGGAATCGCAGCGCCGCATGGCCGCGGCCCAGCAGGCCGGCAAGTTCAAGGACGAGATCGTCCCGATGAAGACCAAGATGAAAGTGGTCGACAAGCAGACCAAGGCCGAGTCGATCGTCGACTACGTCGTCGATCGCGACGAATGCAATCGGCCCGACACCACGATGGAAGGATTGGCAAAACTCGAGCCGGTCAAGGGTCCCGGCAAGTTCGTCACCGCCGGCAATGCCAGCCAGCTCTCGGACGGCGCCGCCGCCGTGGTGCTGATGGAGGCCAAGGACGCCGAGAAGCGCGGCCTCAAGCCGCTCGGCCGCTTCGTCGCCTGGGCCACCGCGGGCTGCGAGCCCGACGAGATGGGCATCGGCCCGGTGTTCGCGATCCCGAAGCTCTTGAAGCGCACCGGCCTCAAGATCGACGACATCGATCTCTGGGAGCTCAACGAGGCCTTCGCCAGCCAGTGCCTGTATTGCCGCGACAAGCTCGAGATCGATCCCGCCAAGTACAACGTCAACGGCGGCTCGATCGCGATCGGCCATCCCTTCGGCATGACCGGCGCCCGTCTCACCGGCCATCTGCTGCAGGAAGGCGCGCGGCGCAAGGCCAAGTGGGGCGTGGTGACGATGTGCATCGGCGGCGGCCAGGGCGGCGCCGGCCTGTTCGAGATCTACAGCTGATCCGAAACCGTTACTGTCATTTGAAGACAGGCAAGCACGGCGCGTCATCGGCGCCGTGCTTTTTTATTGACTGTGCGTGTGCATCTCACCGTGCATAAGATTTGCAACGGGTGTCGACGCAGCAGCCATTCCCGACGGCGCCAAGGCCGAGCTGCGCCAGAAGCTCGCCGACTATCAGCGCGACTTCTCCGCCTGGATGGAGACCGCGCTGAAGCTGGCGACTGAATTGAAGGCGATGTCCGAAGCCTTCGCAAGCGGGAGAGGGAGCGCACCGGTTTCGCGGCAGCCTCACGCCTTCGCAAGCGCCGGCGCGAACACCACCTCGATCAGCGTGCCATTCCCCGCGCTCTTGATGTTGAACCGGGCGCGGTTGGCTTCGACCAGCGCCTTCGTCAGCGACAGGCTCAGCGCCGAGCTGTCGGCGGCATCGCCAGGCGGCGGGGTGCGGAACGGCTCCATCGCGGCGGCGACCTCGCGCTCGGTGAGGCCGTGGCCGGTGTCGCGGATGCGAAGCGCGATCTCGCCGCGGTCGGTCAGCGCGGTGGAGACGATGACCTGGCCGCCGGCGCTGGCAAGCCGGATCGAGTTCGAGATCAGATTCACAGTGATCTGCCGCATCGCGCGCGCATCGACGCTCACCTGCGGCAGCGCATGGGCAAGCGAGGTGCGGATGATGATGCGCTCGCGGTTGGCCTGCGGCTGCATCACCGTCACGCAGGCCTCGACGAGATCGTTGAGGTTGAGGTTGGCAAAATTCAGATCGAGCTTGCCGGTCTCGATCCGCGACAGCTCCAGCAAATCGTCGATGATGGCGATGACGCGCTCGCCGGAAGCGCGGATGTCCTTCATGTATTCGCCGTAGCGCTCGTTGCCGAGCGCGCCGAAGCGCTCCGAGATCATCACCTCGGCAAAGCCGATGATGGCGTTGAGCGGCGTGCGGATCTCGTGGCTGATCCGCGCCAGCATGTCGGCCTTGGCATTGGCCGCGCCGTCGACGAGGCGGCGGGCCTGCGTCAATTCGCTCTCGCCCTTCTTCGCGTGGGAGAGATCGCGGAACACGGCGAAGAAGTTCGGGCCGTCGGGCCGGGTACGGCCCATGATCATCGCGAGCGGAATGACGCCGCCCTTCTTCTCGCGGCCCAGCACCTCGCGGCCGTGGTCGAGCAGGCTCGAGATGTCCTGGCTCTTCAGGCTTTCGAGATAATCGGCGACGATCTGCTGGCTCTCGGGCGCGAACAGCGTCATCAGGTTCTGCTCGAGCAGCGCCTCGCCGTCATAGCCGAACAGCGCCTCGGCGCTGCGGTTGCAGGCGTGGAGGTTGCCTTCGGCATCGAACATGACGATGCCCTCGGCCGTGGTGTCGAGGATGGCGGCGAGATCCTCCGCCTCGGCTTCGCCGGCCGCGGGCTCGGGTTCGTAGGGGATGGGCTCCGCGACAACGGACTCGGCAACCACGCTCTCCGCGATGACAGGCGCTGCGGCGATCGGTGCCGCCTGCGGCAGCGCGCAGATCAGCGCATGCGCGCTCTCGCCGTCCCAGTCGATCGTGTGCAGATGCGCTTCGCTCGTTGCAAGCGGCGCTTCGCCATTGGCGACCGTCGCGCTGATCGTGACCGGCGTGCCGGCTTGCGACGTGCTGCTGGCCGACGACACGCCCGGCTCGACATAGAGCGCATCCAGCCCGCCGGCATTCTCCAGCGCGCTCACGCTGGCATAGCCCATGCGCGCGAGGAAGGCGGGGTTGGCGTAGAGCAGGCGGTCGAGCCGATAGATCAGGATGCCCGTCGGCAAGAGGTCGAGCAGCGTGCGGTCGCGTGCGCTGGCGCCGCGCGCCGGCGGCGCGGGCTCGGTCAGCCATTCGGCCGCAGCCTGCGGCGGCTCGGGCTCCGGCGGTTCGGCCGAGATCTCCGCCGGATGCTCGGCCGCGTCAGTCGCGATGGTCTCGCGCTCGCGTTCGAGCCGCTCGGACAATTGCCGGGCGAGTTCGTTGAACGCGCTGTTCTCGACCGGCGTCAGCGTCGGGGGGCGCGTATCGCCGGGCGAGCGGAACGGCACGACATTGGGAGGCGTTTCCACGGGCGTGTCCAGTTCGGTTGGGTGTGAAGTCGCGTCGCTGGTGGGCTGTGGCAGTTCAGGCTCGGCTGTTGGCTCGGGCTCGGGTGGCTCGATCGGCGGAGGCGATGCGGCTGCTTCGGGCTCCGCTTCGGAGGTGGCCTCGGGTTTCGCCTCCGGCTGCGGCTCCCGCTCGGCGATGTCAGCGGAGAGGTCCTGCTGCGCCGGCGGCGCGAGCAGCTCGAAGCGCCTGAGCGCCTCGAGCCGGTTGAGGGCATCGAGATCGCGGCAGACGCCAAATCCCCTGAAGCCGGCAAAGTTGCGCACCTGATCGTAGACCGGCAGGCCGGCAAGCTCGACCGGAAGGTGCTCGCCGCCATCGGCGGGCCAGTTCACGGTGATGCCGGCCCAGGTGTCGTGGCTGTCCAGCGCCTGTGCGACCCGCCCGTCCGGATCGAGCGAGAACTCTTCGGCGATCTCGCGCCAGGGGCGGCCGAAGCCGGTGGCCGTGCGCGGGCCGATCAGGCGGATGAACTCGTCGGAGAGAAGCACAAAGCGGCCCTCTGCATCCAACTGCCAGAGGAAGCGCAGCGGATGCTGACGCGGTGCGGGCGGCTCTTGCTGGCCCGAGGACTCTTGGCCCGACGACCCCTGGCTCGACGGCGGCTCGACCATGCGGACAGTGATCGGCGCAGCCTGCGGCGACACAAGGGCTGAGCAGCAGTTTTCAACCGGAGTTTTGGCCGCGGCGTCACTGGTCTGGTCGGGCACCGGTCCTTGGGCAGCCTTCACGGGCGCCTCGTGCGCGGCGCCGGGCTCGATCAGCGCGACCAGGCCGACATCGGCACCCGCGCCGACCCGCTGCAGCACCATCTGGCCGATGCCGATCGGCGTCGCGGCGCGGCCGGTTGCCAGCGCATCGCTGCGGGCCCGGTCGAGACCGGCCTCAAACAGATCGCGGAAGCCGAGCAGGGAGCGGGCGGCCTCGCTGGCCCCGACGAACAGTCCGTCCGCCGCGAACGCCGCCATCGGCACCTTGGCGCCCGCAACGAGCCGATGCAGCCGCTCGACCAGCGGCATCGAGCGCAGCGTCGGGTCCATCGCGATGATGAGCACAGCATGGCCGCCATCGGCAAAATCGAGCCGCGCGCAGGCGCAGGTCATCAGCGTGCCGAGCCGGGCGCCGAAGCCGCGCAGCCGTTCGAGCCGCACCGCGCCGTTCGCCGGCAGCTGGCGGGCGAGCCTGGCGACCTGGCGGCGATGGCTGTCGGCGGGGCCGAACACCTTGTCCGCAAGGCCAGCGCTATTCGCCGCGCCGAACAACTTTGCGCCGACCGGATTGGCCCACAGCACGCGCGCGCCGTCGATCGACCACAGCCAAGCGGGCAGAGGAGAGGTCGCATGCACGGCCAGCCGCGGATCGCCCACCCCTCGCAACTGGAAATCCGAACGCGTCATCAGGCCGGCTTGTCACTCACGCATCAGGTGTGGCGGCTGCCGGGAATGGCAGCCTTAAGAAAGGGTTAGTATCGCCCGGAAGGCGCGGGCAGGTCCACGGCCGCAAGCCCGGAAGGGCGCCCTTAAGCGGCGATAACCTTAATGTGCCCAAGCCCGCAAGCCGCGCCGATGTTGCATCCAAGGGATTTGGGGGGCGGCGGGTCAGGCCGGCCTGACGAGTTAGACTCAGCTAGCAGCCCCGACAAAAGCGCGCTCCCTCCCCCGCTTGCGGGGGAGGGTTGGGGAGAGGGTGTATCGACAACGAAGACTCCCCCAGAGGAAAGAACCCTCACCCGGATCGCTTTCGCGATCCGACCTCTCCCGCAAGCGGGAGAGGTGAAGAGCCGCCTAACCAACGCACTTCATTACCTCAACCCCCGGTTCCCCACCCTGGGAACTTCATCCTCCCCGCGATAAAAATTTCGCGGCGCACCGTCCTGGCGCATTGCGATGCACAATGTTGACATGATGGGCAGCCATAGTGTTGGCGCTGGGCGAGCCATCTCGTTTGTTTCGCGTTTCCAGTCTTTCGTTCCCGCTCAATCCAGGGTCCACAATCGGGGCCGGCGGGCGCGCCAGAAGGCTCACTCCATTTTTTACAATTAGCGTGAGGGACAACCATGACAGGTGCGACTGATCCGTTTTCTGCCTCGATCATTCCGTTCGAGGTTCCCGAGCAGATGCGTGCGTTCGCCGAGAAGGGCGTGTCGCAGGCCCGCGAGAACTACGCCAAGTTCAAGGACGCCGCCGAGACCCACAACGGCACCGTCGAGGCCGTGTTCACCTCGGCCTCCAAGGGCGCGAGCGAGTACACCGCCAAGCTGGTCGAGTTCATGAAGGCCAATTCCAGCGCCCAGCTCGACTTCGCCCAGCAGCTGTTCGGCGCCAAGTCGCCGACGGAAGCGATGGAGCTGTGGACCGGCCACGCCCGCAAGCAGCTCGAGACCTTCCAGTCACAGGCCAAGGAGCTGGTCGAGCTCACCCAGCGCGTCGCCAATGAGACCGCCGAGCCGATCAAGGCGAGTGCCTCGAAGTACTACCCGCCCGCCGCCTGAGCGGCGAGGCCGGTTTGAGCTAAGAAACCCGGGCCGAAAGGCCCGGGTTTTTTCTTTGCCTCTCCCGCGCTTGTCCCGCCGAAGCCTTGACGAAGGCGGATGCGGGAGAGGCCGGCGCCCGGGCGATGCGAAGCATCGTCGGGCGACGGGTGAGGGCTCTCTCCCCACGGGGAATCTCCCGTAGTCGGGAGAGACAGCCCCTTATCGTCGCCATCAAGCCCGATTTCATCGCACTGAAAGTGATTTCCGCTGGTTTTTCGCCCCTCTGCGGCCTTGCCAAAAACCCCCGTTGCACCTAGTTTCCGCCCCGTCCAGCCCCCTCGGCACCGGCCCTTACCTGAGGGCGTCCCAAGGCGCGGCTCGCCAGGATGCAGTTGTAGCTCAGTTGGTTAGAGCGCCTGTCTGTGGAACAGGAGGTCGGTGGTTCGAGCCCACCCAACTGTACCAGTGCTGCGAGCAAATCCCACATCGTCCAGAACCGCTCAGACCGCACGCGAGTGGTTAAGGTCGCTCAGGTATTTGGAGCAGGAACGCGTATCTCAATCGTTCGCGAAAGCTTCCCATTGCCTGCTCAGATCGGCGGAACGGTCATCCATTAGCTGCCCCTTAAGCTATGTTTGTGCCGCACTTCCACTCAAGCAACTAATTAATAGCTCGGATGATGTCGCCATCATCGATTCTCAGCGCACCTTCAGCTTGCCGACTTGCTCCGCCGCCCAGCTGTCGTCTGGTCGCAGAGTCAATATGCGCTCGTAGTCCTCCAAGGAACGCTTTCGGACACCGAGCTTTTGGAGCGCAAATGCACGAGCTCGCAGCCCGCTCAGATCGTTGGGAAGAAGCTCAAGCCCCTTATCTAGATGGGATACGGCGGTTGCAAATTCGCCTGCCCTCATCTTCGCAAAACCCAAGCCAAGGTAAACTCGACCTCGATCATTCGGAGTAAGTGTGTGGCCGCCGGCAAGCACACTCTCGAAATCCAGCTGAGAACCTCGATAATTTTTTTGGACTAGATAGGCTTCACCGCGCCAGAGATGGGCCGTCGCGTGGTCGGGGGCAACCGATAATGCCCTTGTGTAGGCTTTTATCGCCTCCTCGTAATTTCCACGATCAGACTCCACCCGACCGAGGCCATAGGCAAAAATTGGTGATTTTGCATCGAGCGCCTCGCCTTTTGCAAAATCGGCGATGGCATCGTCATAGCGATGCTGACGCAAATAGAGAAAGCCGCGAGAAGCGTATAGAGCGGGATCGACCGGTTCGATGGCGATGGCGCTTGACCAATCTACGACAGCGCGATCGGTCTGGCCGATACGCTCATATAGGTACGCCCTTTGATTAAGGATATTGCGACGTTCTGCATTAGAGATTGAATCGTCACTGATTGCCGTCGAAAGAAGTTCAATTGCGCGATCAAAAGCGCCGGCGCGTTCCGCATGTTTGACCTCTGTGTGAATCCGAGAGTC
Source organism: Bradyrhizobium sp. WSM1743 (assembly GCF_000473065.1). GTDB lineage: Bacteria > Pseudomonadota > Alphaproteobacteria > Rhizobiales > Xanthobacteraceae > Bradyrhizobium. The sequence goes on from NZ_AXAZ01000065.1 coordinate 48,530, forward strand.
AGCGTCGGCAGGTGCTCCGCTACAAGTGAATGCCATGGCCGCTATGGCAGCCCATATTGCCACGAGTTTTTGCATGTTCTTCCGCCGATACATGCGATTTCCCAATACACAGCGAATGCAGCCGACGCGCTGCAAATCCGCCGCGATCTTAGTTCTACATTAGCAAGAGCCCGATTGAGCCAATTTCAAAAGGCTACTTAATGATGGCGGGCCAAGCAGCGAAACCAATGTCCTTGCTTGCCAATCTTAGTGAGAACAACAACGGAGCTGAGTAGTGCGGCCCCAGGCCATCTCGCTCGTAATACGAGCGTGAGGCAACCACACAACTACAAACATTTCAAGTGGCGCTTAGGAATATAGCTTAAGCGCCGGAGCTTCTTTGTTCAGGACCGGTTTGCAACGTCTCCGCGACGGATTACGGTGACAGTGCTGGACTGCACCCCTGAAGTGAGACACGATAATTACAGTGACAGGCATTTCGAGGATGACCTGTGGCAGGACCAGGAAAGAAGCGTCAGTTTCCGACGGCTTACAAATTGAAGGCGATCAAGCGGGTTGAGCGGGGCGAAGGCGTCCTTCCTGTGGCCCGCGAGCTTGGGATATCCCGCAAGATTCTTCATGACTGGATCAAAGCCTGGAACGCCGATGGGCCGGACGGTTTGAACCGGAAGCCCGGACCCAAACCTGGCCCCCGCAAGCTCAAGCCGCTAGCAACG
>NZ_AXAZ01000066.1 GCF_000473065.1 Bradyrhizobium sp. WSM1743
CCCGCCAGGCCCCTCCAACCGGTAGCGATCCAGCCACTTGTAACCGGTCTTGCGACTGATCTCGTAGCGCTCGCAAAGCTCCGTCATCGTCCACAAGCCGGTTCGCTGTTCCGATATGAAGCGTACCCGTTGGTCCATTGCACAGCTCTCTCGCCAAGGCATCGGCTGATCCTCCCAGCCGATAGAGAACTGTCACCCGTCCATCCGGTCTACTGTGTTACCAATCTATCCGGTTTGGACACCGAACTTCCTTCTCCCCTTGTGGGAGAAGGTGGCGCGAAGCGCCGGATGAGGGGTATCTCTCCGCGCATTCATATGAGAGAGTTGGATTCGCGGAGAGCTACCCCTCACCCGTCTCGCCGCATTGCGGCGAGCCACCCTCTCCCACAAGGGGAGAGGGTGCAGCCAGCGCGTGGCGCGAAGAAACTACTCCTCCTCGTCCTTCTTCCGCAGCAGATCCGTCGCGAGATCCGACAGCTTCGGCTGCGGCAGCGCCGCGAACGGTAGCGGCCTCGTGACGTCGATCGCGGCGAGGCCAAGCCGCGCCGTCAGCAGTCCATTGAGCACGCCTTCACCCAATCGCTGCGACAGTTTTGCCGCGATGCCGTGGCCGAGCATCTGCTGCACCAGGCTGTCGCTCGCGGCCATGCCGCCGGTGATGGCGAGGTGGGCGATGACGTGGCGGAGCAGGCGGATCATGCCGAGCGCGCCGGGACGGCCGCCATAGAGATAGGCGAGCTGGCGGATCAGGCGCAGCGCGGCGACGAACACGAACAGCACGTCGATCGCCGCGCGCGGCGAGACCGCTGTGACGATCGAGACCTTTTGCGCCGCTGACGACACCAGCCGGCGCGCTTCCGCGTCCAGCGGCGACATCAACTCGCGCTCGGCGAGCCGGATCATGTCGGCGCCGTCGATGATCTCACCGGCGTGGCTTTCCAGCGTCGCGCGCGCTCGAGCAAGCTGCGGGTTCTGGTGCGCGATCTTGAGCAGATCCTGCACGATGACGCGGCTCTCCTTGCGATCGTCATTGGCAAGCACCGCGGCCGCGCGCTGATGCAGCTTCTCGATCGTGGTAAGGCGCGCCAGGCCGAATGCCTCGCGCCCAATCACCACTGCGAGCGCAAGCGCGGTGACGAACGCGAAAGCAAGGCCGACGAAGCCGAGGCTTTCGCTGCGCGCAAACAGGTCCTCGATCAAATGGATCACGCCGAGCCCGACGCCGAGCAGCGTCAGCCCGGCGAGGCCGGACCAGAACAGCGTGCCCCACGGGAAGCTGCGCCGCGCCGGAAGCGCGGCCTCGATCGGCACCGGCAACGCCTGAGGATCTGGCTCCGGCGTGATCTGGATCGTCGCACGGCCGAGCCGGCTGATCTCATCCGCTTCGGTGACGACGACGCCGGGATCATCCAGCCGGAACGTCGCCGGCCGCCGTGGCTTCGATCGATCGTTCATGACAGCTTGTCTCCGATCAGGAACTGCAAGGCACGGTCGAGGCGGATGTGTGGCAGCGCCGGCTCTTCGTTACCCTCGCGCTCGAGCTTTGGCGGGCGGAAGCGCAGGAAGCGGAAATCGCTTGCCCCGGCGGCCTCCGTCGCGAGCCCACGGAACGCATCCGCACCGTTGAACAGCGGCTCGGGATCGACGGGCAGATCGCCCGGAAAGGTCGCAACTTCCGTGTTGCCGTCGAAGAACTCGCCGCCGGCGCTTTCGCCCGCGACCGGCGTTCCCAGGATCGACGGCAATTTGTCGCGGCCATGCGCCACCTGCGCTTCGCGCGTGGCGCGCACGGCGGCCAGCGCCACGACGTCGATCTCTGCACCGGTATTTTCCGCGCGCGCAACGGCGCCCGAGACGGCGCGGCGCAGCACGGCCTCGAGACGGTCGTGGCTGAAATGATGCAGATGATCGGCCTTGGTCGCCGCGAACAGGATGCGGTCGATGCGCGGCCGGAACAGGCTGGAGAGCAACGTGCTGCGGCCGATATTGAAGCAGTCGAGAATGCTGGCGAGCGCGGCTTCGAGATCGTGCAGCGCATCGGGGCCCGAGTTGAACGCGGCGAGCGCATCGGCCAGCACGATCTGACGATCGAGCCGCGCAAAATGATCGCGGAAGAACGGCCGCACCACGACGTCCTTGTAGGCTTCGAAGCGCCGCACCATCATCGCCCACAGCGATCCCTCAGGCGCCTGCCCGCCGGCGGGCACGTCGAGCGGCGCAAAGGTCAGTGCCGGCGTATCAGCGAGATTGCCGGGCATCAGGAAGCGGCCGGGCGGCAACAGGCTCATCGCAAACCGCTCGTCGCGGCAGGCGCGCAGATAATCGGTGAAGAGCCTTGCGGCCGCCAGCGTCGCCTGCTCGTCCTCGCGCGCTTGGGGCTTGAGCGTTGCGAGATGGGCGTGCCACTCGGTCGCGAGATGCGCGCGCGGCGCCTCGCGCGACAGCGCCAGGCTCTCCGCCGACCATTGCTCGTAGCTTTTCTGGAGCAGCGGCAGGTCCAGCAGCCATTCGCCGGGATAGTCGACGATGTCGAGCGTCAATGTGCGGTCGGCGCCGTTCGGACGCTGGTAATCGATCACGAGCCTGAGCTCGCTGATATCAACGGTCGAGTTCGGCCAGCGCCGCTCCTCGATCAGCGCGCGCAGATGGCCTTCATAGGCAAAGCGGGGGACGGCGTCGTCCGGCTGCGGCGCCAGATGCGCCCGCGCGATGCGGCCCGAGGCATAGGCCTCGAACACCGGAAACCGGCCGCCGCGCGTCAGCCCATGGATCAGCGCGGTGATGAATACGGTCTTACCGGCGCGCGACAGGCCGGTGACACCAAGCCGCACCGTCGGATTGAAGAAATGCTCGCCATAGTCGATCAGCGCCCGCGCCGACAGCCGCGCCTCCTCGACCATATCCTGGAAACTGAATGCCATATGAACGTGAGGGATCTCGGGCGAGGGATACGCAAAATGGATTAGTCACAAAAGTGGCAATTGCCTGAGGAAAATCAAGCTTTCATACTTCCACCGCCTTTGTCGGCAAATCAGCCGTTTGAACGATGCGCCGATCCCGAAAGACCCATACAAGAGGCATTGCCACGCTTTGCGGATTGCCATGACCGTCTTCCAAATGAAACAGTTCGCGTCGAATTCCGTCCACGCCGCAGCCGACGCGATCGGCTGGAACTACGACCGCGCCGAGCTGATCGCTGACGGCATCATCCATGCGATCGGCGTGCTCTCCGGCATCATCGCCGCGACCGTGCTGGTGGTGCTGGCGGCGGTCTATGCCGATGCCACCGACATCGTCGGCGTCTCGATCTATGTCGCTGGCCTGCTCTCGATGCTGGTGCTGTCGGCGACCTATAATCTCTGGCCGGTGTCGCCGGCCAAGTGGCTGCTGCGGCGGTTCGACCATTCCGCGATTTACCTGCTGATTGCGGCGACCTACACGCCGTTCATCCTGGAGCTCAAGGACAGCGTGTTCGCGCGGGTGCTGCTCGCCGGCGTCTGGTGCGTCGCCATTCTCGGCATCGTGTTGAAGCTCTTCTACCCCGGCCGGTTCGACCGCGTCTCGGTCGGCATCTACCTCGCGATGGGCTGGAGCGGCATGATGATCTACGATGCCGTGGTCAGGGCTCTCCCCGCGTTGGTGCTGGGCTTCATCCTTGCCGGCGGCCTGCTCTACAGCTTTGGCGTGATCTTCCACGCCTGGCGGCGGCTGCGCTTCCAGAATGCGATCTGGCACGGCTTTGTCTTGGCCGGCGCGGCATGCCATTATACCGCGGTGCTCGACCTCGTGTTGAGCTGAGCAGCCCGCGACGCGGAAGAGGCGGCGCGATATAGCGGTACAAGACAAGAGGAGACGTCGCATGCAGGTGACCGGCAAGGTCGTGGTCGTCACGGGCGGCGCAAATGGCATCGGCAAGGCGCTGTGCGAGGCCTTTCACAATGCGGGCGCCGCCAAGGTCGTCGTCGCAGACATGGACGCCGCCAATGCGAGGGCGGTCGCGGCCATGGTCGATGGCGCCGCCTTCAAATGCGACGTCGCGCAGGAAAAGGACATCGCCCACGTCATCGAGGAGACCGAGCGGCAGTTCGGCCCGATCGAGCTGTTCTGCTCCAACGCCGGCATCGGCGGCGGCTTCGATCCGATGTCGGAAAATGCCGGCGGGGCCTCGGATGAGCCCTGGCAGCGCAGCTGGGCGATCCACGTCATGGCGCATGTCTATGCGGCGCGGCATCTCATCCCTCGCATGAGGGCCCGCGGCGGCGGCTATTTCCTCAACACCATCTCGGCCGCAGGCCTCTTGTCCCAGGTCGGCAGCCCCGCTTATTCGACGACCAAGCACGCCGCAGTAGGCTTTGCCGAGAATCTCGCGATCTCGCACAAGGCCCACAATATCAAGGTCTCGATCCTTTGCCCGCAGGGCGTCGACACCAACATGCTGCGCTCGATTCCCAAGGGCCCGCAATCCGGCGACGGCGACCTGACGCCGGAGCAAGTGGCGAAAGACGTGCTCGCCGGCCTCGAGCAGGAGACGTTCCTGATCCTGCCGCACCCGCAGGTGCTCGGCTACATGCGCAAGAAGACCGAGAACTACGACCGCTGGATCGGCGGCATGGCCAAGATCCAGGCGAAGATGCGGGAGGAGTTCGGGAAGTGACCTTTAGGTCATCCCGGGGCGGTCCGTAGGACCGAACCCGGGATCTCGAGATGATGGGTTGCGTATTTACGCCACAGTGGTGCCAAAAGCCCGGTGTCGTCCCTGCGAAAGCAGGACCCATAACCACAGGGAGAGGTTTGGCGAAGACCGGCAGTTGTCCTTCCGTGGGACTAACACCACTCCCTGACCGCTAGATCACGCGGTATGGGTCCCGGCATTCGCCGGGACGACACCGGTGATTACGCCACCGCCTCCTCCTCCATCCGGCTCTGCCTGAGCGCCCGCGCATAGAGCATCATGCCCTCGCGCACCTTGCGCTGCTCTGTCTCGGTCAACGCCGCCAGCGCACCGCGCACCTGCTGCCGGCCGAACGCATGCAGCGCCTCCAGCGTGCGCCGGCCCTTCGCCGTCAGCGACAGCAGCTTGCTGCGCGCATCAAGCTCGTCCGGCGTCTCCCTGAGCTCGCCGCAATCGATCAGCTTGCGCACCAAGCGGCTGACGCTGGATTTCTCCAGGCGTAGGAAGTCGCCGAGCTCGCCCGATGTCATCGGGCCGCGGATGCCGATCTCCAGGATGGTGTGGACCGCCGAGGGCGGATAGTCCGAGGCCGCGACCGTCGCGTCCATGAAGCCGAGCTCGCGCACCATCAGGCGCGAGGCGGCGCGGATGTCGTCGATCAGCGAAAGCTCGGCCATGGCTTGACTCTGCCCATATAGTTGTATCATACAACTATATGGGCGCAACGCCGCGCGCAAGCGTTTTGGAGTGGACCATGAGCGAAACTTTGCCAACCGGGATGCGGATGAGGGGCAAGGTCTGCCTGGTCACGGGCGGCGGCAGCGGCATCGGCCGCGCCACGGCGCTAAGAATGGCGGCCGAAGGAGCCGAAGCGATTTTCGTTGCCGGCCGGCGCGAAGCCGAGATCGACGCCACCGCCTCAGCATGCCGCGAGCTCGGTGTGGAGGCCGTCCCGGTCAAGACCGACATCACGAAAGAAGATGAGGTCGCGCGTCTCGTCGGCTCAGCCGTCGAGCGTTGCGGCCGGCTCGACGTTGCCTTCAATAATGCCGGCTTTCAGGAGCGCCGCGCGCCGCTGGAGGAACAGGGCACGGAGATCTACGACAGCGTGTTCGACACCAATGTCCGCGCGCTGTTCCTGTGCCTGCGCCACCAGTTGCCGGCGATGCTGGCGCAGGGGCGCGGCAGCATCGTCGTAAACGCCTCAGTGAGCGGTGTGCGCAATCCCAATCCGGGCTTCTCGCTTTATTCGGCCTCCAAGGCTGCCGCAATCTCGCTGACGCGCTCGGCAGCGATGGAGAACGCCCCGCGCGGCATCCGCATCAACGCCATCGCCCCCGGCCGTGTCGTCACCGACATGATGCTGCGCGCCGGGGTCGGCGATGTCGCGACCGTCAGCGCAGGCCTGCCGCTGCGGCGAATGGGGAGCCCGGAGGAGGTGGCGGAGGCCGTGGTGTGGCTGTCGTCGGATGCGTCGTCCTACGTGGTCGGGCACGTGCTCGCGGCGGACGGGGGATTTTTGGCGTCGTGATGTCGCCCGGATGGAGCGAAGCATAATCCGGGGCCGACTCGTTTGTGGCACGATTCCCGGATTGCGCTGCGCTCCATCCGGGCTACCCATTCCCTTAATGCTTTTGCCCGTACAGCACCGGCACCGCTGAATCCACGACGACCTCCACGAGGCTGGTGCCTTCGTGCGTCATCCCGCGCTTCAGTGCCTCGCCGAGCTCCGCCGCCTTGCTCACCCGCACCGCATCGCAGCCCATGCCTTCGGCAAGCCGGACGAAATCGATCCCCGGCAGCTCCAGCCCCGGCACGTTCCGCACCTGCATCACCTGGCTGAACGAGCGCATCGCGCCGTAGCCGGAATTATTGATGACGACGATGGTCAGCGGCAGCTTGCGCTGCGCGGCGGTCCACAGCGCCTGGATCGAATACATCGCCGAGCCGTCGCCGATCAGGCAGACAGTGCGCTGCTTCGGCTTGCCCAGCGCCATGCCGACAGCCGCGGGCAGCGAATAGCCGAGGCCGCCGCTCGCCATGGTGTAAAAACTGTCCTGGCCGCGCATCGGCAGGAATTTTTGCATCGCCGGCCGGTGCGAGGGCACTTCCTCGACCAGTGATGCGCCGTCGGGCATCGCCTGCGACAGCGAATGCAGCAGGAATTCGACTGGCAGCGGATCGGCGGCCTGCGGCGCCGGCGGCAGCGTGCGGCCCTTTGGCGTGGCGCGTTTGCTCTCCGGTAACAGGTCGAGCAGCATGGTTAGTGCAGGCGTCATCGTCGCGATGATGCTGGTGCCGACCGGTGTCACCGCGGCGGCATCCGGATCATCCGTGATCTGGAACATGGTCGTGCCGCCATCGAAGATCGCGGCGTGACCCTCGACATGGAAGGTGAAGACCGGAGCGCCGATGACGACGACAAGGTCGTGCTCGCGCAGCGCATCGGAGAGCTGCGCCGGCGAAGCGTGCAGGAAGCCCGCAAATTGCGGATGCCGCTCCGGGAACGAGCAGCGCGCCGAGAACGGGCTGACCCAGACGCTGGCCTTGGCCTTCTCGGCGACGCGCACCATGAGATCGACCGCACCGGCGCGGTCGACGCCGGGGCCGACCACGAGGGCAGGGTGTTTTGCCGACCCGAGTGCTGCGACCAGCGCCCTCATCACGTCAGGCTCGGGCCCGATCTCGCGGCTGACCTTGCGCGCCTCGAGCGGCGCGCATGCGTGCGCCCAGTCGTCGATCGGGATCGACACGAAGGTCGGCCCGCACGGCGGCTGCATCGCGGTGTAATAGGCCCGCGCGATCGCGGCCGGCACGTCCTCGGGCCGCGCCGGCTCGACGCTGTACTTCACATAAGGCCGCGGAAACTCCGACGCGCGCTCGGCATAGAGGAACGCCTGCAAGGGAAGGATCGAGCGCGCCTGCTGGCCGGCAGTGATCACCAGCGGCGTCTGGTTGCGATGCGCAGTATAGATGTTGCCGAGCGCGTTGCCGACGCCGGCCGCCGAATGCAGATTGACGAAGCCGGCATTGCGCGTCGCTTGGGCATAGCCGTCGGCCATGCCGACCGCGCTGGCCTCCTGCAGCGCCAGCACATAGTCGATGTCGTCGGGCCAATCGCTGAGGAACGGCAGCTCGGTTGAACCAGGGTTGCCGAACACCCTGTCGATGCCGAACGCGCGCAGCAGGTCGAGCGTCGCCTGCTTCACGGTGACGGACTTGCTGCCGGTCTTGCCGTTCTTGGCCATGGTTTCCGTCCCCTGTTGTTGATTGACGCTAGCAGCCCCAACCCGTCATTGCGAGGAGCCCTTGCGACGAAGCAATACAGACTATCTCTGCGGAGGGATTCTGGATTGCTTCGCTGCGCTCGCAATGACGATGGAGACAGCAGCGTATCACCACACCGCCGTGCCCTTCATCGTCGGCTGTCCCTCCGCATTCGCAGTCCACAGCTCCATGCCCGCGTCGGTCTCGTTGGCGTTGACCGAAAACTCCGTGCCCTCGAACAGCGGCTGTAGACCGCGATACGAAAACTTCTTCGGCGCCTTGCCGCCGCGCAAGCGTGCTGCCATCTCGATGATGAGCGCGGCCTGCAGCGGCCCATGGAAGATCAGGCCCGGATAGCCCTCGACCTTGGTGACATAGTCACGATCGTAATGGATACGGTGGCCGTTGAAGGTCAGTGCGGAATAGCGGAACAGCAGCACAGGATCGGAGACATGGGTCTCGCGGTGCTGCGCCTTCGGCGGCGGAGCCTTGGCGGCGGCGGGCGCGCTGCTCGTCATCTCGCGATAAACGATATCCTGCCGCTCGCGGATCGCTGGGCCGCGCGGCGAGGAGATGCTGTGCTCGACCGAGACGAAGCACAGCGTGCCGGTCGAGCCGGATTTGACCTGCACGTCGGCGATGCGCGAGGTCCGCGTCGATTCATCGCCGACGCGCAGCGGCTGCAGGAACTCGATCTCGCCGCCGGCCCACATCCGGCGCGGCAGCGGCACCGGCGGCAGGAAGCCGCCGCGCGTCGGATGCCCGTCGGGGCCCAGCATCGACATCGGAAACACCGGCTGCGCCAGGCACCAGTGCACCGTGAACGGTGCGGCCTCGCCTGCCTTGGGCTCGCCGACCTCCTGGAACAATGTCGCGCGCAGGCCCTTCACGAGCTGCGCCGTGACGATGTCGGTGGCCTCCGTGCTGCGGCCGATCCATTGCCGCAAATGATCGATGTCGAGCTTCTCGGTCATGGCGCCTCGCTCTTGTTACTTGGACTGGGGACGTTCGCCGATGGCGGGCACTGGGCCGTAAGAGCGCGTCTCGCCGACGATGATCGGCGCCGGCGCGGGATAGCTGACGCGGCCGTTCGGCGTGTCGACCTCGATGCGGCGCAGATGCGGATGCTTGGTGAGGTCGGCCATGGTGTTGACCTCGGCGAAGGCGATGTCCGCGTCCGACAGACGCTTGAGCAGCTCGTCCCGCGTCATCCGGCCGAAGCTGTCCGCGACCGTCCTGTCGGTGAAGTCGCGGTTGCGCACCCGCTCGACCATGTTGGCGACGCGCGGATCGGCCGGCAGATCAGGCTGGTCCAGCACCTTCGCGCAGAGCGTCTTCCACTCGCGCTCGCTTTGGATCGAGATCAGGATGTCCTTGCCGTCCTTCGAGGTGAACACGCCATAGGGCGCGATCGAGGGATGGCGCAGACCCATGCGCTTGGGCGGATTGCCGGCCTCGGCATTGAGCAGCGGCACGGTGCACCAGTCCGCCATCACGTCGAACATGGAGATGCGGATGTCGGCGCCCATGCCGGTGCGCCCGCGCGCGATCAGTGCTTCCAGGATCGCCGCATGCGCGGTCGCGCCGGTCGCAACGTCGACGATGGACATACCGACGCGCGAGGCGCCGTCGGGGTTGCCGGTGATAGAGGCGAGCCCGCTCTCGGCCTGGATCAGGAGGTCATAGGCTTTGCGATGGGCGTAAGGGCCTTCGTCGCCATAGCCGGTGATCGTGCAGGAGATCAGCTTTGGATAGTCCTTCAGAAGCCGCTCGCGCGAGAAGCCGAGCTTGTCCATCGAGCCCGGCTTGAGGTTCTGGATCAGCACGTCGGCGCTGGCGATCAGCTTCTCCAGCTCGGCGCGGCCTTCCTTCGTCGTGAGATCGACCACCGCCGATTGCTTGCCGCGGTTGAGCCAGACGAAATAGCTGCTCTGGCCCTTGGCGGCTGCGTCATAGCCGCGGGCGAAATCGCCTTCGGGCCGCTCGATCTTGATCACCTCCGCGCCGGCATCCGCCAGGCGCGAGGAGCAGAACGGCGCCGCCACGGCCTGCTCGACCGCAATCACCCTGATCCCCTCAAGTGCTCCCATGGCGCAACCTCAGTACGAGCGCGGCATGCCGAGCACATGCTCGGCAACGTAGGACAGCACGAGGTTGGTCGAGATCGGCGCCACCTGATAGAGCCGCGTCTCGCGGAATTTGCGCTCGACGTCGTATTCCTCGGCAAAGCCGAAGCCGCCATGGGTCTGGATGCAGGCGTTGGCCGCTTCCCAGGACGCATCGGCAGCTAACATCTTGGCCATGTTGGCCTCCGCGCCGCAGTCGAGCCCGGCTTCATATTTGCTCGTCGCCTCCTTCACCATCAATTCGGCCGCGCGCATCGAGGCGTAGGCCTTGGCGATCGGGAACTGGATGCCTTGATTCTGGCCGATCGGCCGGCCGAAAACGCTGCGCTCCTTGGCGTAGTTCGTCGCCTTCGCGATGAACCATTTGGCGTCGCCGACGCATTCGGCGGCGATCAGGATGCGCTCGGCGTTCATGCCGGAGAGGATGTAGCGAAAGCCCTTGCCTTCCTCGCCGATCAGGTTCTCCGCCGGCACTTTCATGTCGGTAAAGAACACTTCCGTGGTGGCGTGGTTCATCATGGTGCGGATCGGGCGGATCTCGAGGCCGTTGTTCTTGGCCTCGCGCATGTCGACGATGAACACCGAAAGCCCATCCGTGCGCTTCTTGACCTGCTCCTTCGGCGTGGTGCGCGCCAGCAGCACCATCAGATCGGAATGCTCGGCGCGGCTGGTCCAGATCTTCTGGCCGTTGACGATGTAGCTGTCGTTGCCTTCCTTGCGCGCAAAGGTCTTCAGCGAGGAGGTGTCGGTGCCGCTGGTCGGCTCGGTGACGCCGAAGGCCTGCAGGCGCAATTCGCCGCTCGCGATCTTCGGCAGGTATTTTGCCTTCTGCTCGGCATTGCCGTGCCGCAGCACGGTGCCCATCGTGTACATCTGGGCGTGGCAGCCGCCGCCATTGCAGCCTGCGCGCTGGATCTCTTCCAGGATCGCGGCCGCGGCCGAAAGCTTCAACCCCGCGCCGCCATATTCCTCGGGGATCAGCACCGAAAGATAGCCCGCCTTAGTCAGCGCATCGACGAAAGCCTTTGGGTAGGCCATCTCGCGATCGAGCTTGCGCCAGTATTCGCCGGGAAACTGTGCGCAGAGCTTTGCGACGGCCTCGCGAATATCGGCATAATCTTCGGTGTGGTGGTCTTCACTCATGGCGTTTCCAGTTCTTAGCGGCAGTTAAGATAACGCCGGCCGATCCTCAGGCGTTGTGAAAACAACGCTCGCCCCCTATGCTCATTTGTTATAGCGTATGGAGTAGCCTTCCAGGATTGGCAAGCATGGATTTCCGGCAGCTCAGGACCTTCAGTTGCGTGGCGGAGCTCGGCAGCCTGTCCAAGGCCTCCGACACCTTGCGCGTGGCGCAGCCGGCGCTCTCCAGGCAGATTAAGCTCTTGGAACACGAGCTGCGCACCGATCTGTTCACCCGCAACGGCCGCGGCATGGTGCTGACCGAGGCCGGTCGCCTGCTGCTCGCGCGCACCTCCGGCATCGTGCGGCAGATCGATCAGATCCGCGACGACATCCAATCGTCCAAAGGGCCGCCGTCCGGCCAGGTCGTGCTCGGCCTGGTTCCAACCGTCAGCTGCGTGCTGTCGGCGCGCTTTGCGCGGCGCTGCGTCGAAAGATTTCCCGGCATCTCGCTGCGCATCGTCGAGAGCTACAGCGGCCATCTCGTCGAATGGCTGCATCGCGGCGAGATGGATCTCGCCATCCTCTACGGCCGCTCGGCCGACCTGCATCTCAACGTGCAGAGCCTGGGGCGCGACAACATCGTCGCCGTCGGCCCGCGTGGCTGCGGGCTGGCGCGCAAGAAGAGCGTCGATGTCGGCTGGCTGCTGCGGCAGCGCCTGGTGCTGCCCAGTCATTCCCACGGCCTGCGCGCGCTGATCGAGCACGCCGCCGCCCAGCGCAAGATCAAGCTCGACGTCCAGCTGGAAGCAGATTCGTTCCGCGTGCTGACGAGCCTCGTCGAGGAGGGCCTCGGCTTCGCGCTGCTGCCGCCGTCCTCGGTCCACGGCGAGGTCGCGGACGGGCGGCTGGAAACCGCGCTCGTATCCAAGCCGATGACGCGCGAGCTCATTTTCGCTTCTCCGATCGACCGCCCGGCCTCGACGGCCTCGCTGGCCATCACCGCGTTATTGCGCGAGGAGGTCGCCGCCTGCCGCAAGGATGGGGTGTGGGACATCAAATTGAGTTAATGCGCCGATGTCGTAGAACAGTCGGGCGCCATCTTGCCTTCGCATCTGGCGCAAGCTGTCATGCCGGAATTTTATAGCTGAGGTGCCGCCGCGCTTGCTGCGGCCAATGTGATACGCGGAAGTCGCCTCGTCATTGCGAGCTAGCGAAGCAATCCAGAAATCCATCCGCGGTGACAGTCTGGATTGCTTCGTCGCAAGGGCTCCTCGCAATGACGGAGGATGGAGCTCAGCCCGGAATCCTCGCCGGCAGCGACTCATACCCCTTGATGAAGCTCGAATAGATCCGCTTCGGCTCGCCGACCACCTCGATGCGGTCGAACCGCTTCAGCATCTCCTCCCAGACGATGCGCAGCTGCAGCTCGGCGAGGCGCATGCCGACGCAGCGGTGGATGCCGAAGCCGAAGGAGAGGTGGGTGCGCGGTCGCGGGCGGTCGATGATGAACTCGTTCGGGTTCTCGAACATCTCTTCATCGCGGTTGCCGGAGACGTACCACATCACGACGCGGTCGCCCTTTCTGATGTGCTTGCCGCCGATCTCGGTGTCTTGCAATGCGGTGCGCCGCATATGCGCGAGCGGCGTCTGCCAGCGGATCACCTCCGGCACCATGGAGTCGATCAGATCAGGGTTGGCGCGCAGCTTGTCGTATTGCTCCGGGTTCTCGTTCAGCGCCAGCACCGAGCCCGTCATGGTGTTGCGCGTGGTGTCGTTGCCGCCGACGATGAGCAGGATGATGTTGCCCATGAGGTTGTCGGGATCCATGTGGCGCGTGGCCTCGTTATGCGCCATCAGCGACAGCAGATCGTTGCGCGGCGCGGAGTTGACGCGCTCGTTCCACAGCTTGGACATGTAGGCATAGCACTCGTCCATTTCGCGGCGGCGCTCTTCGGCGCTAGCGACGATGCCGCTCTTGGGTAGCGCGGTGGAGACGTCGGACCAGCGCGTCAGCTTGCGCCGCTCCTCCCAGGGGAAGTCGAACAGGGTCGCCAGCATCTGCGTCGTCAATTCGATCGAGACGCGCTCGACGAAATTGAAGGTCTCGTTGCGCGGCAGATTGTCGAGCACGGTCTGCGAGCGCTGGCGGATCAGCTTTGCCAGCTCGTCCAGGTGTGTTGGCGTGAACATCGGCGACACCGTCTTGCGCTGCGCCGAATGCCGGGGCTGGTCCATCGCGATGAAGCTTGGATAGTCATAGCCTTCCGGCACGTCGCGGATCGAGATGCCGCCGAGCTTGGAGTCCGAGGAAAAGATGCCGTGATTGGTGTCGACATGCATGATGTCGTTGTATTTCACCACCGACCAGTACGGCTCGATCGGCGCGTTGGTGCAGTAATGCACCGGCTCTTCCTTGCGCAGCCGCTCGAACCACGGCCACAACGTATCGTCCTGGAACAGCCGGGGCGCGCCGGGGTGGAATTGCGACAACGGCGTCGCATAGGCCTCTTTGCGCGCCCTGCGCATGCGTTCGGCCTTGTCTGACTTGACCGGGGTCTGGATGTTCATCGTGGCGTGCTCCAGTGCTTCTGCTTAACCTCTCCCGCTTGCGGGAGAGGTCGGCGCGTAGCGCCGGGAGAGGGCTCCTTCCTCTTGGGGAGTCTTCGTTGTCGAGACACCCTCTCCCCAACCCTCCCCCGCAAGCGGGGGAGGGGGCGCAGCTTCCTCGTGGATATCGTTCGGGCTCATCTTGCTGCAAATCTACGCCGCAATCTTCACCGGCAACGCCTCCAGTCCCTTCACGAAACTCGAATAGACCCGCCTGGGTTCGCCGACCACTTCAATATGGTCGAACCGCTTGAGAATTTCTTCCCAAATAATCTTGAGCTGGAGTTCGGCGAGCCTGAGGCCGACGCAGCGGTGGATGCCGAAGCCGAAGGAGAGATGCGTGCGCGGGCGGGCGCGGTCGATGATGAAGTCGTAGGGCTTTTCGATCACCGCCTCGTCGCGGTTGCCCGAGACGTACCACATCACGACCTTGTCACCCTTCTTGATCTGCTTGCCGCGGAACTCGAAATCGGAGAGCGCCGTGCGCCGCATATGCGCCAGCGGCGTCTGCCAGCGGATTACCTCGGGCACGAAACTGTCGAGCAGATCGGGATTGTCGCGCAGCTTGCGATATTGCTCCGGATGCTGGCTCAGCGCGAGAAGCGAGCCCGACATCGTGTTGCGGGTGGTGTCGTTGCCGCCGACGATCAAAAGGATGAGATTGCCGAGGAAGTTCTTCGCGTCCATGTCGCGCGTCGCAGCGCCATGCGCCATCATCGACAACAGGTCGCTCTTCGGCGGCTGTTCAATGCGCTCCTTCCAGAGGCGGGAGAAATAGGCCGCGCATTCCGTCAGCTCGGTCTGCCGCTCGTCCTCGGTCGCGACGAGGCCGTCGGGACCGGGAATGGTGGTGGCGATGTCCGACCAGCGCGTCAGCTTGCGGCGGTCTTGCCATGGGAAGTCGAACAGCACCGCGAGCATCTGCGTTGTGAGCTCGATCGAGACGCGGTCGACCCAGTCGAACACCTCGCCGCGCGGCAGGTTGTCCAGGCACTCGGCCGAGCGCTTGCGGATGTTGATGGCGAGATTGTCCAGGTGCGTCGGTGTGAACATCGGCGCCACGGTCTTGCGCTGCGCCGCATGGCGCGGCGGGTCCATCGAGATAAAACTCTCGCGGCGCAGATCCGGGTCGATGTCGCGGATGGTGATGCCGCCGAGCGTGGAAGCCGAGGAGAACACCGAATGATTGGTCTCGATCTCCATGATGTCGTTGTAGCGCGTCACCGACCAGTAGGGGCCGAACATCGAATCCCTGCAGTAGTGCACCGGATCTTCCCGGCGCAGCCGATCGAAATACGGCCAGAACGTATCGGTCCTGAACAATTCCGGATCGCCCGGATCGAACTGCTCCAGCGGCAGTGAGGTGGCGCGCTCGCGCAATGCGTCGAGCTTGGCCGCGCTCTCGATGGTCCCATGCATGACCGTTCTCCCCGGATATAAACCGCGCGTCGTTGAATTCTGCGCTGCGGTATTTGATTTGCAATTACAGCCGGTTGTCCGCGCCGGGGCAAGGGAGAGTTTTGCCACATCCAACCTTCACGAGAGCGTCGAACGGCCGTCACGCCGCCTCACGAACGTGACCTCCGGCACGCCGCGTGTGGAGAATCGTGCAAGAAACCGACTGGGATCGAGGTAAATCGGACCCGGCCATCTTGGGGACCGACCAACCTCTGATCTATAGTTTGACTGGATCAAGACCGCACCCCGAGGTTGCCGCCGTGAACGACATGCAATGGGCCCCCATCGGCTCCGAACCCTTACCCCCGCCGCTGCCGCCGACGCGGGTGGATTTCACCGGCAATCGCTCCGAGTTCCGCAAGATGGTCACCAAGGGTGCCATGCTGGAGCTCGTCACCTTCGGCTTCTACCGGTTTTGGCTCGTCACCGACATCCGGCGTCATCTGTGGACGCACACCGCGATCGACGGCGACGCCGCCGAATATACCGGCCGCGGCAAGGAGCTTTTGGTCGGCTTTCTGTTCGCGCTTGCGATCCTGGTGCCGATCTATCTGGCCTATTTCCTCATTGGCATCGAGTTCGAGCGCTGGCAGGGCTTTGCCTCGGCGCCAATGTTCCTCGCCTTTTACGCCTTCGGCCAGTTCGCGATCTTTCGCGCGCGGCGCTATCGCCTGACGCGTACGGTCTGGCGCGGTGTGCGCTTCTGGATGGACGGCTCGGGCTGGGCCTATTCGTTCCGCGCCATGGCGTGGGGCTTGCTGGTGTTTCTGACGCTGGGCCTGGCGCTGCCCTGGCGCGAAGCGGCGCTCGAACGCTACAAGATGCAGCACACCCATTACGGCGATCTCGCCGGCGATTTCGAAGGCGACGGCTGGACCTTCTTCAAGCGCGGCTGGTGGCTATGGCTGCTCAGCCCGGTCGCGGTGATCATCTTCCCGCTCGCGCCGTTCTTCTATGCCGAGTTCAAGGCGCGCGAATGGCGCTGGTGGCTGGACGGCATCCGTATCGGCGGCGTCAGCCTGTCCTCGGAGCTGCCGCACAACGCGTTCTACGGCCTGTACTGGAAGGTGATCGGCTGGTGGACGCTGCTCTCGATGATCTTCGGCGCCTATCTCGGTGGCGCTACCGCGCTCGTCGTTCAGTTGAGCGGCCTCTCGGCCGAGCAGCTGTTCGGGCCCGGCAACTCCGCGACGAGCATTCCGATGCTGGTGATCATGGTCATCGGTTACTTCGCGCTTGCCCTTGCCCTCAACATCGTGATGCGAGTCTATCTGCAGCGCGATCTCTGGGCCAAGGTGCTGGAGACCGTCGAGGTGCACAACATCGCCGCCGCCGCGGACGTGCGTGGCCGCGGCGAGCTTGCCAGCGCGCTCGGCGAAGGCTTTGCCGATGGACTCGATGTGGCGGGATTCTGAGCTGTGAGTGATGTTTCCACCGAGGCCCCGGCGCAGGCCACAAAGCCGACCATCTTCTTCGACGGCGTATCCAGCCGCAGGCGGCAGGTGACGCTGACGCTCGGCGATGCGCTCGAGATCATCGAGGAGGGCGGAACGCCCGTGCGCTGGGCCTATGCCGACATCCGCCGCGCCGACAGTCCGGCCGGTCTGTTGCGGCTCGCCTGCACCGCTGCGCCGCCGCTGGCGCGGCTCGAGATCCGCGACGCTGCCCTGGCCTCCGACGTGACCGCTCGCTGCATGCGTCTGGACGAGCACCAGACCTCGCGCCGCGGTATCGCGAAGATCGTCGGCTGGTCGGTCGCCGCCGCAGTCTCTATCGTCTGCGTCGTGCTGTTTGGCGTCCCGCTCGCCGCTGATCGTCTCGCGCCGCTGGTGCCGAAGTCGGTCGAACGGCGCATTGGCGATGCCGCCGAGGTGCAGGTGAAGACCATCTTCGGTCGCAGCGTCTGCGAAGGCCCCGCGGGCAAGGCTGCGTTCACCAAGCTCGTCAACCGCCTGCGCGATGCCGCCGGCCTCGACGACGATTCCATGACCGCCGGCGTGCTGTCGACCACGGTACCGAATGCGTTCGCGCTGCCGGGCGGCAAGGTGTTCGTGCTCAAGGGCCTGCTCGACAAGGCAGAAAGCCCTGACGAGCTCGCCGGCATCCTCGCCCATGAGCTTGGCCATCTCAAGCATCACGACAACATGCGCGGCCTGATCTACAACGGCGGCACCTCGTTCCTGATCGGCCTGTTGTTCGGCGACGTCACCGGCTCATCCGCCGTGATTTTCGCTTCGCGCAGCCTGGTCGAGGCCTCCTATTCGCGCGAGGCCGAGACCGCTGCGGATACGTTTGCGATCGAGATC
Source organism: Bradyrhizobium sp. WSM1743 (assembly GCF_000473065.1). Taxonomy (GTDB): domain Bacteria; phylum Pseudomonadota; class Alphaproteobacteria; order Rhizobiales; family Xanthobacteraceae; genus Bradyrhizobium. The sequence continues at coordinate 17,559 of NZ_AXAZ01000066.1, forward strand.
ATGCATGCGCTCGGCCGCTCGCCGAAGCCTGCGGCCGAACTGATGTTCCGCATCACCGGCAAGGAAGGCGGCTCTGGTCTGACAAATATCCTCGCCAGCCATCCGCTGACCGAGGACCGCCTCGCCCGCATGACGAGGGAAGACCGTCCCGCCAGCGGCCCGCCGCTGCTGACCGACAAGGAGTGGCAGGCGCTGAAGCTGATCTGCGGGAGCGGGAAGATTTAGCTACCGCGTCCCGTAAGCGCGGTCGCCGGCGTCGCCGAGGCCCGGAAGGATGAACCCGTTCTCGTCGAGGCCGTCATCGACCGCGGCGGTCCAAATCGGCACGTCCGGATGCAATCCGCGCAGCCGCTCGAGTCCTTCGGGCGCCGCGATCAGGCAGGCGAGGCGGATGTCCCTGGCGCCGCGCTCCTTCAGCCGGTCGATGGCAGCGACGGCCGTGTTGGCGGTCGCGACCACAGGCGTCACCACGATCGCGAGACGCTCGCCGAGATCTGACGGCGATTTGAAGAAATACTCGACCGCGGCAAAGCTGTGAGGCTCGCGGTAGAGACCGATATGCGCGACCCGCGCGGTCGGCACCAGATCCATCATGCCGTCGACGAAGGTGGTGCCGGCGCGCAGCACCGGCACGAACACCAGCTTCTTGCCGGCGATCTTGGCCGAGTGCATCGTCGACAGCGGCGTCTCGATGACGGTGTCGGTGAGCGGCAGATCGCGCGTCACCTCGTAGCACAAGAGCATGCCGATCTCCTTGATCAGCTCTCGAAACGACTTGGTCGAGATGGACTTGTCCCGCACCAGCGTCAGCTTGTGCTGCACCAGTGGATGATCGACGATCGTGACGCCTTCCATGATCGGTTGCTCTTCTTCTTCCCTTCTCCCCTGGTGGGAGAAGGTGGCGCAAAGCGCCGGATGAGGGGTATCTCTCCGCGAATTCCAACGTGAGAGAATCCCCGCGGAGGCAGACCCCTCACCCGTCTCAATCGCGCTTTGCGCGATTGATCCACCCTCTCCCACAAGGGGAGAGGGTTAGAAAACCGTGCCGTCGCTGATCACCTTGAGCGGCGGTGATCCATCGGGACGGCGTGCGAAGGCAATGGTCCGGCCCGCGGCCCAGGTGCCTCCTTCCAAAACGCTGGCGAGCGGTAATGTCTCGGACGTGCGGCCGAGCTTGGCGCGAACCAGTTCGGCAAGACGATCCAGCAGCGCAACCGTCAGCGCGCGCCACTCCACGACGAGCAGCGAGTCCACCGCATGCGCGCGATCGGCGTCGGCAGCATCGCGCAGGCGCAGCACCTCGTGATCGACGAACAGGCCGCCATTGCGGTACTCGGCAAGGCCCGTCAGTCCGTCAATGTCGGTGACTGCAAATCCGGCGCGCTGCAGCGGCTCGATCAGCGAATAGCTCAGCCATTGCGACAGCTTGTGCAGGGGCACGAGGCCTGCGGTCGCGTCATCCGCTTTGATGACAGGATGGCGCCAGCAATCGCCGAGCGGAATGCCCGCAAGCTCGAGCCGCGACGGCCAGATCGGACCGAGCTGGTTCAGCACCGCCGACAGAATCGCGGGCGCGGCAATAGCGCTGCCCACCGCCTGCGCCGCGATGTGATCGAACAGGCCGCCCGGCCGCGGCGTGTCGTGCAGTCCGAACACGTCCGCACGCTCTGCCACCAGCGTACCCAGACGACGCAGCAGATCGGTGCGCCCCTCGAGACCGAGCAACGGATTGGCATCGGTCACTTGGAAAGCGGATATGAGTGAGGCGAGGGGCAGTTCTGCGAGCACCTCCGCGTCGGCCCGGAACGGCGTCCGCGCATCGCGCGAAAAGAGTCCGCCCGCGAACATGTCGAGGCTGGCGATGGCAAGCCCCTCGGAGCGGCTGATGTCTTGTCCCGTCGCCGCGTCGCGATAGCGCCACGCCGTACCCGCGCCGGCATCGAGCAGCACGCTCACAATGGCGAGATCGAACTCGGAGCGCGCCCGCGTCGCGCGATCTGGCCAGGACGCAGCATCGGCAAGCTGCGCCCAGCGGTCGACGCCGCCGAGCACGAAATGCCGCCAGCGCGCGTGGAACGGAATGTGCAGCGTCGGATAGGCCTCGCGCGTCACCGCAAGCACGGCCTCGGCAACGCCATCCATGCGGCCGAGATCGATCGTGAAATGGCTGAGCTCGCCGGCAAGGCCAAGCTCAAGCATCTGCCCGGCGCGCGCGCGAACCGCCTTTGCGGTGAGCAGCGAACGCGCCTGCAGTTCCAAAGCGTCCGTCATCGCGATCAGTATTTTTCCAGCGAACGCCCGACCACGCCGTTCACGTCCTTCTCCGGCGCGATGTCGGTGGAGTAATAGCCGGCGGCCTTCTTCGCGGCGATCTCGACATAGGCGTCGGCTGGAATCAACTCCGGCGGGATCGGCACCCGCTCGACGATGTCGATTCCTTGCGAGGTCAGCGCGTCGTATTTCATGTCGCTCATCGACAGGAACCGGTCGATGCGCTTGAGGCCCAGCCAGTGGATGGTATCCGGCATCAATTGCTGGAAGCGCGCGTCCTGGACGCCCGCGACGCATTCGGTGCGCTCGAAATAGGCGGCGGCGGCGTCGCCGTCCTCCTGGCGCTTGCGTGCGTTGTAGACCAGGAATTTCGTGACCTCGCCGAGCGCGCGGCCCTCTTTCCGATTGTAGACGACAAGCCCGAGCCCGCCCTCCTGCGCGCCGCGCGCGGATTCCTCGATGCCGTGGATCAGGTACGGCCGGCAGGTGCAGATGTCGGAGCCGAACACGTCGGAGCCGTTGCACTCGTCATGCACGCGGCAGGTGATCTTGGTGCGATGGTCCGGCAGCTTTGTCACGTCACCGAACAAATAGACGGTGGTGCCGCCGATCGGGGGCAGGAACACTTTCATGTCCGAACGCGTGACGAGCTCGGGGAACATGCCGGCAGTCTGCTCGAACAGCGTGCGCCGCAGCTCGGTCTCGCCGGTGCCGAAGCGCGCCGCAAGGCCCGGCAGATACCACACCGGATCGATCGCGATCTTCACCACCGAGACGCTGCCATTGGCGTGCACGACCTCGCCGTCGGCGCGCAGCCGCTTTGCCGCGAGCGCCTCGCGGATCTCCGGCAGGTCCAGCCGCGCCCGCGTCACCGCGATGCTGGGGCGGATGTCGGCGCCCTCGGCGATCTCCTGGCGGAAATTTTCGGCGACCAGATGCCCCCAGGGATCGAGCGCGACGATTTTCGTGGGATCGCGCCACTGCTCAAACGGGCCGATGGTCGCGGCAGGGAAGGTGTTGGTGAGGTCGGGCCTGCGAATCGGATCGAGCGCGCCGGCGGACACCGCGAGCGCGCGATACATCGCATAGGAGCCGCCATGGCTGCCGATCACGTTGCGATCCCCGGCGCGCGACACCGTGCCGATGACCGGCCCTCGGGCGCGCGCGTCCGCGGCGCCCCAGTGGATCGGAAAGGCGGCCTTCCTGCCCGGCTCCGGATGGGAGGTCAGGCGGATGTGGTCGGTACGGTTGGCACGGCTCATGTCCAGGCTCCCAAAAAGCCAACGGCCCGCCGCTCGGACGGGCCTGGCTCGCTGGCGTTGCCGGGGCGGACCACCGGCGACGCAAGCTCAATCCAACATATTGTAGCGGTCGGCGACGACAGACAAGTTAATCGTGCCGGGCGGGCAGGGCCGTTTGCGACCAAATTCCCGTCAGCAACGGGCCTGCAGAGTCCGCCTTCAGTGCCGGGCGATTGCGTTGGCCGGGCTCGCCGATCTGCCGGCGCGATCGCCCTAAAGGGTTGAAATATTTCTATATTTCATCTTTTCAAGAGGCTGTGCATCGTTTCGCTCGGCCAGCGTCGAATCCCGGACTAAACGTGTCATCGGCCCAATCGCAGATCGTCCTTGTCTTGGAGACCCCAATGCCCACCGCAAGCTACATCGACCCCCGCAATGGACAGCTCTATTCCCTTGACCAGCCGCGCTGGTGCTCGGACGAGCGCACGCCGCTGCTGGTGACGCCCGGTGCCGGCATCTCGCGCGAGGATATCGATAGAAGCACGCGGTCGCTCTGGCGCTACCGGGCGGCACTGCCGGTCGAGATCGCAAGGCCGATCACGCTCGGCGAAGGCTGCACCCCGCTGGTCCAGCAGGACTGGGGCGATCTGCGTCCGCTGTTCAAGCTCGAATGGTTCAACCCGACCGGCAGTTTCAAGGACCGCGGCTCGGCGGTGATGCTGTCCTTGCTGCGGCAGATCGGCATCTCAGCCATTCTGGAGGATTCGTCCGGCAATGGCGGCTCGTCGATGGCGGGGTTGGGTGCGGCCGGCGGCATGCGCGTGAAGATCCTGGCGCCCGCCTCGACGTCGCCGGCCAAGATCGCGCAGGTCCGCGCCTACGGCGCGACAGTGCAACTCGTCGAAGGGCCGCGCGAGGAGTCGGAAGCCGAGGCCATCCGCCAGTCGAGCCAGACCTTCTATGCCAGCCACAACTGGCAGCCGTTCTTCCTCGAAGGCACCAAGTCGCTTGCCTATGAAATCTGGGAAGACCTCGGCTTCCGCGCGCCTGACAACGTCATCGTTCCCGTCGGCGCCGGCAGCAGCCTCTTGGGCTGTGCCTTCGGCTTCCGCGAGCTCCTGAAAGCCGGGCAGATCGCAAAGCTGCCGCGCCTGTTCGCGGCGCAGCCGCTCAATTGCTCGCCGATCGATGCGAGCTTCAAGGCCGGTGTCGATACACCCGTCGCGCGCGAGGTGCACAAGACCATCGCTGAAGGCACCGCGATCAAGAATCCCCTGCGCCTGCGCGAGATCATCGGCGCGCTTCGCGAGGGCGGCGGCGGCACGATTGCGCTCGCCGAAGATGAGATCGTAGCCGCCCTGCGCCGTCTTGCGCGGCAAGGCCTGTTCGCCGAGCCGACCAGCGCCAGCGCGGCCGCGGCCCTGGACAAGCTCGCGGCGGCTGGCGCCGTCAAGGCGAACGAGACCACGGTCGCTGTTCTCACTGGTACGGGGCTCAAGGCCGCGACCACCGTCGCCGATCTCGTGCAATAGGGCGGGCGGAGAGGTGCTGGCTTTTCCTTCTCCCCTTGTGGGAGAAGGTGGCGCAAAGCGCCGGATGAGGGGTTCTATCCGCGAATTCAGTCGAGAGTGAGTCTGCGGAGACAACCCCTCACCCGTCTCGCCGCTACGCGGCGAGCCACCCTCTCCCACAAGGGGAGAGGGAAGAGCACCTCACTCCTTCAAATCATTCACCCGCTTCACCCAGGCGCGCACGTCCTTGAGCACGGCGGGCAGAATCGCCTTGACCTCCGCGACGGTCATGCCGGCCTTGATGCGCGGATCGTACAGGAGATTGAGGATGTACTGGTCGTAGACGTCGAAATAGCCCATCGAGACGTTGTCGTTGAACATGGTCCAGGGCACGCTCGCAGTGTCGTTGATCGGCCCGAGCGATTGCAGGAGCTCCTCGTAGGCGCAGTCGAGGAAGACGAAATCGCCGTTGTCCACGGTGAGGATGACGTCGGAATGCTCGATCTCGAAATTGTCGTTCTTGCGGAAGCCGGACAGGCATTGCGGGTCGAGCGAGGAGCGGATCTCGCGCGCCTTCTCCGCGCCGTAGAAGCTCGAGATGGTGCGGAAGAGATCACGGTCGCGCACCAGCTTCACCCGCACATTCGCAGCTTCATTGGTGTCGATCATGGCGATGTCGAGATGCTGCACCCGGTGGGCGATGTCGGCCACGACTTTGGCGAGCTGCGTCTTGCGGTCGGCGCGGTCGCTCTCGGCGTACACGCGCACCGGCCCTTCGAACTTGCGGATGCGGTCGACGCGCCCGGCCAGGTGATATTCGGCGCCGAATGCCGTCTTCAGGAAGCCTTCGGTGATTTCGCTGTCGGTAAAACTCTTCTTCTCGGCGCGCTGGCGCGAGGAGATCGCGGGCAGCTCGCCCGCGGCAGCGATGGGTGCGGCGTCAGGCAGACATGTGAGCACTGCGAGCGCAAGCAGAGTGATGCGAAGGACAGGCGAGGGCGGGACAAATGCGCTCATCGTCCTGCGACGCTGCCGCATTCGCGCCGCGCGCACAAGTCTGCAAATTCACGCGCCCTGCGGGTTCCCGTAGTGCCTCTCGCTCTGCTCAACCTCTCCCGCTTGCGGGAGAGGTCGCCGCGTAGCGGCGGGNGNGGGTTCTTTCCTCTAGGGGATTGTCCCGTTGCGGAGAGACCCTCTCCCCAACCCTCTCTCGCAAGCGGGAGAGGGAGCGCACCTCGTGCGTGGGGGCAACTGCGCTTCAGTTGTTCAGAACCACCACCGTGGTACCGACGGCGACGCGGCCATAGAGGTCGGTGACGTCGTCATTGGTCATGCGGAAGCAGCCCGAGGAGACCGCCTGGCCGATCGTCTCCGGCTCGTTGGAGCCGTGGATGCGGTACAGCGTCGAGCCCAGATACATCGCGCGCGCCCCGAGCGGATTGTCGACGCCGCCCTTCATGTGGCGCGGCAGGTCCGGCCGGCGCGCCAGCATCTGCGATGGCGGCGTCCAGTCCGGCCATTCCTTCTTGGCGGTGATCCTGTGCACCCCGCCCCAGCGGAAGCCGTCGCGGCCGACGCCGATGCCGTAGCGCAGCGCCTGGCCGTTCGGGAGCACCAGGTAGAGCCGGCGCTCGCCGGTGTTCACCACGATCGTGCCGGGCGCATAGTTGCCGTTGTAGATGACGGTGGTGCGGGGAACGGGATTGGCGCCGGAACGGAAGAAGTTCGGGCCGCCGCCCATGATATCGCGCGAGTCGAACTCTTCGGCGAACGCGCCGCCCGCCATGGCCGACAGCAGTGCGATGGCGGCAATCGGCGCGGCAAAAAACCGGATCATTGTCTCCCCCAGCAACAAATCGATTCAATGAACGCCACAGGCCATATTTGCAGGGATTCCGCAAGCCACGGGCCCGTGAGGGAGGTCATCATCGGCAATCGGCGTTACCAAATCGGCAACCACGATTTGCCGAAAAGCATTAGCCAAACCGGCGCATGCTCGCGCGGGGCAGGGCAGCGATGGCGGCTATTGCTTTGACGGAACGCGCGAACAATGATTGATCGGACGGATATCTGGACAATGGCGGTCGTGGGAGCCTTTGGATGAGCCTTGGGATGAACCTTGGGATGAACGGTGCGGAAAGCCTGGTGCGGACGATGGTCAAGGGCGGGGTGGACGTCTGCTTCACCAACCCGGGCACCTCCGAGATGCATTTTGTCGCAGCGCTCGACCGCGTGCCCGGCATGCGCTGCGTGCTTGGCCTGTTCGAAGGCGTGGTGACGGGCGCGGCCGACGGCTATTTCCGAATGAAGGGCACGCCGGCCTCGACCCTGCTGCATCTCGGGCCCGGCCTCGCCAACGGCCTTGCCAATCTGCACAATGCCAAGAAGGCGAATTCCGGCATCGTCAACATCGTCGGCCAGCACGCCGTCTACCACATCGGCTACAACGCGCCGCTGACCTCGGACATCGAGGGCCTGGCGCGGCCAATGTCGTCCTGGGTCCGCACCTCGCCGGATGCCAAATCGGTCGCCGCCGACGGTGCCGCAGCGATTGCCGCCGCCAAAAGCGCGCCGCCGCAGATCGCGACCCTGATCCTGCCCGCCGACACCGCCTGGAACGAGGCCGACGGCATCGCCGACGTTCCGGCCGAGCAGCAGCGCGCGAGCTATTCGCCGCAGGCGGTCGAGCAGGCCGCAAGAATCCTGCATGGCGACGGCGAAGGCACGCTGCTTCTGATGACCGGCAGCGCCTTGAGCGAGCAGGGCCTGGCGCTGGCCGAGCGCATCGCCGGCAAGACCGGCTGCACGGTGATGGGGCCGACCTTCCGCCCGAAGATGGCGCGCGGCCGCGGCCGTTTCTCGATCGACCGCATCCACTACGTCATCGACCAGGCGCTGCCGATGCTGGCGAAATTCCGTCACATCGTGCTGGTCGAGTCCGACGATCCCGTGGCGTTCTTCGCCTATCCGAACAAGCCGAGCATGCTCAAGCCCCAGGGCTGTGAGGTGCATCGCATGACCGCCTGGGGCGAGAATTCGGTCGCGGCGCTGGAAGCGCTCGCCGGCGCCGTGAAGGCCAGCGCCAAGGACGTCAAGCCGCAGGCCTTGCAGGAGCTGGTCAAGCCGACCGGCGCGCTCAGCTTCGCCTCGATCGCGCAGGCCATCGCCTGTGCGATCCCCGAGAACGCGATCATGGTCGACGAATCCCTGACCACCGGCCGCGGCTTCTTCCCGCCGACCGCGGCGGCCGCGCCGCACGACTGGCTCCAGAACATGGGCGGCTCGATCGGCTTCTCGACGCCGCTCTCGATCGGCGCGGCGATCGCCTGTCCGGACCGCAAGGTGATCACCATGGTCGGTGACGGCAGCGCGATGTACACCATCCAGTCGCTGTGGACGCAGGCGCGCGAGAACCTCGACATCGTCACCATCGTGTTCGCCAACCGCATCTACCAGATCCTGCGCGGCGAGTTCGACAATGTCGGCGCCGGCGAGCCCGGTCAGCGCGCCAACGACATGCTCCGGCTCGACCGTCCGACGCTCGATTTCGTGGCGCTGGCCAAGGGCATGGGCGTTCCCGGCCGCGCCGTCACCAATGCCGACGAGTTCAACAAGGCGCTGGCCGAAGCCGTCGCCGAGCCCGGCCCGCGGCTGATCGAAGTTCAGATGTAAGGCGTCGACAGACAGAGCGCCGTGAGCCCGGAGGCACGATGCAGACCGAGCTGAACAAGGTGATCGCGGCGCTCCGGGACTTCTACGCCCACGAAGCATTCCTGTTCGAGAAGGACGTCGGCGAGCGGGCGGTGACGCACCGCTTCGCCGTGCATCTGGAAAAGCAGTTTTCGGGCTGGTCAGTCGACTGCAACTACGACCGGCTCGGCGAGCGCACGCTGCACCTGCCGCACGGCACCATCATCTCGACCGACGATCATCTCGGCAAGTCGATCTACCCCGATGTCGTCGTGCATCAGCGCGAGATCCCGAACAACCTGCTCGCCGTCGAGATCCGCAAGGCGAGCAATCACACGCCGCTCGATCATGATCAGCACAAGCTGCGGGCGCTGACTGACGTGCATGTCTGGTTTCCCTATTGGATCGGCGTGCTGCTGGTGCTGGACAAGCATCATGTGACGACGTCGGAGGTCTATGTCTCTGGCCTCGTCGATGAGGCGCTGTCGCGCTGGTTCGCGACGCGGCTGGAAGAGACCGGCCTCGGAGCTCGCGGATAGAGGAAGCGGCGTGCGTGGTCACGCACGCCGCCTTTCTCGTCAGTAATAGTAAGGCTGCGAGTAGGCGTAGCGCGGGTTGATGCCGCAATAGGCCGAGGTGCCGGAGGCGGTGGCGGCACATTGCTGATAGCTGGCGAACTGGCAGTTGCCGGGATAGCCCCAGCTGCGGCCTTGCAGGCAATATCTGTCGTTTGCGGCCTGGGCCGGCGCGGCCGACAATGACGCGGCGATCAAGGTTGCGAACGATGCAAGCGTGAGGATGGTGCGACGCATTTCAGTCTCCTTTCGAGCGTGGGGTGGAACGGCCATGCCTTGCCGTTCCCCGTGGCCTGTCTGACGCACGGTCATGCAGTGTTGGTGTCGGCATGGCGCGATGCGTTCGAGATGAGGCACATCATGACGCAGGCCATGGTTCGCAATGTGATCTCCACCACAGTTCTGGTGTGGCATCGGACCTATCGTTGACAGACTTGCACGCGTCGATGCCGGAGGCCTAGGCTGGCCTCATTCGGATCAGGCAATCTTGGAGGTTCTGATGCAGAAATCATATTTGCTGGCCGCGACGGCAGCGCTGGTGCTCATGACGCAAATGCCGCTTGCTCTGGCACAGGGCTCACCGGCCGCAGGGGGAACCACCACGCCTCCCGCGACAACCGCTGCGCCGGCTGCGACGACGACAGCGCCAAGCGCGACCACCGATACTTCCAGCCAGCCGACCGACACCAAGAAGAGCGCGTCGAAGAAGCCGGCAAAGAAGAAGATGACCCGGCGGCAGGAGATCGATCATTCGATCGACACCGGCACCGTGCCTGCGCGTTACCGCAGCTCAGTGCCGAAGCAGTATCAGCAGTATATTCCGTTCGACAAGAAGTAGCGGATCGCACGGCGGCGCGCCGTTCGAATGTCGTGCCGCCGGTGCCATCGAGAGGTGGATACGGTCTTAATGATACGGTCTTGGCCGGGCGCCTTCCGGCCCCACATCCGCGGTGGCGGTCTGCGAGAGCAGTGCTAGAGTAGGGCGAAGCCGGGGGGAATGATGAGTGACGAGGTGAAGGATGCTGGCCTTGTGGCCATGATCAGCAGCATCCTGGGAGGCAACAAACGCGCGGACAGTATTGCACCGCCGCCGCTCGCGGAGGTTCCGCCGATTGTGCCGGCGGATGCGGTGGAGCCGACATCCAGCTCCGATCCGGCAGCGGCCAAAGCCGAGAACGCGCCCGATGCCGCGCCGGCTGCCACGAAACCGGTCGAGCCGCCTGCGCAAATCGCGACCACGCGGGACGGCAAGCGAGTGCTGCCAGCGGAGGCGATCGCCGATCTCGTGCTCGGCGAGCTGCGCAAACTGGAAAACTTCCCGAGCTCTGGCGTCTCGGTCACGGTCTATGGTTACCGGCACTGGAACGCCATGCTCACCTTTGCGCCGTTCTCGACCAGTTTCCAGAACGCAACCCGGTTCCGCCAGGCCGTGCCGGACCTCGTCTTCAAGCTCCGCCGTTTCGTCGAACTTGAGATATAGTCTCGGGCATAGGCGCCGCACGGCGTCGCCATCGAAACAGCTCGACAGGATATTCAATTGAGCGTCGCCTTCACCAAGGAAGAGAGCGCCGAAACCGCGTCCGAGACGCTGTTGCCGGACCGCCCCATCTCGCCGCATCCAAACCTCGTGACGGAGGCAGGCTTCAAGGCGTTGCAGACGCAGCTTGCCGCAGCGCGCGGGGCCTATGAAGCCGCACAAGCCATCGAGGACGTCAACGAGAAACGCCGGCAGTCGGCGGTGCCCCTGCGCGATGTCCGCTATCTCACCGAACGCTTACGCACCGCGCAGGTGATGCCCGATCCGACCTCGGCCGAAATCGTCGCCTTCGGCAGCACCGTGACCTTCAGCCGCACTGATGGCCGCGTGCAGACCTACCGCATCGTCGGTGAGGACGAGGCTGATCCGAAAGCGGGATCGATCTCGTTCGTCTCGCCGGTCGCGAGGTCGCTGATGGGAAAGGCGGTCGGCGACGTCGTGGGCTCAGGCGCGCAGGAGATCGAGATTCTGTCGATTGCGTAGGAGCGCAAGGTCAGGCGACGATCGCGTGGCAAAGGGCGCTATCGACAGAAGCACTCTCATTCGCCTAAAGCATGGTCCGGAACAGCGCGAGGCCCTCGTCTCCGCCAAACAAAGCTCGATGGTTGGATGAGACGGTTTCTATCGGGAGCGTTGCCGTTCTACGTGCTGGCTGGACTGGCCATGTGCATGTATCTGGTTCTGTACAGGACGAGCCTCCTCGACTTGAACGCGATCGTCCACGGCGCGACCGGATCGGCATGGTTTCCGGCTTTCATGTTCGTCTGCGTGCTGCTGGAGGCGGTCTTCCCGTATTTCGGCTACTTTCCCGGAACCGCCCTGATCTTGATGTCCGTGGCGCTCAGTCCGAAGGCCGCGGATGGGTCAGTCTTCATCGTGGCGTGGCTCGCCATCATCCTGGGCGCCGTTCTAAGCTACGGACAGGCTCGTTTCTTCAGGCCGTTCCTGCAGCGGGTGGCGTCGAAAGCGGCCCTGCGCCGATGCGAGTCCTTGTTTGACGCCTATGGTCCCTATGCGCGCATTGCCTTGTTCGTTCATCCCAACGCCTGCGCGATGTATTTCACGGCGCTCGGACTTCTCGGCCGCAATCTGACGCGAGAGCTCGCTTATCTCTGCGTGGGTGCAGCGGCCGCTGTGGGCATTCTGTTCGTCATCGTGACCAGGCTTGTCTCGTCCGTGGGCCCCACCGACGACGGCGAATTGCAGGTGCTGCTGGCAGCCGCGCTGGTCGCCATCGGGACCCTGGTCGGTCTCTACACCGCCTGGCGCCCGCAGGCGGCCGCCTGAAGCTTGCTCCGTCATTGCGAGCGCAGCGAAGCAATCCAGAGTGTGTCCGCGGAGGCAGACTGGATTGCTTCGCTGCAATGACGACGAATCATCGCGCTTTACACCTCCGGCAGCTCCACGCCCGTCAGCTCGCTTAACTTGCCGATGAGCTGGTCCTGAAATTTCGGATCGGTCGCCTCACGGGCCGGCTGCTCCTGCTGGAGATGATGCCAGTAGCGCCCGCTCACCAGGCCAGAGGAATCCTCGCTCACCGCCAGCCAGGTTTGCGTCCGTTGTCCGGTGTCGATATCGACCGGAGCGCCCGCGCCACCCATCTTCGTGCGCACCCAACCGGGATCGACGGCGTTGCTCAGGACCTTGGGCCAGCGTCGTGCCAACGCGAAAGCGAGCGCGACGACATGCAGCTTGCTCTCGGCATAGGCCTTGGCCGAGTCCCAGGCCCGCTTCCTCCAATCAATATCGTCGAGCGATCCCTCTCCGTCGCGGTGCAGTCCGCTGCTGAGATACAGCAATCGGCCGGGCCGCTCGATCAGGGCGGTCAGCATGTACGGCGCAAGCGTGTTGATGGCCAGGGTTTCGGCATGACCCTCCGGCGTCGCACCACGGCTCGGCCGCGTGTAGACGCCGGCATTGTGGATGACCGCATCCATGCGCCCGATCGCGTTGACCTGATCCGCGATGCTCCTCGTCTCTGCGGCACTTCTGAGATCGCCGACCACCAACCCCGCGGCACGCGATGTGAGTCCGCCAAGCGCTGCGGCGCGATCCGCCGAACGCGCGTGCAGCACCACGCGGTGACCTTGATCGAGGAGTGATTGCGCCGCCGCCCGGCCGAGACCGTCGGTGCTGCCGGTGATGAATATGGTCGCCATGCGCTGCTCCCTAATGCACGATCCGGAAAAGCGCGCAGCGGTTTTCCGGAGGGATCATGCTCAAACAATAACCAACGCGCGATGATAATTCATCCCAATCCATCGCGCTTTGACCGGTTCCTCCGTCGAATGCTCATTTTGCCTTTGCACCAAGGGCGATGGCGTCGGTACGGATCAGCTTCAGTGACTTCACCATTATTTCGGTCGTCGCCTTGTATCGCTTGAAATGCTCGGATTCGAGGTGCAGCCTATAAGCATCGATGTCGCGATAGATTTCGAAAACTCTCACCCGGCTAGGATCGTTCTTGTCGGACACGGCATACAGCACCAGAACGCCAGGCTCGACCCGGACAGCGGTTTCGATGTGTTCCTTGACTGCTGCCTTGTAGGCGTCGATTTGCAGAGGATCGATTTCGATCTCCGCGATCTGGATGTACTGGTCCTGCTTTTCCTGACCGAACGCAGATCCTCCCACAGCTGAGGCCAGCATCGATGCACCAATAATGAAAAGCTGCTTCGAGTTCATGGTCTTCTCACCTAATCTGCGTATCACCTGCGGTAGTGTTCATCGCTGACCTTCTCCAGCCAATCCACGTTCTTGCCGCCGGAGGACTCCTGGATTGCGATGTGGGTCATCGCCGTCGTCGGCGAAGCGCCATGCCAGTGCTTCAGTCCGGGCGGGAACCAGACGACGTCGCCGGGACGGACTTCCTCCACTGGGCCACCCTCGCGCTGAACCCAGCCGAGTCCTGCCGTGATGATCAGCGTCTGCCCGAGCGGATGCGTGTGCCAGGCGGTGCGAGCGCCGGGCTCGAACGTGACCTGGCCGGCGCCGACCCGGGTCGGATCCGGTGCCTGGAACAGCGGGTCGATGCGGACGCTTCCGGTGAACCAATCTTGGGAGCCCTTCTGCGAGGGCCGAGATCCGTTTCTCTTGATGTCGATCTCCATTTGAGTCTCCTTTGCTTCAGCCGCGAGCGCCTGCACCCGCTGAATTCCGAGAGTGGCGACCGCGCTGCCGGCAATGAGGACGCCCCGTCGTGTGATCACGGCATCTCTCCAGGTCAGCGCGGCCGCTTCTCGATGACGTCCTTTACCACTGGCGCCGCGGAGAATGCGTTCGGCCAGCCGGCATAGAACGCGAGATGGCCGGGCACCTCGCCGGCCTCATCCCGGGTCAGTCCGTTGTCCATGGCGCGGTTCAAATGGTAGGTGATCTGCGCGACCTGACCCGTCGCGATCAGAGCGCTCACGGTGACCAGGCTGCGGTCGCGCGGCGCAAGCGCCGGTCTGAGCCAGAGATCCCGGAACAGCACGTCGGTCGTGTACTGGACCAGGCTCGGCGTGATTTGCCCGAACTGCTCTCCGACGCGGGTCGCCCGCTGCTTCTCCGCGGCCTCGTCGAGCGGCAGCTGTGGCCCCGAGGCCGGCGGGAGCTGATCCGCTCCGACGTTGCGACTCCTGAACACCTCCCTCGCCGCCGGGATCGCATCCATCGCATTCGCCCAGCCGGTGTAGAAGGCGAGGTGCGTGATGATCTCCGATATCTCCGACGGCTTCACGCCGTGGTCGAGTGCAAGTGCCAAGTAGTACGGCAGCTCGACGGTTTGATCGCGCGCGATCAGTGCGGCGACGGTGACGATGCTGCGGTCCCGGCGCGAAAGCCCCGCTCGTTTCCACAGATCGCCGGCGACGAACTTTTGCGCATAGCCTTCGAGGGCTGGAGCGACGGCGCGGACGTCTTCGGGCTTTAGCATGGCATTTGCTCCTTCGATGGACGGCTGTCCAGCGGCGGCTGCGCCGGCGAACAGACAGAATGAAAACAGGGTCGCCGCGAGCATTCTCATGGTGGGGATCCTTCCAAGGTTGTGGGGGGCGCCATCAGCCACAGCGCCGCCAGCGCGGCTCCGAGCACGGTCACGGCGCTCGCGAGAAACGCCACGTTCAGTCGCGCGCCGCCGGCGATCAATCCGAGCGCAGGGCTCGCTAGCCCTTGCGCGAGATCCAAGAACGCCGTGTAGGCGCCCATGGCGAGGCCGCGGTTTTGGGCCGGAACGCGTCGCACCGCTTCGACGCCGAAGCCCGGATAGACCAGCGAAAAGCCGAAGCCGGTGAGCGCGGCCCCGGCAAGCGCCGTCTCGGGCCGGCTGGCGAGCCAGATCAGCACCTGGCCGGCGGCCTCGATCACCGCGCAGACGAGCGCGACCTTCGCGCCGCCGAGTAGATCGGCCACATGACTGAAGAACACCCGGGCCAGAATGAACGCGACGGCGTAGACGGTATAGGCCAGCCATCCGTTGCCCCATCCGCGGTTCGCGAACAACAGCGCGGCGAACGTGATGACCGCGCCGAAGCCGACGCTGCCGAGCGCCGCGCCCAAGCCCGGCACCCAGACGGCGCCGAGCACCTCGGCGAATGAGGTGCGGGCCTGGTGGTGGAGGGGAGGGACCGCGGGGAGCCGGACGACAAGCAGCAGCGTCAGCAGCGGCGCGACAGCGGTGGCGATCGCGATCGCAGCGAAACCGTAGGCGGCGTAGAGTGCGGATCCTGCGGGCGCGCCGATCGCGAAGGCCGCAAACATCGCCGAGCCAATCCAGGCGATGACCTTGCCGGTGCTGCGAGCATCGGCGAGCGCCAGCCCCCAGCTCACGGCAGCCGTGATGATGGAGCTCTCGGCCGCGCCGAGCAGCCCGCGGCCGAGCAGCAGGACGCAGACCGACGCAAGCGGAGTGTCGGCGAAGGGGAGAGACGCCAGATAAAGCACCCCGGAGGCCGCGGCAGCGAGCAGACCGACGACCACGCCGCGCTTCGCCCCGCTTCGATCCGAGAAGTCGCCGGCCCATGGTCGCGAAACCAGCGAAGCGGCGAACTGGCTGCCGGCGACCAGGCCGACCACGAAGGTGCCCAGGCCCAATCCGTCGTGGACGTGAAGGGGAAGCACCGGCATCGCGACGCCGATCACCAGGAAGGCAACGAACACCACCGCCATGATCGGCAGCAACGTCGCCGTGGCGCGCAGCGGTGCGACAGGCTGCATGGCTGTAACCGGCATGCTGATCCAGAGCTCCCTGGGGCTGCTCCGAACCTAAGATCTTCGCCGATCCTTGATTAGGTGATAGATTTCGAATGCGGTCATTAGTTGGGCTTATGAATGAATCGAGAGGACGCCAGCGATCTCCTCGCTTTCCTCGCAGTGGCGAGGGAGCGCAGCTTCACGCGCGCCGCGGCAAAGCTCGGCATGACGCAATCCGCGCTCAGTCAGATCATCCGGAATCTGGAGGAGCGGCTCGGCGTGCGATTGTTGAACCGGACGACGCGGAGCGTCACGCCGACCCAGGCCGGAGAGCGGCTGTTCCTCAGCGTGGGCCCCAAGTTCACCGAGATGGATGCCGATCTCGCCGCGCTCAGCGAATTGCGCGAGAAGCCCGCCGGAACCATCCGGCTGACGGCGACGGAGTTTGCCGCCGCCGAGATCCTGCTGCCGGCGCTCAGGAAAATTCTGCCCAAGTACCCGGACATCCATGTCGAGGTGATCATCGACTATGGTCTCACCAACATCGTGGCTCAACAGGTTGATGCCGGCATCCGTCCGGGCGAGCTCGTCGCCAAGGACATGATCGCCGTGCGCGTCAGCCCGGACCTCCGGATGGCCGTGGTCGGCTCGCCCTCATACTTCGCCGACCGCAAGCGGCCGAAGACGCCGCAGGATCTGACCCACCACAATTGCCTCAATCTCCGTCTGCCGACGCATGGCGGTAGTCTCTATGCCTGGGAGTTCGAAAAGAACGGGCGGGAGCTCAATGTGCGCGTGGAGGGCCAGCTCGTCTTCAACAGCGCGGGTCTTCTGCTGGATGGTGCGTTGAAGGGTCTGGGCCTCGCCTACCTGACGGAGGGACATGTGCAGCCCTATCTGTCCGAAGGCCGTCTGGTCCGCGTGCTTTCGGATTGGTGCCCGCCATTCTCGGGATACCATCTCTACTATCCCTGCCGGCGCCAGCCTTCACCGGCCTTCTCGCTGCTCGTCGAGGCGCTCCGCTACCGCGGCAAGTAGGATGTCTTTTGCCTCCAGCACAAATGGCATGTCCCAGGGACGGAGCTCGCCGCTCCGGTAGATCGCGGAGGCGAAATGACGCGTAGTCGATTGAAAATCAACCAACGATACGTCTGGCCGGAAGCACCTGATGGTGGAATAATCCCCGACGCTTTCTTGATTGGATTTTGACGTCGGCTGCGAACCGGCTGGCGACGTGGATTTTCATCATGGCCGCGCTTCCTCAGGACGTTGTGGCGGACTTGCAGCAGGAGAACGCGCGGCTCCTGGCCGAATTGCGCGCCGCACAAGATCGCGAAACCGCCACCGCGGACATTCTCAAGATCATTGCCAGCTCGCCATCGGAGGTGAAACCGGTATTCGATGCAATTGCGAGGCGCGCCAATGCCTTGCTCGGCGGCTTTTCGACGACCGTATTCCGCTTCGTCGACGGCACCGCCCAGTTGGCGGCGTTCACGCCGACGAATTCTGCCGCCGATGAAGCACTGAAGAAGATGTTTCCGCGGCCGATTGCCGATTTCGAGAGTTTTGCAAGGACACAGGCCGGTAAGGTGGTGCCGACCCCCGATACCGAAGCGCTGACAAACGACATCAAGTTCATCGCGCGTGCCCGCGGCTTTCGCAGCATGTTGTTCGTTCCGCTCGCGGCCGGTGGCGTGGTAATCGGCATGATCAGCGTCACGCGAGCCGAGCCGGGTGCCTTCGCACCGCATCATGTGCAACTTCTGCAGACCTTCGCCGACCAGGCAGTCATCGCCATAGAGAACGTCCGGCTGTTCGATGAGGTGCAAGCACGTACTGACGACTTGCGGGAATCGCTGCAGCAGCAGACCGCGACCGCCGATGTGTTGAAGGTCATCAGCCGCTCCGCATTTGATCTGCAAATGGTTCTCGACACGCTGACGGAATCGGCGGCGTGGCTGTGTGGCGCCGATATGGCGGCAATCGTCCGGCAGGCTACCGACGGCGCCTACTATCACGCAACTCGGTACAATTTCTCGCCCGAGTGGGCCAAAGTCTCGGCGGGCATTCGACTCAATGCTGGACGCGGCAGCGTCGTTGGGCGCGTCCTGCTGTGCGGCAAGGCTGTCCAGATCCAGGATGTGCTGGTCGATCCCGAATACGCCTATCCCGAGCAGCAGAGGGCCGGCGGTTACCGCACCCTCCTGGGCGTACCTTTGCTTCGATCCGGAGAAACGATCGGCGTGCTGTTCCTGGGCCGCAAGACCGTGAACTCGTTTACGGACAAGCAGATCGACTTGGTCTCCACCTTCGCCGATCAGGCCGTGATCGCGATTGAGAATGTCCGGTTGTTCGATGAGGTCCAAGCGAAGACGCGCGATCTCGCCGAATCGCTCCAGCAGCAAACCGCGACTGCCGATGTGCTGAAGGTGATCAGTCGCTCGACCTTCGATCTGCAAACCGTACTCAATACGCTGGTCGATTCGGTGGCACGGCTGTGCGAAGCGGAGATGGCATTCATCATGCGCCGCGAGGGCGATGAGTATCAGGCCGGAGCAGCGGTAGGGTTTTCCGAGGAATACATCGAGTTTCTGCAGGCTCACCCGATTACCCCCGGGCGGAGCACGGTCACAGGTCGGGCCATACTTGAGCGCCGTCCTGTGCAGATCCTCGACGTCGCTGCAGATCCCGAATACGACCTGCACGAGTCCATCACCATGGCTGGCCAGCGCACGGCGCTTGGTGTTCCCCTCCTCCGCGAGAATGAGCCGATCGGCGCGATCGTGATTGCCCGCAAGCGCGTGCAGCCTTTCACGGAAAAGCAGATCGAGTTGGTCGCCACGTTTGCCGATCAGGCCGTGATCGCCATCGAGAATGTCCGGCTCTTCGAACAATTGCAGACCAGGACTCGAGATCTGTCCGAGGCGCTGATGTACCAGACCGGCAGCGCCAATATCTTGCGGGTTATTGCTTCCTCGCCGACTGAGGTCGGTCCGGTGCTCAAGGCGATCGTGGAAAGCGCATGCGGGCTTTGCGAGGCATATGATGCATTGGTGGTTCTGAGGGATGGCGACGACCTCGTCATCCAGGCACACCATGGACGAGTTCCGGTGGTGTGGAGCCGGCGGGCGATCAGCGTCAAATCGCCCACCGGCCGGGCGATTATCGATCGTCGCACCGTTCATGTGCATGACCTGCTCGGGCCCGAAGGGGAGGAGTTCCCGACAGGACGCGAATATGCGCTTCGCTCCAACGTTCGGACCGTTCTGAGCGTGCCGCTGTTGCGCGATGGCGAGAGCATGGGGGCGATCGTGCTTCGTCGCACGGAGGTTCGTCCATTTGGCGAGAAGCAGATCACCCTGCTGCAGACTTTTGCAGATCAAGCTGTCATCGCCATCGGTAACGTGCGTCTGTTCGAACAATTGAATGAATCGTTGGAGCGGCAGACGGCAACGTCGGAGGTGCTGGAAATTATAAGCGCCTCGTCGGGCGCATTGACTCCGGTCTTCCACAAGATGCTGGAGAATGCGACACGAATTTGCGGTGCCGGCTTCGGCACCATGAATCTCTACGAGGATGGCGGCTTTCGCACGGTCGCATTGCACAACGCGCCACAAGCTTATGTCGATACCCGGCTATACCAGAGCATTCGCCCACATCCGGCAAGCGGGCTCGGCACCGTCGAGAAAACTCATCAGACGGTTCATATCGACGATATCAGGACTCAGCCGCCCTACGTCGAGGGCAACGCGAACGTTCGCGCGCTTGCCGACCTTGCCGGCGCAAGGACCGTCGTCATCGTGCCCATGCTCAAGGAAGATGAGCTGATTGGCACCATCACGATCTTCCGCCAGGAAGTTAAACCCTTCACAGACAAGCAGATCGAGCTCGTATCCAACTTCGCACACCAGGGCGTGATCGCGATCGAGAATGCGCGCCTGCTGAATGAGCTGCGCGAGCGCACCATGGAACTGTCGCAATCGCTCGAGGAATTGCGAAATGCGCAGGACCGGTTGATTCAGACCGAGAAGCTTGCCTCGCTCGGGCAACTCACCGCCGGCATTGCGCATGAGATCAAGAACCCGCTCAATTTCGTCAACAATTTTGCTGCGCTTTCCTCCGAACTGATCGACGAGCTCGGCGACGGGCTGCGCTCAGCCGGGCTCGGCGAGGCAGCAAGGCAGGACATCGATGCGCTGATACACATGCTACAAGGCAACCTGGAAAAGATCGTGCAGCACGGAACGCGCGCCGATTCCATTGTCAAGAATATGCTTCTGCACTCTCGCGAAGGGTCTGGCGAGCGTCGCGCGGCCGATATCAACGCCATTCTCGAGGAAAGTCTCAACCTTGCTTATCACGGAGCGCGCGCTGAAAAGCCCGGATTCAATATCACGCTTGAAAGGAATCTCGATCCGTCTGCGGGGGCGCTCGAGCTGTATCCGCAGGAAATCACGCGGGTGTTCCTCAATCTCGTTTCAAATGGCTTCTACGCGGCTAGCAAGCAAAAGGACGCCGCCGGCGACGGCTTCGAGCCAAGGCTGCGTGCGACAACCACAAACCTCGGCGGCGCCGTCGAGATCCGGATTCGCGACAACGGCGCCGGCATCCCGGCCGGCGTGAGAGAGAGAATATTCAATCCATTCTTCACAACCAAGCCCGCAGGCGAAGGAACCGGCCTTGGCCTTTCAATCTGCCACGACATCATTGTGAAGCAGCACGGCGGCAGCATCGAGGTCGATACCGAGCCTGGCGATTACACGGAGTTCATCATTACACTGCCGCGTACGCTGGCGGCACCATTGCAGAACGGAGGCCGAAGTTGAGCGTCTATATAATGGTGGTCGACGACGAGCCCGATGTCGAGGCGCTATTCCGCCAGCAGTTTCGGCGCGATCTGCGCGCCGGTCGTTTTCTCATGGAGTTCGTATCGTCGGCACGCGTGGCCTTGCAGCGTGCGGGCGAGATCGAGGATGCCACCCTGATTCTGATCCTGTCCGACATCAACATGCCCGGAATGAGCGGGCTGGAGATGCTGCCTATCGTGCGCTCGGCCCGCCCCGATGTACCGGTCATCATGATCACGGCCTACGGTGACGCCGAGACCAGGCGCAAGGCGCTGGCGAACGGCGCAGCCGACCTATTGACCAAACCAATCGACTTCGTGGCGCTGCGCCAGGAGATCGATACGAGGCTTGAGCAGGTCGCATGACTGCACAACCATTGTCGATGACAAACCGGAACGGCTCGCAAGGTGAAGTCATCGTAGGCGCTATCCCAAGTGAAACTAGGCATCGTGCATCAATGTTCACCGAAAACACCGGGGGTTCAAAATGAAAACGCTCTTGGTCCCGTTTCAAAATATTCCGATGATGACATCCACGCTCGATGTCGCCGTAGGCCTCGCGCAACGTTTCGGCGCCTATATCGAAGGCTTTCCGCTCCGGATCGGCATCCCTCAATATGTAGCCGCGGAATTGGCCACCGGCGTTCTCTTGGATTCGTATCAAGTCAAGAGCGAAACCGAATTGAACGACATGCGCAACTTTTTCGAAGCATTCATGCTGAAGCACGATATTCCTCGGGCCACTGCGGGGTCGAATAGACCATGCTTCGGCTGGCTGGAGACCGCGCCTGAGGGTGAAGACTTTGTCGGAAGTTATGGGCGCGCTTTCGATCTGATCGTGATGGCACGGTCTGACATTGATGCTGCGGGCCCTCACCGTCGCGCGATTGAATCCGCGCTGTTTGAGAGCGGCAGGCCCGTCCTACTGACGCCATTGCATGCACCAAGAAGCATCGCGACAAACATCATGATCCACTGGAACGGTAGTACCGAGCAAGCTCGGGCGAACGCATTTGCCATGCCGTTGCTTCGTCTGGCCGAAAGGGTATCGGTCCTCACCGTTGTTGGCGGCCAAGCGGTACCAGGACCATCTGCCGATCAGATCGTCCGCCAACTGCGGTACAATGACATTGCAGTCAGTTTGCTCAGCGTTGAGCTAGAGGGGCGCGAAACTGGTGAGGCGGTCCTCGATGCCGCCAGAGCACACGGTTGCGATCTCTTGATCAAGGGAGCCTTCACCCGCACCCGGCTACGGCAAATGATATTCGGCGGGGCGACCAGCTATATCATGGAGCATGCGGATCTGCCCGTTCTTATGGCGCACTAGCGCATGATGAGAAGAGGCTTGATCGCTGCAACGGCAGAGGTGCACTCCTTTCCTGCAAGCGGGAACGAGGCGCGACGATCGATTGAGCCTAAAGCCATTCCGCACAAGCCAAGCGGTTGCTCAACCCCCGTCGCCGTGCGCAGCTCCTGTCCAAGTACGCACTCCACGACGCTCGCGGATCATTTCCGATATTCGGTCCCTCGAACCAAAGTCATCGCGCGTAACACTTACTCCTAAGCTGTGTTCCGCAACAGGAGGTCCGTGCGGCGACAGCCCTAATCTGGAGGCATTTGTGAGCAAGGTCAAAACTCCCCAGGACAAGAAGCGCCTGAGCTACGAACACGACCGGCGCAACACGTATGGAGAAAATCACAAGAGCAGCCGGAAGAACATTCCGCGCAGCAAGCGGCTCTCGCATCAGGACGAGCGCCGCGCCGTGCGCCAGGCTCTGATCCCAGCGCAAGGCGATGTTCCGGACGAAGTCGCCGACGAAGCGCATTCGCAAGTCTTGCGCACAGGCCGAATCAAGAAGCTCAGGGCATTCCGCAAGTCGCCGGATCGTCCGCTCGGCGAAGTCGTCGCGGGCCGGCTGCGTCGGCGGAAGCGAGAACAGATCGAAGGATAGGTAGAGACGTGCCTGTGCTCGCAGGCTTTGGATCGGCGTTGCCACCGCAACGAACTCCTCGCACTCTCATGTCGAGAAGAGACCAGACCAACTCGGCAAGTTCGTCTCGCGACCGCTGGTGGTCCGCAGCAGAGAACGGTACGTGAGGGAAGACGACAGGAGGACGACGATCAAGGGCGTTGCGGGGATGTTCATGTTCAATGTACAGTCGCATGCCAGCCCAAGTTAGAGCCGCCCATGCAACTTCTACCGTTGGCTCCCGACCTTTCGTTTCCGCCATTGGGGCGATCTCCTGACGATCTGCTGTTCTCCTTTCGGGTGAAACAAGCCGCCATTGGGCCGTACGTCACCCAGAAGTGGGGGTGGGACGAAGACTATCAATTCGCCGTGCATCAGCGCCACTTCGAGGAGAAGCCCTTTTTTGCGATTGAGCGCGGGCGAGCACGCATTGGGACGATCTCTGTACAGCAGATTGGCCACCATATCCGGTTCGGAGAATTCTATATACTTCCGTCAGATCAGAGGGCCGGGCCTGGCACGCGCATACTGGCGCACTGCCTCGACGCTGCCGACAGCCTGAGCCTTCCCGTTCAACTGGAATATCTAAAGTGGAATCCTGTCGGGTCGCTCTACAAAAGGCATGGTTTTGTCGTCACCGGCGAGACAGAAATCCATTGGCTCATGGAGCGACCGGCGCATGGCTTTGGCTATTAACATTCGGTCCGACGATTCCTCCGCAGAGCGGATCGAAGCCTTGTGGGATGAAGTTGCCGCGTTTGAGAACCAGCCTTCGATGAGGGCTCTTGGCTATCGCCCTCATTTTACATTCGCCATCTATGATGCGCCGGAGATTACCGCGAAGACCGCGTGGGAGGCCATGCTCCGCGCAGTAGGAGGCGAAGGGCAACTACTGGTCGCGTTCAAGCGAATTTGTTGGTTTGCAGGTCCGCCGCTCGTGCTCTGGGCGGAGCCGGAATTCGATGAAACGCTCGTCCGATGGCACGCTTCCATCAGCGCTGCGATCGATCCAGCCTTTTGTCGGCTGCACTATCGGCCCGAAAACTGGCGACCTCATTGCACGCTCGGCACACAAATCGCCGACGGTAAGCGTGATGACGCGATCGCTTTCGCGCAGTCATTCAACGGGAGCATCAGCGTTCTGTTCGACGTCGTGGATTGCGTTGCTTTTCCGCCTGTGCGTGTGGTTTCGGAAAAGGGATTGCCGCTTCGCACTCCGTGCGGTGTGCGATCATTCGCCGAGCATGCAGATCATTTGTAATCGATCCGGATCGAGCCGACCTTCTCATCGTGCCGGATGAAGCCTCCTTCGATCCCTGGCATCATCGCAATTTCAACGACGTTGCTCCCGCGCCAGCTGGGCAGTATCTCCGCGTGACCGGCGAAGCCGAGGAATGCGTGGCTGCGATCGCGTGAAAAGGTCCGGTCCATCGGTACGATGCTCGCGTATGTGGAATCCGGTACCGTTGCGCTGCATTCCTGCCTGAAGACAAGCACCGCTTTGGTGCCGTCGGGCGACAGCGTCGAGCTTAGGATCACGTTGCGGCAGCTGGCGAACCCTTCCAGTGCGAACCAGATAAGACCAATCATGGCCGCGATTCCGACGCCGGCCACAGCAAGCATCGTGATCGCGATTCGTATCCAGAGTTTCGAAGGACGGCGAGAGAGCGTCATCCAGCTCATCCCTGAACTTCTAAGCCGGCGATGCGGCGCGGGCCGTCAGGCGCAGCATAAAGCGTGCGCCTCTCCCGACGATGCCATCCTGCCCCTGTTTTGCCCGACAAGTCAAACGCGACTTCGGAAAAGCCGTAACCCCTTGATTCCCCTGGTGCCGTCTACTGTGCATGGGGTTGTTTTGCCATTTTTGATGGAACGCTCTCGGCCGACCGCTGACGCCGACGTCAGGCATCCGGGCTCGTTCGATATCGGAGCGGGCAGGAGGATGGATGGTGGGCGCACAAGGGATCGAACCTTGGACCTCTCCCGTGTGAAGGGAACGCTCTCCCGCTGAGCTATGCGCCCGGGACCATCATGCGGGCGGCCGGACGTTTCGGCCGGCCGGCACATTGGAGCCCGCGATTTAGAAGTGCCGGCCGAAGGTGTCAAGTTTCCAGGCGGCGCGGGGCCGGAAAACCTTGCCTCAGTGGTGCAATCCGCAAGGGAAGCCGGATTTTGGGCCGGTTACGCGCCCTGCTGGCGGGCGCGGGAGGCGTGGGCCTGGAGCGCGCGGATGCGCTCGGCCAGCGTTCCGCCGCCTTCGGGCAGGGTGGTAGTGGCCGCCCCATTGGTTGCGGCATCGTTGGCCGGACGCGGCGCCGGCTTGGGCGGCTGGCCGGCCTCGGCCGCCAGCAGCGCCTCGATCGGCGAGTTCGGGCCTTCGAGCTGCATTGCGAGCTTGGCGACTTCCGCCGCGATGTCGTTGATGCGCTCGCGCAGAAGCGCATTCTCCATGCGCTCGGTTGCCCAGGAGCTCTCCGCCTGTTGCTGGATCGCATTGATGTCGCGCTGGAGTTTTGCGCGTTCGTCGCGGGCGGTGCGGAGCTGCTCCTCCAGCGCGGCCTTTTCCGCGCGCAACTGCTCCATCGCGGCCGACGACTTGCCGCCGCTCAGGCCCGCGATTTCGACGCGGAGCTCCTTGATGGTGCGCTCATTGCTCTCGTTGGCCTGGCGGAGCTGGTTGTTCTCATAGTCGCGCTCGGCGAGCAGCTTGCCTTGCGTAGCGAGCCGTCCCTCGAGGTCGGCGACGCGGCCCGATAGCATCTCGGCTTCCTTGACCTGCACGAGCAGCTGGCGATCGAGCTCGGTGACGCGCTGGCTCAGATTCTCGACGCGGCCGCGGGCCTCGTTGAGCTCGCGCGAGGCGGTCTCGGATTCGGTCCGCTCCTGCGCGAGGCGTGCCTGCGTGGCGGCAAATTCTTTCTCGGCATCGCCGACGCGGTTCTTCAATTTCTCGATCTGCGCGCGCACCGCGACCAGCTCGACCTGGCGGCTCTCCGCCATCATCGAGCGGTCGGAGAGTTCGGAGTTGATCTTGGCGAGCTCATGCTGCTTGTCGGCCAGCGCGACCTCGGCGGCGCGCAAGGCTTCCGTCTTGGCGCTGAACTCCTCTTCGGTGGCGCGGAGCTGCTCCTTCACCGCCTTCTCGCGCGCTTCCAGCGCGAAGATCGTGGCGTTCTTCTCGCCAAGCTCGATCTTCATGCGATTGATGGCATCGCTCTTCTTGCCGAGTTCGGCGAGCTGGCTCGTGGTCTTGTTCTTGAGCTGCTCGACGCTCATCTCGAGCCGCCGGGCCGACATGGCGAATTCGGCGCGGAGCTGGTCCTTGTCGGCCTGGATCTCGGCCATCGACAGCGGGGTTGCGGCCTCTAACCGGCGCGTGGTCAGGCGAACCGCGCGGTTATGCACCAGCGGCACGAGGGCGAGCCAGCACAGCATCGAGAGCAGGAAACCGATCGCCAGGTACATGATCGGTTCGACCATGGGCCAGAACTCCCAAGCTTAAGGAAAAATTCACCAACGACAATGCCATGGCGGGCCGGCAAAAAGCCAGCCCCGCTCTGTCGTTAACCTTGATCGGTCGGTGGATGGGAGCGCGAGGACCTAGAACGGGTTCCAGGTCGCCCGCGGGGTGTATTTGAGATAGCCGATATTGGCGCCCAGCCGCAGGCCGAGCCCGGAGCGGATCGGCACCAGCACGATGTTGTTGGCGGTGAGCGCGGTCATGCCGAAGCCGCCGATGATGTAGGCCGAGCCGTCGATGCCGGCGAAGCGCTGGTAGATCGCGTTGGTGGCAGGCAGGTTGTAGACCAGCGTCATGGTGCGGGCGCCGTCGCCGCCCCAGTCGAAGCCGAGCGAGGGACCCTGCCAGTAGACGCGCAGATCGCCGGCGTTCTTGGTGTAGAGCGTGCCCTCGCCGTAGCGCAGGCCGGCGACGAAGGCGCCGGAGCCTTCCTCACCCAGGATGTAGCCGTTCGGCAGGCCCCACTGGCTGACCGCCTTCTCGATGATCGAGGCGAGCCCGCGCGAGACGTTGCCGAAGAAGCGGTGACCGGCGGTCACCAGCTCGTCCGGCCCATAGGTGTTGGGCGTCGGGGACCGCTGCGGCGGCGGCAGGTTAGGCGGCGGCGCCTGCTGGGCGGAGGCCGGCACGATCCAGCCGATCATCGCGGCAAGCGCGAGCGCAGCAAGGCGTGATGCGAAAGTCATAAAAGAACCCCTGGTATCGAATCCGGTCGCTTCCTTAACCTGACGCCAACAGGCACGGCTCTAGGTTGCGCCGGAGTCCCCTCGACTCGGATGTTATCCGCAGCAACTATGACGGCACAACGGCAGGAAGATAGCCCTTTGCGCCCCGGAATTGCCTTGATCGCCCGTCTCGTCTGCCTGCTGGCGGGCATTTGGATCAGCTGCCCGGGGTTGCCGGCAGGAGCCGCCACCACCGAGCGGATCATCGTCAACCGCTTCACCGGCATCGCCATCGAGGGCTTCGACCCCGTCGCTTATTTCGTCGCCGGCACAGCCGTGCAGGGGACGGCGGAGTTCGAGGCGAATCTCTGGGGTGCTGTCTGGCGCTTCCGGAACGAGGGCAACCGCGCCTCCTTCCTGGCCCATCCCAAGATCTACGGACCGCAATTCGGCGGCTATGATCCGGCCGACATCGCCCGCGGCGTCACCATCGCCGGCAACCCCCGCTTCTTCGCGATCGTGGCGCAGCGGCTGTATTTGTTCAGCCGGGAAGCCAATCGCGACGCCTTCGTCGCCGATCCCGAGCGCTTCCTCTATGAGGTCGGCAAGCGCTGGCCGGCGCTTCAGGAGCAGCTCAGTCAGTAGCAGCCTACCGCCTGCGGGTCGCCCCAGGCGATGAACTCCGGGATGATGAAGCCGCTGTCGCGCCGCTTGCCGAAGCTGAGCTCGCCGCCCTTGCCGTCGGTCACCCTACCGCCAGCCGCGGTCACGACCGCGCAGCCGGCCCCGACGTCCCATTCCGAGGTCGGCCCGAAGCGGGGATAGATGTCGGCGCTGCCTTCCGCGATCCGGCCGAATTTCACCGCCGAGCCACACGTCTTTCTCACCGCGTTGGGCCTGTTGCCGATGAACGCCTCGCTTTTGGGATCGCCATGCGAGCGGCTCACCGCCGCGATCCAGGGCTCCCCTTGCGCCGGCAGCTTGCGGGTGTGGATCGGCTCGGCGGCACCAATGGTTGGCCCATTGAACTTCACGCGCTCGGCGCCGCGGCCGACGAGGCCGCGCCAGAGCAGCCCGAGCGCGGGCGCGCTGACGATGCCGAGCAAGGGAACGCCCCGGGTCACGAGTG
Organism: Bradyrhizobium sp. WSM1743; assembly: GCF_000473065.1. Taxonomy (GTDB): domain Bacteria; phylum Pseudomonadota; class Alphaproteobacteria; order Rhizobiales; family Xanthobacteraceae; genus Bradyrhizobium. The sequence continues at coordinate 45,686 of NZ_AXAZ01000066.1, forward strand.
CGAGGTTGACCGTGAACTCGTCGCGGCCGGCGACGAACTCCTTGGTGCCGTCGAGCGGGTCGATCAGGAAGAAGCTGCCCTGAAACGGCGGGGAGGCGAGCTGGGTTCGCTCCTCCGACAGTGTCGGGACGTCGCCCGCGAGCTGCGCGAGGCCGTCGGCGATGATACGGTCGGCCGCAAGGTCGGCCTCGGTCACCGGCGAGCCGTCCTGCTTGCCGTCGATCCGCATGGCGGCGCGGTTGACGGCAAGAATCGCTTCACCCGCCTTCACCACCAGCGCGGTGAGCGGCTCCATCAAATGCGATGCGGCCTCGGCATCGATGATCCTCACCTGCATGCCTCATTCATCGGCAAGTCTGCCCTCTCGGTTGATTCGCCCGCAGCTCTTATGGCCGCTTCGAACCTATCGCAAGCTAGCTGCCACCGGCTGGCGAATGTTAGAACCCGCAGCATCCGTCAAGCATGCGTGATTCGCGGCGTCCAGCGCCGTGCAATTCCAGGAACCCTCCAGGACCCCATTATATGTCTGACGCCTCGTCGCCCGCGACCGCTACTGCTCCCGATATGCTCGAACTCGCCGCGCTCCTGTGCTCGCGGGTCTGCCACGATCTCATCAGCCCCGTCGGCGCCATCGTCAACGGGCTCGAAGTGCTCGACGACGATCCCAAGCCGGAAGACCGCGAGTTCGCGCTCGACCTGATTCGCAAGAGCGCCAAGACCGCCTCCGCCCGCCTCCAGTTCTGCCGTCTCGCCTTCGGTGCCGCCGGCTCCTCCGGCGCCCAGATCGATCTCGGCGATGCCCAGACCATGGCGCGCGGCCACATCGAGGACGGCAAGTGCTCGATCACCTGGAATCTGCCGCGGCTGCTGCTGCCGAAGAATCGCGTCAAGCTGCTGCTCAACATGCTGGTCGTGGCCCAGCACACCATCCCGCGCGGCGGCACGCTGACGGTCGATCCGATCGGCGAGGGCGAGACGATGAGCTTCCGCATCACCGCGACCGGGCACAATGCGCGCCTGCCGCAGAACATCTCCGAGCTCCTGAGCGGCGAGCGCGGTCCGGCTGCAGATGCGCATGCAATCCAGCCCTACTACACGCGGCTGCTCGCGCAGTCCTGCGGACTTACGGTGACGCTCGCGCCCGAAGGCGAAGCCATCATCGTTAGCGCTTCGTAAACATACACGTCGCGCTCGGTTTCTTAATCGAATCTTTACGAGGCGCTTCGGCTTGTCCGGAGCGCCTTATCTCTTTGTTGGTTCCGTTCTTTTCCACATACTCAACCATTATTAAACGCTTTGCGGTGAAGCTGGCCCCATTCCGAAATGGCGCATCACGCCTCGTGCGCGCCCTTCCTGTATGAAGGCCAGTTTTCATGGATGATCTGTTGCGGGAGTTCTTGACGGAGACCAGCGAGAGCCTGGACACCGTGGACAATCAGCTGGTGAAGTTCGAGCAGGAGCCGAACAACGCCAAGATCCTGGACAACATCTTCCGCCTGGTCCACACCATCAAGGGCACCTGCGGCTTCCTCGGCCTGCCGCGGCTCGAAGCGCTGGCGCATGCCGGCGAGACCTTGATGGGCAAATTCCGTGACGGCATGCCGGTGACCGGGCAGGCGGTGACGGTGATCCTGTCCTCGATCGACCGCA
>NZ_AXAZ01000067.1 GCF_000473065.1 Bradyrhizobium sp. WSM1743
AACAGAAGCGGCCCACGCGGCTGTCGATCTCAACCCTCTTTCACCCAGACAATAGGCCAGCATCAGCCGAAGTAACGACACCGCATCTGGAATTTGGCGCCGCCGCACGAAAGCCTTCGTCTGGCGCGCACTTATTTCAAGCTGCGCAGCCCCGCCGAGCTGCGCAACCACTCTCGTCCAGTCCTCGTTCAGAAGCGATTCGTCTGCCATCCCGCCTTGGAATCACGTGTGATTCCAACACTCAAGAATAAACTTAACGCCTATGGGGCAATCCGGGTTCATAGAGGCGATGGCCCGCCTCGATGAAGTTTTTGGCAGATACCGGATTGTCCGTGGTATCGGAAACGATGCTCTCCCATCCAACCCGCCGTCCCCGCGCCTCGACTGCGCGCATCAGCCTGCGCTGAAGGCCGCGCCCCCAATGCCGGCGCAAGACCCCGACCCTGGAGAAATAGCCGCGTTTCGAACGTGCGTCGACGGTACAACGCCGGCGAAGGCAACTGCGTCGTCGCCATGATAAGCCAGCCACTAAGCGCCAAGATCGAACTCGGGGATAGCCGCGGCATCGAAGAACGTGAGTTGATGCAGGTCGGCTAAGGTATCCGCAACGTCATCATCGGACGCATCGACGATACGAGTTCTGTACATGGGCGGCTCATAGCGGCAGCAGACCTTGATCGGGCGCGTGGCGACGTCACCGCCGCCGTGGAGGCTCACTTGCCCAGCACGACCTCGACACCAAGCCAGACGGCCCCCATCAGGCCAGTGGCAATTACCGTGATCACCACCTTGAGGGTGTAGCTCTGCGCCTGTTCCACGCTCTTCCGCGACCTCCGCAAGTGCTGAAAATCTGCTCGCAGCTCCTTCCGGTCGTCATCGTCGATTCCTATAGAGGCCAGCACCGACGCGACCGCCTTCAGTATGATCGCGTCGATGCTCTCCTGCTGAACCCTGTGCTGCTCGGCTAGCGGCTCGGCCACAATGGCCTTGATCTCGTCGTCTTGCATCTTCATCGCTTGATGATCCTCGCGACATTCTCGAAGCCGCGCTTGGCGAAATAGAATGAGACCACAAGGTTGGCTGTGATCGCCGCAAATCCCGGCAGAGCGTCCGTCGAGCCCAATCCAAGAATCTTGTCCCAGACCAGGAGCTTGGCGAAATAGAGCGCGACGCAATAACCCATCAGCTTGTCCGGCTCGTACCAGGGGGTGCCCGATTTCGGCAAGCCCGGAGACCGCAGCGGGGCGAGCAATAGGCCCGGCGCCGCGGGCCGGCACGTTCGCGCGTGCACGGCCAGCAATGGTTCGGACGACGGCGCGCCGATCGGCGCTCCCTAAACACGTATCAAGTGAGTGCGTGGCCGCAATGCGCCAACGCCGTCCGATCTCGCAACCGAGACAAAAAAACTCGGGGCGGATGTGTCCGCGCGGGTGAACCAAACTCGTCTCGATGATGTCATTCTGCCGGTGTTTTCGCCCGACGTGTCAAACCTCGTGTCGTGCGCGATTGTCGGCACGCAAAGCGGACATGAAAAAGCCCGCCGCAGATTGCTCCGCGCGGGCTAATTCAAATTCGTTTCGATGATGCCATTCTGCCAGTGTTTTGCCCGACGTGTCAAACGAACGAATCCGCGTAAGCCACGTTAGGCGATCAGGAGAACGGCCATGACACCTCACAGGACCTCATCCAGGACGTCACGAAACCTTCCGGGACCAACGCCGCGCATCGACAAGGAACGTGCCGCGCAGGATGAGATCATCGAGGACGCCGGGGAGACGGAAGACAAGAACCGCGATCTCGTGCATGGCGATGGCGGCACCATCGATCTGCCCACCAAACCCGGCGATTTGTCGAAGGACGATTAGGCCGCTGCGTGAGCGGCGCGCATCTCGATGATGCCATTCTGCCGGTGTTTTGCCCGACGTGTCAACGCGGCGAGCGCTGAAGCGGAGGCCCCTCCTCCCAGCTCAATATGTGGTGCGCAAGGGGCTTGCTTCAAGCCCCCGATCATCGCGTAGAAGCCTCGACCCGAACAACGAGTCGAGGGGTCACGACGTGCCTTTACTGCTTCCGACGTCCCCGTCGCGCGGCCGAACGCGTGCAGAACGCGCAGCAAGCACCGGCCATGCGGTCATTATCGCCGGTGGCGGCCCGACCGGCCTGATGCTGGCCGCGGAGCTCGCGCTCGCGCATGTCGACGTCGCGATCATCGAACGGCGCTCCGATCAGACGATTGTTGAGACGCGCGCCGGCGGACTGCACGCCCGCAGCATCGAGATCCTCGATCAGCGTGGCGTCGCCGAGCGGTTCCTGCGCGAAGGACAGATCGTCCAGCTTGCGGGCTTTGCATGGACGCGGCTCGACATCAGCGATCTCCCGACACGCCATCCTTACGGGCTCGCGCTGCGGCAGAGCCACATCGAGCGCATCCTGGCCGACTGGGTCGTGGAGCTCGCGGTGCCGATCTATCAGAGCCTTGAGGTGACGGGCTTCGCGCAGGACGAGACCGGCGTCGACGTCACGCTAGCCGGCGGCAAGACGTTGCGCGCAAAATATCTGGTCGGCTGCGACGGCGGCCGCAGCGTGGTGCGCAAGACGGGCGGCATCGACTTCGTCGGCTCCGATCCGACGCTGAGCAACCTCATGGCGGAGGTCGAGATGCGCGAGGAGCCGGTATTCGGCCTGCGTCACGACGCGCTCGGCTTCCACGGACTCAGCAAGACCGAGAGCGGACACGTGCTGATCGTCGTGACGGAAGCGACGCGCGAACGCAGTGGCGAGCCCACCTTGCGCGATCTCAGCGAGGCTCTCGCCGCCGTGTACGGCACCGACTTCGGCGTGCACAGTCCCGCCTGGATCTCCCGTTTCACCGATGCGGCGCGGCAGGCCATATCCTATCGCAAAGCGCGTGCTCCTCGCCGGCGATGCCGCGCACATCCATCACTCCGTGGGCGGCCAAGGCCTCAACACCGGCCTGCAGGACGCGGTCAATCTCGGCTGGAAGCTGGCGCAGGTCATCAAGGACATTTCGCCCGACAGCCTGCTCGATACCTACCACACCGAACGTCACCCCGTGGCCGCGCGCGTGCTGCGCAACACCAGGGCGCAGATCGCCCTTCTCCGCCGCGGCGACGACGGCCGCAAGGCCGCGCGCGATGTCGTGGCCGAACTGCTTGCCATGGACGAGCCGCGTAAGCGCTTTGGCGCGATGATGAGCGGGCTCGATATCCACTATGATCTCGGCGAAGGCCACGCGCTGCTCGGACGCCGCATGCCCGATCTGGATTTGATGGTCGACGGACAGAAGCTGAGGCTGTTCACGCTTCTGCACAGCGCGCGCGGCGTGCTGCTCAATTTTGGCAAGCGAGGCGGCATCGACATCGCACCCTGGGCGGATCGCATCAAGGTGGTCGATGCCGATCACGACGGCGCATGGGAGCTTCCGGCCATCGGAGAGGTCGCCGCGCCCAAGGCCGTGCTTGTGCGGCCCGATGGCCATGTGGCCTGGGCAGGAGACGAGAGCCAGCGCGGTCTCGCGCTGACGAGGTGGTTCGGGCCGGGTGGTGCGTAAAGCACGAACCGTCTCACGCGCCGCAAAAACAAAAAAGCCCGCGGCATGCCCGCGGGGCTTGTTCCGAACTCTTCGTGATGCCATTCCGCCAGTTTTTTGCCCGACATGTCAAATGACGGCTCTCGCTCCACCACAAACGTCATTCCGGCCGAAGCAAAGCCCGTATCAAGCGCGAGAACCATTCCTCACTATCATTGTGCGGATTGCCGCGGCCATCCACTCCGAAGATCGGTGGAGGAATGAGGTAGCTCGGCTCGTCCGCAAACACGCCGATCGGCTTGCTCGGTTGCGGATGCTGGCCGTCGGCTGCCGGGACGGTTCAACTGCCAAACCGCTCATTGAATTCGGCCGACGGCAGATAAGGGACTGGCGTGCTGCCTGATGTAAACACGCTGCTCCCGTTCGCCTCATTCACCCGAGTGAGACGGCGGACACTTTCAGGCGCGACTGATCCTGCGGCAGGGGTGGGCGCGGCTCCTGGCAAATCCTTGGTAGGCATGGTCGCGGCTGGTGCGCTGGCCCACTCCCCGAAGCGATCTGCAAAAGTGCTAGCGGGCGCCTCTAGATCAAGCGAGGAAGCTCCGCCGAGCTGCGGCCTGAGGGGCGATAATGCCAAAAAGCCCCTGGTGCCGGCCGGGTTGTCAACGCTGAGTCCATTGTTCAAGGCCTTGTGCGCAGGCGCTCCTGTCGAGAACACTCCTCCGCCCAGGGGTAGCAGCCCCCATCATCGTGCCGGAACTACTTTCCTGCGCGTTGGCAGCTTGCGTAAACGCCAAAATACCGAGCAGCCAGGGAAGGATTGAGGGAGCCGCTAAGCCGACGGCGGCCCCTCCGGCCATCCAAGGAAGTGCATTGCGCACCACAGGTGTGCCGCCCGCCAACGGATTCTCGTAATATGGATACCGTCACTCTGGAGTGCGGATCGGATCGGAGCACCAGCGGGTCTGATGGTGCGGCCGTTGTCGGAGGCAATTGTCCGATCTGTTGTTCATTGGATCTAGCGTGGGGAAAGGTGGCAGCGCACGTGTAAAACTTGGATATCGCGACGCGACGCAAGATGAGTAAGTAGCTCAAACGACTGAACTTACACTCGAAATTTAATCTGCGGGCCGTACCAAATGATACAGACTCTCCGCCGCAAGCAGCGTAAGGTTCATTCATCACCGCAAGGCCCGAGGCATCGATCGGTGATGAGAACGCCAGTTGCGCTCCCGCCCTACTCCAACGAGGAGCCGCGCCATGCTGAAGCGGCGTCGTTTCAAACAGACCACGACCTTGACCGAAAGACTCGCGGACGAGGCCGCGCGCTGCCGCGAGGAAGCGCGCACGCTGGCGCCGGGGCGCCGCCGCGAGATGCTGCTGCGCCAGGCGCGCCAGGACGAGACGGCCATGCAGATCGAGGCCTGGCTGCGCTCGCCCGGCCTGAGGGCGCCGACATGATGCAGCAATATCGCGCCTATCTCGTCGGCGAGAACGGCGTCTTCCGCTCCGCCGAAGCGTTCGAAGCCCCCTCTGATTCCTCCGCCCTGGTCTTTGCGAAGCAGTTCACGCGGCTGGGCAAGGTCGAAGTCTGGCAGCTCGGCCGAAAGGTCGCCGAGCTGGAGTCCGACCAGTCTCGGCCGCCCGAGTCATCCCGTCCGACACTGACGCGTCAATGATCGCGTGATTGCGATCGCAACGCCCCCTTACTCCTCCGCGAGCTTGCGTTCGATATAGGCGTCCACGGTCTCGGCGAACGAGCGCTGCACGCCGACCGCGACATCGTGCTGGTCGAGTGCGTCGCGCTGGAGCACGCGCAGGCCGCGCCCACGGGCGCTCATTGGGGCCGTATTCAGAAACTGATCGATGGCGCCCTTGGCGAGCGGGATGGCCTTGGGATCGCCCCTGGCGATCAGGAGCCGCAACAGGCTCTGGCATTCGGCCAAGCCAGGCATGGCTTCTCTCACCCTTGCTGCGATTTCGGCTTCGGCCGCTTGACCGGCTGGGTATGGGTGCCGAACAGCGCCAGCAAGAGCGCGACTTCTTCCTTCGAACCGATCTGGATCATGATTGTCTCTCCTGTTCGCTCCGTTGGTCGAGGCTTGGCCCAGCGGAGTTCAGGACGATCTGGTTTCAGCAATGTTTCAGGCGTGTTTCATCGGGGCGATCGACATGCGCCTGCCCGCGCCTGTGCAGAAGGCGTCGTAAGCACGAGACGCGTGCTTAATCGACGCCTGGCAGAAGTCCGCTGGATCGAGACAAAGTCCGACACGACAAAGGCCCCGCGATGCGGGGCCTTTGCTGGGCCTTTGCTGGGCCTTTGTCATGCCGGACGCCGATCATCGCGACGCCGGCTCGCCTATGGTGTCATTCTGCCAGTGTTTTGCCCGACGGGTCAAACTTTATCTTAAATGCAGCAAAGCGGATTCGGCGAAACGAAATCTCTTCGCGCCATGCTGGGACATGGTCGGCTGGACGGGGGCAAGCCGGAGAGATCTTCAATGTACTATGTCGCCGCTGCATTACTGGTGCTGTCGGGACTGTTCTATTCCGCGAGCCGTCATGAGCTCGGCCAATTCGGAGCAGACGTGTGCAGCTATGGCGGCACCTTCTGCGACAATCCGGTGGTCCTCTTCACCGGCGCGGCGCTGGCCGCCGCCTGGGGCACGTTCGTCAGCGTCAAGTAGGACGCGGGCGCAACACCTCCGTCCGGCATCCATATCCGCCACCGGGCGCAAAGCCTGGCGAACGGCCGTGACGTCGTGAATTGCTCGATGCTGGCAATCTACCCCTGTTTTGCCCGACGGAGCAAGCGGACTTAGCATTATCAGAAATGTGCGGCTTGCGGGAACGGGAACTTTCGTTCCCTTGTCGGCATTTTCTGTGAAGACACCACCCCGACCGAGGCCCTCCCATGAGCGACAGTGGCGTGGCCCATACGAAATCCGCGCCGACGCTGCTGCAACGATTGGGGCCCGGCCTCGTCACCGGAGCTGCCGACGACGACCCGTCGGGCATCGCCACCTATTCGCAGGCCGGCGCGCAATTCGGCTACGGTCTACTGTGGACCGTGTTTCTGACCACGCCGTTCATGATCGCGATCCAGCTCGTCAGCGCGCAGATCGGTCGCGTCACCGGCAAGGGGCTGGCCGCCAACGTCCTGCAGGTCGCGCCGCGCTGGGCGGTTCTGGCCCTGGTCGCCATGCTCGTGACCGCGAACACGTTCAACATCGCCGCCGACATCGCCGCGATGGCCGAGGCGCTCTCGCTCGTCATCGGCGGCCTCAACCACGAGCACGCGCTGATCTTCGCGGCCGGCTCGACCCTGCTCCAGGTGTTCCTGCCCTACCGACGCTATTCGCCCGTATTGAAATTCCTCACCTTGACGCTGTTCGCCTATGTCGCGACCGCCTTCACCGTCAAGATTCCCTGGAGCACGGCGCTGCTTGCCGCGGTGTGGCCGAAGGCAAATGTCAGCGGCGATTATTTTCTGATGGTGGTCGCCGTGCTCGGCACCACCATCAGCCCCTATCTGTTCTTCTGGCAGGCCGCGCAGGAGATCGAGGAGATGAACCAGGGCAAGCGGGACCAGCCGCTTCGCAAGCTGAAGCACGGCGGCAGCCCGGAGCTCGCGCGCATCAAGGCCGACACCATCTCAGGCATGCTGCTCTCCAACGGCATCGCCTTCTTCATCATCCTCACCACAGCATCGGTCCTGCACGCCAACGGCGTCACCAACATCGGCTCGGCGATGGAAGCGGCCGAAGCGCTGCGGCCGCTCGCCGGGGATTTCACCTTTGCCCTGTTTGCGATCGGCATCATCGGCACGGGCCTGCTCGCCATCCCGGTGCTGGCGGGCTCGGCCGCTTATGGCGTTGCGGAGATCTTCGGCTGGCGCGCCACGCTGGAAGCCAAGCCGGACGAAGCGGTCGGCTTCTACACCATTATCGCCGCGGCGACCCTCATCGGCTTCGGCCTTGGCTTCACCGGGATCGACTCGATCCACATGCTGGTGTGGAGCGCGGTGCTCAACGGTATCGTCGCCGTCCCCATCATGGCGATGATGATGCTGATCGTCTCGAGCCGCGCCATCATGGGCCGCTTCAGGGCCCGCTCATGGCTGATCGCGCTGGGCTGGCTCGCGACCGCGCTGATGGCGCTGGCCGTCCTTGCTTTGCTCGGCTCCTCGGTGATTGGCTGACGCGAGCCGCACACCATCTCCGCGAGCGGATCCGCCGAAGACGAGCGGCGGGCCCCTCAACTACGGCCGCAGCAGCTGAGAGCGCTACGGCTGCACGGGATTGACGGTCGGGGACGTCTTGGGTCCCGGCCGCACCGGCTCGATCGGCGACTTCGGTTTGGTCGGGAGCACCATGGCGCCAGCGGCCCGTGCCGCTTCTCCCGTCGTCGCATACATCGCAACATGGGCCGGCTGCGTCTTGGCGCGGCTCCAGGGTCCGTGGTCGACAACCAACATTGCCGCAATCGTCACCCCCGCGACGACCAGCGCGATCACGCCGGGATGGCGGAGGGCGGCGAAGATGGAGCTTGCGAAACGACCACTTGTCATCGACGGAACCGCTATTTTCTCTATCGCAGGTTAATTCGATCACGCCCCATCAGGTTCCCCGCTCCATCAAGCAAGTTCCAAGCCAAACAGGGACTTTCCTGCTGCTGCGACCGAATTCAACGTCAGGAACACGTCTCCGCTGCGCCTTTAGCGTACAAACGCCATCCGCCGCTTCACTCGCCCGGAGCGATTGCGTTGCTCGGCGTCGGCCGGTCGGCGATCTGCTGGCCGAATAGGCTGCCGATCAGTTCGACTGCAGTACGCGCGGTCCGACCACGTTCGTCCAGAAAGGGATTCAGCTCGACGATGTCGACCGATCCTACGACGCCGGAATCGTGCAACAGCTCCATGATCAGGTGCGCCTCGCGATAGGTGGCACCACCCGGTACCGTCGTGCCGACGCCCGGCGCTACGCAGGGGTCGAGGAAATCGACGTCGAAGCTGACATGCAGCACACCGTTGCTCGCCTTGACCCGCTCGATGACGCGCCGGATCAGAACAGCGACGCCGAACTCGTCGATCTGACGCATGTCGACGATCCTGATCCGACGCAAGCGCATCAACTCCTTTTCGAGCTTGTCGATAGAGCGCGCGCCGAACAGGTCCAGCCTGTCCGGGTCGATCGAAGCGCGCGGATCGTCGCCGAGGAGACCATCGAGCCCGGGCTCGCCGCACAAGAACGCGGCGGACATGCCGTGCATGTTCGCGGTGATCGTCGTCTCCGGCGTATTGTAGTCGGCGTGGGCATCGAGCCAGAGCACGAAGAGTTCGCGTCCACGTTCCTGCCAATGACGCGCCATCGCATTGACCGATCCCATCGACAGCGTGTGATCGCCACCGAGGAAGATCGGCAGCGCACCCGTTGTCGCGATCTCATAGCCTCTGCGGCTCAGAACGCGCGTCCAGCGCTGGATTTCGCGGTAGTGATTGGCTTTTTCAGGCGGGCTGTCGGTGAGGTCCCGGACTTCGGCGACGGAAAGATCGCCATAGTCGACGACCTCGAAATCCAGGCTTTCGAGCAGTGTCGCAAGGCCGGCGGTGCGCAGCGCCGCAGGCCCCATCAAAGTGCCGCGCTGCGAGGCCCCCATGTCGATGGGAGCGCCGAGCAAGGCGATGCGCCGGGCTCGATCCGTCATGGTTCGATCGGTCACGGCTGTCTCCTGACATCAGCAAGGTTGACCCAGCCTAACAGAGATTCGCACCCGTCGTTTCCCGGAGAAGGTCCGTCCCGGCCGACATATCATCCGGAACAAAACCCCGCGCGCTGAATTGCCCATCCAAGGCCGGCACCCGCCGTCAATCACGGCGCCTGTCGCGGATAGTCAAAGGTCATCAGACCCGCTGTTCAAAACGAGCGCTCGCGCGGATAGCCAAAGGTGTCGGCCCGCATCGTCAGGCCTGGAGGTCGCGCCCTTGAGCACGGAGATACCGGAATCCACATCCCAACCCGGCATGGCCGAGCGTGCCATCGATACGGCCGCGGACGTCTCCCGTACCATAGGTGAAGTCGCCGGAGGCCTGCACGCAGCGGTCGACCGTCTGACCTCCGCAGTCGAGGAATCGCGCAAGCCCGGCGGGGCACTCGCGACAGTCGCCGCGATCACGCGCGAAGCACCGCTTGCGAGCCTGTTCGTCGCTTTCCTCTTTGGCGTGGCGCTCGCGCGGCGACGGTAGAAGCGAGGCCGCCTCGCTCAGGCCGCGCTGACGGCGGCGAGCTCAGCCGCGAGGAACTGCTTTTCGAATGCCTTGGCGGCCATCGGACGGCCGAAGAAATATCCCTGCCCTTCCTCGCATCCCATGCTGACCAGGAAGTCGGCCGTTGCGCGGTTCTCGATGCCTTCAGCCACGACCGTGAGACCGAGCTGCTTGCTGAGGCCGATCGTCGAGCTGACGATGGCAGCATCGTCGGAATTGGCGAGAAGACCAAATACGAACGATCGGTCGATCTTGAGCCCGTCGAGCGGAAACTTCTTGAGATAACTCAGGCTCGCATAACCGGTACCGAAATCATCGAACAGAATTCGGACGCCCAGCTCCTGAATTCGCTTGAACATAGCGAGCACGCGGCGTTCATCATGGAGCAGGATGTCTTCGGTAACTTCGATTTCGAGAAGCGATGGCGTCAGCCCCGTCGCGTCGAGCAGTGCTGCAACCGAATGCGCGAGATCGCCGGATTGAAGCTGCGAGGGTGAGAGGTTGAGCGCGACGCGCACGTTGTTGCCGGACAATTCCCAGGCTCGCGCCTGACGGCAGGCGGTTTCCATCACCCAGTTCGCAATCCGCTCCGACAGGGCCGAAGTGTTGACCACCGGCATGAACTCTCCGGGCGAGACGTAGCCGCGCACCGGATGTCGCCAGCGAATGAGCGCTTCGGCTCCGACGAGACTGCCGTCGATCAGACGAACTTGCGGCTGGTAGAATAGTTCGAACTCGCCGCGGTCCGCGGCAAGCGCCAGCTCGCTTTCCAGCGTCAGCCGGTTCTCGAGCTCCTGCCTGATCGCGCTTTCGAAGATCACATGGCTGCCGCGCCGGGTCGCCTTCGCGCGGCTCAGCGCCAGATGACCGTTGCTCAGGAGATCGTCAGCCTTTTGCCCGCCTTCCGGATAGACGGCAACGCCGACGCTGATCCTGACACGGTGCTGCCGCGTGCCCGTTGCGAGCGGCGCTTCAAACGCGTGCGCGATCCGCTCGGCGAACGCTGCGATCGGCTCGCCGATATCAGCGCAATCGATCGCGATGGCAAATTCGTCGCCGCTGAGCCGGGCGACGATCGCCATATCATTGACCTCGCTCCGAAGACGCTCAGCAACCGCGCGCAGCACGAGGTCGCCGGCCGAGTGTCCGAGCATGTTGTTGATCCCTTGGAAGCCGTCGAGCCCGAGCACGAGCAAGGCGATGCCGGAAGACTGCCGCTCCGCCGCACTGATCAGATCGGTGAGGCCCGCATGCAGCATGCTCCGATTGGCAAGACCCGTCAGCGCGTCGTGTTCGGCCAAATATCGAATACGTTCAGCTTCACGTTTGCGGACCGAAATATCGCGCAGGATCGCTCCGTATTGGAAGCCGTCCGTCCCCTGCCAGCCCGAGAAGCTCGCCTCGACCGGGAAGGTTTCCCCGTTCTTGCGCCGGCCCTCGAACTCGACGACGACCGCCCCGCCCGGGACCAGAAGCGCCTGGCGCGCGGCGTCGTGCATGGACGGCCTTGCACCGCCGTCCACCGGCAAAGCGCACAGCGTTTCGAACGGGCGGCCGATGATCTCGGCCGGCAAGTAGCCGAAGATCGCGCTCGCGCCGGGATTCCAGACCGTGATCCGGTGATCCTCGTCGGTGCAGACGAGCCCGTCGCCGAGCGACATCGCGATGCGATGAAAGCGGCTCTCTGCAATGCGTCCGAGCAGGCTACGAAAATCGATTTCGTCCAGCGCAATTGCCGTCAGATAGGCAATGATGGCGATGTGAAACAGCGATGTGTCGATGACGAGTGGCCATCTCGCCTGCACCAGGGCCGCAACCAATTCGAGGCCCACCCCGGCCGCGATGAGGATCGCGACGCGAATTCCTGGTGCGTAGCGGCGCCAGGAATACATCATCAGCACGCAGATCACGCTCAGGCCAAGGATCATGCCGATATCGGACGTCCAGCGTAGCATCCGGTTCTGGAGGATCGATTCAGCGGCCAGCGCCTGGAGGATGGGCCCCGAGATGATCTTGCCGTTCGGAACGCTGAACCGGTCACCGAGCTCGAGCGCCGTAGCACCGACGATGATCTTCTTGTCCGTCAGCTTGCCGAGCGTGGCGGTATCGCCGCGCAGCACGTCGACATAGGAGACAGCGGGAATGGAAGTGGCACGAATACTGAAATCTATCAGAAAGGGCGGTCGCCGATTGGCATCCTGTCCCGCCAGCACGACGGCCATCGAAGGCATAAAGGCGTCGCCGAGCTTGTCGCCGAACGGATAGCGGCGAACGAGCCCGTCGGGTTCGACTGCGACATTGACGACGGCCGGCCACGACTGGTTGCCGAACGACTTGAGGGGGCGGTTGACGTGAGCCGGGCCACCATTCGGCGTCGGCTGCTTGAAGGACGGAAGGATGGTCGAACCGCCGACCTCACGAAGCGCATTGACGAAGGCCTCGTCAGACGCCGGATCCGACGGCGTGCTGAAATCGACATCGAAGGCTACGTCATGCGCTCCCGCCGCTTCGAGCCTGCGCAGCAGCGCTGCGTGCAGCCGGCGCGGCCAGGGCCAGACCCCGATCTGGTCGATCGACGGCGCGTCGATAGCCACGACGACGACATTGCCGCTGGCTTCACGCGACTGCCAGGCGAACCGCAGGTCGGTGAGCGCGTTGCGAAGCGAACTATGCCATCCCATGGACAGCACGATCGCAAGCGCGATCATAACCAGAATATGTGGCCGATAGCGTTTCACTGATACACCCGCGCGCCCGCTCCGGCGGGTGCGCCCCCCTCATCCCCTAGCAAACCGCCTCAGTGTCGGTCGCGGCCATGGCCATTGCTGCCGTGACCGCCGCCATTCCAATTGCCGTTGCCGTTGTTGTTCCAGCCGTTGCCAGTGGCGCCGTTGTTGCCGCCACCATTGTTGCCATTGCGGGAGTTGCCATTTCCGCCGGCATTTCCGTCGCCGCCCGAGTTTCCGTTGTTGGCCGCCGCGGCGGCTATTGCGGCGCCTGGGTTCGACGAGCCGCTACCGCCAGCCGTTGCGGCACCGCTCGTCGTTGCGGCAGTCTCAATCGCGCTGTTGGATCCGGTCGTGCTGGTCTTGCTATCGCTCCAGACCGTCTCGGCACCCGTACTGGCGTTGGCGTGGCGCACCTGGCCGGGAGCCACAGTGGTGCCGTGGGCAAGCCCGCGCGTCACCTTATGGAAGTTCAGCTTGACCTCACCGAGCGAGCTCGAGATCCGCACGACGCCGGCATGACCTCCAGCCGCCTGATGCGATGGCTTCGGCGCGCCGGCCGTCTTGGTCCCCTTGTCGATCGGACCGAGCGCATGGATTGCACCGCCGTTCGCCGCATTGCGCGGCGCCGACAGCCCTGATTTCGGCACGGGAACACGCTCGATCGTCGGGGCGCGCGGCTTGCCGTGCTCGATCTGATTGAACGTCCCGGCACCGCTTAAGCTGATACCGGACTTGCCGTGCTCAAAGACGGTGGCCGCTTGTCCCGGCATGAGCTGGGCAATCTGACCCGTCCTGAAGTCGGAGACTTCCACCTGGCCGCGGAGCACGCCGACCTTGGTGCTGCCCGCCCCCACCGTGACGCTGAATTGCGTTCCCTTGACCACGGCGGCGAGATAGGGCGTCTCGACCTCGAAATGCTTGACGTTGCGCTTCTCGACCTCGAGCAGGATCGAACCCGCCTGCTGGATGATGGTGGTCGAGAGCCCGTCCTTCTTCTCGGCCGGCACGCCCACGACCGAATTGGGAGAGATCAGAATCGTTTCCTCGCCGCGGACAAGCAGGACGCGTCCGTTGCGGCCGGTGCGAATGGTATCGCCCGGTTTCAGTGTCCCTTCCTGGCTCAACGACACCTGCTGGGTGCCGTTCGTTGCATGCCAGACCTCGCCTGAGGACTTGCTGACAGACCAGACACCGTCATCTGTGGCGAATGCGCCGGAGGTCGTTCCCAGGATCAGCACTGCCAGCAAGGCGCGCCGCATTCCAACTTTGCCGAACATGATGATCCTCAGCCCGCGTTTGCAGCCAGGCCTGAGGGGTATCCGAAATCATTCAAGAGACGATTATCGGGTAGCCGCGAGCGGCGCGACCGGATTAACCAATCGTTGACCATAAAAAACTATGAAAAATCATGCGGCTAACGACCCCTTACCGCCCGATGGGACAGTCTCCGTCAAACTACGGAGACGGGGTCGCGTCGCGTGGTGACAGACGGCATCTTCTTACCGCGCTGGTGTTGTTGGGCCCCATTTTCACGGGAGTTCCACTGGCATTCGCGCAGCAGGCGAACCAGCCCGGCTTCGATCCGCGCCAGCCCGAGAAATACTTTGAAAACCAAACCGAGCGGGAATCGCTGAACCGGCCTCCGGTCAAGCTGCCGAGTGTCGACCGGCCCAACACCGGCGGCGATACCCAGCCACAGTTCGTGCTGCGCGAGATCAGCCTCATCGGCGCTCACGCCATCTCCCGCGATCGCATCGCCGCGGTCTATCAGCCTTATCTCGCCAAGAAGGTCTCGCAGGCGGACCTCGCCGCGATCGCCGGCGCGATCAGCGACCTATACCGCGAAGCCGGATTCCACTTGAGCCGGGCCATCGTGCCGCCGCAGGACATTGCCGACGGCCGCGTCCGGATCCAGGTTATCGAAGGCGCAATCGTGCAGGCCGAGCTGAAAGGCGACGGCGCCGAGCAGTTCGGCATAAGGCCGATGCTCGGCCCGGTTCTCGCCGAACAACCGTCGCGGCTGGCAACGCTCGAACGCCAGCTCTTCCTGATCAACGGCAGGCCGGGCGTCCGGATCACCGACACCGCGCTGGAGGAGATCGGCGGTACGACCGGCCGCTTTCGCCTGACCATCTATTTGAAGACCTGGCACGTCTTCTCCTCGTTCGGCCTGGACAATCTCGGATCGTCGTCGGTCGGTCCATGGCAAACCTACGCCACCGGCGCGTTCAACTCATATCTCACGCCCGGCGACGCGCTGGCGGTTAACCTGTCGACCATTGCCAACGATCCCCGCGAGCTCGGCTTCGCACGCTTGTCCTATGACGCGCCCATCGGGGTCGACGGTGTCCGCCTCGGCGCTTCCGTCCTGTACAGTGCGGTCCGGCCGGGCGACGCACGCCGCCTCTACAGCGACATCACCACGACCGAAGCTTTCGAGGTGCGGGCAAGCACCCTGCCCTTCATGTCGCAATCCTCGGGGCTGACGCTGACCGTCGCGGGGAGCTTCAGCAACGTATCCGAGCACGACATCTACGGCCCCTGGTACAACGACCACATCAGGACCGCCAGCCTGACCGCCGACTACCGGCTCCAGGATCGCTTCGGCGGCACCAATCTTGCGACGCTGACCTACCGCCAGGGCCTCGACATCCTTGGCGCATCGCATTTCGACGATGATCTGTTGTCGCGCGACGGCGCCTCATCGAGTTTCTCGGTACTGAACATCTGGTTCACGCGCTACCAGACGCTCAACGAAGCCTGGTCGCTCAAGCTCTCGGCTGCGAGCCAGACGGCATCACGGCCATTGTTCACCTCGCAGCAGTTCTATCTTGGCGGCGCGGCCTTCGGCCGAGGCTATGGCGCCGCCGAGATCAGCGGCGATAACGGTCTTGCCGGTTCGGCCGAACTGCGCTTCGACCAGAAGCTCAATTTCCGCTATTGGAGCGGCTACCAGCTCTACGTCTTCGGCGACGCCGGCGCAGTCTGGAACGACGGTTACCGCCTGAGCGACGGGCTGTCGCTGGCATCGGCTGGAGCCGGCGTGCGGTTCTTCCTGCCATACGATCTCCACGCCGATCTCGGTGTGGCGGTCCCCCTGAGCTACCGGGCCCCGGACAACGAGCGCCGCAGCCCACGCTTCCTTTTCACGCTGTCAAGCGCGTTCCGGGTCTGCCCCGAACGCGGCAAGGCCGGCTGTCTCTAGCGGCCCTGTCCTTTGGGGGAATCGACCCGGGATACGGCCCTTTCGCGGCCTTGCTCACAGACTTGCCTAAATTTAATCCCGTAACCTGCTCACGATCGCTCGACCGCGAGTTCCCAATGACCATGTTCAGTCAAAGGTGATTTGAGACAGACCATGAGGAAGGTGTTTGCCATCCTGGCGTTTCTCTGCGTCCTCGGCGTCGGGCAGTACTTCGTCGTCAGCCAATTCGCGATCCGCCACGAGACCTTGAGCCTCTTCGACGCCTCGCGCCAGCGGCCGATCTCCGTCGAGATCGCCGTGCGGCGCGATTATGAGACCAAGGCCAATCTCGGCCTCTGGAAGCTTCCACTCGCCATCATCAGCAACGGCAACACCGTCAAGGCGACCGAATATTCCTTCCTCGCCAACGTGCTCGCCGCGCGAGGCTATCTGGTTGCCAGCATCCAGCAAGACTTGCCGAGCGATCCGCCGCTGATGACCCATGTCGGTCAGCAATATGTCGGCCGGCATGAAGTCTACATCCGCTGCGAAGCTAACATTCTGTTTGTGCTGGGCGAACTGAAGAGACGGCAGGAGAACGTCGAATACGACCACATCACCCTCGTCGGCCACTCCAACGGCGGCGATGTTTCCATGTATGTCGCCCATCAGCACCCGGAGCTGGTGTCGAAGGTGATCACGCTCGACAATCTGCGGGTGCCTTTCGTGCTCAGCGATCGCATGAAGATCCTGTCGTTCCGCTCGAAGGACCCGCATTTCGTGACAGATCCTGGCGTGCTGCCGACGCCGGAGGAGGCCAAGGCACGCGGTATCGACATCATCCACACCGGCGCACAGCACACGGAGATGAGCGATCGCGGTCCCAACGCGGTCAAGGAGAAGATCCAGGAGACGCTCGACCGCTTCCTGCGCGACGGCGCCAGCAGCGCGCTCGCGCCGGCGGACACGAAGAGCCCAATGATCATGAACCCAGGCGACTATTAGCCAATAACCCAAACCGCGATGACGATTCGACCTGATCTCATCGCGCTTCAGCAGTCGCCGGACGATCACGACCTGCCACAAGTGCAAATCCCTGCCGGAGGACCGGCAGGGATCAGCAGAAAGGATGACGGACGGCGAATGAAATCATCCGGTGGCCCGTCATGGACCTGCGCCAGTATCGAAGCGCGGATCTCCATGCCACACAAGATCAATTTGCGGGCACGCTGTACATCCACTGAAATCAGGAGGACTTGCCCTTGCCTGATTGCATCAGACTGCCGGTCATCTGGCGCATGTGATCTCCGGCGCTGGTGAACTGACTGCGCAGGAAATCGGACTGGATCCGCATCGCTTCCTGGAGATCGGTGGCATGCACCAGCTTGCGCGCATGCTCGAAGGCCGACTTCATGTTCTGCTCGGTGAAAGCCAGCGCCTGCTTCGACACCTCCGTCCCCGCGCCCGGAACGGACGACATCGATTTGGTGGCGGCCTCAAAAAACATGCCGAATGCCTTTTCCGCCTGGTCGATCGTCTTCTCGGCCAAATCGCGCAGTTCGGCCGGAACCTCGAGCTTCGGTTCGATCATGGTCGCACTCCTCCCTTTTTCCCAACAGAATACCACACTTGCCGGACCGCGTTCCAGCGGCCAGCCTCGGGGGAACGACACCGGCGGGCCCGGCTCTGGCAGGAAATGGAGAGAGACGGCATAGGTCGGAGCGCGGCCGGACTCAGGACAAAGGGTGCTCGGGAAGAGCTTCGTCGGTGGCGAGATCTTCGACCAGCTTGATCACTTCGAAACGCTGTCGCGGCGCGAGCTTCAGGAACGCGCGGAGCAGGCGCAGACTTTCGACAGTGCTGCTTGCAGGCACACCGAGCTTGAGATGCAGCTCAGCCGCGAAATTGAGGTTTTTCATCTCGCACCTATGACAAGCATCGGCCTTCGTGATCCACTCAAGAACCGACCGCCGCAACCGAACTTATCGCGACGAACTCTCGGCCGGCGGGCCCGCTGGGTTGGCACGCTGAACGACATCCAAACGGCGGCCTCAACCATTCGGTTGTAACTATGCCAAGGAACAACCCATCCGGCAAGCCCAACCGTGGGTGTAGCGATGCTTCGCCTGCATTGTACCACGGCGATTCCGGATAACAGGAATATCGACCGCCGTCACCCACCTGCGTCAACAAGCGGCATCAATCACGCACACAGCCCCCTGATCGGCGGCAATCGGCGCAGTGTTTCGCCTTGTTTCCGATATGAATGCACATTGGCGCGCACAAATTGGATCCTTCAGCATATACACGTAATTGTTGAGTCCCATTGCGGCGGTTGCATCGCCAGCACCGAAGTCGATCTTGCAGCCGGTCCTGGCGCGGCCGTTCGCGGATCCATCGGTCTGGATATGATTCCGCCGTGAACCGCTGTCCGCGAGCGAGCGACCAAGCCGTTGCGGCACGGCCACGCAGATACGGGCGCCATGGCTGAGGATTCTTCGATTTGGGCGCGCGTCAGCACCAAAAGGACGACGGCATGCTTTCTCGCTGCGATCTCATCAAGGGCGCCGCGGTCGCGCTTCTCACCCTTTCGATACAAGGCGCATGGGCCCAGGAGACCAAAATGAACCTGTTCAAGATCGTCACCATCAAGGACGAAATCGTGGTCGGATTGTCGGCGGAGGAGCTTCAGGCGCTCGGCGGCAATGATGCGAGCGCCGTTGCACACGCGCTGGCACGGAAGGGCGATCTCACCGTCTGGCAATACAACGTGCATCGTGGCCCGAACGGCGAACTACAGCAGGCGCCGACCGCCAAAATCGGGCTGTTGGCCAACGCCTCGCTCCGTGTCGAGCCCTACACCACGCCCCACCAGATTGTACCTCATCCGTAAGCGATAGACAGGCGCGCGCCTGCGGCCGAGACCGCAGGCGTGCCGCATTCATCTGGGCGGGTCCGCACGCCGCGCCCTCGTCTCCGTCGCAAAGCCGTAGATCAGCGCCAGCCGGTCCAGGCATTGGCGAAAACGCCGCGCAAAATAATCGTTCCAGCGCTGCGTGCGGACGGCGCGACGTTGCCCGATCTGATCCATGGTCAGGCCCAGCACCAGCACGTCGTGCACCAGCGCGGCGCCGTCGGTACCGAGCTCGCGCTCGACCCGGTTCAGCCGCAGCACCGCCTGTCGCTGGCTCTCGGTGACCGGCTCGCGCGTGCCGGTCCCATCGACATATTCGCGGGTCGTATCCACCGCCTGGGGGCCTCGTTCCGCCCGCTCCCAATCGTTCTGGAAGGCGCGCCCACCGCGGTATTGCGCTTCGTCGATCTGGTGGTGCGCGTGTAGCCGGCCGAGCGGATCGCTGCGGACCGACCGGATGGCCAGGATCTTCTCGCCCGAATCGAGCGCGAGCGGATTGTCCACCTCGACCTCCGCCACCTCGGCGTTGAACGGCACCTCCCGCGACCGCCGGTCGTAGATCTGCGACAATTTGTAGGATTTGTTACGTCGGGCACGAGCCACTCGGGTACTCCCTGCAAGTCTGACGATTGAACGGACGGCTGCACTTTCAGGCAGCCGAGACCAACTTCAGCACGACGGGGCCCGCGACACGGGCGGACGCAGCCCCGGAACGGCGCGTCAGGCGGGAATGCGGCGCGCAATAGCTGGAGCCCGGCTGGCGCGGGTGGCCGCAGAAGGTGATTTCCTCCCCGTCCTTGTCGCCGCCATAGGGATAGCGACAGTCGGCCGGCTCGAGCTCGACCAGTTGGATCAGGCGCGGTTGGACGCCGACGCAACGCAACTTGACCCGCGCTGGAGGCTTCATCGCGGACTTCGGCGGTAGATTCAGGTTCGGCAACGCCGCCCGACGCGGCGAAAGCAGGCTGGGTTCACCCGGCACGATCGACGGACTCGTGATCCATTCCGGCACGACGAGCCCAAGCCGCTTGGCGCGGCCGACCACCGCGCTGCGCGTGTAAGCCGTTCCAAACCTTGCGTTAATCTGTCTTCCGATCTCCGCATAAGACATGCCTTTGAGAAAATAGTCGCGAAGCGCGTCGGAGTGCTCCGACGGCCAATGGCCCGGTTCCATGCTGCTGTCCTGTGATGCGCCTCCCCAACGAACGACCGGGAGACAAGACACACATTCCGTTATTCCGAATACAGAGTCAAGCAATAATTCTGATATTCATAATTGCATCAATTCCGAATTTCGGATTATAAGAGGCGAGACGGTGCGCAATCGAGGGAATCACCATGTTGGACGTTGCAATGATCGAGCGGGGCCTGGAGAAGACGGGCAAGAGCAAGGGCGGCCTGGCGGCGGCCATGGGCGTGCGCCCCGGCGCGGTCTCGGAGATTCTCGGCGGCGAGCGCCTGGTGAAGGCCTCGGAGATCATTCCGATCATGGAATATCTCGAGCTCAATCTCGCGCCGATCATGGGCCGCGTCGGAGCCGGCGCGGTGATCGAGCCGGACTATGAACAGGTTCCCCCGGAAGGTCTCGGCGACATCACGTTGCCTTTCCCAATCATGGAAGAGACGATCGCATTCGAGATCGTGGGCGATTCGATGCTGCCCAAATACGAAAGCGGCGACGTGATCGTGGTCTACAAGGACCAGCGCCATCCGCTGTCGAGCTTCTACGGCGAAGAGGCCGTGGTCCGACTCAAGACCGGCGAGCGCTATCTGAAGACCATCGAGCGGGGAAAATCTCCCTCTGTCGTCAATCTCACAAGTTTCAATGCCAAGCCGATCGTCGGCGTCAAGCTCGACTGGGTCGGGGAGATCTGCCTGTCCATGCCCAAGGGGCAGCTTGAGCGGCTGCGCGCGAAATCGGCCCGCCCTCGCAAGAAGGGCAAGTAAGAGAGCCAGCGATTTCCGATTTATAGAAATCCGCGATTGACAGAGTTACGATTTTCGGAAATACTCTGCCGCGGTCCCGACCACGGGCGCGGCAGGGTCGTTTCATGCAATATTTCGTCGTGATGATCGATTATGGGCGGCGGGGCCGCGAGGCGGTCGTCGATCGCGAAATCACAAGGCGCGAGGTCATCTCCCGCATCGCCTCGGGCGAATACCAGAACATCTCGTTCATCCACGAAATCGTGGAGAATGCGGTCGAGGACGTGACCGAGGCCATCCTGACGGAGGCCGCCCTGCCCCAAATCCCGCCCGAAGACGTCGATCTCCAGGCAATCCGGCTTGATCACCCGCGACCTACGCAAGCACGAACGGACGTGACGCAGGCTTGGAGCCTGCGCCACCGCCCAGTCCGACATTACACCAAAAGAACGGTCGATCCCGTGGTCTTGCGCGCCGCAAGATCGGCATGCGCCTTGGCGGCGTCCTTCAGCGGATAGGTCTGGTGAACCTCGATCTTCACCGCGCCGGACTTGACGACCTCGAACAGCTCGTTCGCCATCGCGACCAGATTTTGGCGCTTGGCGGCGTAGGTGAATAGCGTCGGACGCGTGACGTAGAGCGAGCCTTTCTGGGCCAACAGGCCGAGATTGAGCGGCTCCACCGCACCGGAGGACTGGCCGAACAGCGCGGCGACGCCGAGCGGCGCGAGGCAATCCAGCGATTTCAGGAACGTGTCCTTGCCGACGGAATCGTAAACCACCGGCACTTTCTTGCCACCGGTGAACTCCTCGACCCGCTTCACGAAATCTTCCCGGGTGTAGATGATCACATGGTCGCAGCCATGCGCCTTTGCGAGCTTCGCCTTCTCGTCGTTGCTGACTGTGCCGATCACGGTTGCGCCGAGATGCTTGGCCCACTGGCTCAGGATCAGGCCGACACCGCCAGCCGCGGCATGAAGCAGGATGGTATCGCCCGCTTTCACCCGATAGGTCTGCCGGATCAGATATTGCGTGGTGAGCCCCTTGAGCATCATCGCCGCCGCGGTCTTGTCGTCGACGCCATCGGGCAGCTTCAGCAGACGATCGGCGGGAATTAGCCGCGCCTCCGAATAGGCACCGAGCGGCGAGGCGCCATAGGCGACGCGATCGCCTGGCTGCAGGTCGGTGACACCGGGCCCGACCTCCTCAACGACACCAGCCGCCTCGCTGCCGAGCCCGCTCGGCAGCTGCGCCGGATAAAGGCCGGAACGGTTATAGATGTCGACGAAATTGAGGCCGACAGCGGTGTGGCGGATTCGCGCTTCGCCGGGTCCGGGCTTGCCGACGCTGACCTCCTCCCAGACCAGGACTTCCGGACCGCCGGTCTTGTGAAAGCGAATGGCATGCGTCATGGGCGTTGCTCCCTTATCGTTGCAGTGAGAGTCCGAGAACCGGATCGGCCTGTGAAATAGGCATTTGGTCCGCCCGTTACAGTACAGAGGCGTAACAAGAATGTCACAGCGAACGACAAACGCCCGTCGTTCCGCCTCTGTTCGAAAGAGTTGATGACGGCTCTGGAGCGACTGGCAGTACCTATTGCGCGGGGATTGGTGGTCGCCTGCGAAGGAGAGCCGAGATGCCAGCTTATGTACAGCATCATCAGGATATCGAGATCGCGCCTGTGATTTGCCCCACCTGCATGGGGTTCCTGCCAATGTATGTGCGCGAGGTCGAGCCGCATTGGAGCCTTGCCAAGATCGACTTCGTCTATGAATGCGCCGATTGCGGCGCCGAGGTCCGGCAGACGATCCGCAAGCCGGAGCCGCAGCGACACTGAGCCCAACCGGCGAACCGCTCAAGTATTTGCGCTGAACGGAAAAAACACCGCTTCTGATGTCTCCCAAACGAGGCTTGTTCTTTGCCGGGAACGCAGGCAGAACAAGCCTAAAGCAAGACCCTTGGGAGCGCCCTTTCGTGGCTGATCAGAAGGCTTCGACCTCGATCGAGGCAGTGGAGAGCGGCCTCGCCGCGCAGGGCTATATCGCGAGCCGGCAGATCGCGACCGCCGTCTATTTGTCGCAACAAATCGAGAAGCCGATCCTGGTCGAAGGCCCCGCAGGTGTCGGCAAGACCGAGCTTGCCAAGGCGATCGCGGCTTGGCGCGGCATGAAGATGATCCGTCTGCAATGCTATGAGGGTCTCGACGAGGCCAAGGCGCTTTACGAGTGGAAATACGCCAAGCAGCTTCTCTACACGCAGATCCTCAAGGACAAGCTCGGCGAAGTCCTCGGCGGCGCACAGACGCTGCACGCCGCGCTCGACCAGCTTCATGATTTCGGCGACGTGTTCTTCTCCAAGGAGTTCGTCGAGCCGCGTCCCCTGCTCCAGGCGCTGGAGCAGCCGGGCGGCTGCGTGCTGCTGATCGACGAGATCGACAAGTCGGATGCGGAATTCGAATCGCTGCTGCTGGAGATTCTGTCCGACTTCCAGGTCACGATCCCCGAGCTCGGGACCGTTTCGGCCATCTCGCCGCCGACCGTGATCCTCACCTCCAACAGCGAGCGCGACCTCGGCGATGCCCTGAAGCGCCGCTGCCTGCATCTGCATATCGGCTTCCCCGAGCAGCGACTGGAGGAGCGCATCGTCGAAAGCCGCGTGCCCGGCATCTCGCAAACGCTGCGTCGGCAGATGGTCGGTTTCATCCACGAGATCCGCTCGCTGGATCTCAAGAAGCTGCCGTCGGTCAGCGAGACCATCGACTGGGCGCGCGTGCTGGTGCTGCTCCAGGCCTCCGAGCTCGACACCGAGATCGTCAAGGACACGCTCAACGTACTCCTGAAATACGAAGCCGACATCGAGGCAGCAGCGCCACAGGTGACGACCTTCATTGCCAAGGCGGCGCGGTCCAACGTCTTCGGTTGACGCCGATGCGCGAGAACCTCCATCGTTTCTTTCGAGCGGCGCGCGGCGTCGGCGTTCACGTCTCGCCTGCCGAAAGCATCGATGCGATGCGAGCAGTCGCGCAGGTCGGCGTCTCCGACCGCGCCATCCTGCGCGACGCGCTGCTGCTGACGCTCGCCAAGTCGCAGGACGAGAAGCTCGCGCTCGGCGACTGCTTTGACCTGTTCTTCAGCCAGCCGGAGCCGCGGCAGGACCGGCCCGAGAGCGTCGACCAGGACGCCTCGCAGGAGGCGGATCAAGCGCCCTCTTCCGACGCAGCCAGCGATGCCGGCAGCGGCTCGCCGCAACAGGAACTGGGCCCGCTCGCGCAGATGCTGCTGTCGCAGGACCGCAATACGATCGCAGCCGCCATTGCCAGCGCCTCGGGGGCGGCCTCCCTGTCCGACATCCGTTACTCCACTCAGCGCGGCATCTTCTCCAGCCGCATTCTCGACGCCATGGGCCTCCAGCGCCTGCGCGACGATCTCGACGAGCTGACCGCGACCAACCCGGCACTGGCCGAGCGTCTACGCGCTGCGCTCGACGCCTTGCGCGAAGCCGTGCGCGATACGGTCTCTCAGGGGCTTGCACTCTATGCCCGCGAGGAGGCCGAAAACCTCCGCAACGAAATCCTGCGCAACGCGCCGCTTGCGCGCATCGAGCGGCGCCAAGTCGCCGAGATGCGCGCCCTCATCCGCCAGATCGCGCGGCGGCTGCGCGAGCGCTATTCCAAGCCGCGCAAGCGCCAGCGCCGCGGCCATCTCGACGTCCGCCGCACGCTTCGCCGCAATGCGGCCTGGGGCGGCGTGCCCTTCCTCACCGCATGGAAACGCAAGCACCGCGATCGGCCGAAGATCGTAGCGCTGTGCGACGTCTCGGGCTCCGTTGCGCAAGTGTCCGATTTCTTTCTGCTGCTGATCCACTCGCTGCACGAGGTGGTCGACGATGTTCGCTCCTTCGCCTTCTCCTCGCACCTGATCGAGGTCAGCGAGATCCTGGAATCGAAGTCGCCGGAGGAGGCGATGTCCGAGATCATGTCCAAGGTCGGTTTCGGCTCGTCGGACTACGGCTCCTCGCTGGTCGATTTCGAGAGGGAGTTCATGAGCACGCTGACGCCGCAGACCACGGTGATCGTGCTCGGCGATGCCCGGAGCAACAATCTCGACCCGCGCGCCGACATCTTGCGCCGGATCTCCGACCGCTCGAAGCGACTGGTCTGGCTCAATCCCGAGGAACGGCTCGCCTGGGGCTTTGGTGATTCCGAGATGCCGCGCTACGCGACCTTTTGCAGCGTCGTGCGCCAATGCGCCACGGCGCAACAGCTCGAGCGCGCTGTGTCCGATATCGTGGCGACTTATCAGTGAGCAAGAATAAAGGCGGCATTCAGCTCGGCCTGCGCGAGATTGCACTCCCGAAAGTGATAGGCGATTTCGTCGAGCGCTGCTCCCACTCCTGAGCCTGTGCGAGCCAGAATACCCGACGCTTCGAATCGAGCGCTGCGCGCTCGCGGCACAAAATTCCTGATTGCGAATTTCAACCAGCCTATTCATGCACTCCACGCCTGCCGCGTGAAGCCATTCCCCGCAAATCAACCTAACAGAGTCCTGAACCGCTCGCCTCATCATTTCTGTACATATCGCGACGCGGAATGGGACAGCGATACTTCCCGTGCACTGCGGAAGTTCGCACCGCAACATCAAGCACAGATCATCAATTAGTGATCGAAAATCGGAACGATGTTCGTGCGTGAACGATCTTAACTGTTGTGGCGCAACGAAGTGCCGCAATTTGTGAAGAGACATTCTAAACGACGCACCGAATTCCCGACTCATTGTCGTCGCATGGTTTTCATGCGGCGCCGCTAACAGGGGGACGCGCGACTTGACTATCGCTTGAGGCAAAATGAGCAACGACGTCGACTTCGATCTTTCGCCGGACCAATGGGAAGCTCTGCGCACACTTCGCAATCCGACGTCGAGCGGTCGCCTCTCGAGGGCCTACCTGATCGAAAGCCTCGTCAAGCTCGGCCTCGTTGTCGTCAATGACGGCGTGCCGACGATGACCCCCACGGGACGCAAGGTGCTCGTGCGTGGATCATGCCGGCTGCTGGATCTCGTGGCATGACACGAAAGCACGACGACTGACCGCGGGTTCTGCGGCGTCTTGGCGGCCACACGATGAGCTGGCCCCCCTGGTGCACCGCTGAAGAGGTGCCGCGCGGCGTCCCGGATATCACGCCTGCGATGCTTCCGGGATCACCGCGACAATCTGGCACGGTTGTTGCTCCTTTTTGACACTCAAGACGCGTCAGATCGGGAGTCCACCATGTCGACCATCACCGCGGCACCGGCCGCCGAGCCGAAGCCACTTTACACCTCGCTGTTCGTCCAGGTCCTGGCCGCACTGGTCCTTGGCGTCATCCTGGGGATGGCGGCTCCGGACTTCGCGATCGGGCTCAAGATCCTCAGCGATGCCTTCCTGAAGCTGATCTCGATGATCGTGGCACCAATCGTGTTCTGCGTCGTCGTGCACGGCATTGCCGGCGCCGGCGACCTCAAGAAGGTCGGCCGCGTTGGCGTCAAGGCGCTGGTCTATTTCGAGGTCATGACGACGGTCGCCCTCGTCGTCGGCCTGCTGCTCGCCTACATTTTCGGCCCCGGGCACGGCATGAACATCGATCCCTCGACGCTGGATACCAAGGCGCTCAACACCTATGCCGACAACGCCCACAAGCTGTCCGGCGGCGGCATCGGCGCCTTCCTGATGAACGTGATCCCGACCACCTCCTTCGATGCGCTCTCGCGTAACGACGTGCTCCAGGTGCTGTTCTTCGCGGTGCTGTTCGGCGTCGGCCTTGCGCTGGTCGGCGGCGAGAAGGGCGCGCTCATCACCTCCGTCATCGACGCGGCCTCGACCGTGCTGTTCCGCGTCATGGGCCTGATCGTGCGTGTCGCCCCGCTCGGCGTGCTCGGGGCGGTCGCCTACACCGTCGGCAAATATGGCGTCGGCTCGCTGAAGCAGCTCTTGTCGCTGGTGATGCTGTTCTACGTCTCGGTCGGCATCTTCGTGCTGGGCGTGCTCGGCGGCGTGATGGCTCTCGCCGGAATCAACATTCTTAAATTCCTCGCCTACCTGCGCGAGGAGCTGACCATCGTGCTCGCCACCGCCTCGTCCGATGCGGTGCTGCCCCAGATCATGAAGAAGCTGGAGCGCATGGGCGTGAAGGACTCAGTGGTCGGTCTGGTCATTCCGACCGGCTATTCCTTCAACCTCGACGCGTTCTCCATCTACCTGACGCTTGCCGTCGTCTTCATCGCCCAGGCCACCAACACGCCCCTCTCCTTTGGCGATCTCCTGCTGGTGCTCGGCGTCTCCCTGATCACGTCCAAGGGCGCGCATGGCGTGCCGGGCTCGGCCATCGTGATCCTGGCTGCGACATTGAACGCGGTGCCGAGCATCCCCGCGATCGGCCTCGTGCTGGTTCTATCGGTCGACTGGTTCATCGGCATGGCCCGCGCGCTCGGCAATCTCGTCGGCAATTGCGTGGCGACGGTCGTGGTCGCGGCTTGGGAAGGCGACCTCGATCGCACCAAGGCGGCCAAGGTGCTGGAGGGCGGCGAGCTGGTCGATGTGACGGCGGGATAGGCTCGCAGATTAGTCATTCCACTGGAGGAGCGGCGTGCCATACGCTCTCCTCCAGACCGACAGGAAGCGCGGAAACCAGGAGTGGGCCACGGCGCCCTTATAGGCCCAGGTGCGATACTTCAGGCCCTGCTCCGAGATCAGCTCCTGATAGCCGCCATGAACCTCAGTCGCCGTTCGGATGTCCCTCAATATGCCTTGCGCGCAAGCCCGGTAGGTATCGCTGCAAGTGAATTCAGCATAATCCAGCATGCGATCTGCGAACTCGACGTTGAACGTCGGCCAGGAGGAACGCCCCTGATAGGCAGGTGCGGCAATCTTGTGGATCATCTTGTTCCTGGGATTATCGGCTGATACCAGGAAATGAAACGTGCTGGGGATGCGAAACCGCGGTTCGGCGATGATCAGATCCGTCGTGGCCGCGAACAGCGACCGCTCGCTCGCATCGCTCATGTCCCAGAAACCGCGATGCACGCTGACGAAATCCAGCGCGACCGATGACGCCGGCGTCCTCGCCGGACCATCCAGGGAATGCCTGATATGGCCATCCTTGCCGAACAGGCGGAGCAGGTCCTTCTTGTACTGCGCGAGGTCACGCCCGAGCAGCCGCTTCAGCTCGTTCACGTCGACGATCCCGAGCTGCACGCCCCACACGAAGGTCGTGTAGACGGAAGTATTGGTGACGAAGCGCCTGCGTTCGGCACGGGTGTCTGTTGCGGCGGAGCGAGGTGCGTGGACATCGCAAAGCAAATACCTGGTGGCGCCATCATCGAACGGTTCGAGCTCGCTCGCGAGCTGGAGGATCGCCCGCTTCAGGTCACCGCCATATTCGGCCAGCAACAGGCGGCCTGCGTGCGTGCATTGCGACATCGCCAGATAGGACGACGTCCTCTCCTCGGCAGAGATCATCTGCTGGAGACCGGCGAGTATGCCGAGCAGCGTATCCGAGGGCCGCGAGAAATAGTTCACGCCGAGGTACCGGCCGCGTCCTGCCGGCACGATGGTCGTCGTAACGACGTTGGCGCGGACCGCCTCCAGCAGCAGGCGCACGCTCTTCTCGAGCAGGCGCACCCGCCGCACCGCGTCCTGCGAGTCCATGATCGTTTCAGGATCGAGCACGTCAGGATAGAACCAGGCGAAGTCACGGGGATAATAGGCGGAAGCGTGCGGCGCGCCCGTGACGAGGAAGGACTCGGTCACCGAGAACGCGCTGTCCATCGAGTGCCGGTAGAGATCCTCGATGGCGGACAACGAATGGGGCGATTGTCTCAGAAACCGGTCACCGAGAAAATTGACCGCCTGAAGCGCGTTGGCGACGAAGGTCGCAGCCATGCCCTGGTAAAATCGGTTTCCGCGATGTGATGGCCGGGGAATGTCGCTGTTCATGTGCACCTAGTGTTGTCGCGATCCCGGCGATGGCCGGTCACCGTTCCGAGCGTGATCGATTCGTGTCTCGCTCCGATGACGAAGAGCCGTCCGGCTGTTCAGCTCGCTCCGTCGTGGCTCTCCCGTGTCTGAAAATTCTCGATGACCCTGAGCAATACCCGCGCGCCGGCGTCGGCATCGGCGAGCTCGACATGCTCATCCGGGTGATGGCTGATGCCGCCGCGGCAGCGGACGAAGATCATTCCGACATCGGCAATGTCGATCATCGCCATGCCGTCGTGCCCTGCCCCGCTCGGCAGCTCGAACACGGAAAAGCCTTCGGCTTCGATCGCCTGCGCGATCTGCTCCTTGAGCCACGGCGCGCAAGGCGCGGTGCGGTTCTCGTGGGTGACGTCGAGCTGAAGGGCCAGCTGCCGGCGCTTGGTGATCGCCTCGATCTGGCGGACGACGTCGGCCACCGCGCGCTTGCGGTGCATGTCGGTCGGCGCGCGCATGTCGATGGTGAAGGATACTTCGCCCGGAATGACGTTGGTCGCGCCGGGCCTCGCCTGGATGTAGCCGACGGTGCCGACCAGGCCGCCATCGTCGGAGCGGCAAAACTGCTCGATCGTACCGATGCATTCGGCCGCGCCGGCGAGCGCATCACGCCGAAGCGCCATCGGCACGGTGCCGGCATGACCGGCCATACCGGTCAGCCGCGCGGCAAGGCGCGTGGCACCGGCAATCGCGGTGACGACGCCCACGGGCAGGTTCCGCGCTTCCAGCACCGGCCCCTGCTCGATGTGCAATTCGAGATAGGCAAGCAGCTCGCGGCGCGCCCGCGCAGCCGCGCCGATATGGTCGGGATCGAGGCCGAACTGCACGAGCGCCTCGCGCATCGACACGCCATCGCTGTCGCACGTATTCAGGACGCTCTCGTCAAAAGTGCCGGCCACCGCACGGCTGCCGAGCAAGGTCGAGGCGAAGCGCACCCCCTCCTCGTCGGCAAATCCGACCACCTCGATCGCAAACGGCAAGCGCTTGCCGCGGCGGTTGAGATCGGCGACGCAAGAGATCGCGGTGATCACACCCAGCGGTCCATCCCATTTGCCGGCATCGCGCACGGTGTCGTAATGCGAGCCGAGCATCAGGCAGGGCGCGCCCGGGCGGTCGCCTTCGTAGCGGCCACAGACGTTGCCGATTGCGTCGAGACGCGCGCTCATGCCGGCTTCGCGCATCCAGCTCAGGATGAGGTCCGCGGCTTCGCGCAGCTCCTTGGTGAGATAGATGCGGGTGAGGTTGTCAGCTCCTTCCGAGATCGCGGCCAGATCATTGATCCGACGCACGATCGTTTCGCCGAGCGATGCATTTTGAACGGCGTTAACGGCCCCCATCTCGACAAATTTCCTCTTCTCTGGCCCGCGGGAGTTGCTGTCCTGGCGACCAACGGTACGAGCTCAGTGCCAGCCAAATCACGCACCGGCGCCGGCCCCAACATGCGCGTGATTAGCATGAATGAGAGTACGCGCCAGGCTGCCTCGCGCCGGCCATTCACGCGGGCGGGCCAACGCCTGTATTGGCATCCGGCACCTTTCCTTATCAGGACCTGGATGGACCGCATAATCAATATTTTTTCAATAGGTTATCCGGAAAATGGTTCGTCAACAACCGTCCGACCGGCCGCGGGTGATGTTCCACGGCAAATTGTGTATGAAGCACGGACCAGCGAAGCCGACCCTCATCCCGGTCGGCTGGCGCATGGCCGGCACCTGATCGTGGAGCAGCGATGGACGGCGCGTCCGAACGTGACGAACACTTCCTGCGCCTGTCCTTCGCGGTCGCCCGCCGCTCGCTGACCCATGGCAATCATCCCTTTGGCTGCATCGTTGTCGCGGCCGACGGCAAGGTGCTCATCGAGAGCGAGAACGGCTACATGCCGGATCATGACGGCACCGCGCATGCCGAACGACTCGCGGCCACCGAGGCCTGCCGCACGCTCCAGCGCGAGGTGCTGGCGAAAGCCACGCTCTATTCGTCAGCCGAACCCTGCGCGATGTGTGCGGGCGCGATCTACTGGGCCGGCATCGGCCGCCTCGTCTATGGCCTCAGCGAGCATCGCCTGCGCGGCATCACCGGCAACCATCCGGAGAACCCGACGCTCGACCTGCCGTGCCGCGAGGTCTTTGCCAGCGGCCAGCGGCCGACGGAGGTCGTCGGCCCGCTACTCGAAGAGGAGGCTGAAGCGCTGCACGACGGCGTTTGGACGAAGTAGCGGCACATTCAAAAGGAGATGACGCCGCGGAGGTTTGACGCGGCGCCATCGTCTTTCACCTGCAGAGCATCAGGCGATCAGAACTTCACGGTGATACCGGAGTAGAGCGAGGACTCGGTGCAGGATCCGGTGCTCACCCTCCCACCACCGACGGGCGTGGTACAGCCGACTGCGAGGTTGTGATCGAGACCAAACTTGTTCTGCCAGTAGCGGTAGGCCACCCAGACGTCCACGAAGTGCGAGTACTTGTCACCCCAGGCCGCCTTCGAAGCATCGAAGGTCAGACGGATGGGCTCCGAATTCAACTCAACCGCGGTGTTGTAGACGCCATTCGCCGGGTTGTAGGGAAGCGGTTCGGTGTCCGTGCCCTTCTTGCCATACCAGCCGGCGCGGCCGCTGATCGAGAAATACTGCATGTTCGGCGGCAGAAAGCCGAGGTCCATGTAGTAGTTGACCTCGACCGCCCACGTTGGCTTGAACGACGTGTTGCCGTCCGCAAGACACGTGACGCCGGGGACGCCCGGACCGAACAGGCCGCACTGGCTGAAGGAATTGTGGTTGGCGAACTCCCAATAGACCAGCGGCGCGACGTTGATATACCCCTTGTAGGGCAGGTCGAATGCAAACTGCAGACCGCCGACGACGGCGCGCTTGGCAGCGCCGAAATACCTGTTCTCGGTATTGGCGTCCATGCCGACTTCGAACGAGATGTTGTGCAGCGGCCCCGCGGTGAAAGCCTTGGTGTCGAAGAGCTCGTTCCAGCCGAAGGTCGAGCGGAACAGGCCATAGATTTCGGTCGCACCGGCGCACGATGCCGGCGCGCCGAAGATCGTGCCCGCATTGCTGCATGGCCCGGCCGGATCATTGTGATCCGACTTGAACATGGAGATGGTGAAGAAGTTCGTGCCGTACGCCCAGAGGTCGAAATGCGTGAAGGAATAGACCTGCTTGGTGGTCTTGCTGTCGATCGACCCATCTGGCCGGAATGACCACGCGCCGGGCTGCGAAGCGTTGAAGATATATGAGAACGTGACGCGGTTATCGATCACCAGGAAGAACGGAAGGTCCGGAGCCTTCTTGGCCGCCTTGACCGGCAGATCCGCCGCCTGAGCCAGGCCACCGGTGGCCAGCGTAGCAAGTGACAGCGCCGCTGCTGCCACTGCCGTGTAACGAAACGACATCCTGAATACCCCCTCGTTTGGACAGGCAAAAATGCACGCCCCCTGTGGGTGCGACACTTGCGCCGATCACCCAGGGTGAGAAGCCTCAACTTTTCACATGGCGTGCCGCTTGTTTCGGCAGGACGCGACGAGTCATGGTCGAGATTGCGGTCTCCGCGCACGCAGCGAGCACCGGAGGCAAGGATCACTGTTGCCGAACATTGTTTGATTGTTTTTATTCGGATTTTCTGGATCGCGCCCAATGCGATGCCGGGCTCGAGCAGCTGTTGCGACCGCCGCGCTCCAAGCGATGAACGGACCGACGCGTCATTGCTCAACATGGCGTCAGGCCTGCACAGCGGGTTCCGATTTGGCTTGAACCGTCACAAATTTGCAACAGACACTGCTCGCAGGCGGTATTGCCCCCGCAGTCCAAGTGCCCTTTGCGAAGCTGCTCGCTCAGAATCGATGACGACCGCTGGGCCGATCGCCTGCCGAAGCGTTGGGCAAGGGATGATGCTTTTTCACATCTTACGCCGCGGTTCAAACTGGCCCACTATCGAGGCACTTCACCCATGCAAGCGCATCAGCGAATGTTAGATCCGACGCCCAAGGGCCAGAATTCCGGCGAGTCCCCGCTCCTGAGGACGATCGGCCTCACCAAGCGTTATGGTGATCTCCTCGCCAACGATTCCATCGATATCGACATCTGGCCGAGGGAAATTCACGCCCTGCTCGGCGAGAACGGCGCCGGCAAGTCGACGCTGGTCAAGGCGATCTACGGGCTGATCCAGCCCAGCGCCGGCCAGATTCGCTGGCAGGGCCAACGGATCGTGCTGTCCGGTCCGTCAGAGGCGCGCAGCCGCGGCATCGGCATGGTGTTCCAGCATTTCTCGCTGTTCGACAATCTCACGGTTGCCGAGAACGTCGCGCTCGGCCTCGACGGCCAGGAATCCTTCAAGGACATGTCGGCCCGGCTGGAGCAGGTATCGAGAACTTACGGTCTGCCGCTCGATCCCAAGCGCGAGGTCTGGCAACTCTCCGTCGGTGAGCGCCAGCGCATCGAGATCGTCCGCGCCTTGATGCAGGATCCCAAATTCCTGAT
The DNA here is from genome assembly GCF_000473065.1 of Bradyrhizobium sp. WSM1743. Taxonomy (GTDB): domain Bacteria; phylum Pseudomonadota; class Alphaproteobacteria; order Rhizobiales; family Xanthobacteraceae; genus Bradyrhizobium. Next base: position 33,052 of record NZ_AXAZ01000067.1, read on the forward strand.
CCTGGACGAGCCCACCGCGGTGCTGACGCCACAGGAAGCCGACCAGCTCTTCATCGTGCTGGAGCGGCTCAAGGCCGAAGGCCGTGCCATCCTCTATATCAGCCATAAGCTGGAGGAGGTGAAGCGGCTCTGCGATACCGCGACGATCCTGCGCGGCGGCAGGAAGGTCGAGACCTGCAACCCTCGGCTCGACACCGCGGCCTCGCTGGCGCGGATGATGGTCGGCGGAGAGGTCAAGGAAGTGAAGGCCGTGTCCGGCCGCAAGACCACCGTGCCGCGGCTGGTCGTCAACGATCTCTCGCTAGCCCCCAGCGAAGCGCATGGCGTACGGCTCGATCATATTTCGTTCGAGCTCAAGGGCGGCGAGATCCTCGGCATCGCCGGCGTCGCCGGCAACGGCCAGGACGAATTGTTCGCCGCGCTCTCCGGCGAGCGCCTCGCGAAGGACCCCGGAACGGTGGTGATTGAAGGCATCGCCGCCGGTCATCTCTCGATCACCCAGCGGCGCAAGCTGGGCGCGGCCTTCGTTCCCGAGGAGCGGCTCGGCCACGGCACCGCGCCGCGCATGAAGCTGTCGGAGAACGCGCTGCTCACCGGGCACGCCGCCAGCGGCATGGTCCGTCGCGGCTTCATCGATACTGCGGCCACGCTGAAGACCGTCGACCGCGCGACGGAGACGTTCGACGTCCGCAAGGCCAAGCGCGATCCGGAAGCGGCAAGCCTCTCTGGCGGCAATTTGCAGAAATTCATCGTGGGACGCGAGATCCTGCGCAATCCGGCGGTGCTGGTGGCGAGCCAGCCCACCTGGGGCGTCGACGCTGGCGCCGCCGCCGTCATCCGTCAGGCGTTACTTGACCTCGCAACCGCAGGCGCCGCCGTCCTCGTCACCAGCCAGGACCTCGACGAGCTCGCCGAGATCGCCGACCGGATCGCCGTGATGTTCCATGGCAAGCTGTCGGCTCCGCTCGCAACCAGCGAAGCGACCCGCGAAAAGCTGGGCCTTCTGATGGGCGGCAGCAGCCTGGAGCCGAAGGAGGTCGCGCATGCAGCTGGTGCTTGAGAAACGCGCCGAGCGCTCCGGCACGATCGCACTGGTGTCGCCGCTGATCGCGATTGGCCTCACGATCCTGACCATGGTTATCCTGTTCGCGATCCTGGGCAAGAATCCGCTGCTCGCCCTGCATGCCTATTTCATTGCGCCCCTGACCGACGGCTATTCGCTCCAGGAGATCGCGGTGAAGGCAACGCCGCTGGTGATGATCGCGATCGGGCTGTCGCTCTGCTATCTCGCCAATGCCTGGAACATCGGCGCCGAAGGGCAATTCCTGATCGGCGCGGTGGCCGGAAGCTGGATCGCGGTGAAGACGCAAGGCACCGACGCCGGCGCCTGGGTGTTGCCGGCCATGCTCGTCCTCGCGGCCGCAGCGGGCGCGCTCTATGCGCTGATCCCGGCGATCTGCAAGGTCAAGTTCGGCGCCAGCGAAATCCTGACCAGCCTGATGCTGGTTTATGTCGCCGATCTCTTCCTCGACTATCTCGTGCGCGGCCCCTGGCGCGACCCGCACGGCTTCAACTTCCCGACCACGGCCGAGTTCGATCCAGTGGCGACGGTGCCGCTGCTGATCGAGGGCGGCCGGCTGCATCTCGGCTCGATCATCGCCTTGCTTGTCGTCGCAGCGGCTGCCATCCTTCTCGGGCGCACCATCAAGGGCTTTGAGATCCGCGTGGTCGGCGCAGCGCCGCGTGCAGCGCGGTTCGGCGGCTTCAACGCCAATCAGCTGATCATCCTGACCTTCGCGGTCTCAGGGGCGCTGGCAGGCCTCGCCGGAATCATCGAGGTTGCAGGTCCAATCGGGCATCTCCAGCCCGGCATTTCACCGGGCTACGGCTTTACCGCGATCATCGTCGCCTTTCTCGGCCGGCTGAACCCGTTTGGAATATTAATTGCAGGCCTTTTCCTCGCATTGACCTTTATCGGCGGCGAGCAGGCTCAGATCGCGATGAAGATTCCGTTGGACGTCACCAAGGTCTTTCAGGGCATTCTGCTGTTCTACGTGCTCGCCTGCGATTCCCTGATCCTGTACCGCTTCAAGCTGGTCTTCCCAAACCGACAGGTGACCCGTGGAGCTGGTTGAGGCCATCATCCTCGCGGTGCTCGCCGCGTCGACGCCGCTGCTGATTGCGGCGACCGGCGAGCTCGTGGCCGAGCGTTCCGGCGTGCTCAATCTCGGCGTCGAGGGCATGATGATCGTCGGCGCTGCCTGCGGCTTTGCCGGCGCGTGGCTCACTGGCTCGATTCTGGTCGGCGCGCTGTTCGGCATCATCGCGGGCACGCTGATGTCGCTCGTCTTCGCGCTGATGGCGCTCGGGCTTGCGGTCAACCAGGTTGCAACGGGCCTCGCGCTGACCATCCTCGGCATTGGGCTGTCCGGCCTGATCGGCGCCGGGTTCGTCGGCGAGCGCATCACGCCTGCCGTGCACCTCTATATTCCCGTCCTGACCGACATTCCGCTGATAGGCCGCGTGCTGTTCGGCGAGGACGGCTTCATCTATTTCTCGGTCGCGCTGATCGTCGGGGTCTGGTGGTTCCTGTACCGTACGCGGGCGGGATTGATCCTGCGCGCCTGTGGCGACAATCACGTCTCCGCGCATGCACTCGGCTATCCCGTGCTGCGCATCCGCACCTTCGCGGTGATGTTCGGCGGCGCCTGCGCGGGTCTTGCGGGTGCCTATCTGCCGCTCGCCTACACCCCGTTCTTCATTCCCGGCATGACCGCCGGCCGCGGCTGGATCGCGCTGGCGCTTGTGGTGTTCTCGTCCTGGCGACCGGGCCGGCTCGTGGTCGGCGCCTATCTCTTCGGTGCAGTGACGATCCTGCAATTGCATGCGCAGGGCTGGGGCGTCGGCATTCCCTCACAATTCATGTCGGCGCTGCCTTACCTCGCGACCGTTATCGTCTTGGTGCTGCTCTCCCGCGCGCGCACGGGCGGCTCGACCGCACCGGCCGCGCTCGGCACGGTGTTCGTTTCCGACCGCTGAATTTCGTTTCCGCGGCGTACGCGATGGGGCGCGTGCGTTGCGGATCGTGGCTTTCCCCTGATGTTGGAGATTGATGATGAGGAAATCACTTCTTGCGCTGGCTGCCGGGCTTTTGCTTGCCGGGAACGTCAGTGCAGCCTCCGCCGCCGACAAGCTGAAGGTCGGCTTCATTTATCTCGGTCCGATCGGTGACCTCGGCTGGACTTACCAGCACGATCTCGCGCGCCAGGCGCTGGTGAAAGAATTGGGCGAAAAGATCGAGACCACTTATCTCGAGAACGTGCCCGAAGGTCCCGACGCCGAGCGCTCGATCGAGCAGCTCGTCCGCGCCGGCAACAAGCTGATCTTCACCACGTCCTTCGGCTACATGGATCCGACGCAGAAGGTCGCCAAGAAATATCCGAATGTGCATTTCGAGCACGCCACCGGTTACAAGCGCAACCCGAACATGTCGACCTATTCGGCGAAATGGTATCAGGGCCGCTATATTCAAGGCCTGATCGCGGCCAAGATGTCGAAGTCGGGCGTGCTCGGCTATATCGGCTCGTTCCCGATTCCAGAGGTCGTCTCCGGCATCAACGCCACGATGCTTGCGGCGCAGACCATCAACCCGAACATCAAGGTCAAGATCATCTGGGCCAACACTTGGTTCGATCCGGGCAAGGAGGCCGACGCCGCCAAGGCGCTGATCGATCAGGGCGCCGACGTCATCATGCAGCACACGGACTCGCCGGCGGCCATGCAGATCGCCAGCGAACGCGGCAAGCTCGCCTTCGGCCAGGATTCCGAGATGATCAAATTCGGACCCAAGACCCAGCTCACCTCGATCCTCGACACCTGGGGCCCCTACTACATCGAGCGCGTCAAGGCCGAGCTCGCCGGCACCTGGAAGTCCGAGGACACCTGGGGCGGCCTCGACAGCCACATGTTTGCGATGGCGCCCTATACCAACATGCCTGACGACGTGAAAAAGATGGCCGAGGATGCCCAGGCTGCGATCACCGCGGGCAAGCTGCATCCGTTCAAATGCCCGATCGTTGGGCAGGACGGCAAGCCGGTCGAGTGCAAGGGCGGCGATCACCTCGACGACGGCCAGATCCTCGGCATGAATTTCTACGTGAAAGGCATCGACGACAAGCTGCCGGGCAAGTAGCACGCTTCTTGCATTGCCTAGTTCACCTGCTCCTCCCGGAGGAGGTTCGGAGGGGGTGGCCAGAAGCACCCGGCACTTGTGGCTGCCCCCTCTTTCTATTTCGCCCCGACTATCCAGTCTGCATGGCCCGCGCCGCGGAACTGTGGCGGCGGATGAGGTCTGCCACATCGAGGTCCGGGATCGCGCCATCGATCACCGCCCATTTTCCGGCCACCATCACCCGATCGGCCCGATGCGCCCCGCACAGCACCAGGGCAGCCAGCGGATCGCCATGACCGGAGAAGCGCAGCTCGTCGAGCCTGAACAGCGCGAGATCGGCGGCCTTGCCGACGGCGATCTCGCCGAGTTCCGGGCGGCCGACGCACGCCGCCGAGCCCTTGGTGGCCCAGCGCAGCGCATCCTTGTGGCTGACCTTCGTCACGCCATAGCGCGCGCGTTGCAGCAGGAACGCGGCCCGCACCTCCTGCATCAGATTGGACCCGTCATTGGAGGCCGAGCCGTCGACACCGATGCCGATTCCGACGCCGGCCTCTTCCATGTCGCACACCGGGCAACAGCCGGACGCCAGCAGCTGGTTGCTGCACGCGCAATGGCTGACGGTCGTGCCGGCCTTGCCGAGCCGCCTCATCTCGTCCGGATTGAAAAAGATTCCGTGGGCGAGCCAGGTTCGCGCATTGAGCCAGCCGCATTGCTCGAGATAGTCGAGCGGACGGCAGCCATACATCTGCTCGCAGAACCTGTTCTCGTCATCGGTCTCGGCGAGATGGGTGTGCAGGCGCACGTCGAGCTTGTCGGCGAGATCGGCCGTCGCGCGCATCAGCGACGTCGTCACCGAGAAGGGTGAGCAGGGTGCCAGCGCGATCTGCACCATCGCGTCCGCGCCGCGCTGGTGATGCTTTGCGACCACGCGTGCGCTGTCGCCCAGGATGGTGTCCTCGTCCTGCACCACGCTATCAGGCGGCAGGCCGCCATCGCGCTGCGACAGGTTCATCGAACCGCGCGTGAGCAACACCCTTAACCCGAGGCGCTTCGCCGCCGCCACCTCGATATCGACGGCGTCTTCGAGGCCGGCCGGGAATACATAGTGGTGATCCGTCGTGGTGGTGCAGCCGGAGAGCAGCAGCTCGGACATCGCCACCGTGACGCCGAGATCGAGCGCTTCCGGCGTTAGCCTCGCCCACACCGGATAGAGCGCCTGAAGCCAGGGGAACAGCTCGCGGTCCATCGCGGCCGGCAGCGCCCGCGTCAGCGTCTGGTAGAAATGATGATGCGTATTGATCAGGCCCGGCAGCACGACGTGTTCGCCCGCATCGAACACCGCGACATCGGCGCTTGCGGGCACACCGCCGGCCGGCACCAGCTCGATGATCCGGCCGTCCTTCACCACGATGCCACGCTCGGCACGGTCGGCGAGGATGGCGAGGGGATCCCTGATCCAGATCGGACTTGCGTCACTCATGATCCTGCCTTTCCTCACATCCACTGACGGCGGGCCTGCAAGGCGGAGGAGGATTGCGTCCTTGCTCCGACTTGCTGTTGCCACTTGGCTCCCGTCTTGCAACACTTTCCCTTGGATGATTCACCCGGCGGAAGCGTTGGCGCAGCCATGGACTTGAATACCATCACAGCCGTCGCCCATCCGCAAACGCGCGCGCAGTTGCCCGTTTGGACGGCAGGTGATGCTTGGCTCGCAGGCGGCACCTGGCTGTTCTCGGAGCCGCAAACGCATCTGACACGACTGATCGATCTCACCGATCTGAAATGGCCGGCGCTGACACTCACCGAGAGCCACCTCAGCATCGCCGCCACTTGTACCATCGCAGAGCTCGATGCATTCGCCTGCCCGTCCGATTGGCTCGCGGCGCCGCTGATCAACCAATGCTGCCGCGCCTTTCTTGCTTCGTTCAAGGTCTGGAAGACCGCGACCGTCGGCGGCAATCTCTGCATGTCGCTGCCGGCGGGACCGATGATCTCGCTCACATCAGCGCTCGACGGCGTCTGCACCATTTGGAAGGCTAGCGGCGGTGAACAGAGGCTTCCGGTCGCCGAATTCGTTACCGGCAACCAGCGCAATCGCCTGACGCCAGGCGACCTTCTCCGGCAGATCGACATCCCAACCGCGGCACTGAAGCGCCGCACAGCATTCCGCCAGATCTCGCTGGCGCCGGTCGGCCGCTCGGCCGCACTGCTGATCGGCAGCCTCGACGCCGACGATACGCTGACACTTACGGTGACCGCGTCAACGGTGCGGCCGATCCAGCTGCGCTTTCGCAAAGCCCCGGACGCGAGCACGCTGCGCACCGCGCTCATGCAAGAGATCACCGATGATCTGTACCACGCTGACATCCATGGCGCGCCACTCTGGCGCAAGCACATGACGCTGCGGCTCGCCGAGGAAATTCGCGGCGAACTCCTGGGAGCAACGCAGCCATGAGCTTCGAGGTCAACGGCAAGGCGTTTTCGCAAGGCCCGCGCGCCGGCCAGTGCCTGCGCACGTTCCTGCGCGAGCTCGGCCATTTCGGCGTGAAAAAGGGCTGCGATGCCGGTGATTGCGGGGCCTGCACCGTGCTGCTGGATGGCGAGCCGGTGCACAGTTGCCTGATCCCGGCGTTCCGGGCCGAGGGGCGCACCGTGACCACGATCGAGGGTCTTGGCGGAAATCACGGCACGCATCCGATGCAGCGGGCCTTCCTCGATGCGCAGGCCTTTCAATGCGGCTTCTGCACCGCCGGCATGATCCTGACCTGCGCCTCGCTGAACCAGGCGCAGCGCACCGATCTCGGCACGGCGCTGAAGGGCAATATCTGCCGCTGCACCGGCTATCGCGCGATCGAGGACGCGCTGCTCGGCAAGTTCAATGTCGAGGAGATCATCGAGGCCGGCGCCGCCTTCGGCCGCAGCCTGCCGGCGCCCGCGGGTCCCGATATCGTGCGCGGCAAGGCACGCTACACGTTCGATACCGCAGTCGAGGGACTGCTGCATATCAAGCTGCTGCGTTCGCCTCATGCTCACGCGCGGATCATCGCGATCGACAGGTCTACGGCCCTGAGCGTTCCCGGCGTGCACGCGGTGCTGACGCATGAGGATGCGCCGTCGGTGTTGATCTCGACCGCGCGCCACGAAAAGGACTGGATGGACCCCGAGGACACCCGCATCCTCGACGACGTGGTCCGCTTCATCGGCCAGAAGGTCGCCGCCGTCGTGGCCGAGAGCGAAGGCGCCGCCGAGGAGGCGTGCCGACGGATCAAGGTCGAGTACGAGATCCTGCCGGCGCTGATCGATCCCGAGCAGGCGATGGAACCCGGTGCGCCCGTCCTTCATCCTGACCGCACCACCGCGAACCGCATCGCCGATCCCCAGCGGAACCTCGCGGCGGAGACGCATGGCGAGTTCGGCGATGTGGCCGCAACACTCGCCACCTCCGCCGCCACTTACGAGGCGACCTTTCACAGTCACCGCGTGCAGCATGCCGCGCTGGAGACCCATGGCGGGCTCGCCTGGCTCGACGATGCGGGCATTCTCAATGTCCGCACCTCGACGCAGGTGCCATTCCTGACCCGGCGCGCGCTGTCGGACATCTTCAGTCTTCCCATGGATAAGGTCCGCGTGTTCTGCGAACGCGTCGGCGGCGGCTTTGGCGGGAAGCAGGAGATGTTCGTCGAGGACATCCTGGCGCTCGCCGCGCTCAAGACAGGGCGGCCCGTGAAGCTGGAGCTCACCCGCGAGGAGCAGTTCATCGCGACCTCGACGCGGCATCCGATGCGCGTCCACATTCGGGCGGGCGCTGATAGCGACGGCAAGCTCACCGCGCTCCAGCTCGACGTGCTTTCCAATACCGGCGCCTACGGCAATCATGCCGGCCCCGTGATGTTCCACGCTCTGGCCGAGTCCATCAGCGTGTACAATTGCCCGAACAAGCGGGTCGACGGCGCCGCCGTCTACACCAACACGGTGCCGGCGGGGGCGTTTCGCGGCTATGGCCTGCCGCAGGCGCTGATCGCGGTGGAAGCCGCAATCGACGAGCTCGCGAGTCAGCTTGGCATCAGCCCCTACGAGATGCGCCGGCGCAATATCATCAAGCCCGGCGATCCCATGCTGTCGCCGCCGCCGTCCGAATATCACGACGTGCTCTATGGCTCCTATGGGCTCGACCAGTGCCTCGACCTCGTCGAGCGCGCGATGCAGGCCGATGGCCCGCAGCCGGAGCTGTCGCCGGAATGGCTGATCGGTGACGGCATTGCGCTGACCATGATCGACACGGTGCCACCGGCAGGCCACATAGCCGACGCGGCGATCGCGCTCAACGACGATGGCGGCTTCGACCTCACCGTCGGCACGGCCGAGTTCGGCAACGGCACCAGCACCGTGCACCTCCAGATCGCCGCGACCACGCTGGCGACCACGGTCGAGAGAATCCGTCTGCGTCAGTCCGATACTGCCCATGGCGGCCACGACACCGGCGCCTATGGCAGCGCCGGCACCTTCGTCGCGGGCAAGGCGACGCATGCGGCAGCCATGCAGCTTGCGACCGAGCTGAGGGCGGCCGCCGCCGGCGCATGGCTGTGCGACGTGGACACCTGCGTGCTCGATGGGGACGCCGTCGTCAGCGGCGTACGGCGCATGCCCTTTACGGAACTGGCGAAGCTCGCGCACGAACGTGGCCAGCCGTTCGCAGGCGCCGGCAATTCCGGGGGCACGCCGCGCTCGGTCGGGTTCAACGTGCAGGGCTTTCGCGTCGCGGTGAACAAAGGCACCGGCGAGCTCAGGATTCTCAGGAGCGTGCACGCCGCGGACGCGGGCGTCGTCGCCAATCCCATGCAGTGCCGCGGTCAGGTCGAAGGCGGCGTGGCGCAGGCGCTCGGCGCCGCGCTCTACGAGGAGATGGTGATCGACGCGAACGGCCGCGTCATCAACCCGAAATTCCGCGACTACCACCTGCCCTCTTTCGCCGACGTTCCGCGCACGGAGGTGTTTTTCGCCGAGACGTCCGATACGATCGGACCGCTGGGCGCAAAGTCGATGAGCGAGAGCCCGTACAATCCGGTCGCCGCTGCACTCGGCAACGCCATTGCCGATGCCACCGGCATTCGCTTCACCGCGCCGCCGTTCAAGCCGGATCGGCTGTTTCCGGCGCTGCTCGAGAAGTTCGGGGGCTAGAGCGGGATGGTTCACCTCTCCCCTTCGGGGAGAGGTGAAGCACGGGGCGGCGCGCCCGCCCACAGCATGCTCTAGCTGCCGCGATAGGTCGAGTAGCTCCACGGCGTGACCAGCAGCGGCACGTGGTAATGGCTTTCCGGCTCGCTGATCGCAAAGCGCAGCGGGATCTCGTCGAGGAACGGCGGGTCCGACAGCGGCACATTGCGCTCGGCGTAATATTTGGCAACGCGGAATCGGAGCTCGTAGCGGCCGATCGGCAGCGGGCGACCGCCGATCAGCGGCTGGTCGGTGCGGCCGTCGGCATTGGTCACCGCGCGCGCGATGACGCGGCTCTCGCCAAGGCTCGCAAGCTCCACGAGCTCAACCGGGATGCCCGGCGCGGGCTTGCCAATGTGATTGTCCAGCACATGCGTGGAGAGGCGGCCGTGCACCTTCAGCCGGTCGCCCGCGATGACGAGCTGATCAAGCCGCAGCGCGGAGATGCGCCCAATTTCCTCGATCGCACGCCGCGTCTCGGTCTTGGCGATGTTGAGCAGCCGCGTCTCGAAGTCGCGCAGCACGGAATCCTTGGTGTGACGGCGCACGCAGACGATGTAGGGGAAGCCGAACTTGTTGCGGTAGGCGTTGTTGGCACGCTCGAACGCCGCATATTCGGCTTCGGACAGCCGGTCGAGCCCGGCGCTGTTCTGCTCGTCGGTCGATTCCGCCGTGAGGCCGGCGGCGCGCTGCGTCTTGTTGGCGAGATCGGGATGCGCCCGGATCAGCGCCAGCTGCACGTCAGGCTCCGCGCTCTGGATCGCCGCCATTAGCGCGGCGTGCAGCTGATTGACGCCGGCGAACGGCCGTTTTGCCGCGAGCTGCTCGGCGATCCATGGCGAATATTCGACGACATTGGCGAGCGCCGCGACGAAGTCGGCCTTGCTTGCAGCATTGAGATCGGCGAGCGAAACTTGCGACATCACACCTTCATCCGATCTCGAACGCGTCGGCGGCAAGATGCGTGTGCTTGTCGTGCCAATGCTGCGCGATCTGCAGCCGGGTCGGCACCCAGACGCGATCGTGCTTGCGGATGTAGTCCAGGAAGCGGATCAGCCCCGCGGCGCGACCGGGCCGGCCGGCGAGGCGGCAGTGCAGGCCGACAGACATCATCTTCGGCGCAGTCTCACCTTCCGCATAGAGCACGTCGAACGCGTCCTTCAGATAGGTGTAGAACTGCTCGCCTTCGGCAAAGCCCTGCGGGTTAATGAACCGCATGTCGTTGGCATCCAGCGTATAGGGAATGATGAGCTGCTTGCCGTTCGCGCCCCTGACCCAATAGGGCAGATCGTCGGCATAGGAGTCGCAGAGATAGAGGAAGCCGCCTTCCTCCATCAGCAGCCGGTTGGTGTTGATCGAGGAGCGCCCGGTGTACCAGCCGAGCGGCCGCGATCCGGTCGCCTCGATATGGACGCGAATGGACTCCGCGATCTCGGCGCGCTCCTGCGCCTCGGTCATGTCCTTGTGCTCGATCCATTTCAGGCTGTGGCTGGCGATGTCCCAGCCTGACTCCCTCATCGCCGCGACGATCTCGGGATTGCGCTTGAGCGCGGTGGCGACACCGAACACGGTGGTCGGCCATTTGCGCTCGGTGAACATCCGCCACAGCCGCCAGAAGCCGGCGCGCGAGCCGTATTCGAACATGGATTCGATGTTGGCATGGCGCTGACCGGGCCAGGGCTGCGCGCCGAGCACGTCGGACAGGAACGCTTCCGAGGCGCGATCGCCGTGCAGGATGTTGTTCTCGCCGCCCTCCTCGAAATTGACGACGAACTGCACCGCGACCCGCGCATTGCCAGGCCATTGCGGATGCGGCGGATTGCGGCCGTAACCGCGGAGATCGCGCGGGTAGCGGGGCTCAGTCACTCAGACTTCCTCGAAGCGGATCGGCAGCGCGCCCTTCCACAGCACACTCTTGCCCAGGGTCGCCAGATTCTCCAGGCCCGAGGTCAGCGTGATGAAATGGTTGCCGGCGAGCTGGCCCATCTTGCTCGCAAAGTGCACGCCGCCATAGGCCAGCAGGATCTCGGTTTCGCTGATGCCGCCCGGGTACAGGATGATCTGGCCGGGCGCGGGATAGCTGGTGTGGTTCTCATAGCCCACGCCAAAATCGAGATCGCCGAGCGGCATCCACACGCCCTCGCCGCTCCAGCGCACATGGATGATGTGGCTTTCGAACGGCAGCGCCTTGCGGAAGGCAGCGACGGTCTTGGGCGCCAGTTGCTCCTCGAAACGGGCATCGAAGGTGAAATCGCCGGCGCGGATAACGAGTTTGCTCATCTCATCTCTCTGGATCGGGGGCTGAAGGCCCCACGGGGAACTTTCAGCAAAAAGCACTCCATCGGGCTTCGCGCAAGGGGCGGGGTCGCATCACCTGCGGTCGTAGGACCAGCCGAAAATGCCGCTCCGCCGCACCTCCGGCTCCGGCTCGGCGGCAGTCGCGGGCGGCGCCTCCTTCAGTTCCGCCTGCGGCGGCGGTGCCGGCGGTGCCGGCAGGTTCTCGCATTTCATGGAATAGACCAGCTTGCCGTCCGCGGTCCGCCCGATCGGCGCGCAGGGGTCCGGATGCGCCGCAGCGGTCTTCGGTGTCATCTTGACTTGCGCGGCCGCGGGCGAAGCGATCAGCAACAGGACCAGCAGATATCTCGACATCATTGTCGCCTGGAAACTCGATTGGCCCCATTGAACCGGATTGCGGCGGGCAAGTCCATCGGCGCCGCGGGCACGATTGCCGAATATTTGGCCGGGACCAAACAATTTGCTCGCTCCATCGTGATGGCGGCGCCGCTGATATTCGGCAAGCCACATCGCCATGTTAGCCGCGACGACGACAACATTTCTCATAGCCGGAGCGTCGTCACGGGAGAAACAACGATGCAAAAGACTCTTGCCCTTCTCGGCGCCATGCTGATTGCCGCCGCCACCGTCCAGACCGCCGCCGCGAGCGACCGCCACCACGCCCGCAAGGCGCAACGCACTCCCATCACCCAATCGGTCCGCGACTCCAATGCCGCGCTCTGGCCGTCGCAGCCGACGACGCCCGACTGGTCGCGCTATGTCAACGGCGCGATGTCGGCACCGGCGGGGCGGTGATTTGCTGGTGCGTTGCATGTCGGCTCTTGCTCGCGTGTCCCGGACCAGCCGCACCGCGTGAAGCGTTGCGGCGCAGAGCCGGGACCCAGGGCGACACGGGAAGACGCGGTGAGATGGGCCCCGGCTCTGCAGTGCACTGCTGAAGGAGCGCTGCGCTGCATCCGGGGCACGAGAGCGGAATTTGGCGCACGCACTCTCCTCCTCGTCATTGCGAGCGCAGCGACTTGTCCGCCGAAGCCTCGGCGAAGGCGGAAGCAATCCAGAGTGTCCCCGCGGAGGGATTCTGGATTGNTTCGCTGCGCTCGCAATGACGGAGCAAGGGGCGGCGTCGCATTCTTTCAATTCACATTTCAACTCGCAGACACGCCCTCGCGTTCTCGCGGCGCATTTCGCCCGAGCTTTGCTTGATCGCTCCACCCTCTGAAAGCCAAGAGGGCGCAGGGAAGGCCGCATAGGCGTTAAGTTTATTCTTGAGTGTTGGAATCACACGTGATTCCAAGGCGGGATGGCAGACGAATCGCTTCTGAACGAAGACTGGACGAGAGTGGTTACGCAGCTCGGCGGGGCTGCGCAGCTTGAAATAAGTGCGCGCCAGACGAAGGCTTTCGTGCGGCGGCGCCAAATTCCAGATGCGGTGTCGTTACTT
>NZ_AXAZ01000068.1 GCF_000473065.1 Bradyrhizobium sp. WSM1743
GTGAATTTCGCGGGAGTGAGGGAGGCCAGAAGGAACTCGGCTCCCGGGAGAGCACGGCATAAGCCGTCCGACCATCGCGCAGGGAAGGCCGTGTGTTGGGCTTCACCTGTATGCTGCTGTGCGGTCTCCTTGCGTTACATCTTCGCGCAGCGGAACGCGGGTGCCAGCCGGCACCCGGCCTTCCCTGCGCCCTCTTGTATAGGAGGGTGGAGCGATCAAGCAAAGCTCGGGCAAAGCGCCGCGGGAATGCGAAGGCATGTCTGCAATCGGAATGCACGTTGGAGAGCTGCTGCCACGCTCCGCTCTCGTGCCCCGGACGCAGCGCAGCGTCTCTTCGACGATGCGCTGCAGAGCCGGGGCCCACGTCGCCGCATTGTGCCGTGTCGCCCTGGGTCCCGGCTCGGCGCCGCAACGCTTCACGCGTTGCGGCTTGTCCGGGACACGAAGGGCGTTGTCGTTGCTAGGAAAGGCGCTCCGACTCAGCCGAACTGTCACCCACATCATCGACTCAGATTCGGAAGTGATTTATCCAACCTAAAATTTCAAGTTGTGAATGGCCTTCATGAATAGGTATCTTTGTAATCCCACCCGTGTCTTCCCGGTAACGATTGTGCCGCTTGCGCAACAGTCGGTCCGGATTTAACCCTCATCACTGGCGGTTCGCATCGCCGCCGCTTTTTAGCCACACCTGAACATGAATAAAATCGCTCTAATGTTGTTTTAAAGGGCAGCGGCGGTCTTCGAAGGCGACGAGAAAATCCCAAGGTCGATTCAAATCTTGGCTCTGATTTTTCGGGTCTGAAAGGGTTGGCTGGGGAAACTGGTTGCGATGAACGCTAAGACCGACAAGCAGAGGCTGCCGAGCCGTCACGTGACGGAAGGCCCTGCGCGCGCGCCGCACCGGTCCTACTTCTACGCCATGGGTCTGACCACCGAGCAGATCCACCAGCCCTTCGTCGGCGTCGCCTCATGCTGGAACGAGGCCGCTCCCTGCAACATCGCGCTGATGCGCCAGGCCCAGGCGGTGAAGAAGGGCGTGGCATCGGCCGGCGGCACGCCACGCGAATTCTGCACCATCACCGTGACCGACGGCATCGCCATGGGCCATGACGGCATGCGCTCGTCGCTGCCGTCACGGGAATGCATCGCCGACTCGGTCGAGCTGACCGTGCGCGGCCACGCCTATGACGCGCTGGTCGGGCTCGCCGGCTGCGACAAGTCGCTGCCGGGCATGATGATGGCGATGGTCCGCCTCAACGTCCCCTCGATCTTCATCTACGGCGGCTCGATCCTGCCCGGCAACTTCCGCGGGCAGCAGGTCACCGTGCAGGACATGTTCGAGGCCGTTGGCAAGCACTCGGTCGGCGCCATGTCGGACGAGGACCTCGACGAGATCGAGCGCGTGGCCTGCCCCTCGGCGGGCGCCTGCGGCGCGCAGTTCACCGCCAACACCATGGCGACCGTCTCGGAGGCGATCGGCCTCGCATTGCCGTACTCGGCCGGTGCCCCGGCACCCTACGAGATCCGCGATGCCTTCTGCATGACCGCGGGCGAGAAGGTGATGGACCTGATCGCCCAAAACATCCGGCCGCGCGACATCGTCACTCTTAAGGCGCTGGAGAATGCGGCTGCCGTGGTCGCGGCGTCCGGCGGCTCGACCAATGCTGCGCTGCACCTGCCGGCGATCGCGCACGAGGCCGGCATCAAGTTCGACCTGTTCGACGTTGCCGAAATCTTCAAAAAGACACCGTATGTCGCGGATTTGAAGCCGGGCGGCCGTTATGTCGCCAAAGACATGTTTGAAGTAGGTGGCATACCGCTTCTGATGAAGACGCTGCTCGACAACGGCTTCCTGCACGGTGATTGCCTTACCGTCACGGGCCGCACGATCGCCGAAAACCTCAAGAGCGTGAAGTGGAATCCGCACCAGGACGTGGTGCACCCGGCAGACAAACCCATCACCGTGACGGGCGGTGTGGTCGGTCTGAAGGGCAATTTGGCGCCAGAAGGTGCGATCGTGAAAGTCGCGGGAATGTCCAACCTCAAGTTCACCGGTCCGGCCAGGTGCTTCGACCGTGAGGAGGACGCGTTCGAGGCGGTCCAGAACCGCACCTACCGCGAAGGCGAAGTCATCGTGATCCGCTACGAGGGGCCGAAGGGCGGTCCCGGTATGCGGGAGATGCTCCAGACCACAGCGGCGCTGACCGGCCAGGGCATGGGCGGCAAGATTGCGCTCATCACCGACGGCCGCTTCTCCGGCGCCACCCGCGGCTTCTGCATCGGCCATGTTGGGCCAGAGGCGGCGGTCGGCGGCCCGATCGGGCTGCTCGAGGACGGCGACATCATCGAGATCGACGCGGTCGCCGGTACCCTTAACGTAAAGTTGAGCGACGCCGAGCTCGCCCAGCGCAAAACCAAATGGAGCGCCCGCGCGACTAACCACACGTCGGGTGCGCTCTGGAAATATGCTCAGCAGGTTGGACCAGCGGTCGGAGGGGCAGTGACCCATCCGGGCGGCGCGCACGAGAAACAGTGCTATGCGGACATCTAGGCGTGCCACAGTTGCGTTTATGTTGGGGGCGGCTGCGCTGGCCGCGCCGGCGTTCGCCTTCGACGGCGCGCCGGTCAATCCGAAGGACGCGACCATCCCGGTCGTGACCACCTTGCCAGGCGCGGCGGGTGCGGTGCGCACCAAGGTTCCGCCGGCGGTCGCAGCCCAGGAAACCTCGCTCAGCGCCCTGCAATATGCTGCCGAGGGTGGCCACCCCATCGCGCAGTGGAAGCTCGGCCGCATGTACGCCAATGGCGATGGCGTCGCCCAGGACGATTTGCGTGCCTTCGAATATTTCAGCCGGATCGCCAACGCGCATGCCGAGGACAGCCCGTCGGCGCCGCAGGCGCAGATCGTCGCCAATGCCTTCGTCGCGCTCGGCCGCTACTATCTGGCCGGCATTCCGAATTCGAAGATCAAGGCCGATCCGGACCGTGCGCGGGAGATGTTCTCCTATGCCGCATCCTATTTCGGCAACGCAGACGCGCAGTACGACCTCGCCCGTCTGTACCTGAAGACCCCGGACGCCTCGCGCGAGGACTTCCGCTATGGCGCGCGCTGGCTCGGTCTCGCCGCGCAGAAGGGGCAGCACCAGGCCCAGGCACTGCTCGGCCAGATGCTGTTCAACGGCGACCGCCTGCCGCGGCAGGCCGCGCGCGGCCTGATGTGGCTGACCTTGGCGCGCGACAGCGCTGGTCCCGAGGAGGTCTGGATCAAGGAAAGCTACAACCGCGCCTTCGCAAAGGCCTCCGACGACGACCGCGCCATGTGCCTGCAAATGCTGGAGCAGTGGGTGCAGGGCCGCCGGGAGTAGCTCCACGGCGGGGCGGCGTCAGGCCGCCTCCAGATCCAGATCCGCCCACACCGGCACGTGATCCGAGGGCTTCTCCCAGCCGCGCACATAGCTGTCGATGCCGACATTGGCGAGCCGGTCGGTGGCCTGCGGCGACAGCAAGAGATGATCGATCCGCAGGCCCTGGTTCTTCTGCCAGGCCCCGGCCTGATAGTCCCAGAAGGTGTAGAGGCCCTGCTCGTCGGTCACCGCCCGCAAGGCATCCGTCAGGCCGAGGCCGAGCAGGGACTGGAAGCTCTCGCGCGTCTCGGTCTTGAACAGGGCGTCCTCGGTCCAGGCGGCCGGATTGTGCACGTCGCGGGCATGCGGGATGACGTTGAAGTCGCCTGCGAGGATCAGCGGCTCCTCCGCCTTGAGTCGCTCTTTCGAATAATCAAGAAGCCGGGACATCCATTTGAGCTTGTAGGGATATTTGTCGGTCCCGACCGGATTGCCGTTGGGCAGGTAAAGGCAGGCGATGCGCAGCACCCCGCGCTTGAGCGTCACCACGCCCTCGAGGAACCGGGCATGCGTATCCTCGTCGTCGCCGGCGAGGCCCGACTTGGTCTCGTCGAACCGGAGCTTGGAGAGCAGGGCGACGCCGTTGAACGTCTTCTGCCCGTGCGTCACCACGTTGTAGCCCAGCGCCTCGATCTCCAGCCGCGGAAAGGCCTCGTCGACGCATTTGATCTCCTGCAGGCAGACGATGTCGGGCTGGCACTCCCTCAGCCAGGACAGGAGCAGATCGATCCGCTGTCGGACCGAGTTCACGTTCCACGTCGCTACTCTGATGGGCATGTCGGCGGGCTCCGGGCAGGGACCATGGTTAGAACAAACTGCAAACGCGCCCGTCAAGGACGCCGCAAAATCTCCCACAAAATTAACCCGGTCTAAGCAGGCGGCGGGCCATTGATCGTCAGAAGGTTCCGCGGATGGGATGGCCGGATAAGTCGATGAAGCGAGCTCAGCCGCGTGACGGCCTGATCGGCGCGTTCCTGTATTGGCTCGGCGGCTTCGAGATCGAGGACGGCCTGACTGCCGATCTCAGCGAGCGTGAGATCCGCCGCGTCCGCGCCAAGCAGATCGACGCCGTGACCCGGCTGATCCCGGTGACGATGTCGGTGACGATGCTGAACGTTGCCATCGTGCTGATCCTGTTCTGGGGCAGGGGCTGGAACGACTTCCTCGCGATCTGGGGCCTGACGCTCGCGGCCACCGCCTCGCTCGCGGTGCGCGCGTGGCACAAGTCGCATCAGAACCCGCCGCAGGAGGCTTCGCTCCGCGCCGCGCGGCAGATGCTGCGGCAGGCATTTTTCCTGGCCGCGATCTGGAGCACGCTGCCGCTCGCCTTGTTCAGCCGCATCGAGCCGACCAGCCAATTGATCCTGGCCTGCCTGATGGTCGGCATGATGTCGGGCGGCGCCTTCACGCTCTCGACCTTCCCGCGCGCCGGCCTCGTCTATCTCGCCACCATGACGACCTCCTGCGCCGGCGCGCTGCTCTTGTGCGGCACGGGTCCGTATCTCGTGACCGCGGTGTTCCTGCTGCTGTTCGCGTTTTTCATGGCGCGTAACATCGTCTGCCAGGGCAATCTGTTCCTCGGCAATCTCAAGGCCCAGCTTGAGCTCGAGCGCCAGACGGAGATCATCTCGCTGCTACTGAAGGACTTTCAGGAGAACGCCAGCGACTGGCTGTGGCAGACCGATGCCGAGGGGCATCTGATCGACGTGCCTCAACGCTTCGCGGACGTCGCGCAGCTGCCGCTTCCGCTGCTGAAAGGATCGCAATTCGCCGACGTGCTCGACATGCTGTGCCCCGAAGACAAGTCCGCGGCCTACAACATCGTCGGTCTGATGGAGCAGGCCGAGCCGCTGAACGAGATGAATCTCAAGGTCGTCGCCGGCGGCGAGGCGCGCTTGTGGTCGCTGACGGCGAAGCCCGCCTATGATCGCGAAGGAATGTTCCTCGGCTATCGCGGCTTCGGCCGCGACGTGACCGAGCGTTGGCGCGCGGAAAAGGCCGAGGCCGAGAGCCGCGCCAAGTCGGACTTCCTGGCGGTGATGAGCCACGAGATCCGCACGCCGATGAACGGTGTGCTCGGGCTTGCCAGCATGCTGCTCGAAACCAAGCTTGATCCGGAGCAGCGCGAAGCCGTCACCACGATCCGCGAGTCCGGCGACAATCTCCAGCGTATCCTCAACGACATTCTCGACCTGTCCAAGCTCGAGGCTGGCCGCTTCCAGTTCGAGGTGATCGACTTCGCCCCGCAGGCGCTGGTCGAGACGGTTGCGAGCGTGGTGCGCGCGAGCGCCAAGGGCAAGGGGTTATCCGTCAAGGTCGAGCTCGATCCGGACCTGCCGCCGACGCTGCGCGGCGACGTCGCGCGCATTCGCCAGGTGCTGCTCAACCTCGCGTCCAATGCGGTGAAGTTCACCGACGAAGGCGAGGTCAGGATATCAGTCATCTGCCAGGCGCGCCGCGACCTGCTGGCGACCGTCGAATGGACCGTGACCGACAGCGGCATCGGCATCGCCCCGGAAAAGCTCGGCCTGCTGTTCAGCGACTTCGCCCAGGCCGATGCCTCGATCAGCCGCCGCTTCGGCGGCACCGGCCTCGGCCTTGCGATCAGCAGGCGCATCATCGAACAGATGGGCGGCACCATCGGCGTCACCTCGGCGCCGGGCGAGGGTTCGACCTTCCGCTTCACGCTGGTGCTGCCCTGGAGCCAGGCGCAGGCGTCCGATGCCGCGGCCGGGCGCGACGAGGCAGAGGAGCTGAAAGCCCGCATCGCCGGCCTCGATCGGCCGCTCAAGGTGCTGGTCGCAGAGGACGATGCCGTCAACCGCATGGTCGTGAGCAAGATGCTGGGGGCCTTCGACGTCGAATTGCGCGTCGTCACGGACGGCGCCGAAGCCGTCGCGGAGGCCTCCGAAGTCCACTACGACGTGGTGCTGATGGACGTGCGCATGCCCGACATGGACGGACTTGCTGCTACCCGCGCGATCCGTGCGCAGGGAGGCCGCTTCGAGGTCCTGCCGATCGTCGCGCTCACCGCCAACGCCTTTCCCGAGGACGTCAGGATCTGCCGCGAAGCGGGCATGTCGGACTTTCTGGCGAAACCGCTGCGCAAGCAGGCGCTGATCGCAGCCTTGCTGCGTGCGCTCGACGGGCACACCATGTCGGAGGACGCGCCGCTCCAGCCGGTGCTGATGCCGGTCGACGTGGATTGGAGGGACGAGGAAAGACAGATAACGGGCGTCTAGCCGGTCAGACCGAGAAGCTGGTGCCGCAGCCGCAGGACGCGGTCGCGTTGGGATTGTTGACGCGGAACGAGGCGCCGATCAGATCGTCGACGAAATCGACCTGCGAGCCCGCAAGGAACGGCTGCGAGGCGGAATCGACCAGCACCACTGCGTTCTCCTGCTCGATCACGAGATCGTCCTCGGTGCGGGCACGGTCGATGTCGAACTTGTACTGGAAACCGGAGCAGCCGCCGCCCTCGACGGAGATGCGCAGCATCGCGCCAGCACCTTCGCCCTTGAGGATCTCCCCAATCCGGCGTGCGGCCCGGTCGCTGATGGTCACGGCAGTCGTCATCACTGGTCTCCAATAGTCCCGCAGTCATACCCAATTCATTTGGTATCCCGCGCCTGACATAGTTAAGTGCCACCATACGCAGAATCAAATGGATAGGGACTAAATTCGCCGTGTCCGTCGGAATGGCAGCCCCCCGCGCGCCCTATGCCTGCGACCCCGATCGCAGCCGCGGCCGGCTGGTCGCCGAGCCCCCGAGCCGGACCCGCAGCCCGTTCCGGCGGGATTGCGACCGGGTGATCCATTCCACCGCGTTCCGCCGCCTGAAGTACAAGACCCAGGTGTTCGTGTTCCACGAGGGCGACCACTACCGCACCCGGCTGACCCATTCGCTGGAGGTGGCGCAGATCGCCCGCGCGCTGGCCAGGCAGCTCGGGCTGGACGAGGACCTAACCGAGACCCTCGCACTCGCGCACGATCTCGGTCATCCGCCGTTCGGACATGCCGGCGAGCGGGCCTTGGACGCCTGCCTGAAGGAATTTGGCGGCTTCGACCACAATGCTCAGACGCTCCGCGTCGTGGCTTCGCTCGAGCACCGCTATCCCGAGTTCGACGGGCTCAACCTGACCTGGGAATCGCTGGAGGGCATCGTCAAGCACAACGGCCCGCTGACTGACCGCAGCGGCGTCCCGGTTGGGCGCTATCGCGAGCATGGCGTTCCCGTTGGGATCGCCGACTACGTCAAGACCTATGATCTCGAATTGTGGAGCTTTGCCTCGCTGGAGGCGCAGGTCGCCGCGATCGCCGACGACATCGCCTATGACGCCCATGACATCGATGACGGCCTGCGCGCCGGCCTGTTCCAGCTCGACGATCTCAAGGCAATGCCGCTGACCGCGGAGATCATCGCCGAGACTGCGGCGCATTATCCCGATCTCGAGGACGTCCGGCGCGGCGCCGAGCTGGTGCGCGAGCTAATCTCGCATCTGATCGGGGCGGTGTTTGCGGAGACGCAGAAGAACCTCGCTGCCGTCAAGCCGCAATCGGCCCAGGACGTGCGCCAGCAGAGCCGGGCGCTGATCGCGTTTCCGGTCGAGGTCGCGGAGGAAGAGGCTGCCATCAAGACCTTCCTGTACCAACACATGTACCGCCACGAGCGGGTGATGCGCGTGATGGGGGAGGCGGAGCAGATCCTGTTCGATCTGTTCGCGAAATACCTGAAGGTGCCAGCCGAGCTGCCGCCGGAATGGCTGTTGGGCGCGGAGGCGGACAATGAGGGCGACCGGGCACGCCGGATCGGCAATTTCATTGCCGGAATGACCGACCGTTTCGCCCTGACCGAGCACCAGCGGCTCTTTGACTCGACCCCGGATTTGCGTTAGGCGGCGGCCATGCCCCAGACATCCCCATCCCTGCATCTGTTCGCCGATGTGCTCGCACGCGTGCACGCCGCCTGCCGTGCGCTCGCGGCGGACGCCAATTGGTCCGAGGGCATCGATTTCTCGCGGGTGGTGGTCGAGCCGCCGCGCGACGCCACCCATGGCGACATGGCGACCAACGCCGCGATGGTGCTTGCGAAAGAGGCAAAGGCAAAGCCGCGCGATCTCGCCGAGCAGATCGCCGAGCGGCTGCGCACGGATGCGCTGATCGCCAAGGTCGACGTCGCAGGTCCCGGCTTCATCAATCTGACCTTGAGGCCGGCCGCCTGGGCCGAGGCGCTGCGGACCGTGCTGCGCGAGGGCGCCGATTACGGCCGCATCCGCGGCGGCTCCAAAGTGAACGTCGAATACGTCTCGGCCAATCCGACCGGTCCGATGCATGTCGGCCATTGCCGCGGCGCCGTGTTTGGCGACGCGCTGGCCAGCCTGCTCCAGTTCGCGGGCCACGACGTCACGCGGGAATATTACATCAACGATGCCGGCGCGCAGGTCGACGTGCTCGCGCGCTCCGCCTTCCTGAGATATCGCGAGGCGCTCGGCGAGGACACCGGCGCCATTCCCGAAGGTCTATATCCAGGCGACTACCTGAAGCCGGTCGGCGAGGCGCTGGCGAAGGAGCACGGCGACAAACTGGTCGCGAAGAGCGAGGCTGAGTGGCTGCCGACGGTGCGTGCCAAGGCGATCGCGATGATGATGGACGAGATCAAGGACGATCTCGCCGCGCTCAACATCCGTCACGACGTGTTCTTCTCTGAACGTTCGCTGATCGAGGGTAGCAACAACAAGGTTGCCGAGACCATCGACTTCCTGCGCGCCAAGGGCGACATCTACGAAGGCCGCCTGCCGCCGCCGAAGGGCGCGCCGGTCGAGGATTGGGAGGACCGCGAGCAGCTGCTGTTCAAGGCGACGGCTTACGGCGACGACGTCGATCGTCCGCTGATCAAGTCGGACAATTCCTACACCTACTTCGCCTCCGACATCGCCTATCACAAGAACAAGTTCGACCGCGGCTTTGCCGAGATGATCGACGTCTGGGGCGCCGACCATGGCGGCTACATCAAGCGGATGCAGGCGGCGGTGAAGGCGACGACCTCGGGGAAGGGATCGCTCGACGTCAAGATCGTGCAGCTCGTGAAGCTGCTGCGCAATGGCGAGCCGGTCAAAATGTCCAAGCGGAGCGGGGACTTCGTCACCTTGCGTGAGGTGGTGGATGAGGTCGGCCAGGATGCCGTCCGCTTCATGATGCTCTATCGCAAGAACGACGCGGTGCTCGACTTCGACCTCGCCAAGGTCATGGAGCAGTCGCGCGACAACCCGGTGTTCTACGTCCAGTACGGTCATGCACGCGGCCACTCGATCTTCCGCAATGCGCGGGCCGAGGTGTTCCCGGAATTGCCTGAGGATACCGGCAAGCGCATCGCCTGGCTCGCTGAGTCGGCGGTCGAGCGGCTGTCGGACCCCGTGGAACTCGATCTTCTCAAGCGTCTCGCAATTTATCCGCGCATGCTGGAAGCGGCAGCCAGCGCCCACGAGCCGCACCGAATTGCCTTTTATCTCTATGATTTAGCCAGCGAATTTCACGCACTTTGGACGAAAGGGCGCGATTTGCCCTATTTACGCTTCATTATCAATAATGATGCAGATCTTACAAAGGCGCGGCTGGCGATGGTCCAGGGCGTCGTCTCGGTTCTGGCATCGGGCCTCGCCATCCTCGGCGTCCATGCTCCGGACGAGATGCGGTAGTTTGGGGCGAACTACTTAAGGGGAATTCGGGGGTAACCGGCAGAAGCCGGACCGCTTAGACTTGGTTGAAAGCCTTGTGGGTCGAAAGCCGTGCCTTGGTCGAGGGGCGCGCGGCTTTCCCGAAGGGACGCATCATCACGATGGCCGAACGATATCAGGACAGACCGTTTCCCTCCGATGCATATGGTCGCGGTGGCGATCAGCATGGGAAGGCGGAAAATGATCCCTTGGCCGAGCTCGCCCGTCTGATCGGACAAACCGATCCGTTCGCAGCGCAGGGGCAACCGACTGCGCGTCCGCCGGCGGCGCCCGCCCAGAGCTATAATGAAGACGATTACCGCCAGGCCGACGATCAGCAGGATTACGCCGAGCAGGCGCTGCCATCGCCTGGGCCGCCCTCATGGATGCGGCGCGCCAACGTGCAGCCGCAGCCGGCACCCGCGCCGGAGCCTGACTATCCCGTCTCGGTCAGCCCGGTTCATCCGTTGCACCGCTATTCAGCCAAGCCTGCCGTGCCCGAGCCTGATGTTCATCAGCCGCAGGCCTATCAGGATCAGGGTTTTCAGGATCAGTCCTACCAGCAGCATGGCCAAGCCTACCAGGAGCAGGCTTATCAGGAGCCGTATGCGCAGCCCGATGCCTCGCGCTACGACGATGCGCTCTACGGCCGGCTGGAGACAGGCGAGCAAGACTACCAGCGCGAGCCGGCCTATCCGGATGACCCTTACGCGTACCAGAGCGACTATCCCGAGGCCGAAGTCGAGGAGCCGAAGAAGCAGCGCGGCGGCATGATAACGGTCGCGGCGATCCTGGCGCTTGCCGTGGTCGGCACCGGCGCGGCGTTCGCCTACAAGACCTATATCGGCTCGCCCCGCAGCGGCGAGCCGCCGATCATCAAGGCTGACAACACGCCGACCAAGATCGTGCCGGCTCCGACGGACTCCGCGGCCAAGGTGCCAGACCGCATGGTCAGCGGTGACGGCACTGAAAAGATCGTGCCGCGCGAGGAGGCTCCCGTCGACGTCAACGCCAGGGCGGGCGGTCCCCGCGTGGTGTTCCCGCCGCTGAACCAGAATGCGAACCCGCCGTCGGTGGCCAGCGTATCGCCGTCTGCGGTGCCTCCGCCGAGCGCGGGGCCGACTCCGAGCAACGGCACGCTGCCGAACAATTCGCCGCGTGCGATCAGGACCGTGGCCGTGAAGGGCGATCAAACCGACAGCGCCGTGCCGCAATCAGCGGCCGCCAAGCCGACGCCCGCGGCGCCGAAACCTGTTGCCGCGCCCGCTCCGCCGGCCGCGCCGCGCAATCCGCCGACCTCGGCAAATGCCAGCGTCAACCAACCCCTTTCGCTCGCCCCGCAATCGGGAGCGCCGGCCGAGCCGCCGCAGCGGATGGCTGCCACCAACCCGACGCAAATCGCGCCCAGCAGCAGCGGCGGCTACATCGTGCAGGTCTCCTCGCAGCAGAGTGAGGACAGTGCGGCCGCTTCCTACCGGGTGCTGCAGAGCAAGTATGGCAGCGTGCTCGGCTCCCGTTCGCCTGTGATCAAGCGGGTCGATCTGACTGATAAGGGCAAGGGGATCGTCTACCGCGCCTTCGCTGGTCCCTACGCTTCGGCCGAGGAGGCGACGCAGGCTTGCAACAGCCTGAAGTCCGCAGGCCTGTCTGCTTGCTTCGTCCAGAGGAATTAACGGCCGTTTCCTTGACCCCCCAGCGGGGCAGGGTTAATCGGCCGTTATGAGCACGCGGGCCTTCATTACCGGCGTATCCGGAACGGAACTGACCGCCGCTGAGCGGGAGTTTATCCGTGGCGAACGCCCATGGGGCTTTATCCTGTTCAAGCGCAACGTCGCGACACCGGCTCAAGTTGCTGCACTGGTTACGGAATTGCGGGTGGTGGCGGATGCTGCCGACGCGCCTGTCCTGATCGATCAGGAGGGCGGACGGGTGCAGCGGCTGGGCCCGCCGCACTGGCCGATCTATCCGCCGGGGGCCGTATTCGCGAATTTGTACGATACTGATTCGGCGCTCGGGCTCACTGCCGCACGCCTCAGTGCCCGGCTGATCGCGGCCGATCTCGCCGATCTCGGCATTACCGTGGACTGCCTGCCATTGGCTGACGTGCCGGTGCCGGGCGCTGACGCGGTCATCGGCAACCGGGCTTACGGCACGGAGCCGGGCAAGGTCGCGGCGATTGCGCGCGCGGTCACCGAGGGCTTGGAGCAGGGCGGCGTGCTGCCGGTGCTCAAGCACATTCCCGGTCATGGCCGGGCAACCGCCGACACCCACTTCAAGCTGCCGACCGTCGATACACCCCGGGACGAGCTGGAACGCACCGATTTCGCGGCGTTCAAGCCGCTTTCGGACCTGCCAATGGCCATGACTGCACATGTTGTGTTTAGCGCAGTCGACCCCGCCCATCCGGCGACGACATCTGCGACAATGATTGCTGACGTGATTCGCGGCGCAATCGAGTTCCAGGGTTTGTTAATGAGTGATGACGTGTCGATGAACGCGCTGTCGGGGAATATCGCCGAGCGGACCCGCGCCATCTTCGCGGCCGGCTGCGACGTGGCCCTGCATTGCAACGGCAATATCGAGGAGATGCGCGACGTCGCCGGCCAGACACCTGAACTGTCCGGCAGGGCATTGGAGCGGGCGAACGCCGCGCTCGCCGCACGCAAGCCGCCGCAGCCATTCGACCGCGTGGCCGCACGCGCCGAACTGGACGCATTGATCGCACGGGCAAACACGGCATCGGCATGACCGCAGAAATCCTATCGTTTGAAACCGGGCGGCCCGCAGAGCTCGCCGAGGGTGAGCCGGCGTTGGTGGTGGACGTCGAGGGCTATGAGGGCCCGCTCGACCTCCTGCTCGCACTGGCGCGGCAGCAGAAGGTCGACCTCGCCAAGATCTCGATCCTGGCGCTGGCCGACCAGTATCTCCACTTCATCGAAGCGGCGCGAAAGATTCGGCTGGAGCTTGCCGCCGACTACCTCGTCATGGCGGCCTGGCTTGCCTTCCTGAAGTCGCGCCTGCTGCTGCCGGAGCCGCCGAGTGCGGAAGGCCCGAGCGCGGAGCAGATGGCGACTGCGCTCGCCAACCGGCTGCGCCGGCTGGAAGCCATTCGCGAAGCTGCCAACCGGCTGATGAACAGGCCGCAATTGCAGCGCGACATCTTCCCGCGCGGCGAGCCCGAGCAGATCGCCGAGATCAAGCATCCGAAATACACGGCGACGCTCTACGACCTGCTCACGGCCTATGCCGCGCAGCGCCAGTCGCGCGTGCTGGCGAGCGTGCATCTGGCCAAACGCACGGTGTGGTCGCTTGCCGAAGCGCGCGCCACGCTGGAGCGGCTGGTCGGCAGCATCACCGAGCAGGACGATTGGGGCGTGCTCGACGACTTCCTGATCCGGCATGTCGCCGACCCGACGCAGCGCGCGACGGTGTTCGCCTCGAGCTTTGCCGCCGCGCTCGAACTGGTGCGCGAAGGTCAGCTCGAGCTGAACCAGAAAGAGGCGTTTGCGCCGATCTATTTCCGGAAGGGGCGCCCAAAACCGGTCCCGGACGCAGCTCCTGCGCCCGACGCGCCGGTCGCCTAAGTGCAAGAAGGAGAATCTGCCATGGCAAGCCTGGCTGAAGTGCGGATAGAAGAGGCCGAGCCGATGGAGAACGAATCCCAGGCACGTCCCGAGGAATTGCGGCTGCTGGAAGCGCTGCTGTTCGCTTCGAGTGAACCGCTGGATACGGCAACGCTGGCCAAGCGCATGCCCGAGGGCGTCGACGTCAAGGCTGCACTCGAGCAATTGCAGGCCGACTATGCCTCACGCGGCGTCAACCTCGTCCGCGTCGCCAACAAATGGACGTTCCGCACCGCCGGCGACCTCGCCTGGCTGATGACGCGGGAGAGCACCGAAACCCGGCGCCTGTCGCGCGCCGCGATCGAGGTGCTGGCGATCATCGCCTATCACCAGCCGGTGACACGAGCCGAGATCGAGGAGATCCGCGGTGTTGTCACCTCAAAGGGCACGCTCGACGTGCTGCTGGAGACCGGTTGGATCAAGCCGCGCGGCCGCCGCAAGACGCCCGGCCGTCCCTTGACCTTCGGAACCACCGAGGAATTCCTGTCGCAATTCACCCTGGAACAGCTCGGCGACCTGCCGGGCCTAGAAGAGCTGAAGGGCACGGGCCTCCTGGATTCGCGCCTGCCCACCGGATTTAGCGTGCCGACGCCGTCCGATGACCCGGCTCTGCGCGAGGACGAGGATCCCTTGGAACCGGGCGAGGACCTCGATCTCGCGCTAGCGCCTGCGGTCGAGCCCGAGACGTCTGAAGGCGGCAATGAGGGTGGCAGCGAAGGCGGAAGCGAGGAGTGACGCCCGTTCGTCTACGGGGCCCTGCGACCGGTTAACACTAGCAAAATTGCGTAGCGCCGACAGCGAATTGGCGCCGCCTTGGTCCTTGTTTTTAAGCCCTGCCAAGCCTAGGTTTCGGTGAAGATCGGCCGGGTCCCCGGCCATGCGCGTTTGGAGGGTTGCAGGATGGGTTCACTCAGCATTTGGCACTGGATCTTGGTGATCGCAGTGGTCCTGCTGCTGTTCGGCCGCGGCAAGATTTCGGATCTGATGGGCGACGTGGCGCAGGGCATCAAGGCGTTCAAGAAGGGCATGCAGGACGACGACAAGCCCGCCGAGAAGCCTGAGCCGGCCAAGTCGATCGAGCACAATGCTGCGCCGACCGCGGCACGGTCCGACGTCGGCAGCAAGGCCGTCTGAGCCAGAGAGCACGCGAGACACGGGTGGCGGCCCTGATCCTGCGCGCGAGGATTGGGCCGGCTCCGGCTGGCGTGAACGGAAGACCTCATGTTCGACATCGGGTGGAGTGAACTGGTCCTCATCGGGGTCGTGGCCCTGATTGCCATCGGCCCGAAAGAGCTGCCGGGCGTGCTGCGCATGGTCGGGCAGTGGATGGGCAAGGCCCGCAAGATGGCCGCCGAATTCCAGGGCCAATTCCAGGAAGCGATGCGCGAGGCCGAGATGGCCGACCTCAAGAAGAGCTTCGACGAGGTCAAGGAAGCCGCCACAGGGTTCAATCCGCTGACCTCGCTCCAGAAGGACGTCAGCGACGCGCTCCGCGTCGATGCGCTGGACAAGCCGGCAGAGACGTCGGCCGCCACCGCCGTCGAACCGCCGGCGACGCCAACCACTCCGGAGGCGCCGACGCCCGAGACCTTCGTCGAAGCCGAGGCGCATGAGGCCGTGAACGAGCCGCTTGCCATCACCCGTGAGGTCGAGCAGGCAAAGGTCGCGCAGGACACCGCGCCATCCGAGGCGATCAAGGACGCCAAAGCGTCATGACCGACGCCGATATCGAAGCCAGCAAAGCCCCTCTGATGGACCATCTGATCGAGCTGCGCTCGCGGCTGATCAAGGCGTTGCTGGGTTTTGGCGTTGCCTTCATCTTCTGCTTCTTCTTCGCCAAGCAGATCTACAACGTGCTGGTCTGGCCGTTCGTGTGGGTCGCAGGTCCCGAGAATTCCAAGTTCATCTACACGGCGCTGCTGGAATATTTCATCACCCAGCTCAAGCTCGCGCTGTTCGGCGCCGGCTTCATCTCATTCCCGATCGTGGCGACGCAGATCTACAAGTTCGTCGCCCCCGGTCTCTACAAGCACGAGAAGCAGGCCTTCCTGCCGTACCTGGTCGCGACCCCGTTCTTCTTCGTGCTGGGCGCGGCGCTGGTCTATTTCGTCGTGCTGCCGATGCTGGTCCGCTTCTCGCTCGGCATGCAGCAGGCCGGCAGCGACGAGACCGCGCAGATCCAGCTCTTGCCCAAGGTCGGCGAATATCTGTCGCTGATGATGTCGCTGATCTTCGCCTTCGGCATCGCCTTCCAGCTCCCGGTGATCCTGACGCTGCTCGGCCGCATCGGCATCGTGACCTCGAAAATGCTGCGCGAGAAGCGCCGCTACTTCATCGTGATCGCCTTCGTGATCGCGGCCGTGCTGACGCCGCCCGACGTGCTCAGCCAGTGCTCGCTGGCAATCCCCTTGCTGGCGCTGTACGAGGGCTCGATCATCGCGGTGGCGATGGTGGAGAAGAAGGCGGCGGCTTCATCGCAAGCCACCGGCACCGACGTATCGACGCCGGCCAAGCCGGCGGAGTAGGGCACCCCATTCTCCGCCGTCATTCCCCGCGAAGGCGGGGAATCCAGTACGCCGCGGCCCCTCGGAGAATCACTCCCGTCTCTGGAATACTGGATCGCCCGCTTTCGCGGGCGATGACAGAGTGCTAGGGGAGGACGCGCCGATGTAAGTTGTCAACATAAACGTTGACTATTTACGCGCTGATCCAGGACCACAGCCATGCACGACATCAAATCGATCCGCGACAATCCGCAAGCCTTTGACGCCGGCCTCGCACGGCGCGGTTTGAAGCCGATGTCGGCCTCGCTGCTCGCGATCGACGAGAGGCGGCGTGCGGCGATTCTGGCTTCGGAGCAGGCGCAGGCGCGGCGCAATGCGGCGTCCAAGGAGATCGGCGACGCCAAGAAGGCCAAGGACGAGGCGCGTGCGGCGAAGCTGATGGCTGAAGTCGCCGACCTCAAGACGACGATGCCGGAGCTCGAAGCGGCTGCGAAAGCCGCCGACGATGAGCTGACGAAAGAGCTGTCCGCGATCCCGAACATTCCGTTCGACGAAGTGCCTGATGGGGTCGACGAGCACGGCAATGTCCAGCACCACGTGTTCGGCAACAAGCGCAACTACAGCTTCGCGCCAAAACTGCATGACGATCTCGGCACCGCACTCGGCTACATGGATTTCGAGGCGGCGGCAAAACTCTCCGGCGCGCGCTTCGTCGTGCTGAAGAAGGGGCTTGCAAGGCTTGAACGTGCGATCGGCCAGTTCATGCTGGACCTGCACACCAATGAGCACGGCTACACCGAGATCAACCCGCCGCTGCTGGTGCGTAACGAGGTGATGTTCGGCACCGGGCAATTGCCGAAGTTCGAGGACGATCAGTTCTGGGCGATCAAGGGCGAGCTGCTCGCCTCGCCCGATCACGAGCGGCTCAAGACCGAGCGCCTCGGCCTCATCCCGACCGCTGAAGTGTCGCTCACCAATCTCGCGCGCGAATCCATCCTCGACGAGAAGCAATTGCCGATGCGCCTTACCGCGCTGACGCCCTGCTTCCGCGCCGAGGCCGGCGCCGCCGGGCGCGATACCCGTGGCATGATCCGCCAGCATCAGTTCACCAAGGTCGAGCTGGTCTCGATCACGACGCCGGAAACGAGCAAGGACGAGCTGGAGCGGATGCTGGCTTGTGCGGAGGAAGTGCTGCGCCAGCTCGACCTGCATTATCGCGTGATGACGCTCTGCGCAGGGGATATGGGCTTCTCGTCGCAAAAAACCTACGACATCGAGGTCTGGATGCCCGGGCAGGGCGACGGCGGCATGTTCCGCGAGATCTCGAGCTGCTCGGTCTGCGGCGATTTCCAGGCGCGGCGCATGGATGCGCGCTCGCGCGGACCCGACGGCAAGCCGCGCTTCGTGCACACGCTGAACGGCTCCGGCACCGCCGTCGGCCGCGCGCTGATCGCGGTGATGGAGACCTATCAGCAGGAGGACGGCTCGATCGCGGTCCCCGACGTGCTCCAGCCCTATATGGGCGGGCTGAAGGTGATCGGGCGCGACTAAAGCGTTTTCCCGCGAAGTGGGCACCGGTTCGCGTCCGAAAACGCGGCATGACGAGAATCGCGTTGCGAAGATCGGGCGGCCCGCTATCCTGCCGGCCCTCTCAACGCGAACCCCACCGTTCATGGCCTTGCACCGCGACATCTTCTGGGTCGGCCGACAATGGGCGGTGACGGGTGCCGGGATCCAGGCCATCGATCAGCGCCTGCGCGGCGTGCTCGACATCGAGATCGCGCGCCTCTGGGACGACGATCTCGTGCAGAGCCGACGGGCCAAGCCCGGAGTCAACGCTGCGGATTTCGACAAGGCGCTAACGGTGGCGCGCGAACGCTTTCCGCAGGCACCGAGCTCCGACCCGTTCGTCGCGCAGCTGGAGGCGCTCGGCGTCATCGAGGCTCCCGTCGAGAGTCCAGTCGTGCCGGCGATGCAACTGCGTGCGGAGGGCCGGCTCGCGCGCTTCCTGCCGCAATGGCGCATTCGCCGCTAGCGGGACCGGGCCGGGAACCTGCGGCTGGACCGCAATTGTCCGGTTTGCCTGATCGGCCCTAGCCGGATAAGACGGCTCGGACCCGCATTCAGGAATCGAACCTTTCGCATGCGCATTCTCTGCACCAATGACGACGGCATCCACGCCCCCGGCCTCAAGGTCGTGGAGGAGATCGCGCGCGCCTTGTCGGACGACGTCTGGGTAGTGGCGCCCGAGCTCGACCAGTCCGGCGTGTCGCACTCGCTGTCGCTGAACGATCCCTTGCGCCTGCGCGAGGTCGGCCCGCGCCACTTCGCCGTGCGCGGCACGCCGACGGACTGCGTCATTATGGGGGCCCGCCATATCCTGGGTGCCAAGCTGCCCGATGTCGTGCTGTCCGGCGTCAACAAGGGCCGCAACGTCGCCGAGGACGTCGTCTATTCCGGCACCATTGCCGGCGCGTTGGAGGGCACCATCTTGGGGTTACCGTCATTCGCGCTGTCGCAGGAGTTCAGCGTCGAGACCCGCGAACGGCCGCCGTGGGACACCGCGCGCAAATTCGGGCCCGACATCCTGCGCAAGGTGATCGCCGCCGGCGTTCCGAAGGATACCGTCATCAACGTCAACTTCCCGTCCTGCCCACCGGAGGATGTGCTGGGCATCCGCGTCACACGCCAAGGCAAGCGCAATCTCGGCTTCCTCAGGATCGACGAGCGCAAGGACGGCCGCGGCAATCCCTATTTCTGGATCGGCTTCGAACGCACCGCGATGCTCGATACGCCTGCCGACGGCACCGATCTCGCGGCGCTGCGCGAGCGCTACGTCTCGGTCACTCCGCTCAGGCTCGACCGCACCGACGAAGCATTTTCGGAAGAGCTGGGCCTCATACTGAAATAGGGTTAGCCGCCGCGAAGCGCGGCTTCGATGGTCTTGCCGAGCGCGTCGAGCTGAAACGGCTTTTGGAGCGCCGGCCGGTCGCGGTACTGTTCGGGCAGGCCGGAGGAGCCGTACCCGGTGGCGAAGATGAACGGGCAGCCCTTCGCCATGATGACATCGGCCACTGGCGAAATGACCTTGCCGTTGACGTTGACGTCCAGAATGGCGAGGTCGAACTCGGTGGATTGCGCAAGCCGCATGGCCTCGGTGATGTCGCCCGCCTCGGCGGCAACCTTGTAGCCGAGCTCCTCCAGCATGTCCGCGACCATCATTCTGATCATGACCTCGTCCTCGACGAGGAAAACAGAGCGGCCCGAAAGCCCTGTCGCAGTCATAGGTGAGTCCTTGCCCATTCTCGCGAACGTTCGCAGATAACGATAAGCGACGCAATGCGCGTTTCGGCGAACCCAAACCTGCAAATGGCTTAGCGCGTTGATAGCCCGATTGTGGTCAAATGCTGCGCCGAAAGGCTATCATGAGTTCCTGAGCTGGAACAAGATTCTCGTCTCGGATTCTTGCGGTGCAGTACGGCGATCCGCCAGACGAGATCAACAACAGCAGCAGCAATGACGTCCCATCAGCACCCGCCGGCAAAGATGATGTTTCAGCTGACGCTGAGGCGTCGGGGCATCAGCGATCAGGCCGTGCTGCGGACCATGGAGGAGGTGCCGCGCGAGCTTTTCGTCGACGAGGCCGATCGCGACAGTGCCTATCGCGATAGCGCGCTGCCGATCGCCTGTGGGCAGACCATCAGCCAGCCCTTCGTCGTCGCCTATATGACCGAGCAGCTTCAGCTCCAGAAGCAGCACCGCGTGCTCGAGATCGGCACTGGCTCCGGCTACCAGGCGGCCGTGCTGTCGCGGCTCGCCGGCCAGGTGCTGACCGTCGAGCGCTATCGCAAGCTCGCCGACACGGCCCGCGCCCGGCTCGAAAAGCTCGATTGTCACAATGTCGAGGTGATGCTCGGCGACGGTCTCAACCTGCCTCCCAATATCGGCCCGTTCGATCGCATCATCGTCACCGCCGCGATGGAGCAGATTCCGGAGAACCTGGTCGAGCGGCTGGAGGTCGGGGGCATCCTGATCGCCCCCGTCGGCCCACATCAGGGCGTTCAGACGCTGACCCGCCTGACCCGCAGCGAAACCGGGATCGAGCGTAAGGAACTCGTCGAGGTCCGCTTCGTGCCGGCACTGCCCGGCGTGGCGCGGGAGCTGTAGAATCCCGGATCAGCTGCGCCGCCAACATCTTATTGGGAGGGTTAAGCCGTTATTTACTCGGCGCGTGTTTACTTAAAACACCAGTTCTGTTGCGTACGAGTGAGTAACCATGTCCGCTGTCGCCGAGTTGCTTTACTCGCGCCGCGTGCCGCAGGTCGCGGTGCTGGCGCTGATCTCCTTCAGCTTTGCAGGGTGCAGCGCCGACATGTCGTCGCGGCTGTCCCAGTCAAATTTTTCCAATCCCTTCGCTTCCGAACAAACGGGATCGGTGCAGCAAGCGCCGCCGCCGCAGCGTGAGCTGCCGCAATATGCGCGGCCGCAAACGCAGCCCGGCTACTATCAGTCGCAGCCCTTGCCGCCGCCGGCGGTGTCCGCGCCGCAATCCTATCCGGTTGCCTCTGGCGGCGGCGTGTCCGGTGGCGGGCGCGGCGTCAGCTCCTATGCGCCCCCGGCGCAGCCGCACCTGGAGACCACGGCCACCGTGCCGCCGCGCTCGGTTGCGGCCGCCCAGCCGGCCGGCGGGACCAAGATCATCGTCGGCACCAGCGATACGCTCGACGTGCTCGCCAAGCGCTATCACGTCACGCCGCAGGCGATCCTTGCCGCCAATGGCTACAAGGGCCCGCGGGCGCTCTCGCCCGGCCAGCAGCTGATCATCCCGCATCCGGCGACGGCGGCCGCAGCCCCCGCGTCGGCGCCCGTCGCGGCGGCGCCTGCGGCGAAGCCGGTTGCTGCGGTTGCTGCGGTTGCTGCACCGTCGAGCACCCACTTCGTCAATGCCGGCGACACGCTCGCCAGCATCGCCCGCAAGAACCATATCTCGGCGGCTGAGCTCGCCCGTGCCAACGGTCTTGATCCGTCTGCAAAACTCAAGCTCGGCACCAAGCTGACCGTACCCGGCGCGAAAACCGCGGCCGTCGCGGCGCCGGTTGCTGCGGCTCCGGTCGGGGCTGCTCCGGTGGCCGGAACGCTCCAGCCCGTAGCGGCTGCTCCGGCCCCCGCCACCAAGATGGCCGCTGCTGCCGCACCCGTGCAGAGCGCGCGTCTGGCTCAGGCCACGGCCAATGTCGAAGAGAAGCCCGCGGAGACGCCGGCGAAGGCCGCGGAGGCCACCGGCGCGCTGCCGACCTTCCGCTGGCCGGTGCGCGGCAAGGTGGTCACGAGCTACGGCGCCAAGACCAATGGCAAGTCCAATGACGGCATCAATCTCGCGGTGCCCGAGGGGACACCGGTCAAGGCGGCTGAAGACGGCGTCGTCGCCTATTCCGGCAACGAGCTGAAAGGTTACGGCAATCTGGTCCTGGTTCGGCACTCCAACGGCTACGTCACCGCATATGCCCATGCGAGTGAGCTGTTGGTGAAGCGCGGCGATACCATCAAGCGCGGCCAGGTCATTGCCAAGTCGGGTCAATCCGGGGAGGTGGCGTCGCCGCAGCTCCACTTCGAGATCCGCAAGGGATCGAGCCCGGTTGACCCGCTTCAGTTCCTGAATGGGGCGTGAGGCCCACGTAGCCTCCGCACGAACGGTGTCGTCGCCCGGCTTGACCGGGCGACCCAGTACGCCGCGGCCTCTCGATCGATCATAACTGTCTCGTACTGGATTCCCCGCTTTCGCGGGGAATGACAGTTGTGGGCGAGGAGACAGCTCCCGCTACTGCGCCATCAGCTTCACGCCGAGCCGTCCCGCCAGCTCCTGCACGAACTGCCAGGCAACACGGCCCGAGCGCGAGCCGCGCGTTGTGGACCATTCGAGCGCTTCGCGCTCCAGCGCCTCGTCGTCGATGTCGATGCCGAAATGGCTGCAATAGCCGCGCACCATGGCGAGGTATTCGTCCTGGCTACAGCGGTGAAAGCCGAGCCAGAGGCCGAAGCGATCCGACAGCGAGACCTTCTCCTCGACCGCTTCGCCGGGATTGATCGCGGTCGACCGCTCGTTCTCGATCATCTCGCGCGCCAGCAGATGGCGGCGATTGGAGGTGGCGTAGAGGATGACGTTCTCGGGCCGGCCTTCGATGCCGCCTTCGAGCACGGCCTTGAGCGACTTGTACGAGGCATCGTTGCCGTCGAAGGAGAGGTCGTCGCAGAACACGATGAAGCGGAAGGAGGAGGCCCGCAGCCGCTCCATCAATGCCGGCAGGCTCTCGATGTCCTCGCGGTGGATCTCGATCAGCTTGAGCTTGTCGGCCGGTTTGCGCTCCGTGTTGATGCTGGCATGCGTTGCCTTCACCAGCGACGACTTGCCCATGCCGCGCGCCCCCCAGAGCAGGGCGTTGTTGGCCGGCAGGCCATTGGCGAAGCGCTCGGTGTTCTCCATCAGGATGTCGCGCATCCTGTCGACGCCCTTCAGCAGAAACAGCTCGACGCGGCTGACCCGCGGCACGGCCGCAAGGCGCCCGTCGGGGTGCCAGACATAGGCATCCGCCCGCTCGAACGACTCGGCCTCGACCGCCGGCTTGCCCCGGGCGGAGAGGTGCGCCGCGATAGTCTCCAGCGCGCGGACGATGCGCTCCTGGGAGAGGTCCGGGGCCGAATTGGCGATGGCTTTGGAGGCTGCCGTGGGGCGTTTTGCCGCGACGCGGGCGGGCTTGCTGGCAGGGGTGCGGGGGCCTTTGCCGGCCGGGCTTTTGCTATGGTTTTTGGGCATGTCCGAAGTTCCTGAGAACGCAGCCTTATCGGGCCTCACGGCGCGCCGCAAGGTGGCCCAAAAGGACGGTCTGGCAGCGTTGCAATTGGGGCAATGGCCGCTATAGTCCGCGCGAATTTGACCGAACCGGTCGCCCCTGAGGGCCTGACCGGCTTTCCCCCGTTCTCACGAGGATCGTCCGAATGCTGATTACCCCTGCGTATGCCCAGGCCGCGGGCGCCGGTGACACCAACAGCATGTTGATGTCGCTGCTGCCGTTCGCCCTGATCTTCGTGATCATGTACTTCCTGATTCTGCGTCCGCAGCAGAAGAAGGTGCGCGACCACGCCGAGCTCGTGAAGAACATCCGCCGCGGCGACACCGTCGTGACCTCGGGTGGCCTCGTCGGCAAGGTTACCAAGGTGGTCGACGACGACCAGATTGAGTTCGAGATTTCCGACGGCGTGCGCGTGCGGCAGATGCGCCAGATGATCTCGGGCGTGCGCGCCAAGGGCGAGCCGGCCAAAGAAAGCTCGAAGGAAAGCGCCAAGGACGACACCGCGGCGAAGTGAGCGCTTCACCGCGAGTCTCAAGTCTCCTGATCTGACAGGTCCAGTCGATGTTGTATTTCACGCGGTGGAGGGCGCTCGGGATTATCCTGACGGCGCTGATCGTGTGCCTCTGCGCGGTCCCCAACTTCTTCCCCGAGGCGCAGGTCAAGACCTGGCCCGCCTGGGCGCAACGCCGGCTCGTGCTCGGCCTCGACCTCCAGGGCGGCTCCTATCTGCTGCTCGAGGTCGACTCCGCGTATGTGAAGAAGGAGCGGCTGGACCAGATCCGCGACGACGTTCGCCGGACGCTGCGCGACGCCAAGATCGGCTTCACCGGTGGCGTCACCGTGCGCAACGACGCCGTCGAGGTTCGCATCACCAAGGAGACCGATGCGCAAGCCGCACTCGCCAAGCTGCGGGAGCTGTCCCAGCCGCTGGGTGGCCTCATGGGATCCAGCGGTCAGCGCGACCTTGAGGTGGCTGATGCCGGCGGCGGTGTGATCCGCCTGAGCATCCCGCAAGCCGCGATGCTCGACCGCATGCGCAAGACCATCGAGCAGTCGATCCAGATCGTTGAACGCCGCGTCAACGAGCTCGGCACCGTCGAGCCCGTCATCCAGCGCCAGGGCAACGACCGCATCCTCGTGCAGGTCCCGGGTCTCCAGGACCCGACGCGCCTGAAGGAGCTGCTGGGCAAGACCGCGAAGATGGAATTCCGCATGGTCGACACCTCCGTGCCGCCGGATCAGGCGCAAGCGGGCAGGTTGCCGCCGGAATCCGAGCTGCTGATGAGCGCATCGCCGCCGCCCACGCCCTACGTGGTCAAGAAGCAGGTGCTGGTCGCCGGCGGCGACCTGACCGACGCCCAGGCGAGCTTCGACCAGCGAACGGGTGAGCCGGTCGTCAGCTTCAAGTTCAACACCTCGGGCGCGCGCAAGTTCTCGCAGGCCACGCAGGAGAACGTCGGGCTGCCGTTCGCGATCGTCCTCGACAACAAGGTGATCTCGGCGCCGGTGATCCGCGAGCCGATCACCGGCGGCCAGGGCCAGATCTCCGGCAGCTTCACCGTGCAATCGGCCAACGACCTCGCGATCCTCTTGCGCGCCGGCGCGCTGCCGGCGCCGCTCACGGTGGTCGAGGAGCGCACCGTTGGTCCGGGCCTCGGCCAGGATTCAATCGAGAAGGGCGAGCTTGCGGCCTATGTCGGCTCGATCCTCGTCATCGTGTTCATGCTCGTGACCTACCGGCTCTTTGGCGTGTTCGCCAATATCGCCGTGGCCATCAACGTCGCCATGATCTTTGGCCTGCTGTCGCTGCTCAATGCCACGCTGACGCTGCCCGGCATCGCCGGCATCGTGCTCACCGTCGGCATCGCGGTCGACTCCAACGTGCTGATCTACGAGCGCATCCGTGAGGAGCTGCGCGGCGGCCGCAACGCGATCTCGGCGATCGACGCCGGATTCAAGCGGGCGCTGGCGACCATTCTCGATTCCAACATCACCACCTTCATTGCCGCCGCGGTGCTGTTCTACATCGGCACCGGCCCGGTGCGCGGCTTTGCCGTGACGCTCGGCATCGGCATCATCACCACGGTGTTCACCGCCTTCACCCTGACCCGGCTGATCGTCGCCTGGTGGGTGCGGTGGAAGCGGCCGCAGAGCGTGCCGATCTAGGAGCCTGATCGTGATTCACACCGTTCTCATCGGGCTCGGCGTCCTCATTGCCATCCTCACCGTGGTCGCGGCCTTCGGCCTGTTGCCGTCGCTGCGCATTGTTCCGGACAATACGCATTTCGACTTCACGCGCTTCCGCCGGATCAGCTTCCCGATCTCGGCCGCGCTATCGATCGTTGCGATCACGCTGTTCTTCACCCACGGCTTGAACCTCGGCATCGACTTCAAGGGCGGCACGCTGCTGGAGGTGAAGGCGAAGTCCGGCACCGCCGACATCGCGGCGATGCGCACCAAGCTCGACGCCCTCGGTCTTGGCGAAATCCAGTTGCAGCAGTTTGGTGGCCCCGAGAACGTCCTGATCCGTGTTGCGGAACAGCCGGGTGGCGACGCCGCACAGCAGGCAGCCCTGCAGAAGCTTCGTGGCGCGCTCGGCGACACCGTCGACATTCAGCGCACCGAGGTGCTCGGTCCGCGCGTCGCCGGCGAGCTCTTGGCCTACGGCATGCTGGGCCTGATGCTCGCGATCGTCGCCATCCTGATCTATCTCTGGTTCCGGTTCGAATGGCAGTTCGCGCTGGGCGCAATGATCGCCAACGTGCACGACATCGTGCTCACGATCGGCTTCATGTCGATCAGCCAGGTCGATTTCGACCTGACCAGCATCGCGGCGCTCCTGACGATTCTCGGCTATTCGCTCAACGACACCGTCGTCATCTACGACCGCATCCGCGAAATGCTGCGGCGCTACAAGAAGATGCCGATGCCGCAGCTGCTCAATGAGTCCATCAACTCGACGCTGTCGCGCTCGATCATCACCCACGTCACGGTGACGCTGGCACTGCTCGCGCTGCTGCTGTTCGGCGGCCACGCCATCCACAGCTTCACGGCGGTGATGATGTTCGGCGTGGTGCTGGTCGGCACCTACACCTCGATCTTCATTGCGGCCCCGATCCTGATCTACCTCGGCGTCGGCGAACATCGCGAAGATGCGCCCGATACGGATACGCCGGCGAAGAAAAGCAAGGCATGATCCGAACCTCATGCCCTCGCAGGAGTTTGCGAGGGCAGTAAGCCCATTCGGACGAAGCTCATGGCCGGCGATCCCAACGCTCCGCATTTCCCGCGCTCGGCGCCAATCGATGCTTATGGCAAGGGCGGCTTCGCCTTTGCAGGCATGTCGCATCGGGGATCGCTGCTCTGCCTGCCGGACGCGATCTGGGCGTGGGACGTGACGGACCCCCAGAAGATCGACCGCTATTCGCTGGATCGCGTCTTCGCGGCCGCTAACAGCATCGACACGCTCCTGGTCGGCACCGGAACCGGGTTGTGGCTGCCGCCGCCGGAGCTGCGTCAGGCGCTCAAGGCGGTGAGGGTGGTGCTGGACACGATGCAGACCGGCCCCGCTGTGCGGACCTACAACATCATGATCGGCGAGCGGCGGCGCGTGGCCGCTGCGCTGATCGCCGTGCCATGAGCAGCCCCGGGTCGCCGCCGGACTCCGTTGCCTTCTGCGCCGATCTCGTGCGCAGCCATGACTTTCCGCGCTACGCCGCGACCCTGTTCGCGCCCGCTGCCGAGCGCCGCGCGTTGCTGGCGCTGTATGCCTTCAACGTCGAGATCGTCCGCGTTCGCGACCAGGTGAGCCAGCCCTTGCCTGGTGAGATCCGCCTGCAATGGTGGACCGATATGCTGTCGGGCCATGTCCATGGCAGCGCCGAGGGCAATCCCGTGGCGGCCGAGCTGCTCCGCGCTGTCAGGGATTTCGACCTGCCGGTCGAGCCGTTGTCGCTGCTTGCCGAGGAGCACCAGTTCGATCTCTACAACGACCCGATGCCGACCATGGCCGCGCTGGAGGGGTATCTGGCGGCGACCTCGTCGGCGCTGTTCGGTTTGGCGGCGCAGGTTTTGGGACCCCCCTCGGAGGTGGTCGAGCATCTCGCCCGCCATGCCGGGCTGGCGCAGGGCCTCGTGCAGGTCGTCGCCAATTTGCCGTGGGATGCCGCGCACCGGCAGCTATTCTTGCCGCAGCAAGTGCTCGAGAAGCACAATTGCAGCATGGAGGATGTTTTCGCCGGCAAGGAGACATCCGATCTCCATGCAGTGCTGGAGCAGCTTGCCGGTGAAGCCCGGCAGCATATGACGGCAGCTTCGTCGCTGCTGGCGCAGGTAGCGCCGTCGGTGCGGCCGGCGTTTCTGCCGCTGAGCCAGGCGCAGGCCGATCTCAAGCGCCTGTCGCGCCCGGGACGCAATCCGTTCACGCTGCAGCCATCGTCGCGGCTGCGCACGCTCTGGACACTGTGGCGCGCCTCGCGATCACGTGAATTTACCAAATAGAGGCTGGCTTATCGCCTGAGCCGGCCAAATGCTCTATGCTGGCCTATGGCTGACTTGTCCCAAAGCACGTCCGATCTCAGCGGCTTTCCGGTCGCACCAAGTGACATTCATGCCGCCGCCGAGACCATCCAGGGCGCCGTCGTCGAGACGCCCTGCAACTACAGCCGCACGCTGAGCAGCATCTGCGGCTGCGACATCTGGCTCAAATTCGAGAACCTCCAGTTCACCTCCTCGTTCAAGGAGCGCGGCGCGCTCAACAGGCTCACCGCACTGATGCCGGAAGAGCGCACGCGTGGCGTGATCGCAATGTCCGCCGGTAACCACGCGCAGGGCGTCGCCTATCACGCCAGGCGGCTCGGCATTCCCGCCACCATTGTCATGCCGATCGGCACGCCCATGGTGAAGATCGAGAACACCAGGCACCACGGCGCCGAGGTGGTGGTCACGGGCGCGACGCTGGAAGAGGCGGCCGCCTTTGCGCGCATCCACGGTGAAGCGCACGGCATGATTTTCATCCATCCTTACGATGATCCGCTCGTCATCGCCGGGCAGGGCACGATCGGGCTGGAAATGCTCAAGGCGGTCCCGGAGCTCGATACGCTGGTCGTCCCGATCGGCGGCGGCGGGCTGATCAGCGGCATTGCCATTGCCGCGAAATCGATCAAGCCGTCGCTGCGGATATTGGGCGTCGAGGCCTGGCTCTATCCCTCGATGTACAACGCCATCCATGACGGCAATCTGCCGGCGCGCGGCGACACGCTGGCCGAGGGCATCGCGGTGAAAACGCCAGGCAAGATCACCACTGAGATCGTCCGCCGCCTCGTCAACGACATTGCGCTCGTCAACGAAGCCGAGCTCGAGCGCGCGGTCGCGACCCTGATCTCGATCGAGAAGACGGTTGTCGAGGGCGCCGGCGCCGCCGGCCTCGCCGCACTGATGTCCGATCCGTCACGCTTTGCCGGCCAGAAGGTCGGCCTGGTGCTGAGCGGAGGCAATATCGACACGCGGCTGATCGCCTCCGTCCTCACCCGCGAGCTTGCGCGCGAGGGGCGGCTGACCCAGCTCTCGCTCGATATTCCTGATCGCCCCGGGCAGCTGGCCGCCGTGGCGGCGCTGCTGGCCGAAGCCGGCGCCAACATCATTGAGGTCTCGCACCAGCGGACCTTCTCCGACCTTCCGGCCAAGGCGACGCTGCTGCAGTTGGTCATCGAGACCCGTGACAGCGCGCATCTCAACGAGGTCATGGCGAGGCTCAGCGCATCAGGACTGAGCGCGCGCTGCACCTGAGCTTGTACGCGTATGGACCGATTGACCGCTACTCTGGCAGACCTGCAGCGCGAAGCGCCTCGCCAAGAGACGCTGCAAGCGCTGGTGTGCAGTTAACCCCCTGGAATTGGCGGCCGTAGCGAAACGTCGGATGCAGCTCGAGCACCCGCGCGGCCGCCGCTCGCGCCTCCTGCAAGCGTCCAAGCTTTGCCAGCGCGGCAGCCAATTGGACATAGGTGATGCTGTGGCGAGGATTGGCTTGAACCGAGCGATAGGCCGCGCGACACGCCTCCTCAAATCGGCCACGATGAAAGTGCCCGAGGGCCTGTGCGTCGAACGCGGCGAAAGCCCAGGAATCGAACGGACTGAGCCGTATGCCTCGCTCGCTCCATTCGATGGCACGGTCTGAATCTCCGCCCCAGCCGAGCATGACGCTGCCGAGGATGTAGGTCAGCGCAGATGATGGGCTGATGGCGAGCGCAGCATCGAGCGCAGTGAACGCCGCCGAACGATCGTGGCCATCCATGCCGATCGAAAAACCAGCCAAGGTAAGGGCAAGTGCGTCGTCCTGCCCGTGTGCAATCGCCGAGCGCGCGTGATGAATGGACGCTGCGCGATTGACCTCCTGCAAGCCGGCTCGAAGGAACAGGCAATGATGGCACATCGCAGCGTTGCCGTGCGCCAGCGCATAATCCGGTTCCAGGGCGATCGAACGCTCCAGCAGCAAAAGCGCCTGCCTGACCTGGTCCGGCATGCCGGAATCGACGTCCGGCTGTGCCCGCAGGACGAGGTCATAGGCATCGAGGCTGTCGGGCCGCTTGCGCTTGACCCTATTGATCTCGGCGCGCCGGAGGCTTGGTGCGATGGCGCCGACCACTGACAGGGCAATATCATCCTGAAGCGCGAAAATGTCTTCGGAGCGGCGGTCGTAGCGCTCGGCCCATACATGCATTCCGGTCGATGCGTCGATCAGTTGTCCGGTGATCCGGACAGTCGCGCGGGTCTTCCGGACGCTGCCTTCCAGCACGTAGCGCACGCCGAGCTCGCGGCCAATCTGCTTCACGTCCACCGCAGCGCCCTTGTAAGTGAACGTCGAATTCCGCGCGATCACAAACAGCCAGTTGATGCGCGATAGACCGGTGATGATGTCGTCGACCATACCGTCGGCAAAGTAGTCTTGCTCGGTATCGCCGCTCAGATTTGCAAAGGGTAGCACCGCGATTGACGGACGGTCGGGCAGTGCCAGCGATGGCTGCTCGCGGGCCGCGGTCGCGCGATCTGCGGGGAGCGTCGTGGCGGCCGGACCGACGTAGCGGTAGCCGCGCCGCGGCAGTGTCTCGATCCAGCGTGCCTCTCCGGAGATGGCAGCCAAGGTGCGCCGCAGCGCTGCGATTTGAACGGTCAGATTGCTTTCCTCGACTGCCCGGGCGG
Organism: Bradyrhizobium sp. WSM1743; assembly: GCF_000473065.1. Lineage (GTDB taxonomy): Bacteria > Pseudomonadota > Alphaproteobacteria > Rhizobiales > Xanthobacteraceae > Bradyrhizobium. Next base: position 30,290 of record NZ_AXAZ01000068.1, read on the forward strand.
GCCAAGCAGCTTCGATCAGTGCATCCTTGGACACCGGCGCTCCGCCTCGCTGTACCAGCATGGCCAGAAGCAGCACGGCGCGCTGGCCGAGGGGGGCGGGCTCGGCGCCGTGGAACAGGATCCCCGCATCGGTATCGAGGCGGAATGGACCAAATTCAAGGATCGCGGCCATTATCCAAGAAGGGCATAATTCGCAGGTATTTTGCAATATTTTCCGAACGGATTCAGGACTTTCCGGGACGTCCGCAGCACCATGGCTCGCCGTTTACGCGAAGCAGCCAAGAGCCATGGAGGGACAGTATGAGTGGAAAACCGATCATCCGCAGGCCGGGCAGGAGCGGGGGCGTCACGCTGCGTGGCCATCCCATGGCTTTCCTGGTGACCGGAGAGGACACCCGACACACCAGCATGTTCGACTGGACGGTCCCGCCAGGATTTGCCACCGGCCTCCATGTTCACCGCGTGCAGGAGGAAACCTTCTACATGCTCGAAGGTGAGTGCGAATGGCACGTCGGCGGCGAGGTCGTACGGGCCACGCCCGGGACTTATCTCTTCATTCCGCCGGGCGTGCCCCACAACATCACCAATGTCAGTGACAGGCCCGCCCGTGTTCTCATGACCGTGTCACCGCCGGGGCACGAACGTTACTTCGAGGAACTGGCCAGGCTGACAGCCAGCGGAACGCCGGACGCGAAAGCCATCAGCGAGTTGCGCGCGCGGTTCGATACCGATCAACTATCTGCGCTGACGACGAGATCCTGAGATGAGCACCACGCGTGACGGCAGATTGGATTGATGCCGTCCGAGCGCGCAGGCCGTACGAGCTATCGGTGCGTCAGCCCCGCCAGATGGCCGATCAGCCGATCGATCTCGGCTTCCGTGTTGTAGTAGTGCGGGGAGGCCCGCACGAGCGGCGGCAGCGCGCGGAGCTCGGCGTCGATGCGGGTGCTCGCCGGATCCGAAGCGCCGATGGTGATGTCCGCCGCAGCGGCGCTGCGAACAATGGCGTCCGCATCGTACCCATCCATCGTGAAGCTGACGATGGAGCCCGGCGAGCGGCCGAGGTCGCGAATGGTGATGCCGCGAATGGAGGCGAGGCCGCTGCGAAGGCGGCCCGCGAGCAGGCGGCAGCGCTGCTCGATCGGACCCATGCCGATGTCGAGCGCATAGTCGACGGCAGCGCCGAGCCCGAGCCGGGCCGCGTAATTGTTCTCCCAGGTCTCGAAACGGCGCGCATCATCGCGGAGCCGATATTCATCGCGCGAGACCCAGGGCGCTGCGAAATGGTCGATCATCGGCGGTTCGAGCTGTTGCAGCAGCGCCCGGCGAACGTAGAGGAAGCCCGTGCCGCGCGGGCCGCGCAGGAATTTGCGGCCCGTGGCGGACAGCATGTCACAGCCGATGGCTTCGACGTCGACCGCCATCTGTCCGACCGCCTGGCACGCGTCGAGCAGATAGGGAATGCCATGCGCCCGGGCGAGCTTGCCGATTGCCGCGGCGGGATTGACCAGCCCGCCATTGGTCGGAACCCAGGTGATGGCGATCAGCTTCACGCGCGCGTCGATCATGCGTTCGAGCGCGTGCACGTCGAGCTCGCCGCTGGAATCGCTCGGCACGACGTCGATCGTCACGCCGGTTCGTTTCGCCACCTGAAGAAACGCGACATAGTTGGCGGCGTATTCCGCCTCGGCGGTCAGGATGCGGTCGCCCTCGCGGAACGGCAGCGCGTAGAACGCCATCTGCCAGGCAACCGTCGCGTTCTCGACAAGTGCGATCTCATCGGGGGCGGCATTGAGCAGGCGCGCGACCGAGCCGTAGACCGCGTCGAGCCGATCGGATTCACGGTCGGCAGCGGCATAACCGCCGACATCGCTTTCAAGGTCGATATGCTGCTTCATCGCCGCGGCAACGGGCGCCGGCATCAGAGCCGCGCCGGCGTTATGCAGGTATGCGAGCCGCGAGGTGGCCGGAGTCTCGGCGCGTATTCGGTCGATGTCGATCACTTGCGCCTCCGCTTCTCGCGACCTTCGTGCATGAATTAGACGCCTCGAGGACCGCGAGCAAGACGGCCTAGTCTCGTCTCAGATGCAGAGGCTGAGCAGCTTGATGTGGCAGTTGCTGGATTTGGGCTTGCTTGCCGGAGCCTCGCGCTTCACGGCAACCAGCGGCTCCTTGTCCTTCTTGCCTTTACCCTTGCCCTTCGGCTCGTAATCGCCGGCGATCACCATGGCCCAGTAGGTGCGCTTGCCACTGGCATTCCTGGCGCTCGCAATGCCGACGCGGGAGGCGTTGTGCAGCAAGAGGTTCTTGCGGTGCCCGGAGGAATCGATCCACTGGCCCAGCGTCTTCTCGAAATTGTCGTAGCCATAGGCGATGTTCTCGGCGGCACGCCCCGCGCCCGCCGGGGCGACGCGGCGGTTGAACGGGCCGAGCGCGTCGTGGCTGAGATCGTCCTTCGCCGCCATCGCGCGGGCCTGATCCATGGCAATGCGGTCGAGTGTGGCATCGCGGACGACGCGGACCTCACCATGCTTGAGACGGAAGCTCGAGATCAGCTCGGCCGGCGAGTCGGCCATCGCGGGCGCGCCTGCCAGCAACAGAAGGCCAGCGAACATGCCGCCAGCCATACGATGTATCATCGTCCCCCGAGCGCCCATAATTTTTGCCGACCCTGCCTTGTTCGAACGCTTCTCCATCGCCAATGTGGACGCTTCAAGGCGCCGCTAGCTCGTTGGCAGGTTCGCCTCGAAATTGAAGCGGTCGCGCAGGTTCTTGCGCTGCTCCAGGATGTCCTTGAGGAAGGCGCGGTCCTGCTCGTTCGTCATCATCGGCTCGATCAGGTCGAGCTGGTTCATGGCGACGAGTTGCAGGACCTCGGTGCGTGGCTTGCCGCTGGTGTTGCGCGGCAGGGCGTGCACGATCTGGATGTGCTCAGGCGGCTTCGGTCCCTTGGCTGCGGCAAGCTCGCTGCGGAGCTGGCCTTCGAGCGCGGTCTCGTCGGCTTCGACGAAGGCATAGAGCCCGACGCCGGAGCGTCGGTCGGCAAAGGCGACGATGGCGGCGTCGCGAACGGCGGGATTCCGACGGATCAGTTCGGCCAGCACCGGCGCGTCGTTGACCAGCCGGCGGCCGCCACCCTCGCGGTCGGTGAAGTTGAACAGGCCTCGGGTGATGGCGCGATAGACCTTCTTGCCGGTGGCAAGCCACAGGCTCGCGGCGAACGACTTCTTCGCCAGGATCTTTCGCTCCCGCGGCGTCAGCGCCTCCGGCGCGTAGGAGCGCTTGTGCTTGAGCAGATGCCGCAGGTCCTCATAGGCGAGGATGCGATAGAGCCGGCCGCGGCGGTTAAAGCACGCGGCGAGCTGGAAGTCGGTCACGTAGGCCCGGCCGTCGCGGCCGACCAGCCAGTTCTGCTCCTTGGCGAGATCGTTGTGGCAGATGCCGGTGCGGCGCAGCCGGCGCAGCACGGCTTTGGCCGAGCGGAAATAGGCGAGATCGCCATGCGGCTTGGCCAGATGCAGTGCGACGCCGTCGACGAAGCCGCGCACCAGAGCGCGGCGTCCGGCCCACAGCAGCTCGGGACCGACGTTGAGGCCTTTGGCGCGCACCAGCGCATGCTTCTCGCGGGCGAACAGATGGCGTGCCAGTAGGAACGACCACCATGGCACCTCGTCGAGCCGGCGCAGCACCGCATCGATCTCGCTGCTCTTGCTGCGGAAGCGGCCGCGCTCGACGGTCGAAAACACGTCGCGCTTGAGCAGCACACCTTCGGTCCAGCGCGCCGACAGCTCTGCGGCGTCGTCTTTGGGGAGGCTCATCGAAAACTCACGCGGCGGCGGCAATGCGCAGGTGGTCGGCGATCCAGCGATCGAGATCGGCGAGCGCTCGTGCGCTCAGCGCCTGCTTCTTGGCCACCGTCTTCTCGTTGCCGCGCAATCGCGTGCCGTCGGGCTTCTTGGTCGGCACCGTCGCAAGCGGCGGGAACAGGCCGAAATTGATGTTCATCGGCTGGAATGACCGTGTCCCCGGCTCGATGGTCTCAATATGGCCGCCGGTGATGTGTCCGAGCAGCGATCCAAGCGCGGTCGTACCCGGCGGACTGACAAGCGTCTCACCGCGCGCGTCCGCTGCTGCATAGAGACCGGCGATCAAGCCGACGCTGGCGGACTCCACATAGCCCTCACAGCCCGTCATCTGGCCGGCGAAGCGCAGCCGCGGCTGCGCGCGCAGGCGTAACTGGCCGTCGAGCAACTTTGGCGAATTCAGGAAGGTGTTGCGATGCAGGCCGCCGAGGCGGGCGAACTCCGCCTTCTCCAGCCCCGGAATGGTGCGGAAGATGCGCTGCTGCTCGCCATATTTCAGCTTCGTCTGAAAGCCGACGATGTTGTAGAGCGTGCCGAGCTTGTTGTCCTGGCGCAGCTGCACGATCGCATAGGCCTTCGTGGCGGGATCGTGCGGATTGGTGAGGCCGACCGGCTTCATCGGACCATGGCGCAGCGTCTCGGGGCCGCGTTCCGCCATCACCTCGATCGGCAGGCAGCCGTCGAAATAGGGGGTGTTGGTCTCCCATTCCTTGAACTCGGTCTTCTCGCCGGCGATCAGCGCGGCGACGAAACCGTCATACTGCTCCTTGGTCATCGGGCAGTTGATGTAGTCGGCGCCGTTGCCGCCGGGGCCGACCTTGTCATAGCGCGACTGGAACCAGGCCACCGACATGTCGATGGATTCGCGATGCACGATCGGTGCGATCGCATCGAAGAAGGCGAGCGCGTTCTCGTCGGTCAGCTCGCGGATGGCGTCAGCCAGCGGGGCGGAGGTGAGGGGGCCGGTGGCGACGATGACGTTGCTCCACTCGGCCGGCGGCAGGCCGGCGACCTCGCCACGTGCGATCTCTATCAGGGGATGGTCATTCAGCGCCTTGGTGACGGTCGCCGAGAAGCCGTCGCGGTCGACTGCGAGTGCGCCGCCGGCGGGCACCTGGTTGGCGTCGGCCGCGCGCATGATCAACGAGCCGAGCCGGCGCATCTCCGCATGAAGCAGGCCGACAGCGTTGTTGGCCGCATCGTCCGAGCGGAACGAATTGGAGCAGACGAGCTCAGCGAGTCCGTCGGTGCGGTGCGCCTCGGTCATGCGGTCTGGCCGCATCTCGTGCAGCACCACGGGCACACCGGCTTTGGCGACCTGCCAAGCAGCTTCGGAACCGGCGAGGCCGGCGCCGATCACGTGCACAATGTTGGATTGGGGTCCTGTCATGAGGCGGACAGGTAGCGCTTTTCGGCGACGAGTGGAATCGCCGAGATCGAGTTTTCTGCCTCCGGAAACGACAACGCCCGCACGAGGCGGGCGCTATCGGTCCGTTCCGGTGAAGGGCTGAACGATATCAGCCCTGATACTGACCGGCGGCAACGCGCGGGATGTCCGAGCGATCGAGGCCGATATCGGCCAATTCGCGATCGCTGAGCTGGGACAGCTCGGCAACATTGCGCTGATAATCCCGGAAAGCCTGGATCATGCGGATGAGCGAGAGCAGCATTGGTAGTCTCCTGTAGTTCGATTCAGCCTTTGCTTAAGGCCCCATCGTTGAAATGATATAGGTGAGAGTGGTGCAGTGCGAAAGTTCCGATGTTGCGATGCAGCTAGGCGCTGAGTGCATAGCGCGGGTAAGACACGCTTAACCCTTTGGCATTCCGCCTAGAAGAGCCAGCAAATGCAACGATTCAAGTGGTTAAATGGCCGTGGAATCACGAGGTTAGTGCAAATCGAGTGACATCTATCATTGCTGAAATATGTTGCGGATGGGTGATCTGAAAGCAGATCCATCAGCATCTAAACTCAAGTCTTGCCTGCGTAATTCGCATAGAACAAGGAATTCTATAAATGAATAAATGTTCATTCTTATGCGAAATGGTCGCTGATTCCGATCCGACCTTGATAGTCAGTCAGCCGAGATCGCAACGATGTATAAAGACAGGTGCGTCCCCGGCCTCTGGAGAGGCTGGTTGCCGAGCGGTCCGGAGCTGGGTGTAGCCGAGTGGGGCTTAGGGGGCGTGAGCCAGCTGGGTTGCGAAATAAGCGACGGTCTTGGAATAGACCTCGCTCTTGTTCCACTGCTGCAGCACTGCGAAGTTCGGGCTACCCGGCTGCCAATCCTTGCCTCGCTGCCAGCCATAGCCGGCGAGATAATTGGCGGTGGAGGCGAGCACGTCGGGCGCATTGTGCAGGAGATCGCGCTTGCCGTTGCCGTCGAAATCGACGGCATATTTGATCCAGGACGACGGCATGAACTGGGTCTGGCCGAGCTCACCGGCCCAGGCCCCCTTCATGTCACCAGGCGCAAGATCGCCGCGCTGGACGATGCGCAGCGCATCCATCAGCTCGGCGCGAAACTGCTCGGAGCGCCGGCAGTCATAAGCAAGCGTTGCCAGTGAGCGGATCGTTGCGAACTTGCCGGTGTTGACGCCGAAATCGGTCTCGAGACCCCAGATCGCAACCAAGATCTCGCCGGGCACGCCATAGGCCTGCTCGATGCGCGACAGCACGGAGCCGTATTGCTTCATCATGTTGGAGCCGCGCTGCATGCGTGGCGGCACCATGCGGCCGGAAAACTCCTCGAAGGTCTGGCTGAAGACCTTTTGCGAGCGGTCGCGGTTGAGCACGCTCTGATCGAGCGTCACGCCGGCAAGCCCGGCAGTAATGGCCTGCTGCGAGATGCCTTTCGCCGCAGCGTCGGTTTTGAAATCCGCAAGCCAGGCGTCGAAATTGCCCGAGCCGCAGGCAGCCGCGGCGAGCGCTGGCTGGGCGGACAGGATTGACACGGAGAGGGCGAAGGCTGCGAGAGCGAGACGAGAAATCGTCGGGGTCATCAGATGAAATTGATTCCGTGAAGTGATCCGACCGGCGGCGCAATTTTGATTGTAACCGCGGCCAAAGCAAGGCGCATGACAGGCCGATCCTGCCCGCAGCCGGGCAGGATCGGAGGTCACGAGATCGTCAAGCGTCGGTTCGATTCCGCCACGGGAAGAGATTGGCCGGAAAATCAGCGGCCGGCTTGCGCGGACGATGCGGCGGGGGCGGTAAGGGCCGCGCGCCCGGATCGGATACGATCACTTTGCGATAGAGGTGCCACGTGGCGTGCCCGAGCAGGGGGACCACCACGGCGAGGCCGAGGAAGGCCGGTATCGTGCCGAGCGCGAGCAGCGCCGCCACGATCAGGCCCCAGGCCGCCATCGGCACCGGGTTTCTTGCGGCAACGCGCAGCGAAGTCACCATCGACTCGAACGCGCCGGCATGGCGGTCGAGCATCAAGGGGAACGAGACGACACTGATGCAAAGCGCGGCGAGCGCGAACAGGAAGCCGGTGCCGCAGCCGACCACGATCAGCCACCAGCCTTGTTGCGTCGTCAGCACGCGCATCATGAAGTCCGAGAATCCGCTGACGCCCTCGTAGCCGAACGCCGCGACATAGATCGCCTGCGCGGTCGCAACCCAGGTGACGAACAGGGCGAGCAGCAACGTACCGAGGCCGAGCATCGCACCGAACGAAGGCGAGCGCAGCACCTCCATGGCATCCCAGGCGCTGGCCGGTTCATAGCGCTCGCGCCGGCTGGAGAGCTCGTAGAGCCCGAGCGCCGCGAAGGGCCCGATCAGCGCGAAGCCGGCAGCCAGCGGAAACAACAGCGGCAGCACCGAATAGCCCATGACCACGCGGACGAGCACGAGGCCGAGCACCGGGTAGATCACGCAAAGGATGATGGCGTGGCTCGGAACGGCCTTGAAGTCTTCCCAGCCGCGCCTGAGCGCGTCGTGCAGATCGGACAATTGGATGGTTCGGATCACTGGTCCAGCCGCATCCGAGGGCTGGGCCATCGTAGGGACATTGCCCTGGTAGAGTGTGGCCATGGTCGCTAGCTCCCTTGCCGGACGGCCGAGTCCGGCGCCGGCAAACGGCGCAAGTGGCCGCCATTCTCTGAAATCTCGCGATACCGACCAGACGCGAATTCCGGATGGCATCGCGAGCTGAACGGCAACCATACTCCCCAAGTCCGAGTCCTGTCCTCACGCTTGGGTGAAATTCGATGTCGCGGCGCAACCACGACGACGTCATTCTGTCGTCATTTCGCCGCAGATAAGCTGATGCTGCTGGTCGTTCGCGGAACTTCGCGGGCGCGACGCAGTAACTTCGTCTATAAGTGCCACTCAAGGCCTTCCAACGGATCCTTTTCGGGGAGCAGACATGAGCATTTTCGGGAAAATCATGAGCGCGATCTTCGGCAACCAGCCGGCCTCCGCCGCGCCCGCCGGTGGCACCGCTTCGCCCGGCGCGCCCGCAGGGGCACCAAGCGCTTCGGCGCCGGCCTCCGCGCCCATGGCCGCGGTCGACGTCGCCGCGATCGTCGACAAGGCGGCGGCCGCACATAAGGGCGAGAAGCTGGAATGGCGTACCTCGATCGTCGACCTTATGAAGGCGCTCGACATCGATTCCAGCCTCGCTGCGCGCAAGGATCTCGCCAAGGAGCTGGGCTATAGCGGCGACATGAACGACTCGGCCAGCATGAATGTCTGGCTGCACAAGCAGGTGATGTCGAAGCTCGCCGCCAATGGCGGCAAGCTGCCGCCGGAGATCAAGCACTGATCGATCGCCAGGTCGTATCGCAGGGGCCCGCGATCGCGCGGGTCCTTTTGCTTTCAGGCGACCAAATCCGCATCCTCCGGATGCCTGTCGAGATAGTCGACGACGAAGCCGCAGCCGGCGATCACCTTCCTGCCGTCGCGCCGGATCAGGTCCAGCGCGCCCCTGACCAGCTCGGAGCCGATGCCGCGGCCCCGCAGTGCGCGCGGCGTCTCGGTGTGGGTGATGATCACGGCGGACGGCGTGAGCCGGTAATTGGCGAAGGCGATGTCGTTGCCGACATCGAGCTCGAAGCGCCTCCTGTCCTTGTTGTCGCGTACCGAAGCCGCCATGTGGGTCCTTCCGAAATGCAAATTTCCTTCTGATTTAGGAGGCTGACGCCGCTCTTGCCAAGGTAAGACCAAGGGAGATTGGCGCAGAGGAGGTATATGCAAATGCGCACTGCCGCGACCGCAGTGCAGTATGGAGATCGCGCGTTGCGAGCATGGTGCGGCAACTGCAAATAATCCTCGGTACCGCTCTTGCAAGCCGAACTTCGGTTCCCACGTCCATGAGAGGACATACGCCCGAATGCGGCCGGCAGGGTCGCTAGACATTCGGAGTGTCATGATCGCCAGCCGCAGACGTATGCCTCTTGTGTAGGAGGGTACGATGTCGGACTCTGGTTTCTTGAGTACTCATCGAACATGGGAAGACTGGTGCGGGATGCTGCTTGGCGCAGTGATCGTGGCTTCGCCGTGGTTTCCGATCCAGGATCAGGCGATCACCGGACACCAGACGGCAATCCTGAACACGGTCGCGATCGGTCTGGTCGTGTTTGGCCTCAGCCAGCTCGAATATGTCGCCTTGCAGCGCTGGCAAGAGGTGACGACGATCCTGGTCGGACTGTGGCTCATCGCCTCGCCATACGCGATCGGCTATTCCGGTGAGGGCTTTCTCCGCATCTATCATACGAGCCTCGGTGCGGTGGTGGTGCTGCTCGGCATACTCCAGCTGTGGCAGGACTGGGATATGAATGATCAGGACTTGCTCAAGCACGGACAATAGGCCGTAGATATCGGCAGGCCCGCCGGCCACGGGCGGTGGGCCTGCGCATTCATCGTGTCACGAGATCCGCATAGTCCGGATGCTTGTCGATCCACGCCTTCACGAACGGGCATTGCGGGATCAGCTTCAATCCGTCGGCGCGGACTTGGTCGAGCGCGCCTTGCACCAGTTTCGAGCCGATGCCCTTGCCGCCAAGTTCCTTCGGCACGTCCGTATGCTCGAACGTGATGACATTGCCATCGAGCTTGTAGTGCTCGGTCGCAAGATGACCCTCCACCTCGAGCTCATAGCGGTGATGGGCTTTATTGTTGATGACGTCGCTCATATTGTTGCCCTGCAGCTGCGCGCCTCGCGCACGAAGTCGTAACGCACGGTCCGGTCGGCGGTTTCCGATCTGAGGCCGTTCGGTTCAATCGGTCGCTTTGGCCAGCCTGGAATCTTCGGCCTGAGGCTGCGGGCGGAGGCAACCCTGGCAGATGACCAGGGAGCGGTTGACCCTGGTGTCCTGCTCGGCCTCGGTGTTGTCCTGCGCCTGCCACCATTCCTTGGAATAGGGCTGAAGCCCGGCTTGCGATCTGCCGCGCTCGGAGCGGGCAGCGGCCCGTGTTGGCTGCGAGGCAGCGCGCGGCCGATTGGGATCCTCACCGGCGCCATCCCAGGCATAGCGCGCAGGCTTGAAGGCGGGATCGGAAGCCAGACGCGTCTGTGGCGCCACGGCACATCCGGCGAGCGCCAGCGACAACAGGAGGAGGGCGGGCGCTTTGACCATGATGCGGCACTCTGTACGCGAGAACTGAGCGAGGTTGCGCCGATCATGTTTAAAATTCCCTGAACGATTGCGATTGTAGCTGCGACCAACGCCAATGCGATATCTGATCCTCTTGCTCACCTTGCTCGTGGCTGGCGCGCGTGCCGACGATGCAAAACCGTTCAATCCCGCTGACTATCCACCCGGCGTGCAGAAGGCGGTGCGCTACGCCAATGAGGAATGCGATAGCCAGGAGGGTGGCGAGGTGACCTTCGCGCCAAATACCGTGCGCAAGATCGATCTGACCGGCGATGGTCGCGAGGACTACATCGTCGATTTCCAGGACACCAAATGCGGCGATCGCGAGACGACCTATTGCGGAACCGGCGGCTGCGTCCTGAAGATCCTGGTGACACTGCCGGATGGCAGCGTGCGCGAGGTGTTTGACGGCTATGTGCTGCGCTACAAGATCATGGCCCCGCCGGTGAAGCGCGGCGCCGCGCGCACCGTCCGCTTCGATCTGCATGGCAGCTTCTGCGGCGGCTTTGGTCCGCAAGCCTGCTGGAAGACGAAGGCCATCACGGCCGCGCCGTTTGCGTTCAAGCAGCCGTAGGGCTGGTCCGCGGCAGGCCTTGCAGGGGCGCTGGCGTTGGCGATAAATGGGCTGCAATGAGCGGGCGGCTCGCATGCCGCCCGTCGTCGAAGAGGAAGCCCGATGCAGCCCCTGCGCATGTCCCGCCGCGTCATGAATCTCGCCTATATGCTGACCCAGAATGCGCGGCGGCATGGAGCGCGCCCTGGCTTCGTCTGGGGTGACAAATCCTGGACCTGGCGCGAGGTCGATGCGCAGGTCTCGGCGCTGGCCGCGGCGCTCGCTGCGCGCGGCATTGCGAAGGGCGACCGCATCCTCGTCCATTCCAAGAATGGCGACGAGATGTTCGTTTCGATGTTCGCCGCGTTCCGGCTCGGTGCGGTCTGGGTCCCCACCAATTTCCGCCTGATGCCGGACGAGGTCAGCTATCTCGCGCAGGCCTCCGGCGCCAAGGCGTTCCTGTGCCATGTCGATTTTCCCGAGCACGCCGCGGCGGTGAAGGGCGGCGCACTGGAATTCACCTGGAGCATCGACGGCAAGGCCGCGTTCGCTGAGCGCTCGGTGGCTGACGCCATCGCCTCGCATACCGGAGCTGCCGTGGAGAATGTCGCCGTCGAGCACGACGATCCCTGCTGGTTCTTCTTCACCTCCGGCACCACCGGCCGCTCCAAGGCGGCGGTGCTGACCCACGGGCAGATGGGATTCGTCGTCACCAATCATCTCGCCGATCTGACGCCCGGTACGACCGAGCAGGATGCCTCGCTGGTGGTGGCGCCGCTGTCGCATGGCGCCGGCGTGCATCAGCTGATGCAGACCGCGCGCGGCGCGCGCACCGTGCTGCTGCCTACAGAGAAATTCGACATCAACGAGGCGTTCCGTCTGATCGAGGCGCATCGCGTCAGCAATCTCTTCACGGTGCCGACCATCCTGAAGATGATGGTCGAGCATCCCGCCGCTGACAAATACGATCACTCCTCGCTGCGCCAGGTCGTCTATGCCGGCGCGCCGATGTATCGCGAGGATCAGAAGGCCGCGCTGAAGAAGCTCGGCAAGGTGATCGTGCAGTATTTTGGCCTTGGCGAGGTCACCGGCAACATCACCGTGCTGCCGGCCGCGCTGCACGATCCCGAGGACCGCCCGCATGCGAAGATCGGCACCTGCGGATTCGAGCGTACCGGCATGCAGGTCTCGATCCAGGACGACGAGGGCCGCGAGCTCAAAGCCAACCAGAGCGGCGAGATCTGCGTGATCGGGCCAGCCGTGTTCGCCGGGTATTACGACAATCCCGAAGCCAACGCGAAGGCGTTCCGCAACGGCTGGTTCCGCACCGGCGATCTCGGCCACATGGATGAGGAGGGCTTCGTCTACATCACCGGGCGCGCCTCCGACATGTACATCTCCGGCGGCTCCAACATCTATCCGCGCGAGATCGAGGAGAAGATCTTGACCCATCCCGCGATCGGCGAAGTTGCCGTGCTCGGCGTGCCAGATGCGACCTGGGGCGAGGTCGGCGTTGCCGTCTGCGTCGCGCGCGAGGGCGCGAAGCCGGTGAGCGAAGCCGAGATGGCGGCGTTCCTGTCGCCAAAAGTGCCGCGCTACAAGATGCCGAAGCGGTTCTTCTTCTGGGAGGCGCTGCCGAAATCCGGCTACGGCAAGGTGCCGAAGCGCATGGTGCGCGATGAGCTCGAAGCGCGCGGGTTGCTCGACCTCGACAAGACCAGGGCAAGCTGAGCGGACGCGATGCGGAGGATCAAGCAGCCGGGCGCGCCTGCCGCCGAACGCATTCAATGGGTGGAGGCGAGGGGGCGTGCCTTCACGTTCACGCTTCAGGCGGGTGTGCCGCTGCTGGAGGCTGCGCGGCGCGGCTTTGCCGCGGAGGGCTTTGCCGGCGGCGTGCTGAACTTTCGGCACGGTGTGCTCGGGCCGTTCGCCTATGTCATGCCGGCGCTGTCGAAGACCGGCGAGAACGCGGCGTTCTACAGCGAGACCTTCCGGCCGGCTGGCGCTACGCGCACGAAGCTCGGCAGCATGACGCTCGGCACGCGCGACGGCGCGCCGTTCTTTCATTGCCATGGGCTCTGGACCGAAGCGGACGGCAAGACGAGCGGCGGCCACATGCTGCCGGACGAGACCATCGTCGCCGAGCCGTTTGAGGTCGCGGCGTTCGGGATCGATGGTGCAATGTTCACGGCCGAGCCCGATGGCGAGACCAACTTCAAGCTGTTCGGGCCGGTGGCGGCTGCCAGCACCGGCGCGCGCACGACGAGCCGTGCCTTCGCGCTGCGGTTGCGGCCCAATCAGGACTTTGCTTTCTGCCTCGAAGAGTTCTGCCGCGCGCACGGCATTGCCCGCGCGAAGATCCATGGCGGGGTCGGCTCGACCATCGGGGCGCGCTTCAGCCATGGCGGCGTGACCGAGCCGTTCGCGACGGAGCTGGCGATAACAGCGGGGACGATCGCGCCCGGCACTTCCGGCGCGGCGGAAGCTGCGCTCGATGTTGCCCTGATCGACTACACCGGCGGCATCGCCGAGGGCCGTCTGATCCGCGGCGATAATCCCGTGCTGATGACGATGGAGCTGGTGCTGGAGGTGCTGGAGTAGACTTGTCGTTCGCCCGCAAACCACTTCCTCAAGATGATTGTTCCTGATATGTTCCTGTGACGGTAGTTCTTGGTCAAGGCAGGGAGGTGGTTGTTATGCGAGGGCGACAGCGTGACATCAGGCTGCCTGCTCCCTATCTGCGGCGCGTCTGGCTCGACCGCGCGCTGGTCCCGGACTGGGAAGTATATCCATACTGTCTCCCGATCTTCAGCGAAGAATTCGACCTGAGCTTCGACACCGCGATCACCATCATCGTCGGCGAGAACGGCACTGGCAAATCGACCATCCTGGAGGGTATTGCAGCACTTGCCGGTTATGACGACGCCGGCGGCGGCAAGGGCTATCGCGCGGTCGATCATTCCAATGCGCGTGAGATCATGGCTGGGGAATTGTCGACCGCACTTCGCGCCGGCTGGGTGCCGAAGATCACCAACGGCTGGTTCTTCCGAGCTGAGACCTTCTTCTCCGTTGCAAGATATCTCGACGAAGTCTCGGACATGCCGCCCGATTTTCTGTCGTACTCCCACGGAGAGGGCTTTCTGCGCTTTTTCGAGGAGCGATGCCAGAGGCAGGGCATCTTCATCTTCGACGAACCGGAATCGGCGCTGTCGCCGGCGCGCCAGATGGAGTTTCTGAAGCTGCTGCATCGCATGGATTCTTCGCGCAATTGCCAGGTCATCATGGCGACCCATTCGCCGATGCTGATGGCGTATCCCAATGCGCGGTTGCTGCGGCTGACAAAGTATGGCCTCGAGCCCGTGACGGTGGAGGAGACTGATCACTACCGCGTCATGCGGGAGTTCTGCGCTGATCCGCGCGGATTCGTGGAGGCGACGCTAGCGGAGTGATAGGCGTAATGGGTGGTCGTTCTCTCCGCCGTCATTGCGAGGAGCTCTTGCGACGAAGCAATCGAGACTGTGGCCGCGGAAACATCCTGGATTGCTTCGCTGCGCTCGCAATGACGGAATGGAAGGCCATAGGGCACTCAACCCTCGTGTCCCGGACAAGCCGCAACGCGCAAGCGTTGCGGCGCAGAGCCGGGATCCAATTGCGCAGGGTAAGCTGCGGTGAGATGGACCCCGGCTCTGCAGCGCACCGCCGAAGGGGCGCTGCGCTGCGTCCGGGGCACGAGAGTCGAATCCATCTCGCATTCCTGTCCAGGTCTCACGCACAGCTTCGCCTTCTCGCGGCACATCGTGCCCGAGCTTTGCGCGAGTCATCGCCCTCAAAGGTGCCGAGGGCGCAGGGAAGGCCGCATAGGCGTTAAGTTTATTCTTGAGTGTTGGAATCACACGTGATTCCAAGGCGGGATGGCAGACGAATCGCTTCTGAACGAGGACTGGACGAGAGTGGTTGCGCAGCTCGGCGGGGCTGCGCAGCTTGAAATAAGTGCGCGCCAGACGAAGGCTTTCGTGCGGCGGCGCCAAATTCCAGATGCGGTGTCGTTACTTCGGCTGATGCTGGCCTATTGTCTGGGTGAAA
>NZ_AXAZ01000069.1 GCF_000473065.1 Bradyrhizobium sp. WSM1743
CTTTCTCACGAAAAAGCTGCCAAAGGTGGCCGCCGAGATGGCGCTCAACGTGCTCGCCTACAACATGAAGCGCGTGATGATGATCGTTGGCCTAGGCGGATTGCTGGAGGCGATGCAGGCGTGAGGGCGGCCTCTGCGCGACCAAATCAGCGCCTACACGAAGCTCCTGGTTGCCACTGAGATGACAAGAGGTCGATTCCACCGAATGAGAAGCGCGGCGGCCACGAAATGCGCCGGAGCGCCCCAAGTCGCCGGATTTTCACACGGCCTGGGCCCTTAGCTGAAATCGCTGCTCCCGCATCGCTCGACCGAGCAGCCGTGTGATGGATGGGGTCCTTGCTCCCCATGAAGACCGTTGCACCTGGAAACTTCTCACCTCCGCCGCCGTTGAATCGCGGCTGAGGAGACGTCATGCCGTGTGCTGGGGACCGGCGGGCCGCTGCTCAGCGCGTGGCAGACGAAGCCGCGACGGATAATCACACGTTCATGCACCCCGCGCTCAGCTCAGATAATCAGGCGTAAAATCCGCAAGTCTCCGCAGCCCGTAGGATGGGTTGAGCCCTTGCGAAACCCATCTCCTGTGCGGCTGAAACGATGGGTATCGCTTCGCTCCACCCATCCTACGGCCGTGCTTGCAGCGGCTCGGGGACTTCAGTCCGGCCTGTCTGCACCTGATGCGTCAGTCGACGCTGTGAGCGGGGACCGGCCAGTGCGCGGTCCCGGCTGGAACACGGGAACAACTCTCTCCCGGGCACGTCATTCATAGGACGAGGGAGATGCCCATGAAAGCGCTCACCGCAGCGATCGCGTTTGCAGCCATGATAGGGTCCGTCACCGCCCAGAATACCGGGCCCGCTCCGCAGAGCGGCATGGAAAGGCCGGAGAACACCAACGGCGCCACGGAGAAGGGAGCGATGGACACCACCGGCATGAATGTAAACCGGGCCAATCGACCCGGTATGAAAGATACCTCCAAGGGCGAGAACAGGACCGACGACAAGAAAAAATAATGGTGTCTGCGGCGTGGCGGGCGCCATCGATGGCGACGGCCTTGCAATCGTATCACTTGCCTCACTCGCGCGCGCAGCAATCGACCAGCGCGCGCCAGATGCGTTCGACCTGCAATCTCCTTTGACGCTCGCGGACGGCGTCGTCCTCCGTACCCGGCGACGTCGCGGTCCGCGTATCGCGCGGCTCAATCCAGCGCTCCGAGATGGGATCGTACCATCGGCCGAGAGTCGTCACGTCCAACGCTTGCTTCATCGTCTATCCCATGCGCCTGTTGCTGGTGTTCTGGGTGAGGTTGCCATGCGCAGCCTGCTCGCGGATGTTCTGCTTCTCGTCGTCGCGGCGGCCTTTGGTGGTGTCGACGGGAACTGACGGCGCGCTGCCGGCGCCCTTGGGACTCCGGTTCTGCTCGGGAACAGGTCGGATCGTTTTCGTCAACGGCTTTGTCATGCGCATCGACTGCATCGTTGTCTGATGTGAGATCAACGCAATGGACGTTCGCGGCGTTCCAAATGGTGCCGTTCGTTCTCGATGAGATTGAACTCTGTTCTCGGCCGGAGAACTACGGGCGTCCGGCACCGGCTTCAGCAGTGAACGTCTGCGACGGCGTCCTGATCGGCGCCACGGCAGCCGAGCGAAGACCATTATCCAAGCCGTACTTCGCGTCGGTCCGGGGCGCAGTTTCGCGCGACGTGCTCGCGGTAGATGGCGATCGCCCTGTTGGCGAGCATCAACGGCCGGCGCTCGCCGGTCCTGAGCTGGGCTTCGATGGCATCGAGGATGACGTTTGCGGACACATCAGGCGGCCCGAGCTCGCCACTCTTCTCGAGGAAGCTCCAGGCGATGAAGAATGCGTTCTCGACGGTGCAACGGATCGACATGGGCTGCCAACGCGGCGCGGCCGCAGGCGTTCCCGCGCGGCGGGTGAGACTTGCATCGGTCCGGCCGCCGGAGTGGGTCAGTTCTTCAGGACGATGCGGCCGACGACCTTGCCGGCGCGAAGCTCGTCGATCCACTTCTGGACGTCGCCCATCGGCTCCTCGCGCATCGGCGTCGGCTTGATCTTGCCGGCGCGTGCCAGCGCCATCAGCTCGTGGGCCTCAGCTAGCGTGCCGACCATGAAACCTTCGATGGTCATGCGCTTGTAGACCCATTGCACCATCGGCAGCGTGAACTGGCCGCCCATCAGGCCGGACACCACGATCTTGCCGCCGCGCGCAGCGACCGCGACCGCGAACGCCATCGACTTCTCGTTGCCGGCGAAATCGACGATCTCGTCGAAGCCACCTTCGGTTTCTTTCAGGATGCGCCTGATGACCTCGGGCTCGGCCGGATCGTAGGCGACGGCGGCGCCGTTCTTCAGCGCGGTCTCGCGCGCGGCCGGTGAGAGGTCCGCAACCGTGATCGGCTGCTTGAACATCGCCTGCGCGAACGACAGGCCCATCATGCCGACGCCGCCGAGCCCGATCAGCAAGAGGTTACGCTGGCGCGGACGGTCGACCAGGCGCTTGAGCGCGCCATAGGCGGTGACGCCGGAGCACATCAGGGTCGCGGCCTGGTTGACGGGCAGGGGATCGTAGTCGAGCAGATATTTGGCGTCGGGCACCAGCACGTGGGTGGCGAAGCCGCCGTCGATGGAGACGCCGAGGAAGCGCTGCTTGACGCAGAGATTCTCGTCGCCATTGGCGCAGTCGCGGCATTGGCCGCAGCCGATCCACGGGAAGACAGCTTTCTTTGCGCCGACGAGGCTGGCTTCTACGTCGGGACCGACTTCGTCGACGACGCCCGCGATCTCGTGGCCGAGCGTGAAGGGCAGCGTCATGCCGCGCGTGGTGTCGAGCTTCTTGCCGCCGCCGAGATCGGCATAGCCGTCCTGGATGTGCAGGTCGGAATGGCAGAGGCCGCAGCGCTCGATGCGCACCAGCACCTCGCGTCCTTGCGGCTTCGGCGTGTCGACGATGGTCTCGCACAACGGCGCGTCGAACTTGACCAGGGACTGCCTGCGCATCAAGGCCATATTCCTTCCTCCGAAATTCCGATTATTCAGCTTCGCTTCGTATATCCGCCAATTCACGCGCCATGGCAACAAAGCCGGAAATGGGAATGGTCTCCGCGCGCCGCGTCGCATCGACGCCGGCGGCGCTCGCGAGCCGCGCGGGATCGACGCCCAGCGATTTCAGGCTTTGCCGCAGCATTTTTCGGCGCTGGCCGAAGGCAGCGGCCGCGACCTGCTCGAGCAGCCTGCGATCGCAGGGCAGCGGTTCTGCGCGCGGCTTAAGGCGCACGACAGAGGAGGTGACCTTCGGCGGCGGCACGAAGGCGGACGGCGAAATGTCGAACAGGATCTTGGTCTCGCAGCGCCAGTTGGCGAGCACGCCGAGCCGGCCGTAGGCCTCCTCGTCCTCGCGCGCGACGATGCGCTCGCCGACCTCGCGCTGGAACATCAGCACCATCATGTCGTACCAGGGCGGCCAGGGCTCGACGGTGAGCCAGTTGATGAGAAGCTGGGTCGCGATGTTGTAGGGCAGGTTGGCGACGATCTTCGCGCGTTCGCCTGACAGCAGCGGGCGCGGATCGAAGGTCATGGCATCGCCATGCACGATCTCGAGCCTATCAGGATAGTGCGCCGAAATATCCTGCAAGGCCGGGATTGCGCGCTCGTCATGCTCGATGGCGATGACGCGGCGGGCGCCGAGCGCGAGCAGCGCCCGCGTCAGCCCGCCCGGGCCCGGGCCGATCTCGACGATGGTCGCCTCGTCCAGCGGCGCGGCCGCGCGCGCGATGCGCGCAGTCAGGTTGAGGTCGAGCAGAAAGTTCTGGCCAAGCGATTTCCTGGCCGACAGCGCGTGCTGGCGAATGACCTCGCGCAGCGGCGGGAGGTCGTCGATGGCGCTCATCAGCTTTGCGAAGCGGCCATGCGGCTCGCAAGCTTGAGCGCCGCGATCAGGCTCGCCGGATTGGCCTTGCCGGTGCCGGCGATGTCGAACGCCGTGCCATGGTCGGGCGAGGTGCGGATGAAGGGCAGGCCGAGCGTGACGTTGACCGCGTCGTCGAAGGCGATGGTCTTGATCGGGATCAACGCCTGGTCGTGATACATGCAGACCGCGCAGTCGTAGGTCTGTCGCGCCGCCTCGTGGAACATGGTGTCGGCGGGCAGCGGGCCCCTGGCCTCGATGCCGTCGTTGCGCAGCACTTTCAGCGCGGGAGCGATGACGGTCTGCTCCTCGTGTCCGAGCGATCCGTCCTCGCCGGCATGCGGATTCAGCCCGGAGATCGCGATGCGCGGCTTTGCGATGCCGAAGCGCGACTTCAGCTCGGTCGCGACGATGCGGACGGTCGAGACGATCAGCTCGCTGGTGAGCTCTCCCAGCGCATCGCGCATCGAGACGTGGATGGTCACGGGCACCACGGCGAGCTGTGGCGACCACAGCATCATCACCGGCTGCGGCACGCGGCCGTTCTCTGCGGCAAGCTCGGCGAGGAATTCGGTGTGGCCGGGATGGCGGAAGCCGGCGCGGTAGAGCACGCTCTTGGCGATCGGGTTGGTGACGACGGCGCCGGCGCGGCCCGCGCGCACGTCGATGACCGCCTGACGGATCGAGGCGAGCGCGGCCGGCGCGCTGGATGCGTCGGGCTTGCCGGGCTCGGCGCTCGCGCGCTCGCCGGTCGCGACCACGGGCAGGGCATCGGTGAAGGCGGTAGCGGCCTCACCGGGGCTCACCGCGGCGATCCTGACGTCGGCGCCGAGCGCTTTGGCGCGACGCGCGATCAGCGCCTCGTCGCCGAGCAGATAGAAGGCGGGTAGGTTCAACTCGCGGCGCCTGAGCCAGGTTGCGATCGTGATGTCGGGGCCGATGCCGGCGGGCTCTCCCAGGGTCAGGGCGAGGGGTTTTGCCGAGCGCGCTGCGGAAGGCTTGACCATCAGCGATTGCGATATTCGATCATCGCCGCCTTGCGGAGCTCGTCGAGATAGGCCTTTTGGGTCTTCTCGTACTTCTCCTGATACATCTTCTCGCGGACCTCGCGCTTCTTCGGCGTGTCGATCATGGTCGGCTTGCGCGAGCACAGCACCACCATCTCGATGCCGGCCTTGGTCACCTCGGGCGCGGTCAGGTGGCCGATCGGCGTATCGTCGAGCACCTTGCGCAGCGGCTCGGGCAGCTCCGCGGTGGTCTTGGTGACGCTGTCGCGGATGGTGGCGTTCGGCGTCGAGCGGAACAGCGAGTTGGCTTCCTCGCAGCTGCCGACGCGCGCGCGATAGGTCTCGGCTTCCTTCTTCCGTGTCTCCATGAACGCCGCCGACGAGCCGCGCGGCACGATCAGCACGATCGGCTGCATCTTGTATTCGGTGCCCTCGATCTGGAGCTTGTCGCCGGTCTGGGCCTGCACGGCCTGCGCGACGTCGCGCTCGCCGACCAGCAGCTTCTCCTTGAAGCGACCGCGCACGAGGCTGGTCCAGACCATCTCGGCCTTCATGCGGCCCTTCAGCGTCTCCGGGCGGACGCCCTTGGATTCGAGCGACTTGGTGAGCTGATCCGGCGAGATGCGCATGCGCTGCGCCATGCCTTCATAGGACTGGTTGATGTCGGAGATGCCGGGATCGACGCCGTACTTCTTGCCTTCCTTGAGCTTCACCTTGTCGTCGATCAGCTCGTTGATGACGTCCTGCCGGCTCGGGGTCTTCTGCGTCGTCAGCTGGTCGAGCTTGGAGCGCTGCTCGATGTCGAAATCGGTGATCGGATCGCCATTGACCATGACGACGAT
Source organism: Bradyrhizobium sp. WSM1743 (assembly GCF_000473065.1). Taxonomy (GTDB): domain Bacteria; phylum Pseudomonadota; class Alphaproteobacteria; order Rhizobiales; family Xanthobacteraceae; genus Bradyrhizobium. The sequence goes on from NZ_AXAZ01000069.1 coordinate 5,773, forward strand.
GTTCTGCGCATGCGACCGCGAGGGCAGGGCGGTCAGCATCAGCCCGGCACCGATGGCGAAAAGGAGGCGGAAGACAGGCAATGGGGTCGTCATGATGTCGCTCGCATGTCAGCCGCGTCGTGGTGGGGCAAGCGCGGCCGGCACTTCAATCCCGTTCACTGGAGGCCGGCGGAACTGCTGGTCGTCGACGAGGTCGCCAGCGTGCGCAGGCCGATTTGGAACATGAACGCGTGGCTCAACGTGGGCGGTGCGGTGCCCGCGGAATAGCTATACGAAGTTACATAGTTCGCCGCCAGCACGAAGCAATCGTCGACATAGCCGGCACCGAGCACATACTGGTTGATCTTGTTGGCCTCGAGGTCCCAGCGCGCCGAGCCCGACACCACCCAGTTGGTCGCGATCTTGATCGAGCCCGAGGTCAGGATACCCTCGCGGCGGGTCAGATAGCCGAGCTCCGGCTGGGCTGCGTAATTGCCGTACAGCACGGCGACCGACCAGCGATTGAAGTTGGCGCGGCCTTCGGCCTCGAAACGCTGCACGTTCCAGGTCTGCTCGTCCATGCGGGAGCGGACGCTGAACGTGTAGGTGCTGTTGGGCGAGTAGCTGGCGCTCGCGACGTAATCGGACCGCGGCTTGTCGAGGCCGGAATCCAGGCCGGTATTGATGGTGTCCTGGACCGCGAAGGAGTTCAGGCCGAACAGGTGGTAGGACTGGCCGAACAGCACCTTGACCGCACCGCCCTTGTCGAACTGCGTGGTGGACTGCACGCCGACATTGGCGCGGCCACCGCCCTCGACGCGGTCGTAGCCAGAGAACTTGTCGACGCTGAACAGGTTCGAGGCGTCGAACACCATGCTCTGGGCGTCCTCGTTCGGCAGCTTGCCGGCATAGGTCTCGTTCGGCCGGATGATGATCTGCGCGATCGGCTCGACGGTGGTCGATCCCCAGGGCTGAATGTTGATGAAGGGATAGCGGTACTCCAGGCCCACGGTCGGCATCAGGCGGAACGCCTGGGTGTCGCCGACGGGCAGGTAGTTCGACACGCCGGGCTGGTTGGAGACCGAGGAGTTGATCGCGTCGGCGCGCAGGCTCGCGAACGGCGTCCAGATCTGGCCGAACGGATCGGTGAAGGATTTGCGCCACTGCGCTTCCGCCGTGAGGCGCGTGTAGGTGCCCGGGAAGCCGCGCAGCAGGCACTGCGAGGGCATGCGCGCCAGCGGATCGGCCGACGCCGTAGTGCACAGGCCGTTGGTGTTGGCGACCGTCGTGATCGGATCGAACACCGCATCGTCACGCGACAGGTTCACGAAATTGGTCTTGTAGCTGAACTCGCCGCCGAAGACGGGATAGTTGAGCACGTTGGAGTAGTCGATCACCGGATAGACGATCGGCACCTGGCTCTGGTTGCCGGAATAGCTCAGCCAGTACATCGTGCGCGCATCGAAGAAGCTGCGATTGCCGACGCCGGTCAGATAGAGCTGCGACAGCGCTTCCGTCGGCAGCAGCAGGAACGAGCCGAGCGGATCACGGTACTGATAGAGCCGGTAGTCCGAGAAGAAATAGTAGTCGGACATCAGGACGCCGTCCCAGCCCCAGACCCATTTGTCGTTCAGCGCGAACTGGCCCTTGGTGTCGACGGCGCCGCGGAACTGGCGGTCGCCGGGCAGCCCGGCGAATGCTCCGGGATCGAGCTGGTCGATGCCGTAAGCGCGGATCTGGTAGGCGCCGTCGATCAGGCGCTGGCGGAATTCGCCCTGCAGCATGACGCCTTGCCGCGTCATGAAGCGGGGGGTGATGGTTGCGTCCATGTCGGGCGCGATCGCCCAATAATAGGGAACCTCCACGCCGAAGCCCGTGTTCGTCGTGCCCGGGAAGTAGCCGGGCATCAGGAAGCCGGACTTGCGCTTCACGGTCGGGTCGGGGGTCGAGAAATAGGGCATGTAGGCGAGCGGCACGCCGAAGAATTCGAGCTGCGCCGTCTCGAAATACAGCATCTTCTCCTGCTGGTCGTGGATGATGCGCGCACCCTTGACCTGCCATAGCGGCGGCTTCTTCGGATCGTCCTTACACGGCGCGCAGGCGGTATAGACGCCGTTCTCGAACACCGTGTAGTTGCCGCTGGAGCGGTCGGCGCGGCTCGCGGCCATGCGGGTCTGGTCGGCGGTGTCCACGCGCAGCGAATCGACGAAACCGTCGCGGTAATCGTCGGAGAGATCCATGATCTCCGCATAGGTGATCTTGCCGTCGGCATCCGTCATGCGGATGTTGCCTTCGGCATGCAGCCGCTTGGTCTTCTGGTCGTAGATGACCCGGTCGGCCTCGACGCTGGTGCCGTTGTAGAACAGCTGGACGTTACCGACCGCGGAGACGCGCGAATTGTTGTAGTCGTAATCGACCTCGGTCGCCTGAACCAGCATCTGGTTGTCGTTGGCCGCCTTCGGCGGCTTCGGACGCGGCGGCAGCGGATTGTAGGTGAAGCTCTGGGCCTGGGCCGGCGCCACGGCGGCAGCGTCGATCAACCCGCCGAGCGAGGCGGCGGCGACGACGGCAATCAGGAGCCTGCGGACGGACAAGCCGCACCCGTTCGCGCGCACCAATGTACGCCGCGTCAAACGAGACACGAGCCCTCGGTGGACGGCAGTCACTATCCGTCCTCCTGATAGAGCAAGGCCAAAAAGCCGGTGAGGCCGCCCACCACAACGGGCAACCACGCCGCAGCGATCGGATGCATCAACTCAGCCTTGCTCAAATCCTCAGTTACTTTCGACAGAACGTAGAGCAGAAAGCCTGCGCCCACGCCACTCAAAACCATCTTCTGCACGCCGCCCATCCGGAAGAAGCGCAACGACACGGAGGCCGCGAGCATCACCATGGCCGCGAGCAAAAACGGCTGTGCCAGAAGCTTCTGATACTGGAGTCGGTATCCGGCTGTCGCGAAGCCCGAGCTTTCCGACGAGCGGATGTAGCTCGGTAGTTGCCAAAAGGACACAGTCTCAGGGGTGGAAAAGCTGTTGCGGACCTGCGCCTCGGTCAGCGTGGTCGGGATCTCCAGGCTGGCCTGGTCGATCGGCGGTGCGTCCAGCGAGAAGCGGCGGACGCCTTTGAACAGCCAGCGGCCGGCCTCGAGCGTCGCCTCGCGCGCCTCGACCCGCTCCTTGAAGTGCTGGTCCGGGTCGAACCGGAACAGCGTGAGCCCGGTGAGCCGGATACCCTGCTGCTCGCTGCGCGCCGCATTGATGATGGTCTGGCCGTCGTTGGTCACCTGATTGAGCCAGAAGCCGGAGGCGTCCTGGATGCCGCCGCCGGGCGCCGAGCCGAACAGCTCGGCTTCCATCCGCTTGGACAGCTCGCGCAAATTGGCCGACATCGGATTGTAGGCGACGGTGGCGATCACCCCGATCAAGAGCGCGCTGCCGAGCGCCGGCGAGATGAACTGCCAGGCGGAGATGCCGGCAGCGCGCGCCACCACCAGCTCGAGCCGGCGGGAGAGGGCGAGATAGCAGGTCATGGCGCCGATCAGCATGCAGAACGGCGTCAGCTTCTCCAAAAGCTGCGGCACCCGGAACAGCGAGGTCTCGGCCACCATGATCGCGGAGGCGGATGCCAGGCCTGAGGTCTTGCGCACCATCTCGATGTAGTCGACCAGCACCAGCAGCAGGAAAATGCCACCGAAGACGCCGAGCGCCGCGACCACGAAGCGGCCGGCGAAATAGCGCCCGAGTGTGTTGGTGAGCATGCTCATGCGGTGGCCGGACGTCCGAACAGCCGCGCGATCCGTGCGTTCGACCTGTTGATGGCCTCCATCAGGCCAGGCGGCGGCTCGACCACGACGCCGCCGATGATCATGGCGAGCCCGATCCCGATCGCGCCCACGACCATCGCATATTGGGCCAGCACCGCGCCCGGCGATTTCACCGCCATCACCGAACAGGCGAAGCCGGCCATGCGCAGGCCGAACACCGCGACGATCGAGGAGGCGATCGAGAAATTGCGGCTCTGGCGCGTGGTGCGAGGCGCCCCCAGGAATGCGAAGGTCAGCACGGCAAAGGCGAACGGATAGATCGGCGCCAGGATGCCGTCATGCAGGGCCGAGCGGAACTGGCCGGGAATCTGCTTGTAGACGGGGTCGTTCTCTGACGGCGAGAACAGCTCCCACAGATAGCGCTCGCGGATGCCGAGGGTGACGTCGCGGCCCTGGTTGGAGAACTTCGACATATCGAAGCCGTAGCGGCCGAACGCCACCAGCGCAGGATCGCGCTTGCCCGCCTCGAAGCGCTGGAGATTGCCGGTCTCCAGCACCAGGAACGAGCCGGTCTCGTTCTTCACGACCTCGCCGTGCTCGGCGACGATCGAGACGCGCTCGTTCGGATCGCGGCGGTCGTCGATGAAGATGCCGGCGAGAATGCCGCCGGGCAGGCGCTCGCGGATCCGGATCGTCAGGTTCCTGTCGAGCTGGGCGAAGCGACCGGGCTGCAGGATGTTGGTGAGCACGTCGGCGGTGATCTCGGCGTCCCACTGCTTGATCCGCCGCATGCCGTCGGGGGCGAGATAGGCCGCGATGAAGGCGACCAGCAACGCCACCACGCAGGTGGCGTAGAAGAACGGATAGAACAGCCGGAACGGCGAGAAGCCGGCGGCATTCATCACGATGATCTCGGAATCGGTCGCGAGCTTGTTCAGCGTGTGCGAAATCGCGATCATCAGCGCGATCGGCGAGATGATCAGGACCAAGGCCGGAATCACGAGGCTGGTGATGCCGAGGAAGGTGAGGATGGTCTGACCCTGGCTCGTCATCAGGTCGATGCCGCGCAACGCCTGCGTAATCCAGATCACGCCGGTGAGGCTGACCAGGACCAGCGCAAACGACGCCAGCGTCGTGCGGAAGATATACCTATCGATCGACCCCATGCGCTATCGCACGAATTCCCACCAAGCCCCAATGTCGACCAGAATTCCGGCGGTCCAACCAATCCCCGTCAGGGGATCCCCAAGGTCGGCCAACAGCCCTTCCGGCGGTTCATTCTCTCACTACCATCCCTTTGATCCGTCAACAAAATGGCTGCCCCATGGCACCCTCATTACATGGTTAATATTTCGGTCGTTGTGGCCCCGCGGCCACGGCGGCGCTTGGCATCGGGCGGGCCGCTGGCCCATAGTGGGGGAAGCCTCAGTGAATCGCCGTTCAGCCGGTTTGTGACTGGAACTCCCGAACGACGAAAAGCCCCATGTTTTGGAGGAGTTATCCATGTCCGATGCCATCAAGGTCGGCTTTGTCCCGTTGTCTGCCGCCCCCCGTGGCATCCTGGTCGTGTTTTGCGACGATGGCCTGAAGCTCGGCCCGGCGACGGCCAAGGCGCTGGGTGGCGCCGTCGACCTCGTGAAGCGCGCGGCTACTGCCGCCGCCTTCAAAGGGAAAAGTGGCGCCGCGCTGGACATTCTGGCGCCCGAGGGGGTGAAGGCGACCCGGCTGATCGTGATCGGCGCCGGCAAGGCGACCGGCCTGAAGGCGAATGATCTCCTTAAATTCGGCGGGGTGGCCGCGAGCAAGCTGCCCGCTGGCACCAGCGCCATGACCATCATGGCGGAGCTGCCTGATGGCGCCATGACGAGCGAGCAGGCGGTTGCGGTCGCCTCGGGCCTGCGACTCCGCGCTTACAAGTTCGATCGCTACAAGACCAAGAAGAAGGACGGCGAGGAGGGCGGCGCGCGTGCCGACGTCTCGCTCGCGGTCGGCGATGCCGGTGCTGCGAAGAAGGTGTTTGCCTCGGCCGGCCACGTCATCGATGGCGTGGTCATTGCGCGCGACCTCGTCAACGAGCCACCGAACGTGCTTTTCCCCGAGGAATTCGCGCGAAGAGCCAGTCAGCTCCGCAAGTTCGGCGTCAAGGTCGACGTGCTCGACGTCAAGGCGATGCAGAAGCTCGGCATGGGCGCGCTGCTCGGCGTCGGCCAGGGCTCGGCGCGGCCGAGCCGCACCGTGATCATGCGCTGGGATGGCGGCAAGAAGGACGAGGCACCGGTCGCCTTCGTCGGCAAGGGCGTCTGCTTCGACACCGGCGGCATCTCGATCAAGCCGGCCGGCAGCATGGAGGACATGAAGGGCGACATGGGAGGCGCAGCCTGCGTCGTCGGCCTGATGCATGCGCTCGCCGCGCGCAAGGCGAAGGTCAACGCGGTCGGCGCCATCGGCCTCGTCGAGAACATGCCGGACGGCAACGCGCAGCGGCCGGGCGACATCGTCACCTCGATGTCCGGTCAGACCATCGAGATCATCAACACCGACGCGGAGGGCCGCCTCGTGCTGGCCGACGTGCTCTGGTACGTCGCCAAGAAGGTGAAGCCGAAATTCATGGTCGATCTGGCGACGCTGACCGGCGCGATCATGGTGGCGCTCGGCACCGAGCATGCCGGCATGTTCTCCAACAACGACGAGCTTGCCGACCGGCTGCTCACGGCCGGCATCGAGAGCGGGGAGAAGGTCTGGCGGATGCCGCTCGGCCCCGAATACGACAAGCTGATCGATTCCCAGTTTGCCGACATGAAGAACACCGGCGGCCGCCATGGCGGTTCGATCACGGCAGCGCAGTTTCTCCAGCGCTTCGTCGACGGGGTGCCCTGGGCGCATCTCGACATCGCCGGCACCGCCATGGGCGCGCCGAAGACCGACATCAACCAGAGCTGGGGAAGCGGCTACGGCGTCCGCCTGCTCGATCGCCTGGTCGCCGACCATTACGAGCGCAAATGACCTGACATGACTGAAGTGCTGTTCTACCATCTGCAAAACATGACGGTGGAGAATGTGTTGCCGCCGCTTCTCGAGAAATCGCTCGAGCGCGGCTGGCGTGTCGTGGTGCAGTCGACCTCGGAGGAGCGCGCCGATGCGCTCGACGGGCATTTGTGGACCTATCGCGACGATTCCTTCCTGCCGCACGCGACATGGCGCGCGAACGATGCCGCCGATCAGCCGATCGTGCTGGCGATCGAGGGCGGCAATCCCAACGGTGCCAATGTCCGCTTCCTGATCGACAATGCCGCGCTGCCGGAGGACGCACAGGGCTATGAGCGCATGGTGCTGCTGTTCAACGGCGATGACCCGGACGCGCTTGCGCTCGCCCGCACGGCCTGGACGGATTGCAAGGCGAAGGGATTTGATGTCACCTATTGGCAGGCCGATGAGCGTGGCCGGTGGCAGAAGCGCAATTAGCCGCAATTAATGATAATTTGCACTTTTCGGGCGATGCTGGCTTCGGCCACCTTCGTGCCGCAAAGGGATGTTGGGACAATCGCTTAGGGCTGGTCCTTCACGCGGGGAATTAGTTTATCGTGCGACATCAAAAGCTTCCCGGCTCGCTCATGATTGCGTTGGCTGCCGTAGCACCGCTGCTCGCGGGCTGTTCGGGCGGGACCGATCTGTTGTCGAAGGACGCCGAATGGTTTCAGAGACCCGGCCGTCTCTTCATCAAGAACATCTCGATCGAATCGCCGCCGCTGACTCCTGACAAGCCCGTAGGACCCGAGGACCTCGTCAGCGCCGACGGCGCCTGTCCCGGCATGGCGCCGCCGCCCGGACCGGCCGATGCCAATGCCTCGACGACGGCACCCGCGCCGGTCGGCGGCACGGTCGCGCTCGGCCACACTGAATGCGACGTGGTACGCGGCATCGGCGCGCCTTCGAGCGTCAACCTCTCCAACGACGCCATCGGCCGCCGCGTTGCCGTCGTCACCTGGACCACCGGCCCGCGCGCCGGCATCTACACGTTCACGTCCGGCCGCCTGTCCTCGATCGAAGGCAATCCCGAGCCGCAACCGACGCCGAAGGCGGCGAAGCCGAAAGCGAAGAAGAAGTCGGCGTAAAGGGGAGCGCGCGGACGCGGCTCTGTTAGGTCTGACGGCTGCTTTTCGCGATGTGCTGCCAAAACGCCTCGGCGGCCTGTGCCAGGCGAAGCTTCGGCCGGAATACATGGATCTCGATCGGCACGCACCATTCCGGTCCGCCTGCGGCGACGATCTCGCCCGAGGCGAGCTGATCGGCGATCAGGCTTTCCGGCAACCACGCCATGCCGCGGCCGGCCTGGACCATCGTCACCAGCAGCTTTGCGAGGTGAGAGGTGAAGGCTGCGCGCAGATGCGCGTCCAGCGGCGAGGTCGCGCGTACGGCCTCGAGGATTCGTCCCATGCCCGATTCAGGGCGGAAGCTCAGGAAGGGGACCGGCGCGGCTGCCGTGCCAGGCAGCTTGAAACGTGGCTTGCGGCTTCGACCCGACATCGGCACCGATGCTGGAATGAGCCTGTCGTCCCCGACATGCAGCGAGCGGAAATGCGACGGCGCCAGCGCCGTGGCCGCCGACGGGTGGTAATGGCAGAGCAGGAAATGCGCATCGCCGGCCAGCAATATCCGCTCGCAGGCCTCCATGTGATTGGCGACGAGCTGCACGTTCGGCACGAACGATAGCTTGGTCTCGATGCCGCGCAGCCAGTCGGGAAAGAAGGTCAGCGACAGCGCGTTGGTCGATGCGAATTTCAGCACGTCGGACGCGCCGCGGGCCCGCTCCTGAGCGTCGAGCCGACCGGCGGAGAGCCGGCGCAGGACGTCCTCCGCGGTCTCGCGAAACCCTTCGCCGGCCGCTGTGAGATTGACGCTGTGAGTGGTGCGATCCAGCAGCGGCGCGCCGGTCCAAACCTCGAGCGCCTGGATTCTGCGGCTCAGCGCCGGCTGCGAGCAATTGCGCTGCTCTGCCGCCCGCGAGAAGCTGCGTGTCGTCGCCACCGCGATGAAATCGTGCAGCCAGTTGATCTCCATTCCGAGGCCTCCGGATCGCTTATGCAAGCTCTGCATAACGATATCAGAACACGACATTGGATTTCCAGTGCCGCGGGCGGCACGGTGCGGCGAGTCTTCTCTGGGAGGAAAGCGCGATGGCCGCGCGCACGCTGTACGACAAGCTGGTCGACGCCCATGTCGTCCGCAATCTCGATGATAGCGGTCTCGTGTTGCTCTATGTCGACCGTACCGTGCTCAACGAATATACCAGTCCGCAGGCCTTTGCCGGGCTGCGCGCCGCCGGGCGCAAGGTCTGGAATCCGAAGGCCGCGCTGATGGTGGTCGACCACGTCAACCCGACCGCGGCTCAGCGCACCCGCGCGATGCCGGACCGAGGCGCGGCGCGGCAGGTCGATTACTTCGCCGAGAACGCCAGGGATTTCGGCATCGAATACTTTGATATCCTCGATCCGCGGCAGGGCATCGAGCATGTGGTCGCACCCGAGCAGGGGCTGGTCATGCCGGGCATGGTGATCGCCGCCGGCGACAGCCACAGCACCGCCTATGGCGCGTTCGGTGCCCTCGGCTACGGCATCGGGACATCCGACATCGAGCACTATCTCGCGACGTCGACGGTACGCTATCGCCGCCTCAAGACGATGCGCATCCACCTGACGGGAGCAGCGCCGCTCGGCGTGACACCCAAGGACATCGTGATGGAGGTGATCCGGCGGATCGGTGCCGATGGTGCGACCGGATACGCTGTGGAGTTCAGCGGTCCCGTCGTCTCGAACATGAGCGTCGAGGGCCGGATCGTGATCTCGATCATGATCGTCGAGGCCGGTGCGCGCGGCGTCGTGATCGCGCCGGATCGGAAGGTGCTGGATTATCTCAAGGGTCGTCCCCGTTCCCCAAAGGGCGAGATGTGGGAGCGCGCCGCACGGAGCTGGCTTGCTCTGTCCTCCGATCCTGATGCCAGGTTCGATCGCGAGCTGACGCTCGATGTCTCCGAGGTCGCACCGCTGGTGACTTGGGGCACCAGTCCCGATCAGGCGATCGCGGTGACTGGCACTGTGCCCTATCCCGCGCAACAGGCCGCACCCGATCGCGAGGCCGCGGCTATGCGCGCACTGAGCTATATGGGCCTGACGCCGGGAACGCCCATTCAATCCGTTTCGATCGACTTCGCGTTCATCGGCTCCTGTACGAATTCGCGCATCGAGGATTTGCGCGATGCGGCCGAGATCTTTCGCGGCCGCCGCGTTGCCGAGGGCGTGCGGGCGATCGTGGTGCCGGGTTCGACCCAGGTCAGGGCGCAGGCCGAGGCGGAAGGTCTCGCCAAAGTCTTCACCGACGCCGGCGTTGAATGGCGGCAATCCGGCTGCTCGATGTGCCTTGCGATGAATGACGATGTCCTGAAGCCGGGTGAGCGCTGTGCGTCCTCCACCAACCGCAACTTCGAGGGCCGCCAGGGGCCGGGCGCGCGCACGCACCTGATGAGCCCGGCCATGGTGGCCGCGGCAGCCGTCACCGGACGCATCACGGATGTGCGATCTCTGTTGGGAGGAGCGCGCCAATGATTCCGTTTGGTCAGGTCATGGGCGTGGCTGCGCCGATGATGGCGCCGAATGTCGACACGGACGTCATCATGCCGAAAATGTTTCTCAAGGGCGTGGACCGCAGCGGGCTCGGCGAGGGCGCCTTCAACCTGCTGCGCTTCAGCGGCGGCAAGCCCAATCCGGACTTCATCCTGAATCAGGACGGCTATCGCAACGCCTGCTTTCTCGTGGTCGGCCCCAACTTCGGCTGCGGGTCGAGCCGCGAGCACGCGGTCTGGGGGCTTCAGCAGCTCGGCATTCGCGCGCTGATCGGCACCAGCTTCGCCGGCATCTTCAACGACAATTGCGCCAACAACGGACTGTTGACGATTTCGCTCGATCCCGGCGTGGTGGCGGGGCTCGCCCGGGCCGTGGCCGACAGCTCGCGCAATGACGTCACGATCGACCTTCCCGCGCAGACGATCCAGTTCGATTGCGGTCGCCGCTCGATCGGATTCGACATCGAGCCGGACAGGAAAGAAGCCTTCCTGACGGGCCGCGATTTCATCGCCTCCACGCTCGTCTTCGCCGACGACATACGCGCCTTCGAGGCGCGGCATCGGGCGGAGAACCCCTGGATCGTCTGAACTGCACGAGGTTGGCGCGGCTCGAATCCGCTCGCCACGAGAAACCATAAACAGCGGAGGGACCCTTGGTGGACACGACATATCGCGCGGCTGAGGCGCCGCAGACTGCGGTTGCGACGAATCTCGCCCGCCTCAAGATTGGCCCGTTGCCGGTCGGCATCTACGGCGCGGCAGCTCTCGTCTGCGTCGCCGCGGTCTATTCCGGCAAGCTGCCGAACGACGTGATCGGTGGCCTTTCGGTCTTGATGCTGCTCGGTTTCCTGCTGGGCAAGCTCGGCCAAACCATTCCGGTGCTGAACCGGATCGGCGGCACCGCGATCCTCTGCCTGTTCGTGCCGTCGGCCCTGGTGAGCTATGGCCTTGTGCCGGATGCGGCCTTGAAGGCGATCACGACCACGTTCCGAACCGCCAACTTTCAGTATTTCTTCATCGCCTGCCTCGTCGCAGGCTCGATCCTCGGCATGCCCTACCGGGTCCTGGTTCAGGGCTTCATTCGCATGTTCGTTCCGCTTCTGATCGGCACGATCGCGGCCGTCGCCGCAGGCATCGCCGTCGGGCTTCTGTTCGGCCACAGCCCGAAGGATACGTTCTTCTTTGTCATCATTCCCATCGTCGGCGGCGGTCTTGCGGAAGGTGTCCTGCCGCTGTCCATCGCCTATTCCGAGATGTTGCATCGATCGCAAGCCGAGCTTGTGGCGCAGATGGTGCCGGCCGCGCTGCTCGGCAATGTCGTCGCGATCGTCAGCGCGGGCCTGCTGGCCCGCCTTGGCGAGAGGCGGACCGACCTCAATGGCAGAGGGATGCTGGTCAAGACCGGAGACGACGACATTCTCGGCGAAGCGCGGCCGGACCAGCCGATCGATCTCGGACTGCTCGGTGCCGGCATGGTACTGTCGTGCGGCTTGTTCGTGCTCGGCATGATCCTGGCGCCGCTCACCGGCATCCCGGGGCCGATCATGATGATCATCGCCGCGGTGGCATTGAAGCTGACCAGGTTGCTACCGGCCGAGATGGAGCTCGGCGCCTATCAGATCAACAAGTTCATGTCGACCAACCTTACTTTCGGGATCCTGGTGGCGATGGGGACATTGCTGGTCTCATGGCAGCAGCTCGTTGCCTCCTTCAATCCAGGCTACATCATGATCTGCACGACCACGGTGCTGGCGATGATTGTGTCGGGATTTTTCGTCGGCAAGTGGCTGAACATGTTTCCGGTCGAGGCGGCGATCGTGACCGCCTGCCACTCGGGCCTCGGGGGCACCGGCGACGTCGCCATTCTTGGCGCCGCGGATCGCATGGGCCTGATGGCGTTCGCCCAGATCGCCACCCGCGTCGGCGGTGCAATCATGATCGTGATCGCGACACTCTTGATGAAGTCGCTGTCCTGATACGGGCCGCGGCCTTTCGCGCAGGACGAATGTTCCAGGGGAGAATTGCAATGCTCGAATTCGAACAGGTTGAATCATGCTCCGATCGATCGGAGACCGGGCTGACGCGCCGCCATCTGATGTCGATCGCGTTAACAACAGGTGCCCTCGGTTCGGCCATATTGGCGCCGGGTGCTTTCGCTCAGGAGAACAATGCCGTGACGACCAACGCGCTGCAAAAGTTGCTGCCAGGGTTTCAACAGAAGCGCCTCAAGACCGGCGGCGCCGAGATCAATGCGCTCGTGAAAGGCGAGGGGCCGCCGCTGCTGTTGCTGCACGGACACCCGCAGACGTTGGCTTGCTGGCACAAAGTCGCCCCCAAGCTCGCGGAGCGTTTTACCGTGGTGCTGACTGATCTGCGCGGCTACGGCGACTCCAGCAAGCCCGACGGCGTCACTGACCATATCGCATATTCCAAGCGGGAGATGGCGCGGGATCAGGTCGAAGTGATGCGCGCGCTCGGTTTTGACCGCTTCCAGGCTGTCGGCCATGATCGCGGCGGGCGTGTCCTGCATCGTCTGATGCTTGATCATCCGGACGCCGTCTCCAGGGCGGTCCTGCTCGATATCGCGCCGACCGCGACGATGTACGCCAAGGTGAACAAGGAGTTCGCCACGCGCTATATGTGGTGGTTCTTTCTCATCCAGCCGGCGCCGCTTCCGGAAACCTTGATCGGCAACAATCTGGAATTCTATCTTCAGACCCATATCAACAAGCAGAACAAGACGCCGGGCGCCATCGATCCGGTTGCGCTCGAAGAGTACCGCCGGTGCTACACCCGCGAGACGCTGCACGCCGTCTGCGAGGATTATCGCGCCGCTGCCGGGATCGACCTGATCCACGATGAGGCAGATTCCGACAAGAGAATCGGTTGCCCGCTGCTCGCGCTGTGGGGCGCAAAGGGGGTCGTGGGGTCGAGCTACGACGTGCTCGACACGTGGCGCGCCAGGGCGAAGGACGTGCGCGGCGGAAGCCTGCCTTGCGGCCACTATCTGCCGGAAGAAGCACCGGAGCTGCTCCTCGAGCAGCTCAACGCCTTCCTCGCGTAATTAGGCGGCGCGCGTCGGCGGTGCGGTCATGATCGTGATTGCTACGCGCTCGTTGAATCCTGCTTTCCCGATGGTCTTGCGGCCAGGAATAGGCTCATATGGAGCCATAAGAACTTGGAGGAAAGTATGCGGTTCATTGCCCTCGTATCGGCTCTGCTTCTGCCGCTCAGTGCGGCCGTCGCCCAGGACTATCCGACCAGGCCCATCACCATGCTGGTGCCGTTCGCGGCAGGCGGACCGACCGACACCATCGCGCGCCTGACGGCGGCCGGCATGGCAAAATCCCTGGGACAGCAGGTCATCGTCGAGAACGCGACCGGCGCCGGCGGCACCATCGGCACGACCCGCGCCGCCCGCGCCCAGCCGGACGGCTACACGCTGCTGATCCATCATGTCGGCATCTCGACCGCCGCGACGCTCTACCGCAATCTCAGCTATGACACGAAGACGGCCTTTGCACCGATCGGGCTCGTGACCAACGCGCCGATGACCATCATCGCGCGTCCCGATTTCCCGGCCGACACGCTCAAGGAACTGGTCGCCTACGCCCAACAGCAGGGCGACAAGTTGACTTACGCCAATGCCGGGCTCGGCGCGGCATCGCATCTGTGCGGCATGCTGTTCATGACGGCGATCCAGAAGCAGCTCACCACGGTGCCCTACAAGGGCAACGGTCCCATCATGAACGATCTGCTCGGCAAGCAGATCGATCTCACCTGCGATCAGGCCACGAACACCACCGGGCCGATCACGGCCAAGCAGGTCAAGGCCTACGCGATCACCACCAAGGAGCGGCTGAAGAGCCTGCCCGATCTGCCGACGGCCGATGAGGCCGGCCTCAAGGGTTTCGAGCTCGGCGTCTGGCACGGCATCTATGCGCCCAAGGGCACACCGCCGGCGGTGGTTCAGAAGCTGACGGCGGCACTTCAGGCGGCGCTCAAGGATGCCGCGCTGATTGCCCGATTCAACGACATCAACACCGAGCCGGTCCCGCAGGACAAGGCGACGCCCGAGGCGTTGGGTGCGATGCTGACGAGTGAGATCGACCGCTGGGCGCCGATCATCAAGGCAGCCGGGCAATACGCGGACTGAGCCATTCCGGCGCGTTGGAGATCTTCAGCTGAATGGGTAAAGAACAGCTCGATCAAGGGCTAACTTAGCGGTGTTATAATGCCGGTACTGTGCATGGGGTTGTTTTGCACGTTTTGATGGTCGGCCCTCTCGCTGGGGGCGTTACCCCGCCGCCTCTTCGAACTGCGTGCTCGCCTCCAGCCATTGCTCCTCGGCGCGCGCGAGCGCGTCGGCAGCATTGGCGCGCGCTTTCGACAATTGGGCGGCCTGCTTGGGATCGCGCGCAAAGATGTCGGGCAAGGCGAGTGCCGTGTCGATCTTGGCGATGATCTCGCTGACGCGGGCGATCTCGGCCTCGGCCTCCGCGATGCGCTTCTTCAGCGAGCCGCGATTGTCCGATCTCAGGCGTTGCGGCTTCTCGCTTGGCGCACTGCGCTCGCGCGGGGCTTCCGCGTTGCGTGTCGACAGCACCAGGCGGCGGTACTCGTCGAGATCGCCGTCGTAATTGGTCACGGTGCGGTCGGCGACGATCCAGAGCCGCTCGGCGCAGGCCTCGATCAGGTAGCGGTCGTGCGAGACCATGATCACCGCGCCGGGAAACTCGTTGATTGCTTCGGCAAGCGCGGCGCGGCTGTCGATGTCGAGATGGTTGGTCGGCTCGTCCAGGATGATCATGTTGGGGCCGAAGAAGGTCGCTAGCCCCAGCAGCAGCCGCGCCTTCTCACCGCCTGACAATTTGCCGGCCTTGGTGTCGGCGGCCTTGCCAGAGAAGCCGATCGCACCGGCGCGGGCGCGCACTTTCGCCTCGGGCGCATCGCCCATCAACTTGCGGACGTGATCGTAGGCGGAGGCGTCCTCGTTGAGCTCGTCGAGCTGGTGCTGCGCGAAATAGGCGATCGACAGCTTGTCGGCGCGCGTCACCTTGCCCGAGAACGGCGCGAGACGTCCCGCGAGCAGTTTCACCAGCGTCGATTTGCCGTTGCCGTTGGCGCCGAGAAGCGCGATGCGGTCGTCATTGTCGATGCGCAAGGTGACGCGATTGAGCACGGGGCTGGCCGGATCGTAGCCGACCGACACGTTGTCGGCCGCGATGATCGGCGGCGACAGGATCTTCTCCGGCGCGGGAAAGCTGATCTCGCGCACATCCTCGGTGACCAGCGCCGTGATCGGCTTCAGCCGCTCCAGCATCTTCACGCGCGATTGGGCCTGGCGCGCCTTCGAGGCCTTGGCCTTGAAGCGGTCGACGAAGGACTGCAGGCGGGCGCGCTCGGCCTCTTGTCGCTTGACCGCTTTGGCATCGAGCAGCTCGCGCGCGGCGCGCTGCTCCTCGAACGAGGAGTAGGTGCCCTTGTAGAGCGTGAGCTTGCCGCGCTCCAGATGCAGGATCTGGTCGACCGAGCTTTCCAGGAGGTCGCGGTCGTGGCTGATCACGATCACCGTGCGCGGATAATGCGCGAGGTGATCCTCCAGCCACAGCGTGCCTTCGAGATCGAGATAGTTGGTGGGCTCATCGAGCAGCAGAAGGTCGGGGGCCGCGAACAGCGTTGCAGCGAGCGCGACGCGCATGCGCCAGCCGCCGGAGAACTCGGCGCAGGGGCGCAGCTGATCGGCGGCGGAGAAGCCGAGACCGGAGAGGATCGCGGCGGCACGGCTCGGCGCCGAATGCGCGTCGATGTCGACGAGCCGGGTCTGGATCTCGGCGATCCGGTGCGGATCGGTCGCGTGCTCGGCCTCCGCAAGCAGCGCGTCGCGTTCGAGGTCGGCCTTGAGCACGACCGAGATCAGGCTTTCGGGGCCGTTCGGCGCTTCCTGCGCCAGGCTGCCGATGCGCCAGCGCGGCGGCAGGGTCACCGAACCGTGCTCGGCCGCGAGCTCGCCGCGGATCACCTTGAACAGCGTCGATTTGCCGGTGCCGTTGCGTCCGACCAGGCCGACGCGCGATCCCGGCGTGATCTGCACGGAACTCTGGTCGATCAAAAGACGTCCGGCGAGGCGGATGGAGAGGTCGGTGATAGCAAGCATGCGGCCTTGTCACCGCAAGGCGCGTCGAACGCAACCCGTTTTTCCGTCAATGCGGCTCGCGCTCGCGCCGCTGCAGCTCGTTCAGGAGCTGCTCGAGATGTGTCGGGAGGCGAGGCTCGGGCCGGAGGCTCTGCTGGAGCCGCTCGCCCACGGCGTCGCAAATCGAGCGGCTGGTCCGCCGGTCAATCTGTTCGCTGTCATCGCAAAAGGGCCCAGCCATCGCAAGGTTCCGTGCTTTCAAAGTAAGGACACGGTACCAAGTCATTGCCGCCGAAATGGTTTCGCTGACCGTGGGGAATGCGGGATATTCTCGTAAAAATTGTATGAACGGCGCCTTATCCGCTCAAGGCAAAGCCCCGGCGAGGGGAGCGCCGGGGCTTCTCTTGGAAGGTACCTTGGGGGGCTTAGGTACCCTCATGAAGGTGCTGACGGGCTCAGTAGCAGCGGTTGATCAGCCGCCAGCGGGGTCCCCAGGGGGTCGGGACCAGCCGGCGCACATAGCAGCCGCCATAACCGTAAGAGACGGGGGCATAGAAGCGCGGGCCACCCCAGCCGTAGCCGTGATGCCAGCCACCGCCGTGCCAGCCCCAGCCGCCGCCATGCCAATGGGCGGATGCAGAGGTCGGCGCCAGCGCGGCGCCCAGCGCGACCGCGGCGACAGCGGCAAGCGAAAGTTTCCTCAACATGGTGATCTCCTAAAGACTGCCGGCGCGGGGCGATCCGCGTCGATGGAAAGGCCGTCGAAACGGTCCGCCTGATGATCAGGCTTCGGTTTCGATGGACCCAACCTTAAGCCGGCGAAGCTGAACCGAACCCTGACGGCGGTTTCAGATTGGGTTCATCTGGGTGAAATTGTTGTCATCCAAGCTGGAAATCGGGGAGCCCGTGCCTGCGGCGAAGCGCCTGTGAGGCCGTTTCGGCGATCGCTTGCCGTCCGGCAAAGGCGCCGATATAAGCCCCGCAACTCCGAACCACGGCTTTCTTCCCAAGGACAAGATTATGGCTCTCGAACGCACTTTCTCGATCATCAAGCCCGACGCGACCGAGCGTAACCTGACCGGCGCGGTCAACGCCGTGATCGAGAAGGCGGGCCTGCGCATCGTCGCGCAGAAACGCATCCGCATGACCAAGGAGCAGGCCGAGACCTTCTATGCCGTCCACAAGGCCCGCCCGTTCTTCGGCGAGCTCGTGGACTTCATGACCTCCGGACCGGTCGTGGTTCAGGTTCTGGAAGGCGAGGGCGCGATCGCCAAGTACCGCGAGGTGATGGGCGCGACTGATCCGGCCAAGGCGGCCGAAGGCACCGTGCGCAAGCTTTACGCCAAGTCGATCGGCGAGAACTCGGTGCATGGTTCGGACGCACCGGAGACCGCCGCGGTCGAGATCGCGCAGTTCTTCTCGGGCAACGAGATCGTCGGCTGATCCGTCAGCCGATAGCTTAGGACGACGGCGAAAGGACTCATTGTGGACTGGCTCTGGCAGATCTTCGATCCCGCTACGATCGGGGCATTCTTCACCCAGTTTCGCAACGAAATGGCTGCGCCGACGTTCTGGATCGCGGTCGGCAAGATCATCTGGATCAACATCCTGCTCTCCGGCGACAACGCGCTGGTGATTGCGCTCGCCTGCCGCGGCCTCAATCCGCGGCACCGGCTCTGGGGCATGATCTTCGGTGCCGGCGCGGCGGTGATGCTGCGGATCATCTTCACCGGCATCGTCGCGACCCTGATGGAGCTGCCGTATCTCAAGCTCGTCGGCGGCCTCGCCCTGATCGTGATCGCGGCCAAGCTCCTGGTGCCGGAAAACGAGGACGAGGACGACATCGAGTCCGCCTCGCATCTGTGGCAGGCCATCCAGATCGTCGTGGTCGCCGACATCGTCATGAGTCTCGACAACGTCATTGCGGTCGCCGCCGCGGCCAATGGCAGCGTGCCGCTCTTGATCCTCGGCCTCGCCATCAGCGTGCCGCTGATCGTCGCCGGCGCCGCGCTAATCATGGCGCTGCTCGCAAAGCTGCCGGTGCTGGTCTGGGCCGGCGCGGCGCTGCTCGGCTGGATCGCGGGCGAGGTGATCGCGACTGACCCGGGCGTCGCGCCGAGGCTGCACGCGCTGTTCGACGGCCCGCTTGGTGCCTCCCTGGACAGCATGCTCGGCGCGCTGCGCATCCCGCCGCAGTTCGGCCATGGCGGCGGAGGCGGCGAATATCTCTGCGCCGTGCTCGGCGTGGTGGTCGTGCTGGTGGTCGGCTCCATCTGGCGCCGACGCAGCCTGATCCAGGCCGCGCTGGAATCCTCCGAAAGCCACGCCAAGGCCTCAGCGGAGTGACCTTGAAGCGCTAATCGGTATGGCCTTCCTCTCCAGTGATGAGAGGCAAGCACGTCGCCGAGACGCTCGCCTCGTTGGCAGAACACGAGCGATCACCGGCATAGGCTCGGCGCAAGAGCCGAAGTTTCCCATCATTGCGTTCGTATAACCGCGCGCCTCGCGCGTCGCGGGATCCTCGTTGCGCGGTCGTGCGCGTGGGCGTTGCGTAGAGGGTCCCCTTGCGCAACCACTACGCGATTTAGACATTGTCTTATTATAAACTACTGAAAACAAAGGGTTCCTTCGTTGACTCGCTGAAGGCTCCCACGGCACGTCGCTCCGACGTTCATGTTCATGAAATCGGAAGCTGGTGCGATGTCGTCGAAAGTGATTTGCCGTCCTGTTGCTGTTCTTGCCGCTCGCATCAAAACACTTTTGACAGGCGCCAGCCCGAGAGCCTTTGCGGTCTCCGTGGCCTCCATCGCCTTGGTTTGCGACGGCGTCCTGCACGGCACCAGTGCGCAGAGCGCTGTGACGGGGACGCAGCAGGGCGCTACGTTGCCGGCGGTGACCGTCACTGCAGACGCGCCGAAGCCGCGCGCACGTCCACGATCCAACCCCAGCCGAAGGGTGGGTCGTCAAACTGCGCCCGCAAGTGAGCGGGCCAAGATGCAGGCGGAAGCCGCCCCTGGTGCGGCGAAGCGTGGCGCACTCCCTCCGTCCTACGCAGGCGGACAGGTTGCGCGGGGAGGCCAGGTCGGCTTGCTGGGCAACAAGGATTTCATGGATACGCCGTTCAACATCACGAGCTACACGGCGAAGAAGATCGAAGATCAACAGGCCGTCACGGTCGCCGATGTCGTCAGCAACGATCCCTCGGTCCGTTTCACCGGCCAGACCGGCGGCATTCTCGACTCCTTCTTCATCCGCGGCTTTCCGATCGGCGAGGGCAATGTCGGAGAAATTGCCTTCAACGGTGTCTATGGCGTTGCACCGAACTACCGTGTCTTCACCGACTACGTCGAGCGCATCGAAATCATCAAAGGCCCGACCGCGCTGCTTTACGGGATGGCGCCGAACAGCAGCGTCGGCGGCACCATCAACATCGTTCCAAAGCGTGCAGGGGATGTCGACCTCACGCGGGTCACGACCGACTACACGACCGGCTCCCAGCTCGGCACCCATGTCGACGTGGGCCGACGGTTCGGCGAGAACCGCGAATTCGGCATTCGCGTCAATGGCAGCTATCACAATGGCGATACGCCGCTGGATAACCAGACCCGGGAGGCGCATGTCGGCTCCGCGGCATTCGACTACCGCGGCGAGAAATTCAGAGCTTCGCTCGACTTCATCGATCAGGAAGAAAAGTTCGATGCGCCCACGAGGCCGTTCCTGGTCGCAACAGGCGTGGCCGTCCCGACCGCGCCGGTCGGACGGCGCAACGTCACACAGGCTTGGGAATGGGCCAAGGTTCACGACAACTCCCTGCTGGCACGCGCCGAATATGATGTGACGGAGTCCGTGACGGTGTTCGCCGACGCCGGCGGCGGTAGGACCCAGGTTGATCGTCTGTTCGGCACGCCGACGATCCTGAACGCGGCCGGCAATACCACATCGATACCAGGGCGCTTCAAGTTCGACATCGACAGAAACGTGGCCGACGCCGGCGTGCGGGCCCGGATCGAGACCGGCGCCATCAGTCATGCCGTGAGCTTCCAGGGCAGCTACTACATGGACGAGGTTTCGCGCGGCTCGGTGAACGGCACTGCGGTGTCGTCCAACATCTATGCGCCGATCGCCCGTCCCCAGCAGCTCGTTTCGGCTCCCGCGACCGTGCCGAGGCTGTCGGACACCGAGCTGACCGGCATTGCGCTGGCCGACACCATGTCGGTTCTCCAGGAGCGGCTTCAGCTGACGATCGGCGTCAGGCAGCAGGGCGTCAGGTCGAACAACTACAACA
This sequence comes from Bradyrhizobium sp. WSM1743, assembly GCF_000473065.1. GTDB lineage: Bacteria > Pseudomonadota > Alphaproteobacteria > Rhizobiales > Xanthobacteraceae > Bradyrhizobium. The sequence continues at coordinate 26,552 of NZ_AXAZ01000069.1, forward strand.
CCACCACGGGAGCTGTGACCGCGGCCTACGACCAGACGGCGTTCACACCGTTGGTCGGCGTGGTGGTCAAACCCTGGAGTAACGTTTCGCTCTACGCCAATTACATCGAAGGGCTCAGCAAAGGCGAGACCGCCCCGACGGGGGCGTTCAATCAAGGCGAGGTCCTTGCGCCGTATTTCAGCCAGCAGAAGGAAGCAGGCGTCAAGGTCGATTTCGGCACGCTCGCAACCACGGTCAGCCTGTTCGAGATCACCAAGCCGTCGGGACAGCTGGGTGCCGGCAACGTCTTCCGGGCTGATCAGGAGCAGCGCAATCGCGGCGTGGAATTCACAGTGTTCGGAGAAGTGCAGCCCGGCATTCGCGTTCTTGGAGGCGTGACGTTGATCGACGCGGAGCTGACGAAGACGAGCACGCTGGCCAATCTCGGCAAGACGCCGATCGGAGTGCCCGAGGTGCAGGCCAATCTGTCCGCCGAATGGGATACTCCGTTCGCCCCCGGACTGACGCTGGTCGCAAACACCATCTATACCGGACACCAATATCTGAATGGGGCAAATACGCAGCTTGTCCCGGCCTGGACGAGGCTCGATCTTGGCGCGCGCTACAACACGCGCATCAACAATCGGCCGGTCACGGTTCGCGCTCTGGTCCAGAACGTGTTCGACACCAATTACTGGGCTGGCGTCGCAAGCTTCTCCGCACTGGCGCAAGGCTCGCCGCGAACCCTGCTATTGTCGATGTCGACGGATTTTTGAGCCGGCAGCCCAGCTCGTCTATCGCCGCACGATCGACCCCGAGCGGCCGATCAGGCGGGCGAGCTGCTTGAAGCGGCTGCCGACGCGGTCGGCGACGAGGTCGCCGAGCCGGTGCTCGAACACCAGCATCAAGTTGCGGCTCTGGCTGCGGAAATGCGTGGCGGGCAAGACGCCCGGACGCGCCGCCGAGATCAGATGCGCGACGCGAAACGCAGCGCCCAAGAGGCGTGCGCGTTCGAGCTGGCCCGGCGCCAGCAGCTCCTGCATGGTGGCCGGCGGCTGGTTTTCCTCGCTGAGGCCGGCATAGCGATAGAACACCGATAGTCCGACGAAGGCGCGTTCGGTGTGGGTGATCGCGCCGAAATTGCCGTTGACGACGAGGCTGAGCGTCTGCTCGCCGCGATGGTCGGGATGCACGCGCCAGCCGATGTCGGAGAGCAGGCACGCGGTGTGGCGCAAGCGGCGGTCCTCTTCGGTCTCGCGCAGCTTCACGACGCGTACCAGGCGGTCGGTCCAGGCGATCAGCTCGCGGGCGTGTTTAGCCGAGCGTGACAGCAACTGGTTCAGCTCCTCGGCCGCGCAGATCAGCCCATCCTTGCTGCGCTCGGTTTCCGGCAGCTTCTCGTGCAGCAGGCCCTCGCGCACGCCGAAGGTCGAGAACACGATCGTCTTGGGTTTTGCGACGCGGATGATGTGCTCGAGCACCAGCGCTGCATAGGTGAGGAGAGGGCGGCGCGCGTCAGCGACGATCTCGATGTCGGCGAGCATGTCGGCGGCAGCCAGACGCCGGAGACGGCGCGAGAAGTCGAGCGCCTCAGCCGCCGAAATCGAATAGCCGTGCATCACCTGGAGCGGATAGCCGCTCTGGATGATGTGGATGCGCGCGAGCGCACGCCAGGTGCCGCCGACGGCATAAAAGGTGCGGCCGCGGCCTGCGGTGAGCTGCGGCACCTCGTCGAGCTCCTCGCGCACGATGCGATCGGCGCGCTTGAGCGATTTGTGCGCGAGGTCCTGGAGCGCGAGCCCGCCGAGCGGCAGCGTCACGCCGCTGCGTACGGCGTTCTTGCGCACGTCGATCAGCTCGAGCGAGCCGCCGCCGAGGTCGCCGACGATGCCATCGGGAAGGTGCACGCCGGAGATCACGCCGAGTGCCGACAGCCGTGCCTCGCGCGGGCCCGACAGGATCTCGATCTTGACGGCGCAGATGCGCTCGGCCTTGGCGATGAAGTCGGGGCCGTTGGAGGCGTCGCGGCAAGCCGCGGTCGCAATCGCGAACACGCGCCCGACCTGCATCACGCGGCACAATGCGCGGAAGCGCTTGAGCGAGGTCAGCGCCTTGTCGACGGCGTCGGGCGCGAGCAGGCCCGTGCTCTGCACCTCGCGCCCGAGGCCGCACAGCGTCTTCTCGTTGAAGATCGGGATGAGGCTCCGCGACAGTCCCTCATAGACGACGAGACGGACCGAGTTGGAGCCGATGTCGATAACCGCGACGCTCGAGCCGCGCTTGCGCGGCTGCTTCACGTCGCAAATCCCCGATCAGGATTGTTGGCGTTCGGTCCGGCGCGTGAGACGACGCGGCGAGGATTCCTTGAGCGACTTTCCACGGCCAGACAGACTCGGATTTGTCATGAAGTAGTTGTGGACGTTGAAAGGCTCCTCGCCCTTCGCGGTCTTCATACGCGTTGAAGACCCATCCGGCAACAACTGCCAGCTCTGCTCGTTGTCCTTCAGGTTCGCGACCATGATCTGTTCGAGAACCTGCTGATGCACCGTCGGATTTTGCAGCGGACACAGCACCTCGACGCGGCGGTCGAGATTGCGCGGCATCATGTCGGCGGAGGAGATATACACAGCCGCTTTCGCGCCCGGCAGGCCCTGGCCCATGCCGAAGCAATAGATTCGGCCATGTTCCAGGAAGCGCCCGATGATCGACTTGACCCTGATATTCTCCGACAGGCCGGGGATGCCGGGCCTGAGGCAACAGATGCCGCGCACCACGAGCTCGACCTGGACGCCGGCCTGGGAGGCCTCGTAGAGCGCGTCGATGATGTCGGGGTCGACCAGCGCATTCATCTTCATCCAGACCGCGCCGGGCCGGCCGTGCCGCGCATGCGCGGTCTCGCCTTGAATGTGCTCGATGATGCGCTTGCGCAAGGTCAGTGGCGACACTGCCATCTTTTCCAGATCGCTCGGCGCAGCATAGCCGGTGATGAAGTTGAACACGCGCGCGGCATCGCGGCCGATGGTCGGATCGGAGGTGAAGTAGGAGAGGTCGGTGTAGATGCGCGCGGTGACCGGGTGATAGTTGCCGGTGCCGGTATGGACGTAGGTCGTGAGGTTGCCGCCCTCGCGTCGCACCACCATCGAGAGTTTCGCGTGCGTCTTCAATTCGAGGAAGCCGTAGACGACCTGCACGCCGGCGCGTTCGAGGTCGCGCGCCCAGCGGATGTTTGCTTCTTCGTCGAACCGCGCCTTCAGCTCGATCAACGCCGTGACCGACTTGCCGGCTTCGGCCGCTTCGGCGAGCGCGCGCACGATCGGTGAGTTGTTGGAGGTGCGGTAGAGCGTCTGCTTGATCGCGACGACATCAGGGTCGCGCGTGGCCTGCTGCAGGAACTGTACGACGACGTCGAAGGATTCATAGGGATGGTGGACGATCAGGTCCTTCTGCCGGATCGCGGCAAAGATGTCGCCGCCATGCTCGCGCACGCGCTCGGGATGGCGCGGCACGTAGGGGGTGAATTCGAGATCGGGCCGGTCGAGGCGGGTGAGCTGCGAGAGCTCGTTCATGGCCTGCACGCCGTCAACCAGGAACACCTCGTCGTCGGCGGCCGACAGCGCATGCTGCACGAAGCTGCGCAGCTCTTCCGGCATCTTGGCGTCGATCTCGAGCCGGATCACCGATCCGCGGCGGCGGCGCTTCAGCGCGGTCTCGAACAGGCGGACGAGGTCTTCCGCCTCTTCCTCGATTTCGAGTTCGGAGTCGCGGATGATCCGGAAGGCGCCCTGGCCGTGCAGATTGTAGCCGGGGAACAGGCGGTTGATGAACAGGGCGGTGGCCTGCTCCAGCGAGATCAGCCGGACGGCCTTGCCGTCGGCCGGCAGGCGGATGAAGCGGTCGATCTTGCCCGGCATGCGGATCAGCGCGTTCATCTGCTTGCCGTCGGCGGCGCGCGTGAGCTGCAGCGCGATGGTGAAGCCGAGGCTCGGAATGAACGGGAAGGGGTGGGCGGGATCGATCGCGAGCGGCGTCAGCAGCGGGAACACGTTGTTGAGGAAGTAGTCCTCGACCCAGTTCCGTTCCGCCTTGGTGACGTCCTTGCCGTCCACCAGCACGATGCCGACTTCGGCCAGCGTGCCGCGCAGGTCGCGCCAGATCGCCTGCTGGTCGGAGGCGAGCTGGGAGACGGTGCGGTTGATCAGTGCGAGCTGCTCCGACGGCGTCAGACCGTCGGGGCTGCGCTCCGCGATGCCCTCGCGCACCTGGGCCTTGATGCCGGCGACGCGGACCATGAAGAACTCGTCGAGGTTATTCGCCGAAATCGACAGGAATCGCACCCGCTCCAGCACAGGGTGGCTGGGATTGACCGATTCCTCCAGGACGCGGCGGTTGAAATGCAACCAGGACAGCTCGCGGTTGATGAACCGTTCGGGGCTGGATGCGATCGCCGGCAGGCCCTCGGTTTCCGGGGCTTTCTCTTTGGTTTCAATAGCTTGCGCAGAGTCCATCAAAAGTCGGTCCATCCAGTTCACCCCAATTGCGACTTACGCGCAAAATCGGCGGGAGCATGTGTTAGAGCGATGACGTTTCGATGACATTGATGTTCCGCCGCCGCGCCACGTCAAGGCGGGTTTCAGGCCGCTTTGGGAGAACGCGAGCCGGTCAGGGGTCCCGGAGCAGCTCGGCGGCCAGCGCCCGGGTGACGGGGCGGCCGAGCCGCAGGGCCTCGCTGTCGAGCAGCTCCACGGCCTGTCGGGCGGCCGCCGAGGACCGCTCCAGGCGGGTGGCGAGGTAGCCGACCACGCTCTCGTCGACGGTGAGCTGGCGGTCGGCGCAGAATTTGACGATCAGGCCGCGGAAGAGCTGGTCGTCGGGGGGCAGCAGCGCGACCACCGGAACGGCCCGCAGGCGCGAGCGCAGGTCGCGAAGCTCGATCTCCAGCGAGGCCGGCGCCTCGCGCCCGGTGAAGAGGACGTAGGCGCCGTCCTCGCGGGCGAGGTTCATGAGGTGAAACAGGGCGCGCTCGTCAAAGTCATTTGCCTTGAGATCCTCGACCACCAGTGCGCCGGTGGCGAGCGCGCCGGGAACGCCCGCCGCGGTCAGTGCACTGGCGATGGTCGAGCGAGCGCCGGCTTCCTCGGCCCAGATCGCGGCGAGATGGCTCTTGCCGCTTCCCTCCGGGCCCGCCAGCCACATGATCCGGTTCGGCCATTCCGGCCAGCTGTCGATCAGGCCGAGACCGGCCGCATTGGCGGGGCCTTCGAGGAAGTTGTCCCGGCTGAGGCTCTCCGCATGCGGAAGTGAAAACGCCAATTGTCGGGGATGAACGCAGCCTGCCACGCTTGCTTTGCTCCATGCCGGCGCGCCGGCCCGTTTGAAGAGGTTCGACTTGATCGTGCCGGACTTAATCGTGCCGGACTTGGCCTTTTGCGGGGCCGCATCCTCAACCTCATTTGGCCTCGATCGTGCTCATGTGCCGCAGCCACTCGACGAGATAGAGCGACACGGAGGTGAGCGTGAAGACCGTGACGAGGCCCATCAGGATGATATCATAAGGTGCCGGCTTGAAGCCGAAGGCAAGCGCCGCCAGCACCAGCGCCGCGAACGCCACTTGTGCCACGGTGTTGAGCTTGGACACCTTCGACGGCTTCATCTCGACCGGCCGGTCGAACAACCAGGATACGATCACGGCGGCGACGATCATGATGTCGCGTGAGACCACCAAGATCACGATCCAGCGCGGGATTGCGCCCCAGATGCCGAGCGCCATGTAGATCGAGACCAGCAGCGCCTTGTCCGCGAGCGGATCGAGCAGGGCACCGAGTTCGCTCGTCATGTTGAAGCGCTTGGCCAAGAAGCCGTCCACGGCATCACTGATGCCGGCGATCAAGAAGACGGCGAATGCCACCTCCATTTGGCTCGACACGATGGCCCAGACGATGATCGGGACCAGCATGATGCGGCCCAGGGTAATGATGTTCGGAATACTCACGAAAGCGCTTCCCGGCACCCGGTCTGACCCTCGAATCCGGCCCCTCGGGAGGCTGAACCGGTTGATATCTCTACATAGTATAGGGAGGAGCGCCATGCGAGCCATTGCGCGTCCCCGGAATTCGACGTAACCAGCCGCAAACCCACTGGAAATCGGGCATGACCGACCGCAAAAACGGCCTCACTTACGCCGATTCAGGCGTCGATATCGACGCGGGCAACCGATTGGTCGACCTGATCAAGCCGATGGTGCGCGCCACCGCACGGCCGGGCGCGGATGCCGAGATCGGCGGTTTCGGCGGCCTGTTCGACCTCAAGGCGGCCGGTTTCAAGGACCCGGTCCTCGTGGCAGCGACCGACGGTGTCGGCACGAAGGTCAAGATCGCGATCGAGACCGGCCTGCATGGCGGCATCGGCATCGACCTCGTCGCCATGAGCGTCAACGACCTCGTGGTGCAGGGCGCCGAGCCGCTGTTTTTCCTGGATTATTTCGCCTGCGGCAAGCTCGACCCCGAGGCCACCGCCGCGATCGTCGCCGGCGTTGCGGAGGGCTGCCGCGAATCCGGCTGCGCCCTGATCGGCGGCGAGACCGCCGAGATGCCCGGCCTCTACAAGGACGGCGACTATGACCTCGGCGGCTTTGCCGTCGGCGCCGCGGAGCGCGGCACGCTGCTGCCGCGCCAGGACATCGCGGCGGGCGATGCCGTGATCGGTCTTGCCTCGTCGGGCGTGCATTCCAACGGCTTCTCGCTGGTGCGCAAGATCGTGGAACAATCCGGTCTCGGCTTCGCGGCGCAGGCGCCGTTCGCGCCCGTGATGACGCTCGGCGGCGCGCTGCTGACGCCGACGCGGCTCTACGTCAAATCCTGCCTGCGTGCGATCCGCGAGACCGGCGCGGTGAAGGGGCTCGCCCACATCACCGGCGGCGGCTTCACCGACAACATCCCTCGCGTCCTGCCCAAGCATCTCGGCGTCGGCATCGACCTCGCCCGCCTGCCGGTGCTGCCGGTGTTCAAATGGCTGGCGGCGCAGGCCGGCATCGCCGAGCTGGAAATGCTGCGCACCTTCAACTGCGGCATTGGCATGATCGCGATCGTCGAGCCTGACAAGGTCGACAAGGTCGTCGAGGTCTTCACCGCCGCCGGCGAGACCGTGGCGCAGCTCGGCACCGTGATCCCGGCCGACGGCGAGCACCGCGTCGTCTATAACGGCCGCCTCGATCTGGCGCTGTGATGAGACGCCGCGTCGCCATCCTGATCTCCGGGCGCGGCTCCAACATGGCCGCGCTGATCAGGGCCGCCGCCGCTGCGGATTTTCCGGCCGAGATATCGCTCGTCATTTCGAACAAGGCCGATGCGCTCGGACTCGAACGTGCCCGGGCGAGCGGCGTGAAGACCGAGGTGATCGAGAGCAAGTCGTTCGGCAAGGATCGCGCCGGCTTCGAGAAGGTGCTGCAGGCCGCGCTCGACCAGCACGGCATCGAGCTGATCTGTCTGGGCGGCTTCATGCGCCTGTTCACGGCGGAATTCACCAAGGCCTGGTATGGGAGGATGCTCAACATCCATCCCTCCCTGCTGCCGTCCTTCCCCGGTTTGGATCCGCACCGCCAGGCGCTGCGCGCCGGAGTGAAGTTGTCCGGCGCGACCGTACATTTCGTCATCCCCGAGACCGATGCCGGCCCGATCGTGATGCAGGGCGCGGTTCCCGTCAGCGACCACGACACGGCGGACACGCTGTCGGAGCGCATCCTCGAGGTCGAGCACCGCATCTATCCCGAGGCGCTGCGGCTGCTCGCCACCGGCAAGGTCCGCATCGAGGGCGATGTGTGCAAGACGGATGGCAGCGGGCCGTCGGAGAATTTTTTGGTTGCACCGATGGTGAGCTAGCGACAGCGCGGGATTCCGGGGTCGTAGAATAGCCGATCGACCGGTCTGCCGATTTGCCGGGGATGGTCGAATACCCCAGCGAATGCCTCGTCGGGAAGGTCCGAGCCGAAAACATCAAAAGCGGAGGTTACCCCCTCGTCGCGCGCCGAAGCTTGGCGTTGGAGTTTGTCCCTCGTCATCTCTTGTCGATTGGTGGTGATATTTGCTGCTCCAGCCAAGCGCTGTGTTCGTTGTGCCTTCCATCCCCAAACAAAATCCCCCGGCAGGGCCGGGGGCAACGTCATGATCTCTCGCGTTCAGTTGAGAGACGTCAGGAGACCTTGAGGTTCTCCGCGGATGATTTGCCGCGGTTCTCCACGAGGTCGAATTCAACCACCTGGTTCTCATTGAGGGTGGAGAGTCCGGCACGCTCGACGGCGGAGATGTGGACGAACACGTCCTTGTCGCTGCCGTTCGGCTTGATGAACCCATAACCCTTGGTCGGGTTGAACCATTTGACGGTGCCCTTTTGCGGCATCGCTAGTCTCCTCCACTAGATATAAAAAAGACGCGGCCGCATTTTGCGTGCCACGCCACAAACGGGCTTCCGGAAGTCTGTTCGAGTCTTGAGGCTCAATGTCGCGAAACGCACAGTCCAGCGGCCAATTCCGATTGTGACCGATATTGCAACATGAAAATCGCCCGCTAGCAAGCTGCGCGCGGATTTCAAGTCCGGACCAGGTGTCTTCAAGCGCAATTTGCGACCTGTGGCAGCGGAACCACAATCGGTGCAATAGCCTCGGCCGTCATGCGCCAACCGGTTGACCCTCCGTGGCAGTTCGGCACAAATCGTAGCAAGCGCCGCAGACCGTGTTGCATTTTTGCGCGCCGCCACTTTGCTTCGGGATTCATCGTCATGCGCTGCGCCGCGCAGCTCTCCGGGACACGGCAGACGATCGGGCTGGACCGCGTCCGCCGGATCGCGGCTGCGATTGCGATGACGTTTGCGCTGGTCGTGATGATGGCGGCTGTGACGCCCAGCTACGCGCAAAGTCCGACGCCCACGCCGACCCCGACTCCTACGCCTACGCCGTCACCGACCCCGATCCCATCGCCGACCTCGACCAATTACGATCAGTCAGCCGGCAGCAGTACACTCAATCTCGGCTCCAACTTCCTGGAGCGGCTCGGCAATCAGGCATCGAATGGTTTCAACCGGGCGTTCCGCACCAATCCCGGCGGCGGCGGCGCGTCGGCGAGTACGGAAGATCCGCGCTACCGCACCTGGTTCGAGGGCTACGGCATCTCGGTCCGCACCGATGCGCAAGGGGATTTCGTCGGCGACAAGCGCAAGACCTTTGGCGGCGTCGCCGGTTTCGGCGCGCGGCTCGCGCCCGGCGTCAACATCGGATTCTCCATCGACCAGAGCCACACCGACATCGACGTGCCGCTGGCGCTGCAGTCCGCAACGCTCGACCTGACCCAGCTCGGCTTCACCGGATCGGTCGACAAGGGCCCATGGACATGGGCCTTTGCCGTGGTGCACGGCTTCGGCAAGGTCCATTCCAGCCGCGACACCGGCCTTGGCCTTGCCACCGCGGGCTATCGCGCCGCCATCGACGGCGCGCTGACTGAGATCAGCTATTACTGGACCAAGGACCAGATGCGCATCGTGCCCAAGGGCGCGCTGGAATATGTGCGCGCCACCAGTGCCGCGTTCCAGGAGGCCGGCGGTCTCGGCCCGCTCAACGTCGGCTCGACGGCGCTCTCGCGCGCGCGCATCATGATCGGGGCCGAGATCGGCCGCTATTTCATCGTCGATCAGAAGATCCTGGACCTGTCCGCCTACGGCAAGTTCGTCGATAACTTCCACCAGGACCTGGGGTCCATTCAGGTCAGCCTGGGCGCCCAGAGCATCATCGTCCCCGGCATCGGCGAGAGCCGTTACGGCGTGGATGCCGGTGCCTCGGCTTCGCTCAGCCTGACCAACGTGGCACGGCTTTACGTCAATTACGACGGCAAGTTCCGCAACGAGCTCACCTCGCACCAGGGCACGGTCGGCTTGGAATACAAATGGTGAGCGCAAGCATGATCCGGAAAAGTGCGTAGCGGTTTTCCGATAAGATCATGCTCCAAAAGAAAGGCGCTCACGTCGGCGTTGCCGCGACATAGCCCGCCAGTCCAAACCCCTCGCGCGCGGCCGTCATCATCGGCACCAGCGCGTTCGGATGGATGAACTCGTCGCGGAAGCAGGGATAGGTCCTGGCATCGAAGATCTTCTTCAGCCAGTCGACCACGATCTTGTGCCGCTCGGAAGTGCGGAACTCCTTGTGATAGGTGAGCCAGAGATCGGCGTGATGGCTGACGCCGAGATCGACGGCAACGAGCGGCGCACCGAGCGCGATCGACACTGTCGGCAGGAAGCCGATGCCGGCGCCGCGCTCCACCGCGTAGAGCACGCCGACCGAGGAGTTGGTCTTGATCCCAACGATGCCTTCCAGCGATTGCAATCCGAGCACGCGGGCATAGGCGCCGTCGTCGACTTGCGGCGCGCTCTGCTTGATGATGCGATGGTTCTGCAGCTCGGCGAGCGTCGCCGGCACGCCGTAGAGGCTTTCGTATTCCTTGGAGACGAAGGGATAGATGTGGAGACGGCCGAGCTTGGCCACGATCAGATCGGGATTGGTCGGCGGCTCGAGCTGGATCGCGATATCGGATTCGAGCCGCGCGACGTCGGCCTGCTCCATCGCGCAGCGCAGGTCGACCGTGATCTTGCGGTAGGTCTTCTGGAAATCGATCAGTCGCGGCAGGATCCAGAAATTGCCGGGGCCTTCTGTCACCGCGACGCGCACGGTGCCTGAGGTGTCGTTCGACGATCGCGCGGCGCGGCGGAAGACGTTGAAGGCATGACGCTCCATATGGGTGACGTCGGCGATCATCGCGGTGCCTTCATCGCTGAGCGTGAGCCCGCTCTGGTCGCGCAGGAACAGCTTGCACCCGATGCTCTCTTCGAGCCGGTCGATGCGGCGCATCAGAGTGGTGGAGGTGAGCCCGAGCTCTTCGGCGGCATTGCGGAAACTTTTATATTTTGCGCACGCTAAAAACAGCTTCAAATCGTCCCAGGACGCGCCCAGGGCTTCTTCACGGTGCTGCATGATCGCAGCACCCCGGTGCAATAACTGCTGCATACTCCTGGTCCCCAACCGCTAAGCTCGTGGCCATAGCGGGGCATGAAAGCCTCGAACGATAGAGGCGTGTTATGAGTATGGAAAGGGGCTCGTTTGCCGCAAGGCATGATTTCGATGCCTTGCCGCTGAGCCCGGATGTCGACGTCCGCTGTGCGCAATTTTCCGAAATTGCGGCGCTTTCGGAGATGGCGCACCGGCTGGTGCCGGGCGTGCAGATCGGCGCAGTGGAGCTTGCGAGATACTTCACTCTCGATCCTCAGAGTATTCTGACGTTCAGCCGCAAAGGCAAGCTCGTCGGCGGCATGGCCTTCCAGTTCCTCAATGACCGCGGACACGATGCGCTGCTGCTCGACGAGATCTGCCTCACCGCGCCCGAGACGCGCTATCTCGCATCGGCGAATGAAGACGTCGCCGCCATCTACATCTGGGCGATCGCGGCGATGGGCCGTGGCATCGCCGGTCTCGGCAAGGCCGCGGCTCATCTGCGGCAGATAAGGTTTCGCGGTGCGGATTGCTATGCGCAGCCGTCAACGGTGGCCGGACGCGACATCATGAAGGCGACAGGATTTGCGCCCGTCCCGAGCTTCCAACCCGACCTTTGGTGCTACGAGCGCCCCTGGCATCGGCAGCCGATGCGCATGCCAGGCGCGATCATCCAAGCAAGGAGCTTTGCAGATGCACGGCACTAGGATTCCTCTCGCCAAGCCCGACTCCCGCGCCATCACCATCCGCCTCGCGCGCGATCCCAGCGATCTCATGCTGGTCACCGCCATCCGCTCGGCAGTCTATCTTGCCGAGCAGGATTGTCCGTTCGAGGAGGAGTTCGACGGCAACGACATGGTCGCCGCGCATTTCATCGGCTATGTCGGCAACGAGCCGGCGGGCTGCCTGAGGGTGCGCTTCTTCGGCGATTTCGCCAAGGTCGAGCGGCTCGCGGTGCGTCACCAATATCGGCGCTCGCGCGTCTCGTTCAAGCTGGTGCAGGCCAGTGTCGACTATGTGAAGCGCAAGGGCTTTCGCAAGATCTACGGCCAGGCGCAGGACCGGCTGGTCGATTTCTGGGCCCATTTCGGCGCCAGGCCGCTCGGTCACAACCGCAAAATCACCTTCTCCGATTTCTCCTACACGGAGATGCTGCTGGAGATCGAGCCGGGCCCGGACGCCATCACGCTGGACAGCGATCCCTATGTGATCATCCGTCCCGAGGGCGATTGGGACCGGCCTGGCGTGCTCGATGCCTCGGCGCGGCGGGCGGTGACCTCACCGCTGCGCGACCTCGCACTCGCCGACCGCTGAAACGGGTGCAGCTGCGCGCAACAAAATGCTGGCTTCCATCCACGATGATCCGCCGATCCTGGTCTGTGCGGATCTTCAGGTCGAGTACCTGACCCCCGGCCGCCGCCACGTCATCCTCGACGGTGAGGCGACAACGGCGCGTTGCCTGGAACTCCTGACTCTGTGGCGCGGCAATCTGTGGCCGGTGATGCATCTGAAGCGCATCGCGCAAGCGGCCTGGTTCAATCCGTCATCCAGGCTGACCGATTGGATCGCACAGACCAAACCGCGGCCGGGAGAGATGACGTTCGAGCACCCGCTGCCGTCCGCCTACAGCTCGTCGCGGTTTGTGGACTATATGTCCAGTATCCGCACCACGCGCTGCATTCTGATCGGCTTTTCCCTGGACGAGACCATCCTGGCCACCGCCGTCGACGGGTTTCACCGCAGTCATCGCTACCAGGTGATCACTGATGCCGTGGCTTGCCGGCAGCCGGGCACCGACGATGCCGCCGCCTACCGGCATGCGGTAGTGAATGTCATCGGGAATTTTGCTACAATTCAATCCGGCGCCGAACTGATCAGAACCAGCGGCGCCGTTGCGGTGTAGGCGGCCGCGACTGGTGGATGGGGTGACAATTGTCGCGGGGAGACGAACTCAGGGAGCTAGCGAGCGATCTGTCGCGTGCCGCCGAGAAGGCGCGCAGGCTTGGGCTGCCCACGACAGTTTATTTGCTCTCGATGGCGCTTGTGGAGGTGAAGGAGGCCGTTGCCGCCACCGACGATGGGGACGACGACGGCGCAGCGTGAGGACTTCCCCACTGCGGTCCTGTCATGTGCGGCTTTGTGCAACGCTGCTGAGCGCTTGCTGCCGACACATTGGCGTTGCAAGTTCTGCCTCGGCGCAATAGCCAAGTATCTTGATCATCGAGTGATGACGCCGGCTGCGCCGGCGCCGTGACGCTTTCAAGGATCCCCGCAAATGTCCATGCTGCCCAATTCGCAAGAGGCCCGGGATGTGGCCTACCAGCTCCATCCCTACACCAACGCGCGCACGCATCAGCAGGCAGGCCCCCTGGTGATCGAGCGCGGCGAGGGGCCTTATGTCTTCGACGCGACGGGCAAGCGCTATTTCGAAGCGATGGCCGGCCTGTGGAGCGTCGGGCTTGGCTTCAACGAGAAACGGCTGGTCGAGGCGGCGCACAGGCAGATGCAGGCGTTGCCGTTCTACCACACGTTCTCCGCCAAATCGCACGGGCCCTCGATCGACCTCGCCGAGAAGCTGGTCGCGCTCGCGCCTGTTACGATGAGCAAGGTGTTCTTCACCAATTCCGGCTCGGAAGCCAACGACACCGTGCTGAAGCTGATCGCCTATCGCTCCAATGCACTCGGTCAGCCCCAGCGCAAGAAGGTGATCAGCCGCCTGCGCGCTTATCACGGCGTCACCATCGCGTCGGCCAGCCTCACGGGTCTTCCGAACAACCACCGCTCGTTCGACCTGCCGCTGCCGAACATCCTGCACACGGGCTCGCCGCACTTCTACAAGGACGGTGCTCCCGGCGAGAGCGAGGAAGCCTTCGCCACGCGACGCGCCGAGGAGCTCGACGCGCTGATCCAGAAGGAAGGGCCGGATACGATCGCGGCCTTCTTCGGTGAGCCGGTGATGGGGGCAGGCGGCGTCGTCGTTCCGCCGGCGACCTATTGGGACAAGATCCAGAAGGTCCTGAAGAAGTACGACATCCTGCTGGTCGCCGACGAAGTGATCTGCGGCTTCGGCCGCACCGGCAAAATGTTCGGCTGCGACACCTATGGCATCAAGCCCGACGCGATGGTGGTCTCCAAGCAGATCACCTCGAGCTATTTCCCGCTGTCGGCGGTCATGCTGAACGATCGCATGTTCGAGCCGATCGCCGACGAGAGCAACAAGATCGGCGTGCTCGGCCACGGTTTTACCGCGGGCGGCCATCCCGTCGGCGCGGCGATTGCGCTGGAGAACCTCAAGATCATCGAGGAGCGCGGCCTGGTCGCACATGCCGCCGAGCTCGGTGCCTACATGCAGGGCAAGCTGCGTGAGCTCGCCAGCCACCCGCTGGTCGGCGAGGTCCGCGGCGTCGGCATGATCGCAGCGCTCGAGCTCGTGCTCGACAAGGGACGCAAGACCGCAGCGGCGACGCCCGGCGCCGTCGGCGGCATCGCCAGCCGCATGCTCCAGGAGCGCGGCGTGATCTCGCGCAATATGCTGGATGCCATCGCCATCTGCCCGCCGCTGATCACGACCAAGGCCCAGATCGACGAGCTGGTGGACGTGATCTCAGGCGTGCTGAACGACATGAAGGCGGAAGTGGCGAAGCTGACGCCGGCATAGCGGGCTCTCTCCCCGTCATTGCGAGGAGCCCGCGACAGAATTGCGAAGCAATTTTGCGCTGGCGACGAAGCAATCCAGACTGCCTCTGTGGAAAGATTCTGGATTGCTTCGCTGCGCTCGCAATGACGGTGTGGAGGCAGCGGGCCCAATCCATCGCCGTCACCCCCGCGCAACGGCTTCGCCGTTGCGCGGGGATGACGGTCTGGCAATTGGCCCGCGTTTGCAATTTGGCGACGAAGCCCTACGCCCGCTGCACCCCGACCACGCGGCCCTTCTCGATCGCCAGCGCCAGCTCGCCGCGCTTGAGCTTCAGCGCGGCGTCGCCGAACAGCTCGCGGCGCCAGCCGCGCAAGGCTGGCACGTCGGCCTCATCGTCGGCCGCGATCTCTTCGAGATCGTCGACGGTCGCGATCACCTTGCTTGCGACCGCGTGGCGCTCGGCGGTCATGCGCAGCAGCACTTTCAACAGCTCGACGATGGCTGCGCCATTCGAATTGTTGCGCGGTTTCTCCAGCTTGGGCAACTTCGAGAAGTCCCGCGCCAGCCCGCGCTCGACCGCGGCGACGATGTCCGCGCCCCATTTGGATTTCTCGAACCCCTTCGGCACCGAGCGCAGATGCGCGAGCTTCTCCAGCGTGGTGGGCGCGTGGCTCGCGATGTCGGTGATGGCTTCGTCGCGCAGCACGCGGCCGCGCGGCACGTCGCGGCTCTGCGCCTCCTGCTCGCGCCAGGCCGCGACCTCCATCAGCACCGCGAGGTCCTTGGGCTTGCGCACCCGCGTCTTCAGCCGCTCCCAGGCGCGCTCGGGGTGGAAATCATAGGTGCGGGGCGAGGTCAGGACTTCCATCTCGATCGAGACCCATTCGCTGCGCCGGCGCTTCTTCAGGTCGGTGTCGAGCGCTGCGAACACGTCGCGCAAATGGGTGACGTCGGACACCGCGTAATGCATCTGCTCCTTGGTCAGCGGTCGGCGCGACCAGTCGGTGAAGCGGTGGGTCTTGTCCGGACGGTGGCCGGTGACCTTCTCGACCAGCGCGTCGTAGGCGATGCTGTCGCCGTAGCCGAGCACCATCGCGGCAACCTGGGTGTCGAACACCGGATGCGGGATGATGCCCGCCTGGTGCCAGATGATCTCGATGTCCTGGCGGGCGGCGTGAAACACCTTCAGCACGCCCTCGTTGCCCATCAGCTCGAAGAACGGCTTGAGATCGATGCCCTCGGCCAGGGCGTCGATGACCACGGCTTCCTCGGCGCTGGCCATCTGCACCACGCACAGCAGCGGGTAATAGGTGGTCTCGCGCAGAAACTCGGTATCGACGGTGATGACGGGGTGCTTGGCCAGCCGGCTGCAGGCAGCCGCGAGGTCAGCGGTGGTGGTAATCAAATCCATGAACGGCCCATGACACGTGATATCAGCCGTTCTGCCGAAAGTGCTGTGATGTCAAGGGGCTCTAAGCGAATTCGAGCCTTGCATCAGGCCCGGATCGGGACTTTCCGACCAAATTCCTACTCGTAACGGACCCGCTGCGAGGGTTTTCGCGCGCAGGGCAGCGCCACCACGATCACGCACATGGCGACCAGAGCCAGTCCCAGGAACTCGAAAACCAACAGATCCACGGCGAAATCTCCAGAAACATTGATAGATTTGTCGGGCGTGCGTTGAGGGTCTGTTAATTCTCGTGGTTACCGGCCGTGTCGGCTGCCGGATGGTGGACGGGGAGTTAATGCCGGCGAGGTCACCGTCACGTCATCAGCTTCGGCAGGGCCGCCGCCAGGGTGTCCACGGCGGTGCGGACCTTTGGCGACAGCCGGGGCGAACGGGGCCACAGCGCGTGGCAGTCGTAGAGGAATTCAGGCTGGCCGGCGAAGAGGCTGACCAGCGCACCGGTGTTGAGGCGTTCGCGAACCAGCCAGTAGGGCAGCCAGGCGAGCCCCATGCCTTGCGCGGCGGCATCGGCGATCGCCTCCAGATCGTCGAGTCTCAGCCTGCCCAAGGGCATGATCTCGCGCGGGCGCTCGCCTTGCTGCGGAAACAGCCAAGGCCTGACGCGCCCTGAGCGACGATAGATGATCGCCTGATGTGCGGCGAGGTCGTCGAGCGATTTTGGCTTGCCGTTGATGCGCAAATACGAGCGCGCGCCGCACACCACCATGCGCTGGCTTGCAATGCGCCGCGCGATCAGGCCGGACTGGTCGTCGAGATCGCCGGTCCGGATCGCAAGATCATAGCCGACTTCGATGATGTCAGCGATCGGATCGCCGAAGGAGAGGTCGAGCTCGAGATGTGGATATTTCCGCGCGAGCTTTATCAGCAACGGAGCGATGCAGTGCCGTCCCAGCAGGGCCGGCATGGTCACGCGCAGCCTGCCGCGCGGCTCGGAGAGCTCGTCGGACACGACGGCGTCGGCGGCTTCCGCCTCGGCGAGCACCGCGCGGCAGCGCTCGTAATAGGCCTGGCCAGCCTCGGTCAGGCTCTGGCGCCGCGTGGTGCGGTTGAGCAGGCGGACGCCGAGTCGGTCTTCGAGAAAGCGCACATGCTTTCCGACCATCGGCCCCGACATCTCCAGGGCGTCGGCCGCGGCTGCGAACGAGCCGAGATCGACGGCCCTGACGAACACGGCCATGCTGGTCAGGCGGTCCATGATTGAAAACTCCTGGTTTTGACTGTTCGCTTGATTAGGCGATTTATCCCCTTCGCCCGGATCGGCATAGCTCCATTCAGTTCAATTGTTTTGGAGTGTATCCATGGCCCGCGCCGTTCGCTTTCATCACCATGGTGGTCCCGAAGTGCTGCGCATCGAGAGCGTCGATGTCCCGCCGCCGGCAACGGGCGAGGTGCAGATTCGCGTCAAGGCACTCGGTCTCAACCGTGCCGAGGCCCTGTTGCGAAGGGGGACGTATATCGAGAGCGCGACATTTCCGTCGGGGCTGGGTCTGGAGGCGGCAGGCGTCGTCGAAGCGGTCGGGGATGATGTGACCGGCTTTGTGCCAGGCGATATCGTGAGCATCGTCCCGCCGCTGTCGATGGTGCGATGGCCGGCCTATGCCGAGCTCGCGACCTTTCCGGCCGAGCTCATTGTGAAGCATCCGCCGGAGCTTGGCTTCGAAACTGCGGCCGCGGTGTGGATGCAGTATCTGACGGCCTATGGCGCGCTGGTCGACATCGCCGGACTTGGGCGAGGGGACATCGTTGCCATCACGGCGGCATCGAGCAGTGTCGGGCTTGCTGCGATCCAGATTGCGAACCGGATCGGCGCGGTCCCGGTCGCCCTGACGCGGACCTCGGTCAAGCGGCGGGCGTTGCTCGATGCCGGCGCCGCCCACGTTGTTGTCTCAGGCGAGGAGCTTGTCGGAGCGCGACTGCTGGAGATCGCCGGTTCGAAGGGCGTCCGCGTGGTATTTGATGCCGTCGGTGGTCCCGCATTCGAGCCACTGACAGGCGCGATGTCGCCGGGCGGGATCCTGATCGAGTATGGCGGCCTGAGCCCCGAGCCGACGCCGTTCCCGCTCTTCAACGTACTCGGCAAGAGCCTGACGCTGCGCGGCTATCTCGTGCACGAGATCATCCGCGATCCCGCGCGCCTTGCAAAGGCAAAGGCGTTCATTCTCGACGGGCTGTCGGACCGCACGTTGAAGCCGATCATTGCCAAGACGTTTCGCTTCGAGAACATCGTCGAGGCGCATCGCTTCCTGGAGTCGAACAATCAGTTCGGCAAGATCGTGGTGACGCTGTAGGGTGGGTTAGTCTTACTGCGTCATGGGCGTCGACGTCCATTTGATGCTTCGCGGGCGCCACAGCACGGACATCGCGGCAAGGTCTTGATGAGCGCCCGAAGCAAGCGGGCGTGCATGGTTGCGATCGAGTTCGGGACATGGCGTTCAGGCCGCGCGGGCGGANCCTCTGGGTCGNTAATCGTCGGGTAAGGGAGGGACCTGGACCGACGGGGCGGAACGAGGTCCTGAGGGGGGAATCGTCGCCTGCTC
>NZ_KI421495.1:0-24857 GCF_000473065.1 Bradyrhizobium sp. WSM1743
GAGACTCCGTCGCTGTTTGCCTCCATCCTTGGCACAGCGACGCGAATCTACTGCGAATCTATGATTGCGAACTTGTGCCTCAGGACACTAGGAGCTCATCGACATGATCGACTGGAAGAATCTGGGTCCTGGCCGCAATGGCGACCCAAATTTGACTGCGGGGTGCCGGCCGATTTCAATGCCACGGTCATGCCCTCTGACGAGGATAAGCTGCCCAACGGCCTGACCACCGCCGATCTGTTCGACACGAAGGAATTCCTGGGCAAGCGCGGAATTCAGAAGAAGCCTTATACCAATCTAGAGTGGGCGCGCTGATCGCCGACGGTGTGCCAATCAGGAGTGTCTATAAGATCCTCAACTTTCCAGCGTACCGATCCGAATGAGTGTTCTAGGATGCGCCGGAGACGCAATGGCTCCGGGCGAAATGTGAGCCGTTGCCGGCCAATTCAGCACGCGCTCCGACTGGGTAAAACGGTTGCGCTGGCGCAAATAGTTGAGCCACGCCGGACAGTGATAACGCTCAGTCTATACTTCGAATCCCCTATATCGTGGGCAATCGACCAACCGCAGGGTCCCTGGCGCTGGCCGAAGACTTGGATGTCCTGGATCAGATTATGGAATGGCGCGCGTTTCTTTTTCGCGATCGATATTGATCTACGACGAGCGGCCCGCTGCCTGCCGTCAGGCAACTTGGGATCTCGAGCATCTGAGGTAATTCGCCCCGTGCCCTGTCGCATGTCCGTCGTATCGGCTCCTGCCTGGGGGATTTGCCGGCTTCGGTTGAATTGATGGGCCGCGGCCGGCATGATTAAAGTGTGCGCTTAGTCGTTCCGTGCCCGGGTGAGCATACTGCTTCAGAGGGGACAGTCGTCCAGAAATTCACGATCAGAGACTGCATCTTCCTACGATGCCAAGGCCCATCACGGGGCAACGCCCCCCAGTGGCAGTTGCGACACGGTGGCTTCAGTTCGCCTTGGATAAGCGCTGACCTGGACGGCGAGCACCAGAAATCTGTTCGAGCACATCCTGGGCGGAGGTCAGGTCATCTGTCACCGCGGGCCGTGGCACCTCTTGCTCGCGCAGCTGCCGCCGGTTCTATTGTACGATTCGAAATGCCAGCGATGCAGTCAACTAGCTGCCGACACCGGGCGCGCCGAGGGCCCGGGCAGTCAGTACCACCAAGCGAGCAGCAAGCCAATGCGTTTTTTGGGGTGCCACCAGTCATCAACTGCCGCCGCCTGTTTGAAATGACGAACATAGGGAAAACTGATCTATGTGTATGGTCGAGCACGTCCTAGCGAACTCTCGGTTGTGAGAACGTGTGTTGTCGGCGACGGAAGCGACGACGGCTCCCACCTTTGATACCGCTAAAACTTCTGGATTGGTGAAGTGATGCCACCGCGTCGACAGGCAGCTTCAATCGTGTTGCTAAGGAGACAGACGATCGTCAGCGGGCTCACCCAGCCCGGGACTGGGGTGAGCGCGCCAGCTACGGTGCGTGCGCCTTCAAAGTCCAGATCACTAACCAATTTCGGGTCGGCCTTCGTGCTCGATCCGACGTCGATGACAACAGCGCCGGTTTTGATCCAGCCTCCCGAATAAGCTCAGGTTGGCCGACCACGGCGACAAGGATATCGGCGCGACGACACACCGAAGGAAGATCCTCGGTCCTGGCGTGCGCGATTGTGACAGTGCGATTCTCCCGAAGCAGAACTGCGCAAGCGGTTTTCCGACGACTTGGAACACCCGACGATGACGGCATTAAGCCCGGCGAGATCGTCTTGAACGCCCTTGATCAGGAGCATACACCCCAGTGGCGTACAACCAGTGCACTTGCGCCGAGCGAGAGGCTGCCCACATTCATCGGATGAAACCCATTTAAGTCTTTTGCCGGGTCGATGGCAGCCGCGACTTTTTGGGCGTCGATATGAGAGGATAGGGCAACTGGACGAGAAGGCCGTCTAAGTCGTCGGCGGCATTTAGACGATTGATCAAGGTAAGCAAGTCTGCCTCGCTCGTCGTATTCGGCAGTTCATAATGAAACGAGCAGAAACCCGCTTCGACCGATCTACGTAGCTTGTTGCGAACGTACACCGAACTGGGTGGATGAAGTACAACGGCCATTCCGGGTGTAACGCCGCGCTCCGAAAGACTCGCCACTGCGCTCCGCAAGTCGGAATGAAGCCTTGCCGCAACAGCGGCACCATCTATGAGAGCGGCCCCACTCATCTGAGTACCCTTCGTATCTGTCGATTCATCGAAAGATCACGGTGCGATCGCCATTCATCAGTATTCGATTTTCAGCATGCAGTTTGACCGCCCGTGCCAGGACGGCGGCCTCAACATCCCTCCCGATCGCCGACAGATCATCTGGTGTGAGGGAATGATCTACACGGAGCACATCCTGTTCAATGATTGGGCCTTCATCCAAATCGGCTGTGACGTAGTGTGCTGTTGCCCCGATCAACTTGACCCCTCGTGCGTGGGCCTGATGGTACGGCCTGGCTCCCTTGAAGCTCGGCAGGAAGGAATGATGTATATTTATGATCCTTCCCGACATCCTCTGACAAAGATTGTCCGACAAGACCTGCATGTACCGCGCCAAGGCAATCAGGTCGATGCGCTCCTGCTCCACCCATTCCAAGAGTTTTGCCTCCTGGACGTGCTTCGTATCCGCGGTAATGGGCAAATAATGAAACGGTATGTCATAAGATGCGGCGAGCCGATAGAAGTCTCGATGATTAGACACGATCAATGGGATTTCAACCGCAAGCGTTCCAGTTGCGTATCTGAACAGCAGGTCATTCAGGCAATGCCCCGCCTTGGACACCATGATCAGGAGACGAGGCTTCGATTTGCAATCATGGAACTCCCAAGTCATGTCGAATGGAGCGGCGACTTCCGCGAATTCCGAGTGCAGATGTGTCAGCGAGATACCCGGAGCATCGAATGACACGCGCATGAAAAGTCTTCCAACGCTGCGATCCGAGAACTGAGCACTGTCACGGATATTGCAACCGTGCGAGGCCAGAAAGCCAGATACAGCATGCACAATTCCAATTCGGTCCGGACACGAGAACGTAAGGATGAAATCGGGACCCACTGAGCGATCTTTGGAGGAGCGATCGGCAACTGACGTTTGCGCGCCAGCATGATGAGGCCGATGCCCCGATACGACACTTGTTTCGCTCATCACAATTTCTCTTTCTAAGAGGCCGCGGCCGAGACGAGAGGCCCTTCCTCGACATCCTTTACGCGATTGTTCTTGGGATCATAAAAAGGCCGCAGTGACGCACGCGCGGGTACTCGCAGGCCGGCAACCTCAACTTCGAACTTGCTCTCTTCGAGCATGGAGGCGTCGACAATGCCGCTTGCGTTATCGATATAGCCGAGTCCCAAACAGGCGCCGATCGTGTGTCCGAACATGCCGGATGTGATTCGGCCGACAAGCCGCCCGTCGAGCCAAATCGGTTCGTTGTGGTAGATCAACACGGCGGGATCGCTCAGCGCCACGTGTATCATTCTTCGCCGCGGCCCCACCTCTCTCTGGCGCAGCAGTGCATCTTGGCCGATGAAACCCTGCGGCTTCGACCACGCCACGGCAAAACCGAGTCCCGCTTCCAATGGGGTATCCTCATCCGTGACATCGTGTCCCCAATGGCGATAGCCTTTCTCCATTCTGAGGGAATTCATAGCGTGATATCCAGCCAGGCTCATATCAAAGGCTGCGCCTTCTTCGAGGAGTGTATCGTAGACCCCCTGAACGAACTCGGTAGGGATGTACAATTCCCATCCTAGTTCGCCGACGTAAGTAATGCGGCTTGCCCTGACTTTTGCATACCCAAGATCAATGATGCGGGAGGTTGCGAAGGGAAATGCCGCATTGGAGAGATCCGCATCCGTAAGCTTCCCCAGGAGACCTCGGGATTTCGGTCCCATAACCCCCAGGACGCTATAGGCGGAGCTTACATCGACGGCCGTTGCTCTTGCACCTTCGGGAATGTGACGGCACAACCAAGCGAAGTCTCTGACCTGCGTTGCCGCCGCTGTCACGATAAGGAATCGATTCGGGCCTTCGCGCGTGACGGTAAGATCTGCTTCAATACCGCCTCGTTCATTAAGCCATTGCGTATAGACGATGCGGCCGACCGGTACCGACACGTTATTCGCGCATATCCTGCTCAGAACGGATTCGGCGCCTTCGCCTTCAAGAATGAACTTGGCGAACGACGATTGATCGAACAGTCCTACTCTTTCGCGTACTGCCCGGTGTTCCGCTGCTGAGTATTCGAACCAATTCTGGCGACCGTAGCTGTATTCGTACTTTGCTTCTCGCCCCTTCGGCGCAAACCAGTTCGGCCGCTCCCAGCCGGCGACCTCTCCAAAGCAGGCTCCTCGTGCGAGCAACCGATCGTGCAGAGCAGAGCGGCGAACTCCTCTTGCAGTGTCTGGTTGGCGGAACGGCCAATGCATGGCGTACAAGAGGCCGAGAGCCTCGACAGTGCGGTCTTTCAGGTACCGCCGATTCGATTGGAACGGCATGACGCGCCGCACGTCCACGTCCCAAAGATCCATCGGAGGATGACCATCAACAATCCAGTCGGCGAGGACTTTGCCAGCTCCACCTGCGGACCGAATTCCGATGGAATTGAAGCCAGCCCCCACAAAAAGATTTCGAACTTCTGGAGTTTTGCCGAGCATATAGCGATTATCGGGAGTGAAGCTTTCAGGGCCATTGAAAAAAAGCTGAATGCCGGTCTTTGCGAGGATCGGCACACGGCGAATAGCACCTTCGAGCAACGGCTCAATATGCTCCAGATCATCCGGCAACGTATCGAACTCAAAGTCCTCGGGAATTCCGTGCATGCCCCAGGGCTTTGCGATCGGCTCGAACCAGCCGACCAGCAGCTTACCGGCATCTTCCTTGAAGTAGGTGCAGGCATCAGCGTCGCGGAGAACGGGAAGATGTTTTTTGATTTCGGGGACCGGCTCCGTAACGATGTAGAAGTGCTCGGCCGCGTGCAGCGGGACTGTCGTTCCCGCCTTCGCGCCGAGATCTCTCGCCCACATGCCAGCGCAATTGACAACGAATTCGGCCGCAATTTCACCGTCCTTCGTTTGCACGCCAATCGCACGGCCATTGCTGACGAGGATGTCGGTAACCGACACATTCTCAAAGATCTTTGCGCCCCGAACTTTAGCCCCCTTCGCAAGAGCCTGGGTTGTATCCACCGGGTTGGTCTGCCCGTCGTTCGGCAGATGCACGGCGCCGACGAGATCGTCGGTCGCCATCAAGGGCCAAAGATCCCCCGCCTCCTTGGCGGACAGAATATTTACTTCCAACCCAAAACATCGGGCCATGGATGCGCCACGTCGGAGTTCTTCAAAACGCTCCTGATTATTAGCAATTGCTAGTGACCCAATCTGTCGATAGCCCGTGTTTTGACCGGTGTCGCGCTCGAGCTCGGAGTAAAGCTGAGTTGTATATTGAGCCAATCGCGTCAGATTATGGGTTGGACTGAGTTGACCAACGAGACCGGCGGCATGCCACGTCGTCCCCGACGTCAGCTGCTTGCGTTCCAACAGAACAATGTCCGTCCAACCGCGAAGGGTCAGATGGTAGGCAAGACTGCAGCCCATGATGCCGCCGCCAACGATGACGACCTGCGCCGATTTGGGGAGTTCCGTCACGATCAATCTCCGGGTTCTGTGAAATTATTTCATATTTTTTCACAGATGTGAATACGTTTTTCACGTCGGAAAGGTATTTGTCTGGGATTTGGGGCATCTATAAAGAGTGCAGCTGTGCTTGGCTGCACAGGAGCTTCCTTAGGGCGGAGAGAAGGTCGAATAAGCAATGGCTATCAGGTCGATGCGCGCAGCAGATGAATGGGCTGCCTCGCAGGCGGAATCCAATATGGACCCAGAAGCTGTTGTAGGCGGACAGATCCGCGAACTTCGTAAGATGAAGAAGTTGACTCTGACGCAGCTTGCTCATGCCGCCGGAATCTCGGTCGGCTATCTGAGCCAGATTGAGAGAAACCAGTCAAAGCTGCCGATCGGAGTCTTGAAGAAGCTCAGCGACGCTCTCGGCGTGCATATGAACTGGTTCTTCAATGGCAACATGCAGGCCCCATCCGAAGAAAGGAATATCATTGTTCGTAAGGACCGCCGGCGACGCCTCACATTTACTGGACTTGGCATCGTGGAAGAGCTCTTATCTCCAAATCTCGCGGGTCCACTCGAGCTGCTTCTGAGCACGGTCGAACCCGGCGCTGATAGCGGCGAGTACAGTCATGATGGAAATGAAGCAGGCATCGTGATCACGGGGCAATTGGACCTATGGGTCGACGGAAGGCGGTTTCGACTTGAAGAGGGTGATAGCTTTTCCTTCGCTAGCACCTCGCGACACCGCTGCGCCAACCCGGGAAAGGTCCCGGCAAAAGTGGTTTGGGTAATCACTCCCCCGCACTACTAATCTGTTCATCATCGTTGCGCTTTTGGTCGCAATGATCCTCGCTCCTCTATTCGAGTTCGAAAAAATAAGCGTCGTTTTCAGGCCACGGCTTTGAGGGCTTGAGCGCGGTAGGCCCAGGGCAGTAGCTGGTCGATGTCGCGGTTTGGATGCCCGTTGACGATCCTTGTCAGGACATCGGTGAGATAGGCGAGCGGATCAACGTTGTTGATCTTGCAAGTCTCGACCAAGGTTGCGACGACGGCCCAATGTTCGGCGCCACCGTCGGATCCGGCAAACAGCGCGTTCTTGCGACTGAGCTTGATGCCACGGATTGATCGTTCGACCGTATTGTTGTCGAGTTCGATGCGGCCGTCATCGATGAAGCGCGTTAAGCCTTGCCAGCGCGAGAGGGCGTAGCGGATGGCCTCGGTGAGCTTGATCTTCTGGCTGATGAGAGCCAGCTTGGCGCGCAGCCATACCTCGAAGACATCGGCCAGTGGTCGGCTCTTCTGCTGCCGCACGAGGCGACGCTCCTCCGCGCTGCGGCCGCGGATCCCCCTCTCGATCGCATAGAATGCGGCGATGTGCTTCAGCGCCTCGCTCGCGATTGGAGCGGGGCCGATTGTCGCGAGTTAGTAGAAGTTAAGCCGCATCTGCACCCAGCAGAAGGCGAGCTTGACCTCGCCACGTTCGGCAAGCTTTGGATAGGCGTTGTAGCCGATGGAGTGGACGCCCCCCCCGAGGCATCGATTGTGCCAAAGTGCGGGTGTTGAAACCCGATAAGGAGGACGTCCGTGGACGAGGTTAGCATCATTGGTTTGGATTTGGCCCAGAACGTGTTTCAGATCCACGGCGCGGGGCATGATGGAAGGATGATCCTGCGTAAAAAGCTCAACCGCAGCAGATTGCTCGAGTCTTTCGCCAAGTTGCCAAGGTATGTGGTCGCAATGGAAGCCTGCGCCAGCGCCCACTATTGGGGACGGGGGATCGGTAAATTTGGGCATGATGTCCGGCTGATCCATCCCTTCTACGTGAAGCCCTTTATTAAGCGTCAGAAGAACGATGCAGCGGATGCGGAAGCGATCGCTGAAGCCGCGTCTCGACCAACGATGCGCTTTGTCGGCATCAAGAGCGCCGAGAAACAAGCCTCTTCCATGGCATTCAAGGTTCGTGATCTCTTAGTTCGACAGCGTACACAGGCGATTAACGCTTTGCGCGGACATCTTGCGGAATACGGCTTGATCGTTGCTCAGGGCGTGAGACATATCCCCCGCTTGGATGAGCTCTTAGCAACATATCCGGACCTGCTCGATCTTGCTCGTGGTCTTTGCCAGAATCTCTTGAAGCATGTGGAAGCCCTGTCGGAGCAGATAGTAGAACTGGAGAAGGGACTTCGGATGCGCGCTAGAAAGGACCAGGTCGCCTCTCGCTAATGACTATTCCGTGATCGGGGCAATCTGCGCCACAGCGATAGAGGCCTTGGCGCCCTCGGCGGAGACCTTTTCCAAGGGGCGTGATTTTGCGGCCTGGATTGGTCTCACGCCCAAACAGAGTTCTTCCGGAGGCAAGGACAGGCTTGGCAAAATCTCCAGGATGGGCCGGCGAGATCTCCGACGCCTCCTTGTGCTTGGTGCGACCGCCGTCGTGCGATGGGCAAGA
The DNA here is from genome assembly GCF_000473065.1 of Bradyrhizobium sp. WSM1743. Taxonomy (GTDB): domain Bacteria; phylum Pseudomonadota; class Alphaproteobacteria; order Rhizobiales; family Xanthobacteraceae; genus Bradyrhizobium. Next base: position 8,117 of record NZ_KI421495.1, read on the forward strand.
CGATATGGATCGCCATCAGGATCCTGGCTGGCGAGAATGCTCTCGAAGAAGCCTCCAAAGCTGATTGCGGTCGCTCTAGCGAACGAATTGGCGCGTATCGCTTGGGCCTTGATGGTCCGCGGTGGCGTTTACCAAGCTCCAGCGTCTGGTGCTGCGTAACGCAGGGCCAGAAGCCGAGAGACGTCGGGAATGTGGTAAGGTCTAACGGAGGATTATGGGCAATCGGTCAGGGACTAGGATTGGAAGAATAAACAGGTCGATGAGTGCCAGAGAGCACGCGTAGCCGAATTGGATCCAATCCACGCATTCCATAAGGGCGCGCGACGTGTAGAGGTCGCATCACGAGGCCGGACACACGTCAGCACCCGACCACATGCCTGTTCCGAAGCTAGATCTTGCTTGCATTTACTGGGACGTCCACACACATCGACCTGCAGGACGCCCTTGAAGCCGGCAAGATGGCTGAACAGCCGCTCGGCATTGCGGTCGGGTGCATGAACATAGGCGATGCCGGGCGGATCGAGGCCGGCCCAAGGCCTGTCGCCGGCGGCATAGGCCCAGAGCTGGCCGGTCTTGGTGCGCCCTCGACCGGGATCGAGCACCGGCACCGTCGTCTCGTCGGCGAACAGCTTGGACCTTGCCCGAAGCGCCGCAAGCAGGCGCTCGTGCAGCGGGCGCAGATGGAAGGCAGCATGCCCAACCCGATCGATCGAGAGCGATGCCCGGGCGGGCATAGATCTGGGCCTGCCGGTAGAGCGGCAGATGATCGGTGTATTTGGACACCAGAACCTGGGCGACGGTTGCCTCCGTCGGCAGGCCGCCCTCGATCAGCCGGGCCGGAGCCTCGGCCTGCAGGACGCCATCTTCGCAGGCGCGGCAGGCGTATTTGGGACGGCGGGTGACGACAACGCGGAACTGCGCCGGCACCATGTCCAGCCGCTCGCTCTTGTCTTCGCCGATCTGGTGCAGGTCGCCCTTGCAGCAAAGACAGGTCTTGGCGTCGAGCTCGACCACGACCTCGATCCGCGGCAGATGCGCCGGTAGTGCTCCGCGATTGTTGCGGCGCTTGCGTGCGCGCTCCGCCCGGCCTTCCGGAGCTGTCTCGTCTTGGCTGCCTTCCGTACAGGGCGCAACCTGTTGGACGTCCTCGAGACCGAACAGCATCTGCTCCTCGGGAAGCGTCTCGGCCTTCCGGCCAAAGCGATGACGCTGCAGCTCCTTGATGATCTGGCGCAGCCGCTCGCTCTCGTGCCGCTCGGCAAGCAGCATCGCCTTCAGCGTCTCGGGATCATCAGGAAGGTTATCGCTCACAGGCAAATCCGAGCGTATTCGCGCCTGCCTGACGACGTGCTCGATGCCCCTGATTCACTTCGCCGCAGCGCGGACCACAATTATCCGGCTTGCGTCGGGACGACCGTCTCCCGTGCCGCGTGGACGCGCCGCCAATCGAGCCTTTCGAGCAGTGCCGACAATTCCGCCGCCGACAAACGCATCACGCCATCCTCGATCTTCGGCCAGCGAAAGACGCCTTCCTCGAGCCGCTTGGCGAACAGGCACAAACCCGTATCATCCCAGAAGATCAGCTTGATCCGGTCCGCGCGCTTGGCACGGAACACATAAACAGCGCCTGAGTGCGGTTATGTTGCGTGCAACATAACCTCTTGCCGGCGACGTCTTTGTGTTCCGTGGTCGTGCTGGCACCCTGATCAAGGCGCTTTGGCACGACCGGGTCGGGCTATCGCTCTATGCCAAGCGGCTGGACCGTGGGCGCTTCATCTAGCCAGCAACGGTGGATGGGGTGGTATCGCTGACAGCAGCTCAGATGAGCCATTTGCTGGAGGCGATCGAATGGCGCAACCTCAACACAGCTGGCGGCCACAGAGCGCAGGATAGGTTGCGCAATAATCCCGTGAGATTGCAAAAAGCGCGCGCCAAATCGCGCCTTTTGTGATTCCATCGGTGCACGGGTGACGGTCCCGAGATGCTTCCGGATGACATTGAGGCGCTGCGGCGGCGTTGCTGGCGACTCGCGCCGGACTTGCCAGCATTCGCGCTCAGCAGTCTGACGAGCATGCGTTGATCGCTCACCTGAAGCTGCAAATCGAAAAAGCTGGACCGTGATCGTTATGGCCCTCGCGCGGAGCGTACCGCAAGGCTGCTGGATCAGCTCGAACTGACGCTCGAGGAGCTCGAGGCCTCAGCGACTGAGGACGAACTCGCCGCCGAAATGGCTGCGGCCAAGACCACGAAGGTGGCCTCGTTCACGCGCAAGCGGCCATCGCGGCGGTTGGTCCGGCACCACCATCGCCGGCACAAACGCTGGCTGAGGTTGTTCAGTATCGCTCGTCCGCGTCCCAAACGATCGTCGCCAAGTCAATAGGAGCGAGTGCGAAATGCCGTATCGTCGTGCTGTCGACGAGACCGCACGCGGTGCCTGCAAACTCTCCAGAACGATCTTGAGTTTCTCATCGTCGGTCCAGCGACGGCGACGGCCAGTCTCGACAACCTCGAACCGTTCAATCTGAGCACTGAACTTATTGCTGATGGGGTGGACGCCCCCTCCTTGCGCCAAGGTGGCATCGTTCATCATCATTGAGACGGAGGTTTCTATGTCAGCAGTTAGCACGATTGGGCTGGATCTGGCGAAAAACGTGTTTCAAGTCAACCGCTCGGATGTCTCAGGAACTGTGACTCTCCGCAAGAAGCTCCGGCGGGACCAGGTGCTCAAGTTTTTTCGCTACGCAGCCGGCCTGTACCGTTGCCATGGAAGCCTGCGCTAGTAGCCATCATTGGGGGCGGGAGATCGCAAAATCCGGAAATCGGATTCGCCTCATTGCACCGGCCTACGTCAAGCCGTTTGTTAAACGACAAAAGAACGACATGGCGGACGCGGAAGCCATCTGTGAAGCCGCACAGCGGCCGACCATGCGTTTCGTGGCCATGAAAACAGAAGAGCAACAAGGTGCGGCGATCGTATTTCGTGCTCGCGATCTTCTGGTCCGTCAGCGAACCCAAATTATTAATGCAATGCGAGGCCATTTGGCCGAGTTCGGTAGCATCGTCGCAAAGGGTCCCTGTCACATCGCCAAGCTCCTGGCTAAGATAGCGGACGTTCCCGCGATTGCCCAACCCATCCTCCAATTGCTGGCCGATTAGTTGCGGGCATTAGACGAGAAGATCGCTCAATTGGACCAAGAACTTGCCTATCGTGTTAAAGGGGATGCTGAAGCAAAGCGGTTGATGACCGTTCCCGGCATAGGACCGATTACCGCGACGGCGCTTGCTGCATTAGCTCCGGCAGCCCAGGCCTTTAAGAAAGGCCGTGATTTTGCTGAGTGGCTCGGTTTAACGCCGCTGCAGCGCTCGACCGGAGGAAAGCAGAAGCTTGGCGAAACTTCTCGCATGGGTGAGCGAACATTGCGCAGGCTACTGATCATCGGCGCGAGTGCTGCCGTGCGATGGGCAAGGCGCAACGGCTCTTCTAATCCTTGGCTCATGAACATGTTAAGTCGTAAGCCGCCCGTGCTGGTGATTGTCGCCCTGGCTAACAAGATGGCGCGGATAGTCTGGGCATTGATGGTGAGGGGCGGAATATATCGAGCTCCAACCGCCGTGGGCTAGTACTCCCGCTGCCTACGATGTGAGAAGGTCGAACGGAGAGTATGGCGCAACGGTCAGAGACGGAATCGGGAAAACCAGATTATGGACACGCGCCTCGAGCGCGCATCACTGAATTGGACCCGCTCCGCGAACTCCCATACAGGCCGGCGGCATGTAACGGCCGCTTCAGAGGCCGGACACATGTCAGCATACGATCGCGCACTCCAGACTCATTCGAAAAGATTCTTCTTGCATCAACGGGGGCGTCCACACATGTCCATAAGGGCTGTTACACAGCACTCGTCTTAACCCGACAAAGCGGCTCTCACCGGAGGAAGACGCGCTTCTGCGAAGCCTTTCCTGCGGTCCGAAAGCGGCAAAGAACCCTAGACGCATCAGGGCGAGAAAGCCGGCTTCGTTCTTTCAGGTGAGGTCGACCTTTGGATCGACGAGCATCGCGTCACCTTAAGCCCAGGAACAGTTTTGCCTTCGCAAGAACTGTTTCCCGTCGGTGTGCCAATACTAGTGGTCATATGGGCCGTCACGCCTCCGAGCTATCGAACGGGAGCAGACATTTCAGATTCTGTCGAAGGCGTGAGGCGTGTGAGGATCAGGCTGCGAGATACGCGTCAATGGACAACACCGTGTTCACCCAGAAATCACCCGTGGATTTCATGGTGATACGTGGGGCTCGGGAAATCAACTCGACCCATCCACGAGCATTTCTCAGCTGTATCGAGCCCGTTAGAAGCGAGCTGCAGGTTTCGGCATAATCGCATGCACACGACGCGGACGATTCGGCTTGCGCCACCATGCGGTGTCATTCATGGCTCCCAGACCTGCCCAACCATTTACGCGATAGCTCCACCCAGTACGTCGATCCCAGCCCCAATATCCCGTCATTAAAATCGTAGCTCGCATTGTGCAGCAGGCATGGGCCTTGCGCGTGACCCAGCTCCCGGTGCTCTCCACTTCCGTTGCCCAAACCTGCGTAAGCACCGGGGCGCTCAACCAGCATAAATGCAAAGTCCTCAGCGCCCAGGCTCAAGTCTTTGTCTACGCTTGCGTCTACGTTCGTTTCGCCAACGATCGATTTCATCACTTCAGCTGCAAAACGCGCCTCGTTCGGGGTGTTGATCACGGCCGGACAGTGGTGCACGAACGTGAACTCGACTTGGCAGTCGTGGGCCGCGGCAATGCTCTCACTAATCGTCCGCATTTGCGATTCAATCAACTCCTGTGTCGCAACGTCCAGGACTCGCACAGTACCACCGAGCGTCGCGGATTCAGGGATTGCGTTTCCTGCCTCGCCGGCGTGAAATCGGGTAACCGAGATCACCGCTGTGTCTGCTGGCCTCTTGGCGCGAGTAATGATACCCTGCAGTGCGTTGTAGATCTGCACCGCCGCGAATATTGGATCTTTGCCCTTGTGCGGCGTCGCAGCGTGCGCACCGACTCCGATGATCCGGATGCGAAAGCCGCTCGCTGACGAGTAGATTGCGCCCTGCCGAATGGAAAAAGTTCCAGCAGGCAGACCTGGGACGTTGTGCAGAGCAAAGACCGCGTCGACGGGAAACTTCTCGAATAGCCCATCAGCGATCATCGCTTTCGCGCCCTCGCCCAGTTCCTCAGCCGGCTGGAAAATGAAGACGATCGTGCCGTCGAAATCGCGCGTGCGCGCCAGATGGCGCGCAGCCCCCAGCAACATCGCGACATGCCCGTCGTGCCCGCAAGCATGCATTTTTCCGCCGTTCTGCGAATGGTGAACGAATGTGTTGTCCTCCTGGATCGGCAACGCATCCATGTCGGCGCGCAACCCGATCGCACGCGTTCCGTTGCCCGCTCGCAGTACACCCACGACGCCGGTGCGTCCAATTCCTCGATGCACCTCGATTCCCCAGGAGGCCAAAGTCTCAGCAATCAGGTCAGCAGTCTGCGTCTCCTCGAAACCAAGCTCCGGATTGGAGTGTATCCGGCGTCGGAGCGACTGAATTTCTTCCTGCCCCTCTGCAATATCTGATATGACGTTCATCGTAGACCCTCGGACTGAATTGATCGAACGCCGTACCTTTGCGCCGGCGCTTGGCTTTCGTTTGATCTGGTGTGAGACGTACGACAGGCCTCCAGCGGAGGCCCGGATTTTTGGTCAGCGCTTTAGAAGATTTCGGCTGCTCCCAATTCGCACCTCACCTGCACATGTTCGACGACGTCGTTGGCGTCGGCGACGTCAGAGACTGAGCAGCAGGCGATCCGGCCGGGCACAATGGCTGCCTGACGCAGCCACGAAGACAGCGACAAGCAAGTTGCTGCCGCCCAAACGCCCATGTTGAAGCGTTCACTATAACCCTCACGATTGCATTTTTTCTGCAAAAAGATCGACAAAACTGAACTTTGCAGCAAAGAAATGTGGTTTTTGCGTTCTTCTCGGCAGATAGGCTCGCTATTCTCGTGCAGGGAAACGCGATCTCAGCAATCTCAGGAAGTGCAAGGGGTGGCATGCCACCGGCTCGATGAGGCGATCCGCGCCAGCCGAGCGGGCTGAAAACTACCCCCAGTCGGCTTGTCCTTCGCCGGCTGACTGACAGATCGCTCCATTCGCAAATATCCGCTCACAGGGAATCCGCCATGCGTTATGCATCTCGAGTCCAACAGATTGCCGCCAAGGCATCAAATGCCTGGGACATGCATATGATTGCCAAGCAGAAACGTGCCCGCGGAGAACCTGCCATTCTGATGACAGTTGGCGACACGGATTTCGCGAGCCCGACCCCAGCCATTGCCGCTGTGCATGAGAGCCTCGCGGCTGGGCGGACCTATTACACGCCAAGTGCAGGCGGCCCTCCGATGCGGGAGGCAATTGCTCGGCGTCATGCCCACCAGACTGGACAGGTGATCGATGCGGATCAGGTCGTTGTCACTGTTGGCGCGCAGAATGCTCTGCTCACCGCCGCCCTTTGCCTTATCGAGCCGGGCGACCAGGTGTTGGTCCCCGAACCCATGTACCTCACTTATCCTGGCGCAATCGCCGCTGCGGGCGGCGTGACCGTCAGCGTGCGCTCGCCGGCAAACAACCGCTTCCATCCGCTGATCAATGAATTGGAGGCGGCCATCGGTCCCCGCACCCGCGCAATTTTTCTGGCAACGCCCAATAATCCCACAGGCGCAGTCTATACGAAGGAGGAACTCTCCAGGATAGCGGCCCTGTGTCAGAAGCATGATCTTTGGCTGGTTTCGGACGAAGTTTATGGCGACCTTGTCCATGACGGACGACATGTCTCAGCCTGCATTCTTCCCGGGATGTCGACACGCACGGTTACAATCAACAGCCTTTCCAAGTCGCACGCGATGGCCGGTTGGCGGCTCGGCTGGATGATCGGTCCGCCGGAAATGGCGCGGTATGCTGGTCAAGTAACCTACTGCTCGACCTACGGCATTCCCACATTTCTGCAGGATGCGGCAGTCGTTGCCCTGGATCAGTTTCCGGACGGCCTACCAGAGCTGCAAGCGGTGTATCGCCGTCGGCGCGACCGGTTTTGTGAGCGACTGGAAGCTGTTCGCCTATTATCCTGCCGCCGACCGGAGGGCGGAATGTTTGTGATGCTGGATATACGCGCCACCGGTCTGTCGGCATACGACTTTGCCATGGGGCTCGTCGTCGAAGAAGGCGTGGCGACCTTGCCTGCGGACGATTTTGGCGAAAGCGCGACCGGCCATCTGCGCATCAATCTTGGCGTCGCCGACGCCGAGATCGACGAAGCGGCACTGCGCCTCGTACGCTACGCCGAGCGGCTCGGCCGGCATCGAGCCGCTCCCTGAAGGAGCCGTCCGGCACGAACGCGTTGTGAGGTGAAGCACGGCGTGAACGTTCAACAAGACTTCTCAATTCTGCGGACCACACTCCGAACACCGCGAATGATGAAGATAAGCCGCCGGTTATTCCGACCATCTCAACTCAACGCAGTGCATGGGTGAACAGCTGGGGTTCTGAACACGTTTCGTGGGCGTGTCGCGTGAGGCGAAGCGGCCTCGCCCGTTGTCCCATCTGGTTCGGGCAAATCCACGTTCGGCCCTGTCTGAATCTTTTGGAAGAGCTCACCCGTTGCGAGCTGCGCTTTGCCAAGAACCTCAAGCCCAACGATTCGATCGCCGACACTTTCGAAGAACAAGGAAAGGACGCACAATGAACGGCGCAGATTTGCTATGCGACACACTCCTGTTGAACGGCGTAAATATCTGTTTCGCAAATCCCGGTACATCGGAAATGCACTTCGTCGCGGCTCTTGATCGTAAGACTGACATGCGCTGCGTTCTGGGACTTTCCGAAGCCGTCGTGACGGGAGCGGCCGATGGCTACGCGCGCATGGCCGACAAAGCCGCAGCAACGCTCCTGCACTGCGGCCCGGGACTAGCTAACGGTCTTTCCAATATCCACAATGCCAGGCGGGCTCGGACGCCGATGGTTAACATCGTTGGCGATCACGCCACCTACCATCTCGAACTTGATGCGCCTCTTACCAGTGATATCGAAGGCTTGGCACGGGCAATGTCGCACTGGATCGGACGCGTCGGCCATTTGCGCGATATTCGAAAATGCACCGAGGCAGCACTGTTGGCGGCCTATGCAACGCGCGGGCCATCGACCTTAATCTTACCGAGTGACGCCGCATGGGGCGAGGTGCCACTGGAAAATATCTCGCCGATCAAGCGTCCAGAGCCGCCGACTGTCGACCCTGCTTCATTGGCAGCTTGCGTACGCGCTCTGCGTGGCGGTCTGAACACTGCGATCTTCCTGTCGGGTCAGGCAGTGAGAGAAAAGGCTCTCATCCCCGCGGCACGGATATCTGCGGCAACAGGCGCGCAGCTCTTTTCAACCAGCTCTGGGCGGTATGAACGAGGTGCCGGTCGGATTGCGGTGAGGTCGGTGCCATACAGTATCGACGTTGCTTTGAACGTTCTGAAAGAAATCCAGGTGGCGATTTGCGTTGGTTCCGGCCAGCCGGTAGGCTTCTTTGCATATCCTGGGAAACCGGGCACTTTGCTGCCAAAGGGCTGCCAGATTATCCAGCTCGCGGGGCACGAACATGACCTGCCGCAAGTGCTCGCGAGCCTTGCCGAGGCGCTTGGATTGAGTGACAAGGCACCCTATGTGGCCAACACCTTGCGTCAGGACGAAATCGCAGATCCCGCCACTAACGCGCTGACGGCGGATACCATCAGCATTATCGTTGCTCGCCGGCTTCCGGAACAGGCGATCATTATCGATGAGTCCATAACGTCTGGCGGAAAATACTACGCCTTGGCGGACATGCTTCCGCCTCACGATCTCCTTCCTCTCACAGGAGGAGCGATCGGCATCGGCATTCCGCTTGCAAGTGGCGCGGCGATTGCTGCGCCCGGTCGAAAAGTCGTGGCTCTTCAAGCCGACGGAAGTGGTATGTATACAGTGCAAGGCCTGTGGACGCAGGCGCGCGAGAAACTCAACGTATTGACGATAGTGTATGCCAACAGAGCCTATCGCATTCTTCAGGGCGAAATGACAAATGTCGGCGTGAAGGCTTATGGCGTCAATGCGAGACGTATGCTTGAGCTTGACGAACCTCGCCTCGACTGGTGCGCGCTTGCCCGGGGAATGGGAGTGGAAGCTGGACGGGCACAAACGGCGCTCGAATTCAGCCGCCTTTTCGAGGCTGGCTTGGCCGCTAATGGCCCCTTCCTGATCGAGGCGGTCATCGAATAGTTGCACCGAGAAGCCGCAAGTAGCGGCTGGGGGCGAGCGGTAGATCACAGCCTTTACTAGGACGCGATCTTGCGTTCGCTGGCGTTGGGCCGGCGCATCGCGTCGAATGGGTTAGTTTCCGTGATCAACCAACTAGGAGCGACGTGATTGGGGGGCGCGAGCGATGATCTGCGCGTAAGCAGCGAAAGACGAGCGTGACGGGAGGGGAACGAGTGCCACCAATAGCGAAGGAGGGCGAAGATGAAACCGCAGTGCAGGAAGGCGATAGCGCACATCGTTGCTGCGGCCAGCTGTGATTCTGGCGAGATCGCGCCAATGATGCGGCATCCCATACGGCTGCAGCGCTTCGCTCTGGATGATACCCGCATTTCCATAGCTCGTCTCGCGACCGGGCTCGCCGCGATCAATCAGCGCGACCGACCAGCCGTGGCGCTGCAAATGGACGGCTGTCGCCACGCCGACCATGCCGGCTCCGAGAACGATCGCGCCTCTCATGTTTCAACTCGCCTATCGTTTGGTGTTGGCCATCGCGCACAGTTTCAGTCAGCACTCAGCGGCCTGCGAAGAAGAAGCCGCCTACCTAGGAAGAGAGATCGGCCCTTTTGCCGATCTGGACGAGCCCCACCGCCGCATAGAAAGCCTTTTAGGGCGCTCGGGGCGAAACTGCGGATGGGGACAAAGCCAGATGGTCAATGCAATCCGCAATCCAGAGAGACGGAATCGGCAGCGTAGAGGCACTTGATCCGAGCTGTATGGTTAAGCGTGCCCCTGAACATTCTTGGCTCCGCCCACTATGCGTGCACCGCGCCAACGATCGTAGGTCGCCGATTTTCCCAGTTGATTGCGATCTCCAGCGCATTCGCAAACTGGAGTAGAACGGCTTTCTCACCATAACGCCCCACGAGTTGAACGCCGATTGGGAGTCCCTCCTGTGACAGATGTGTGGATAACGAGATCGCGGGCGACCCACTAGCGTTCACCGGAACAAGGAACGCACCGTCTGACCGGCTACTGGCGTTGCGATCGTCGCTATCGACCTCTTACACTGAGTTATATTCGCCCAGCCCGAAGGTATGGCGTGGAAAGACAGGACACAGGAAAGCATCGAAATGGGCCAGTTCAGCCGCTATTTCATGCCCAGCCGACGGGAGGGCACCAATGTTCCTCGCATGCGTGATCGCGTCGATCTTCGCTGCCGCTCTCGATGGCGGCCCTGACCATAGGCTAGGCATCGTCTTCAGCCAATTTTGCGCCTAACGCCTGCTCGTCACGTTGAAACCGGAGAGCTGTCTCCACTTCAGAGTTGGCCGCATGCCTTTCGGCGCGCTTCGTTGTAAATTGAAACGTCGCACCGCTCTATATGGTGCCCCATACCTTCAAGCAGTTTGGCCGTATCAGTGATCGCTGCGGTGATTTCGCGATGGAACTCTTTTCCAGATGTCACTGCAGTGGTAAACCCGACTCGCAAGCGACCCGGGTCCTGTCGGGATAGCTCGAGAAACGAGCCGTTGGGGGTCGGAGGTGTGTGGACTCCAATGAACGGGCCGCTGACCGCGTCGAGATCCGCAGCGGTATCCCGAACTGTGCGCGACAGCAACCGAGAACCATAAAGCTAGGCCCGTAGCTCACGGATGGATATGCAGGGATGCGTCCGCGAGATGGTTTCAAGCCCGACCAGTCCGCATGCACCTGCAGGCATCCGGATCGAGCCGCCACCATCGCTAGCCGATGCGATCGGCACGATTCCAGCCGCGACGGCGGCCGCCGAACCGCCGCTCGAACCACCGGTAGAAAATGCCGGATCCCACGGGTTGCGGGTCGGCCCGTACAGCACGGGTTCCGTCGTCCATGCATAACCGACTTCTGAAGTGCTCGTGAGTCCAAATGGAATCATTCCTGCCTGGCGCGCTCTTCGAACGGCTTCGCCGTCGACTGCAGACGGTCGCGCGTGTCGATGATAGAATCGCGAGCCGTTGGTAGTCGTAAATCCTGCGACGCTCTCGGTTAGGTCTTTCACCAAGAAAGGGACACCAGCAAATAATCCGGTCGAGCCGCACTGTGCTGCGAGCTTGCGCGCTGTCCTGAAGCCGTGCCAAATTCGATTGTCCAGTTTGCAATGGCTTTTTTACTAATGACGTGCCGTGGGATAGAGGGGGCTTGCATACGAGAATGGGGGTCAAGGCGCTTAATCTACGTTGTGAGCCTTCTCTGCCCCATGTGGGCTCTGGCGGTCGTCTCTCTTGGCAGACTGACGCGAGAAGTGCCCGCTGTAGGGGACGCATTTGCGCCTGAGGGGCCTATGCACACGTATGCGCGTGCTTGCCACTCGACTTTAGTACCTCAGCAAGGGCGCTGGAGTGAACCTCCTCAGAATGAGTGGACACCTGTAGTAGGCTCACTGAGCCCGGAGGTGTCGAATGGAACGTCAACGTCGGTCATTTACCGAAGAGTACAAGCGCCAAGCCGTTGAGTTGGCTTTGAGTGGGCGCTCGATCGGGTCGGTTGCCAAGGAACTCGGTCTGCGCGACTCGGTGCTGCGGCGCTGGGTTGACAAGCTCCGGCAGCAGCCGACATCGGCGGCGTGGCGCCCCACCACGCAGGNGAGACTCCGTCGCTGTTTGCCTCCATCCTTGGCACAGCGACGCGAATCTACTGCGAATCTATGATTGCGAACTTGTGCCTCAGGACACTAGGAGCAGTGCGGCAAGCTCGCTTCTTGAGGCAAGGAGTGCTGCCGGCCAATTGCGCCGGGAAAAATCGTGCGTCGAGATCGCTCATCACGCGATGCAACGTTATTACCCAAATCGAGGTTTGCGATCGCTAATGCGAGATCCGTGCAGCTGCGTGGCCGTGCAGTTTCAGATCGCGCTTCAACATGTATCGAGTCAGATGTTGCATATGGTGATCGAGGTGCACCGAGGAATGGGCCGCACCGGCGTCCTGCGTGTACTGCGGGCGAGCAAGGGGACGCGTTCGGGATTGCACGCCGGCATAGATGCGCTGTCAATGCAGAAGCCCCACGCATCTCCTACGACTCGTAGATTGGAAGCAAAATGCATGCTTGCGGGCAGGACGGGCAATTTTGCTGGGGCTGCGTGGCATTTGGTGCGCAGGCGCGATTTCGACGCACGATCATGATCTCCAGTCGGCTGAGGAACTGGGGGAGGGCGCGAAAGCGATGATCGATAATGGCCATTCACCAAGTAAGTTTCCCGTCGATGCGGTCTTTGCCCTGCACACCCCCCGGGACTTGCCTGCTCGAGCTCATCGAACAGTTCGCGCCGACTTCGCCCCAGCTCCGGAGAGGTCGATCGTTCAGCTCGACAAGGAGCGCGCAAATCGCCTCGTTGAGGGCGGCGATCGAGAAGAAGGGGCGGTTGCGTAAGCGTGCCAGAATCCATGGCCCGACGATTTGAACCCCGACTTCGACCTTGGTTTTGTCGCGCGGACGACGACGGTGCGGTAATGGCGGACGAGATCGGATAGGTCCGGTTCACCATCGGCTCGTGAAAGCAGGCCCGGGTAATGCCGGCCATCAGATTATCCTCACCGTCTGCCGGCCACGTCACCGAAAAAGGCAAAGGCCGAGCGTGCGAGGCGACCCAGTCCGGCAGGCTTTGGGTAAGGCTGGCCTCGGCGTTGGTGTAGTTCGAGGCGCCGAGCACGGCGACGAAGATCTGCGTCCTGCGCACTTCATCGCTGAGCCCGTCAACCACCTCCATGGTGTGGCCGGATTAGTCGACGAACCCGCTTCTCCGCCGGCGACATGGACCGGGCGCACGGTCGGCTTGAGACGGCCGGCCCACGCCTTGTAGTTCGTAGAACCGCGCATAGCTGAAACTGTCGGGACTTTGCGTCGCAATACTCCTCCCACAACAGCATCAGCGTGACGTTCGGACGCCGAAGCTCGCGATGCACGAGCGCCCAGTCCGGATGCGGACGCTCGTCGCTGAGCCGATCGGAAGGCGGCGGAAACAGGCGGTTCTCGAGCCAGTCGTCGCCATCCAACTCCGGCGGCAACGGCTGGGTCAGGCCGGCGCGGCGAGTTCGATTGAGGTACTTGCAGGCCGCGCTCTGGGCTAGGCCCAGGCTGCGAGCAATAGCGCGCTGCGACATGCCGGCGCTGTAGTGCAGGCGCAAAAACTTCGCGAATGTGGCGCATGGACAGTCTCGGTCGGCATCTCGATCCTCTGCTGCTGTGCAAAAAGACGCAGACTGTCAGTGCGTGCGCCTCGCTGTCGCCGATCACGATCCGCTGGAAATAGCGATCACAATCGACTGGAATTGCTGATCAACGATGCTCTGGAATGGGTGATCACGATGGCCTGGAATCGATGATCACGATTGGCTGGAACACGCATCCAAGGATGGAGGCAAGCAGCAACGGAGTCTCTAATGGCCAGTCCAGAAACTTGCCATCCTGACATTGAGCGATAATGACCGTGCCGAGCTGATGTCGCTGACGATGCGGCGGAAGACGGCGCAGGCTCTGCGGGTCGTGCTGAGCTGTGCGGAAGGCGGGCAGAACACTTGACGGGCAAGCTGGGGCTGGACCGGCAGACCGTAGGCAAGTGGCGACGTTGAGCAGCGCGTGGCCGGGCTGCACGACGAGCCGCACTCCGGCGCGCCGCGCACGACTGCGATGCCCGGATCGAAGCCGTGATCGTGAGGACGTAGGAGAGTTGCCCTGACGCCACTATTGGAGCTCCCAGGACATGGCGACGGCCAGCTTCCTATCCGTATGGTACAACGCATCTGGAGGGCCTTCGGGCTTCAGCCGCACCAGATGGAGACCTTCAAGCTCTCGACCGATCCGAACTTCGTGGCCAAAGTGCGCGATGTCGTTGGCCTCTACGTCTCCCCGCCGGAGCACGCCATCGTTCCGTGTGTGGATGAGAAGTTGCAAATCCAGGCCCTGGACAGCAGCCGGCCGATGCTGCCGATGCGTTCCGGCCGAGCGGCCCGAAGGAGCCATGACTACAAAAGGCATGGCCCCACATCGCTGTTCGCCGCCGTCGATGTTGCGACCGGACGGGTCATCGTGAGGTGCTACAGGCGCCAGCGCACCGCCGAGTTCCGCACGTTCCTTGACGAGATAGAGGCTACCGTACCGCGCGAACTCGACGTCGATCTCGTTATGGACAATTACGTCACGCACAAGACTCCAATGATCCAGAGATGGTTGGCTCAAAGGCCGCGTTGGCACGTGCACCAGTCGAGCGCTTCTTCGTGTTCCTCACCGATAAAAAGATCAGGCGCGGCATCCATCGCAGCGTAGCCGCCCTCGGGACCGACATCGCCTCGTTCATCGAACGGCACAACGCCGGTCCAAAACCGTTCCGATGGGCCAAAATCGCCATCGCCGACGACATCCTTGCGTTCATCGAGCACTTCTACCGATACAATGCCCCGGCAGTACGCGGCGCGATACTGCGAACTCAATCGATCCCGTCCGATGCAGCCCATTGGTGAGCGATCGCGCTCGGTCTTTCCAGTCAAGAGCCAGGCCTGGAGCGTGTTGTCGTATGGGTGCGCTGGCCGTTCGAGAGGTGTCTGTCGGTAGTGGCTTACAAGCACAGCAGCGGTGATCCAGGCACCCACTCAGCCCGATTGGAAACGGTGAGGCTCATCCGTTTCGAGGCTTCTGGCGGAATGACGTACTGACTGAACCGCCTGATATAGCGGTCCAACGGCTCTTTTGATGGAGAATGAGTACCAGCGCTAAAGCCATCGAGAGTCAGCCGCTCCTGTCGCCGCTCGCCTGTCAGGTGCTTCATTCTATCCTACCCTCAACACAGCTCTTCAACTCCTCGCCAGTCAGCCAAACCAGTAAGTAGTCGTTGACAGAATCCTGTTCTGTGAGGCGCAGCCCGCCAGGTTCGCAATGCTTATATCCTTCTTGCGCAACAACGCCTTTGTCCATGACCCACTGGGCTACAAGTCCGCACATGAAGTCAGGAGCCCACATTGCAAAGGACACACCGAACGCTACCCCTGCTGCGATTTTGGGTATGCCTTTGCCTCTAAAATCTTTGCGAATCCAAAGATCTCCATGGTATGCTATCGTTCCCTTTATCTTCTTCGCGGTTGGCGCCGTGCATGTCCAATGGTTCTGAGGACAAGCAAGTGGCGCCGGTATATCCCGAAACACATTACTAATGTGATCTGCAAGGTTGCTGCGCGAAAGTTCATAAGTTCGAACGGCCTGCAAGAGTGCGACGTCGTTGTTTTTGTCTAGCCCGACCATCCAAAATCCATGGCCTGGTGAGATTGGCGAGCGATCCATCTGGAAAAATCGCGTTGTGGGCTCCTTCGTCGGAGTTACCTGGGTTACCGATACATACTCTTGAAAATCGAATCCTATCGAAAGTCTAAAGCCTTTTTGGACGGCGGCATCGTCGTGCTGTCTAAGGAAGCGTGAGACTTGCAACAGATCAACCAAGCTTTTCATTGCTGCACTTTATCATCCGAGTTGTTTCTGAGCTGCAAGAGATGCCGCCATACAAACGACCAGTAGCGCATCGACGGTAAGTCAAGCCACTACCTAATCTGGCAACCTAACTCGCTTTGCCGGTGATCTGCCGGGCACATGATAGTGCGGTAGTGATTGAATCTGCGTGTCGGGCGCTGATGATGATGGACTTGGAGTCACAGCCAAGACGATGTGGATCGTTGCAGATTTCGGCAGATAAAGCTTGTCCCGCGATCCTCATGGACGCCGAGCAGATTTGTGTTAGCGGCTCAGGCCGCAAACATCGATTTCCTTGAGGTGTTGCGGCTGTACGGAAAGTGGCATCGCACTCAGGATGGGCGCACTCCTACTATGTGCATCCGGGTCTTCTCGGCAGCGGTGAAGCCGCGCGATCAGGTTCGGTGCGATCGGGCTGTCGGTGGTGCGCACCCGGCGTGGCGACGCCATGATGGCGCGGATACCGTGCCGGTGCATCAGCCGCTCGATCCGGCCACGGCTTGCGCCACGTCCCTGCTTGCGCAAACCGGCATGGACGCGAGGACTGCCGTAACGCCCGCTGCTGTCTTGATGGACTTGCCGGATCGCGGCCAGGAGGCTGGCATTGGATTTGGTCCGCTCGCTCACCGGGCGATCGATCGCGACGCCTATCCGGTGCGGCTGATGTGTGCCGTGCTCGAGGTCTCGCCGGCCGGCTATTACGCCTGGCGCGTGGACACCTGTAGTAGGCTCATTGAGCCCGGAGGTGTCGAATGGAACGTCAACGTCAGTCATTTACCGAAGAGTACAAGCGCAACCCGTTGAGTTGGCTTTGAGTGGGCGCTCGATCGGGTCGGTTGTCAAGGAACTCGGTCTGCGCGACTCGGTGCTGCGGCGCTGGGTTGACAAGCTCCGGCAGCAGCCGACATCGGCGGCGTGGCGCCCCACCACGCAGG
>NZ_KI421495.1:24892-44339 GCF_000473065.1 Bradyrhizobium sp. WSM1743
CAAGGAACTCGGTCTGCGCGACTCGGTGCTGCGGCGCTGGGTTGACAAGCTCCGGCAGCAGCCGACATCGGCGGCGTGGCGCCCCACCACGCAGGCGACGCCGATGTCGGCGGACCAGGCTTCGGAGATCGCCCGTCTGCGCGCCAGGAGAACGAACGGCTGCGCATGGAATGCGGCATTTTAAAAAAATCGATCGCGATCTTCGCCGGAACCCGGACATGAGCTTCCGCTTCATCGAAGACCATTCTGAGGAGGTTCACTCCAGCGCCCTTGCTGAGGTACTAAAGTCGAGTGGCAAGCACGCGCATACGTGTGCATAGGTCCCTCAGGCGCAAATGCGTCCCCTACAGCGGGCACTTCTCGCGTCAGTCTGCCAAGAGCGACGACCGCCAGAGTCCATATGGGGCAGAGAAGGCTCACAACGTAGATTAAGCGCCTTGACGCCCATTCTCGTATGCGAGCCCCCTCTCCCACGGCACATCATTAGTAAAAAAGCCATTGCAAACTGGACAATCGAATTTGGCACGGCTCTTGAAGAGGAGGTGTCATCCAGCAACGTGCTCACGGATTCGCACTTGATGGCTCATAACGTTTTCGCCGCGATGGGTGGGACTTTCTAGTCGTTTGACGTAGGAACTTATGAGGCGGGCAGCTGACCATCTTCTTATTGACCTCCGTGAAAATGCTAAACTCGCATGGCCCATAGGGCTGACACAGCTTGGACAGGTGGCAATGATGACAACCGATCTTGCTTTCATCGGGCGTATCGGTGCTAAAGCCATAGCTGCAGCGGCGCTGGCCGGCAAATTCTATCTTGGGAGTATCCTCTTGGGCGCAGGCCTATTGGCCCCGATCGCACCTTCTGTGGCGCAGGCGTTTGCCGATGATAATCTGGGTTCGGTCCGGCGCTCGCTGGGTGTGGGGCTGTGGGCAGCACTGGCTCTATCGATCCCAATCATGCTGCTCACCTTACGCTGCGAGTCGATGCTCCTTGCTCTTGGCCAATCACCGGACGTGGCGCGGCTCGCTCAGCGAGTATCTGTTCGGAATGGTGCCAGGATGCGCGCCAGCGGCGACAGTGCGCGTTTCTTACGCCATTGGCCGCAAGGACGGGCCAGGGGTGAAGGCAGCGGGTTTGGCGGCGATGCTCCTCGGTGTTGTGATCGTCGCACATATGTCGCTTGGGGTGATCGCTGCGCGTCGTCAGATCGCCGAGTTTTTTCTAGACGGATCGGCCGAGGACACCGATGCAACGGAACTTGCTGCACAGCTTCTTTTGGTCTCCGTAGGCTCCTTCATCGCTGCTGCAATGTGCAGCACCGCGTCAGCTAACTTGCGCGGCTTGGAGGACACGCGCATGCCGATTTTGTTCGCTGGAATCGCTCACTGGCTGATAGGCTTTTCTCTAAGCTACATGCGTGGTTTCAAGACAGGCCTTGGTGCCGCTGGTGTCTGGATTGGCTCATGCGTTGGAATGACAGTGTATGCGACACTTCTTGTGTGTCGTTTTCAGCTGCTGACAAGCAGACTTACTCTTCAGAGCCAAACCTGCCGTCGCAACATTTCTGATTTGTAAGAAAACTGCCAAAAATGCAAATTTCAGTTGCAATGTAGAGGTAGCTGAGAAAGCAAACGCTCTTGGTGGCGGCCGTGGTCCGACTCCGCCTCGAGGACATACACTGCGCGTCCGAGGTCGGGCGACATCAACCGCAGCAGTTGCGGCCCCATCGACCCTGCTACGACACCATAGCCTCCTCGCTAATACGTGCCAGCTCCACCTTTTCATATTCCCACCAGATCAGGTAGTGTCCCGCTCTTCGTCAGAAGAGATACCATCAATCACGGCTCGACGTATAACTGATGACGCAGCTCACGACGATAGGAGTTGGTCGAGTTGTTCGTTCCCTCCTGAACCCGAAGTTGGTTATAATGCTCTCCACAAGCTCGATATCAAACCAATTGCATGACCGCGTTGCAAATGCCTTGCGCAGGGGCGAGGCGCTTAAGGCGGCATATGAAACCACAACTCTGGGACAGCTTGTCTCTATGCAGGCGCGAACGCACGGCCCGTCAATAGCGATCGACATCTTCGAGCGTGGCGAGCGCGCGACCTACTCCGAGATGGAAAGCAAATCGAACTGCTATGCACATGCGCTGCGCGCATTCGGAGTGCGCAAGGGCGATCGCGTCGGTGTGATGCTTCCTAATCGCATCGAGTTTCCGCTCCTGTGGTTCGCGCTTGCAAAGCTTGGTGCGGTGATGGTCCCGCTCGATATGCAATACACTCCGAGAGAGATCGAATACATAATCAGGGAGACACGAGCCGAATTTGCCGTCGTCGACGAATCTGCATGGCCTGTGTTTCGCGCCATGGATACGTGGCCGCAAGACCTTGCTAAGAGGCGAGTAATTCTTGTCGGATCACCCTCTAACAGGACAGCTATCACGCTCCATCAATTGGTCAAAGATGTCGATGATTCGCCGGTGCACGAGAATGTTCGCCCCGAGGACTTGCTGACGATCCAATACACCTCCGGGACGACGGACGTTCCTAAAGGCTGCATGTTAACACACGACTACTGGGGCGTCTGCTCGTACGAATTTGCATACCTGAACCCTTACGAGAGGTATCTCAGTTGGGCGTCCTCCTCGTACGTTTATGGACCGGGTATTCTTCTGATGTCATATCGACGGGGCGGCACGGTGTACATCGCTCAGAAATTGGACTCATCGCAATTCATACATTGGCTCAACAAATACAGCATCGAGTGGTGTGCGTTTCCGAGGCTGATAGCGGACAGCGTCAATGACGTACCCAAGTGCCTGAAGCAGGTCTCGCAGTACGATGGATGGAGTACTGCAACGATACGCCGATTTCGCGAGCAGTTTGGTGTGGGGGCCTACTACCCTTGGGGGATGACGGAAACCGGAAGTGGCACGCAAATGCTTCCCGATCTTGAGGAAATGAATGACGCCGGTTCGCTCGGGATTCGCTCCCCCTTCCGGGAACTACGGTTGGTGAATGATGACGGCAGTCCCACCCCCGTCGGGGGAGTGGGCGAGCTGTGGGTAAAGGGCCGTGCGATCGTCAAAGGCTATTGGAACAAGCCGGATGCGAATACGAAATACTTCGAGGGCGAATGGTTCAAGACGGGTGATCTGTTGCGTCGCAACGAACTCGGCTTTTATTGGTTCGCTGGACGTAAGAAGGATATTATCCGTCGCTTTAGCGAGAACATCGCCGCTTGCGAGGTGGAAGCCATCATCCGCGAGCTTCCCGAGATCGCAGATGTGGCTGCTGTCCCCGTTAGTGATAAAAAATGGAGCGAGGAAGTCAAAATTTACGTGGAACTGAAAGAAGGATTCACGTCAGCCGACCTCCCAGTGGAGCGCATTCTCGAGCATGCACGTGCCCGCCTTGCCGTGTTCAAGGTGCCACGGTACATCGCCTTCACTCCAGCGCTTCCAAGAACGGTCGCCAGCAAGAAGGTACTCAAACGTGAGCTCATGGCCATCAGCGATCCCTTGTGCGACACCTACGATGGCGTGGAGAAGCGCTGGCGCTGAAGCCAGCGTTTCGGCATGGTTCGCACCCGCGCAGGTATTCACAATGAACCTCAGGTATGGGAGCGGCAATGGGGCTCGCTGATGATCGAGGACCAGCGCGGAATTCTTACAGCTAGCCAGCTTAGTCAAATGTTCAGTATCGGCCGCTCCTGCCGGCAAAGTTTGCGACAGAAAGCAGATTAGTTCTGTCCTGGCAATCAACGCGGCTCCCAACTGCCTCGCCGATCAGTCAAGTGACCACATAGGGGTTTAAAATATCCTCTTCCACCAAACGAAATCCGTCGTCCTCATGATGCTCCTACTCTAGTCCAGTACCGCGGCGGAGATGGCATAGGCCCGCGGCTATAAGATATTTCAGCGGCGAGTGGACCGCCCAGTTCGCGACCTTCGGCGTTGCCGAGATTAAAGGGCGTTGTCGAGACTAAAGAACAAGTTCCTCGCGCATCCAGCTATTGATGGGCGGGACGGCTCCGCTCCTTCGCGGCAGCGATATACTGGGGAGGGCACTGAGAAGAGCAATGCACCAATGGGAGTCGCGACAAGGGATTGGACATTCGAAGCACCCTTCACATCCAAGCAGTTGATGCCTATAGCCGGACAGCTGGTCGCCGATGCCTCCTTCTGCTCGCCCGCACCTTGCCTGGTAGGCACGAGGCCTGAGCGACCGCTCATCAATTGGTGCGGGAGGTTCGGCCGTCTGGACGTCAGCCATGGAGCATACTTTTCATCGCTAGGTCGCCTTTCGTGACCGTTGCCGCCATGGCGCTTCATTCGCATTCTCTCCACGCTAGACTGGGTGCCGCTTGATGAACGCACGTTCAGCCGGATTATAGGTAGATCTAATTGTCACGAGATACGGCAGCAAGAATCGATCTATGCGACGTAAGTAGTCCTCCTGATTTTCCTCCAGCAAATATCTATATCCGTAAATGCAGCTTCGAGGGTGGCAGCACCTACACATAAAGCTCTCGGCGAGCCAATACTCCGAGCAGTTGTAGTCGATGGTTATTTCATCTCTCTCGCTAACGATTTCTTCGATCGCGTTCAGCACAATACTGTCTCCCTCAACTTGGACGTACGCGTTAGGACGACAGCAGTGATTTATGTAGTCGATGTAGTCACTACAAAGATGTCGATTACGATCCATCTGTATGGTCCTTTTAGTTGCCACCGGAAGAACAAGCCCACAGAGTTCTCCCACGAAATCGCCCTTCAATATTGTTTTCCTCGAGAACAGACCAGTTCCGCTGATTTTGGATGGTCCGACGAAGAGCCAACTACTCGTCTGATTAGCACGGTCATCCTGATGCATGCTGCAGCTCTCCCGCGCAATGACGACCGCTGTAAAGCAGCCATTTTTCATCATCACGTGGGGCAATTAAGCAATCAAAAGAGGGCTGTGATCAACCTATCAAATCAGACAGTCAATCTTTGGATGAGCGACTTAAGTGCGTTCGTGAGCCATCGGTGATCGAAGTGCTCGCCTCACGCTCGGCTCGACAAGCATTAGCTCACCAGATACTGGTCTAGACGCTTGTCGTCACTATCCGGCAAATAGTACACGCGATCGCGGTCCAGCGCCGGCCATCGCATAGAGGTCCGCGGTCGGCCACGTCTGCGTTCTGTCCGACGATCAGGACCGGTATCGCGCTCTCGTCCGAGCGGCATGAGGGTTTCGCCGGCGCAGACCTTTTCACTCTGCGATCGAGAAATCGAGGCCGAATTAGTTTGTACAGGGGCTCTGGTGATTGAGCGGCAGATAGCAGCACATTTGCGAGCGGGAGGCATGAGCCTGTCGCGTCATTGCTCAGGTCACACAATCGAGTGCTCCGGGCGCGCATATCGTGGACGCTGAATAGAAAAAGTCCCCTCGCGGCAGATGCTTCAGCTCCGGCCTACGCGCAGCTCTCTGGACTCGGCTGCTGTCAGTCTGATCTTCCCACCGCCTTCGATCTTGTCCACGGGTCGCCGATGTCGCGGGACTCCAGAGAGGCGGCTTAGTACAAATGAACAATAACGAAAGCTCGCAGCCACATCGTGATAGAGCGCTTTGATGCGGACTCCTGATATGCAACATACGATCTGGCCCACGACACGCCGGGTCGGTCAATTGCCTGGCAAATCGTGCTGGCTGGTACGTGCCTTGCAAGGGGACGTCATCCAGCGGAAGGCTCAAGGGTTAGCAGTCATGGCTCACTGGCCTACGCGTCAGTTCACATAGGCGTCGCGCGAGAATTCGGGCGACCCGAATCCCAATTTTCCTTTTGCTGCGCGTTTGCGCACGATTTTGTCCCCGCCATCGACGACGTCGGGACTTCGCTTCGAAGGACGCGTTCTTAAACTAGAAATCGTCTGTCCAACAGAACCAGGGCAGCATGACGAGATAAGTGAAACCGAAACCCGATTTTCTGACCGGGTCGACGGCGAGCTTTTGCTGCGCCTCGTGATGGCATTTGCGGGGCGAACCGGGGGTTGTCCCGGTGCCAAGTGTGGAAGCCGAGGACGTCCGGCGCGCCACCCGCGAACGCAACGGGCCTGCTCACCGAACAGACCGCCCACACCAACCCGATCAAGGCGCTGCTCTCCCCTCCGGCGATGGCGGTCGGCAATCCGCGCGGCGAGACTGAGTGGCCTAGCTTGCGCACCAGTGCGATTGGCAGCGGCAGCCGGTGCCGTTGCAGTTATAGGCCGAAGTGACGTGGGAGCACGCGCCTGATGCTGATGGGCGACAGCTTGCCGCGCTGTAGCAGATCCAGTTTACGGACGCTTTTCCGGCGGACGGTTTGTCAGCGAAGCGCTCAGCCCAGCCTTCACTGCGACGCTGAGGAATGAGCTGTACAAGGACTTCCGCAACCCGCGCGAAGTTGCAAGGTACTGCGGATCAACGCCCGGGCCCTGGAAGAGGCGGTATCGCTCGCGAGCAGGGCATCAGCACGGCCCGCGATTGGCGCGCCCGCCACAAGGCGATCAAGCTGGTCTGGGCTCCGCATCAGCCGAGCAGCCCGAGCAGCCGCTGGTTCCGCTCTCACTGCCTAACCTTGGCAAGCGCACCAAGCGCACAAACATCGTCGCGCTGCTGCGCAAGCTGATCGAGGCGTTGTGGCGCTACTCACCACCCGCCCATTCCAAGCAGGCCACCATGAAGGCACACGTCACCTGCGGCGCGGCTCGCCGCGCCCGTGCGGGGTGAATGACCGCGCCACCCCAGGGCCCTCAAGCACCGTTTTGTAAATGGATCTCATCCTCGCCAGGCTTCTCCTCGCAAGCATGGAAGGTGGGTCCGGATCAAACAATCCGACCGGATATGAGGTGATGCAGCGAGCTACACAAATCTCGGAAGCCAATCCCAGCCGCGAGCCTGGCCGCCCAGCTGCGCTAAGAATGGCTGCGCGCGCCGCCCTCCTGCTGTCAAACCCTAAACCAGTCCGATCGAACAAGACGGGACGACGTCGTTGGTTCTCCAAGGACTGCAAGGCGAAGGACCGCCGAGGAGATGACGCATCGATTCCACAGAAGGGTAGGCGAGCGCAAATCTGATGGCCTATGGTACTCTCTCAACTAACCTGACCTCCCTCATATGGGTCATTGTGAGTCAAGTCTTCGATTCTGGGCTCCCATACCAGGCGCGGTCGGTTCCGAATTGCCCGGCGATACGGGCCGACGCCTAAACAGCTGTTTACTTGGCGCGCGCAAGCACGCCGGTTGCTGACGCCGATGGCTAACGATCTGCCCTTTGTATCGGCGGCGGTAGACGCCGCTGCGCTATTCTGTGGCTGTTGCTCATGACCGCAAGACAGCGCGGCCCTAGGCCAAGCCAGATCTCGGAGGCATCGAGATCGAAGCCGAAGGCGGCCTAGGGCCCTCAATGCCGTAGCCAGAGAACGATGCTTGCCACATCGCGGAGGCATCTTGTCGTTGGGACGCAACAGTTTTCGAATGGATCGGCCACCAGCTCAGGCAATTGATCTAGATAAAGGCAAATGTCATTTATTGGTTTACGAGCGTTGTGACCGACCCGCCAGTCGGAGAGCGGTTTACCCGAAATATGGCGCCGCTACGGGGCTGGGCACCGCGCGGCCAGCGCCTAAAGGCCAAGGTGCCGCACGGTCGCTGGCAGACCATGACCTTCATGGCCGCCTTGCGCCACGATCGCATCACCGCTCCGTGGTTCATCGAAGGTCCCATCAACGGCGAAGCGTTCCTTCTCTATATCGAGAAGGTTCTGGTCCCGACCTTGCAGCGCGGGGACATCGTCGTCATGGACAATCTCGGCTCGCACAAGGCCAAAGCAGTGCGTCGCGCCATCCGCGCCGCCGGCGCACGCCTCTTCTACCTGCCGAAGTACTCGCCGGATTTGAACCCGATCGAGCAGTTCTTCTCCAAGTTCAAACACTGGCTGCGCAAAGCCGCACAGCGAACCTCCGAGGCCGTCTACGATGCTATCGCCCCGATCCTCGACACCGTCTCACCCGCCGAGTGCGCCAACTACTTTGCAAACGCCGGATATGACCAAACCTAACCTCATCCCGCTCTAGTTGCGAAGCCGAGCGCTCAGACACGCCGTTTCTGCCGAAATGAATGCACCGAGCGGCTGAACACGGTGTGCGGATAGTGCAATCACAGGAGCAATATGCATGAGGCGCAATGGTGAAATGAAGCTCAACTTGTTCCTTCACGCGGGGTATCATGAAGGTGCATAGCGAGATCCAGGCGTGCCAGCGAACGGCGGAGTGCATATCAGCCACTATACTCGTCTGACAACACTTGCTGAAGGTGCGGCATTTCACTCGTATTTTCGGCGGATGTTCTAAACTTTCAGAAGCAGACCGCCCAAGCCTAGCTCGTGAAGGCCGAAACGATCAGCTTGAGCCAATCACGCTGTTGTCGGCGCTTTCACTCGAGAACAGAACATATCGGCCTTATCGCTCCTGCGAGCACGACCTACCACCAGCCTTATCATCTTGCGCTCATGTTTGCTTCAATTGATCACCTAGCTCAGGGACGCGCGGTATGGAATATCGTCAGCTCGGCGTCTTAGTATCCAACCTCCAAACTTCGGGAAAATGAGCTTCCGGATCACGAAACGCGCTACGCTCGTGCGCGAGAATTCGCAGAGATTGCAAGGGTCTTTGGGAAGACGATACCTTCATTCGCGACAAGCATAGGGGTATTTTCGTGGACACGACGAAACTGCATTTGCTGTCACCGAGGGACTGCTTGTCAGCCAGAGGGCCTCTGAACATCGCAACACCGCCACAAGGATACCCGGTAGTAGTTTAGGCGGGAGCGTCCGAAGCTAGAATAAGCTTCGGCGCCAAATTTGGGGAGGTAATATTTACTGGCCAACTAGAAAAGGGGGGGCAGTTTTATGCAACTCTCAAACAGAAAGTGCGCGCACTTGGGCGGAGGAAGATCACGTACTAATCATGCCAGGCATCATCCCGATCGTCGGAAGGACCAAGCAGGAAGCCTCTGAGAAGCTCCAAAAATACAATCGTGACGCATATCCGTATACGCATATCGACGTTGCCATTGGGGCGGCCGATCGCTGGCTTGGGTCTATCACGGATCTGCGTTCAGTGAATCTCGACGCATTAGTCCCTGAATCTTTACCACCATACCAATTTCCTTCAGAGTCGCCAAAATATGCTACTTGAACTTGCGGCTGGTCAGAAGCTCTCCTGGAGGCACCTCCTCCGCACCATATCAGATAGCCGGGGCACCTAATGGTCATTGGAACGCCCAACGAAATTGCCAATGTCATGGAAGATACCTTCGATCAACGTGCGGCGGACGGATTCAATGTATTGGCCGCCAACGTTCCAAGGACTCAGGGGTTTCGTTGACCTCGTCCTTCCCGAATTGCGCCAATGGGGCAAATTCAGGACCGCATACGCCGGACAAACACTAGGAGAGAACTTCGGCCTCAAGCGGCCAGGCCATCCATTCACGCACGCGGGTGCAAACAGCCGTCCTTGTCAGAATGTCCATGCCCCCACATTTTGCGCTGGCGCTGAATTCTGAGATTGCCAGATTTCGATCGAGCCAGACGATGAGCAGCCGGAGTGATGCAAACGCATCCAGCTTGCCGTCAGCTTCAACGCAAGCCATGGACTACCATATATTTCGGTCAAGTTGACGACGAGGACCGCATAGAGCGGCCTACCATTGAACGGCGCCGCATTGGCCTGCTTGATATTCTCGCCCGCTTAGACAGATCGCCGACTGGCTTAGCAGATCGCGTCTCATTCAGGAGCTCGTCGCGCCTTGGGCCGTTGATGGAGAAGATGGTCTTGATTCCACGTCGGCCGCTATCCACGCCCTGGCGCTCTCGTGCGGGCGTCGGCGCGGCGTCGGTACGGGAACCCACAGACCAGCCGTCGAGGCGGGAAACCGTTATTAACCTATGTGCAAACGTTGTTACTCCACGGCAAAACGACAGGTACCTTACTGCGAGCGCGTTCTGGACCCGCGAGCGGTATGAGACCCTGGATGTACGGACGCTCCTTGCGTGCGGGAACCCGGCTGTTCAGGCCAAGCACCAGATCCTACCGGGTCGACAGCCAAATGTCGCTTCCAGCACCAGATCCAAGCCAATGCCCTGATCACGTTGCCCATCAGATCCCAATCGGCAAAGCTGATCTGCCGCGATGTCGCTCTCACACGCCGGCTTCTTCTTGCTATTGGCTGTTTCAGTCTGTTCACGCTTCAATGTATTCAAGAAGCGCGGCGCAGTGTGCTACAGCAGATCGTGCAGGGCGCGTCCGCTGCCGGTCACTCTGGACAATCCTTGCGGGTGCACCAACCGCGACGCAGGCTCCACGAACTCAAAAACGCAGACCAAAGAGTCTTCGATTCGAAGCAGAAACGGACGGCATACACAGAAAGCTCTCTTTTCTCACGTCGGCTGTGTCCGGTCAGTTACGGCGATGTCGGAAATTGAACAATTTACGGTTAGGAGCAGGTTGTTTGCGGCGCTTTTTATCTCGTCGGGCAAGTGCGCCATGAGTTGCTCGAGTGGCATGTCAATTGCTGACATGAGAGCTGCTGCACCCGAGGAGTTCACTGCGGCGCTGTCGCCTGTAGTCGTTCGTGAGACCCAGGTTGTTGTTTCTAGTTAATCTGTGACCGCGTTTGCGCTCGAAACGCGGTGAAAGATGAACGCCGGTCTGGCAGGCTTGGCACAGCTTCGGCTTTCAGCGAGGGAACGGAGAGCATGATTTCTGAGGTATTCATCACCTGTGCTGCCACAGGGGGAGGGGAAGTGCCGAAGCAGGAGAACGTCCCCGTGACCCCGGAGCAGATCGCTGAATCGGCGATCGAGGCAGCGCGCGCGGGAGCCGCAGCGGTGCACCTCCACGTGCGTGATCTTAAGACCCAAGAGGGCTCTCTGAATCCAGCGCTGTGGCGCGCGGTGGTGCAGCGCATTCGGCAGTCGGACGTGAATCCGGTGCTTAATCTGACTACTGGCGAGGGCTGCGGCATCGTACTGGGCAGGCCCGAAGCTCCACTGCCGCTTGCTCCCGCAACGTGGATTGCGAGCGCGCGTGAGCGGCTCGTACACATTGAGGAGCTCCGCCCCGAGATCTGCACGTTGGATTGTGGCTCGAAGAGCAGCAAGAGCAACGTAAATGGCGTCATGGTCAACACTGTTGGGATGCTGCGCGCGATGGCCGCGCGTTGCAAAGACATCGGAGTAAAGCCTGAACTCGAGGTGTTTGATACCGGCCATGTGGTTTTGGCAAACGATCTCATCAAAGATGGGCTGATTGACGGCGTCCCGTTGTACCAGCTGTGCATGGGTACAGGGAATGGTGCGCCGCCGGATGTAACCACGTTGATGGCGATGGTGCATCAACTTCCGCAGCAAGCTGTTTATTCAGCTTTCTCGGTCGGGCCGATGCAGCTTCCCTACGTCGCGTTGTCCCCATTGGTGGGTGCGAACGTACGAGTAGGATTGGAAGACAACCTGTATCTCTCTCGCGGGAGGCTGGCGACAAATGCCGAACTCGTACTGCGAGCGGTGGAAATTCTCAATCGAATCGGGGTGCGCGTGATGAGCCCGGATGAGATGCGCGAGAAGCTCAAGCTGAAAGTGTATGTCAGGTAGATAGCGCGAAGATCATGTCTCAGAGTACAAAGGTCGTGCCTGCGGGCTTGCCTCGAGCGGTCGGGCTTCTGGGAGGTGGGGTCATCGGCTCCGGGTGGGCCGCACGGTTCATTCTCAATGGAGTGGACGTGCGGCTGTATGGCCCGTCGGCTGGTGCAGTCGAGCGCGTGCGGAAGGTGCTTGTCAACGCGCGGCGGGCGTATAGACGGCTGACGATTGTGCCATTGCCGGCCGAAGGGTCAATCACCGTCGTCGATTCTGTCGAGGACGCGGTGCGCGGCGTGGATCTCGTGCAGGAATCTGCGCCGGAGCGCTTGGAGCTCAAGCAGAAACTTCTAGCCGCTGCCGGTCGTGCGGCCGGGCGCGATGTCCTAATTTGTTCCTCAACCTCGGGCTTTCGGCCGACGCTGCTGCAGGCGAAGATGGATCATCCCGAGCGCCTGCTCGTCGCGCATCCGTTCCAACCTGTGTACATGCTCCCTTTGGTTGAATTGTGCGGCGGAGAGCGCACCGCGCCAGAAATGCTGGAGCGCGCGGCAGCCATCTTCCGGGCCGTGGGTATGCATCCTCTAGTTGTTCGCAAGGAGGTGGATGGGTTTATCGCAAACCGGTTAGGCGATGCGCTCGCGCGCGAGGCCCTGTGGCTGGTGCACGACGATTTTGCCACTTTGGGGGAAATCGATGACGCAATCCGCTACTCCTGGGGGCTGCGTCGAGCCGTTATAGGCGCCTACCGCATGGTCGACGGCGGGGCCGGAATGCGCCAATACATGGAGCAATGGGCATTCAAGTGGCCCTGGTCGAGGCTAACTGACAGACCTAACATCAACCGTGCTTTCCTAGACAAGACCGCCGAGCAAGCAGACACGCTGGTGAAGGCGGACCCGCTGAGCGTCCCCGCCGCACAGAAGCGTGACGATTTGCTCGTGGCCGTGCTGCGGGGCTTGCGGTCCGAGAGATATGGTCCGGGTGAGACGCTTGCGCGCTGGGAACAGGCACTGTGCGACCGCGCTCCCCAACCGCAGCTAACCAACACCTCCACCCCGGTGCGGACGCCGACCCTCACGGTTACGTCCGATTGGGTAGATCGCGGCGGCCGACTAGCAGAGCTGCGCTATCTTGAGCTCTGCGGTTACGCCTGCAGCAATCTGCTTCGCTGCATTAGCGTGGACGACGAGTACCTTCGAAATCACGGATATTACCACAGTGTCGAAACTCACCTGTCCCAGACAGGGACGCTACACATTGGCGACCGAATCGAGTCGTCGACGCAGGTCCTCAATGCCGACGAGAATCGCATGCGGCTCTTTCATGTACTGACCCGCGAGGGCGACAAGGAACCTATCGCCACCGGCGAGCAGATGCTAGTTCACGTCGAGACTGGCAGCGGACGCATAGGACCCGCGCAGGGCGAGGTGCGCGAGCGCCTGCTGGAGCTGGCGCGATTGCATGCGGAACTGCCTTATCCGGAGCGCGCCGGCACAAGCATTGCGCTGCGTTGAGTGACCATCATCGGCCCACGTGTTCGTCGCCAAGAGCACCGAGCAAGTCGGCAGCCTCTACGGAAGCGTGGCGCTATGTGGCTTAGCGGCACCCGCGTAAGGGCAAGTTCGCTGGAATGGATAGATACTTGGTCCAGTTGAGAATGAAAAGCGCTGCCTGTTTCGGTCGGCGATATTAAGCGCAGTCCAATGCTGCAGGGTGGAGTGGCCGCGCCCCGGCTTGTCGATCCTACAGGCTGAAGTGTCCCACCATTGCCAAAACAGGTTCACGCCGGTGATCCGGCCAAATAAATACGTTTTCATGTTCTCGAGTTATGCTCAGCGGTCGACTTCTTAAGCCTAGGATGAAATGATCGTTGAAACGACCAATTCCGACCCCAGAAGCTTGTGCGCCTTCTTCCACAAAGCATTTCCAGCTGGAGCGGCTCTCGCGGCAAGCTCAGCCGCGAGCGGCTGGGATGTCCATTCCAGGCGACGCTGCTCCCAATCAGCGCGCTTGATTCGCACGATCGCATCTTCCTGGAGGTGCTCTTTAGCGAGGCTGACGCAGATCCTGAGGGGCGTTCGAGCGCGCCCGGTTCGGCCGACGAGCGGAAAAGCTCGGCTCGTCGAACGACGATGATGAACAGCAGGCCTTCGTCTTTGATGAGATCGAGACCGGCATCGCTGCAATCAAGGCAAAGGTCAGCAAGGGCAGCGCCTGGCGAATGGCAAGCGTGCACCGCGTCGGCGCAAGGGCTTTGCGCCCCATCTGGATCGAAACCGTCTTTGAGCCGGAAGAGCTGGCTGAGCATGCCGGCAAGCAGAAGGTGCTGATCGGCGAGGACTTGGTGCTGGCCCAGATCGCCGTCGTCAAATAGCCGATAGTCTACCGGTCTACTGGCAGGAGGCCATCTACGCCCGAGATCATGTCGAACTCGACCCGACAAAGACGGCCTATATGGGCCTATGCGTGCGATGACCGAACGTTTGGCCGGAGCGATCCGGCTTGTCGCTTTGAAGCAGCCGCTCCCGTAAATTGGTCCGGCGCCTCAAGCGCTATCGCAGCATCCTGCAGGTGATGGCTATGCCGCCCATAACAAGCTCGCCCTGTCCGATGGGGGCAAAGATGGGATCACATTGGACGGCTGGTGGTCACACTGCAGACGCAAGTTCTACGAGCTGCATCTTGCGGCGAGCTTAACAGTGGCAACGACGACGGTCGAGTGGATGGCGAAGCTCTGGCAGGTCGAGAAAACCGTGCGCGGTCAAAGCCCCGACGCTCGCGTCGCCGCGCGCCAGCAAGCCTCCGCGGCGATCGTTGTAGATGTGTTCGATCTCTGGCAGCAGACCTCTCCGGCAAATCAAAACTGACTGAGGTGATCCGCTATGCCGTCTCGCGCCGTGCCATCTTCGAACGCTTCCTGACTGATAGTCGCATCGAGCTCGACTTCAACGTCAGCGAACACGCCATCAGGCTACAAACAATTAAGAGAAAGAATGGCCTCCCAGCGACGGCGGCGAACGAACCTGGGCGACCATCCCGACACTGCTGCAGAAGGCGAAGATGAACAACGTCGATTCGTTCGCCTGGCTCGCCCTGACAATTCGGCGTATCGCCAACGGCTGGCCCGAGCAGCGAACTCAACGCGCTTTTGCCATGGAACAACGCCGCCTAGCGGCCTCGGCTTGCCGCTTACCCAAAGACACCGCTCGATGATGATTACCAACTCGTCGGAGTCGCCCACAACATCATCTGCTGAAGTCCTCAGTCTGCCAGCAAATCGCGCTCCGACTTCGTATGTCGACTGTTTGGGGCGGGCCTACTAGAGTGTGTAGTGCATCGAGCGATGTAGGGAATGTACAACTCGCCGGCCACTTAGAGAACGCTCATCGGACTGGTGCAGAAATGGCAAGCCTATTCAGTCCTGAGCACTGCTGAAACGGAATCGAGGGTGTCTACAGGATGTCTTAAGTAAATGGTGTATTCCACAGCGTACTGAACATTCGCGCTGAGAAATATCGATCCGATTCCAGTTTGTATGTTGGAAGCTTAAGGTTGCCGTGATGACGGTCCGCCTGATGAACTGTCATGACCTAGTCTGGCACGTGTAGGACGGGTAGACCAATTCTTGCGATCGGCGCCGCTACATGCATGCTCTGACGATCGGCGAGCTCAGCGAGCTGTAAAATGAGAATCCGAGGACGGTCAGTGTTTCTCCTAAACCAGAAGGTCTTTTTAAAATGATGACTTCTGAAAGACTTGCACAGACCACTCTGCAAGAGCGCATCGCAAATGCGCTATGCCGAATCGAGGCGCTAGAGTCCGCGTACGAGGCGGTGACAATCGGGCAGCTGGTTTCAATGCGAGCCAGAACGCACGGCTCAACGATTGCAATCGACGTCTTCGAGCGGGGCGAACGAGCGACGTACTCTGAGATGGAGCAATTGTCCAACAAATATGCGCGTGCGCTGCGAACATTCGGCGTACGCAAGGGTGATAGCATTGGAGTTATGCTGCCCAATCGCATCGCGTTTCCGATCTTCTGGTTCGCAATTGCCAAGCTGGGAGCGGTGATGGTTCCGATCAACATACGCTACACGCCGAGAGAGATCGAATACGTTCTCACCGACACTAAATCCAAGTTCGCCGTTGTCGACGAGTCCGTTAGGTCAGTGTTCTCGGCGATGGATCCGTGGCCACGCCACCTTGACGAGAAGCGAGTGATACTCGTTGGAGAACCTTCCGGCGCGACAGCCGCTCTGCTCGATGAATTGCTCAAGGGCGTCGACGATTCTCTGGTGGAGGAGGATATTTGCCCCGACGACCTGTTGAATATCCAATATACGTCGGGGACGACGGGCTTTCCAAAGGGGTGCACGTTGACGCACGATTACTGGGGTGTGCGATCGTACCAGGGGGTATGCGGGGACGGGCAGCCATATCGGAGGTATCTCTCTGCACAACCATTCTTCTATGCGGATCCGCAAGAACATCTTCTCAGGTCGTACCGACAGGGAGGTACGCTCTACCTTGCTCCGTCGATCAGCTCGACACGCTTTATGGGTTGGGTCAAGCAGCACCGCATTGAATGGTGCATGTTTCACGACCTGGCCGCACGCCAGGCCGACGCCACCGACGAAGATGGAGCGACGTGCCTGAGGCAGAGCCTGACGTGGGGCTGCAGTCCCGATACTCAACGCAAGCTCCGAAAGCGGTTTGGAGTGCGCACTCAGGATGCTTATGGGATGACGGAGATCGGGTTCGGCACACAGATGCCGAACGACCTCGATGAGATGCTCGAATCCGGTTCGGTGGGCATCCGTTCTCCGTTCAGGAAGCTGCGACTGATGAATGATGATGGCACACCCACCGCGGTTGGTGAAATCGGCGAGCTTTGGGTGAGTGGACGGGGAATCCAAAAAGGCTATTGGAATCGACCTGAAGCGAATGTCACCTCATACGAAGGCGAATGGTTCAAGACGGGTGACCTGCTGCGGCGAGACGAACTCGGCTTTCATTGGCTGGTAGGGCGGTCGAAGGACATGATCCGACGCTCAAGCGAGAACATCGCTGCGCGCGAGGTCGAGGCCGTCATTCGCAATATTCCCGAGATCGCCGATGTGGCTGCCGTGCCCGTTCGCGATCCTAAGCGTGGCGAGGAGGTTAAAATCTACGTAGAGCTGAAGGAAGGCCTCGTCCCTGACGACCTGCCGGTAGAGCGCATTGTCGAGCATGCTCGTGCCAGTCTTGCGGTGTTCAAGCTGCCGCGATATATTGCCTTTATTCCAAAGCTTCCTAGAACGACCTCCAGCAATAAAGTGCTCAAACGTGAGCTGACGGCTGTCAGCGATCCCCTTGCTGGCGCCTACGACGCCGAGGAGAAGCGATGGCGCTGAAGCCGAATGTTTCATTCAGCGCTTTGCATGCGCACAGTTGCCTCACGTTAGAGAGGGGACTTTCCATGCACACTTTCTTCGAAGATGCCGACAACTGCTCTATGTCGTGGTTGTCACGTTCCGCTGTCGCACTGCAAAACCGTCACCCTTGGTTGTCCAACAGCACTGCGAAGAATCTTACGGAGCTCGGTCACGATGCGATCCTTTGGCCGTCCATCCGATGGCCGTTGTCCTGATCGGAGGTAAGTTGCGTTGTTCAGCAGTTGCTAGGCCACCATCATAATGCGAGCTGCGCCATGCCCACGACCTAGTTGCGCAAGGACTGTGAGCTTTCCATGGCCCAGCGGCTGCACCAGCCCTGATCATATGGGGGCCCGAAACGGGTGGAATAGCGTCTCCTGATCGATCGTGCCGATGTCAGCGCGTTGCGCGATGCTCCGAATGACTTGGTCGGCCAGGGTCGCTATTTGTTGTTGGTTCACTGGTCGCTCGCGGGGACAGCGAGCTTCCGCTTGGCGCCCACTAAGCGATAGGCCGGAGGTTCGTCGATATAAAGAAAGAGGCCATAAGACTCCTCAGTAGTGGACTGCACCCCTGAAGTGAGACACGATAATTACAGTGACAGGCATTTCGAGGATGACTGTGGCAGGACGAGGAAAGAAGCGTCAATTTCCGACAGCTTACAAAATCAAGGCGATCAAGCGGGTCGAGCGGGGAGAAGGCGTGCTCCCCGTGGCTCGCGGACTTGGAATCTCCCGCAAGAGTCTCCATGACTGGGCCAAGGCCTGGAGGGCCCATGGGCCGGACGGGTTGAACCGCAAGCCCGGACCCAAGCCGGGCCCCCGCAAGCTCAAACCGCTTGCAACGTACGACGACAAGCGCTCCGCGCTCGCGCTTGCCAATGCCCGCATCGCCGAACTCGAGCGGCTGGTGGGCCGCCAGCAAATGGACCTCGATTGTTTCGGAACGCCTTGCGCGCATTGGAGCGGCCGGCAGCGCAAGGCAAACCCGCATCCGCATCATCGAAGTCATCCAAGCCATGACATCGGAGAGAACCGACGCCAACACCGACGTACAGCGCCTGTGCCGCNTCGCGGGCTTGCCGCGCGCGACCTACTACCGGCATCTTAACAGGCACAGTCGTGAGGCGGCCGAATGCGAGCTGCGCGACCAGCTCCAGCGCATTTGCCTCAAGCATTCTTTCTACGGGGCTATCGGCGAGTGACAGCCTCCCTCAGACGCCAAGGCATGGTCATAAATGCCAAGAAAGTCCTGAGACTGATGCGCGAAGACAACCTGCTGGCGCAGCGCAAGACGCCGTTCCTGAAGCCGCCCGCGGAGCGACCAACGGGCGTCCTCGTCGTCCCAAATCTGGTTCGCGGCCTGGTGCCGTCAGCTCCCAAATCTGAGTTGCGGACATCACCTATGTCCACCTCGCCAAGGCCTTCGCCTATCTCGCCGTCATGCTGGATGCATTCTCACGCAAGGCCGTCGGCTGGGCCTTTGAAGACAGGCTCGATGCCTCACTCGCCATCGCCGCGTTGGAGAAAGCCCTCGACGCTCGGAAGCCGAAACCCGGCAGCCTGATCGATCACTCCGATCGCGGCATGCAATACGCCTCTATTGCCTACCGCCAGCGACTGGCCGATCGCGACATCACCCTCAGCATGAGTAAGCCAGGCAGGCCCTTCAACAACGCCAAGGCCGAAAGCTTCATGAAAACGCTCAAGGCCGAGGAGGTCAACGGCAAGGCCTTCGCCGATCTAAATGACGCTCGCCGCCGCATCAACAGCTTCATCGCGGAGGTCTACAACAAGGAGCGCCTGCACTCGGCGCTCGGTACCAATCGCCCCTTGAGTTCGAAACCGCCTTCGCGCAAAACAATGCCGGTAACGCATCGTGACAACCCCGCTGTCACTGTAATTTCGTGTCTCACTTCAGGGGTGCAGTCCAGTAGCCCAATTGAGTAATCGAATATACAGCCGTTGGTTCGCGACACTAAAAGCGTGGATGTCGTTGTGCATTATTATTTACCCGAGCTTCATTAGCCGCACTGGCTTATGATACGGATAGTTCAGGCGGTGACAAAAAGCATTCACCTCCAGCCCAAGTGCCGCCATCCTGTTCGCCCGTCGGGCCATACGCTTGCGCCGACTAAGCCGCCGTAACGTAGTCGTCCGTGAACAAGTCTCTAAGCGATTGAGCGAGAGTCTGTTTTTCGGATGCGGAGGCATTTGAGATTGCAGGGATTGGGCGCTTGAGCCGCTCAAACCCTGCAGTTTGATTTGTGGATTCCCTTTCGCTGCGGACCGTGATTCTGTGGTGCATCGGAGGGGACGATGCGGCCGAAGAAGCACAAGGCGACGGGATCGAACGACCTGTTCCGGGC
>NZ_AXAZ01000072.1 GCF_000473065.1 Bradyrhizobium sp. WSM1743
CAGCAACGACTGGTGCTGTGCCGCCGTGCGCGCCGGAGCCGTCCGCGCCGCCATTGGCTCGACGCTCTTGCGATCACCCGGCAACATCAGGCCAGTGCAATAATCGCGCAGCGGTCTCGTCCGCTCCGCGTGACCGATCACGCTACCAAGCTCCGCCACATACTCCGCAAACCGGGTTTTGCTGTCTCCGCCTTGATCGAGATTCATCTGGCCCTCCGCGCGCCAAACATTGAATCCCTACAAATACTTGATTCTCAGCCTCAACGGCTGCGGCCGGATGACTCAGTAAGATTAGCCCTGCGGTTGCGCCGAGGCGCAATCCGCTGGGCGTAACCCACCACTCTCCATGTCCGTGGAGCTGGAAGAGGTGGGTTACGCTGCGCGAACTGCGCTTCGCGCGGTCGCGCAGCCAACCCACCCCACGATGATACGAAGGCTCCTTACGGCAGCTTCAGCGACGTCTCCGCATTGTACGGCTTGAGCGTCTCGTCGGCGGCCTTCTGGGCGGCGGCGAGGGCCTCCTTCGGCTGCTTCTTGCCGTTGAGGACCAGCATCACCTCGTCCTCGAGGTTCTTGCGGACCGGGACGGTCTTGTAGGTCGCGAACCACGGCTTTGCGACGTCGAGCTGCTCGACGGCGGTCTTGGCGTCCGGATTCTTGTTGAGGAACTCGACCATCTCGGGCGTCTTGTAGGCGGCCATGTTGGGCGCGAAGTACCCGGTGGCGCGGCTCCACCAGCCACTCTTCTCCGGCGAGGTCATCCACTTGATCAGCGTCCAGGCCGCCTTCTGCTTGTCGGCCTCGAGCCCTGCCGGCATGATCAGCGAGGCGCCGCCGATCGGCACCGCGTTGCGGACGTTGCGCGGGATGAAGGCGACCTTGTAGGCGAACTTGGCGTTGTCGCGCACGTAAGTGAGCGAGCCCGTCGACAGCATGATCATCGCGGCATTGCCGGAGATGAAGGAGGTGCTGACGGCCGGTCCGGGCGTCGCGCCGGGCGGATGCACCTTGTGCTTGGCGATAAGGTCGTTCCACCAGGTGAGTGCGCCGAGCATCGAGGGCGTGTCGTAATAGACCTCGCCGCCGAACTCCTCGTTGTAATAGCGCCCGCCATTGCTCATGGTGAGCGTTTCCATCATCCAGCCGCAATAGTCGTAGGCGCAGGGGATCGCGATGCCCCATTGGGTCACCTTGTCGCCCTCGCGCCTGGTGAGCTTCTTGGCCCAGTCGGTGAGCTCGGCCCAGGTCTGCGGCGGCTTGCTCGGATCGAGGCCCGCTTCCTTGGCCTTGTCGGCGTTGATGTACAGCAGCGGCGTCGAATTGTGGAACGGCACGCCATAGACCGAGCGGTTGATCACGGCGTTGCCCTGCAGCGCCGGGAAGAACTGGCCCAGGAACTGCTCCTTGGTGGTGCCGTCGGCCTTGATCAGGGAATCGAGATTGGTGAGCTCGTTCTCGAGCTGCATGTCGAGCAGGAAGTTCGCCGACATGATCACGGCGGCCGGCGGCTTGCCGGCCTTGATCGCGGCGCGCGTCTTGATCAGCGTGTCGTCATAGGAGCCGGTGTAGACCGCGGTCGCCTTCACGTCGGGATGGGTCTCGTTGAATTCCTTGATCAGGGTGCCCATGTCACGGGCGAGCTTGCCGTCGACGGGGACGGGGAAGAACAGGTCGATCTCGGTCGGACCTTCGCCGGCCAGCGCCGGGAAGGCGAAGGCGCCTGCCATAGTGCCTGCCACGGCAAGGCCGAGCATGAGCCTGCGGGAGAACAGCATCGAAGAATCTCCTATTTGATGCCTGAGGTGACGAAAGAGCTGATGAAGCGTTTCTGGAAGATCAGGAAGACGACGAGCAGCGGCGCGACCACCATCAGCGTGCCTGCGGCGATGGTGCCCCAGGCCTGCGTGCCTTCGGCGGTCTTGGTGAAGACGGAGAGGCCGACCGTGAGCGGCCGCTTGTCCGGCGAATTGATCACCATCAGCGGCCACAGGAAGTCGTTCCAGTGGCTGGTCACGGAGATGATGGCGAAGGCCGAGAAGCTCGGCATCGACAGCGGCACGTAGATGTGGCGGATGCGCTGGAGCAGGCTGGCGCCGTCGATCAGGGCGGCGTCTTCCAGCTCGGTCGGGATCGCCTCGAAGGCCTGACGCATCAGGAAGGTGCCGAAGGCGGAGGCGAAGAACGGCATCATCACGCCGGTGAGCGTGTCGTAGAGGCCGAGCTGCGCCACGAGCGACAGGTTCGGCACGATCAGCAGCACCGGCACCAGCATCAGCTGCATCAGGAACAGATAGAAGATCAGCGTCTTGCCGACGAAGTTCAGGCGCGCAAAGGCAAAGCCCGCCAGGGTGATCGTGACGAACTGCACCAAGAGGATGCCGGTGCAGATGATCGTGGTGTTGATCGTGTAGCGCGGGAAATCGCCGATCTCCCAGGCATCCCTGACATTGTCGAGCGTCGGCTTGAGGCTCGGCATCAGCTCCGCCATGGCGTTGATGCCGTCGGAGGCCGGGCGCAGCGTCGCCACGACCATCCACAGGAACGGGATCAGCCAGACGATCGCCAGCAGCACGGTCAGCAGGAAGCCGAGCTTTGGCGTGATCTCGTTGCGGGTGGCGAGCGGGGCGTCCTTGTAGAGCCTGTCGATCAGTTTCATGGCCCGCCCTCGCGGTTCGCCATGGTGCGGAAGGAGAGCGCGGTGAGGCCCATCAGCGCGGCGAGCGTCAGCAGCGTCGCGGCCGAAGCTTTGCCGATGTCGTAATGCTCGACCGACTGCTGATAGATGTAGAACAGCACGAGGTTGGTCGCGTTCGACGGCCCGCCCTGGGTCATGACGAAGACGTGGTCGACCTGCGTCACCGCGTTGAGGATTGCGATGACGGTGACGAACAGGAAGGTGGGCTTGAGCTCCGGCAGGATGATGTGGCGCAGGCGCATGTAAGGCCCGGCGCCGTCGAGATGCGCGGCCTCCATCACGTCCTCCGGCACGGCCTGGAGGCCGGCCAGGAAGAACAGCATGTAATAGCCGGCGTTCTTCCAGATCGTGATGACCATGATCGCATAGAGCGCGATGTCGGGATCGCCGAGCCAGTTCGGCAGCACCGGAAGTAGCCGGCCGATGTAGTAATCGAGCAGGCCGACATTGGGCAGGAAGATGAACAGGAACAGCGCTGATGCCGCGACCATCGGGATCAGCACCGGCAGGAACAGCGCGGCGCGCAGCGCGCTGTTCACGGCATGAGTGCGTGACAGCGCCAGCGCGAACAATAGCGCAAGGGCGATGCTCGGCACCGCCGTGCCGACGGCGTAGATCAGGTTGTTGACGACGGCGCCAGCGAAGGCGGGGTCGGCAAGCACCGCGCTGATGTTCTCAAAGCCGACGAAACGCACCGGCGCCTTCGGTGTGGCGCGCTGATAGAGCGCATCGACGAGCACGCGGCCCATCGCGCCATAGGTGAACAGCGCGAGGAAGACCAGCGACGGCAAGAGCAGCAGATAGGCCGGCAGCGAGGCCTTGAAGCGGCCCATGAACCGCTTCAGGACGTGCAGACGCGGTGCCGCCGACGTCGCGACCGGGAGAGCCGCGGGTTCAGCGAGGCTCATCTTATCGCGCCGGGAAAATTGAGCGCATAGTCGCGGCCGTCCACTCCTGCCGGCGGCTCGAAGGGGAAGCGCAGACTCTGGTCGAGGAAGTCATGGCTGTGCACGACGAGGTTTTCGTCGTCGATCAGCACGACGCCATAGGCCGGCGGCTCGTGGCTGGCGAGATGCTCGGTGGCGGCTGCGTCAAGCTCGAACCAGACCTGGTGGTTGGTACCGCGCAGCGTCGAGAACGGGATCTTGCCATAGCTGCCGAAGATCGGCCGGTGCACGTGGCCGAAGAAGAGGTGGCGAATGCGCGAGCGATAGGGCGCGATCACCTCGGCGAATTCAGCGCTCTGCTTCAGCGCGATCTCGTCCATGGCGCGCACGCCGACCGGGAAGGGCGGATGGTGCATGAACACGACGAATTCTTGGTCGGCGGGCGCGGCGGCGAGCGTGCTCGCAAGCCAGCCGAGGCGCTTTGCGCACATATCGCCGGCATGACTGGTCTCGTCCAGCGTGTCGAGGAAGACGAACAGGCCATGCTCGGTGGTGCGCGTGCCCTGCACGAAGCCATTGGCATCGCGCGGCGCGGCTTTCAGCGCGTCGAGGCAGGTGACGCGCTTGTCGTGATTGCCGACCATGGCGATGTACGGAATCTTCAGCGCGGCCATGGCGTCGGCGAAGTTGGCGTAGGATTCAGCCTCGCCCCAATGGGTGAGATCGCCGGTCACCACCGCAAACGCAGCATCCGCTTGGTGCTTGTTGATGTCCGCAATCGCCGCATCCAGCCGGGCGCGCGGATCGAGGCCATAAAGCTTCGAGCCGGGGTTCGCCAGATGCGTGTCGGTGAGGTGGATGAACTTGAAGGGCATGGCGCGCCTAAGATCGGGACGGTTGGAGGATCGGCGCCTCCGGCAAGACGGCGCTGCCAGCCCGTTAGAGCGCGTGTGTTTCAGTTTGATGACAGCGGTTCCCGCCGCCGCAAATTGTTGGGCAGAACGGCAGATGCGGTCGACCGAGTCGTCTCGCGCTGCGGTATTGAAACGGTTGCGGTAGGATGGTTAGAGCGCAGCGAAACCCATCATTCCTTGGCTAACGACTGGCGCGAAGGCGCTCAATCTCGGCGATCAGTCTTGGAATGTCCTGTCGCGCGTGCGCGATGAAATCGTGATCGGCGATCGTCGCACCAGTGAGTTAGATGTCCTCGCCTCCGGTCTGGACGAAGTCTGAGCCGCTGAATTTATCGCGCTTCTCGATGAACGATCTCCAAGGGCCGGCAGTGGCCTGTTCACAGCGTGCCTTGATCGCGTCAATCTCTTCTTCAGTCAGAGCGGTCAGCTGGGTCATTCTGCAATCCGCAACAAGTTCACGTCCCGCAGAACGTCTGCAGCACGCGCTGGTCCGGCAGCGGCGGATCGGCGTAGGCCACATACTCCGGCTGCTCCTCGTATGGCTTTGCCAGCACCTTCACAAGCTCTTCGAACGGCGCGTAATTGTCATCGTTGACCGCAGCCTGGATCACGGCCTCGACGCGGTGGTTGCGCGGGATGAAGATCGGGTTGACGGCGTGCATGGCGGCCTGTCGCTCGGCTGCACTCCGCGGCTCCAGCGCGATCCGCTCGCGCCAGCGCCTGGCCCAGTCGTCGAAGTTTGCGGGGTCCATGAACTGCGCGCGCACGTCCGCAGTCCCATCACCGGCGGCCTCACCGAGCTTGCGGAAGGTGAGGGTGAAGTCGGCCTGGTTCTTGGCCATGGCGTCGAGCAGGTCCTGGATCAGCGCGTCGTCGCCGTCGCGCTCCGTGAACAGGCCGACCTTTCTGCGCAAGCCGGCCTGATAGGCCGCGCTGAACGTCTCGGCGAAGGCGCCGAGAATGTCCTGGGCCTCAGTGACCGCCTTCTCCTGCTCGTCCGAGAACAGCGGCAGCAGGCATTCGGCGAGACGCGTCAGATTCCACAAGCCGATGCGCGGCTGGTTGGCATAGGCGTAGCGGCCCATCTCGTCGATCGACGAAAACACCTGCGCGGGATTGTAGGCGTCCATGAAGGCACACGGCCCGTAATCGATGGTCTCGCCTGAGATGGATGTGTTGTCGGTATTCATCACGCCGTGGATGAAACCGACCAGCAGCCAGCGCGCGATGAGTTCAGCCTGGCGCGTGACGACGGCAGCGAGTAGCGCGTGATACGGCCGCTCGACCTGGAGCAGATCAGGGTAGTGGCGGGTGATGACGTGGTCGGCGAGCCGGCGGATCGCCTCGGTGTCGCGGCGGACGGCGAAGAACTGGAACGTGCCGACGCGGATGTGGCTGGAGGCGATGCGGGTCAGCACCGCGCCGGGCAGCGCGGTCTCGCGGATGACGTGCTCGCCGGTGACGACGGCGGCGAGCGAGCGCGTGGTCGGGATGCCGAGCGCGTACATTGCTTCGCTGACGATGTATTCGCGCAGGACCGGCCCGAGCGCGGCGCGTCCGTCGCCGCGGCGGGAGAACGGGGTCGGGCCAGATCCCTTGAGCTGAATGTCGCGGCGGACGCCGTCCCTGTCGATGACCTCGCCGAGCAGGATGGCGCGGCCGTCGCCGAGCTGGGGCACGAACTGCCCGAACTGGTGACCGGCATAGGCCATGGCGATGGGATCGGCTCCAGCGGGAACCGTCTTGCCGGCCAGGATCTCGGCCCCTTCCGGGGTTTCCAGCATATCCGGATCGAGCCCGAGCTGGACCGCCAGCGGTCGGTTCAGCTTGATCAGCCGGGGGGCGGCGACCGGGGTCGGTGCGACGCGGGCAAAGAAGCTGTCCGGCAGCGCCGAATAGGAGTTCTGGAAGGGGAAATGGACCGTCATGGCCTCAAGATAGGGCTGGAACGCCTGATGGCAAAGGCCTGGGCCGTGATCAGCCAAAAATGGGCATCTCAGGCCCTAATCAGGGCGTTCCCTTGGTTGCCGCCTCCGGCCTCGTCGGGTAAACCCTGCCGCAACTTCGGAGCGGTCGTTTCAGGCCGTCCGATTCGCTTCCTCCGACATTGATTTTGGGACGACCATGCATCGCTACCGGTCACATACATGCGGCGCGCTCCGCGAGAGCAACATCGGCGAGACCATCCGCCTCTCGGGCTGGGTCCATCGCGTTCGCGACCATGGCGGCGTGCTGTTCATCGACCTGCGTGACCATTACGGCCTGACCCAGTGCGTGGTCGACCCGGACTCGCCGGCGTTCTCGCTGGCCGAGAAGCTGCGCTCGGAATTCGTGGTCAAGATGGACGGCAAGGTCCGCCGCCGGCCTGACGGTACCGACAATGATGACCTGCCGACCGGCAAGGTCGAGGTCTATGTCAGTGAGATCGAGGTGCTGGGCCCGGCCGGCGACCTGCCGCTGCCGGTATTCGGCGACCAGGAATACCCTGAAGACATCAGGCTCAAGTATCGCTTCCTGGATCTGCGTCGCGAAAAACTGCACCAGAACATCATGACGCGCGTCGAGATCATCAAGTCGATGCGTCGGCGCATGGAGGCGCAGGGCTTCTTCGAGTTCAACACGCCGATCCTGACCGCGTCCTCGCCCGAAGGCGCGCGCGACTTCCTGGTGCCCTCGCGCATCCATCCCGGCAAGTTCTACGCGCTGCCGCAGGCACCGCAGCAATACAAGCAGCTCTTGATGATGAGCGGCTTCGACCGCTACTTCCAGATCGCGCCCTGCTTCCGCGACGAGGACCCGCGCGCCGACCGTCTGCCCGGCGAGTTCT
Organism: Bradyrhizobium sp. WSM1743; assembly: GCF_000473065.1. Classification (GTDB taxonomy): domain Bacteria; phylum Pseudomonadota; class Alphaproteobacteria; order Rhizobiales; family Xanthobacteraceae; genus Bradyrhizobium. The sequence goes on from NZ_AXAZ01000072.1 coordinate 7,324, forward strand.
ACCAGCTCGACGTCGAGATGAGTTTTGTGACTCAGGAAGACGTGTTCGCCGCGATGGAGCCTGTCATCACCGGCGTGTTCGAGGAGTTTGCCAAGGGCAAGCCCGTCACCAAGGGCTGGCGCCGGATTCCGTTTGCGGAAGCGCTGCGCAAATACGGCAGCGACAAGCCTGACCTGCGCAACTCCATCGAGATGCAGGACGTCTCCGAGCACTTCCGTGGCTCCGGCTTCAAGGTGTTCGCGCGCATGCTCGAAGATCCCAAGAACCAGGTCTGGGCGATCCCGGCGCCTAGCGGCGGCAGCCGCGCCTTCTGCGACCGCATGAATTCGTGGGCGCAGGGCGAGGGCCAGCCCGGCCTCGGCTACATCATGTGGCGCGAGGGCGGCGAGGGCGCCGGTCCCCTCGCGAACAACATCGGGCCTGAGCGCACCGCTGCGATCCGCGCGCAGCTCGGCCTGAAGGAGGGCGATGCTGCGTTCTTCGTCGCCGGCGATCCCGACAAGTTCTGGAAGTTCTCAGGCCTTGCCCGCAACAAAGTCGGCGAGGAGCTGAACCTCACCGACAAGGAGCGGTTCGAGCTCGCCTGGATCGTCGACTTCCCGATGTACGAGTACAACGAGGACGACAAGAAGGTCGACTTCTCGCACAACCCGTTCTCGATGCCGCAAGGCGGCCTGGAGGCGCTGAAGTCGCAGGATCCGCTGACCATCAAGGCGTTCCAATACGACATCACCTGCAACGGCTACGAGATCGCCTCGGGCGGCATCCGCAACCACGTGCCGGAAGCGATGGTGAAGGCGTTCGAGATCGCCGGCTACGGCGAGCAGGAAGTGGTCGAGCGGTTCGGCGGCATGTACCGCGCCTTCCAGTACGGCGCCCCGCCGCATGGCGGCATGGCCGCCGGTGTCGACCGCATCGTGATGCTGCTCTGCGGCACCACGAATTTGCGCGAGATCTCGCTGTTCCCGATGAACCAGCAGGCCATGGACCTCCTGATGGGCGCGCCGTCGGAAGCCACGACCAAGCAGCTCCGCGAGCTGCATGTGCGGGTCAATCTGCCGCAGAAGTGATCTTGTGCCCCGGACGCAGCGCAGCGTTTCTTCAGCGTTGCGCTGCAGAGCCGGGGCCCGCGTCTCAGCGAGCAGCGGCCTCTCTGGGTCCCGGTTCTGCGCAGCAACGCTAAGGCGTTGCAGCGCGCCCGGGACACGAGATCGCCGTTGTCTCCTACAACCCCGTCGACGCCTCGATCCTGAACTGCGCCAGGGCGCTCTCCGGGTCGCTTTGCGAGAGCTGCATCAATTGCATCAGCGGCACCTTGGCGCGGGGCGTGAGCTTAATGGTCAGCGTCTGCCCCGAGGTCCCGACGAAGCCGGCGAGTGCATCGACCGCGACCCTGGCGTCGGCATTGGACGCCGCGATCTTCTCGCCCTGCGCCCGGATCATCTCGACGATGGCGCTGCGTGCGGCGTCGCGGCTGACATTCTGCATGCGCGAGAACTGCGCGACGACGAGATCGACGACGCCGCTGTCGCGCAGCGAGAGCTCGAGCGCACCGGTTTCGACCTGCGCTGCCTGACCCATCGCCTGCACTGGGTCGGTCGTGAACAGGCTGCGCGGCACGTTGGCGAGCGCGAAGCGGGCCTGCGCTTTGGCGAGGTTGCCGAGATCGATCGTGGCCGGCGCGAGCGCGAATGCGCCTGACGATTCCGTCCAGGCCGCACCGAGATCGAGGTCGATCGCGAGCTTGTCGACGCCCGCCATGATCAGCGGCCGCTGCGCCGGATTAGAGGGATCCGTCGGCGCGACCATCTTCACGACCAGATTGGCCTTGCTCGGGATCGACCCTATCAGCTGGCCCCAGTTCAGGCTGATCGTGTCGATGGTGACGAGCTGCCGCGTATTCTTGTGGGGCGCCACCACGCCCTTGATCTCGGCGCCTTCGAGCACGCGGAACAGGCCCAGCATCTCTTCGGGCGAGGGCGGCTGCTCGTGCTTGCTGAGGTTTGCCGCCCAGCGCATCAGGTTTGCCGCGCTGAACGACTTCAGCGCGAAGCGCTCCATCTTGAACTGCCCCTGGGGAGCTGGCGTATCGACGCCCTCGATCGCAAACTCGCCCTCGCGGTATCTGATCGCGTTGACCCTGCCGGTCCCCTGCGGCGTGCCGATCGAAATCGCGCTAACCTCGGCCCTGCCGATGCGAAGACCCTCATAGACGCCGGTGAGCTTCTCCATCAACTCACGCGACTGTGCCGGCGTTGGAACGGCTGATTGATTCTGCGGCAGCGCGGCAAATATCTCGGCCAGCCGGAACTTCGTCGGCTGCACGTCGATGTCCTCCATCACGAATCCGTCGATATCGAGACGCATCCCCTGAGCGGATTTGAGCGTGTAGGGGCCGGCCGAGACGTGCCGGTAGACGCGGTGATAGGTCTCGTCACTGCTGGTCTGCGGATCGAGTACGGCGATGATCGCGGTCGCATCGAAATCATTGACGATGACGTTCGACAGCTCGCCGGTTAGCTTGTCCGGCTTGCCGGGCTGCTTCACGTCGACCGAGGTGGCGGCGCGGTCCGCCTTCATCGCATCGATCTTGCCGTGCTTCAGGTTCTGGATCGTCAATCCGGAATAGGTGACCTCGCCGCTGCCGCCGGAACCGCCCCCGGACTCGAAGCTCATCGTCAGCGCTGGCGCCGTGAGCGAGGACGCCGTGACGCTCGCGTATTGACCGAGAACGTAGCGGTAGAGATCGATCAGGGAGCCGTTCGCCGGCGCCGTCCCGGTGCGAAAAGGGCCGGCATAGTCGCGCATCGTCAGTTGCGGAATCTTGTAGGAGGCCTTCACCTTGGCCGGGCCGACCTGGTCCAACGCGACGTCGATGCCGGTGATGTCGATGCTGTCGGCCGAAATCCTGGTATCATCGATCTGGCGAACGCCGGTGCCCTTGATGCCGGCGATCTTGACCTGCGCTTGCGGCTGGCTGCTGGGCGTGACCGCGATGTCCTCGATGGTCAGCGTCCGGGTCATCAGGTCGAACGTGACCTTGCCATGGCTCGCCTTGCCGCCGCCAGAGCGCATCTGCTCGAAAGCCGCCTCGACCTCGGCGGTAGCGCGATGCTGGACATAGAGATTGAAGCCAAACCATCCGCTCACGCCGAGCACGGCTGCCAGGATCAGGCCGATCAGGATTCGCTTCATTCCCAGCTCCAGTTGCTCGTTCTACACTGCGCAACCTGCCATATTCGCGAAACGCCGCGCGGTCCAGGGAAAGCTATGGTTTTCAAATGTTTGACCGCGCGCCCTGTTGATGGGAGCGCAATCGGATGTTGCCACCGGGCCTTCGGCCGTGCTTCATCCCGTTTCCATGGCCCGGAAATACCGTCCGCTCGGGCGGCTGCTCCGGATCAGGCAATTTGAGGCCGGTTACGCGAGGCGAGACACCGCATGTCGTCCTATTCTGATGATCTCCACCAGGCGGCGCTGGCCTACCATCGTCTGCCGCGCCCCGGAAAGCTCGAGATCCAGGCAAGCAAGCCGCTTGCCAACCAGCGCGACCTGGCGCTGGCCTATTCTCCGGGCGTTGCCGCGGCCTGCACCGAGATCGCCAAGAACCCGGCCGAGGCGGCCACGCTCACCACCCGCGCCAATCTGGTCGCCGTGGTCTCGAACGGCACCGCGGTGCTCGGCCTCGGCAATATCGGCCCGCTGGCCTCCAAGCCGGTGATGGAAGGCAAGGCGGTCCTGTTCAAGAAATTCGCCGGCATCGACGTGTTCGACATCGAGATCGCCGCCGACACCATCGATCGCGTGGTCGAGACGGTGGCAGCGCTCGAGCCGACTTTCGGCGGCATCAATCTGGAGGACATCCGCGGACCGGAATGCTTCGAGATCGAGACGCGCCTGAAGGAGCGCATGAAGATCCCGGTCTTCCACGACGACCAGCACGGCACCGCGATCATCGTTGCCGCCGCCATCGTCAACGGCCTCAGGCTGAACGGCAAGAAGCTGTCCGAGGTCAAGATCGTGGCCTCGGGGGCAGGGGCTGCCGCGATCGCGACGCTGAACTTGCTCGTCTCGATGGGCGCGCAGCGCAAGAACATCTGGGTCTGCGACATCGACGGTCTGGTGCATGAGGGGCGCAACACCTCGATGGACCGCTGGAAGGCGGTCTATGCGCAGAAGACCGACAAGCGCACGCTCGCCGACGTCATCGGCGGCGCCGATATTTTCATCGGGCTCTCGGCACCCGGCGTGCTGAAGCCCGAGATGGCCAAGGCCATGGGCGACAAGCCGCTGATCATGGCGCTCGCCAATCCCGTGCCGGAGATCATGCCCGAAGAGGCGCGAAAGGCGCGCCCCGACGCCATGATCTGCACCGGCCGCTCCGACTACCCGAACCAGGTCAACAACGTCCTCTGCTTTCCCTTCATCTTCCGCGGCGCGCTGGACGTCGGCGCCACCGCGATCAACGAGGAGATGAAGCACGCCGCCGTCGAGGCCATCGCGCAACTCGCGCGCGAGGCGCCGTCGGACGCCGTCGCGCAGGGTTTCGACACCGGCGAGACGCAGGGCTTCGGTCCGGGCTCGTTGATCCCGAGCCCGTTCGACCCGCGCCTGATCCTGCGTATCGCGCCGGCTGTGGCGAAGGCGGCAATGGAGTCGGGCGTTGCGACGCGGCCCATCACCAATTTCGACGAATACAGAGCGCTGCTTGAGCGCTTCGCCTTCCGCTCCGGCCTCGTCATGAAGCCGATGTTCGCCAAGGCCAAGACCCAGCCGGTCCGCGTGATCTACGCCGAGGGCGAGGACGAGCGCGTGCTGCGCGCCACGCAAGTCGTGCTGGAGGAGAAGCTGGCGCGGCCGATCCTGGTCGGCCGCCCCTCCGTGGTCGAGGCGCGCATCAAGCGCTTCGGCCTGTCGATCAAGGCCGGCAAGGATTTCGACCTCGTCAATCCCGAGGACGATCCGCGCTACCGCTCCTACGTGCAGTCCTATGTCGAGGTCGCCGGCCGCCGCGGCGTGACGCCGGATGCGGCGCGCACGGTGGTGCGCACCAACAACACGGTGATTGCGGCGCTTGCCGTGGTGCGAGGCGAGGCCGACGCCATGCTCTGCGGCGTCGAGGGCCGCTACATGAGCCATCTGCGCCATGTCCGCGAGATCGTCGGCTTCTCGCCGGGGATCAGCGATTACGCCGCACTGGCGCTGCTGATCACCAGCAAGGGTGCCTTCTTCATCGCCGATACGCAAGTGCGGCCCAACCCGAGCGCGGAGGAGCTGGCCGAGATCGCGGCACTCGCGGCGCTGCATGTGCAGCGCTTCACCCTGAAGCCGAAGGTCGCTTTTATCTCGCATTCCGATTTCGGCAGCTACGATACGGACTCCTCGCGCAAGATGCGTCGGGCGACCCAACTCCTGAAAGACAAGCATCCGGAGATCGAGGCCGACGGCGAGATGCAGGGCGACACCGCGCTCTCGGCTGCGGCCCGCAAGCTCGTGCTGCCGCACTCCAAGCTCGAGGGGGAGGCCAACATCCTGATCATGCCGAACCTCGACACCGCCAACGTGGCCTATCAGATGATCAAGGCGCTGGCGGACGCACTTCCCGTTGGCCCGATTCTGATCGGCCCGGCGCGTCCGGCCCACATCCTGACGCCGGGCGTCACCGCGCGCGGCATCCTCAACATGACCGCCGTGGCGGTCGTGGAAGCTCAGGAGCGCGCCGCGCGGCAGCAGCCGACGTTGTTCACGTAAAGGGCGGGCTGCTGCGCCGTGCGAAGTGCTACCCTTCTCCCCTTGCGGGAGAAGGTGGCATAGGCGGCCTTCGGTCGCCGTTCTTAGGAACGCCGAAGCGAAGCTTCGGCTATGGCGCCGGATGAGGGGTTGTCTCCGCGAGTCGAGATCGCGCGAGCTTTCCGTGCCGATAGATATCCCTCATCCGTCTCGCCGCTTCGCAGCGAGCCACATCTCCCACAAGGGGAGAAGGGGCACCGTCTCCGCTGCTCCCTTTTGAATTCCTCGCAGTTCTCCATTTCCCCGTTTGAAAAGCGCAAACGGACTCTTCATAATCCCCTCAAGCGTTCCGTGCGGTAGCGCTTTGCCAAGAGGCCGATCATGCCAGCGTTCGTGACTTTCGGGCGAATCCTGTTTGCCGTGCTGTTCATCTACACGGGCGCGACCAAGCTCTTTGCCGTCCAGGCGACCGCCGACTTCATCGCGACCAAGCTCGTGGTGCCTGACGTCATCGCGCCCTACGCCAAACAGGTCGAGACGGCGACGGGCATGACCACGCCGCAGCTCCTGGCGATCGCGATCGGCGGGCTCGAGGTCATCGCAGGGCTGATGATCGCGCTGAATTTCGGCGCGCGTTTCTTCGCGATGCTGCTGATCATCTACGTCGCCGTCGCGACCGTGCTGTTCTACGATTTCTGGAACATGGCGGCTCCCGACAACGCCAAGATGCTGGTCGACGCACTCAAGAACCTGTCGATCATCGGCGCGCTCTGCATGATCATCGGCTACGGCCGCACCACGCGCCCGGCCGAGGCGGCCTACGGCGACGTGTAGCGATCAACCCGCTCTTGGCGGCGCGATCTCGCGCATCCAGCGGGAAATCGTCGCGCTGCTCGCTCCATCGGTGCCGCGCTGCAGGCCGAGCAATGCGGCCTAGCGCGCGGCGCGGGGCGTGATGCCATAGGCCGCCTTGAACGAGCGCGTGAAATGCGCGTCGGTGCCGAGCTGCCAGCGCCGCGCCACCTCGCTGATCCGCGGACCACGCGCGCCCGAATTGGCGAGATCGAAGAAGGCGCGGTGTAGCCGGCGGCCGCGGATGTAATCGGCGATGCCGCCGACCGGCGCGAACAGCCGGTACAATGACGCCCGGGACAGGCCGAAATGGGCCGCGATCGAATTGGCGGATAAATCCTCGCGGGCAAGGCCGGCCTCGATATATTGGCGGATCCGCATCAAGGACGGGCTCGCAGCGACGGTATGGTCGGCAGCAGCGTCGCCACGTTCGAGCTCGTTGCGCAGGCAGGCGGCCAGCAGCGAGACCGTGCCCTCGACCACTGATTGACATTCGTCGAGCGTCATGCGCGGCGCAAATTCGAAGAGCGCGGTGAGATGTCCCGCCAGCAGCCTTGCGATCACGCCGCTGCCCGGCAGAACCAGGCCGTGCAAATCGTCGACCCGCAACAGATGGTTGCCGAACATCGGGCGCGGCACGACCATCGTGACATTCTCGAACGCCGTCGCCCTGGTCTCCAGGGTCTGGGCGAGGTCAGCCTCCCGCCAGGCGGCGACGTTCTCGTCCGTCTCCATCTGATCGGCGATGAAACCGAATGCCGGTAGCAAGGATGATATCGGGGCTGCATCATCAGTCAGTCCGGAGGCATCTGTCGGACCTGTCGTCGTACCGTCGTCGGTCATGGTGATCGTGGTCGCGTCTTGATCGTCGTTAAGGAGCGGGGAAGGTCGGCGCCGGGCCGATCATGCCTGGCTGTAGGTTGATATCCGGCGAAGGGAAATGGTTCGTTCATGTCCGAATCCTCCCGGCCCGGGGGCGGCAGCCGCGATCCAAAGCCCTCCACTCTTGCGCTTTTGTCTCAGTCTGTTGATGCGGTGTTTCTGAACGGCCGGCTCGTATTGACGCAGCGCCACGGACGTTGGCTATAGCGCCACGACCGCCGTCGGGGCCGATTATTGGGCCTCGGCAAATATGCTAGCCGGCTTTGCGCTGGCCGGCGGCGGGACCAATTTTAGCGTGCTAAGCCAGCAAGATACGCAGTGGTATTATGCTGCCGGCACTTTGCATGGGGTTGTTTTTCCAATTTTGAATCGGAGCCTTGCCGCCGGTGTGAGCGAAGGCGGCAACGTAGGGAGGCTAACCCGGCCGCCACGGGGTCACGGTCACCTCATGCGTCGCGTCGAGCAGGTATGGCGCGCCCGGCGTCATCCCGTGCGAAGCCAGCACCTCGTGAGGCGTCCGCTGGGGCACGCCGACAAAACAGCCTTCACCGCCGGGCAGCCGCACATGCGGGGCTTCCGACAGCCAGAACGTGTCGTAGCGGTCCATGAACATGTCGAACACGACCGGGCCGCCGATGATGGCGATCGTGCCGGAGGCGACATCCGCGAAGGCGCAGGCAGCCTCGAAGCTCGCGTGCTCCGGATTCCACAGCGTCGCGTTCGGCAGCTCCGGATCGACGGTGAGGTCCTTGATCTTGCGGGTCAGGATCAGCCGCTTGCGCTTCGGCGAATTCGGCTGCTGCTCGTGCGAGTGCCGGCCATGCACGATCAGCGCGGCGCGATCGAGCGCCTGCTCGAAGAACAGCTTGTCGCCTTCGAACTTCAGGCTGTCGGGCATGACGTGATCGGCGTCGGCCAGCATGCCGTCCGCTGACACGATGACGTAGCCTTCGATACGGAAAGACAATGGCCTTCTATTCGGAAACGGTCGTCACCACGGAATTGACCGGACGCTGGCTCACCGTCGGCAGCTTGATGTCCTTGAGCAGCTCCTGGTCGTATTCCGGCAGCGTCGAGGCCGGGAATTTGGCGCGCATCGCCACCACCTTGTAGCCGCCGGCCTTCAGCCGCTTGAGCAGCTCGGGCAAGGCCTCCGCAGTGTGCTTCTGGAAGTCGTGCATCAGGATGATGCCCTTGCCCTTGGTGTCGAGCTTCTTCATCACGGTCTCGATCACCTTCTCGGGCTTGGAGGCCTTGAAGTCGAAGGAGTCGATGTCGCAGGAGAAGATCGCCATGTTGCGGTTGCCAAGATAGGTGACCATCTCCGGCGGATGCTGCAGCGCCGGGAAGCGGAAGAACGGCGAGGGCGAGATGCCGCCGAGCGCCCACTTCACGGCGGAAAGGCCCTTCTCGATCTCGTCCTTGCGTTGCGCTTCGTTAAGCTTCTTGTTGTTCAGATTGGCGTGCGACCAAGTGTGGCTGCCCACCGTGTGGCCGGCGGCGTAGACCTGCTTGAGGATCTCCGGCTCATAGGTCGCGTGCTTGCCGATCGAGAAGAAGATGCCTGTGGTGCATTCGTCGGCGAGCGCCTTCAGCACGGCGGGCGTGTTCTTCGGCCATGGGCCGTCGTCGAAGGTCAACACCACCTCGTGGTCGCGCAGGAAGTCGAGCTCCTTGAAATGCTCGAAGCCGAAGCCGGGACCGCCCGTGGTGTCGATCTCGACGGTGCGGGCGACACCGAGGGCGCCTGGCGTGTTGCAGGCCGCGCGTGCCGGCTGCGGCGCCTGTTTGGGCGGGGGCGGATTGACGAAACCCGCTGGAGCCGCAGCCGCTGCTGCAGGCGCCGGAGCCGCAGCGGGCGTTGCAGGCGCTGGCGTTGCCGCCGGTGCGGCTTGCGCCGCGGCTGCGGGCTTCGCGGTCGGTGTCTGCGACCATGCTGCGCCGGTCATCGCAACCGACATCGCGCTTGCCAAAATCAGTCCTGCCGCCACACGCATGGTGTTGTCCTCGAGATTGATCCCGTTGTTCCGCCGCGGCTTTTCGCCTGCGGCCAAACCATCCTGCCCCAACGATCCTAGCCTAGATGGTGGGGCCTCGCCATTGCAACGGCTGTTTGACGCCCCGCCACAATTGTGCCCAGCCGGATGGGGCGCCTGCATCAACTATCGGCCAGCGCCCTGGCAATGGCCGTTTTGATCCGCGTGTCGGCCGGTTCGACTGCGGAGGGAAAGACCTCGGCGATATAGCCATCGCGGCCGATCAGATATTTGTGGAAGTTCCAGCGCGGAACTTCCTTCGGTCGGGCCTCAGCGGCCCATTTGTAGAAGGGGTGCGCTCTTGCTCCGACCACCACGGCCTTGGCTGCAACCGGGAAGGTAACACCATATTGGTGATGCGCGGTCTGTGTGATCTCGCTCGTGCCGCCGGGCTCCTGGCCACCGAAATCGTTGGAGGGCACGCCCATCACGGTAAGCCCGCGCTCGCGAAACTCGTTCCAGATCTCCTGCAAGCCGGCATATTGCGGCGTGTAGCCACAGAGCGAGGCGGTGTTCACCACCAGCAGCGGTTTGCCTGTGAACGCGGCGAGGCGGATGTCGTCGCCTGACAGTGCGGGGAAGGAGAAGGCGTAGGCCGAGATCCGGCTCATCCCGCCATCAGCGAGGGCGCGTGTTGCCGGCGCGAGTGCACTTGCAAGAGCGACGCTCAGCACGGTCCTGCGATTCATCATGACGGCGTCCCCCGAAATGATCCAGGAGGCATGTTACTCCGCCACCACGCCTCACTCGTCAACACCGCGTTATCGAACGCTGCGAGGGGAGCTAGTACAGGCGGACGATGAAGTCGGTGCCTTCGCCGGTCTCGCCCTGGTTGATGCCCTGGTCGGAGACGATGATCGAGCCGCCTGACGTCAGCATCTCGTTGATCTTCGCCATGGTGTCGGCGGGGACCGAGATGCGGTCGAGGGCTTCAGCCGGGCTGTCCGGTGTGATCACCGGTTTTGCGGCGACGGGGATCACGGCGGCGCCGCGCTGGCGGCGCGATACGCGGCTGTCGTCCTCGCGTGCCGCGGAACGGACGGAGATGGGCAGTGACACCACCGACCAACGCAGTGCATTGGCATCGGCCTTGTCGACTTCGGCGGTGAAGACATGCGTGCCGAGCGGCCTGTCGCCCGCGGCGATCGTGACGGGCACCTCGAACAGCGGCGCAAAATTCTGCCGCACGTAGAGCTTGGAATCCTTGCGGCTGATGAACACGGCAATCTGGCCGGCGCGCTTGGGCGTATCAGGCTGTGCCGCCGGCGCAGGATCGGCAACGCGGTTCTCGTCCTTCTTCGCATCGGGCGAGGGGGCGAGCGCCGGTGCAGCGGCCTGTGCATTGGGCGTCTTCGCGGAGTCCACCGCCTCCGTCTTGGCCGGCTCGGTCTTGACGGCCTCGACCTTGTCGGCGGGCTTATCGTCGTTCGCTCGCTTGGCCGCGTCTTCCGACTGGGGCTTGGCCGTGTCAGATGCCTCGGCCGTCTTGGCCTTGTCGGCCGGTGCAGCGGCTTCCTCGCGCGCAGGCGCGTTGCCGGTGGTCACATCCGACATCACGGCGTGGCCGACGGAGGCGCGCAGTTCGAGCACGCTGTCGGCGCTGGCCGTCTTGGTCTCGACCGGCTTGGTTTCGGCGGCGCCCCTGTCGGCCTTGTCGCCGGCATTGATCTGCGGCTCGAGGCTCGCCGCGGGCAGCGGCGGCACGCGCATGGAGGCGAGCAGGGGATGGGAGAAGCTTTGCGGTGACATCTGGCCGGGCGCCACGATCACGCGCGCGCCCATCTTGGTCCAGTTCCACATCTTCGTCGCGAACGCCATCGGCATGCGGATGCAGCCATGCGAGGCGGGATAGCCAGGCAGCACGCCGGCATGCATGGCGACGCCGGACCAGGTGATCCGCTGCATGTACGGCATCGGCGCGCCGCTATAGATGTTGGAGTGGTGGAATTTGTGCTTCTGGATGACGCTGAACACACCCATCGGCGTCGAGTGGCCCTTCATGCCGGTCGACACAGGAGATTCCGCGAACACGCCTTTGCTGTCGTAGACCGTGACCTTCTGCCGGTCGATCGAGACGACGATGACGAGCGGTCCTTGCGGCTTGGTGCCGGCTTCCTTCTCGACGACGCTTTCTTTCTTGCTTGCCGCGCCACGCTTTTGCGGCTTCTGGCGCGGTATTTCGGGAAGCCGATCCTGCCGGGCGTAATAGGACCCGTCGGAATAGTCCGTCCAATAATAAAACGCTGCGTCTGCCGGGCTGGTCGCGCCGATCGCACCCGCCGCCGTCAAAATGGCGACCTGCCAACGCCGCGCCGGCTTGGCGGAAGACCCGTTCACGCTGTTCATCCTCGAATCCATAATCCAAATCAGACGTTAGTCTCGCAAAGGGGATACGCGTTCACCAGCGGAGCGGTTCTGCCGTCAGTTACTTTTGTTCAAGACGTAGCAAAAAAGCCTCACGGAGCGGTAAACGGCGGCCGCGCCCGACGGTCCGTCGCCTTCCTGATCGTCGCTTGCGTTCCTACATTGCGGGGACTTGTTACCGGAGAACTTCATGTCATCTCGTTTCCCCGGTCTTTCCAGCATCCGCTTGAAAGACCTTGCTTTATTCCTCCTGGCTCTGGCCGCGCCAATGGCGTCAGCATCGGCCGCCGATGAGCCCGATCTGATCTTCCGCCGCTCCACCGTGTTCAAATGGATGAGCCCGAACGACAAACTCGCGACCTATGGTCTCGACGATCCTGAAGTCGAGGGCGTCGCCTGTCATTTCACGGTGCCGGAGAAGGGTGGCTTCAAGGGCTGGCTCGGCCTTGCCGAGGAGGTCTCGGACATCTCGCTGGCCTGTCGCCAGGTCGGCCCGATCAAGTTCAAGCACAAGATGGAGCAGGGCGACGACATGTTCCGCCAGCGCCGGTCGCTGTTCTTCAAGAAGATGCAGATCGTCCGCGGCTGCGACGCCAAGCGCAACGTGCTGGTCTACATGGTCTATTCGGACAAGCTGATCGAAGGCTCGCCCAAGAACTCGACCTCGACCGTGCCGATCATGCCGTGGGGACTGGCGGACGCCAACGTCCAGAAGTGCGGCGAGTTCTTCACGCAGTGACGCGCTTGCGTTCACAGTGACGCACTTGCGTTCACTCAGTGACGATCGCGCGGCTTCGCGAGATGCGAACCGGTCAGCCGCACGAACATCTGCGGCGCGGCCTCGAAGCCGCGGCTCGATTGCAGCGCCATTTCGCCGGCGCTGCCGCGAATGGGTGGTTGGTCTCCGCGGTCCGTCCGTGGATCCACATCGCGCCGCGTTGCGCGATTTCCCGCCATCATGGTGGCCATCCCTCACGTGAATACGCGCCCGATGATCCGGGCGTCTCGGTTTCGATGGCTTGGGTCGCTACCGAACCGAACCACTCCCGGTTCGACAGAACCCAGCCCTCGTTTGCCGCCCTGTTCAGCAGAAAAACGTAAAATGCGTGTGAAGCGCGCGAGGCGGGAGCATGACGGCACCTCTGGAAGGCGCACGTCCGTGCTGGCGCCGGAACTTGGCAGGCCACTTTGACCTGCTGCGAGACCTGTCTGAAATGACTGGCATTTTCCGAGAATTGTTTCGTCCTCTGAATGGGACGAAACAATTCTCACGAAGACGAAACCATTTTCAGCTTTTCGCGCATCACGCACGAAACCGCCCATGGTTATCAGCGTCACAACGACGACGGCGCACCGCCGGCCACCGAATTGGGACACAGATCATGCGCGCGCTCAGCCTCATCCTTGCTTTCTGTTTCGTGCTCGCCGGCTCCTCCTTGGCAGGTTCGCCCGACGGCAATCTCCCCGGTGTCGGCACCTTCCAGTACAGCGGCTCGCCCGTCACGGTCCCGGCCCCGCAGCCGATCATGGTCGCCGCGCGCTTCTGACCGCACACAAGAAAACAGCAGGCAAAGCCTATCATGTTGCTTCGTCTCTGCGCCGCAGCGTTCGTGTCCCTTCTGACGATCAGTTCCGTTCAGGCGCAAGTGCGCGCACCCTCCAGGCTACCCGATCCCCGCAGCGAATTCGTGCGCCAGTGCGCGCCGCGCATGCTCGGGCGCTGGGAGCATCCGGAGGAGGTCTGCGGCTGTCTGCACGATCACGCCGCCGCGGCGGTCGAGGACCGCGATCTGCGCGAAGCGTTGCTGCGCGGCATCAGCGAGACCGGCGTGCCCACCATCGAGACCGATTGGGTGCCGGCCTCCAAGCAGGGCGAGATCGGCCCGACCTTCACCAAGATCGCCAAACCGACCCTGCAGTGCATGTTCGATCCGGCGAAGTAGCTTCTCAGATCATTATTTCGATTTCGGCCCGAGCCGCGGCACGCAGGAACTCGTGCGCGAGACTCCCTTGTCGGTCATCTTCGCGCCGCGCACTTCCTTGACCTGGCCGGCGGGGCAGGTTCCGTCATCCACGAGCACACGCTGGCCGAGCTTCAGATCGACGATGTCCTGCTCGCGTCCGATGGTGGCTGCGCGTGCCGTCGAGGCAAGCGCGATGGAGATCAGCAGCAAGAGGCAGGTCGCGTGGCGCAGCAGCATGATGTGAGGTCCCGGCATCGATGCCGCAATCTAGGGAGCGGCGGGCGATTCTGATAGTGAAGCTTCGTCACGCCCGGCGGGCCGATGTTCCCCTTGCGCCCAACGCGGCGCGCGATTCCCTCGCGAGACGTTCGGCGGAGGCCACGAGCTGTGGAACCGGGTGCCCGGAAAATCCCAGCACGAAGCCGGGCAGCGGACGCCCGCGCGAATAGGTGTCGGCCAATAGCCAGCCTTCCGCGCCGGCCGCTTGCTTGGCATGCGCTGCCACCGACAGATCGACCGCAGGATCGAACCGGGCGACAAGATGCAGGCCTTGTGAGGGCACCGGCACCGAAAGCGCGCCATCGGACGCGACTTCCAGCGAGTCGGCGAGCGCATCGCGCGCCTGGCGATAGAGTTTTCGCACGCGCTTCAGGTTCGCGGCGAAGGCACCGGAATTGAGCATGTCGGCCACCGCGCCTTCCATCAGCGTACCGGGAAAGCGGTCGAGCGCCGCGCGCGCAGCCGTCACGTCCGCGATTAGGCGTTCGGGCAGGGCGCAATAACCGATGCGCAGGCCCGGAAACAGCGTCTTGGCAAACGTGCCCAGGTAGATCACGCGCTGGAGGCGATCGATGCCGGCGAGCGACATCAGCGGTGCGCCGTCATAGCGGAATTCGCTGTCGTAATCGTCCTCGAGCACGAATGCGCCGACTTGTCTCGCCCAGTCCAGCAGCTCGAGCCGCCGCGGCATCGACATCTGCACGCCCAGCGGAAACTGATGCGACGGCGTGACGTAGGCAGCGCGCGCGGACGGCGCTGCGACGCGGCCTTTGGCGACACGCATCCCGTGCTCGTCGACGGGGACAGGCACGGCGTGATAGCCGCAGTGCGCGATGGTTTTTCGCGCGGCGGGATAGCCTGGGTCCTCGCACCAGACCTGGTCGTTGGATTTCAAGATCGCGCTCAGAACGATGCGCAGCGCGTGCAGCGTGCCCGACGTCAGCATGATCTGATCGGGGTCGCAACGCAGACCCCGCGCCGACAACAGATGGTCGGCGATCGCCACACGCAGCTCGCGGCTGCCGCGAGGGTCGCCATAATGCAGGTGCTCGGACCCGAATGCGCGCAGGCGGCGGCCGACGAAAGCCCGAAATCGCTGTACGGCGCGTTCGTCGACATGCGTGCAGCCGAGTGCGAACGCGCCTCGCCCAGGCGTTTCGACAACCACCTTCGGCTTGCTCGGCTCGCCGGCCCCCCTCGCCGGGATACGTGCGGCGACGAACGTTCCGGAGCCGACGGTTGCATCGGCAAAGCCGTCGGCGATCAGGCGTTCATAGGCGGTGACGACGGCATTGCGCCGGAAGCCAGTCTGCCTGGCCAGCGTCCGCGATGGCGGCAGCGGCTCGCCGGGCTTGACGAGGCCGGAGACGATCATCTCGCACAGCGCCTGGTACAGCTGGTGCGCCGCGGAGGCGCCTGGAGTGATGTGTGCCCCGGTAAGATCGAGCGGCAGCTCGGCCTTGGCGGGCGCCGGAGAATTGGTCGGAATTTTTTGCATGGAATTGGCACTATCGCAGACCAAATCCGCGGCTACAACTGGTCTGGAATTATTCCAATCCGACCAGGAGCGGCCGTGAGCCAGACCGAGATCCCAAATTCCTATCCGACATCGGCGCGCAACCAGGTGAAGCGCCGGCACGACCGCGGCTTCTATGATCACGCTACGGTTCATCGCATCCTGGATTCCTCGATGCTGTGCCACGTCTCCTATGTGATCGATGGCCAGCCCTATTGCACGCCGACCTTCTTCTGGCGGGAGGGCACCAAGCTCTACTGGCACGGATCGAGCGCCAGCCGGATGTTGCGCAACCAGACCAAGGGCGAGCGCGTCTGCCTGACGGTCGCCCATCTCGACAGCCTCGTGCTGGCGCGCTGCGGCTTCAACCATTCCGCCGACTATCGCGCGGTGATGGCATTCGGCACGGCCTATCTCGTCACCGATCCCGAGGAGAAGGAGCGGGCGGTGATCGCGATGGTCGATCGCTTCTTCCCGGATCGCACCGCGAGCCTGCGGGCGAGCAGCGCGCAGGAGATCAAGGCAACGTCCTTCGTCGCGATGGAGATCGAGGAAGCCTCGGCCAAGATCCGTGCCAAGGGTGTCGCAGACGACGACGAGGACTATGCGCTGCCGATCTATGCGGAGCGCATTCCGGTCCGCACCGTGCTCGGCGCTCCGGAGCCATGCCCGCGCCTGCTCGACGGCGTGAGCCGGCCTGCGACGCTGAATGGCTATTCGGAAGGCCGGCTGCTCGAAGATGCATTGCGGGATGCATATTTTGTGGAGTACCCGAACGGCTGAAATCGGCTAGCTTGCGCACTCCTTGGGAGCCATTGGAATGTCTGGAGTTGCCTGATGAATGCCGGAACGCAGCAGAGGATTCTTGACGCCGTCGACGCCGGCTTCCAAGCCCAGCTTGCAACCACAAGCGATTTCGTCGCGATCCCTTCGACCCGCGGGGCCGAGGGGCCGTGCCAGGACATGATCGGCGACCTCCTGCGTGAACGCGGCTACGAGGTCGACGACTGGCACATCAATGTCGACGATTTGAAGGATCTGCGCGGCTTCGGCCCGATCGAGCACGACTTTTCGAAAGCGCGTTCCGTGGTGGGCACTTACCGTCCGCAAACCAATGGCGGCAAATCGCTGATCCTCCAGGGCCACTGCGACGTGGTGCCGGCAGGTCCGCTGGAATTGTGGGATACCCCGCCGTTCTCACCCGTCATCAAGGACGGGAAGATGTTTGGCCGCGGTGCCTGCGACATGAAGTCGGGCACGATCGGCGCGCTCTACGCACTCGATGCGATCAAGACCGCGGGCTTCAGGCCGACGGCACGAATCCATTTTCAATCGGTGATCGAGGAGGAGAGCACCGGTGTCGGCGCGCTCTCGACGCTTCAGCGCGGCTACCGTGCCGATGCCTGCTTCATTCCCGAGCCGACCGGCGGCAAGATGGTGCGCTCACAGGTCGGCGTGATCTGGTTTCGTCTGCGCGTGAAGGGGCACCCGACCCATGTTGCCTTTGCCGGCTCCGGCGCGAACGCGATCATGGCGGCGTATCATCTGATCCAAGCGCTGCAAAAGCTCGAGATCGAATGGAACGAGCGCGCCAAGGCCGATCGCCACTTCAAGACGCTCAACCATCCCATCAACTTCAACGCCGGCATCATCAAGGGCGGCGACTGGGCCTCGAGCGTGCCTGCCTGGTGCGACGTCGACTGTCGCATTGCCGTATTGCCAGGCTGGTCGATCGCCGATCACCAGCAGGAGATCATGGCTTGCGTTGCCGCTGCTTCACGTAACCACCGCTTCCTCGCCAACAATCCGCCGCAGGTCGAATGGTCCGGTTTCCTGTCGGAAGGCTATGAGCTGACCGACTCCGCCGCGCCCGAAGCTGCGTTCGGCAAGGCCTTCAACAAGGTCTATGGCGGCGCGGTCGAGGACCTTGTTTTCACCGCGCTGACCGACACGCGCTTCTACGGCCTCAACCACGGCATTCCGAGTCTGTGTTTTGGCGCGAGTGGAGGCGAGATGCACGGCTTCAACGAGTTCGTCGAGCTCGAGTCGCTGAAGCAGACGACCAAGGCGATGGCACTGTTCATCGCCGAGTGGTGCGGGGTGGAGAAGGCGTAGTTTGGTGTCCCGGACGCGGTGCAGCGCGCGGACGATGCGGAGCATCGTCCCGCGTGGTGCTCCGCAGATCGGGGACCCATGTCGCAGCATGCACTGGACCTCGGTTCAGCAGCGCATCGTTGCACGCTGCGCCGCGCCCGGGGAACGCACCGGGCCAGACTTCGCCTGCGCAATCTATGGGCTCCTCCCAAATCCTTTAAGCTTAAAAGAAAGACTAGGATGCCGTCCTGACCGGTGGCAGACTAGCGTTGGGTTTGCCGGACAAGTCCTCGGGAGCAACGATGCGCGATTGGGATGACGCTTATGCCAATTCGGCCCATATCCCGGGCTCGGACAAGATGCCGGCGCTGTGGGCGGAGCGGGCGGCGACCTACCGTGCCGGACTGAAAGCTCTTCGTGCGGACATCGCCTATGGCGCCGGCGAGCGCCAGAAGCTCGACCTGATCCTGCCCGACGGCGACAGCAAGGGCCTCGTCGTGTTCGTCCATGGCGGCTACTGGATGCGCTTCGACAAATCGACCTGGACCGATCTCGCCGAAGGCGCGCGGCATCACGGCTGGACGGTGGCGCTGCCGAGCTACACGCTGACGCCGGCCGCACGCATCTCCGATATCACGGCAGAAATCGCCGCCGCGGTCGTCAAAGCGGCCGCGCTCGTCTCAGGGCCGATCCGGCTCGCCGGCCATTCCGCCGGCGGCCATCTCGTCACGCGCATGCTGTGCGACGACAGCCCGCTCGAGCCCGCCGTCCACAACCGCATCGCCGGCACGCTCTCGATCAGCGGCCTGCACGATCTGCGTCCACTCCTGAAGACCGGGATGAATGAGACGCTGCGCATGACGATGGCGGAGGCGACGCTGGAAAGCGCGGCGCTGCACCTGCCGCGTGGGCATTCGCCTGTGACCGCCTGGGTCGGCGGCAGCGAGCGGCCCGAATTCATCCGCCAGTCCGATCTGATGGCCAATATCTGGACGGGCTTCGACGTGCCGACGCACCTCGTCATCGAGCCCGGCCTCAACCATTTTACCGTGATCGACGGGCTGAAGGACCCGTCCTCACCGATCACCGCCCGCCTGATCGGCCTCGACTGAGCAAGCCGGGGCAAGATCGATCGAAAGGACCTGTCATGACGTCCCGCGATTACGATCCTGCAAGCGAAGGCGCCGAGACCGATTTCGGCCGGCGCATGTCCTATGGCGACTACTTGGCGCTGGATGCGATTCTTGGCGCGCAGCATCCGCTGTCGGAAGCGCATGACGAGATGCTGTTCATTATCCAGCATCAAACCACGGAGCTGTGGATGCGGCTCGCCATCCACGAGCTCAGCGCCGCGCGCCGCGCGATCTCACGGGATGAGGTGCAGCCCGCGATGAAGATGCTGGCGCGGATGTCGCGCATCTTCGAGCAGCTCAACAACGCCTGGGACGTGCTGCGCACCATGACGCCCAGCGAATATACCCGTTTCCGCTCGCAGCTCGGGCAATCCTCGGGCTTCCAGTCGCGCCAATACCGCCTGATCGAATTTCTGCTCGGCAACCGCAACCACGCCATGCTGAAGCCGCATGCGCACGATGCGGAGACGACGAAGCTGCTCGAAGCCGAACTCGCGACGCCAAGCCTCTATGACGAGGTGCTGCGGCTCGCCGACCGCAACGGGCTCAAGATGCCTGCGGCGGTGCTGGCGCGCGATGTTCGCGAAAGCCATAGCTTCAACGAAGGCGTGCTGCAGGCCTGGCGTATCGTCTACGAGGCGCCGGAGACGCACTGGATGCTCTACGAACTGGCTGAGAAGCTGGTCGATTTCGAGGACTATTTCCGCCGCTGGCGCTTCAACCATGTGACCACGGTCGAGCGCGTCATCGGCTTCAAGCGCGGCACCGGCGGCACGGGCGGCGTCAGCTATCTCAAGCGCATGCTGGAGGTCGAGCTGTTTCCCGAACTCTGGCGCGTGCGTACGATTCTGTAGGGATGCCCATGACCAGGCTTCGCGTCTATGACGACACCAAGGCGCTGTTCCATTTGCCTGACGGCGTGATCTATCTCGACGGCAACTCGCTTGGCGCGCTGCCATCGGGCGTTGCCGAGCGTGTCAACCGTGTGATCACGGACGAGTGGGGCAACGGGCTGATCCGCGCCTGGAATACCGCAGGTTGGTATGTCCAGCCGCGCCATGTCGGCGATCGCATCGCGCGGCTGATCGGCGCGGAGGCCGGCTCGGTGATGGTCGGAGACACGCTTTCCCTGAAGGTCTATCAGGCCCTCGCCGCCGCGCTCGACATGACCCCGACCCGCAAGATCGTCCTGTCGGACACCGGCAACTTCCCGACTGACCTCTACATGGCCGAGGGCCTCATTACGACGCTCGGGCGCGGCCATCAATTGCGCCTGGTGGCGCCGGAGGAGATCGAGGTCGCGTTGTCCGACGAGATTGCGGTGCTCTACATCACCGAGGTGGATTACCGCACCGGTCGCCGCCACGACATGGCGAAGCTGACAGCGAAAGCGCATGCGCTTGGCATCGTCACCGTGTGGGATCTCGCCCATTCCGCCGGCGCGTTGCCGGTCGATCTCGCCGGGAGCGACGCCGATTTCGCCGCCGGCTGCACCTACAAATATCTCAACGCCGGTCCCGGCGCGCCGGCCTTCCTCTATGTCGCCCCGCGTCACGCCGACAGCGCGCGTGCCGCTCTGTCCGGCTGGATGGGCCACGCAAAACCGTTTGCGTTCGAACTCGCCTATGCGGCGGCCGGCGGCGTCGAGCGCATGCGCGTCGGAACGCCGCCGGTGCTGGCGATGGCGGCGCTGGAGGCCTCGCTCGACATCTGGGACAGGGTTGACATCAGGGAGGTTCGCGCGCGCTCGCTGGCGCTCGGCGATCTTCTGATTGCCCAGGTCGAACGGCGCTGCCCGTCCTTGAAGCTGGTGACGCCGCGCGCGCATGAGCAGCGTGGATCGCAAGTCTCCTTTGTCTTCGACGGCGGCTATGCCGCCATGCAGGCCCTGATCGCGCGCGGTGTCATCGGCGATTTCCGTGCACCGGATATCATGCGCTTCGGGATCACGCCGCTGTATATCGGCGAGGGTGAGATCGTGCGGGCGGCCGGGATCATCGAGGAGGTGATTTCAGGCGAAGTGTGGCGGCGGCCGGAATATCAGGTCGTGAACGCGGTGACGTGAGGAAGATCTCGTGCCCCGGACGCAGCGCAGCGCTTCTTCGCGGTGCGCTGCAGAGCCGGGGCCCACGCTGCACCGAAATCCGTCGCGAGATGGATCCCGCTCTGCGCAGCAACGCTGAGGCGTTGCAGCGCGTCCGGGACACGAGAGCTGCGGTCAGCTCATTGGCGCTCAACCCCACAAGGCCGACACGATCGCATCGAGCCCTTCCGTCAGCGCCGCCGGCCCGGGCTGGAGAATGATCGGCGACTTGATCTCGACGATGCGGTCGTCGCGCACGGCGGGGATTTTGCTCCAGCCCTCGCGCTGGCGGATGCGGGCAGGCACGACTTTCTTGCCGCACCAGGAGGCAAGGATCACATCGGGCGCCGCCTCGCGCACCGCCTCCGCCGAGACGATGCGCTCCTTCGCCGCCTGCCGATGTCGCAGCTCGGGAAACGCATCCGCACCGCCGGCGATCTCGATCAATTCGGAGACCCAACCGATGCCGGAGATCAGTGGATCGTCCCACTCCTCGAAATAGACTTTTGGTCGCGGCGAGGGGCGGGGCGTTGCTGCGATCGCCACGAGGCGCCGCTCGAAACTTTTCGCAAGGTCTTCCGCGCGCCCGGCGGCGTCAACCAGTGCACCGAGGGTGCGGATCATCGTCAGGATCCCGGCAATGTCGCGCTGGTTGAAGACATGGACATCGATGCCGGCGCGGACCAGGTCGGCGACGATGCCGGCTTGGAGATCGGAGAAGGCCAGTACGAGGTCCGGTTCCAATGCCAGAATCTTCGGGATGTCCGCTGAGACGAAGGCTGACACCCGCGGCTTTTCGCGCCGCACCTGCGGCGGGCGGACGGCGTAGCCGGACACGCCGACGATACGGTCCTGCTCGCCGAGCAGATAGAGCGTCTCGACCGTTTCCTCGGTCAGGCAGACGATGCGGCGGGGTGGGAAGTGGCGCATGGCGAGACCATATGCGCTCATGCAGCGGATAATGTCACGGTGGCCATTACCTCAGACGTCATTGCTTTGCCGTGCGAAGCCATTCACGTTGAGACAACAATGAATTGGGAGGGCTTTTGATGACACCGCTCGAGAAACTTAAAGCGATGAAGATGCCGTTCGCCGAGCTCAAGGGCGTCGAGTTTGTCGAAGCCGAGAAGGACCGCGTGGTGGCGCGGATGCCGGTCCGGCCCGATCTCTGCACGCTTCACCACACCATCCACGGTGGGGCGGTGATGGCGCTGGCCGATTCCGTTGGCGCGGCTGCGACCGTGATCAATCTGCCCGAGGACGCCAAGGGCACGACCACGCTGGAGAGCAAGACCAACTTCATCGGCGGCGCCAAGGAGGGGACCACTGTCATCGCTACGGCCACTCCGGTCCATCGTGGCCGGCGGACCCAGATCTGGACCACCCGGCTGGAAACCGAGGACGGCAAGCTGGTCGCCGTGGTGACCCAGACGCAGCTGGTCCTGTAAGACCACGGGATATTGATTTCATTAACGAATTGGTCGATTCCGCTGCCTCTAACTTGGGCAGGTCTCCGTCTTGAAAGTCATGGTGCGATGCACAATATAGGAGGCCTAGGGATTCGAACGCCTCCTCGAGGGACACCAAGAGGAGTTCTGACGTGGTACTTGAAGAGACCGTCCGCACCGCCCCGGGCTATGTGCGGACCCTGATCCAGCAGGAAGAATTGCCGCTTCTGCGCGATCACCTGTTGAGGCTCGATGCCGCAAGCCGGCACGACCGTTTCAACGGCTTTCTCGACGACAGCTTCATCGAGCGCTACGCCGCCCGCTGCGCCGAGGATGGCACCGTGATCGTTGCCTATATCGTCGATGGTGTAGTCCGCGGTGCGGCCGAGCTGCATCCGGCGGAGGACGATTCGCTGCCCGAAGTCGCCTTCAGCGTGGAAGCCTCCGCACGCCGCCAGGGTGTCGGCACCGTGTTGTTCCGCCGCCTGATCGCGGAGGCGCGCTGGAAAGGCTACAAGCAGCTGCGCATCACGACGGGTGCCGAGAATCACGCAATGCGGGCGCTCGCCCGGAAGTTCGGGGCGCATCTGGCTTTCCGCCACGGCGAATCGACCGGTACGATCGACCTCGCCAAGACGCCTGAGGCCGAACTCGCCGATCTCGCGGCCTCGCCCTTCACGGCCGGGCGCGCTCTTCTCAGCTTTAACAGCACTTGCTGGAAGCTGATCTCAAGCATGTACGGCAATCGCGCCGCGTAGCCCCAATCGCGGACGGGAATCAAACGGCGGACCGGCAAAACCGGTCCGCCTTAGTATTCTCAGGTCGAAAGATGAGGGCTCAGGTGCCGGTGCGCTTGTCGTTGCCGAAACGGCGGACGACGCGGCGTTCGACCACGACGGAGCGCTGCGCGCCCTGCTCGCCGGCGATCACCCGCGTGGCCGTGATGCGACCGTTGGCGCGGGCCTGCTTCTTCACCTCGGCTTGCACGATCTCGAGCGGCATTCCCATCAGGGCTGCGGCGATCTCGGCCTGCTGCGCCTGGTCGTCGGTGATGCCGATGGCAGCGAAGATCGCCTCGTCCAGGGTGGGCGGATCGTGGCGCACGCGCCGCGTGCCATATTTGGTATTCCAGTCTGCGCTCATAACGGCCTCGTTTCGATGCCGGGATACCTAGTGCCGTGAATGTTGCATTGCAATATGTAATTGGTGTGGCAGCTCAGCTATGCACCGGTCGGGTGTCATGGCGGTGACGCAGCACCTGCGCCGACCTCCACCCGCGGCTGAGGCCAACGTTTCAGGGCAGCGTGTCCGGCTTCGGTGAGCCGGTAGATTCCCCGCTCAGCGCGCTCAAACCAGCCATACACATTGTTAAGCAAGATCTTGCCGGCATCGGGACAACGGACACGCAGCTCGCGTACGGACCGCGGACCTGCCGCGAGCTCTGATGCGCAGGCCAGCGCCTGCTGCCGATAGGCCGTCATGATCGGTGCGCGGGTGCTGCCGCCGAGCACCGGATCGCCCTGGCGCCGCTGATGCTCGGCGACGAGGCGCGACCGAATCTTCGGCTCGCGGCGCGGCGCCGCGGTTGGCGGTTTCACCAGAACCTCGACCTGGCCGCGATCGGTCACCCCGAGCATGCCGAAGCCGAGGCGGCGGCAGAGATTGCGATAGCGCGCATCGCTCTCGCGTCCCTTGCCGCGCGCTGACATCTTCGCCGCGATCCAGACCTCGTCGCCGGCCGGCGCGCGGTCGACCGCCTGCAGGATCAGCTCGAGATTGAAGGCGAGCTTGAGCTCGCCGATCACCACGACCGGTGGATCGCCGGCGCTGAGGCCGACGAGATCGCAGCCGCCGATCTCGCCCTTGACTGTGAAGCCGAGCTCTTCGAGGAAGCGTTTGACGGGCAGGTAGAGCGCGGTTTCCAAGGAAATGTCCGGTCGGAGAATCAGTTGGGAGCAGTCTAGAGCCTTCTCGGCTCCGATTGAATCGAAGCCGCCGCTCGGATGCCGCCGCCCAAGCTTTGCTTACACCCGCCCGCCCACGGGGATCAGCGCGCCGGTGACGCCGCTGGCGGCATCGCTGGCGAGGAACAGGATCACCTCTGCGAGCTCCTGTGGCGTCACCCATTTGGAAAAGTCCGCCTTCGGCATATCGGCGCGGTTGGCCTTTGTGTCGATGATCGAGGGCAGCACGGCGTTGACCGTGACCTTGCCCTTCCACTCGTTGGCGAGCGCTTCGGTCAGTCGATGAACGCCGGCTTTCGACGCGGCATAGGGGCCCATGCCGCTGCCGGCCTGGAGCGCGCCCATCGCGCCGATATTGATGATGCGGCCAGCCTTGGATGCGACGAGGTGCGGCAGCGCCGCGCGCGAGGTGTTGAGCGCGGTGAGGACATTCAGCGCATGCATGCGCTGCCACGTCGCAATGTCGCCGTCGCCGATGGTCTCGAAAGCGAAGCCGCCGGCGATGTTGATCAGCGCATCGAGCCGGCCGAAATGTCTTGCCGCCGTCTCAACGGCCGTCTTCGCCTGCGCCGCGTCGGACAAGTCGACGCCGCCGATCTCGATGCTTTCGGGCCTTGCGGGACTCCGCGCAGGCGCGTGATCGATGCCGGCAACGCGCGCGCCGCGCGCCTGCGCGGTCTCCGCAACCACCTTGCCAAGCGCGCCGAATGCGCCGGTCACGATCAGGACCTTGTCTTGCATCATCGTTCTCCCGGCGTGGTGGCCTATGATTGCAGATAGCGCGCCTTCAATGCGGTCCGCTCGGCCGCGCCGAGCTTGAGCCCATCGCGCAGATAGGTTTCGAGATCGCCATATTCGCTGCCGACCGCTTCAAAAGCGGCCGCCAGGTACGAGGTCTCGACGCTGCCGATTGCGTCGAGAACATCGGCCGGAAGATCGGAGGCGTTTGACGCGTCGCGCTTGTAGTGCCGGTTGGTCAAGAGGTAGTCGTCGGCAATGACATCGTCGGGCACGCCCAGCGCATGCAGGATCAGCGCGCTGGCAAAGCCGGTGCGGTCCTTGCCGGCGGTGCAGTGGATCACGAGCGGCGCGCGGTCTTCCAGCAGGTGGCCGAACAGCGCGCGAAAACTGTGCGTGTTGTGGCGGACATAGTTGCGATAGGACTCGCGCATGAGCTCCAGCGCCACCGACGCGGTCAGCCTGCCCCGGGCGAGTTCGGCGCGCAGTGCGGCCACGACGGTCGGTTCGATGGGCAGCGAATGCACCGTAATCTCGTTCACGACGCAGACGCCGGCCGCGCGCTCCTCCAGCCCACGGAAATCGAACGCGCTTCTGACGCCCAGCGCGCGGACGATCTCGACATCGGCTGCGGTGAGCTGGCCGAGATGATTG
Organism: Bradyrhizobium sp. WSM1743; assembly: GCF_000473065.1. Lineage (GTDB taxonomy): Bacteria > Pseudomonadota > Alphaproteobacteria > Rhizobiales > Xanthobacteraceae > Bradyrhizobium. The sequence goes on from NZ_AXAZ01000072.1 coordinate 33,061, forward strand.
GAGCGGAAGATGTGCCGCCAGCGCGTGGTGCGGCCATCGGTGGTCGGATAGCCGCCGAGATCGCGAAAATTGCTGGCGCCTTGCAAGGCGAGATGGCGGGCAGGGGAGTCTGACATGGGATCGGCTTGGGTTATGGTTCCACTGGATGCACGGTTGGCGTCCTTGAGGTCTATTACAGGGGGCGATCATGGGCCGGCACAAGGCCATTGTTTTGGCGATCATCATGCTGGCGGGCGGAATCCTCAACGCGCGGCAGGCGGATGCGCAGACCTTCCGGACCTACCGCTGCGCCGATGGTACTCAGTTCATCGTTGGTTTTTATGATGGCGACAAGCGCGCCTTTCTTCAGATCGACGGTGAGCCCGTCACGCTCGCCAAGCGGCTGGTGGTCTCCGGCACGCGCTATTCGGGGGCGGGTATCACGCTGACCGTCGGGAGGGCCCGGGCCACGACGGTCAAGCATCTGAAGCGGCCGGTCACGGCCTGCGCGGTGATCTGAACGGCGTGGCTCGCGAAAGAATCAAAAAGGGCCGAAACAACGTTGTTTCGGCCCTTTTCGAATTGCCGCCGGGCGACTGCGAGAGCGCTGCGGTTTCAAGCCGGCTACAGGCATCAGCGATCCCATTTCGGCTTGGCTTCGTCGACCGCATCCTGGTGATACCAGCTGTCGCTGCAGATCGAGACGTTCGAGGGCAGCGAGGCGTGATCGGCGGGAAGGCGGGTCTCGTCGTAACGGCGTCCCCCGAGAGCCGCACGGCCGCCGACGGGGAATTGGTAGATCTTCGCAGATCCGTGACTCAGACCATTGTTCATCATTGCGATTTCTCCTTGGTCGAAGCGCCTTGGCCTCCATGGTGCGCCCGACTCGTTCGATTGTGGTTACTGGAATCCCCATATCGGCCGCGCTTCCCGGATTGGAAAGTGCCGAAAAGGAAATCAGCTTCCGCCTAATTTGTAGGCAGGCAGAGCTCTGCATCCCCCAAGGCACCCCGTCGGTGACCAACGCCTGGGCCATTCCAAAGGTTGCTGGGGAGGGGCCGGAGTGTTTGCGAAAATTGCCGGACGTTGATGCACCTTTGATCGGCAACCTCCGGGGCGGCGTCCACTGCTTCAGAATCAGGCGTTTTCCGCGGTATTTTTGCGGTGCAGCTTCACTTGAAGGTGCGCGGCTATGACGCACGGCGCGGTGAAGGGCCGGTCGGCAGCAGGGGGAGGACGGCCGCCGTGGAAAACCGCCCGTACTGCGGCCTTTTGGCACGTTAAATGCTTGGGAAGGGCCGGCCGATGATGGCCGGGTACAAACGTGCGGGGCTCTCAACCCCACCTTTCGCATCATCTACAGAGAGGCTCAATGACCAAGTACAAGCTCGAGTACATCTGGCTCGACGGATATACGCCGACTCCGAATTTGCGCGGCAAAACTCAGATCAAGGAATTCGCGTCGTTCCCGACGCTCGAGCAGCTTCCGCTCTGGGGCTTCGATGGCTCCTCCACCCAGCAGGCCGAAGGCCACAGCTCCGATTGCGTGCTGAAGCCGGTCGCGGTGTTCCCGGATGGTGCGCGCACCAACGGCGTGCTGGTGATGTGCGAAGTCATGATGCCCGACGGCAAGACGCCGCATCCGTCCAACAAGCGCGCCACCATCCTGGACGACGCCGGCGCATGGTTCGGCTTCGAGCAGGAATATTTCTTCTACAAGGACGGCCGTCCGCTCGGCTTCCCGACCGCCGGCTATCCGGCGCCGCAGGGTCCGTACTACACCGGCGTCGGCTTCTCGAATGTCGGCGACGTCGCCCGCAAGATCGTCGAGGAGCATCTCGACCTCTGCCTCGCGGCCGGCATCAACCATGAAGGCATCAACGCGGAAGTCGCCAAGGGCCAGTGGGAATTCCAGATCTTCGGCAAGGGCTCCAAGACCGCTGCCGACCAGATGTGGATGGCCCGCTACCTGATGCTGCGCCTCACCGAGAAGTACGGCATCGACATCGAATTCCACTGCAAGCCGCTCGGCGACACCGATTGGAACGGCTCGGGCATGCACGCCAACTTCTCGACCGCCTATATGCGCGAAGTCGGCGGCAAGGAGTATTTCGAGGCGCTGATGGCTGCCTTCGAGAAGAACCTCATGGACCACATCGCCGTCTACGGCCCGGACAACGACAAGCGTCTGACCGGCAAGCACGAGACCGCGCCGTGGAACAAGTTCAGCTATGGCGTTGCCGATCGCGGCGCCTCGATCCGCGTTCCGCACTCCTTCGTCAACAACGGCTACAAGGGCTATCTGGAAGACCGCCGTCCGAACTCGCAGGGCGACCCCTACCAGATCGCTTCGCAGATCCTGAAGACGATCTCGTCCGTGCCGACCGACAAGAAGGCCGCGGCCTAAGGTCCTCCCGGCCCGGGCTGGGGGGCTGGCCCGGGTTGGCTCTCAATCCGCCGGAGCGAAGGCTCCGGCGGATTTTTTGCATTTGGATGACAGCCATCCCCATGAGGCTCGGGGCTGCGCCGCGCGAAACTTGTCCATTGCCGCCGAAAGCGGGTTAGAGTGCTTGCCGGATGCGCGCAGGGCCGGGGACACGGCTGGTGTTTGAAGGCTTCTACAAGGTGAGATTTCAGCTCGGCGATGCCGTCGGCCGGAGCGTGATGCATGCCGGCAATGGCAAGATGCTCGGTGGCAATTCGGCCTTCGCCCATATCGGCACCTACGACAAGACCGACAGCGGTGTCGACGTCGAGATCAAGACCGTGCGCCACAACCCCGATCCGAACTACCGCGCCATGGCCGGCACCGACGATGCGACCTTGATCGCGAAGGGCTGGGCCGACGGCGATCTCTATCGTTTCAAGGGCGAGCTCAAGGAGCTGCCTGGCGTGCCGTTTCAGTCGGTGATGACGCCGACCACGGACGACGAGGTGCCGATCGCCGGCGGCGTCGGTGCGGACAGCATTGCCGACGGCCTCTACTCGATCCATCTGCGCATGCTCGACGGCATCGACGGCGGGCTCACCGGCGTGATGCTGCTCAACCAGGGCCGCATCCTCGGCGGCGATGCAGCGTTCTATTATCTCGGCAGCTACACCGCCGCGAAGGGCCGCTGGAAGGGCCAGATTCTCAACCAGGAGCACACGCCGGCCAAGGACGATCCGATCTTCGGCGGCCACGAGGTCGGCATCGGCTTCTCCGGCAGCTATGACAGCGAACAGGCGATGCTGGAGGCAACGGCGCTTGCCGGCAGGCGCAGCCTGCGCCTCACCGCCGCGCTCAAGCTGATGCACCGCGCCTGATCGCGCCAGGAACTGTTCATGGAAAACGTCCGCATGCTCTCGACGCTCGGCCTGATGGGCGCGATGCGACCCTTGAATTTGCCGAGGCGGAGACGCAACGTGACGACCATGCGGACCTACCTCCTTGCCATGCTCTTCGCGCTTGCCGTGCCCTTGACGGCGCAGGCGCAATCGGCCGATCTCGTCCTGTGCGACCGGCTCGCCGCCGATCCCAGCGATCCCGACAAGCCGGCTGACGTGAAGGGCGTCGCGGAGATCGCATCCTCCGACATCGCAACCGCCATCAAGTTCTGCAGGCAAGCCGCGCCATCCTCGCGGCGCGCGATGTTCGCGCTCGGCCGCGCCTATGCGGCCAACCGGCAGGCGGCAGAGGCGATCGCCGCCTGGCGCAAGGCGGCCGACAAGGGATCGAGCGCAGCGATGGTCGAGCTCGGCGTCGCCTACGCCACCGGCTCGGGCGCCGCCAAGGACGAAGCGCAAGCGCGAAAGCTGTTCGAGAAGGCGGCGCAGGCCGGCAACCCCCGTGGCGTCAGCAATCTCGCCGCGCTCGGCGGCGCAGGTGGCGCCGCGCCGGCCGACCCCGGCCAGGTGCGCGCGCTGCTCGGCAAGGCTGCCGAGACCAACGCGGAAGCGCAGTATCAGCTCGGCGTGATGCTGTCCGAAGGCACGGGCGGTGCCAAGGACGACGTTGCGGCGCGCGCGCTGTTCGAGAAGGCCGCGGCACAAAATCATCCCGGCGCGCTGGAGCGGATGGGCGCCTTCGCGGAAGGCGGCCGCGGCGGTCCGAAGGACAAGGACGCCGCGAAGGCCTATTACGAGCGCGCCGCCGCGCTCGGCGACGAGGACGCCAAGAAGGCGCTGGAGCGCATTCGCTGCCCCTACGCGATCAAGGACAAGCAGGGCAGGCTGGTCACCACGTTGTGCTTCTGAACGCCATCGCGATTGCGCGGGCGCTTCACGAACAGAGCCACGATTTGACGGAACCCGGCTCGCGCGTGCGCCGTTGACATCCAGACAAAACGGAGCGCGACCATGATCCGCAAACTGGCATCGGGCGAATACCGCCTCTATTCACGCAAGGTGAATCCGAAGACCGGTAAGCGCCGTAACCTCGGCACTTTCAAGAGCCGTGCGGCCGCCGAGAAGCACGAGCGCGAGGTGCAGTATTTCAAGCGTCACTGACGCGTGAGGGGCTTTTTCGGCGAGCCGGATACAAAAAGTCGAAAAACAACCCCATGCACAGTAGCCAAGTCATTGAAATTCCAAGCTTGCGGATTTTACGAAATCGATTTGACCCGTCGGGCAAAACAGGGGTATGATGACATCATGGCGGCGAGCGTCCCGTGAGCGGTCCCGCGCGGAAAAGCCGGTGGCTTCGGTGCGGCGACGATGCTAGGTAGCCCGCAATTGTTTTCCGATTTTGCGGGTTCAGGACGTTGCTGGACGGGCTCTACAAGGTTGAATACGGCGTCAACGATGCGTTCGGCCGCAGCATCATGTGCCTGCATGACGGCAAGATGCTCGGCGGCAATTCGGGCTTTGCGCATTTTGGCACCTTTGTGGAGCAGGGCGGCGAGATCATCGCCGAGGTCATCACCGATCGGCACAACCTGGACCCCAACTACAAGCCGCTGATGGGGGCCGACGTCGCCTCGATCCGGGCGCGCGGACGGCTGTACGGCAACCAGATCCGTCTCGAGGGCGGCGCGGACACCATGCCGGGCGCAAGATTCTGGGCCAATCTCACGCGGCTTGACGACGAGGGGCTGCCTCCGAGCGGTACGGTCGGGCCGGGCGGCATCGCCAACGGGCTCTATGGGATGAGGCTGAACGCGCTCGACGGCATCGATGCCGGACTGTCCGGCGTGATGCTGCTGATCGATGGGCGCATCCTCGGCGGCGATGCGTTCTTCTACTATCTCGGCGCCTATTCCTCGGCGGACGGCCGCTGGAAGGGTGAGATGCTGAACCAGGAGCACACGCCGGCGAAAGGCGAAAACCCCGTGTTTGGCGGCCTCGAGGTTGGCATCGGCTTCTCCGGGACCTGCACGGAAGACAGCGGCGAGCTCGAAGGCATCGCGCTGGCGGGCAAGCGTAGCCTGCGGCTTGCGGCGTCGCTCAAGCTGATGCGGCGGGCGTAGGGCGTGTGCTCATCAACGTCGGATGTCGGCTTCGTGAGCTGAAGCACAGGTTTCACGCGTCGTCCTCGCCTAAGTCAGCAAGTGACCCAGGAGCCGACGTTCCATGCTGACCTGCATGACCACAGGTCTCTCATTGCGCCAGTTCGTCGAGTATCGCCTTCGCCTGCTTCAAGTCCAAGGTGTTAAAGCCCTCACTGAACCAGCCGTAGACCGGAGGATCCGATCAGATCGCCAACCACCACAAGCCCCGTCGCAATACCAACGCGCGTTCGCAGCGTAACGGACAATTTGAGCGCCCCAACTGCCGCAATCGCCTCCAGTGCTGCGCGCACGGCTCGCTCAGCATCGTCTTCGTGCGCCTGCGGATAGCCAAAGTAAACGAGCACCCCGTCGCCCATGTATTTCGCCACGAAGCCCCCAAAGCGCCTGACAATGTCAGCGACGCATCTCTGATAGGCCGAAATGATGTCGCGTAGGTCCTCCGGGTCCATACGTGCGGAGAGCGCCGTCGAACCGAAGAGGTCCGAGAACATTACGATGACGTGGCGGCGCTCGGCGGTGTCCTCGGCGGCTTTGTCGGTCGCCAGAGGCTCGTCGGACGGCGCTGGGGCACCCGATTTCGGCCTGCAAAATGGCGATGGCGTTGAGCAGCTTACGGCGATGCCCGAGAATTGCGACGCCAAGATCCTTCAAGTCCTCGCCGTCAAGCTCGGGAGGACAACTCGTTGATCTCGTTCTCGCGGAATGCCGCCTCATACTCTTCGAGGCCGAGCCCCCGCAACCAATCTCCGACGTCTATGGCGGCGCCTCTGGTTCGGCGACCGCTGCATGATTCCCGAGCGAGACTGTCTGTCTAGGCAACTGCTAAAGACCAGTTTTGGTCAAAACGCGACCTCGCTCGAAGGGCAGCTCTTGGCGCGAAGCGGTCGGCGTCGGCAATGCCCAAATATCGGAAGTCACATCGGGCGCGGCAGGGGGTGGGTAGAGCACCGAATTTGGTGGAAGGTGATCGGCAGAACCTACTTTTCGAGGTCGACGTACTGCCGAAGCCTGAAGACGATGTCGGGCAAAGCGTGTCGAAGGCGTGCAGCGTCTTGGGAATTCGTCGAGAACGGTGCGAACCTGATCATGGCATTCCAAGGGTCGACTTCCGTAGACGATGACCGAGACTCCGGATCTCGGAGAGCCATCCATTTTGCGAAGCTCACCAAGGACGAGGTCGGCGATCACCACCGCGGGCAATCGCGCTCGTTCATCATCGGGGCCGCCGGCGGACAAGGCGACCGGCTTCTCTGCTGACTGCCGCGGTCGCGGACTTCCCTTGGAGCGTTGGCGGCATTCCCGGCGGCGGAGGTGAGGCGGCGGGCGAAGCGGCCTCGGCGAGCGGATGCGCGCGGAAGCTTGCTCGTCCGGGCGCTTGCCCAGAATGCCGCTGGTCAGCGCCGCAAGGCCCGCTTTTTTGCTTCGTCTTTCATGGCTCTGCGCAGCCACCGATGGCGTCGAGCGGGGGAACTCGCTGCCTTTGCGGCGCGGGGCGTAATTCCGCCTTCACTCCGGCGACAGAATTAGTCGCAGCGACGCTCCCTGCGTGTAACCATGCGGCCATCGCGCTCCACCGTGACCGTCTCCGTGCGGCAGCGCTGTCTTGGCCCGATCGTAACGCCTCCCGGACCGACGCCAACTGTGGTGTCGCGGTCGTAGCGGTCACGGTCTCTGTAGTCACGTTCCCTGTAGTAGCGGTCCTCGCGATCTCGTCCGATCTGAACATCAACACCTTGGGCCATCTTAACCCCTTGGGCGTTGGCCGGAATGGCAACCGGGGTAGTTGTCAGCGCCGCCGCGGTCGCGGCCAAGGCAAGAGCTATCTTCAGCATGTGAGAGTGCTCCGTTGAGGTTGACCGGAGTAACGGGCGCGAGCACTGACTGTTCCTTGACGTAGGCTGGCGGAGTGCGTCGATCTGAGAGCCGCTGGCCGCCGTGATTTTGGTCCGGCTCCAAACGATTGAGCCGGATGGCTGACGTCCGGCTCGGCAGCTACTCAATAAGCGGCCAATGCTGGCCCGGGTAGTGCTTGATCTGCAAGACGGCCCCCCGCTGGGGGCTTTCGGGAAGCCGGGCCATTGGAGACGCGCCCGCGAGGACTTCCGGCCCACGATGTCCGAGCTTCGCAATGTGGCGCGAGTTGTGACTGAAAAGGCACCAAGCGCGAGCATATTAAATAATTTAAATAAAGGTAGATAAATAAATTAAATGTAGAAAATAACTCAAAATAGCATATAGTTGAGGACAATTGTGCCGGACGAACGCACAAGGAGCTCGAAGGGACGGCTCCAGCGTTCCTGCTTAGCCCCCAGATGCAGGAGCCGTTTCTTCGAGTGCTTGAGATGAGGAGCCTTGAAGTGAGTTGCACGCGAAGACGAGACTTTTTGAACGTTGGTGAATGCTCACGCACGTACGGCTGTCAGCCAGAGTGTGAACAGAACTGAGAAAGCGAAGCTATCTCCTCCGATTGCCGTTGAGAGTCGTTAAATCAAGCTGTGGCCATTAGCCATGACCTTTGATTTGGATTAGCCTAAGCGCCCAACGTCGCACAATTGAATGGCATGCAGAAGCAATTCGCTATTGCCCTGTGGTCCTTAGCCGCTGCCTGTGTGCTGGCCTTTATATTGGCGGCAATCGTCTCAGCCCGCGACTTCCGTAGCTTCCATAAGCGTACGAGTTCAGGAAACAAGCAAAACTTAAAGTTCGCTCCGCTGGGCCCGGTAACCGACAGGGCAGGCCCGCGGAAGGATCGAGGTGATACCGTGGGGGGCGCCGCACAAAGATGGCCGATTGCTCGGCCAACAGCTCCGAGGCTTCTACCCGGCTTTGGTGCGTGCGATCCTGGCACGTCGCATGAGCCGGTCCCGAGCACATTCCGATGTTTCGTCCAGAGCTTCGAACCGGTTCATCACACGGCTGCGAACGATAATGATCGTCACAAGCCGTTGGAGCCTTTCCCGGACGGCTGGTGGGCTTCGTCGTAAGAAGCTCCTTCGAGAAGGTCATCTCCAACCGCGCTTCCAATCCGCTGCCGTGGCGCTCGATGCTGTTGTTCTCTTGGACTAAAATCCCGTCATCGGCTAAATGGCGATGAATCGGGTCGGGTGAGGTTCGCGCCGCTCGCTCAGAGTTTTAGATGGGAGGTCTGGGCTACAGTCATCGGGCATCGCCGGACTCCAGCTGTCGAGACCTTGAGGATATCCGCTCCTCTACACTCCCCAGCGCAAGTAGCTAAAGCTGCATAGATTTCAGCTGAGTGTCTGAGCGTCGGCATGAATTACTACGGCCACTTGCTACAAGTTAGTGGCTTCCCCAACGCTGGCTCGAGCTGAGCCTGGCCGCGAAGGCGCCAGTGCGCGAAACAAGGACGACTTCGCGACTGCATTTTGCATCGGCGCAGCCGCCGACAAGCGCAATGAGATACGATCGTTAAGTGTTACTTGGAGGCTTAGTGGTCACTGATCGCTTCGCAGTTGGCCTGCGCGAGGTGATCGCCTCTACCTTCTTCAGCGTCTGTGCAAACTCAGATCGGAGATACTGTTCGTGCTCCGGGTCTTTAGGCTCTGAGAGGAATGCAACCTTCACGAGGAAACGGTTCAGTAGCGATGCTATCGCAAGGTTCTCCGAGTGCTGCGAGCGCAGGGCCGTGAGTTGCCGACGCATCTCAATGAGATCGATGGTTTCGCGGTCTGACTGCCTTTTCAAATGAAACTCGCGCGAGAGCCCTACAACCCAGCGAAGCCGCCGCGACGAGTATGGTCGCGCGACGGCTTCGCCACTTGGGGACCCGGACCAAGGGCAAGTCCGGCCATGAAAAGCTAGCGCTCCGCAGCTTCGTTGCAATCAAAGTCTGCAATTAAGCTTGATGTCGCGGTGACGAGTTAATTCTGGAACCCAAAGGGAAAAAGGGGAAGAGGAGTCAACGTGATCGAGTAACTCACGACGTACGGACCTGTGCTCGCTCCCGCTTGACTTCCTCAGCGTCCTTGTCATCGATACTCATAAGCGAGTTTTTGGCATCGCCATGAACTTTCAGGAGTTCGTCGAGCTTGGCATGTATGGCTTGCGTGTCGCGGTACTCGGCGCGTTGGATAACGAGGGTCATTCCCCAGGTAGCGAGAGTGGCAGGCGAATGCCACTCTCGGCCATTGCCGAAGACGACCCAAAGCGCGGCATAAACGAGAAACACGACGAACGCGGCTGGCCGCGCGGCCAGCACGCCGATATTGGTCAACCAGCCTCGGACTTCCTTCAGGGCCATGGCAATCAACGTGGCGCTGCTTTTGTCGGTTCCACGAACCCCTACAGCTCGCGCTCCATTGCGGGGTGACTACGGTTCTTGACCTTGATCCAGAATTTTTGCCGGCCGCCGCGGTAAGGCCGATCGCGATGTTTGGAGACCAAGGCCCATCCGGCACGCCGCCCGGAAGAGGTCGCGACCTATTTCGCCGCGTTCGAACGGTGCCACCGTGATCCCGTCCGCACGCCGTGCCAGTAGCCTCTCTAGGTTTGTCTTGCGGAGGTGCAGAGGCAGACCGCGTAAGTCGTCGCCGCCCATCACCAGAATATCGAAGGCGTATAGCTGCACCTCATGGTCGTATAGCCGGCTGTGCAGCGCGTTGAAGTCGCTGATGCCGTCCACGCCGAGGATCACGGTGTCAATCGGCTTGCAAATTTGACCCCTCATCGGCGTCCAATTTTGACCCCTTCGGACGGCGGGCTTTGCTGGTAGCGCTCGTCTCGTCGGAGCTGGCCGGGGTTGCGGAGACGAGACGAGCGCGGGTGATGTGATCGTCGTCTCGGCTTTTGAATCGCCAACTGTCGTTGCCGGTCTCGACGATGTCGCAGTGGTGGGTCAACCTGTCGAGCAACGCTGTGGTCATCTTGGCATCGCCGAACACGCTGGGCCATTCGCCGAAGGCGAGATTGGTGGTGACGATGACGGAA
>NZ_AXAZ01000073.1 GCF_000473065.1 Bradyrhizobium sp. WSM1743
ATCGGTCACCTCATCCAGGACATCCAGCCTCGCGAATGCGCCAACTACTTCGCCAACGCCGGTTATGCTTCCGTCAAAATGTGAAACGCTCTAGCGCAGCTTGAACTTCTCCGCCGGCATCGTTATCGCCGCAACGCCCGCTATGCGTTTGGCTGAGGTGGCGGTTTCCGCTTCATCCGCTTGATCGTGCCGGAAAAGGTGAGCAGCAGCCGGTCGCCAGACATCATCTGGCCGCGCAGGAAGATCAGCGAACCGCCGGCGCGGCTGACCTCGCCGGTGCATTCGATCAGCTCGCCCTCCCGTGCCGCGTCGAGGAACTCGCACGCAAAATTGGTCGTCACCGCCCGGCTGTCCAGGACATGGGTGGCGATCGCAAACAGGGAGTAATCGGCGAAGGCCATGTAACAGCCGCCATGGACGTTGCCGGAGCCGTTGAGGTGCTTTTTCTCGACCCGGAAGGCGCTGCGGACGCTGCCATCCGCCTCGATCCGGTGCCAGAAGGGGCCGACATGGGACTCAAAACTGTCGCGAATCCAGGTCCGCCAGCCCTTGAATTCCCCCTCTGTCGCGACATGAAGGTCGGGGCGGCGGGGCGGGGGCGTTTTGGTCAATTCGTGCAAGGAAATAGGCCTTCAATTGCGGGTCCTTAGCCCTTAAATCCGATCCGTTCGCGCCGTGCAATTCCTGTTCCCGCGGGGCCCCGGCGCAAAACGTGGGACAGCGGGAAAATGCGCCATAAAGGGCTTTTCGTAAGCCCCCGATGTTCCTAAGAACGGCCAACCGCCGCCGAAAGCCCCGAATCCATGAAGAATGAACCCAAGATCACCCCCGAACTGGTTGCCGCCCACGGGCTCAAGCCCGACGAGTATGAGCGCATCCTGAAGCTGATCGGGCGGGAGCCGACCTTCACCGAGCTCGGCATCTTCTCGGCGATGTGGAACGAGCACTGCTCGTACAAGTCCTCGCGCATCCATTTGCGCGGCCTGCCGACCAAGGCGCCCTGGGTGATCCAGGGCCCCGGCGAGAACGCCGGTGTGATCGACATCGGCGATGGCCAGGCCGTGGTCTTCAAGATGGAGAGCCACAACCACCCAAGCTATATCGAGCCCTATCAGGGCGCGACCACCGGCGTCGGCGGCATCCTGCGTGACGTCTTCACCATGGGCGCGCGTCCCATCGCCTGCCTCAACGCGCTCAGCTTCGGCGCGCCCGAGCACCCGAAGACGCGGCATCTCGTCTCCGGCGTGGTCGCGGGCGTTGGCGGCTACGGCAATTCCTTCGGCGTGCCGACGGTGGGTGGCCAGGTGCGCTTCCACACCCGTTATGACGGCAACATCCTCGTCAACGCCATGGCGGTGGGTCTCGCCGACTCCGACAAGATCTTCTATGCGGCCGCCTCCGGTGTGAACATGCCGATCGTCTATTTGGGCTCCAAGACGGGCCGCGACGGCATCCATGGCGCATCGATGGCCTCGGCCGAGTTCGACGACAAGTCCGAGGAGAAGCGCCCGACCGTGCAGGTCGGCGATCCCTTTGCCGAGAAGCTGCTGCTCGAGGCCTGTCTCGAGATCATGGAAAAGGGCTGCGTCATCGCGATCCAGGACATGGGCGCGGCGGGCCTCACCTGCTCGGCGGTCGAGATGGGCGCCAAGGGCGACCTCGGCGTCGATCTCGATCTCGATGCGGTGCCGACCCGCGAGACCGGCATGAGCGCCTATGAGATGATGCTCTCGGAGAGCCAGGAGCGCATGCTCATGGTGCTCAAGCCCGAGAAGGAAAAGGAAGCCGAGGCGATCTTCACGAAGTGGGGCCTCGACTTCGCCGTGGTCGGCTACACCACGCCGAGCAAGCGCTTCGTCGTCAAACATGGCGGCGACGTCATGGCCGACCTGCCGATCAAGGAGCTTGGCGACGAGGCGCCGGTCTATGACCGCCCGCATGTCCCCTCCGCCGCGCTGCCGATCGTGCATGCCCGCGACGTGCCGGCACCGATGGCACTCGGCGCCGCGCTGGAGAAGCTGGTCGGCACGCCCGACATGTGCTCCAAGCGCTGGGTCTGGGAGCAGTACGACCACGTCATCCTCGGCAACACCATGCAGCGTCCCGGCGGCGACGCCGCCGTGGTGCGGGTGCAGGACGGGCCGAAGGGCCTCGCGCTGACCGTCGACGTCACGCCGCGCTATTGCGAGGCCGATCCGTTCGAGGGCGGCAAGCAGGCCGTCGCCGAAGCCTGGCGCAACATCACCGCGGTCGGCGGCAAGCCGCTTGCGATCACCGACAATCTCAATTTCGGCAATCCTGAAAGGCCCGAGATCATGGGCCAGTTCGTCGGCTGCCTGAAGGGCATCTCGGAAGCCTGCCGCACGCTCGACTTCCCGGTCGTGTCGGGCAATGTCTCGCTCTACAACGAGACCAACGGCCGCGCGATTCTACCGACGCCCTCGATCGGCGGCGTCGGCCTGCTCGACGATTTCACCAAATCCGCTTCGCTCGCCTTCAAGGCCGAGGGCGAGGCGATCCTGCTGGTCGGCGAGACCCATGGCTGGCTCGGCCAGTCCGTCTATTTGCGCGACATTTGCGGCCGCGAGGAGGGGGCGCCGCCGCCGGTCGATCTCGCCGCCGAGAAGCGCAACGGCGATTGCGTGCGCGGCATGATCCATGCGGGCACCGCGACCGCCGTGCACGACCTTTCCGACGGCGGTCTCCTGATCGCGCTCGCCGAGATGGCGATGGCGGGCGGCATCGGCGCCAAGCTGCTGGCGGCGCCGAGCGCGCTGGTGCCGCAGGCCTATTGGTTCGGCGAGGACCAGGCGCGCTATCTCGTGACCGTGCCGGAAACGGAAGCCGGCCGCGTGCTCGCCAAGATGCGCGGCTGCGAGGTGCCCTGCGTGCGGATCGGCACCACCGGCGGCGATGCGATCGCGATCGCGGGCGAGGCGCCGGTTGCGATCGACACGCTGCGGGCCTCGTTCGAGCGTTGGCTGCCGGAGTATATGGGCGGGAAGGCAGCGTAAGGCGTCGTGACGGTCTCGCAATGACGGAGACCGTCAGTGTCACAGCACCTTGGCTGCCCCAGGGATCTGGCGCAGAGCGCGCGTCAGCGCCCAACTGAACGCGACCGTCAGCACGAAGCCGATCGTCGCCTTGACGATCGCTGGCAGGTCATAGTCGAAAAGCCAGTATTGCAGCCAAAGCGCAATCGGGTAGTGCACCAAAAACATGCCGTAGGCGTCCGCCTGCATCGGATCGAGCAGCTTGGCCGAACCTGATTGTCTGAACCTCTGGAAAAAGGCCAGGATCAGAAACATGATGGCCACGCTGAAGACAGCGAAGCAGATGGCATAAAGCCCCTCATACCAGTTCGGCAGCGGCGACGGATTGCCCAGTACTTCGCGCTTGATGAAGATCAGCACCCAGAGCAGGCAGTATGGAACGATCGCCAAGACCGTCCAGTCCCAGCTGACCCTCGCCATCCGGCCGTCCGCCGCGAGCAGGCCGCGATCCATGTTCGCGACGCCGATGCCGGCACCGAAAAAGAAGTAGGTCGCATAGAGCATCACGCGGCCGTGCTGCACTGAGAACGGCCCGAATTCGAACCAGCTGCTCGGTCCGTAGAGCATCCGCCCGGGAACATAGAACGCTGCGGTGACGGCAAGCATGACCGCGAAGAACGCGGCGGGCCGACGGCGACCATGCAGCGAGAGGCGGTTAATCGGGTCGAGCAGATTGGGTGACAGTCGATGGAGTGTGCAGGCCACCAAGTCGAAGCCGAGCAGGACCCAAAGGAACCAGATCGGTCCGCTCGGCCATGGGCCTTCCGTGACCATTTTCCACCAATATTCCGAAAAGCCGATTTCGGGATGATGTCGGAGCGAGATGGCGTAATAGGCGAGCGGAATGACCGTGAATGCGCAGATTACGAATGGCAGGCCAAGCCGAAGCAGGCGATCAGCCAGATAGTTCAGCGCGCCCTTGCGGGCGATGCCCGACCACGCAAACAAGCCCGACAGGAAGAAGAACATTGCCATGAAGAAGCTGTCGGTGGCCAGCACGATCATGTCGAAGCCGAAGAAGAATTTCGGATCGGTATGACCGAAGTAGGTATAGGGGATGACGGCATGGTGCAGCAGCACCACCAGCGTCAGGAAGGTGCGGGCGCGATCGAGCGACAGGTTGCGCGCCTTGGTCTTCGGCACAGCATGCGCTTCCGCGCCGATCGTCGCCGGATGTGAGATCGTGTTCATTGTCGCCCCGGTTGCGTCTGCGTCTGTCTCCCAGCCGGACTGTGCCGCCGGGAACCGGATTCAGCAAGGGCCCCCGACCCTTAGGAACCAGTTCCGCGCAGCGAAGTTAGCGTTCGCCAAAAAGGGCGTGAGGGCCGCGAGAAGCCGCGGCGGTTCGGAGCTGGTGATGACAATCCTGAAATGGGCGCTGATCTTCCTACTTGTCTCGATTGTGGCCGGCGTGCTCGGCTTCACCGGCATTTCGGCCGCCTCCGCCGACATCGCCCGCTTCCTGTTCTATGTCTTCGTCGTGATCTTCCTAGTGCTGCTGATATTGGGGCTCACGATCTTCAGGGCGTAGCTCCATGAATCATTCCGGGGCGATGCGAAGCATCGAACTATGGTGCGCAATTGCGCACCTGAGAATCTCGAGATTCCGGTTTCGGTCCTGCGGACCGCCCGGAATGACCTCTCAAGTTACCCCACCTCCTCGATCTTCACCTTGTCCGGATAGAAGGCGAGATGGCCGGAAATCTCGGTCATGGCGGGGAAGGGCGTCTCGTAGGTCCAGATAGCGTTATCCAGCGTCTTGCCGTTGGCCTTGACGCTGTAATAGTTCGCGTCCCCCTTGTACGGGCAGTGGGTGACACGGTCGGTGCGCTCCAGCAGGGCCATGTTGGTATCCTCTCGTGGCACATATTGCACCGCCGGATATTTGGCCTCCTTTAGGGTCAGCGCCTTGCTGGTCTCGGCGATCACGATGTCGCCCGCCGTGACGCGGACGCGCCGGGGATTGGGGGTGATGGTGATGGGGTGGTCCGGCCCTGGAAGCTTCATGATTTCACGCCTTTTCGATCAATCTGCCGCGCGCGGCACTTTGTCGTGCCTTTCTCCTGATAGGATCACGGATATAGTGCCGGAAGACGTGACCTAGAAGGCCGTTCACGCTAAGTTTGAGCCTGCCGGCGAGGGGACCACCGGCCGCGATTCGAACGCTTAGACCAGAAGGAGCAAGACCCGAATGCCCATGGACGCCCACGATATCGAGGCGATGATCAAGGCAGCGATCCCCGATGCCGAGGTGACCATCCGTGACCTCGCCGGAGACGGCGATCACTATGCCGCGACCGTGATCTCGGAATCCTTCCGCGGCAAGTCCCGCGTCCAGCAGCACCAGATCGTCTACCAGTCCCTG
Organism: Bradyrhizobium sp. WSM1743; assembly: GCF_000473065.1. Classification (GTDB taxonomy): domain Bacteria; phylum Pseudomonadota; class Alphaproteobacteria; order Rhizobiales; family Xanthobacteraceae; genus Bradyrhizobium. The sequence goes on from NZ_AXAZ01000073.1 coordinate 5,419, forward strand.
CGCGGCCAGATGGGCGGCGTCCTGCACGCGCTGGCGCTGCAAACCGGCGTGCCAGGCACTTGACGAAGCTGCACCTGACCTGATCGCGCCACGGGGACGATGATGGCTGCGGACAACCCGCGCGGCGCGATGTTTCGCGTCATCACGCCGAACCAGCACAGCCGCGTCACCAATGTCGAGCTGTTCTTCGACCTCGTCTTTGTCTTCGCCGTCACGCAGATCTCGCACACGCTGCTGCACCATTTCACGCCGCTCGGCGCGCTGCATGTTGCCGTGCTGTTTCTGGCAGTGTGGTGGGTGTGGGTGTTCACCGCCTGGGTCACCAACTGGCTCAATCCCGAGCTGACGCCGGTTCGCATCCTGCTCTTTGCGATGATGCTGGGCGGCCTCGTGCTGTCGACCACCATCCCGACCGCCTTCGAGGGGCGTGGCCTGTGGTTTGCAATTGCCTATGCCGCCATGCAGGTCGGACGTACGGCGTTCTGGATGTTTGCGACCCCGCATCGCCGGACCGCGGTGCGGCACAACGCCATCCGCATCCTGACCTGGCTCTCGATCTCTGCCGTGTTGTGGATCGCAGGCGGCTTGTCCGAGGGCGAGACGCGGCTATGGCTGTGGATCGCGGCGGTGACCTTGGAATACATCTCGCCGGCGGCACGGTTTTGGGTGCCGAAGCTAGGCTTCTCGTCGGTCGAGGCCTGGGCTGTCGAAGGCGCGCACATGGCCGAGCGCTGCTCTCTGTTCGTCATCATCGCGCTCGGTGAAGCCATTGTCGTTAACGGTGCGACCTTCACTGAACTGGAGTGGACCGCGAGCAATATCCTCGCCTTCGTCTCGGCGCTGGTCGGCGCCATCGCGATGTGGTGGATCTATTTTCACAAGGGCGCCGAGGCCGGCTCCGAGCGCATCTCGAAATCCGCCGAATCCGGCCGCCTGGCGCGGCTCGCCTACACCTATCTGCACATGCCGATCGTCGCCGGCATCATCCTGACCGCGGTCTCGGACGAACTCGTGCTGAAGCACCCGACCGGCCATTCCGACATCCGCACGATCGTGAGCACGATCGGCGGTCCTCTGGTGTTCCTGGTCGGCACCATCCTGTTCAAGCACGCGATCCGCGGCTTCCTCCAGCTCTCGCACGGCATAGGCATCATACTGCTGCTGGTGCTGAGCTGGTTCGCAGCCGATCTGTCGCCGCTCTGGCTGTCGGCCGCGACGACCGTGATCATGATCGTGGTGGCGGTGTGGGAGTCGGTGTCGCTGGGATCTGAGCCGGAAGCGGCGGGGGAGCACTGAGCTCCCGGAGCATTTATTCCGCCACCTCTAGTGCATGCACCGAGAACATCTTGGCCGCGTCCGTCCAGCTTTCGCGCACCCGCCAGCCGGCGCCCTGCGCCAGCGCGGCGAAACGCTCGAGGCTGTATTTGTAGCTGTTCTCGGTGTGGATGCTCTCGCCCGGGCGGAACGAGAAGCTGGTGCCGAGCAGGCGGACGATCTGGCTCTTCTTGCTGATCAGGTGCATCTCGATGCGGTGCCGCTCGCGGTTGTAGATCGCGCGATGGGTGAAGGCGGAAAGGTCGAAATTGCCGCCGAGCTCGCGGTTGATGCGCACCAGTACATTGAGGTTGAAGCGGGCGGTGACGCCGGCAGCGTCGTTATAGGCATCAAACAGCACGCGCTCGTCCTTTTCCAGATCGGCGCCGATGATCATCTGCGCGCCCCGGCCGAGAATTGCGCGGGCGCTCTTCAGGAAGGCCTGGGCTTCCTGCGGCTCGAAATTGCCGATGGTCGACCCAGGGAAGAAACCGACCTTGGGCATCGAGGCGACAGCCCTCGGCAGCTCGAATGGCGTGGTGAAGTCAGCGGCCACCGGGTGGATGCCGAGTGAGGGAAAATCCCGCTTCAGCCCATTCGCCTGCGCTTTCAGGAAGTCACCCGAGATGTCGACGGGCACGTAGGCGGCGAACTTGCAGTGGCCCAGCAGCAGGCGGACCTTCGTGGTCGCGCCAGCGCCGAACTCGACCAGTGCCGCGTGCTCTGGAATGATCTTTGCGATCTCGCCCCCACGCTCCCTCAGAATCGCAAGCTCGGTGCGGGTCGGATAGTATTCCGGCAGGCGCGTGATCGCCTCGAACAATTCCGATCCCGTCGCGTCGTAGAAATATTTCGGCGACAGCTTTTTCGGCTGCTGCGAGAGGTCCTCGATGGCCTCGCGGGCAAAGGCGGTGGTCTGCTCGTCGGGAAGATGGGCCTCGGCCAAAGCGCTGGCGTGCACATTCATGATACTCTCCTGAACGCGCTGTCCGGCGCGCATTTGTCGTCGGATTTTCTAGTTGTAGTCGGCGAGCCGCAGTCCGGTGAACTGCCAGCGGTGGTGCGGATAGAAGAAGTTGCGGTAGGTGATACGGCTGTCGCCTTGCGGAGTTGCAAGCGAGGAGCCGCGCAGCACCAGCTGGTTGACCATGAACTTGCCGTTGTACTCGCCGAGCGCGCCTTCGACGGCGCGGTAACCGGGGTAGGGTGAGTAGGAGCTGCGCGTCCATTGCCAGACGATGCCGAAGGCGTCGTTGAGCTGCTTGGTGCGGGCCGCGACCTCCCATTCCATCTCGGTCGGCAGGTGTTTTCCGGACCAGCGCGCGAACGCGTCGGCCTCATAGTAGCTGATGTGGCAGACAGCCGCGTTCGGATCGACCGGCTTGAGGCCGGCCAGCGTCATCACCTGCCATGCGCCATCGACCTCGCGCCAGTAGCCCGGGGCCTGCCAGTCCTCCTTACTGGCCGCGGCAAAGCCGTCCATCAGCCAGAGGGTTGCGGTCCGGTAGCCGCCATCCTGCATGAAGGCGAGCCACTCGGCATTGGTGACCAGATTGCGGGCGATCCTGACCGGACCGACGAGGGCGCGGTGCGCCGGCTTCTCATTGTCGAAATGGAAGCCGCCGTCGACATGGCCGATGGTGTGGATGCCTTCGTTGAGTGCCAGCCAGTCATCGCCGCTGCGCGTTATGGCCGGGAAGCGCCAGTCCGGGGCGTAGGCGGGATAGACCGGGTTCTGCGCAAAGGCATGCAGGATGTCGGTGAACATCAATTCCTGATGCTGCTGCTCGTGGTTGAGCCCGACCTCGACCAGAGGCGCCAAGGCCTGGAGCTTGTCCGCGCCGGCTTCGCGGAAGAATTTGACGACCGCCGCATCGACGTATCTGCGATAGGCGCCGACCTCGTCGGCGCTGGGACGGGTGATGTCGCCGCGATGATTGCGGGCATGACGCGGGCCGGCGCTGACGTAATAGGAATTGAACAGGAAAGCGAAATCGGGATGGAAGGGCCGGTAGCCCGCGGCGTGCTCGCCGAGCAGGAATTGCTCCCAGAACCAGGTGGTATGGGCGCGGTGCCATTTCGCCGGGCTGGCATCTGGCATGGACTGGATCTGCTGGTCCTCGGCGGACAGCGGGGCGGCCCGGCGCTCGGTCTCGTTGCGGACGGCGAGAAATGCCTCTTCCAGCCGCTGGGCGAGGTCGTCCGGCTGGGAGGACGGTGACGAAAGCTGGGAGGCGGCCGTGGCTGAGGCTTGTTTCGTCACGTTTTTCTCCAGACAGGACAAGAGAACGTTGTTCGCGCGACCCGGTTCCATGAACAGGGTTCGTCCTAGATAGGGGCTCCGTTACGGTATGAAAGTCCTCTCCGGCGATGATATTGATGTCATCAGCCTATGGACCTGTTGGGCTCGGCACGGCCGCCAGGGCCCGTCGCCGCCATTTTACTTTGGATGCACAACGGTTTGGGCTACATATATTGGCAAGTATCGGGTTAAATCGGCTGAGCCGGCCCGAAGCAATTGGTGAGGGCTCGGCCCTGGAAGGACATGGATATGAGCATCGCGGAATTCATCGACAACGAAGTGAAGTCGAACGACGTGGTTCTGTTTATGAAGGGTACGCCGCAATTTCCGCAGTGCGGTTTCTCCGGCCAGGTCGTCCAGATCCTGGACCATATCGGTGTCGGCTATAAGGGCCTCAACGTCCTCGAATCTGCCGAGCTGCGCAATGGCATCAAGGAATATTCGAACTGGCCGACCATCCCGCAGCTCTATGTGAAGGGCGAATTCATCGGCGGCTGCGACATCGTCCGCGAGATGTTCCAGGCTGGCGAATTACAGCAGCTCTTCTCCGAAAAGGGCGTCGTCGTCGCGGCCTGACACGTGACCCTGCTGACGCGCCGGATTGGCGGCGCGGAGCTTGAGGTCATCGTCGCCGACATCACGACACTCGGCGTTGACGCCATCGTCAACGCCGCCAATACATCGCTCCTTGGCGGGGGCGGCGTGGACGGTGCGATCCATCGGGCGGCCGGACCCGAGCTCGTCGCCGAATGCCGCATGCTCCACGGCTGCAAGACGGGTGACGCGAAGATCACCAGGGGCTATCGGCTCAAGGCCGTGCATGTGATCCACACCGTCGGACCGGTCTGGAAAGGCGGCACGCTCGGCGAGGACGATCTGCTCGCCTCCTGTTATCGCCGATCGATGGAGCTGTGCGGCAGGCACAAGCTGACCTCGGTGGCATTCCCCGCGATCTCGACCGGCATTTATCGCTTCCCTGCCGACCGGGCGGCCGATATCGCCGTGCGCACGACGGTCGATGGGCTCGCTGCTGCGCCGTCCCTTGCTCGCGTGGTGTTCTGCTGCTTCTCCGAATCGAGCGCCAAGCTCCATGCCGAGGCGCTTGCGCGACACAGCGGCCCTTGTGCCGATTGAGCTGACCGGTACACTCCGCCGGACCATGGTCCGGGGAGGGGGTATGATTTCACGATTTGGACTGCGCGCGCTCGCCTGCGGCGCGCTGGTGTCGTTTGCCGCGTTGTCGCTGGCGCGGGCAGAGGGCTCCTACGAGATTCCGTCCGGTGCGCATTTCAATCAGGACAAGCTCGCGAGGATCAGCGAGTTCTTCAAGAACGAGGTCGCGACCGGCAAGATCGCCGGTGCAAACGTGCTGATCCAGCAGCATGGCAAGCCGGTCTATCACGAAGTCTTCGGCGTGCAGGACGTGGTCAGTGAGGCCCCGATCACCGACAAGACGATCTTCCGTCTGTTCTCGATGACCAAGGCGATCACCGCGGTGGTCGCGATGCAATTGATCGAGGACGGCAAGATCAAGCTGGATGATCCTGTTTCGAAATACATTCCGTCCTTCGCCAATGTGAAGGTCGGTGTCGAGAAAAAAGCCGAGGACGGCACCAAGTCGCTGGAGCTGGTGCCGCCGAAGCGGGCGATGACTGTGCACGATCTGATGACGCACACCTCGGGCATCACCTACGGCTTCTACGGCGACAGCCTGGTTCGTAAGGCCTATCGCGAGGCCAACCTCTATGCCGGCGATTTCGATCTTGCCGAGTTTGCCGAACGCATCGCCAAGCTGCCGTTGCACAACCAGCCGGGCGCGCTGTGGCAATATGGCCACTCCACCGACGTGCTGGCGCGTGTGATGGAGGTCGCCGCCGGCAAGCCGCTGATCGACATCATGCGCGAGGAGCTGCTCGATCCGCTCGGCATGGTCGATACCGGCTTTTTCGTCACGGACCCCGGGAAGCAGAAGCTTCTGGCGCAGCCGTTGCCGAACGACTCCGATTTCCGCGTCGGCCGCGTCAACGACCCGACGGTGAGTAAGAAGATCCAGTTCGCCAGCGGCGGCATGGTGACGACCATGGCGGACTATCAGCGCTTTGCGCAGATGCTGCTCAATGGCGGCAGTCTCGACGGCAAGACCATTCTCAAGCCTGAGACGTTCAAGCTGATGGTGACCGATCAGGTCGGCCCCGGCTCCGGTGTCGATCGTGATTATTTCTACTTCCCCGGCGACGGCTTCGGTTTCGGCCTTGGGCTGGCGGTCCGGACCGATCCCGGCAATGCAAAACCGCCGCCGCCCGGGAATCTCGGCGAGCTGAAGTGGGACGGTGCCTCGGGCTGCTATTTCGTGGTCGACCCCAAGCAGGACATGTTCTTCGTCCTCCTGGAGCAGACCCCGACCGAGCGCCAGCGCGTGCAGCGAACATTGAAGCAGTTGGTTTATGAAGCCATGGAGAAATGACATGCGTGGGCGCCGCGCGTTCATCCCGGCGCTCGTTCTTCTCGTCGGGATCGTCGGTGCGAAGGCCGGGTCCGAGGGACGCGCTCTCCGCACACTCTGCACGGAAGGGTTGGCGAAGGTTTCCGACTACATCCGCAACGAGGTCGCGGCCGGCAAGATCCCCGGCGCCATCCTGCTGCTCCAGCAGCACGGCAAGCCGGTCTATTACGAGAATTTCGGTGTTCGCGACGTCGCCACCGAGATATCGATGAGCGCGGATACGATCTTCCGTCTCTATTCGATGTCGAAGCCGATCACATCGGTTGGTGGCGATGATGCTGGTCGAAGAGGGCAGGCTTTCGCTCGACGATCCCGTGTCCAAATACATTCCGGCCTTTGCCGGCATGAAGGTTGGCATCGAGAGGAAAGCAGGGAATGGCAAGGTCTTGTTGACGCTGGAGCCGCAGGAACGTCCAGTCACGATCAAGGACCTGTTGCGCCACACTGCGGGGCTGCCTTACGGCTTTTATGGCGGCGGATTGGTGCGCGAGCTCCATGCGGCGGCCAACCTCTTCAACGGCGATTTTAGCAACGCCGACTTCGTCGCGAAGATCACGACGCTGCCGTTCGCCGAGCAGCCAGGCACGGTGTGGGATTACGGCTTTGCCACCGACGTGCTCGGCCGTGTCGTCGAGGTGATCTCGGGCAAGACGCTGCTCCAATTCGAGAAAGAGCGGCTGCTGGACCCGCTCGGCATGACTGAGACCGCATTCTACGTCGCCGATCCCGCCAAGTTTGCACGTATCGCCGAGCCGATGCCGGAGGACCGCAAGATCAGCCCGACGACTGAAGTCCGTGACATCAGGAAGCCCGTGACATGGGAATCCGGCGGGGCTGGCATGGTCGGCACGGTCGGCGACTATGCCCGCTTCGCCCAGATGCTGCTGAATGGCGGCAGCTACGAGGGGCGGCGCTATCTCAAGCCCGAGACCATCGCGCTGATGGCGTCCGATCACGTCGGTCGCGAGACGAAGATCGCCCGCGACCACAATTATTATCCGGGTGCCAGTTCCGGCTTCGGCCTCGGCTTCGCCGTGCGCACCTCTGTGCCGCCGGGTACGTCATGGCCTCTCGGCGAATATCGCTGGGACGGCGTCGGCGGCACGTTCTTCTTCATCGATCCCGAAGACGATCTGTTCGGGATCTTCATGGTGCAGACGCCCTCGCAGCGGGGGCGGATTCAACTCGAGCTGAAGACGTTGATCTATCGGGCGATGGGGCGGTGAGCAGCCGCTTTCGTAGCCCGGATGGAGCGAAGCGCGGTCCTTCTCACCACCCATAGATCCCGGATTACGCTTCGCTCCATCCGGGCTTGTATGGGATGTTGGTTGTCAAGGGGATTGATTGATCAGGGCATGGCGTTGCCTTCAGAGGTTCTGTGGGGCGCGATGCGACCATGATGATGCTTTCGTCCCGATGGAGCGCCGTTGCGCCGGACGCAGCCGCGGTCAAGGCTGGCCGGAGGCCACCGCCGGAGGCGGCGCGAAGCGGCCTTGACGGTGGCGAGGACGGCGCGAGGTTTTCGGATCGGGACGTTTGGTGCGCGCTGGGAGCGGCTTGACGTGACGTCCTGGACTGGGCCGTGACGTTGATATGCGGCAACCACCGCATCAACTTGTATCCGGTCGGGTGTGGTGACCCGGACCCTGATCTTTCATGCACGGGTGAAGGGAAGGCCCAGCAGAGACGGGACCCATCTACGAAAGCGGAATCCGAAGACCCAAGCCCGGGTTCGGTCACACGTCTGTCCTGGGTCACGTCGGCCGTCATTGGCGCACCGGCGTTCTTTAAAAGCTCGGACGCAGCACGGCGCCGCTCGGCACGAGGCCGGTTTCCAGATAGCGCCACAGTGCCACCATCAGCTTGCGGGCCAGCGCCACGATGGCGATCTTGCGGATGCGGCCCTTGAGGTTGCCAACCCGCTCGCGGAACCAGCGGCTCAGCTCGCTGTCGGGCTGATGCCTCAGCCATAGCCAGGCAAGCTCGATCGCGGCCGTTCGTACGCGGTGGTTGCCGGCCTTGCTGATGCCCTGTTGCCGGCGACTGGCGCCGCTGTCGTAGGGCATATCGGTCAGTCCGACGCAGCTGCCGACCTGGCGGCGGTTCTTGAGGTCACGATAGAACACCTCGTTGGTCAGCACTTGAGCGATCTGCGGACCGATGGCCCTGAGCTGGGCAAGCTGAACGGCTTTCGCCTCCACCGAGCCGGTTGCCGGCGCGCGATGGGCGGCTGCGTTCTCGGCTTCGAGCGCCTTGATCTGCTTGTTCACCAACAGGAGCCGCTCATGCTCGCGGCGGAGTTCGTCCTTCAAGTGCGGCGGCAGAGCGCGCCCGTCGCCGGTGCGCATCTCGTCGAGCGCCGACAGGAAGTCCCCCTTCAAGAGCGTGGCATCGCGGATGCCCTGGCCGTGCAGCAGCCCCTTGATCCGGTTGCTGTGTCCGGTGCGCTCCGTCAGCAAGCGCTCGCGCTCGCGCGTGCGCCGCTTGCGATCCTCCTCCTCAGGCGTGGGGACCCGCACCATGCTGCAGACCCTCGGCTCGCCACGCAGATAGGCCAGGAACGAACGCATCAGCTGCGCCAGATCGATCCGGTCGGTCTTGGCGCGCCGCGCCCGCCGGTTCACCTCGATGCTCGAGGCATCGACCTCGGAGTTGACGATCTCGGCGGCCATCAGCCAGCGATGCAGCCAATGTCCATCCAGCCCGGCCTCGTAGCAGGACAGCACACGAACCGGCTTGCCCCCTTGCTCCGCCTTCGCCCGAGCCCGCGAAAGCAGTCCCGACAGCGCCGCCAAGTCGCCACCATCGATCCGGTAACGGCTCATCTTCTCGGCGCCAGGCAGCATGATCCCAAGCTGCCACTTCGACTTGCTCAGTTCGAAAACAACGTAAATCGTGACATACTCCCGTCCGACGGGTGCGTCAGTGCGATCAGTGTGCATGATTGATCCTCCGGGTGAGTTGGTGGTCTCAAACTCAACTTACCCCTGACCACCCGTCACCCATAGGATCTACGGCATCACGCCCCGCGCGCGATCTCGCGCACGTATCCGATCGTCTCCTCGATCTGGCTCGCATTAACGTCGAGGTGGGTGCAGGCGCGGATGCGGCCGTCCATCATCGCAAGCGTAACGCCGCGCTGGCGGAGGGCTGAGACCATCTTGTCGCCGGGAATGCCGGCGCCGTCGGGCTTGAAGAAAACGAGATTGGTCTCGGGCTCCTGCACCTCGATGCCTGCGATCTGCGACAGTCCGCGGGCGAGCGCCCGCGCATTGGCGTGGTCGTCGGCCAAGCGCTCGACATGATGATCGAGCGCGTAGATGCACGCGGCCGCGCAGACACCGGCCTGCCGCATCGAGCCGCCGAGGCGTTGCTTCCACTGCCAGACCGCATCGATGAAGGCGCGCGAACCCGCGAGCACGCCGCCGATCGGCGCACCGAGCCCCTTCGAGAAGTCGATCCAGGCCGAATCCCATCCCGCGGTCATGTCGCGCGGCGAGATACCGCTCGCCACGGTGGCGTTGAGCAGGCGCGCGCCGTCCATGTGGGTGATGAGACCGTGCTGCTTGGCGATCGCGACGATCTCGTCGAGCACCGCCTTCTTCCAGATCGTGCCGCCGCCGATATTGGCGGTCTGCTCGACGCTGACGACGGTCTGCGGCGGCTGGTAGCGCGTGCGCGGGTGCAGCGCCTTGCGAAGCGTCTCCGGCGTGAACTGGCCATCGGGGCCCTTGAGCTGGGTGACCTGGAAGCCGCCGATCGCAGCATGCGCGCCGCCTTCGCGCGCGATGACGTGCGCGGTCTCATGCGCGAGGATCTCGTCGCCGGGGCGGCAATGCACCAGCGTCGCGGTGACGTTGCACATCGTGCCCGAGGGCATGTAGACGGCCGCTTCCTTGCCGAGCAGATCGGCAACGCGCTCGCACAGCGCATTCACGGTCGGGTCGTCGCCGACCTGCTCGTCGCCGACCTCCGCCCGTGCCATCGCCTCGCGCATCCCAGCCGTCGGCTTGGTCTGCGTGTCCGACAGCAGATTGATGCGCACCGGCGGCGCCTTGGGATCGATCGGGGGAGGGGTATAGAGCATGGCTGGTCTCGTCATTTCATCTAGTCGAACAATTGCGGTCTGATGTCCTGCGCGCCGTGAAGAATTGCACGGATTTCGACGTGGTCTGGCTTTACCGTGTAGAAAATCAGATGGGATTGGAAGCGGAAACGCCGATAGCCGGCCGCTAGTTCATCGACTTGCTGGCCGATCAGGGGGAAGTCGGCGAGAAGTCCAAACGAACGGATCAGGCCGGCGTAGTAGGCCTCCGCTTGATATTGGCCGAAACCGGCTCTCGGTGAAATCATAGATGTCGATTAGGTCGGCTCGGGTGCGCTCCGATAACCGGTACTCAGCCATGGCGGCGTTGAGCAACGCGTTGGCGCGCGGCGGCGAGGATGTCGTCTGGGGTGTCCGAGGTGAAACTGTTGCAAGCTGGCTGAGCGAACAGCGATTGACAACGGCGGAGCTGTTCGTCGCGGGGCAGCTTGGCCCATGCCTCCAGCTCCGCCTCGGAAGGCGTTGCCGATGGGGTGATGTTGGCAAGCTGGTCGGTCGTTTGGGACATCGGGAGCAGGTTACCATAACAAAAAGGCCCCGGAAACCGGGGCCTTTGAGCAATAGATCGAGGCGATATCAGCGCGAATAGAATTCGACGACCAGATGAGGCTCCATCTGCACCGGGAACGGCACGTCGGAGAGGCCGGGGATGCGCGTGTACTTCGCGGTCATCTTGCCGTGGTCGACTTCGAGATAGTCCGGGACCTCGCGCTCGGGGAGCTGGCTGGCTTCGAGCACGTGGGCGAGCTGCTTGGAGGCTTCCTTGACCTCGACCACGTCGCCGACCTTGAGCTGGTAGCTCGAGATGTTGACCTTGCGGCCGTTCACCTTGACGTGGCCGTGGTTGATGAACTGGCGGGCAGCAAAGATCGTGGAGACGAACTTGGCGCGGTACACGACTGCGTCGAGGCGGCGCTCGAGCAGGCCGATCAGGTTCTCGCCGGTGTCGCCCTTGAGGCGGCTCGCCTCGACATAGATGCCGTGGAACTGGCGCTCGGAGATGTTGGCGTAATAGCCCTTCAGCTTCTGCTTGGCGCGGAGCTGCACGCCGAAGTCGGAGAGCTTGCCCTTGCGGCGCTGGCCGTGCTGGCCGGGGCCGTACTCGCGGCGGTTCACGGGGCTCTTCGGGCGGCCCCAGATGTTCTGGCCCATACGGCGATCGATCTTGTACTTCGCCTCACTGCGCTTAGTCATCGCGTCCTCTTCGGTTGCATGGTTTGAGGAAACGCGCCCTCCTGTGTGACGGGCTTGGCCCGGCACCGACAGGTCCGATCCCCAAAGCTTAAGGGATTTGACCACGGGTCGCGAAACGCTTCGCGGGCCGAAATCGGCCCGCGAGCAGGCGGCTTTTAGGGGAGTTTGGGGCTGGCTGTCAATTCTTTAGCCGTCATTCCGGGGCGTTAGCCCGTCATTCTGGGGCGCTCGTAGAGCGAACCCCGGAATCTCGACGTTCCGGGTCCGGCTCTGCGAGCCGCCCCGGACCGACGGTAATCCTACGTGCGCACCGCCCGGACGGGTTTGGGGACGCACGCCCGCAATTCGGCGGCGATTTCGGTGTTCAGGACCTGTTCCAGCCGGGTCAGGACCCGGGCGATCGGGGCGGCGTCGGTGACCCGGTGGTCCCAGCGGATCACGACATGGATCGTCTGATCCGGCTCGATGAGCCCATAGCTGACGACAAAGGGGCCCGGCGTGATGGGGTGGAGCTCGCCGCCACCATAGGCGGCCACCGAGCTCACCGCGAAGCTGCCGAACCAGTTGCCGCGCTGGCGGCCGAAATTCAGGCCGATGGCCCAGGACAAGCGCCGCAGCGGCAGCGGCAGGCGGGTTGCGCGCATGATCTTGCGGAACATCGGGACGTCCGCGATCGGGGCCGTCTTGGCGCGCCGGATTTCCGCATCGACCGCTGCCAGCGAAAGGGCCTCAGGAGCGGCGATTCGCTGAGGCAGCACGCATTCCTCGCCATTCTCGACCCGGGCGATCGCGACCGTCGCCACGCTCTTCGGCAGCACGTAGAGGGCGGGCCAAGGCCATTTGGTGTAAACGGTGCGCAGGATCGGCTCGTCCCGTGCAACCAGGGCGAAAGCCTTGACGAATATCGCGGCCCATCCGGCGGGCGCTGTTGCGCCGGCGCGGGCCTCCAGCACAGGGCGGATATCGAGCGAACGGGAGAGTGAAACGAAGGGCACGCCCATCGAGGCATGCATGAGGTCGCAGATCAGACGGCGCCGCAGCGAAATGGTCTTGGGCGTCCCGCGCATTGGTCTCCGTTTCCCAGGGATCAAAAGATCAAAATATGTGCAGCGAGCGGGGTGCCCGCTCGCTCGCTCTAGCACGAACCAACCCGCCTAGGGCCAGTCGGTTCGCCGCATCAGGGCGCCGGCGAGGCCAGCGGCTTGGTCTTGTCGACGACATAAATTCCAAGCACTTTCAAAGGCTTATCTCCGTTGGTCTTGGCATCGTGCACGGCGCCTGCCGGGATCTGATAGGAATCGCCGGCTTTCAGGCGCTTGTCCGGCTGGCCGTCGACGAGGAGGTCGAGCTCACCCTCCAGCACGTAACCCGTCTCGATCCCTGGATGAGTATGCCGGCCGGCGGCGCCACCGGCCGGCACTTCGGCGATGGCGGTCACAGTCGTGTAGCCGTCCGGAAAGTCGATTTTCTGAAGCGGGGTGCGCTTGATACCGGATTGCTGGGCGAAGGCCGCGACGGCGATGCCAGTGAAAGCGAGCGCGAGCAAAGTCTTTTTGAGCATGGTTTTCCTCCCGAGCCGCTGACCCTAGCAGCGTCCCGGTTCCCGGCAAGGCCGTGCTCGGCCGTTCAGCGCTTGATGCCTTCGAACGCCGCCATGATCCCGCGCTGGAACAGCGACCAGTCGAAGCCGAGCGCGATCGCGCGATAGCCGCGGTCGATCAGGGCATTGGCCTGGTCGGCGGTGCGCGCCACGCCGCCGATCGGCACGCCGCTTCGGAGGATGCCGGCCTCGGCGCGCGCGACCAGCTCGAGCAGCTCCGGATCGTCCATCTGGCCGCGCTTGTTGATGGAGGTGGCGAGATCGCCGGGGCCGATCACCGCGACGTCGATGCCCGGCGTCGCCATGATCTCGTCGATGCGGTTGACGGCCTCGACGTGTTCGATGGTGACCATGCAGATCATCTCGTCATCGGCGCTGGCCATGTAATCCGGCATCGACTGGCCCCAGCGGAACGGCGCGTGGAAGGGGCCCCAGAGCCTGTCGCCGCGCGGCGGATAGCGCACGCTGCGCACCGCCCTCTCGGCTTCCGCGCGGTTGGTGATCATCGGGAAGTTGATTCCGAAGGCGCCGATGTCCATCGGAGCTTTCGCGAGCCACGGCTCGTTCGCGGCGATCCGCACCAAGGGCGTGCATGGCGTGCCCGTGGTCGCGGCGATCATCGCATGCGCTTCGGTCAACCCAATCGGACCATGTTCGAGATCGACGATGATCCAGTCGAGCGAGCGCGCCATGATCTGCACCATCTGCACGCTCGGGGTGGTCGCGATTGCGCCGAAGGCGGGGCGGCCCTCGCTCCATAATTGGCGGAGGCGATTGAGCGGCTTTGCGGGGACCGACATGTAATGACCTTGGGATGACCTGCGCGAAGATGACGACGGCGAAGCCTAGCAGCGCGCCGTCAATGCGGAAAGTCAGGCCAGAGCGCGGCCGCCGAAGAACGGTGTCAGCGTGGCACCAAGGCCATGCACGCGGTTCGATGTAAAAATCATCTCGGCACCCGACTGCGCGATGCCGCAAGTGGGCGCACCGAGCAGGTCGGACACGCGGCGGGCGATCGCCGGCGCCGGATCGATCCACTCGACCGGCCAGGGTGCGAGCTTCGTCAACCGGTCGAGCAGCAGCGGATAATGCGTGCAGGCGAGCACCACGGTATCGGTGCGCGCGCTCGCGTCCGCGGCATCGCCGACGAAGCAGGGGGCGAGCTCGGCGAGGATGTCGCCATCGCTGATCGGGTTGCCGCCAAGCGCGGCCTCGGCGAGCGAGGCGAGCTCGGGCGAGCCGACCAGCGTCACCTCGCATCCTTGCGCGAAATCGCGGATCAGCGCCTTGGTGTATTCGCGCTTCACCGTGCCCTTGGTGCCGAGCACCGAGACGCGGCGGGTCTTGGACTGCGCGCAGGCCGGCTTGATCGCCGGCACGGTGCCGACGAAGGGCAGAGAATAGGCTGCGCGTAAGTGAGACAGGACCAGGGTGGACGCCGTGTTGCAGGCGATGACGACTAGGTCGGGATCATGCGTGCCGATCAGCTCCCCCATCAGCGGTACGACGCGGGCGATGATCTCGTCCTCGCTGTGGTGGCCATAAGGAAAGAAGGCGTCGTCGGCGACGTAGACGTAATGCGCATCCGGGCGCGCGGCCACGACCTCACGCAGTACCGTGAGCCCGCCAAGGCCGGAATCGAATACCAGGATGGTCGGAGAATTGGTCACGTCGATAACCCTAGCCCGGCATGGTTACCATTCGGTTTTTAGGGCGATTTTGCGGCGGGCCCCCCGGAGGGCCGAAGTCTCGTGTCCCGGACGCGCTGCAACGCCTCTTGGCGTTGCTGAGCTGGGATCTATGCCGCACGATTGTTCTTGGAGGGATTGGGCCCCGGCTCTGCAGCGCACCGCGAAAGGCGCTGCGCTGCGTCCGGGGCATGAGAGCAAGATATGGGCGCGCGCCCTCTCCACATCACGTCGTCATACGCAGCCTCATGTGGGCCGTGCGGCGCTCACGCGATCCTGTTCGTGGTGGCCGCGCGCTCCGTTGCCAGCTGCTTCTGCAGGCGATCGATGTTTTGCAGCAGGCGCTGGCTGGTCAGCACCAGGAAATAATAGCCGAACTGCGGGTCCTGGAAGTAGATCTCGAGCAGGCGGTCGTAAGTGATCGTCAGCACCTGACCGTCTTCGATGCATTCGACCGTACCCGTGCGCCGGTTGTCCGGCGTGAGGAAGCCGAGCTCGCCCATCAGCGTTCCAGGCCCAATCTCGACGTTGATTTCCTTGACCAGGAACTTGCCGGTGACCGTGAGGAACATCTCCTGCGCGGGATCGCGCAGCTTGAAGAGGATGTCGCCGCGCCGATATTTGCGCTCGGTCATGAATGGCTTGAGCCATTCGATCGACATGTCGCCTTCGGCGGCATGGCGCGCTTTCTTGACCAGCTTGAGCATCTGGCGCAGGCGCAGGGCGTTGATCGGAAGCAGCAAGAGATAGAGCAGGAACGTCGCGACGTTGGCGGAGAGCGCGCCGAAAACGGCGAACAACGCGCAGCCGATCATGTTGGCGACGCGTAGGGGCACCATCGTCCGCATCAAGAGCGTGGCGACGAAGAAGCCGGCGCCGACCGCCGCGAACAAATTGGCCAGCGTGATGTTGTGGACAAAGATCTCCAGCAAGCGGTTGAAGATCGCGTCATAGGTGACGTTGTCAGGGTCGAGGCCCATCTGGACCAGGATTTTCGCGATCCTGAGGTTATCCGTGGCCGCGTCGAGAATGCGGTCGAGGATCGACGAAATGTCTGCGCTGCCGGACGGCATGGTACTAACCCCACATAAGGCCTTTAGTCCTGGTCGGCACTCGTATAGCCGAAATCGAATGACGACCGCTTGAATGACGCTTCCGGCCGTCATGCCGCAAGAGGCAAATTCTAGCCTGATCGGGCGTTTCGGCAATTGCCCGTTGGTTGCGCGTCTGGCCGCGGCGCGGCCGCGATTCGGGGCAGCCGCGCGGGCTTCGGCGTCGCAGACCCGGCCTGGACGACTGACGCGGCGGGGTGACCTTCGCTTACGGCTTGGTCGCGGGTTGCACGACCTGCTGCTCGACGAGGCCGAGGCGTCCTGGCAGCGCGCCGGCGCGCAGCAGCATGGCGACGCTGTTGGCCTCTTCCAGGGTGAAGTTGCCGGCGATCTGACCGGAGCCGCCGGTGATGGGCTCGCGGATCACGGGAGCGGAGATCACCTTGTCGTCGAGCACGATGGCAAAGGGCTTTCCGACGTTCTCTGCAGTGATATGGGCGAAGCGCCGCGTGCCCCGGCCGTTGAAGCGGAACGAGGCGATCGGCTCCTTTGTGTCGCTCGTAAATCCCGGGCCGGCATAGCTGATGTCGCCGCCCTCGAGCGTGCTGTCCTTGGCGACGAGATAAGGAAGCTTGTCCTTGAAGCCGAGCAGGACTTCCGTGCCCGCCGGCGGCGTGCCCGATTGCGCCTGCTCAGCGGACATCGAGAGGTCGATCAGGCGGAAGCCGACCTTGACCTTTTTGGCGAAGATCGCGGTGACATTCTCGGGCTCCGTCGCGCCGGGCAGGAAGATGCGGATGCGGTCCGTCCCCTCGGGCTGGACGCTGGCAAGCTTGACACCGGCGTCCTTGAGGCGCTGCTCGATCATGGCGATGGAATCTTCGACGAGATCGCTGAGCCGCGCGGCGGATGCGGCCTCGGTCGGTGCGAGCCTGAGCAGCCCGTCTCCGGCGTCGGTCACAGTGAGCGCGTGCGTGGGCAATCCCTCCGCCGCCGAGGCGAGCTTGCGCGTGAGCTGTTCGCGGCCTTTGGCGTCCGCGATCTTCACGTCGACCCCGCCGTCGCGGATCGCAAGACCGGAGAAGGCGATCCGGCCCTCGCGCAGGATCCTGTAGACGTCGTCGCGCAGATCCGTGACGACCGCCTCCCGCAAGCCGTCGGTGTCCACCTTGTAGACGATGCGCGATCCGCCCAGCTTCTCCATCTTGTCGGCGGCGAATGTCGCGACCTTCGCGCGTATCTTGTCGAGCTGGGTGTCGGCGCCGAGCGTGGCAGAGGGCAGAGCGATTGCGGATACCATCGCGAACGCGGCGATCAGCCGAGCGATGCGGTTCCGCAGGGGCGTCGTCATCATGACCTCAAGTCTTGCGGCAGGGCGCTGGCGAGCGAATTCCAGTTCTTGGTCCCCGGATCAGGTGCAGAGGTTCAAGCGCCGCTGCCGTTAGGTCATGGACGAACGCGAAATCATCCATCATTCTGGTCCGGCTCGGCCGGCCATCGGCCGAGGCCTCGCCGAACCAAGATGTCAAAAGATACGGGGGCGGGGACATGCATCTGAGGGAGGACGGAATTTCATGGCGGGTATCCACGCGCTCGATCGGTTGATCGGCAACGACTATCCGGATCTCTTGACGGACGAGGAAGTCCGGGCGTTCGAGCAGGTCCCCTACGCCGACCGCGTCGCGGCCGAGAGCACCTATGATGCCATCAGGCTTGGTGCTGAGCGCAACCCCGACGGGGCGGCGGTCCAGTTCCTGCAAAATGCTGATCCCGCCGACACGCCGCTGGTCATCACGCACCGCGATTTCATCGCGCGCGTCACCCAGGCCGCCAACATGTTCCATGCGCTCGGCGCCGAGAAGGGCGACGTCATCAGCTTCATGCTGCCCTTAGTGCCGGATGCGTTCGTCACTCTGTTCGGCGCGGAGGCAGCCGGCATCGCCAATCCCGTCAATCCGCTGCTCGAGCCGCACCAGATCGCTGAAATCTTGGAAGCTGCGAACACCAAGATCCTGGTGGCGCTCGGGCCGATGCCGGGCACCGACATCTGGCAGAAGGTCGAACAGGTCCGCCCGCAGCTGAAGCATCTGAAGGCCATCGTGCAAGTGTTCGGCGGCGGCGATCCGGCCAATGGCGTCTTCGCTTTCGGCGACCTGATCAAGCAGCAGCCGTCCGACCGGCTTGTCAGCGGACGCAAGATACGCGGCAGCGACATCGCCGCTTATTTCCATACCGGAGGCACCACCGGCACGCCGAAGCTGGTGCGGCACACTCATGCCAACCAAGTCTATCAGGCCTGGGCGCTCAATCTGCTGCTGAAGGGGAAGCCCGGCGCCAATCTGCTGTTCGGCATGCCGCTGTTCCACGTCGGTGGATCGCTGACACAGGTGCTGACGACGCTGTCGAGCGGCAGCTCGCTGGTCGTGCTGTCGCCGAGCGGCTGGCGCAACCCGAATGCGGTGAAGAACATCTGGCAGCTCGTCGAGCGCTTCAAGCCCGAGGCGCTGTCGAGCGTGCCGACCGTGCTCGCCGCGACCCTCGCGGTGCCGCCGGGCAACGCGGATATCTCGAGCCTGAAATATGCCGCGGGGGGCGGCTCGGCGATTCCTGTCGCGGTGGGCTCGGCGATCCAGGAGAAACTGAAGCTACCGGTGGTCGAGGTCTACGGCATGACCGAGACCTCGAGCGTGCACACGCTCGCTTACCCCGGGCGCCCGATCCGGCTCGGCTCGGTCGGCCTTCCCATGCCTTATTCGCGCGTTCGTATCGTGCAGCTCGATGCCGATGGCCGCCTGATCCGCGACTGCAAGCCGGAAGAGATCGGGGTCGTCATCATGGCCGGGCCCGGCGTGTTCGGCGGCTATCTCAACGACGAGCACAACAAGGGCGCCTTCGTCGACGAGGTCTGGGTCAATTCCGGCGATCTCGGCCGGCTCGATGCCGACGGCTATCTCTGGATCACTGGCCGCGCCAAGGATCTCGTGATCCGCGGCGGCCATAACATCGACCCGGCGCCGATCGAGGAGATCATGTTCAGACATCCCGCCGTCGGCTTCGCCGCGGTGGTTGGCCAGCCCGACGCCTATGCCGGCGAATTGCCGGTGGGGTACGTGCAGTTGAAGCCCGGCGCAAAGGTCGAGCCGGGCGAGCTGGAGGCGTGGGTGCGCGAGCGCACGCCTGAGCGCGCCGCCGTTCCGGTGCAGGTCATTCCAATCAATCCGATGCCGGTGACGGGCGTCGGCAAGGTGTTCAAGCCGCAGCTGCGCTGGGACGCGGCCGAGCGCGTGTTCACCAAGGTGCTGGCGCCGCTGGTCGAGCGCGGCATCGATTGCAATGTCAAGGTCGGTCCGCACGGCAGCCACGGCTCCATCGCGACCGTGACGCTTGCGGGCCTGCCACCGGATCAGCGCGAGGCGATTGCGGGCGAGGTGCACGTGCTGCTTGCACCGTTCGTGATGCGCCACGAGGTCGTGCAGGCGTAGCCTTAACGGCCTCGCTCACTCAGCTATCAGACGGGGAGGGCGACGCTTCGCCGCATTATCCTTACCCCCGTTAAACAGCCCTATGTGACAGGCATCACATAGGAAGAATTGGCATTCGGCGACGCTTGCGAATACTCTCATGGACATTGCATCCGGGGGGACGCAAGTGATTCCGTTTCGGCTATTTGCTTTGTTGATTCTTGCGATAGGCCTTGCCTGCGGACCGGCACATGCCGACCGGCGGGTGGCGCTCGTGATCGGCAATTCCGCCTACAAGAGCGCACCGAAGCTCGGCAATCCCGTGAACGATGCCACCCTGGTCGGCGGCATGTTCAAGAAGGCCGGTTTCGATTCCGTCGACGTCAGGCTCGATCTCAGCGCCAGCGAGATGCGGCGCATGCTGCGCGAGTTCGCCGGCAGGACACGCGACGCGGACATGGCCGTGATCTATTACGCCGGCCATGGCATCGAGCTCGACGGCAACAATTACCTCATCCCGACCGACGCCACGCTTGAGACCGATGGTGACGTGCTCGACGAGACCATCCCGGTCGAGCGGGCATTGTTCGCGGTCGAGCCGGCCAAGCAGCTGCGCTTGATCATCCTGGACGCCTGCCGCGACAATCCGTTTGCAAAGACGATGAAGCGCACGCTGGCCTCGCGCGCGGTCGGACGCGGCCTCGCCAAGGTCGAGCCGACCAGCCCGAACACCATGATCGCCTTCGCGGCGAAGGCGGGATCGACCGCGTCCGACGGCGATTCCCGCAACAGTCCGTTCGCCGCCGCGCTGGTCGAGCACCTGCCGAAGCCGGGACTCGATTTGCGCAAGGCTTTTGGCTTCGTGCGCGACGACGTGCTCAAGGCGACCGGCTACAAGCAGGAGCCCTATGTCTACGGCTCGCTCGGCGGCGACGACGTGCCCCTGGTCGTGAAGCAAACGGCAACCGGTCCGCAAGCGAACCCGCAGGAGGCCGTGCGCAGGGATTACGAGCTCGCGCTCCAGCTGGGCACGCGTGACGGCTGGGAGGCGTTTCTGGCTGCTTATCCGGACGGCTTCTACGCCAACCTCGCCAAGGGCCAGTTGAACAAGATCGCCGCCGAAGAGGCGCGCGCCGCGGCTGAGCAAAAGGCAAAGGCGGCCGAGCAGGAAAAGACGAGGCTGATTGCCGAGCGCGCCCAGAAGGCCGAGCAGGAGAAGGCGGCCGCGGCGGCCAAGGCCGCCGAGGAGGCGCGTATCGCGGCGGAGAAGCAGAAGCAGGTCGAGCAGGCGAGAGCCGAGGCAGCCGAGCAGCAGCGCAAGGTGGCCGAGGCGGCAGCAGCGAAGGCATTGGCCGAGAAGCAGGCGGCGGAGAAGGCCAAGGCCGAGCTGGCCGCAAGACAAGCTGTGGAGAGGGCCGAGCAGGGCGCAAAGCCGGCCGCCGATCGGCAGATGCCTGAAGTCGAGAACCAGAAAGTCGCCGCGCTCTCGCCTGGCCCGACATCCACATTGTCGGCAGCTGACCTCGCCAAATCCGTGCAAAGCGAATTGCGCCGCGTCGGTTGTCTCACGTCGGCTGCGGAGGGCGAGTGGACGTCGGCCGCTCAGCGCTCGCTGACGCTGTTCAACAAATATGCCGGCACCCAGCTCGACGTGAAGCTCGCCAGCGTCGACGCACTCGATGCGCTCAAGGCGAAGCCGGGGCGGGTCTGCCCGCTGGTGTGCAATTTCGGCTTCAAGGCCGACGGCGATCAATGCGTGAAGATCACCTGCCGCGCCGGTTATCGCGTCGGTGACGACAACGAATGCGAGAAGATTCCCGAGAGAAAGCCCGCTGCCCGTGACGAGCCGAGGCGCCGGGACCAAGAGCGGAAAGACGCGGAGTCCGCAGCACCGAAGTCGCAAGCCTCCGGACAGATGATCTGCAACGGCGCGGGCTGCAGGCCGGTTGCTAAGGGATGCCGTCTCGGATCGGTGAAGAACATCTACGGGAGTTCGCTTACTACCGAGATTTGCAACTAATCAGTAGGTGGGCGGGCGTGACGATCGTTCGATCTTTCTGGGCATTGATCTTCGCGGCTTTCTTGACTTGCGCGCCAGCGCAGGCAGAGAAGCGCGTCGCGCTCGTCATCGGCAATTCCGCCTACAAGAGCGTGCCGAAGCTTGCCAACCCAGCGAACGACGCCGGCCTGATCGGCGGCATGCTGAGGAAAGCCGGCTTCGACACCGTCGATGTCCGGCAGGACCTGAACGCGCCCGAAATGCGCAAGGCACTGCGCGAGTTCGGCGCTCGGACGCGCGATGCCGATGTCGCGGTCATCTACTACGCTGGCCACGGCATGGAGGTGGACGGCATCAACTATCTGATTCCGACCGACGCCGCCCTCGAGACCGACACCGACGTCTACGACGAGGCGTTGCCGATCGATCGCGTGCTGGTGAGCATCGAGCCTGCGAAGCAGCTACGGCTCGTCATCCTCGACGCCTGTCGTGACAATCCTTTCGCCAAGACGATGAAGCGCACGGTGGCCTCGCGCGCGATCGGGCGCGGGCTTGCCAAGGTCGAGCCGACCAGCCCGAACACGATGATTGCGTTCGCGGCCAAGGCCGGCTCGACCGCGTCCGACGGCGATGCCCGAAACAGCCCGTTCGCCACGGCTCTTGCAGACCACCTGCCAAAGCCCGGCCTGGATCTGCGCAAAGCGTTCGGCTTCGTGCGCGATGACGTTCTGAAGAGCACGGCCAACAAGCAAGAGCCCTTCGTGTATGGTTCGCTGGGCGGCGATGACGTGCCGCTCGTTCCCGCCAAGCCCGTTGCGACCGGTCCGCAACCCAATCCGCAGTCTGAGCTCAGGCGAGACTATGAACTTGCGCTCCAGCTCGGTACGCGAGACGGCTGGGAAGCGTTCCTGGCGCAGTATCCTGAGGGTTTCTATGCCAACCTCGCCAAAGGCCAGCTGAACAAGATCGGCGCCGAAGAGACGCGCGCCGCGGCCGAACAGAAGGCCAAGGCGGCCGAGCAGGAAAAGGCGAGGCTCATTGCGGAGCGCGCCCAGAAGGCCGAGCAGGAGAAGGCGGCCGCTGCCGCGAAAGCCGCCGAAGAGGCGCGGGTCGCTGCGGAGAAGCAGAAGCAGATCGAGCAGGCGAAGGCCGAGGCCGCTGAGCAGCAGCGCAAGGTGGCTGAGGCGGCGGCAGCGAAGGCATTGGCCGAGAAGCAGGCGGCGGAAAAGGTCAAGGCGGAGCTCGTTGCAAAGCAGGCGGCAGAGAAGGCGGACCAGGCCACAAAGCCCGCCGCCGATAGGCAGTTGCCCGAAGTCGAAAACCAGAAAGTGGCCGCGCTCTTGCCGGGGCCGACATCCACATTGTCGGCGGCTGACCTCACCAAATCCGTACAGAGCGAATTGCGCCGCGTCGGCTGCCTGACCTCGTCTGCAGAGAGCGAGTGGAGTTCGGCCGCACAGCGCTCGCTGACGCTGTTCAACAAATATGCCGGCACCCAGTTCGACGTGAAGCTCGCCAGCGTGGATGCGCTCGATGCGCTGAAGGCGAAGCCGGGACGGATCTGCCCGCTCGTTTGCAATTTCGGCTTCAAGGCGGACGGCGATCAATGCGTGAAGATCACCTGCCGCGCCGGCTATCGCGTCGGTGACGACAACGAGTGCGAGAAGATTCCGGAGAAGAAGCCGATTGCGACGCGCGAGGACTCGAGGAGGCGGGACACGGAGCGCAAGCAAGTCGAGTCGACACCGTCCAAACCGCAAGCGTCTGGCCAGATATTTTGCAACGCAGCCGGCTGTCGCCCGGTCGGCAAGGGATGCAGAATAGAGCGCGCCGGCACGGCTGACGCGAGCTCAGTGATGGCCGGGCGGACGAGAGAAGTCTGCGATTGAATCGTAAGAGGCGAGTTGCGCTATTGCCAAGCCGCCTTGCACCGCTGCCTACCCCACCGGCATCCGCGTTTCGACCAGACGGGCCCAGAACGAGGCGCCGTGGCCCAGAATGTTGTCGTTGAAGACATAGGCCGGGTGATGGCACTCGTTGCCGTCGCCCATGCCGACCAGCACCATCGCGCCGGGGCATGCTTCCAGCATGAACGAAAAGTCCTCGGCGCCCATCATCGGGATGAACTTGTCGTTGACGCGCTCAGTGCCGACGATGTCGCGGGCGACGTCGGCGGCAATGCCGGCCTCGCGCGCATGGTTCATCGTCACCGGGTACATGCGCGTGTATTTCGTCTCGGCCGAGCCGCCATAGGCGCGGGCGATGCTGTCGGCGACTTCGCCGATGCGGCGCTCGACGAGGTCGCGCACGTCGGGGTCGAGCGTGCGCACGGTGCCGGCGAGCTCGGCGACCTCCGGAATGATGTTGAAGGCCGTGCCGGAATGGAATTGCGTGATCGAGATCACCGCGGACTTCAGCGGATCGACGTTGCGCGCGACGATCGACTGCAGCGCACCCACGATCTGCGAGCCGATCAGCACGCTGTCGACCGATTTGTGGGGGCCCGCGCCGGCGTGGCCGCCCTTGCCGCGGACGGTGATCTGGATGTTGTCGGAGGAGGCGAGCATCGCGCCGGGCGTCGTCGCGAAATGGCCTTCGGGCAGGTTCGGCATGTTGTGCATGCCGTAGACTTCCTGGATGTTCCACCGCGTCATCAGCCCGTCCTCGACCATGGCCTTGCCGCCGCCGCCGCCTTCCTCGGCGGGCTGGAAGATCATCACGGCCGTGCCGTCGAAATTGCGTGTCTCGGTCAGGTACTTTGCGGCGCCGAGCAACATTGCGGTGTGACCGTCATGGCCGCAGGCGTGCATCTTGCCGGGCACCTTCGAGGCATAAGGCACGCCTGACGTCTCCATGATCGGCAGCGCATCCATGTCGGCGCGCAGGCCGATGGTCTTGCCGGAGGCCGACTTGCGGCCGCGGATCACGCCGACCACGCCGGTGCGGCCGATGCCCGTCACCACCTCGTCGCAGCCGAACTCGCGAAGCTTGTCGGCGACGATGCCGGCGGTGCGGTGGACTTCGTAGAGCAACTCAGGGTTCTCGTGGAAGTCATGGCGCCAGGCGGCCATTTCGTCGGAGAGGGCAGCGACGCGATTGACGATGGGCATGAGGTGGGGATCCGTTTTTTTGGGGGGCTTTTGTCATTCCGGGACGATGCGCAGCATCGGACCCGGAATCTGGAAATTGTAGCGCGAGATTCCGGGTTCACGCTTCGCGTGCCCCGGAATGACAGAAATATCAGCTCTCCCCGAACACCCGCTTGAAGATCGTGTCGACGTGCTTGAGGTGATAGCCGAGGTCGAACTGCTCCTCGATCTCGGCGTCGGTGAGATACTTCTTCACCTCAGTGTCCTTCTTGAGGAGCTGGAGGAAATCGCCTTCGCCGCGCCAGACCGGCATGGCGTTGCGCTGCACGAGCTTGTAGGCGTCCTCGCGGCTGGCGCCCTTCTGGGTCAGCGCCAGCAGCACGCGCTGCGAATGCACGAGGCCGCCGAGGCGATCGAGGTTCTTCTGCATGTTGGCGGGGTACACCAGGAGCTTGTCGATCAGGCCGGCGAGGCGCACCAGCGCGAAGTCGAGCGTCACGGTCGCGTCCGGGCCCATCATGCGCTCCGCCGAGGAATGCGAGATGTCGCGCTCGTGCCAGAGCACGACGTTCTCCAGCGCCGGCGTCACATAGGCGCGCACCATGCGGGAGAGGCCGGTGAGGTTCTCCGACAGCACCGGGTTGCGCTTGTGCGGCATCGCGGAGGAGCCCTTCTGCCCTTCGGAGAAGAACTCTTCGGCCTCCAGCACCTCGGTGCGCTGCATGTGGCGGATTTCCACGGCGATGCGCTCGATCGAGGAGGCGATCACGCCGAGCGTCGAGAAATACATGGCGTGACGGTCGCGCGGGATCACCTGAGTCGAGATCGGCTCCGGCACGAGTCCCATGGCTTTCGCGACGTGCTCTTCGACGCGGGGATCGATCTGCGCGAAGGTGCCGACGGCGCCGGAGATGGCGCAGGTCGCGACCTCCTTGCGCGCCGCGATCAGACGCTCCTTGGCACGCGTGAACTCGGCATAGGCATAAGCGAGCTTGAGGCCGAAGGTCACGGGCTCGGCATGGATGCCATGGCTGCGGCCGATGGTCGGCGTCATCTTGTGCTCGAAGGCGCGCTTCTTCAGCGCGGCCAGCACCTTGTCGAGGTCGGCGAGCAGCAGGTCGGCGGCGCGGGTGAGCTGGACGTTGAGGCAGGTGTCGAGCACGTCGGAGGAGGTCATGCCCTGGTGCACGAAGCGCGCCTCGGGGCCGACGATCTCGGCGAGGTGGGTGAGGAAGGCGATGACGTCGTGCTTGGTCTCGCGCTCGATCTCGTCGATGCGGGCCACGTCGAAGATGGCGTCCTTGGCCTTGGCCCAGACCGTCTTGGCAGCCTCCTTAGGGATGGTCCCGAGCTCGGCGAGCGCATCCGCCGCATGCGCCTCGATCTCGAACCAGATCTTGAACCGGGTCTGCGGCTCCCAGATCGAGGCCATTTCGGGACGGGTATAGCGGGGGATCATCTGACGGCTCCAGGAAGGTGGGCGGGCGATCCTGAGGGGGCGGCGCCGGCCAAAATGCTTTTTACGCCGTGATTTAACAGAGCGGGCAGGGCGAAACAAACGATCTGGGCCCAGGTGGAGGGGGATCGCCAAGCTATCCACCGGACCGGCCAGAGGGATGGTGGCGCCCGGCCGCAAATATTAACTGTCAATCACGGATCATTGACTGACAGATATTGAAATCTGTCAGCGAGGCGTGTATATCCATTCCCGGACGCTCCGATTGGGCGTCCCGCGACAGCCTCGGGGAGCCCGACATCCGAACCAAGCTCGGATCGGAGGGCGGATTAAAGAACGGGGACCGCGGAGAATGGAGACTCAAGACAATGACGACCGAAATCCTCAATTTCACCGGCGTGATTGGGCATTGGCTCAATTTGCTGGTGGCGCGCCAGATCGCGGCGCAGGCTGCAAAACTGCCTCATTAAGGCATAGGCTTTCCGAACGACCGGCGAGGGCGCTTCGGAAGCAGCCCTACTGCCGGGTAACTGAGCCCCAAACGGGAACATGGTGCTGGCATGAATGAAGCCGTTGTCTTGACGCCGGAGCGGATCCTCGAAGTCACCGAGGACGTGCTCAGGCGTTACGGACTTGCCAAGGCCACCGTGGTCGACGTTGCCCGTGCGCTCGATGTGAGCCACGGCAGCGTCTATCGCCATTTCCCCAGCAAGGCCTCGCTGCGCGAGGCCGTTGCCAAGCGCTGGCTGGACCGCATCGACGCGCCGCTACGCGCGATCGCCGAGGAGCAGGGCCCGGCGCCTGACAGGCTCGACCGTTGGCTGCGCACGCTGTTCGCCGCCAAGCGTTCGCGCGTGCTCGACGATCCCGAGATGTTCCAGACCTATCTGACGCTGGCGCGCGAGGCCTGTGCGGCCGTCAAGTGCCACAAGGACACCATGATCGACCAGATCGCGGCGATCCTGACCGACGGCGTGAAGCAGGGGGTATTCGCCGTGGGCGACGTGAAGGCGACGGCGCGCGCGATCTTCGATGCCACCGTCCGCTTCCACCATCCGGCCCATGCCGACGAATGGAAGGACGCCGATCTCTCCGCGCGGGTCGATGCAACGCTCGCACTGCTGCTGCGCGGGCTGAGGGCGGCCTAAAGCGCGATGAGATTAGGACGAACCGTCATCGCGCTTTAGGTTATTGCTTGAGCATGATCTTTTCGGAAAACCGCTGCACACTTTTCCGGATCATGCTCTAGGTCCGCTGGACTCCCGGGTGCGGCCAATCAACCTCTCGCCTTGTGGAGAGCGGCGCCGTCGCGAAGCGAGGGCGAGGAAACCGAATGTCTTCGCGTGTGGAAGGCAGGATCGGACGATGGCACGACTGGCGGACTATCCGGATATGCATTGACTGCGATTTCGACGGCGTCCTTTGACCGCTTTCGAAGGCGGTAGAATGTGAGCTCCTGATCGAGCATGGGGCAGCGGAAGTGGACGACGGCGGTGTCCGGCAGGCGGCAAAGTTCGTCGATGAGTTCGCCTACTGTGATGATCGGTGGATGGTCGACGGCTTTGGGGTGACCCTTACTCATGACCTTTACTCCTTCGGCCCGATGCTAACCGGAACTGAACGGTCTCCGTTCCATCGAACTCGGCACATTCGGAAGGTTCAAGGGTCTGAAGGAATGCGGCAGCTTTGCTGCTAGATCCTCGTCAGCCCACAGGTCGCGGCGAGCCGCACCAGCTGCGCATCCGTGCGCGCGCCGGTCTTCGACTTGATCAGATAGTGATAGTTCTGCACGGTCTTGACGCTGAGGTTGAGATGCGTCGCGATCTGCTCGGTGGTGGCGCCGCCGGCAAACTGGCGCAGGATCTCGATTTCGCGCTCACCCAACTGGTCCAGCACCGAGCCGGTTGGCGACAGGCTGTCCTCGGCGAGAATATGCGCAATGTCGTCGCTCATGGCGCGCTCGCCGCGCGCCACGCAGCGGATGGCGTGCACAACCGCGGACGGCTCGCTGCTCTTGGTGACGAAGCCGCTCGCGCCCGCGCCGAAGGCTGCCTTCACCAGCACGGCTTCGTTGTGCATGGTGAAAACCAGGATCCGCGCTCGCGGGCTGCGCGCGCGGATGTTGCGGATCGCCTCCAGCCCGCTCGCGCCGGGCATTGAGATATCAAGCACGACGACATCGGGATCATGCGCCTTGAACGCGCCGTAGGCGTCCGCGGCGTTGTCAGCTTCCGCCACGACATGCAGATCGCCCTGGCTCTCCAGCACGCGCCGATAGCCTTGCCGCACGATCGGGTGGTCGTCCACCAAGAGCACGGAGACGCCTGTCGCTGCAACCTCGCTCATTCCGGCCTCACGCAGCGAGCGGGATGGTGGCGGCAACGCTGAGGCCGCCGCGGGCAGGCAGGATCGACAGCGATCCGCCGGCGGCCGTGACGCGCTCGCGGATGCCGGTAAGGCCGAAGCCGGCCGACTGCGCGACACGGGCCGCATCGCCGCCGCCGTCGTCCTCGACACGGATCAGCAGCGCATCGTCCTCGCCGGCGCGCCGCTCGACGCGTAGCGAGACCTCGCGCGCCGCACCGTGACGCAGCGCGTTGGTCAGGCATTCCTGTGCCACGCGATAGGCCGTGGTGGCGGCGGGGCCGCTGATGTCGGTGAGGTCGCCCCTGAGATCCAGCTGAATCGCCGGCCGCGCCGCGCTCTGCGAGCGCCAGCTGTCGACGAGATTGACGAGGCTTGCCTCGAGCCCGAGCTCCTCGGGCAGGGGATTGCGCAGCCGCTTCAACGCATCGCGCAGCGAGGCCATCAGATGATGCGTGGCCTGCGAGATCATGCGTGCGTCCTGCGCGATCCCATCGTCCTTGTTTTGCTTTGCGCTCGCCGTCTCGATGGTGTTGGCGAAAGCGAGAATGGCCGAGAGGTTCTGCCCGAACTCGTCGTGCAGCTCGCGGGCGAGCGCGCGGCGTTCGTCGTCGCGGATCTCGATCAGGCGCCGCGTCAGCGCGGCACGCTGTTCGGTGGCTTCCTCCAGCCGGCCGCCGAGTTCGCCGACGGCGCTGCCGATCATCGCCAGCTCCATCGAGCGGAAGCGCGGCAGCTTCGTGTGATATTGACCGCGGGCCATGCGCTGCAAGGCAGTGACGATCGCGCGCGCCGGCGCCAGCGCATGTGCGATCGCGAGCGACGCCAGCAGCGCAATTGCCGCCGCCATCAACAGCGCGACGTCGATCACGTTGAGGATGTACTCCCAGGCGAGCGAGACGGCCGCCGCGCCGTCCGGCGTCGCGACCACCGTCCCGGCGGCTGCGGCGCGGGGGCTGACGGGCCGTACCACCTCGGCGTGGCTACCGAGGAAGGTGGGCACAATGGCGGCGAACCAACGTGGCGGCGTCTTGCCCAGCCCCTCGCTCTGGCCGCAGAGCGGCTTCTCGAATGCCGCGGCCGGCTGGAACTCGACGCAGACGCCGGGCGAGATCAGCTTCATCGTCTCCAGCGTGCGCCAGTCCGGAACCGGCAGAAGATGCTCGCGCGCTCTGCTGCTGCGCAACAAAAGCTCACGCCAATACAGCGCCTGTAGCGCCTGCGCCACCCGCTGCGCCGAGGCCGCAGTCGCCCGATCGACGCTGCGATAGGCGTCGAACGTGGCCCACACGGTTGCGGCTCCGAGGCAGAGCACGACGATGAGCAGCAGACGGGCGACAAGCTGAAGCACGAGGCGCATGCGATCATCCCCGACGTTTGGTAAGGTCAGCCTAACAATGCTGCCGCGCCTTGCCAATTGCAGGGAACGCCAGGGGTTGCAGTTCGGGCAAATTTCCCAAGCCGGATTGGGCATGGGTCTTTGGACCGGGCGCGGCGTCTTTGATCTAATCGGGCAGGAATCGTTACAGGCCAATCGTTGCGGGGCGAGGAGCGGTGCAGCATGAGTTCGATGACGATTGGACCAATCCCGAGCCAGGCTGCCGATCCATCCGAGCGCAGCGCGCTGCTGTTCTGGATGATCTTCACCGGCCTCTCGATCTTCGCCGTCGTGCTGCTGTGGCGGTTCGGCCTGATCCATCTGATGCTGACCTCGGATCGCACCTACATCTCGAGCGTCATCGCGGGGCTCTATGTCCTCACCTGCGGCCACTGCTTCCTGCGGACGCGGGCGATCGCGCGGGAGGGCGCGGCGGCACGGCGTTGCCGCGCGGTGCTGTCGGCGGCCGGCGGCAGCAAGGCGCTCGATGCGAGCGCGGCGGGGCTGCCCCGCGGGCTGGTGCGCGACCACATCGAGAGCCTCGTGACCAAGGCCGCCGCCCAGGACTATCGCCCGGTCGACCAGACGCTGCTGCTGCGGACGCTCGCCGACCGCTTGCGCGGCTCCAACGGGTTCGGGGCCTTCGTCTCGGACACGCTGATGAAGCTGGGCCTGCTCGGCACCATCATCGGTTTCATCATCATGCTGGCGCCGATCGCCGGGCTGGATGCCGCCGACAAGGTCGCGATGCGCTCCTCGATGGGCTTGATGAGCGACGGCATGGCGGTCGCGATGTACACGACGCTCGCCGGCCTCGTCGGCTCGATCCTGGTCCGCATCCAGTACTACATGCTGGATGCCGCGACCCAGCGGGTGTTCTCGGACGCGGTGATGCTGACCGAGACCTATGTGACGCCGGTGCTGGAGCGCAAGGGTTCTGGTGCGCGGTCATGATGGATGATTTCGGTCTCTATCCGCGTGAGGAGCCGTTCGATCCGCTTGGCGTGATGCTGTTCAAGGCGCTCCAGGTGATCGCGTTCCTGTTTTTCCTCGCATTGCTCGCGGTCTCCCCGGATGCCAAGGACGGCAAGATCGACTCCAAGGCGGAGTTCATGATCACTTTGGATTGGCCGGACAATCACCCCGACGATCTCGATCTGTTCGTGCAGGATCCCGCCGGCAACATCGCCTGGTATCGACACCGCGAGGCCGGCTTCCTCACGCTTGACCGCGACGACCGCGGCGGGGCCAACG
The DNA here is from genome assembly GCF_000473065.1 of Bradyrhizobium sp. WSM1743. Classification (GTDB taxonomy): domain Bacteria; phylum Pseudomonadota; class Alphaproteobacteria; order Rhizobiales; family Xanthobacteraceae; genus Bradyrhizobium. The sequence continues at coordinate 36,178 of NZ_AXAZ01000073.1, forward strand.
ATTTCATCATCGTCAACGGCAAGAAGATCGCTTCGCCGATCCGCGAGGAGATCGTCACCGTGCGCGGTATCCTCGCCGGCGAATACACCGTCAACGTCTCGCATTTCGTCGCGACGACCGGCGAGCCCGTGACGGCCAATGTGAAGGTGCAGAAGCTCAATCCGACCGCGCAGGTGATCTTCGACAACAAGTTCACGCTCGACCACACCGGCGACGAGAAGACCGCGGTCCGGTTCCGGCTCGATGCCGAGGGCAAGGTGGTCAATGTGGATCAGCGGCCGAAATCGCTGCTGGAGACGTTTCGCAGCAGTTGGCGCAACGGCGGCGATCTCGACCCGAAGACCGGTTTGAGCAGGAACGCTGCGAGGGTGCGCCGTGACTAGCCTGCAGACGGTCATCCTCTCGCTGTCGGTCGCCTACGCCGTCATCGGCGCGCTGCTGCTGGTCGTGCTGGTCTATGCGCGGTTGCACTGGTCGCTGAAGGCGGTCGCCGTGGTCGTGACCAGCGCCTTCTATGTCGTCAGCTTCACCGAGATGCGCGGGCTGCTCGGCTGGGCCAGTTCCGAGCGGATGCCCACCGCATTCAAGCTGCTGAAGGCCCGCATCGTCGAGCCACATTCGCTGGAGGGCGATCCCGGCTCGATCTATCTCTGGGTCGAGGCGCTGGACGAGGATAATCGCCCGAGCGGCGTCCCGCGCGCCTTCCGTGTGCCCTACAATGACCGGCTGGCCGACAAGACCCATGCCGCGGAGAACGAGATCGCGTTGGGACATCCGCAAGGCGGGCGGGCGGCCGATTTCGGCGGCGGCGACGGCAGCCTGATCGACATGGTCCGGGAATATGTGACGCCCAAGACCATTTTGGAGACGAGCGGCGGCGATTCCTCGACCGGCGAATTCAATGCTCCGCCGGCCGGCGCGCAAGGCGCCGTGTTCACGCCGCTGCCGCCGCCCCGGATGCCGCCCAAGGACGAGCAATAGGCCTTTCACCATCACCGCAGGGCAGCGCTGGTAAACGCCCCAGTGCTGGCGCATCTTGTTCACTTCCCTCAATTTGGCCTTACCGGCCTCCAATAAGAATTTGAGGGTGGAGGGTGCGTGCTTCTCGCTGTCTTCTCGGATATTCACGGTAACCGGCAGGCGTTCGAGGCCTGCCTGAAGGTTGCCCGCGCCAAGGGGGCGGAGCGGTTGATCCTGCTCGGCGACCTCGTTGGCTATGGCGCCGATCCGGAATGGGTGGTGGATACGGCGATGGAGCTGGTTGCGCAGGGCGCCGTCGCGGTGCGCGGCAATCACGACCAGGCGGTCAATTCCTCGGCTGAGACCATGAACGCCGAGGCGCAGATCGCAATCGAATGGACCCGCGGCCGGCTCGACGCCGCGCAGCGGCGGTTCCTGGCTGAATTGCCGATGCAGGTCGAGGACGGCGACCGCCTGTTCGTGCATTCGGAAGCCTCCAGCCCGCAGCGCTGGCATTACGTCCGCTCGACGGCGGACGCGGCCAAGAGCCTGATCTCGACGCCCGCCCATGCCACCTTCTGTGGCCACATTCACCGTCCTGCGCTCTATTCGATGTCGGTGACGGCGAAGATGACGAGCCTCGTACCCAAGACCGATGTTTCGGTGCCGCTGCTGCGCGGGCGGCAATGGCTGGCCGTGCTCGGGTCGGTCGGCCAGCCCCGCGACGGCGATCCGTCTGCGGCCTTCGTGCTGTTCGACACGGTGTCGTGCCAGATCACCTATTGCCGCGCGCCCTATGATATCGAGACGGCCGCGAGCCGGATCCGCGAGAACGGCCTGCCGCACTGGCTTGCCGACCGGCTGTCGCAGGGACGCTAGAGGCCGATGCCGAAACCACTGGTCAAGTCAGGCGCGGTGATCGACGGCTACATCATCGGCGAATGCGTGCATGCCGGCGGCATGGCGACGCTTTGGACCGTCACCCATCCTGGCATCGACGTGCCCTTGCTGATGAAAATTCCGCGGGTGTCGGAGGGCGAGGATCCCGCTGCGATCGTCTCCTTCGAGATGGAGATGATGATCCTGCCGCGGCTCGCGGGCCCGCATGTACCCACCTGTTTCGGCACCGGCGATTTCGCGCACCAGGCCTATGTCGTGATCGAGCGCATCTCCGGGACCACGCTCTACAAGCGGCTGCCCGACCTGCCGCTGACGTATGACGAGGCGCGGCAGATCGTTGCGAAGATTGCGACCGGGCTCGCGGACCTGCACCGGCAGAACGTGATCCATCACGACATCAAACCGAGCAGCATCATGTTCCGCGACAGTGGCGAGGCGGTGCTGATCGACTACGGCCTGTCGCATCACAACCACCTGCCTGATCTCCTGCAGGAGGAATTCCGACTGCCTTACGGTACCGCGCCCTACATGGCGCCTGAACGGCTGTTAGGGGTGCGCGACGATCCGCGCAGCGATCTGTTTTCGCTCGGCGTGCTGCTCTATTTCTTCACCACCGGCGAGCGGCCGTTCGGCGAGGGCGAGACGTTGCGCGCGATGCGGCGCCGGCTGTGGCGCGACCCGCATCCGCCGCGGAAGCTTCGCGCGGATTATCCGCCCTGGCTTCAGGAGGTTGTGTTCCGGTGTCTGGAGATCGAGCCGGTGTGGCGCTATCCGACGGCGTCCCAGCTCGCCTTCGATCTCGCCCATCCGGACCAGGTCAAGCTCACCGCGCGCTCGGAGCGGGTGAAACGCGACCCCCTCAGCGTTGCCTGGCGGCGGCGCTTCAACCAGGGCGCCACGGCGCCGCGTGCGAAATCGGATGTCGCCGCCCAGATCGCATCGAGCCCGATCCTCGCCGTCGCGCTCGACACCGTGGAGGGGGCACCGGAGCTGAACGAGGCGCTGCGCGTGACCACCGAGCGCATCCTGGCGACCTTGCCGTCGGCGCGGCTTGCCTGCGTCAACGTGCTCAAGCTGAACCGCATCGCGATCGACCGTACCCTGGACGAGCAGGGCTCCAACAAGCACATCGACCGCCTGGTCGCGCTCAGGCATTGGGCGACACCGCTCAAGCTGGCTGAGAGCCGGCTGTCGGCTCATGTGCTGGAGGCGGTCGATCCCGCTGCCGCGATCCTGGAGTTCGCCGAGGCCAACCAAGTCGACCACGTCATCATCGGCGCGCGGCAGAGCTCGTTCAGGCGCACGCTGCTCGGCAGCGTCTCGGCCAAGGTGGCCTCGGAGGCGACCTGCACCGTCACGGTGGTGCGGCCGCCGCGCATGGCTGGGGACGTCGGCGGGTCAGATACCGGCGAGATGGCGGGTTAGGCCGCCTGGCGACTTGCCGAGTGGATCAGACCGCCTGGGCGGAGTGGACGGCGCGCTTGCGGCGGATCGGCCAGGAGAATTGCGGGCCGGGTTCGCCGTGATCCGCGCTGCCGCCGAAATACTGGATGATCTCGCGGCAGGGCTCGCAATTGAACAGGTTGCGCGACGCGGACGCCTTGGTCATTTCCTTCAGGCAGTTCGGGCAATGCGGTTTCATGGGGCTTTCCCGAGATCGTCAGTGGTGGTGCTGAGGCCGGTGGTCCAGGTCCGAATTGTCGAGCCGGGCATCGGCGTCCGGCGCGCCGTCAGCGTGTTCGAACCGGCCGAAGAAATAGTCGAAGTTCGGATGCGGGCGCCGCGGAATCCGGCACCTGCGTTTCGGCTGGCGCTTCACGAGGGCGATCTGCATGGGCGTCAGGCCCAGTAGCGATCGCGACGGATGCTGCGGGCCGAACGTGCCGGGGCCTCGACCGGTCCGGCCGATGGGCCGAATACGACAAATGCACTGAAACCAATCCACAACGCCACGCCAGTCCAAACCAGGGTCGTCGTCATGATGTGCTCCCGTCCAAAGCAGGCGGGAATTACTTGCAATGATTTGCGCGAATCAGTGAAGCCCGGATGAGTACGGGTCACGGTTGCAATTTTAGGCAATTGCGCGCCGCAACACCCGTAAGAACCGCGGGCTGCGGGCGCTTATGTGGTCTTCAGATCGCTTCGCCGCGGGCCTCCAGCGCCGCGTTGCGGATCGCGGCGATGTTGGTCTTGTAGGCGTCCTGCGTGCCGCCCCTGAACACCGAGGTGCCGGCGACGAAGGCGTTGGCGCCGGCCGCAGCGAGCGCGCCCGCAACATCGGGGCCGACACCGCCATCGACCTCGATGTCGATCGGACGGCCCGCCGTCATTGCGCGGATGTCGCGGATCTTGCCGATCGCGGAAGGGATGAAGGCCTGGCCGCCGAAGCCCGGATTGACTGACATCACCAGCACGAGGTCGACGAGGTCGAGGACGTATTCGAGCGCGCTGATCGGCGTTGCCGGATTGAGCGAGACGCCGGCCTTCTTGCCGAGCGCGCGGATGGCCTGGAGCGAACGGTGCAGGTGGGGACCTGCCTCCGCATGCACGGTGATGTGGTCGCAGCCGGCTTTCGCGAAGGCCTCGAGATAGGGATCGCAGGGCGAGATCATCAGATGCGCGTCGAAGATCTTCTTCGTGTGCGGGCGCATCGCCTTGATGACATCAGGGCCGTAGGAAATGTTGGGAACGAAGTGTCCGTCCATCACGTCGAGATGGATCCAGTCGGCGCCGGCGGCGTCCACCGCGCGGACCTCTTCGCCGAGCTTCGAAAAGTCCGAGGCCAGGATCGAGGGCGCGATGGCCAGGGGGCGGGGGGCGAAAGCTTGGGTCATGGCGCGTTTTCTCGTGGCGGACGGACGACGAAATGGCCTCGCCTAACATGGGCCTCCGTGGCGGGCAATGCAGGAGGGGCGGGCTTTCTGTGGGCGGAAATTTCTGCCGCCGGCGGCATGAATTGCCGATGTTCCCGCGGCCTGCAAAGCGTGGTGAATGCGGATTTCATTGAGCTTTTTGCGATGGCACGTCGCTTGCTGATCTCACCCGACAGAACATTGGCCGCGGCATGCGGCATCGGTTGGAGTTGTGCAATGCTGTTCGCCCTAGGTGCGGTATCGAGCGCGCTCGATGCGATCCAGTCGCTGACGAACTCGAAATCGTCGTCGGCCACGCAGAAGACGGGATCTTCGCAAAGCGCGCCGCCCAATCCGTTCGCGATCGACAGCGGCAGCAGCACGACGGGCGGGGCGGCCTCGTCGGTCAATCCGGGCAAAAATCCGCAGATCTCGCCGGAGACGATGAACGCGCTGTTCGCGGCGCAGAGCCAGGCGGCGGACACGAGCGGTACGACCAGCTCGGCCTCGACGGGCGCAGCGCCCGCGGCATCGAAGAGTCGCGAAGATGCTCTGAGGGATCTGTTCTCGCAGATCGACGCGGACGGCGACGGCAAGATCACCAAGTCCGAGTTCGAGGACGCACTCGGGGCCGGCGGCACCAACCTCGCCCAGGCCGACGACGTGTTCTCGAAAATGGATGCGAATGCGAATGGCAGCATCAATCTCGGAGAGATGACGAAGGCGCTGAGGGGCGGTCACGGCCATCATCACGCGCAGGGCGCGGGCGATGGTTCGGGGTCTTCGTCGCAATCAAGCGGCGGCTCGACTTCGACTACGACGACCAATGCCGACGGCTCGACCACCACCACCGTCACCTATGCCGACGGATTCAAGATGTCGACGACGGTCCCAGGCGCGGCCAGCAGTTCAAAGGCAAACGGCGGCGGCAATTCACCTTATGACTTGTTCGGGCAGATGATGCAGCGTCAGGCGCAGGCGGTCTCGGCAACTGCGTCCTCTTCGGTGTCGATGAGCGTGTGATCAGGATCCAGCCCGCGTGATCTCGTGACAGGTATAACGGTCGCGGATGTGCTGGTTGAAGAACGTCCCCTTTGAACGCGCGTCCTTGAAGGCGGCGGCGAGGTCGGCCGGAACGTCTTCGTAGACATAGACGCGAGCACTGACGAACGTCACCTCCAGCTCACGACGATCGGGCGCATAGCGAAAGAAGCGGATCACGGAAGAGGGCATGGCGGTGCACCTTGGTCCGCCAGGTAACGTCTTGATCGCCGTTTCGTTGCTAGAGCGTTTCACATTTTGACGGAAGCATAACCGGCGTTGGCGAAGTAGTTGGCGCATTCGCGAGGCTGGATGTCCTGGATGAGGTGACCGATGTGGCGCCAAGTGTCCTCGATGGTGCGCTTCTGAGCTTGCCGCATCCAGTGTTTGATCTTGGAGAATGCCTGTTCGATCGGGTTGAGGTCGGGCGAGTATGGCGGCAGGTACCACAGCCTGGCGCCAGCAGCCTGGATCATTTGCCTGACAGTTTTCGACTTGTGGCTTCCAAGATTATCGAGAATGA
>NZ_AXAZ01000074.1 GCF_000473065.1 Bradyrhizobium sp. WSM1743
ACCTCACGGCGCAACCGCTCGATCTCCTGCTGCTCCGGCTTCATCTGCCCGTGGCCGGGAAAGGCCTGCACCGGATCGGAGCCGAACTCTTTCACCCATTTGCGCAGAACGTTCTCATGAACATCCAGGTCGCGCCCGGCCTGCGCCACCGACACCCCACGCTCCCTAACCAGCTTGACCGCCTCGATCTTGAACTCGCGACTGAACTTCCGTCTCTTCATCGCCCACCTCCGGCTTCATGAAACACCTAATCTCGGTGTCCATCAAACCGGCAGCAGCTCAGATATACCGTCCGATGATGTTCTCCGGCTTGTGCCCGCACTGTTGACTTCCTGCTTCGATGCCACCCCGCTTGAGATCCTCATCCGTTGTTCCGCTTAATCGTTTTAAGCCCTCACGCTGCCGCGACAGGGCGACCTTCTCATAAGGGTCGACAGAAGTCTCATTTGCTTTGGTTCAGCGCTCTCGATCACGGCCAAAATCAGACCTAGCCTCAGAGCTCGAAGACGATCCTGTCGATTCCTGGCTTGAGCCAGATTCTGAACCGCGATCTCCACACCCGCGCCTTTGAACTCCTCGCAAAAACTGCATCCAACCCGGCAAAACTGAGCCATCGGAATCGTCCCAACGAGATGGACCATGCCGATAAGCGTTGTGCCTCGATATTGCTTTCCCAGCGCTTGCTTACGGGCCGGTACTTTTCTCTGCGTTTGCACGATTGGCTTCGATTTGTCGCTTTGACGCCAACTTCCCTCCTTGATCTCGCTAGCTAGCAATCGACCGAACTTCTGATCGCGAAATCGACAGCATCAACCCTCCGTTCCCGCCCCTCCGTGATGAGACAGTGGTTGCGGAGGATCATGGGACCAAGCCGTTAATAGCGGAGCGATAAAGGTATGGAGGTTAGACCCATCAAACAGATAGGCTGCGATGCCCGCCGCCTGCGCCGCAGCAAGGTCGCTCTGCTTGTCCCCGATCATGAAGCTAGCATCGATATCTACCGAGTAGCGCTCAAGCAGAGCTCTAATCATCCCCGGCTGCGGCTTACGACAGTTGCAGAGGACGCGGTATCGCTCAATCAGTCCATCGGGATGATGTGGGCAAAACTCGAAAGCATCGATATGAGCACCAATAATAGCAAGCGCACGCGACATCCATTCGTGCAAATTGCGAACATGCCGCTCCTCGTAAAAGCCCCGCGCAATTCCTGATTGGTTCGTTACGACAAACGCAAAATACCCGGCGTCATTGACTGCTTTTACGGCCTGTTGGGCTCCTTCCACCCACCGGATCTTGTCCGGATCAAAAGCATAGCCATCGTCCTCGTTGAGGACGCCATCGCGATCAAAAAAAACTGCCGGACGCATCAAGCTCACTGGCCCACGCTAGAAGGGATGCCGCCGATCTTCCGACAATCACTGCTTCTTTTCAACATGTCGCGCGGTTGGACAGGATCGTTCTCTGCCCCGCGCGTTTTGCAACCAGTTCTTGCTGTTCATGCGCAAATTTTCTTCGTTTTGTCGCTTTGATGCTGGCCGACCTCCTCTCGTCCTCGCCCTAAGCGCGAGAGAACAAGAGCCATTCCTGCCGCTAAAGACGAGCAACAATGTTGCTGCAGAAAGGACTGGCTCAGCTAAGGCCGAGAAACTCATGCCGGAGGATGCCAAGGAAGCCACAGGGCACGGGATCAAGGCCAACGCTCCAAATCCGGCGCGGTCAGCTTCGAAGCTCAGGTGACGGAGGAGCCCCATGCATCAATCCAGTGAGCGCATCGGGGCCATCGCTACCGCCCTCGCCCGGGCCGAACTGACGAACCCCGAGAAGAGACCTTGATGAAGAGACCTTGATCGCCGTGATCCGGTCGCCCATTCCCGCGGGAGGTTACCTTCGCGACTCGGCCTCGCTCCTGGAGAAAGACCGCGCTGGCAGCTCACCAAGGAACGTAGAGGGCGACGAATAATGCCGTTGCAACTAGAACGATTAACCAGAGCAAGCTCTTGACGGACACGAAGATACCATCTGCCCTGGTCTGAAACTCCTTCGGAAACCATTGGGATTGCACTCGAAGATCCCCTTTCAACCACCCCACCGCGTTGGCCACTCGCCTTGGCCGCCTAGCCATTCCGACGATCGCGCTGGCCTCAAGAGCAAGCCTATATTGTTCCGCGACCTCCAAAAGAGCATCCCTTTCAACCTCTGTCGAGGCGGCCTGCGCTTGTTCCAAGCAGATCATCCGCAATCGTCGGAACTCCTTAAGTTGCCTCTTCATGTGCGCCTACTTCTCTGCGGATAGACCGCATGCGCGTTAGTACGACCTCTGCGCGAGCTGATGAATTCAACTCAACTGAGAGCCTGCTAGAGGTACGAAGTTAAGTCAGTTAGGTAGCGATCTTTGTTCGAACGCTCCATTTGTCGCTGAGTTCCATCTGCACCTCACCTCGATGAAAATCATAAGCCGGCGGAGTACCCCAACGACTGATAGTCCTGATAGACTTGCCTTAAGCCTTGTTCTAGCGAGATCTGGGCACGCCAGCCGAGCTCGGCCAGCCGGGTGACGTCGAGCAGCTTTCGGGGCGTGCCATCCGGCCGCGAGGTGTCAAAACTAATCTCGCCATGATAGCCCACAACCGCCCCGACGATGCGCGCGAATTCGGCGATCGTGACGTCCTCCCCGGTGCCGATGTTCACCAGCTCCGCATCGGAATAGAACTTCATCAGGTGCACGCAGGCATCGGCCATGTCGTCGACATGGAGGAACTCGCGCCGCGGCGTGCCGGTACCCCAGACCACCACCCTCTTCGCGCCTGCGAGCTTCGCCTCGTGGAAGCGACGGATCAAGGCGGCGACCACGTGGCTGTACTCGGGATGATAATTGTCGCCGGGGCCGTAGAGGTTGGTCGGCATCACGCTAATGAAGTCGCTGCCATACTGGCTGCGATAGGCCTCCGTCATCTTGATGCCGGCGATCTTGGCGATCGCATAGGGTTCGTTGGTCGGCTCCAGCGGGCCTGTCAGCACCGAATCCTCGCGCAGGGGCTGCGGCGCCAGCTTCGGATAGATGCAGGAGGAGCCGAGGAACATAAGCTTCTCTGCGTGGTTCACATGCGCCGCATGGATCACGTTCGCCGCGATCGCAATATTGTCGTAGATGAACTCGGCGCGCAGCACGTTATTGGCAACGATGCCGCCGACCTTGGCGGCGGCGAGGAATACGACCTGCGGCCGCACCCGCGCGAACCAGTCGAACACGGCGGCCTGGTTGCGGAGGTCGACTTCGCGCCGATCCACCGTGACGATCTTGACGTCCTCGCGCGCCAGCCGGCGCACCAGCGCGCTGCCGACCATGCCGCGATGGCCGGCGACGTAAACGCTCTTGCCGGTCAGGTTAAACGCTGCGCTTGCCATGGGCCGCGTCCCGTTTCGCCTCGGCGAGATCGCTCGCCAGCATCTCCTCGACGAGTTGGGCAAAGGTCCGCTTCGGCTTCCAGCCGAGCTTCTCGCGCGCCTTGCTGGCATCGCCGACGAGGAGATCGACCTCGGTTGGCCGGAAATAGGTCGGATCGATCTTCACCACGGTCTTGCCGCTCTTCGCGTCGACGCCGGTCTCATCAACGCCCTTGCCGCGCCATTCGATGCGGCGGCCGACCTGCGCGAAGGCAAGCTCGACCATCTCGCGCACTGATCGGGTCTCGCCGGTAGCGAGCACGAAATCGTCCGGCTTGTCGGCCTGGAGGATCATGTGCATGCCCTCGACATAGTCTTTCGCGTGGCCCCAGTCGCGCTTGGCCTCGAGATTGCCGAGATAGAGCGTGTCTTCCAGACCCGCCTCGATCCGGGCGACGCCGCGGGTAATTTTGCGGGTCACGAAAGTCTCGCCCCGAATCGGGCTTTCATGATTGAATAGGATGCCGTTGGATGCGAACATGCCATAGGCTTCGCGGTAGTTCACCGTGATCCAGTAGCCGTAGAGCTTGGCGACGCCGTAAGGAGAACGCGGATAGAACGGCGTCGTCTCCTTCTGCGGGATCTCCTGCACGAGGCCGTAGAGCTCGGAGGTCGAGGCCTGGTAGAACCGCGTCTCCTTCTCCATGCCGAGGATGCGGACCGCTTCCAGAAGACGGAGCACGCCAACAGCGTCGGCGTTGGCGGTGTATTCCGGGCTCTCGAAGCTGACTGCAACGTGGCTCTGGGCGGCGAGATTGTAGATCTCGGTCGGCCGGATCTGCTGCACCAGGCGGATCAAATTGGTCGAATCCGTCATGTCGCCATAGTGCATCAGGAACGGAACTTCGCCGACATGCGGGTCCTGGTAGAGATGGTCGACACGCGCGGTGTTGAACGAGGACGAGCGCCGTTTGATCCCGTGCACGACGTAGCCGAGCGACAGCAGATATTCGGCGAGATAGGCGCCGTCCTGGCCGGTCACGCCGGTGATGAGAGCGATGCGTTTGGTCATGGCTAGCCTAAAAATGGATGGGCGCACATTCAGCGCTCAGCAAGCGCATACCCGCGCGCATTCTTGGACATATCGCCACTCTCGGGTCAACCCCAGGCGTGCCCCCGTGGCGATAGATTGGACTTGGAACACAATCGTGATACTGAGCACACTTAAGCGATGGGATTGCATTGGCGGTTTACCCCCCAGGAAACGTGATTGTCGAGCCGGAATGTCCCGAGCCCCAGACAGCACAGCGATCGACCGGGTGCTGCGCCCCGCCGTTTTCTTCGATCGCGACGGCGTTGTGAACGTCGATAGCGAAAATCTGTTCGAGATCGACAAGTTCGGATCGACGGCGCGATTGAAGCAATGATGACCGCCCTTCGTGATCACCAACCTCGGGAGTGGCCAGGGGGTGTGTACTAGGAGACCAATATCCATGCCCTGCACGATTGGACTGGTGGGGCAGCTCGCGACGCATGGTGCGCGGATCGATGCGTTCGAATATGGTACGTTTCATCCGGATGGACGGGTCGAACGTTACCGACGCGCCAGCGAGCGGCGCAAGCCGCAGCCCGGCATGATCATCGACTTCCTCGGGAAGTTTCCCGTGGACGCAAGTAGGAGCTTCCTGGTGGATGACCAGCCGTCCGACATCCAGGCGGCCCGTGCGGCCGGCCTGCCGGGCCATGTCTTTCCGGGCCGGCAATCTGCGGGATTTTATCCTGCCGCTCCTGGCGAACGGATAGCCTCGTGACGACGACTCCGAGCTTCATTCTCGCGACGGAATTCTATCCACCGGACCCGAGCACGACGGCGACCTATCTCGGCGCGATCGCCGGCGCGATCGCCCTCGACATGACGACAATCGTCCTGTCGGGAACGCCCGGCTCGGCTAAGTCGGAAGCGGCTGAAGGTACACCGGCCGTCATCGAGATCGCAAACTGGAAGCCGCCCAAGCACGCGCTCAGCCGGCGCCTCATCGCCAGCACGGCGCTGGCAATGCGGATGTTCTGGGCGATCTACCGGCGGGCCCGCCGGCATGACGTCGTGATGTCGGTGACAAGCCCGTTCACCCTGCCCTATGCCATCACGCTTGCGGCAAGGCTGCGCGGCGCCAGGACCGCGCTCCTCATCTACGACCTCTATCCGGAGGCGCTCGAGGTGGCCGGGATCGCCAAGCCGACTTCGCTCATTGCGCGGGCCCTGCGCCGTGCCAATGCGTGGCTGTTCAGAGCGCTGAGCGCAATCTTCGTCATCGGCCGCGATGTGGCTCCTCTGCTGTTGCGCTACCCTGGGGTCGGCGCCGAGAAGATTCATTTCGTGCCCAACTGGACGCTGCTCCCGATCGGCTTCCGCGAGCCGGACCTCGGCAATCCCTTGCGGAATTCCGACCCGGCGCAATTCGTGGTCGGCCTGTGCGGCAATCTCGGCTTCACCCACGCGCCCCGGACCGTGTTCGAGGCCGCGCGATTGTTGCGCCAGGACGACCACATCCACTTCGTACTGTCCGGATGGGGGGTCGGCTGGGCTGAGCTGAAGTCCCTTCAGGCCTCGGAAAATCTAGAGAACGTAACCCTGCTGGATCCCGTGCCAGAGGACCAGCTCGCAGAATTCCTCGCGGCAGCCGATGCATGGATCATTCCCTATCGGCGCAATGTCGCCGGCGTCTCGATTCCGAGCCGTCTCTACAATTTTCTTGCGGTCGGACGGGCCGTCATCGTTGGAACGGACGCGAATTCCGAGGCGGGACTTGCAGTCACCGAGGAGGACATCGGCTGGGTCGTGCCCCCCGAGGATGCCGTAACGCTCGCGCAGGCGGTCTCCGAGGCTGCGGCGGATCGCGATGCGACGCTTCGGCGGGGCCGGCAGGCAGCAACCGCCGCACTGAAATACAGCGAGCAGGCCTCGACGCTGCGTTACCGGGAAATCGTGCGACAGTTGAGTGCCGATTAGAAGTTCCGAATCAGCCGAATGACTTCGTCCTGCTGCTCGCGGGTCATTTCCGCAAACATCGGCAGCGACAAGATCTTGTTCTGGTCGTCGAACGCCCTCGGGAATTGTTCGGGACTATGCGCCAGCCGCGCATAGGCGGGCAGCAGCGGCAGCGCCGTCGGGTAGTTGATCGCGGTCTGAACCCCGTTCGCCCCCAGATACGCTGCGAGCGCGTCGCGCTTCTTATGCTTGATCGTGTAGAGATGATAGACGTGGGTGCGACCGGGCGCGACGCGGGGCACCTCCACACCATCGAGCTGGTTAAGACCGGCATCATAGACAGCAGCCGCATCCTGGCGCGCCTTCGTCCAAGCCTTCAAATGCTTGAGCTTGGCGGACAGGATCGCGGCCTGCATGCCGTCCAGACGACTGTTGATGCCCTCGATCATGTGCTTGTGCTTCACCAACCCGCCGTGACGGGCCAGCATGGTCATGTGCTCGGCCAGCGCAGCGCCGTCGGTCACGACCGCGCCGGCATCGCCGAAGGCCCCCAGATTTTTGCCCGGATAGAACGAATAGGTCGCGGCCTCGCCGAAGGTCCCGACGGGCCGACCTTTATATTGCGAAAGATGCGCTTGGGCGCAGTCCTCGATGACCCAGAGGCCGTGCTTGCGCGCGATCGCCATGATCGCGTCCATGTCTGCCGGCTGGCCGTACAGATGCACCGGAATGATGCCGACAGTGCGCGGAGTGATCGCGGCTTCCACCGCCGCCGGATCGATCGTGAAAGTTTCGCCGTCGGTGTCGCAGAACACGACCTGGGCGCCCGCATGTGTGATCATCGCGGACGTCGATATCCAGGAATGCGCGGTGGTGATGACCTCGTCACCCGGCTTGACCTTGAGCGCCGCCATCGCAAGGTAGAGCGCATCGGTGCCATTCGCACAGGACACGCAGTGCTTGACGCCCGCCGCGGCCGCAAACTCCCGTTCAAAGGCATCGACATAAGGTCCACGGATGAAGGCGCTGTCGCGAATGACCGCGGCGATCGCGCCGTCGATCTCGTCCTTGATCGACTGATACTGGAGCCCGAGATTCGCATAAGGCACCGGCATGATGGTTTTTCCTTAGTTCTTTCTCTTGAAGAGGCGGGCGGGATTCCCGGCATAGACGCCGGGCCAAGCGATGTCTTTCGTGACCACCGAGCCCGCTCCGATTACGACGTCGTCGACGATGGACACCGGCATGATGGTTGCGTTCGAGCCGATCGACACTCGGTCGCCAATCGTCGTTGCCCGCCACAATTCGCGGCGCCCGCGCGCCGGCCCGCCGGTCGAAAACGTGTCGTTGATGAACATAACGCCGTGCCCTATAAAGCAATCTTCCCCGATCGAGACCAACTCGCAGATGAACGCATGTGACTGCACGCGGGTTCGCGCACCGATGACAACACCGGCCTGTATCTCGGTGAACGGTCCGATAAAGCAGTCATCCGCGATCTCGCATTCATAGAGATTGCAAGGCTCGACCATCTTTACGCGTTGACCGAACTTGACGTCGCGCACGCCGACCCGGTGAACTTGCGGCTTGCCGCTCACGAGGGCACTCCGAGCTTGCTCCGCCGCGGCTCGAAGCGAAGTGCAACTTCCTGCCCAGTCTCGATCGACTCGTACAGAGCCGAAATCAGTTCGAGGCTCTTGCGGCCTTGCAGACCGTCGACCAGCGCGGCGCGCTGATTCAACAAGCAATCGACGACGTGCTGGTAATAGGCCTGGTGGCCGAATCCATAGACGTTGGGCGGATTGACCGAGAATTTCTCGACAACGACCTGATCGCTCGGCAGCGCGTCGACAAAATTCCAGTGCCTAATCTGATTGACCGCGAAGCCCGCGATCTCGACCGTGCCCTTCTCACCCAGGATTGAGAGCGAGCCTTCGAGATCCTTTGGCCGAACCGCCGTGGTCGCTTCGATGATGCCGAGCGCGCCGTTGCGGAATTTCAGCGTCGCGACCGCGGTGTCTTCGGTCTCGATTTTCACGAGCGCGGTAGTGGCCCGGGCATGTACGCTCACCACGTCGCCGAAGAACCACTCCAGCATGTCGATGTGATGACTGGCCTGATTCGTCAGCACGCCGCCATCATAGGCCCACGTGCCACGCCATGCGTCCTGATCGTAATAGGCCTGGTCGCGGCACCAACGCACCCGCACGGTGCCGAGGATCAGCCGCCCAAATCGGCCAGCGTCCAACGCCTCACGCGTCTTCACCACTGGAACATTGAAGCGGTTCTGTTTCACGACAAACAGTTTTACGCCAGCCTCGTCGCAGGCACGGATCATGTCGTCGGCATCCTGGAGCCGAAGCGCCATCGGCTTCTCGACCACGACGTGCTTGCCCGCGCGCGCGCAGGCGATGGTGTGCTCCGGGTGCATGCCGCTCGGCGTCAGGACCGCGACGGCGTCGACGTCGGAACGCGCGAGAAATTCGTTCACATCGTCAAAAGCTGGAACTGAAAACTTCGCTGCGACGGCTTCCGCACGTGCCTTGATCTTGTCGCAGACCGCAACGAGGCGCGCGCCCTCGATTTGACCATTGCCCAACAGCTCCGAGTGACGTTTTGAGATACGTCCGCAACCGAGCAGGCCAAATCTGATCATTCAGGTCATCCTCACGATCGGCACTGCCGCACGAAAAATTCGTCCTGACCGCGCTCCGAAGTCAAAGCCTATATTCGAAAATTCCGTTATTAATCAAGCCAATAATGCTCCTCTTCTGAATTTGTCCGCCGCTGTGCAAACGAGTTCCGGAAGCCTTGGGCCGCCATCGCCGGCTAGGGGGCGCAGGTGCCAAGTGCCTAACCGCGCTTCGATAATCAGAGTGGGAACACCGGGTTGGCGCCCGACCACATATTGGCCTTGCCCTCTGTGGATACGCCGCACCTTCCATGATACGGAGCGCGCGACATGGACCAAGCCTCACCAATGAAAAGCGCCGATGTTTCAGTGCCGCCGCTGTCGGATTTCCGATCCCGGCTGACCATCCTCATCGTGTGCCATATAGCGGCTTGCTGGGTCTCCCTGATTTTCGTGGGTGAGTACTATCGGCGCCTGTTGCCCCTGGCCGAGAACAGCCTTCCTCACGCGCTGACTGCAGCAGCCATTGCAACGCCGTTTGCCCTGCTGTCCGTTCTGTTCATAAGACAGCGCTTCAGTTTTGGGTATGCACTCGGCTTTTATCTCTTTACACTCCTCCTGAGCTATCTCTGGCTAATTGAATTCTCGACGTTTCACTACGATCATCGCATAGCGGCAATATCGGCCTTTGTTTCCGGGGGCGCGTTTCTCATTCCAGCGCTGTTCCTCAATCCCCCGGCTTTTACCTCCCGATTGAGATTGACGGCCAGGCGATTTGACAAGCTGCTATGGGGCATTCTGGCGATATCGATCATTGTTCTAGCGATCGGGGCGACGTTCAACCGGCAGATCGTCAGTCCTCTCGATATCTACCAGTATCGCGAGCAGATCGCTCTTCCCAGGCCTCTGCTCTATGCCATCGGCATGGTCTGCGGAGCCCTGTTGCCGTTTGCGTATGCCAGCTTCCTTCAGATGAAGAGATACGCCTTTGCGGCGTTCTGCCTGGTGCTCCTTGGGCTATTTTATCCGATCACGCTAACGAAAGTTGCGCTGCTGGCGCCAGGATGGCTGCTGTTCCTCACGCTCCTATCGATCTGTTTCGAGTCCCGAACAGCGATCATTCTTTCGCTCCTGCTGCCGTTGTCGGCCGGCTTGCTGTTGGTGCTGGCGTATAAATTTGGCCTGCTGGCGGAGTACCCGTTCCTGGTCTATTTCGGCACGGTCAATTTTCGTATGATCGGAATGCCCGCGAGTGCCCTCGACTTTTACAACGACTTTTTCTCGACCCACGAGCTGACTCGCTTTTGCCAGATCGGCGCGATCAGGATGCTCGTATCATGCCCGTATACGGAACAGCTTTCCGTCTACATGCGGGACAGCTATCACCTGGGATACTTCAATGCGTCGCTTTTTGCGACGGAGGGTATCGCTTCGGTCGGTCCCCTGTTCGCGCCTGTCGCGGCCCTCGTATGTGGGCTTGTGATCAGCCTGGCGAACCGCGCTTCTGCCGGACTCCCCGAACGCTTCGTGCTGGTGTCGGGCGGATTGCAGCTCCATATTTTCCTGAATGTGCCTTTCACAATCGCGCTAGTAACCAATGGCGCTGCCGTCCTTTTCCTACTGTGGTACATCGCGCCGCGCGCCGTCCTGCTAAACGCCGAGCCGACATCTCCGCATGGTCACGACGATGCAACTCTCTGAGCATTTCAAGCCTTTGCAGGGGCCGGCATTCAGGCTTGTACTTCTTGCAGTTCATACGGTCGGCTGCGGCGTCTCGCTCGCCATGGTCCTGCAACTGTATGGATATCTCCGCCTCTTCACCTGGAACGCCTCTCACATTGGCCAGGCAGCGCTTCTCGCACTTCCGGTTGCCGCAGTGGCATCAACGCTGGCCTTCGCAAGGTTCAGTTTCGGCTATCTGCTCTCGTTCTACGTCTACACTACGGTTCTCGGATATGTTTGCCTCGTACCTTTTTCGCAATTGGCATACGACCACAGGCTGCCTGCCGTTTCGGCGATCATCTCCGCCGCGGCATTTATGGCCCCAACCCTCTTTCTCAGATGGCCGATCAAGCCGAGACACACGATCTCGGTGAAAACCTTTCGTCGGCTCATCGCGGCGATCGCCGCCGTAACCCTCGCCATCCTCGCGACTGGGTTTTTCTACAATTTCAAGCTGGTCGGACTTGCGGACATATATCAATTCCGCGATGAATTGAGATTTCCGGTCCTCCTTCAATATGCCATGGGAATTGCGTTGGGGGCGCTGCTCCCGTTCGCCTTTGCCTGCTGCATCGAGATGCGGGCCCGCTTCGCCGCAGTGGCAATACTGCTTGTCCTCGTCGCCCTCTATCCGGTGACGCTCACCAAGACAGCTCTGTTTGCACCAGCCTGGCTCGGCTTCCTCTGGTTCATCTCAACCCGCCTCGAACCAAGGGTTGCAGTCATCGCGTCACTACTCGGGCCGATCGCGTTCGGCATCGTCCTGGCGATACTGTCCAAGCAGGGATTGGTTCCTCAGTCGATGTACCTGAACTATTTCGGAACGATCAATTTCCGAATGATCGCGTATCCGTCGATCGCACTCGACGTCTACAACGACTTCTTCTCGCAACATGAGCTCACGCACTTCTGCCAGATCTCGGTTATCAAGCGCCTGGGCACCTGTCCTTACAGCGAGCAACTCTCTCTGGTCATTGCCAAGAGTTACCCGGTGGGCAATCTTAACGCATCTTTTCTCGCAACCGAAGGGATCGCTTCAGTCGGCAGCATTCTGGCACCGGGAAGCGCGCTTCTCGTCGGACTCTTTCTTTCGATTGGAAATCACCTCTCCGAGGGCCTTACGCCGCGCTTCATCATCCTGTCGAGCGGGATGGTGACGCAGGGCTTCCTCAATGTGCCGCTTTCCGTCCTGATGGTAACGAACGGCGCCGCCATTCTGTTTCTGCTTTGGTATATCGTGCCGCGACACGCGTTCGCGGATCCGCAGCACCAATCACCGCCGTGAGGGTTTGAGTTCGATGCGCACGCTCGTGCTGAACGCCGATTACCCGAGATTCCTGGCGTGGTTATATCGTCGGCATCCCGGTCTTGATACGGCCGGCTACGCCGAACAAATGGCCGCGCGAAACGCAAGCCTGTTCGGCGTCGCGGATTTCTATTCGCGCAATTTCACGGCATTGGGCCACCAGGCCGCCGACATCCACGTCAATAATCTGTCGCTGCAATCGGCCTGGGCGCGCGAGCACGGCATGACGCTCGACACGGACGCCAGTCTCGGCGCGAGCAGGAAACAGCAGCTGCCCGGCTGGCTCCAACGCACCATCGCGCCGCTGAAACCGGCGCTACGGCCATTAGCTCGCCGGCTGGGATTGAGCCCGCGTTTAAGCGAGCAGGCCGAGCGCGTCCTGCTCGCCCAGATCGAGGATTTCAAGCCGGATCTCGTCCTCAACCAGGACGTCTTCTATGTCAGCACCGGACTGGTGCGACGGATGAGGGATCTGGGCGTGCGCGTCGTGATCGGCCAGGTTGGCATCGAGCCGACAAAGGGAGAGGACTGGAGTGCCTACGACCTGATGCTCTCGCAACTGCCCCGGGTCGTCGGGGCATTTCGTGCCGCCCGCGTTCGTGCCGAGGTCTGTCATCTTGCATTCGAGCCAGCCGTCCTGGATGCGCTGTCTGCGCCGCCCACTCCCGACATCGACGTCTCGTTCGTGGGTTCGGTATCGGAAGATCACCGGGACCGGATCGCGCTTCTGGAATTCGTCGCTGAGCGCCACGACCTCAAGCTATGGGGCAACATTCCGAGTTCGCTCCCCTCGACGTCTCCGCTTCGCCGATGCTTCCAGGGCGAGGTATGGGGCTCCGAAATGTACGATGTCCTGCGGCGATCGCGGATCAGCCTGAATTCCCACATCGACGTTGCCGGCGATGAAGCCGGTAACATGCGCCTGTTCGAAGCCACCGGCGTCGGCTCTTTTCTGCTGACGGACTTCAAGCGCAATCTGCACACCCTGTTCGAGGCGGATCGGGATATTGCGATCTGGCGGTCGCGCGAGGATTGCTCCGCGGCAATCGAGCGCTATCTCGACGACAATGACCGGCGTGTGGAGATCGCCGCAAACGGGCAGAAGCAGACGCTGGCGAAGCACACCTTTCGCGCACGCGTCGAGGAGATTCTCCGCTGCATTCAGTAGACGCGGTAAAATCCGAAAAGCCTGGCGTTACCCTTGACGATTTCGGGGAAAATAGCCAAAGTCGGCCGCAAGAACGCTAACGCGTTATACCATAATCGTATTCTGGAAAACGGCAGATGGAACACGTCGAACACGTCCGATTCGGCGACCAGCTCTATGCAATCATCGTGCGCGCTTCGTTTCGCGAGGCGGGCATTCACTTCTTTTCGACGCCGGAACTGTCGCAACAGCTCGCTTTCATGAGCCACCCTGAGGGTAAGAGCATCGCGCCGCATCGCCACAATAAGGTGACGCGCGAAGTGCACTACACCCAGGAGGTCCTGCTGATCCAGAAAGGAAAGCTCCAGGTCGACTTCTACACCGAGAGCGAGGACTATCTTGAGAGCCGCTTGCTGGGTGCCGGCGACATCATTCTGCTTTGCAGCGGCGCACATGGTTTTCACGTGCTCGAGCCGGTCGAGATGTTCGAGGTCAAGCAGGGCCCCTATTCCGGTGAGAACGACAAGACCAGGTTCGACGAAGTCGAGGCGTCGCAAATTCGCATCAAGGGCCCGGGCGTGTGACCGATTTCATCCCCGTCAATACGCCGCTGCTGGACGGCAACGAAGCCGAGTATCTGGCTGAATGCGTTCGTACCGGCTGGATCTCGTCGGAAGGCCCGTTCATCAAGCGCTTCGAGCAGGAGATGGCTCGCATCGCAGGTCGCCGCCACGGCGTTGCCGTGACCAACGGCTCTGTCGCGCTCGACATCGCAGTCCATGCCCTCGGGCTCGAACCCGGCGATGAAGTCATCATCCCGACCTTCACGATCATCAGTTGCGCCGCTGCGGTGGTCCGCGCCGGCCTCGTCCCTGTCGGGGTGGACTGCGATCCGTCGACCTGGAACATGACCGTCGAAGGGGTGGAAGCTGCACTCACGCCGCGCACCCGCGCGATCATGCTGGTCCACATCTACGGCCTGCCGGTCGATCTCGAACCGATCCTGACGCTCGCCCGCAAGCACAACCTGAAGGTCATCGAGGATGCCGCCGAGATGCACGGCCAGACCTATCGCGGCGCGCCTTGCGGCAGCTTCGGCGATGTCTCGACCTTCAGCTTTTATCCGAACAAGCACGTCACGACCGGTGAGGGCGGCATGATCCTCACCGACGACGACGCGCTGGCTGACAGGCTGCAAAGCCTGCGCAACCTCTGCTTCCAGCCGCAGCAGCGCTTCATTCACGAAGAGCTCGGCTGGAACGCGCGCATGACCAACCTGCAAGCCGCGCTCGGCGTCGCGCAGATCGAACAGCTGCCGCGCACGGTCGAACTCAAGCGCAGGCTCGGCAGGCTGTATGACGGGCATCTCGAGGGCGTGTCCGGTATCCGCCGTCCCGTGGCCCGCACCAACTATGCCGACAACATCTACTGGGTCTACGCCATCGTCCTTGACGACGACGTTCCGTTCGACGCCAAGGAAGCGATGCGGCGTCTGGGCGAGAAGGGCATCGGCACGCGACCATTCTTCTGGTGCATGCACGAGCAGCCGGTGCTGCGCCGGATGGGCTTCATGCTCGACGAGTCGCACCCGGTCGCCGAACGCATCGCCCGCCGCGGGTTCTATCTGCCGAGCGGGCTGGCGTTGACTGAAGAGGAGATCGCCCGGTCAGCGGACGCGCTGAAGGAGATTTTGGCGTGACCGTGTTTGCGGACTATGCCCCCTGGTACGATCTTCTGTACCAAGACAAGGATTACGCATCCGAAGTGGATTTCGTCGAACGGCGCCTGCGCGATCACGCTGCGACATCAGGCAAGCTTCTCGATCTTGGCTGCGGCACGGGCCTGCATGCGATCGAATTTGCCCGGCGCGGCTGGAACGTTGCCGGTGTCGATCTCAGCGAGGAAATGGTCGCCAGGGCAAAGACCCGTGCGGCCGAGGCCGGGTTGCCCGTTCACTTCCGTCAGGGCGACGCCTGCGAGATTGGCCCGGAGCGCGACTGCGATGCGGTCGTGTCGCTGTTTCACGTGGCGAGCTACCAGCGCGATCTCGCAAGACTCGAGGCGCTGTTCAGAACCGCCCACGCGGCGCTCAAGCCGGGTGGGATCTTTCTCTTCGACTACTGGTATGGCGGCGCCGTCCTGGCGCAAGGTGTCGAGACCCGTGTCAAGGTGATCGAGCGCAAGCCGCTGCGGCTGACCCGCATTGCGCAATCGGACCACGATGAGGCTGACGCGACAGTCTTCGTGAACTACACCTTGTTCTGCGAGGACACCGACCGCTCGATCATCCGCCGCGTCGACGAGACGCACCGCATGCGCTACTGGTTTCCGTTCGAGATCGAAGCGTCCCTCAGGGCCAGCGGATTTGAGCCCGATGGCAACTACGCCTGGCTCACCGAAGGCACGCCGAACTCCAAGACCTGGGCCGCCTATTCGGTCGCCAGAAAGAGACTGTCGCCGTGAGGCCGTTGCGACTGGCGGTGATGCTGGAGCAGGCCCTCGAGGTCGGCGGCGGGTTTCAGCAGCCCCTGAACGACGTCCTCTGGCTTCGCGACTGGGCTGCCAAGTCCAACAATGAGATTGTCGTCTACTCGCCCTATCCGAAAACCCAGCAAATCCTGAAGGAGTTCGGTATCGAGGCGCGCCTGCTGAAATTCGGCATGCTCGATTACGCCTTCCTCTTCCTCAAATATTGCAAGCCGTTTGACCTCGTGCAGATCGGGCTGGAGCTGAAGTCGCCGTTCGAGCGCGCTCTGATCCGTGACGGCATCGACGTCGTGCACTTCACCTCGACATCGAAACGGCATTTACTGCTTTATCAACTTCCCTTCATCATCACGATCTTCGACGGCTGCCACCGCGACGCGCCGGAATTCCCGGAAGTGCGCGCTTTCGGAGAGTTCGAGCGGCGCGAAATCCTGTTCGGCCTCGGCAGCATGAAGGCGGTGCTGGTGCTGGTCAACGCACCGGAACTGGTCGAGGATCTCTCGCGGCGCTATGCCGTCGAGAGATCGCGCATGGTCTCGATCCCGTTCTCCCCGTCGGTCTATGTCTCATCGGCCGACGGCACCGACAGCGGTGACGACGCCGTGCTGAAGAAGTATCGGCTCGAACGCGACTATCTGTTCTACCCGGCTCAGTTCTGGCCCCACAAGAACCACCCCACGCTGCTGGCGGCTCTTGCGAGGCTCCGCGAGCAAGGCCGGACTGAGCGGCTGGTGCTGTGCGGATCGGATCGCGGCGGCCGCGAGAAGATCGACGCGGCGATCGCCGCCTACGGGCTTGCCGGCCAGGTCACGATCCTGGGCTTTGTGGAGTCCTCGGAGCTTGCCGCCCTTTATCGGGGCGCGGCGGCCCTCGTCATGCCGAGCTATTTCGGCCCGACCAACCTGCCCCCGCTCGAGGCCTGGGCCGTCGGAACGCCCGTGATCTATCCCGAGGCGTTCAAGGCACAGGCCGGCGATGCCGCGATCCTGTTCGACTATGACGATCCGGCTTCGCTGGCGAACGCGATCACCAGCTTGCGGACCGAAGGAACTTCCTTGCGGCTGCGCGAGGCGGGTGAGCGGCGGCTGCAGCAGCTCGTCAGCGAAACCGAGCTCGGTCGACAGCATTTCGCGCAGCAGATGGAGCGGCTGAAGCACCGCCTTGCGCTGATGCCCCGCTGAGGGGCGTCAATGCGGAATGCTCGCGATGAGCTTGTTCCGGATGCCGCTTCTTGCCAACGGAGAGCAGATCAACGCCATGCCGGCGAGCCATACGGTGCATTGCAGGACCAGACCGATAAATCCGGTTGCGGGCACCACATAGCGCGCAAGCATCCCCATCCCCAATCCCGCAGCGACGACCGCCAACATCATTCCGAACAGAAGCACTGCATGTCGAAGCGGATGCTGCAGCGTCTGGACCAGCAAAAGCGAGAACAGGACCCCGAGCTGACCCACCGTATCGCCAGACGTAAGGCTGATCGCGGCCCCGAGCGGACCAAGCGCCGGAATCAGGAATACCGCGAGGGCAAAGAAGATCGCAATCTGCAGCGACTTGGTCCAAAGCAGCAGCGTGCCTCTGTCGCTGTAGCTCGCGTAGCTCATGGCGAACGTTGCCGGCGTGACGAGACACGTGCCGCCGATCAGCACGATGGCCAGCGTCGTGTCATATGGAATGGCGCCTGCGGTCCAGAGCTCGAAGAATTCGTGCCAGAACGACAGCAGGCCACCCGTGATCAAGCTGACCGTGAAGGACACGATGAACAGCCCTCTCGCATAAAGGGCCCGCAGGCTGTCCCGCGCTCCCACTGCATGGTCGTGACCGAGCTCCGCCGCGATCGGCAGCGAGAACTGGTAGCAAAGTCCACGCAGGAAATTCGCAACGGTTCTGGTGAGGACCCATTGGGCGATCGCGGCCCGATCGCTCACGAGGGCTCCAACGAGCAGCACGGAAAGATACGACATTCCGACTTCGGCGAAATTCATGACGCCGAACGGAAATGCTCCGGCGAATTGAGCCCTCGCCCACCTCCAGGAGACACGCCGCGGCAGGCCGCTGAGAAACGGAAATTGCCGTCTCAGATCGGAGAAGAGGATGAACGCGGAGACGCCGACCTGTCCGGCAACGAACGCCAATGCCAGGACCAACAGGTTGCCCGTCAGCAACACCGCAATCACCTGCGCGAGCTGGCCTAGCCCCGTGCCCCACGCTTGCACGGCAACGAC
Organism: Bradyrhizobium sp. WSM1743; assembly: GCF_000473065.1. GTDB lineage: Bacteria > Pseudomonadota > Alphaproteobacteria > Rhizobiales > Xanthobacteraceae > Bradyrhizobium. Next base: position 17,893 of record NZ_AXAZ01000074.1, read on the forward strand.
GCGACCGTACAGACCACGGGCGCGAAACAGCGAACTGGCAAGGTTCACCGGCAACGTCGTCGCAAGGCCGAGCGTCACGATGGCGAAGGTCAGGTCGAATCCGGGCTCGTTGCGAAACCCGAGGACAGCGGCGGGATTCACCAGCATCAGCAGGATGCCGATGATGGCGATCAGGCCCGCGACGACACCGATGAAAAGCAGCAGGACGCCGGCGAAGTAGCGGCGGGTGCGACGATCGGCATCTGCTCGCGACTTGAACGACAGAAAGCGGTTCAGGCTCCACGCGTGGAGGCCGGGATCGGCAGCCTGAACCAGGCTACCGGCGGCAAAAATGGTGAGCCACGCCGAGAGCGTTTCATGCCCCAAATATCGCAGAAAGAACGGAATGAGAACGATCTGCTGCGTGAGCGCAAGCAGAACGATCATCGAATTCGCCGACCATCCGCCCAGGATGCGGCGAACGCGGCTCGGACTTGATTCCGTCACGGTGTGCACGAGCAAGGCAGTTCGATCTGCTGGATCTGGCACATCTGGCCAATCACCGTCCCGCTCCGAATATGCCGCTGTCCCATTGCCGGGTAAGCCTTAGTATTCCGCTGGTCCGCACACAAGCGATGAGATGCCGGTTCCTGCTTGGACGAACGTTGCGGAATTGAGTAGTGACATCCGGACCATTCGGATGCCAGAGGGCTGAACGTTGTCGAAGATCGTTGCGCGAGCGGGCCACCGGGACATCACGCCGCGCGACCGCGCGGTCCGGCTTGCGGGCTATCCGTCCAGGACCGCCCCCAACGCCGACATTCTCGACCCCATCGAAGTCGAAGCCGTTTTGTTCGAGGGCCGCGGCCGCCGAATCCTTCTCCTGTCCTTCGATCTTCTGCAGGTCGGCTCGGAGCTACAGGATCTTGTCGTCGGCAACCTGGAGAAGCGGGGCTTCGGTCGCAACGAAATCGTCCTGCAGGCCACCCACACGCACGGGGCTCCGGCGACCGACAAGGCCTGCGCAGCGCTCGGCGTTCCGGACGAGCGATATGTGGCCGAGCTTGGCGATGCCGTCGACGATCTTGTCAGAGAAGTCCAGGAGCAGGATCCAACGGAAGTTGTCTTCGAGATATTCGAAGGCCAGCTCCGGCACTCGATCAATCGTCGGCGCTACTGGCCGTTTCCGACGATCGGCAGGATGCACGGTTTCAACCTGACCAGTATCGCCTTCTCGCCAAACCCGAAGGGTCCGAAGAACGAACTGGCGACGGTTCTGCTCCTGCGCGACGTCCGCAGCGATCAGCCCATTGCGCTGCTCTGGCACTACACCTGCCACCCGACCGCCGCCATTCCGACCAATGCAATTAGCGCCGATTTTCCAGGCAAGGTCCGCGAACGGCTTCGCCGGCGGTACGGTCCGATTCCGTGTGTGTTCCTGACCGGCTTCTGCGGCAACATCAGGCCGCATATCGTGCCGGCACCGCGGCCCGTCCCTCTTCGCGAACGCTTGCAGCGGCTGGTACGAATTGTGTTCTTCGGCAATCTCTTTCCGTCCCTGTCTGCGGGGGACTGGCAGCGCTGGAGCGACAGCCTCGCGAGCGAACTGGACGCGATCACACAGCAGCCTGCAGCGAAAAACTTCAGCCCGCAGGAGCTGCGCATCGGTTCGACGAGCGTCCCGTTGAGCAGCTTCTTTCACGGCACAGCGCCGCAAAAGCCCCTGTGCGTGCAGGTTCTCGGCTTCGATGATGCGCTCGAGATCGTCGCCATCTCGGCAGAACCGTCGGTCGAATGGGAAAGCGAGATCGGGCAAGCCGTGCCCAAGCCGCCAGGATGCATCCGCCTTCACGCCGGATATCTGGGATCGCTCTGCGGATATCTCCCGACGAAAGCACAGGTTCCCGAAGGCGGATATGAGGTCGAGGGCTTTCAATCCCTGTTTGGATTTGCCGGCCATTTCGATGCCGGCCAGGTCGGCCCCGCGGTATTGTCCTGCGTGAAGCGCGCATTCGAGGCGGCCCGCAACGGACTTCGCCGCGCCGAATAGCCGAGGGTCATAGTTGTTGGCGTAGCGCCGGCACGCGCGCGGGTGGACGACGCGCCCTTAGACAGGGACAAATTCGCGCGAGGCGCCTTCGCTCTCGATCAGCTCGACGACGACGAATTCCCTGGTGAGAAAGAACTGCACCGGCGCGCCGTCGAAGGCGACCGCCGGCTTCGCCGCTCCCGTCGGCGTGGCGCCGCGCGCGCGGAAATATTCCGCGGCCTCTGCCAAATTCCCGACCCGATAGGCGACCTGATTGATCACGCCCCTGCCGGACGCCGCGATCTTTGCAACCGGAGAATTGTCCCCGAGCGGCGCGATGAGTTCAAACATCACCCCGCCTGCATCGCGCAGAAACTGGACCGAGACGCCAAGCACCTGATCGTCATAGACCCGCGTGGCCGAAGCGATCGGCAGCAGAGCGCAGACATTGGCGAGGCCGGACTTCAGGTCCCGCACGACCAGGCCGACATGGTCGAAGATCAGCTCGGGGCGCGCGGGAGACGACATCAATTCGGTCTTGCGATGATGCAGGCGGAAATCGTGAGCTTGTGCTTCCGCGCCTGCTCCATCGTGTGGTTCGTCATCGGGAAGAATTCCGCCCGTTCGATCTCGAAGCCGGCCGCACGGACCGCCTCAACCGCCTCTTCCGGCGAGCGCAGCAGATAGAGATGATCCGGCGCAGGGCTGTTGATCGGGACGTTCACGAACAGCCGGCCGGTCGGCTTGAGCAGCGACCGCAACTTGACCAGGGCCCCCTTCGGATCCTCCAGATGCTCGAGAACCTCCGAGAAGGTGAGGCAATCGAACTTCGCGCTGTCGTCCGGGACGGCATACAAATCCTGCAGAACAAGCTCGGGCTTCTTGCCCGACATGCCCATGACCGTTAGCGCATCCCAGGTTTGGCCGATGCTTGCCTTGCTGACGTCCCAGCCTTTCACGCTGCCCGATCTCTCGTCCTTGAGAGCCTGATAGATCAGCAATCCGTGCCCCGGACCGATTTCCAGATAGTCGTAACCGGCGGGCGCCTGCTTCAGGAACACGTTGCGATAGAACTGATAGCAGGCCGTGTGGTTCGACCAGTAGATCTGAGTCAGCAGCAGGCCATCCATGTAGTGGCCCATATATTCGGTATTGCTGTAGACGAGACGATTGGCCTCCTCGAAAGTCTGGAGCCTGTATCGCCCTTTCCGCCGGAAGAAGATCTCTTCCTCGCGCACGATCTTGCAGATGAAATCGTAGCCGTCGCAAATTTCGCCCAGGCGCGGACCGGCGATCTGGCGAATCTGGCTGGCGAGCTCCTCGAGCGTCGCGAAGTCCTCGGCGGAAGCGTGCGAGAACCGCGTCTCGAGATAGCTACGATGTGCCGGCGTCCGTTCATACTGGGTGCGCATCAGCGCAGCGAGCTGCGGAAAACGCTGTTCATCGATCAGGCTTGCTGCCGTACTCAAAGTCTGTCTCCCCCATGCGCGCCAACGGCATCGCGAATGCGGATGGGCGGCTTCTTGTCCTGATAGGCGTACACGGCGAGCTCCCAGGTGGTCTCGCCGCCGGGACGCTCACCGGTCAATTCGAATCCCAGATTGCGATAGTGATCCGCGACCATCATGTTCTTCTTGGTCGGGATGTAGATGCCGCGCACGAACCCCTTGCCCAGATCCCGGGCACGAGCAACGAGCAAATCCAACGTCGCCTCGGGAACGCCGCGTCCAAGGACGCGGCACGACATCAGCCATGTGTCGATTTCGATCGCATCCGCGCCGATGTCGGCGATGACGACGCCAATCATGCCGTTATCGCCAAAGGTGTCGCTGAGGCGCATCTGCATGGTGATGCGGCGCGGGTCAGCCTCGGCCGACGCCACGTCAGCTTCGGAATAGCGTCTGGTCGTCAAATTGAACTGGTTGGACTTCGAGATCAATTGCGCGATCCGCTTGCGCCCGATCGCATCGAACGGATTGACCTGCAATTCCATATCGAGCGATTGGAGATAATCCTCCTGCCGCGCGAACGACTTCAGTTGCGCCGAGCGCCGCGCATCGGCCCGATAATAGGCGGCCCGGTCACGATCCTCTGCCGTGAATCCCGTTGCCTCGAAGTAGCAGGCCGATTGGAAGACCGGGATCCACTCCGTCACATCCTTGGGGAGTTCAGGCACGGCGACCTGGGGCAGCGCAAAGCGGATCTGCGCGCGCTCCGCCGGATTGTCGTCCAGAAAGACGAAACTATCCAGACCAAGGCTGAGGATCTCCGACAGCGCCTGTAGATTAGCCGCCTTGTCGGTCCAGTTGATCTGGAAGACGGCGATGTCCTCTTCGACCAGAATCATTTCGGGGTGCGTGCGAAACGCATCCAGGGCAACGCTCTCCTCGTTCTTGGAGGAGACGCAGAGCACGATGCCGCGGTCGCGCAATTCCTTCGCCATGGCCTGGAGCGCGCAGTGAGCCTCTCCGACCGGGCTTCCGGAGCCGAGCAGTAAGTTCTCCTTGCCGTCGTCGCCGACGATCCCGCCCCACATGGTGTTGTCGAGATCGAGCACGAGAACCCGGCGCGACTTGCCAAACTTCAGCGCGACCAGCCTGACAACATGCTCCGCATAGAGCGGTGCATTCTCCGGTGCAAACGGATACTTGGCCAAAGCCCAGTGCCGCGCGGAGAACCAATTGTCCTGGCCAATTCTCTCGGACAGCATCGCAACGTCCAGCAGCAGGTCACCGCTGGATTTCACGAATTCGGACAGTCCCGCATTGACCCGGCCGACAAGGTCGGCGTGCGAGCCCGGTGTCAACCGGTCGACATGCAGCCTGACGTGCGCGGAATCCGGCGTCAAAGTTTGAAAGATGACGGGCTTCTTGAGCGATGAACCGATGCTCTCGCGGATGGCGCGCAGACGCTCCAGCGCCCGGTCGGCGATTGCCGCCGCAGCTTCGAGATTCCCAGGCGCGGGCCGCAGACCGAAGGCATGTACATCCATCGCAAGAACGACGATATCGGGGCCGAAAGCGGCGATGCCATCGCGATCGCGCTCGAGCAAGACCTCGGGATCTTCGTACTCCGAGATCATGACATCGACACGCAAGCCATGCCGGAGTCCGGTGCCGATCAGCGTCTCCTTGAGGTGCCGCGCGGTCGAATTCGAGAGCAGCAGCACGCGAACCGCCTGCAGGCCGGTGTGCGCGTCTTGAATTCTGGAGAGGCCGGTCGCGAGGCGCCTGAGGCCGCCCGCGTCCCAGTCAAATTGCGCCAGGCGAACCAAATCGGCGACATTGCTGCCGCCAAGAGTGCGGCTGAGTTCGATGTCACTTGCCGTGGGTTGGGGCAACCACCTCATCATCGGCTTGATCACGACAGCTCACTCGTATTGGGAAGAACCGGGCAGTTTCACGTGGCGATCATCGAGATCAAATCGCTCACCGAACGAATGCTCTCGATCTGCGCAGCTTCGAACTCGCGATCGAATTCCCTTTCGACCGCAGCAACGATGCGAATGGTCGCCAGGCTATCCCACCCATCCACGTCGTCAGGGGTGGACTGCGGCGAAATCTGCAAATTCGGGAGATCGAGTTCCTCCCGGAAAATTGCCTGCAATCGGCCAATGACGTCTGCCTGCTTATCCACTGATCGGGCCCTTCGAGGTTGAGAAATGCCTTCATATACTCCGGCCTGCATCGCTTCAACCGAAGTTTTCCCCTTTGATTTCAACGCAATAGCATCAGGCCAGAAAGCGTCTGTGCCACGGCATCCGGTACATGCTGATACCACGCCGACCGAGGGAAACACCCGTCATGATCGCGTCGCGCGCCGAAATTGACCACATCCATAAGTTCGACAGGCGAAACTCGATGTAGCTGTCACGGGGATAGTGCCGACCGAGCCACGCCGCGTCGAAGGCACCGTTCCGGTTCAGATAGGTGTGCGTCCCCTCGTCCCCGTCGCGGTTCCGCCATTGATAAGTGGTCGAGCCGTCAAAAATCGCCGCGAAATCCGGATTCTCGTGGCGAAGGATGCTTTCGACGGCGTGCAGTGGCGTCAACGTTGCCAGAAACCTTCCGACTCCCAGTCCGACGCAGATCGCATCGAGCTCCATCAGCCGTTGATAGGGGGAATCGGGATCCCACGACGTTTCCGTGGTCTGGTGGTCCTTCACGAGAAATTCCGCCTTCGGCCCCAATGCGATCACCGAGGACGAATTGTGAATGCTGCGTTTGACGCCGCGATAGCGCCTGAACGTCTCGGCGATCAGGCCTGTGGACACCGGCTCTCGGTGGATTTCCAGAACCTTCCGATCGTCGACCACAAGGGGAATCGCGGACATGACCAGCGTGCCCTCGGAGCCGATCAGGTCGAGAAGCAAATCGATCACCGACGACGGCTTGCCCGGGAAATTGTAGAATTCATTCCAGGACGACTGAACCCAGACCGTGGCCCCGGCCTTGATGCCCAACCTCTCGAAGGCCGAGCGCAGCTCGGGAACCGAGATCGGCTTCTTGAAGAATCTCTTTTCGAGGGCAAGCCGGCGCAGCCGGACATAAGACCGCAGGTCCTCGCGGCCCAGGGCTCGCCGGAGCGTAGAAATTACGAATTGTCGAACTGGGGCTGACATCTCTGGCGGTAGCAATTTGGGGCTTTGGTGGAGATCCTGAGCTATCAGCCGGCCCCGGCGATGTCGACAAAATCCTGATATTTCGGATCGCCACCATCAACAGCGGCTTCCGAACTCATCGGCAACATCAGGGTAGGGCCGTGCCGGTTTGATTCGCACTTCGCATTGCGGTAGCAAACTGGCACGCGGCATCCACATCCGTTAAAGACTCCCGTCTGCCATCCGGGACACCTGCTATAGCCCGTCATTCATTGAGGAAGACGATTGTGAAGACAATCAGCGTTATTACGCCCTGCTACAATGAAGAGCTGAACGTGCGGGATTGCTACGAGGCAATCCGGCAGATCTTCGACAACGACCTCAAAGGCTATCAGCGCGAACACATCTTCTGCGACAACGCCTCCGACGATCGCACCGTCGAAATCCTGCGCGAGATCGCCGCACGGGATTCCTCGGTGAAGGTCATCGTCAATGCACGCAACTTCGGACCGCTGCGCAATACCTTTAACGGGGTGATGGCGAGCACGGGCGATGCCGTTCTCCTGTTCATGCCGGCGGATCTTCAGGACCCGCCCGAGCTGCTCCCGCAATTCGTCAAGCTGTGGGAAGCCGGCAACGAGATCGTCTACGGCATCCGCGCCGTCCGGGAAGAAGGCCGCCTGATGCGCGGGCTCCGAGACGCCTACTACCGCGTGCTGACCCGATTCTCCGAACTCAAGGTGCCGCCCGGCGTCGGCGATTTTCAGCTCGTCGACAGGCGCGTCGTCGAGGCGATGCGGCACGTTCGCGACGCCTATCCGTTCATGCGCATGATGACATTCGAGTGCGGCGGCCGCATGGTCGGCGTGCCCTACACCTGGCGGGAGCGCAAGAAGGGCTTTTCGAAGAACCGCGCCAGCGCGCTGATCGATCAGGGGCTCAACGGGCTGGTGTCCTTCACCACGGCACCGGTACGCTTCGGCCTGTTCGCGGGCTTCCTGATCTCGGCCGTGAGCATCGCCTACGCGATCGTCAACTTCATCATCGGTCTTGTGCTCTATCAGAAGCTGGCCGAGCCGGGCATCCTCACCCTGATCGTCGCCATGTTCTTCTTCGGCGGTGTGCAGCTGTTCTTCATGGGCATGATCGGCGAATACGTGCTCGCGATCTATGGTCAAGTGCGCGAAAAGCCCGTGGTGTTCGAGCGCGAGCGCGTCAATTTCGGCCCGCCGCCGCCAGGAACGTGACGCGTCAGCGCGTCGGCAGCGACTGTTCGATCCGCGCGACGATCGCCTGAACCGAAAGGCCTGCGGCATCGAGCAGTGCCTCACGCGAACCGGCACTGGATGTCTTGCCGCCCTGCTCGGGAATGCCGATGCCGGTAACCTGTGGCCGCTTGGCATCACCGGCGAAGGCGCCCGCCACCAGACTGAACAGGCCGCCGCGCAGAATATGCTCTTCGAGCGTCACGACGAGCGATGCGCCGCGCACCGCGTCACGGATCGCGGCCTCGTCGAGAGGCTTCAGGCAGGAGACGCTGACCACGCCGACATCCCGGCCGCGCCTGCCAAGCTCGCCGGCCGCCTCCACCGCACGCGAAGCGATCGGCCCCGACGCAAGGATGACGACATCCCGTCCCTCGCGCAGGATCCGCGGCTTGCGCAGGTCAGTCACGGCGGCGCCGAGATTCGGCTCCCCTTGCCGGCTGAGCCGCAAGTAAGACGGCTTGCTGCTGCCTGCGATCAGGCGCGTCGCCGCGCGGACCTCCATGGGGTCGCAGGGCACGAACACCTCGATGCCGGGCAGCATCGACATGATGCCCGCGTCTTCCAGCGCGTGGTGCGTGTAGCCCTGGCTGCCATAGGCATAGCCCGCGCCCACCGCCACGATCTTGACGTCGGCACCGTGATAGCAGACGTCGTTGCGGAGCTGCTCGAGGCAGCGCAAGGTCGGGAAATTGCCGATCGAATAGATGAACACGGTCTTGCCCGACAGCGCGATGCCGGCGGCAATGCCGGCCATGTTCTGCTCGGCGACGCCGACGTTGAGATAGCGATCGGGGAATTTCGCGGCAAAAGGCTCCAGCACCGAATAGCCGAGATCGCCGCAGAGCAGCCAGATATCGGGGTTTTCGCTCGCCGCCTGCGACAGGCTTTCGATGAACGTCGTCCTCATGCGCCGACCTCCGCTAGCGCCTGCGCGAGCAGTTCATCCGAAGGCGAACGGTAGTGCCATTCGAGCTTGTTCTCCATGAAGCTCACGCCCTTGCCCTTCACGGTGTGGGCGATCACGACGGTCGGCCGGCCCGATGGCGACGGCACGCCGCCCAGCACGCGCTCGAGCGCGGTGACATCATGACCGTCGATCTCCTCGACATGCCAGCCGAACGCCTTCCACTTCTCCGCGAACGGATCGAGGTTCAGCACCTCGGCGACCGAGCCAAAGCTCTGGATCTTGTTGAAGTCGACGATGACGCAGAGATTGTCGAGCTTGTGATGGGGCGCAAACAGGATGCCTTCCCAATTGGAGCCCTCGTCGCATTCGCCGTCGCTGAGCAGGCAGAACACGCGGCTGCCGGCCCCTGCCGAGCGCGCCGCGAGCGCCATGCCGATCGCGATCGGCAAGCCGTGGCCGAGCGAACCGGTCGAGACCTCGACGCCGGGCACGGCATGGCTGACATGGCCGGTGAAGATCGATCCGTCGCGGCAATAGGTATCGAGCTCGGCCAGCGGGAAGAAGCCGCATTCGGCGAGCGTGGCGTACATGATCGCGGTGGCGTGGCCCTTGCTGAGCACGAAGCGGTCGCGGCTTGCGGCCTGCGGATCGGCGGCGTCCAGCCGCAGGATGCGCGTGTAGAGCACGGCCAGGATATCCGCCATCGAGAGGCAGCCGCCGATATGCGAGGCCTTGGCGGCATGCACCATACGCAGCGCGTGCGCGCGAATGCGCCGCGCAAACTCCTTCGGTTCATGACGATTTGCGGGAGGAGTTGATCGTGTCATGCCAGTTTACCGTTTCGCGCAGTCCTTCGTCCAACGGCACTTCGGGCTTCCAGCCCAACGCGAGCATGCGCGAAACGTCCGCGGCGAGGATCATAACCTGATCGGGGCGGTACGCCAACTCGCCGAAACCGAGTACCGCACCGGGATCGACGAGATCGCGCAGCCGCGTCACCGTCTCGCGCAGCGGCGGCGCCTCCGGGCTGCCGACATTGAAGACGCCGCGCGCATCGACCTGCGTGCTTGCAAGCCGGAACGCAGCGGCGGCATCGCGCGCGTGCAAAAATCCCCAGCGCTGCTCGCAGGCCGTCAGCGCCATGTGCTGTTCGGAACGCAGATTCCGGATAAAGCTCGGGATCAGCCAGTAGTCCGCATCCTTCGGGCCATAGGTCGAGAAGATCCGCAGCCACGCGCCACGCAGCCCTCGCTCCTCGCACAGGCGCAGCGCCATCGAACCCGCCGCCAGCTTGGCCATGCCGTAGAGCGTCGTTGGCCGTGCCGGATCGTCCTCGCGAATTGCGCGATCATAGGGGCCGTATTCGGCCTGCGATCCGGCACCGACGAAGGTCCTCGCACCGGCCTCGGCGGCGAGCTCGACAAGCTTGACAGTCTCGGCGACATTGGCCGCCTGAACCGGGCTGTTGCGGTCACTGCCGGCGACCCCGCGCCAGGCCATGTGCACTACCGCCTCCGGAGCAAAGGCTCCCAGGGCCGCGCGCAGACCGTCCAGGTGTTCCATAGCGCCCGGAATCACGCGGAACCGGTCGCCGGCCTCTCCCAGTCGCCAGGAATCGCTGTTCGGCCGCAGCAGGACGGCCACCTCGTGCCCCCGCTCCAGGAGGTCCAGAACAAGGTAGGAGCCCAGAAAGCCGCTAGCGCCGGTCACGAAAATACGCATGGCGCCCCGGGTAGATCAGCCGCCCGGGCCCGTCAATGTCCCGCGATCGGAATTGCCCGGGGCGCGGGTCGGAGCTGGGGACTGGCCTCCGGGAGCTCCTTCTGAGCTTGATTATCCGGCCCATGCAGCTAAACGGGGGACCAGAATCGACGTTCGACGACACAGGGGTAGGTGCATGAGCGACTTCAAGCTGGCCATGGTTTCCGCGGGCTTCGAGCACGGCGGCAACGTCACCCACCGTCACTTCGACGGCCATCCTGATCTGCTCGTCTATCCCTTCGAGTCGCAGCTCGGCAACCGCAACTTCAACGACTTCCTCGCCTCCGTCGAGCGCGTCCAGTACCGCTATCCCGAATTCCCGGAAGGGCTGACGGCGATCGAGCTCTACGAGCAGATGATCGACGAAGAGCTGAAGACGTTCCTGCGCAAGCGCAACGGCTCCAAGTTCCGCGATGCCGACTGCGTGCTGGACGAGAAGAAGCGCGTCGCCGAATTCGTCCGGCTGTGCGGCGAGGCACCGATCCCCCGCCGCAAGGTCATCGAGGCCTTTTTCCGTTCGACCTTCACCGCCTGGGAGAACTACTACATCAAGCCGCGCCCCGGCATGGTGCATGTCGGCTACTCGCCCGCGATCGGCATCGACGCCGACCGCATGGTGCGCGACTTCCCGAACATCCGCATCCTGCATATCGTGCGCAATCCGTTCTCGGCCTATCGCGACACCAAGCGCCGTCCTTTCCCGCAGCCGCTGACGAAGTACCTGATCACCTGGAACATCTATCACTCGACGGTCGAGATGTTCGCCAAGATGTATCCGCAGAACGTGCGCATCTTCCGCTACGAGGATCTCGTCGAGGACAAGCGCAAGTTCATGACGGAAGCGGCCAGCTTCATCGGCGTGCCGTTTGCCGACAGCATGCTCTATCCGAGCTGGAACGCGGTCGAGATCAAGGACTCGATCGCGCCCTGGGGCACCGTGCTCAGGAGCACCAAGGACTACAACAAGGTCGTCATCGAGGAACTCTCGGACGACGAGCGCAAGCAGATCGTACAGGGCACCGCGGCGCTGGCCCGCCATTTCGGTTACGACCAGATCGACTATCTGGGCCCGCTCTATCGTGCTGGGTAAGATCGCGTTCTTCGAGACCGACGACCGCCCCGACATCGCCGCCGACCGCGCGCGCATCCTGCCAGCGCTCCGGCAGCAGCTGCAGTCATCCGATCGCGATGCGGCCGTGACGCCGGTCCTCGGCGGCACGCTCGGCATCTGTTTTGATGTGACGATTGCGGGCGAGAAACGGTTTCTGAAGACGCATCTTCCGGGCACAGAAGCCCGCGCCAGCCTTGCCAAGGAAATCGACATCCTCGCTCGGCTCTACGGCGGAACGATCGTGATCGACCGTTTCGAGGTTCCGCTTGCGGATGGAAGCAGCCGGCTCTGTCTCCTGATGCCCGCACTCGCCCCGCTGGCCGGCCCCATGCGGCCGGCCGAGGCAATTACGATGGCAGATGCGTATGGCGAACGGCTTGGCGATTGGCGGCCGGAGAATCTTTCCTCCTTCGCGCAATATCTGTCGTCCGCCGCCCATGCGTTGGAGACGCTGTCGGATCGTGACCTGCTCCTGCCCGCGACCACAGCCGAGACGCGCCGGCTCATCGCGCGGCTTGAGGGTCGTCTCGGTGCCCTACCCCAGGCGCTCTGTCACGGCGATTTCGGACCGAAGAACATCATGCTTGCGGGCACTGAGCCGCGCGTCATCGACTGGGAAGACGCTTTTGTCGGTATCGCCGGTTACGACTATCTCTACTGGCTGACCTTCATGGAGAATCGGCCGATGCTGGAAACGGCGGCGTTCGGCGGAACCGATCTGTCGCCCGAGATCGAGCGCGCGATCCTCGTGCTCGTCGTGCTGCTCAAATCGTACCTCGCGGTCCGCTCGGGCGCGTATTTGAAGCACGCGGTCTCGCCGCAGGCCCGCATCGCCGAGATTCTTGAACTGCCGCGCTGATCACGCGGTGTGGGCGATGCCGACGACCTGGTCGAGCTGATCCAGCGAGAATTTGCGCAGGTCCCGGCCCTCCCGCAGCGCCTTGTACCAGTCGACGGTGAGCCGCAGGCCTTGCGCCAGGTCGAGCCGCGGCGTCCAGCCGAGCTTGGTGTGTGCCTTCGCGCAGTCGAGCCTGAGATAGGCGGCTTCGTGCGGATGCGGACCGGCATCCGCCGTCCAGTGCGCACCACTGCCCCATAGTGCGATCAGACGTTCGACCACGGTTCCGACCGGCACCTCGCTTGCCTTGTCGGGTCCGAAATTCCAGCCGCCGATGAAGCGCTCGTCGCCCGCCAGCCGCTCGACCAGCGTGAGATAGCCGAGCACCGGATCGAGCGCGTGCTGCCAGGGCCGCACCGAATTGGGATTGCGGATGCGCAGTGCGCGACCGTCGAGGAAGGCCTGCATCGCATCGGGCACCAGGCGGTCGCGCGCCCAGTCGCCACCGCCGAAGACGTTGCCGGCGCGCGCCGTCGCGACACGCGCCGCGCCCTTCGTATTGAAAAGGCTGTGGCGATAGGAATGTGTGACGAGCTCCGCACAGGCCTTGCTGTTGCTGTAGGGATCGTCGCCGCCGAGGCGATCGTCCTCGCGGAAGGCGACGCCCGCGCCGTTGTTCTCGTAACATTTGTCGCTGGTGACGTTCAGGATCACCTGCACCTTGCGAAGCTGCCGCGCCGCCTCCAGCACGTGCACAGTGCCCATCACATTAGTCGCAAAGGTCTCGACCGGCTCCTCATAAGAGGGTCGCACCAGCGCTTGCGCTGCCATGTGGATGACGATGTCGGGCTCGGCCTCCGCCATCGCAGCGCGCAAGGTCGGGAGATCGCGAATATCGGCGAGGCGGTGCTTGATGTCTTCGGCGATGCGCGCCGTGACGAACAATGCGGATTGGTGTGTCGGCGGCAGCGCATAGCCATAGACGTCCGCTCCGAGACGGCGCAGCAGCAGCGAGGCCCACGCGCCCTTGAAGCCGGTATGCCCGGTGAGAAAGACTTTCTTGCCGCGCCAGAATGCCGGATCCGTCACCAGATCCTCCACTTGGCGCGGTTACCCACCCACTCACCCTCGAGGAAATTGCGATCGCGCAGCGAATCCATCGGATGCCAGAAGCCGGGATGCACATAGGCACGCAGATCGTCGCCGCGCGCGAGCTGCTCCATCGGCTCGCGCTCCCAGATCGTCTTGTCGCCGGCAATCAGGTCGCCGACCGACGGCGACAGCAGGAAGAAGCCGCCATTGATCCAGCCGCCATCGTCATTTGGCTTCTCCTCGAAATTGACGACCCGGTCGCCCTCGATCGCGACCGCGCCGAAGCGTTTCGCGGGCCGCACGACCGAGACCGTGGCCCTCCGGCCATGCGCCTTGTGGAAGGCGATCTCGGCGGCCAGATCGATGTCGGCGACGCCGTCGCCATAGGTCAGCGCAAAGAACGGTTCGTTCGCGACATAAGGAAGCACCCGCTTCAGCCGCCCGCCGGTCTGTGTCTCTTCGCCGGTGTCGACCAGCGTGACCCGCCAGGGCTCGGCGGTTTCGCGATGCACCTCCATCCGGTTCTCGGCGAGATGGAAGGTCACGTCGGACATGTGCAGGAAGTAGTTCGCGAAGTACTCCTTGATCATGTAGCCCTTGTAGCCAAGGCAAATCACGAAATCATTGAAGCCGTAGTGGCTGTAGATCTTCATGATGTGCCAGAGGATGGGCCGGCCGCCGATCTCGACCATCGGCTTCGGACGCGTGCTGGTCTCCTCGGCGATGCGGGTGCCGAGACCTCCCGCAAGAATGACGACTTTCATGGAAACCCTGCCGAGATCCTGGAAAATACTTCCGATTGAGCACTGGTTACTGCAGGTATTTTAGGCCGTCAATTGGGAGCGCGAGCCACCAGAAAGGCCCACGGCCTGCCTCGCCGGCGATATCCGACGCGCGCACTTCCGCGACGGTGTCGACATATGGCGGCCAACATCGCTATGGTCCGACTCGCAAGCCGCCCCTGATCGCCAGCCACAGACCGAGTCATGCAAGAACAGCCCCGTTGGACGATAATACTCATTTTTGCGACTATCCTTGCCGGTCTTTTCATTCTGCAATTCGGAGCCTTTATCGACCGCGCGACGCCGGCGCTCATCGACGATCACGACATCCTCTATCCGCTGGGCGACAAGCCGACCGCCACGCTGCACGAGATCTGGACTGATCTGAAGAACACCGACGAATACCAGGAACTGGCGAACACCGGATCGGCCACGCGATTTCGTCCCGCTTTCTATCCCCTGAAGTCGATCAAGACCTACCTGTTGGGAAACAACATTCGCCTGTGGTACATCGCCAATTTCCTGCTGTACCTGGGCACCACGACGGTGCTGTTTTCTCTCATCCTTCACACTTTTGGCATCCCAAGCGCGCTGGTCTTTGCCGCGCTCTATCTCGGCCACAAATCGTGGGCCGATATCTTCCCCCGGCTCGGCCCGGTGGAAATCGAATGTATCCTAGTCGGAACATTTCTGATCTGGCTGCTCTGGCGATGGATCGAAACCGGAAAGGCATCCGCACTTTGGCTCGCGATACCGACGGCCCTGCTGTTCGGAGCGACGAAAGAAGCCGATTCACCTCTGTTGATCGCGGTCGGTGGGCTGCTGCTCGTTTGCGGCTTCCTGAGCGGTACCAGGCGAATGGTCTCGGCCGGCGCTGTCCTGATCGTCACAGGCGCGATCGTGTTCGCAATCATGCTGCGTATCACTGCGACGGCAGGCACCGGCCTTGTCGCCCCGTGGGGTCCATTGTGGTCCTACCGGCATCATCACAACAGGGATGCGCTCGCCTGGCTCGTCCTTGTCCCGATTCTCGTTCTGGCGGCCGCTGCGATCGCGCGTCGCTTTGGCTGGCTGAAGATGAGCCGGGCCGAACTTGCAGCACTCGTGCTCGCGGCGCTTTCGGTCGAGGTCCTCAGATTGACGCTCTACTACATCAGCTTCTCGATGACATACGGCGGAGAGAACGACGCCATCGGCATGCGATACGGCTATCCGCTGGCTTTGATGCAAGGCATTGTCGCAGCCTTTGTGTTCGGCAGGCTTGCAAAGGACGGCGATCGCAGGGTCGCGTTACTCTCGGGAGCCGCCGCGATCGCCTGTGTTTTCACCGCGCTCGTTGTCAATCGAGGCCTCTTCTCGCCTTACACGTTGAAGGCCCGGGACTGGTGGCTGCAGTTCAACACGGATGCGAACACGACCGTCAGCGAAGCGGCGCGCCTGATTTATGAAGCCCGCAAGGAGAACAAGGATCCGGTGCTGATCGCGACGGGTCCTGCACTGGAATGGGAGCCGAAGCTTTCTCTCATCCTCTTCCTGAAGCGAAAAATGCCTGACATGGTCGTGTACTTCGATCCGAATGAGCAATCCTCGAATGCGCTATATTACAGCAAATTGTCGATTAAGCTGGGCGGAACCCCACTGGCGCCGGAGATGCAGGCATCGCTGGCCGCTCGAGGCTGTATCCTCGTTCACGTCGACGAGCGAGAATCTGCAAACAAGGATTGCAGGGTGTTGAACATCACGAGCATCAACGGGCGGCCTGCACCCTAGACATAGCAGGGCACGACGCGGATGACGTGCGCCCGCCTGTTTGAGCCGTTCACGGGAAAGCGCTCTTTGCCACGATAGTTCGAACCAGCGATCAGGCATCTAGACTGTACCGCGGGATCAACACGGCTCCCTCTCAACGACCGGTGCGTATAGTTTCACAACGCTGCCATCGACAGGATGGGTAAGATTATCGATGAGCGCTCGGGATGCGAAGTCGAGCCCCAAGCCTTCCCACTCCTCCTTCTTTAGGGAGTGGCCGCCCGTCCCCAGAATCAACCACGCGCGCCGAAGACGTTCGGGGCCAACCCTCTTTAGATATTCGCTTGCAAGACGATGCGACGACGGATAGCCGGCAAAGATCCAGGGGAAGACGGGCATACGGCCGCCAATCGCAAAGACGGCACCCGGGACTTCGCCACTGAGGTCGATGGCAAGGTCGTCACGGCAAAAGCCGCGGCTTGCGACATCGCTCCGCAGCGTTTGAATGAATTGTCGGGTACGCTCATCAAGCTTCAGCGTGGAGTCCGGGCCAACCTCAGTTGGAAGAGTTTGCAGTATGATTGGGGTTGCCAATCGATAAGGCGATGTCAAACCCGCAGCCGTTGCACTGTACACAAGGTAAGCGCCGACGAAACAAGCCAGCGTCAAGCCGAACGAACGCGGAAGCACCAGACCCGTGGCGACCACCAGCACCATCAATGACAAGCCCGGAAAGAGCGCGACCTGAAAGCACACCCTTCCGGCGCTTCCCAACGTCGCAGCCCAAGGAATGAGCCCGATCAGGGCAAGGAGTGCAATCCATTTGAGGCTGATGTCCCGTCGACACGCGATTGAAAGCATCGCGAAGCCGCCTCCGCCAAGCAAAGAAAAAACATGGCAGTTACCGGGGTCAAACGATCGCCGTAGGAGTGACAATCCGAGCAGGACAATTGCAAAAAAAGCAATCAGCTCTCCCCATCTTCCGATGAAGGTTCGCCCGGAGTAGCGGGCGAACATGCACACCAGCAGCAATCCTCCGCTCGCCCACCAGACCCACCCTTCGCGAAGGAATTCGATCTGCTGATCGCGCATCGAAAAGGGGTTCGGATGGGATCCGCCGAAAACGGCGAAATAGCCATTAATCTGGTTCAATATCGTTCCGAGAGGGAGGCTCGCTGCCAGCACAACAAGAAAGCATGCGACGAACAGGATCGTGCGACCGAGCTGCGTCAGTCGCCCCCGATTGTCGGGGAGCGCGCATAGCACTCCCAGGAGATAGATCGCGGCGTACGCCATGACGTTGAGAGGCCTGGTAAAAAGCGCGACGGCGATTGCAAGAGCCGCGGCGAATGCGGAAACGACAGGGAGTGACTGCAAAAGCACCAATCCCAAGGCCAATATCCAACCAGCGACCAGGACAAGCCAATTGTAAGACGGCGTGGGAAGCCAATAGGTGTAGTAGAAGAACGGAGCCAGCAAGGCCGTGCCGACGATCAAGATCGCATCCGGATCTCGCCAGGAAGGCTTCAATCTCGTCAAGACAGCCCAGCCCAATGAAACTCCCAAGCCGGCAAGAATGACAGCACCGAGGCGGTTGAACGCTGACACGGATTCGCCCGCGAGCAGGTACAAGGGACGAATGGCGTAACTGAAAAGTCCCAAGACCAGATCATATTCCGTTGGCCTCTGGGCCAGCATCAAATAGAACGCCTCGTCGGTAAAGTCGAAGCCCCTGTCCATCTTCAGGATCAGGCTCGACGCCAGAACGGCCGCAAAAGCCAGCAACGCCACCGCTGCAACAAAACGAGGCCGCGAGATTGATAGAGCAAGATTTCCACGAATAGGCATCTGTTTTTTGGGTCCTGACCATCGATATTCCCGGAGTCCCCGGCCAGCTCGGTCCGCAGCAATCGAGCCCCTCCAATTTGACGATCTGGTTGGAATATGACATGGCGGCGGGATGGGATGGTTACGCTTCTTACTGGCAGCTGTCGTCGTCGCTTATCACTGCCAATTCCATCGAGTATATCAGACGGTCGGCGGCCTCGCCGCGGTCGAGGCCTTCTTTTTCGTGAGCGGCTTTTACATGGCCGCCGCATATCCAAGATATCAGGGTCGATTTTCGGCGCTGCTCTTCTGGTTGAGCCGATACCTGAGGCTGCTCCCCTTCTATCTGACCGTTCTTGTCCTGACCTGGCTGTTTTGGCTCAGCGGCCTCGCAACAAACAAGACTGCGATCTTCAATGCGTTTGGCACAGCCGATGCTCCCTGGCTCGCCAACATTACCTTGCTGGGCCAGGATCTGATCGCGATCAATGAGCGCGCCAATCTCCTGCTTCCGGTTCGCCAATCATGGTCGATCAGCGCAGAATTGGCCTTCTACCTACTCACCCCGTTATTTCTGAAATACCGCAATTGGCAGCTGATTGCCGTCGCCTTCCTGTCATTCGCTGTCAAAACATACTTTGTGATCGCTGGGGAGTGGAGGAGCGCCTATTTTCCGTTCTATTCGCAGGTCAGCTATTTTATCCTGGGGATAGTACTATTCAGGCTCCGCGATGGATTTACGTGGTCGAGATCAGCCGCACTTCCCCTGCTTTTGCTGACCTCGGTCTATCTCTGCGTCAGCCATTTTGCAGCCTTTGAACTCAACGGCATTTTACCGAACTTCGGAATGATCCTCGCTATCGCCATCACCATGCCAACGGCCTTCGCGCACTCCAACCAGCCAACCTCGAATTTTCTCGGTGATATTTCGTACGGCGTATATCTGGTCCACGTTCTGATGATCGAGGTGCTCATCTCGTTGGGATGGTTCACCTATGACGCGCCTTCGCGACCGGCAATCGTTGGGATGTTCATTCTGGTGCTGTCACTTTCGGCGCTCGTCGCCGCGATCTTCGAGATCGTAGTTCAAGAGCGGATAGATCGCTGGCGCCGAAAGACATTCTATGCTGGCGTAATGCCTCAAGTCGAAATCAAGGTGCGGGAATCAACATAGCGCCGCCGCAATCGATCCGGCTAAACGACAGCCCGATCGTTTGCCCGTTCGACAATGCCTTCGGCAACAC
Organism: Bradyrhizobium sp. WSM1743; assembly: GCF_000473065.1. GTDB lineage: Bacteria > Pseudomonadota > Alphaproteobacteria > Rhizobiales > Xanthobacteraceae > Bradyrhizobium. The sequence goes on from NZ_AXAZ01000074.1 coordinate 37,080, forward strand.
GATTCGGCACTGCGCGACCTGACGCGCACAGCAAATCGCCCGACGCCTGTCGTCAGGCGAGCAGCGGATGATCGAGATGCAGACCGGCCAGATACTTCGCCAACGTCGACGTTACGATTGTATCGTGCGGCTGCTCGGCGGGCGGCAGTGCATTCGCCACCACTGGACTTGGACCAGGCATCGCGTCCGGAGCGTCGAAGTGGAAGCTTGCAGGGCTGGCAGCATCCGTCGCGAAAGCGAAGTTGCCCGCGGCCGAAACCGCAGCCAACGGCGCCGAGGCAGGAACGCCGATCGTCCCATCCCCGTTGAGGTCCTGATGAAGGCTGCTCTCGGCTTGCTCCAGCGTCGTGCTGGCGCCAGAGAGCACACCAGTGTTGCTGAGATAATTGCCGTTGCTATCGGTGTGCCAGATGATGAATTGACTCGAGCCAGGCGCCTTCCACGCAAAGTCAAATCCGCTCGCGGTCTGTTCTGCGCCGATCGGCGTCCATACGCCGAACTGGCCGGCCACGACCGGGGAACCGCCGTAGGTCAGCTCTGGTCCAGAACCGCCGCCAACGGGGTTCATGTAAAAATTCGCGCCGCTCTGGACCAAACTCGTGCTGCCGAAGCTTTCGATGGCCGTCGCAGTCGCTGCGGCGGGACCGATTGTCCCATCCCCGTTGAGATCCTGGTGAAAGCTGCTCTCCGCCTGCTCCAGCGTGCCACTGGTACCTGACACCACTCCCGTGTCGTTCTGGTAGTTGCCGCTGCTGTCGGTGTACCAGATAATGAACTGACTCGTACCCGGCGCTTTCCACGCAATCTGATATCCATTGGCGGTCTGCTCAGCGCCGATCGGCGTCCACACCCCGAACTGTCCCGCCGCCACCGGTGATCCACCGTATTTCAGCTCGGGTCCTGTCCCACCCGCAACCGGGTTCATGTAGAAGTTACCACCGCCATTCTCGACGAGGCTGGTCGCACCGGATGTTTCAATGGTCGTGACCGGTACACCAATCGTTCCGTCTCCGTTCAGATCCTGATGCAAGCTGGTCTCTGCCTGCTCGAGCCTGGTGCTGCTGCCTGACAGCACGCCGGAGTCGGTCAGATAATTTCCGTTGGCGTCTGTGTGCCAGATGATGAACTGACTAGAGCCAGGCGCCTTCCACGCAATGTCAAATCCGCTCGCGGTCTGTTCGGCGCCCACCGGAGTCCAGACTCCGAACTCACCTGCCGTGACCAGCGAGCCACCATATTTCAAATCTACGCGCGCTCCGCCACCGACCGGCGACATGTAGAAGTTGCTGCCACTCTGAAACAGGCTCGTGGTGCCGATCGCCTCGACCGATAAAGGGGGATTGGCGAGGGCATTACTCGAGACAATGCCGTCGGCAAACTGGAAATTCTCAACGTTCGTCACGGTATCGGTGCCATCAGGTGAACCGGATCGCAGATCGGCAATGGTGAAGGTCTGCGTCGCCGAGTTGTACGTAACAGCGTAGTTGGCCTTGTTGCCCGAATAGACCGCGGTGTCGATGTCAGCACCGCCGTCAATGGTGTCATTGCTGCCGCTGCCTGTGATCGTGTCTTTGCCGCCTCCGCCCTTCAGTACGTTGGCGATGGCGTTGCCGATGATGGTGTCGTTGCCCGCGCCGCCCGTCGCATTGTCGATGTAGGAGCGTACGTCGCCATTGTAGAGATAGGCGTTGTAGACGTTGCCAGACGCGTAATGGCCGTTGCCGAGATTGGCGAGCTGCACGGTCGAGAACACCGACGGGGCGCCGGGATTGAGATTGATGCTGAGGTTCGTCGTGTAGTTCGAGAGGTCGTACGTATCGATGCCGCCGCCGTCCCAGACCGTCTCATAGACACGGTTAGCCGAGCCACCGACGCGGCCGCCGGGTGCCAGCTGGCCGACGCCGTTGATGAACTCCTGACCCGTGGTCGGACTCCAAGTGTAGACGGTATTGCTGCTCTGGGTTGTGAAGTTCGCGCCATACAGCGTCTGCAGCGCGAGGATGTCGTTGGCCATGTAGGTCTGCGAATATCCGTACGCTTCGTTGGTGTAGCCGCTCGTGGTCGACGCACCTATATAGCTGCGATAGCTCATGACGGTATATTCGCTGTCGTCATGGGCCGTGGGCACCGCGACATTGGCGGGGCCGCCGGCCTCCTGGCTATGCTTGAGGCCGAAGGCGTGGCCGAGCTCGTGCAGCGCCGTCGTGAAATAGTAGTTGCCGAGCTTGGCGTCCGAGTAATTGTATTGAGTTCCAAACCAGATGTCGCCGCCGGATGCATAATTGCCCGGGTAGTAGGCGTAGGAGGTCGGATTGGCCGCCGGCGACTGCGCGATCATAATGTCGGCGCTGGCTGCGCCGTTGTACGTGATGCTGGCGTTGGTGTAGCTCTTTATCAGCGCAATAGCGTAGTTGATCGCCGCCTGCATCTGGGTCGGCGCCGCCGAAAAGCCCGACGTGGTCGGCTCGCTATCACCGCCGTAGTAGGGATTGGCGTAGGTGAGAGATAGCGCGGGAAAGCTATAGCTGATCGTGCCCGACCATTTGATGCCGGCGAGCAGGCCGTCGATGTCGGCGTTTTTGGTGGCACTGACGGAGACTGCGGTGGCCAATGGACTCTCCAAAACAACGCTTCCCGCGCGATTCGTCGCGCGTGCGCGTGCGCGGATTCTAGCTAGAGAGGTGTAGGTTTGGTTTAAATTTGGCAATCGTGCCGTGCTTTTCGCAAAACGGCTAAAATTCCGTATTCATACGGCCCAGCAGGGAGTTCCGCACTGATCTGAATCTACCAACAAAAATCAATTGGCTGTCTGATCTGCCCTTTGCCATCCCGGCGCGGACCATTTCGTCGTCGGAACTGGCAAGCCCAATCCACGTCTCGGCCCCGCCAAAGGCCGCTCGTCCCCCGATCTCGAACGCTTCGGCGCCGAGAGGAGTTGTCTATTCCGCGTGTCCTGATCTGGACGGCGTCTGGAAAACACTGAGGCACGGTAGCGCGCGTGGGCGCGGTGAGGGTTGTAGGGAGCATGTCGTCAGAATTTGCCGAAAAGGTCGAACGTTCCAGGGGGCAAGCGTTTGCCAGGTCGGCATGGATTCTGGCATGTCTGGGCCCCCTCATCTTTCTGACCGTCCTGATCTTCTTGGCGCTTTACGGTGCGCCGGAACACGACGATTTCTGCTTGGCCTACCAGAATGTCCGCGAAGGCTTCCTGCAGACGGTGCTCTCGTTCTACACGGGCTTGTCGGGACGCATCCTCGCCCTTCTGATCATTCAGGTTCCGGCCGCAATCGCCAAAACTGCCGGCAGCAGCATCTTGTCGGCATACGCCGCCACGCTCATGGCCTTCGCGGTCCTGTTCGTTGCCGGATCGGCTTTCGCCATGATTCGGATGTGGCCGAACGTTCGCGGCCTGCCATTCCTCGTGCTGATGTTCGGGTTTCCCGCCGCAATTGCGGGGTCAACGGCGAGCGTGCATGATCTTCTCTACTGGCTGCCCGGCCTCGCCTGCTACGTACCCCCGGGACTGGTCACTATCCTGATATTGGGAGAATGCGTTTACGCGATCGACCGCGAGCGGCAGTTTTCGATTCAAGTAACCGCGTGGGCGGCTGTCGGCGGCTTTCTGGCAGCGACCTGTAACGAGTTCACCGCCGTCTGGCTCGTGGCAATCGTTGCGGCTTCCCTGCTCGCCCGCCATGTCTTCGATCAGAGGTTGCAGGTGGGCCACCATGTGGTGATCGCAGCGGCCGCTGCGGTTGGATGGCTGATCGTTGCTGCAGCTCCAGGTAACGGTCAGCGGATCGCCACCGTCGGCGACAGCTGGGATGTTGGATTCGCGATCACGGAAAGCTTTATGTTCTCTCTGACGGACTTCAGTATACTCTTGCTGTCTCCGTCACTGATTGGTTGGCTCGTGGTTGTGGTGACCATTTCCACTGCGATACCCGCGCGGCAAAATCAGAACCCCAGCCGTGAGAAATGGCTGGCTGCGGGCATCGTCGCGCTCCTTCTTGGCGCCTGCTATTTTGAGTATTTCTTGCATCAGCTGATCACCGGCGCGCGCCTTGTCGAGCGCGCCCAGAACCAGGCGTTGATCTTGATCGTCTTTAGCTTCACGCTTTGCGCTTCGCTTCTTGGCAGGGTCTATCGGACGCAGCTGCGCCGCAAACTCGCTCTCGGCGGCGCGTCCATTTCACTCGACAAACCGGTTTGGCCGCTGCTGCTGACGGCAATCATCGCCGTCTCGCTCTATTTCAGCACGACAGGGTCGCGCATCCGCCGTGAAATGGCGACGTTCAGGCCTTTCTGGCAGGAAGCCGTTGCGCGCGATCGACTGCTCGCGTCTCGCCCCGATCAAGTGGTCGACGTGCCGCAGCATCGCTGGAAACCAGCAACCCTGATCAGTGCGGATATTACCAGCAATATCGGGTGCGTGGCGCGGTACTATCACAACAAGGAATTGATCCCTGTCGACCCACCCAACGACGGTTCGCGGTAACTTCGACCTGGGGAGAGTTCGAGTACAAGCTGCGCCAGGCCTTGGCCACCCGCGCGACGTAGGCATCAGAGCCCGTCCGCCTCGTCATTCTTCGGCGTCGATCGCGGCGCGAACGGCGCAAAGGACCTGCTTGCCCTCGCAGGCATTGTCAATTTGGCATCTGTAGGCGGAGCTACGGCTGCAACCGGATCAGCAGGCGCCGTCGTGCGTGCGCTGCAGCGCCAGCACCTCGCTGCGGTCCACCCTGCTTGAACGTCACCTCGCGCGGCACAGTCGGGATCGTGTCCCGTCGCGTGGTGTAGCTGGCGGCGGGTCACCGCGTTCACCGGCATGGGCCGGGCTGATCAGCTGGCGATTGCCGGAAGGCTGACGGTTGGATCATCGCTCAACGGCGCGATGGTTTCCAGCGTCATGTAGCGGGCACGCTGGACGGCCCATTCATCGTTCTGTTCGAGCAGGATCGCGCCGATGAGACGGACAATGGCGTCCTCATTGGGGAAGATGCCGATGACCTCGGTCCGCCGCTTGATCTCGCAGTTAAGGCGCTCGATTGGGTTGGTAACCGGTATGAGATGTCTCGGTGCCAACGTTCCCGCTGCGGTGTTCTACATCGTGGCGTATGGTGCGACCATCGGGACAGAGGCACCGGGAGCACGAAGTGCGGGCAGGCCGATGTTATTCGATGAGCCGAGAGCTCGAGTTAGTAGCTGGCCGCCTCTGCGACTCGCCCGGTTG
>NZ_AXAZ01000075.1 GCF_000473065.1 Bradyrhizobium sp. WSM1743
CAACCGGGCGAGTCGCAGAGGCGGCCAGCTACTAACTCGAGCTCTCGGCTCATCGAATAACATCGGCCTGCCCGCACTTCGTGCTCCCGGTGCCTCTGTCCCGATGGTCGCACCATACGCCACGATGTAGAACACCGCAGCGGGAACGTTGGCACCGAGACATCTCATACCGGTTACCAACATGCTGGAACGGCTCAACGAGGAAATCCGGCGGCGCACCTACGTGGTGCGAATCTTCCCCAATGCCGAGAGCTGTTTACGGCTGGTGCGGGCGCTCACCGTCGAGCGCCACGAGGCCTGGCTCGAGGACCATCGCTATCTGAACATGGATCTCTTGAAGGAGCACAAGAAGGAGATGCTGCGTCAGGCGGCCTGACGATGCTCAGGCCCACCAAAGGGATGGACGCCACCCCTCTCCGCCGCCGTCGCTCGCCAGCGCTGCGCTTGGGGCGAGCGAGCGGCGGCGGCTCCGAGGGGATGGCTTGGCCGGACCCCATGATCAATTTTGCTGAACTTGACGCACAGAACTCGCTCGCCCCTTCGGCGAGCCTCGAAGGGCGACGGCCCGGCTGCATCGGGGCCGTTCATCCTTCGAGGCTCGCCACAGGACGCGTTGCGTCCCATGGCTCGCGCCTCAGGATGACGGCGATGGAGTGACGCTCGCTGTTTCATCACGTCATTGCGAGCGCAACGAAGCAATCCAGTTTCCTCCGCGGAGACAGCCTGGATTGCTTCGCTCCGCTCGCAATGACGGTGTGGAGGGAGCTCGCATCGAATCCAACTCTCGTGCCCCGGACGCAGCGCAGCGTCTCTTCGACCGTGCGCTGCCGAGCCGGGGCCATTGCCGAAGAGCTCGTCGCCTCTGGGTCCCGGCTCTGCGCTGCAACGCTTGCGCGTTGCAGCTTGTCCGGGACACGGTGCTCGGCTTTACGAGAAGAACGCGATCTTCTCGGCCTGAGTCATGCGGCGGATCGGTGCGAGGGGGTCGTTGGCGGGCGCGCGGGGTTTTTGCAGGATGCCGCTGGCGAGGATGGTGGCGCCGAGCGAGGGCTCGGGGACAGGCGAGGGCATCGGCAGTGCCGCGCTCGGCGCTGCGGCGAATGTTGCCGTCGCCGCCATGGCTGGGGCCTGCTGCTCCATCACTTCGGCGGCGGCTTCCGCGATGGCGTCGGTGAGGCGCGCGAGTGAGTCCATCGCGATCGGTGCGTCTTCCGCAACGGCTGCGACGACCGGCTGAGGTGCGATCGGCTCCGGAAGCTCGGCGGCAATGGGCGCTGCGACTTCCGTGCGCATCGGTTCCGGCGTTGCGACGGCCATCTCGACCGGCTCGATGATCTCGTCGAACTCAGGATCGGGCGCGGCCATCTCCAGCGCGATCGCCTCGAGGATGGCTTCGTCCTCGGCTTCCGCGGCGGCGTTGAGCGCAAACTCCTCGGTCACCTCCGCGAGGGCGCCGGGCTCGGCGACCGGCTCTTCAACAGCAACGTCTTCATGCGCGGCGTTCTCGAGCGCGGCATTGTCGGGCGCGACCTCGCTCTCGGCAGCGGTCTCCGGCGTGGCCGCATCCGTCGCCTGCTCAGCCATCGCGAATGCCTCGGCGGCGCCGGCCTCCTCAATGGCTGCTTCGGGCTCGGGAGTCGCAGCGATGTCCTGCGGCGTCTCCGTGACAGCCACGGGAGCTTCCCTCGCCATCTCGGAGGGGGCGGCCTTCGTGACGGGCGGTGGTGTTTCCTGCACCGGAGTCGGCGAGGGACGTTCTGCCTGCGGCGATGCGCCGCCGTCAAGCTGCTCGACCCGATCCCTCAGCAGATCGAACGCAGCCTTGAGCTCGACGCGGGGGTCGATGGTCGAAATCTGACCGCAAGCGGCCTCGATCGAGGCGAGCTGCGAATCAATGAGGTCGCAGATTCGCCCGTCTGCGCCGATCTCGCGCCAGCGCCAGGAGATCTCCTTGATGATGCGCACCCCGCGCGGAATCGGCGCGAGGCTGGCCTCGATCGCGGCGGGATCGAACGCCGCGATCGCGATCGTCTCTGCCTCGCGAATGGCGCGGCGGATCTCGACCAGCGCCTCGGGCAGGCGGTCCTCGACGACGGGTTGTCGCTGTGCCGCAAGGGTTTCTTCGATTCTGGCGACCGCGTCGAGCACCATGCTTGTGTCGGCATTGCGGTTGCGCTTGGCGTATTCGCCGAGGAACCAGCGGCCGCGCGCGGTCTCCATGAAGGCTTCGCGGATCGCGTCGTAATCCTGCTCGTTCGGCTCGGCCGCGCGGGCAGACATGGGCGAGAGGGCGAATGCTTCGTTGGCCATGACAATCTCGTCGCGCAAATCAGTGCGCGTTACTGTAACGATCACCACGATATCGACCGAATCGCAATTGGTTTGATGGCAGGCGAATCACAAATCCCCATCGCGGCAGCGAAGAAGCGGCGATTCGCCGTGAGCCTCGCGCTGTTCTATTCGGCGGTCTTCGCGGTTTCGGGCACGCATCTGCCGTTCTTTCCGCTCTGGCTGAAGGCGATCGGCGTGGACGCGGCCTGGATCGGCCTCATCAACGCGCTGCCGGCGATCACGCGCTTCACCACGCTGCCGCAGGTCACGGCCATTGCCGAAAAGCGACAGGCCATTCGCGCCGCCATGATGGTGTCGGTGCTCGCGACCGCGATCGGCTTCACGGCGGTTGGACTGCAGCAGCAGCCGCTGGCGCTGTTCCTGATCTATGCGCTGACCTGCGTGATGTGGACGCCGACGATGCCGCTCACCGACGCCTATGCGCTGCGTGGTGTTGCCCGTTACGGGCTCGACTACGGGCCCCTGCGGCTGTGGGGCTCGGCGGCCTTTGCCGCGGGCTCGCTCGCCTGCGGTTATCTCGTCGACGTCATCGCGGCGCGCGACCTGATCTGGGTCATCGTGGCCTGGGCGGTCGTTGCGATCCTCGCCAGCCTGTTGCTTCAGCCGCTCGACGACATCAGACGTAGGAGTGCCGAGGCGCGCGCCGATACGGCGCTGCTGCGCGATGGCAGCTTCTGGGCCATCATCGCCTCCGCCGCGCTGATCCAGGGCAGCCACGTCGCCTATTACACGTTCTCGGCCATCAACTGGCAGCTCCATGGCATCAGTGGGCTGACGATCGCGGGACTGTGGACGCTGGGTGTGATCGCCGAGATCGTCGTGTTCGCGCTGTCGCCGCGCTTCTCGCTGCATCCGTCCACGATGATGGCGATCGGGGGCCTGGGCGCCGTGCTGCGCTGGACCGTCACCGCGAGCGAGCCGCCGCTCGCGCTGCTCGCGATCGTGCAGCTCGGCCACGGCCTCACCTTCGGCATGACCATTCTCGGCACCATGAATCTGCTGGTGCAGCGCGTGCCCTCGCATCAGATCGCGCGGGGGCAGGGCTATTATGCCGCCTGCAATGGGCTCTTGGGCGCAGCGACCTCGATCGCGTCAGGCGCGATCTACGCCCGGATCGGTGATGGCCTGTACTACGTCATGGCGGCGATGGCCGCGGCCGGCGCGCTGGTGATCTGGTCGGCGCGGCATCGGTTCGAGGCTCATCCCCAGAGCGAAGCGTCCGGCGGATAGACCAGGCTGCCGTCATAGCGCAGGCCGTGATCGCGGTCGCGCGCCAGCAGCAAGGGGCCGTCGAGGTCGACGAAGCGCGCCTGCGGCGTCACCAGCATGGCGGGGGCCATCGACAACGAGGTCGCGACCATGCAGCCGATCATGATCTCGAAGCCGAGCGCCTGCGCGGCATCGGCCATGGCGAGCGCCTCGGTGAGGCCGCCGGTCTTGTCGAGCTTGATGTTCACGGCATCGTAGCGTTCACGCAAAGGCGCGAGCGAGGAGCGGTCATGCACGCTCTCGTCGGCGCAGACCGCGAGCGGCCGCCTGATCCGCGCCAGCGCCTCGTCCTTGCCCGCCGGCAGCGGCTGTTCCACCAGGGTGACGCCGGCCGCGGCGCAGGCGGCGAGATTGTGCTCCAGATTGGCTTCGGTCCAGGCCTCGTTGGCATCCACGATCAGCTCGGATTCGGGGGCGGCCTTGTGCACTGCTTTGATCCGCTCCGGATCGCCGTCGCCGCCAAGCTTGATCTTGAGCAGCGGCCGGTGCGCGGCTTTGGCGGTCGCCGCGGCCATGGCCTCGGGCGTCCCTAACGAGATCGTGTAGGCCGTGGTGCGCTCGCCCGGAGCCGGACGGTCCAGCAGGTTCCAGGCGCGCAAGCCCGCCGCCTTGGCCTCGAGGTCGATCAGGGCGCAGTCCAGGGCGTTGCGGGCCGCGCCCGGCGGCATGGCAGCCTGGAGGGCCTGCCGCGTCAGCCCGCCCGCGACGGCCTCCTGCATGGCCTGGATGGCGGCCAGCGTCGCCTCGGGCGTCTCGCCATAACGGGGATAGGGCACGCACTCGCCGCGGCCGGTCAGGCCGCCCCGGCTGACCTCCGCCACGACCGTCACGGCCTCGGTTTTGGCCCCCCGGCTGATGGTAAAGCTGCCGGCGATCGGGAAGCGCTCGATTCGGGCCGCCAGAGACACAAGTTTGCTGGAAGTCATTTTGAACTCTGGCGAAATCTGAACCTGCTAGTTACCTCTAGCAACTAACAATGGGCAGTTGGGGATACCTTCTCTAGGTAAGGGCGCGTGCGCAACCATCCGATTCTATCCGTTTCCTGCGCCTCGGCACGGGAGCGGACATCTTGAACGGCGATCCGAAGCTGGAGCGGATTGCCAAGGGCAACGCGCTGGCACTCTGCGCCACCGGCACCTGGACCGCGAGCTTTGCGCCGGTCCTGGAGCGGATGGTGACTGACGCCGAGAAGCTCGCCGGCTCCCCGCAAAGCATCTTCATCGACGTGTCCGAGGTCGCCAAGCTCGACACGTTCGGGGCCTGGCTGATCGAGCGGCTGCGCCGCAGCCTGACCAAAGGACCCGTCGAGGCGCAGATCGCGGGGCTGTCCGCCAATTATTCCAGCCTCGTCGACGAGGTACGGCGGGTCAGGGCGACGGCCGTGGTCGACAGCAGCCCGATCACTATCACCGGCATGCTGGATCAGATCGGCCGGGCGGTGGCCGGGCTCGCCGGCACGGTGGCAGGCCTCGTCGACATGCTCGGCGCCGTGCTCGCGGCAGGCTTTCGCGTCCTGATCCATCCGCGCTCGCTTCGCCTGACCTCGACCGTGCATCACATGGAGCAGGTGTGCTGGCGCGCGGTGCCGATCATCGTGCTGATCACCTTCCTGATCGGCTGCATCATCGCGCAACAAGGTATTTTCCATTTCCGTCGCTTCGGCGCCGACATCTTCGTCGTCGACATGCTCGGCGTCTTGGTGCTGCGCGAGATCGGCGTGCTCCTGGTCGCCATCATGGTCGCAGGCCGATCCGGGAGTGCCTACACCGCAGAGCTCGGCTCGATGAAGATGCGCGAGGAGATCGACGCGCTGCGCACCATGGGGTTCGACCCGATCGAGGTCCTGGTGCTGCCGCGCATGATGGCGCTCGTGCTGGCGTTGCCGATCCTTGCTTTCCTCGGCGCGATGGCCGCGCTCTATGGCGGCGGCCTGGTTGCCTGGCTCTATGGCGGCGTGCAGCCGGAGGCCTTCTTGTTGCGCTTGCGCGACGCCATCTCGATCGATCATTTCATCGTCGGCATTGTCAAAGCGCCCGTGATGGCCGCCGTGATTGGCATCGTAGCCTGCGTCGAGGGGCTCGCCGTGCAGGGCAGCGCGGAATCGCTGGGTCAGCACACCACGGCGTCGGTGGTGAAGGGCATCTTCTTCGTCATCGTCATGGACGGCGTGTTCGCCATCTTCTTCGCCTCGATCGGGATGTGACGATGGCAGGCGAAATCCAAAATCCCATCATCCGCGTGCGCGACATCACCGTGCAGTTCGGCGCAACGCGCGTGCTCGATGGGCTCAACCTCGACGTCAAGCGCGGCGAGATCCTTGGCTTCGTCGGTCCCTCGGGCGCGGGCAAATCGGTGCTGACGCGCACCATCATCGGCCTCGTGCCGAAGGTTGCGGGCAGCATTGAAGTCTTCGGCGCCGATCTCGATTCCTCGAGCACGTCGCAGCGCCGCAACGTCGAGCGGCGCTGGGGCGTGCTGTTTCAGCAGGGCGCGCTGTTCTCCTCGCTGACCGTGCGCCAGAACATCCAGTTTCCGATGCGCGAATACTTACGCGTCTCGCAGCGGCTGATGGACGAGATCACCATGGCCAAGCTCACCATGGTCGGCCTCAAGCCCGAAGTCGCCGAGCGCTTCCCGTCCGAACTCTCCGGCGGCATGATCAAGCGTGTCGCGCTCGCCCGCGCGCTGTCGCTCGATCCGGACCTCGTCTTCCTGGACGAGCCGACCTCGGGCCTCGACCCGATCGGCGCCGGCGATTTCGACGAGTTGGTCCGGACGCTCCAGCGCACTTTGGGGCTGACCGTTTTCATGGTAACCCACGATCTCGACAGCCTTTACACCGCGTGTGACCGCATCGCCGTTTTAGGGAACGGTAAGATCATTGCGGCAGGGTCGATCGCCGACATGCAGGCCTCGCAGCATCCCTGGCTGAGGCAGTATTTCCATGGCAAGCGCGCCCGCGCGGTCATGGGTTAAGTGGCTGGGTTGAGAGCTGGGTTGTAGCCGGAGCACCTGATGGAAACGCGGGCGAATTACGTCTTGATCGGTTCGTTCACGCTGGCGGTGATCGCCGCCGCGATCGGTTTCGTGCTGTGGTTTCAGTCGCTGCACACCACCAAGCAGCGCAGTCCCTTGCGCGTCGTGTTCGAGGGGCCTGCGGCGGGCCTGCGCAACGGCGGCAGCGTCAACTTCAACGGTATCAGGGTGGGCGAGGTGGTCTCGGTGAAGCTGGACAACCCGCGGCGGGTTGTCGCACTCGCCATGATCGAGAACAACGCGCCGATCCGCAAGGACACGCTGGTCGGCCTCGAATTCCAGGGCCTCACGGGCGTCGCCGCGATCTCGCTCAAGGGCGGCGATGAGGCCGCGGCCCCGCCGCCGCTCGACCAGGACGGCATCCCGACGCTCACGGCCGATCCCAACAAGCTTCAGGACGTCACCGAGGCGATCCGCGCCACGCTGCAGAACATCAACAAGATCGTCGCCGACAATCAGGAGTCGGTGAAGAACTCGCTGAAGAATCTGGAGACCTTCACCAACTCGCTCGCGCGCAACTCCGAGAAGATCGACGGCGTGATGGCCAAGGTCGACGGCGTCATGCTCAAGGCCGACAACCTCATGCTCGGTCTCAACACGCTCGCCGGCGGCAAGGATGGTGGTGAGCTGTTCCAGGCGGTGAAGTCGATCCGCGAGCTCGCCGAGGATTTCGACAAGCGCTCCGGCGCGCTGATGAGCGACGGCCGCCGCACCCTCGGCGACATCAGCCGCGCCGTGAACAACTTTGACCGCAACCCGACCCGCGTGCTGTTCGGCGCCAGCAACTCATCGCAAGCAGCCCCGCCGCCCGAGCCGCCGAAGCCGGCGTCCGCCCCGAGCGGCAGGCGGTAATCGCGTTTAAGTACAGCAATCTCTCCTCGTCATTGCGAGCGCAGCGAAGCAATCCAGACTGTCTCTGCGGAGGTAGTCTGGATTGCTTCGTCGCAAGAGCTCCTCGCAATGACGAGGTGGAGAGAGTGTGCGCCGCTCTCGTAGCCTGGATGGAGCGCAAGCGTCATCCGGGACTATTTGCTGGCTCCCCGCATTCCGCTGCGCTCCACGCGGGCTACGATTGCCTCGCAAAGACGGGCTCAAACAAAAACGGAGGCCGTGAGGCCTCCATTTTCATTTGTCATTCGCTATCGCTACTCGCCGCTCACCCCAACCGGCCCGCCGCGTGCGCCAGCAGCGTGTACACCAGACCCGTCTCCGAGATCAGGTGGCTGCGCAGCTCCTGCGGGCCGCGGCCGTCGCGGGCGACTTCGTCGAGCAGGCGCTCGAACTCGGCGACGTAGCGGTCGACCGTGCCCTTGAAGTTGCGGTCGGCGCGGTACTTGCGGGCGACCTCGTCGAAGGCCTTCTGACCGGCGGGCGTGTAGAGGCGCTTGGTGAAGGCCTTGTTCTCGCCGCGCTGGTAGCGGTCCCACATCTCGGCAGCGAGATTGCGGTCCATCAGTCGGCCGATGTCGAGCGACAGCGATTCCAGCGGATTGCTGCTGCTCTGCGGGGCCTGCGGCTGCGGCGCGGGGGCGGCGCGGCCACGGGAAGCCTCACGGCCGGCCGGAGCGCCCTGGTTGGCGTCCGTGCGGTTGAGCAGGTCCGACAGCCAGCCGTCACGGCCCTGGTCGCTGCTGCCGGGTGCAACCGGCGGCGCATCGGTGCGGCGCGCGGCTGGCACGCCGAGGTCCGGCGGCGGCAGCGTGGAGGCGCTGCCGGTGTCGCGCATGCGGGTCTCGGTGCCACGACCGCCCGCACTTGCCATGAGCGGCTCCTCCTGGCGCTGGACAGCGACGGACGCACGGCTCGCCGTGGTGACGTCGAGCCCGCGGCCATGCTGGGCGACGATACGGTTGAGCTCGGCGAGGGCCTCGATCTGGTCGACGATCACCTTGCGCATCTGCGCCGTGCTCTCGGCGGCCTCCTGCGGCATCTCGAGCACGCCGCGGCGCAGCTCGTTGCGGGTGGCTTCGAGCTCGTTGTGCATCTCGAAGGCCATCTGCTTCATGCTGGAGACGAGGTTGGTGAACTTCTCGGTTGACTGCTTGAACATCGCATCCGCTTCGTCGGTGGTCTGGCGGTAGATGTCGTGCATCGCCTCGATGGTCTGCCGGTGCTCCTCCTCGGACGCCGCGCGCACCGCCTCGAACTGTCGGGTGATCGCGGCCGAGCCTGCGCCGGCGGTCTCGGCGACGACGCGGGCGATGTCGCGGGCGCGCTCTTCGGCCGCGGCCAGCGATTCATCGAGCAGGCCGGTGAAGCGCGACAGCCGCTGATCGAGATCGGCCGTGCGCAGGTCGATCGTGGTGACGAGCGATTCCAGCGCCTGCTTGCGTTCGGCGAGCGAGGCGGTGGTGTTCTTGTTGCTCTGCTCGACGACCTGCGCGGCCTGGACCAGCGCCTGGCCGTGCTTGTCGAACTGGGTCGACAGCTCGCCGAGATCCTGGAGCGCCTTCGTGGTCTTGCTGTTGAAGACGTTGAGCTGCTCTTCCAGATTCTGTGTCGCAGCCCCGTTGCGCGAGGTGACGTCGTTCATCGCCGAGACGAAGTCGGCGACGCGGGTCACCAGCGCCCGCTCGAGCGAGTTGAGGTTGTCGTGCGCACCGGTCAGCACCTCCTGGAGCAGGATGTTGCCTTCGCGCAGACGCTCGAACAGGGCGACCGTGTCGGTGCGCAGGATCTTGCTGGTCTCCTGCATCTCCGTGACGGCCGCGATCGAGACCTGGCGCGATTGGTCGATCGCGGAACGCGAGGCCTGCTCGAGGTCCTTGAGCGACTTGCCGACCGCGCTCGTGGCGACCTCGCTCGCCGCGTTGATGGTGCGGGCGACTTCCGAGCCGTTGCCCATCATGGTCTGCGAGAAGGCCTGGCCGCGCGTCTCGATCGACTTCAGCGCATCGGAGGTGACGCGGTCGATGTCGAGCGTGAGCTGGCTGGTCTTGGTGCCGATCGCGTCGACCAGCGCGCCGCGCTTGGCGTCGATCATGTTCGACAGACGGTCGGCCTGTTGCTGCACATAGGTGACGATCTCGTCGGTCTTGCCGGTCATGGCCTGGCCGAAGCTGGAGCTGGCGGCGAGCACCGAGCGCTCGACGTCGGCCGAGCTCGACTTGACGCGCGAGCTCGCCTCGTTGGAGGCGGAGATCAGCGCGTTCTGGGCGTTGAGCGCGCTGGTCTGGATGTCGTTGGTCGCGTTGGCGGTGGCCGCGCTCAGCGTACGCTCGATCTCGGTCGAGATCGTGCGGATCTGGCTCGCGGCGTCCGCCGAGGTCGAGGTCAGCGAGATCTGCGCCTCACGCGCGCTGTTGAGGATGGTCGAGGCGGTGTCGGCGCCGACCGCGGTCAGCGTGCGCTCGATGTCCGTCGTCAGCGACCTGATCTGGCTCGCCGCGTCGGTCGAGGCGGAGATCAGTGAGCCCTGGGCCTCGCGAACACCGCTGGTGAGCGCCTCGATGGTGGCGCCGCCGGCGGTCGCCAGCGCGCGCTGCATCTCGGCCGCGAGCGAACGGACCTGGCTGGTCTGTTCGGCCGAGACCGCGAGCAGGGTGCTCTGGGCGTCGCGGGCGCTGGTGGTGATCGTCTCGGCGGTCGTCTGGCCGACCTGCGAGAGCGAACGGTGCACTTCGGCCGCGAGCGACTTGACTTGGCTCGCCGCATCCGAGGACGCCGTGACCAGCGTGCTCTGTGCCTCGCGGGCGCCGCTCATGATGGTCTCGGCCGTCGATGTGCCCGCCATCGTGAGCGAGCGTTGCACGTCCGAGGACAGCGCCTTGATCTGGTTGGCGGTCTCGGTCGAGGCCGCGATCAGCGCACTCTGCGCATCGCGGGCGCCGGCGGTGATCGATTCCGCCGTGGTAGTGCCGGCCATCGACAGCGAGCGCTGCACGTCGGCGGTGAGCGCCTTGACCTGGCTGGCCGCATCCGAGGACGCCGTGACGAGGGTGGTCTGCACCTCGCGGGCGCCGGCCAGGATCGAGGCTGCGGTGGCGGAACCTGCCGCCGACAGCGTGCGTTCGACGTCGGCCGCGAGCCCCTTGATCTGGCTGGACGCCTCGCCCGATGCGGCGACCAGCGTCGACTGCGCTTCGCGGGCGCTGGTCAGGATCGAGTTCGCCGCACCGGTGCCGACCGCGGTCAGCGCCTGCTCGACCTCGGCCGAGGTCATCTTGAGCTGGGCGTTGACGTCGGAGGAGACCGTCAGCAGCGACTGCTGAGCGGTGCGCGCGCCGGTCTGGATCGTCTCGCTGGTGTTGACGACGAGGTTGGTGAGCGAGCGCTCGGCGTCCTCGACATGCGAACGGATCGCGGTCGAGATCATCTCGGCGCGGGACATCATGTCCTCGCTGGCCTGGCGTCCGCTGCTCTCGATGCGGCCGGCGACCGCCTCGACGCGCGAGCCGAGCAGGTCCTCGAACTGCGCCACGCGCACGTCGATGTCGCTGGCGACCGAGCCGACCTTGGTCTCGATGGCCTGCTGGATGTCCTGGAAGCGCGCCGTGACCGTGTCGGTCAGATGCGTGCTGCGGCCGTCGATGATCTCGGTAACCCCCGTGATGCGGCGGTCGACCGCCTCGATCGCCTGCGCGGTGCCGTCCGTGAGGGTCGAGGTGAGGAGGGTCAGACGCGTATCGATCGACTGCACAGCCTGCGAGGCGCCGTTCGTGACCGCGGTGGTCAGGTAGGTGAGGCGGGAGTCGATGGATTCGAGCGCCTGCGTCGCGCCGCCGGTGAGCGTTGTGGTGAGATGCGTCAGGCGGGTATCGATCGACTGGATGGTCTGCGACGCACCATCGGTCAGCGAACTCGTGAGGTGGTTGAGGCGTGCATCGATGGTTTCGATGGCCTGCGATGCGCCGCCGGTGAGCGTCGTCGTGAGGTAGGTGAGGCGGGAGTCGATCGACTGGATCGCCTGCGCGGCACCGTCGGTCAGCGATGTCGCGAGCGTGTTGATGCGACCGTCGATGGTTTCGGTCATCGACTTCGCGCGGGTGTCGAACGACTGTTCGAGTGCGGCGACGCGGCCGACGAGCTGGTCGTCGAAGGTCCTGATGTGGCCCTCGATCGTGCCGTCGAGGCTGGCGATCTTGCCGTTCAGCGACGTGTCGAGATTGGCGACGCGTTCGCCGATCGTGGTCTCGAACTGCACGAGGCGCTGGTCGAGCAACGCCGTGATCTTGCCGCCGTTCGCCGTGAAGCGGGTGTCGAAATTGTCGACATAGGTCTTCAGCGTCTCGGCGATGTCCTCCGTGCGCTGACCCATCCGCTCGACGATCTCGCCGCCGAAGGTCTTCACGGTGCGGTCGAACTCGGAGATGTGGCGCGTGATCAGCGCGCCCAGCGTGCCGGAGTCGCGGGCGAACTTCTCGACCAGCTCGGTGCCCTGGTTTCTCACCAGCTCGTCGAAGGCGCTCATCTGCAGCGACAGCGAGTCGTGCGCGGTCTCGGTCTGGCTGACGACCTTGGCTACCAGGGCGTTGACGGTGGCGTCGAGCGCCTCGCTCGCCTTGTCGCCGCTCGTCATGATCTGGCCGGCGAGGCGGTTGCCGGCGTCGTCGATCTTGGCGGAGATATCGTTGGAACGCAGCTCGAGCTCGAGCAGCAGCGAGTCCGACGAGTTCTTCAGGGAATCGTGCACCTGCTCGGTGCGCTCGGAGATACCGTCGACGATCGCGGCGGAACGTTGCTCGAACTCGCCGGTGATGCGGTCGATGCGCTCGTTCAGCATCTCGTGGACGCGGTCGGCGAGGTCGACGAACTCGTCGTGGACGTGGCCGGTCTTGAAGTTGAGGCTGGTGGTCAGCCGCTCGCTGGCGTCGAGCACGGCGCGCGTGGTCTCGCTGCTGGCTTCCTCGAGGCGGTCGAGCAGGTCGCCGCCGCGCTCGCCGAGCGCCAGGATCATGTTGTCGCCGGCATTGCTCAGCGCCTGGGTGATGTGGGCACCGCGCTCTTCGAGCGCGCCGGTGATGGACTTGGCAACCTCGTCGACGCGGGAGGCGATCGCGTCCGAGATCAGCGCGATGTCGTGGCGCAGGTCGATCTGCACGCCGGAGATGGCGCTGCGGACCTGCTCGGCCTGGCCGACCAGATTGTCGCGCTGATGCGCGATGTCCTGGAGCAGGGCGCGGATGCGCACCTCGTTGTCGGAATAGGCGCGTTCGAGCGCGGCAACCTCGTTGGCGACCAGCGTCTCGAGCTCGCCGGCGCGCGCAATCGCGCGCTCGATGCCGTCGCCCATCGCCGCGACCTCGCGGCGGATGGCCTGGCCGACGGTGACCATGGAATCGGAGGCCGAGCCTTCCGGCTCGGAGAAGCGGATCGCAACCTGCGCCATCGCCTGGGCGATCATGCGCATTTCCTGGCCGCGCCAGACGAGGCTGGCGAGGAAGTAGAACAGCATGATCGGCGCGAAGAACATCGCGACGAGACCGGCGATGACGAGCGCGCCGCCGCTCTGGCCCATGGCGGCCTGGATCGAGGGCAGGAAGCCGACGGTCAGCGCGGCGCAGGCGGCGAGCCAGATGCCGGCAAAGACGGTGGCGAAGGTGTAGACGCTGCGGGC
Source organism: Bradyrhizobium sp. WSM1743 (assembly GCF_000473065.1). GTDB lineage: Bacteria > Pseudomonadota > Alphaproteobacteria > Rhizobiales > Xanthobacteraceae > Bradyrhizobium. Next base: position 13,214 of record NZ_AXAZ01000075.1, read on the forward strand.
AGGGCGGCCCTTCTGCAGCGCCTGGAGCAGCTGGCCGATGGTCTCGCGGTCGTCATTGGCGGCGCGGCGCGCGGTGCGCGGCTCCTCGACCGGGTCGAACACGGTCGCCCGCTCATTGGCGGCCGGGCGCGGCTCGAAGCTCGGCTCGTCGAAGATCGGGGGCGCGGGCGGCGGCACCGGCGGCGCCGCTTCGTTGCGCACGGAGGCGTTGCGGCTGGTGTCCGCAGCCGTGTCGCTGATGTTGAGGGCTTCCTGGATTGCAGAAAGCGCAACTTCTGTGGGGTCTTTGACCTTTTTCGGAGTGTTCGCCATGTTCAGTCCGAGCCCTCGTTACTTGTACGCGTCCCCCCGCGAGCCCTGCGCGCGGCGCAAGCCCACAGACCGGATCATGCCGCTTGTGCGGATCTCCGAGCCGTCCCCACCCGGACGGCTTGTCCGCCAATTTCTGCAACATCCTATTGGCAGAGCGTCGCGAATGAAATGCCCGCGATTAAGACATTCTTAATCATCGTTAACAGGATCGCGGCGTAACGCCTTAGCAATAAATGCAATTCTCCACCGGACTCGGCAGATTGCGGCAACTTATTGTCAATAAACGGGCAGATCTACGTCAGACAGCCCAAATATTTCGTTAACCATTTTCATGCTTGGGTGAGGGGAACCTGACCGCCGGACCGGCGGCCGCCGCGCGATGCCGGGGCCTGCGCCATGACGCCTGAACTGCAACGGATGGACTGGATGCCTTCGCCCCCGCTTGCACCCATCGACTGCCCGCTCGACCTCGATCACCTCTCCCGGATGACGCTCGGCGACACCGAGCTGGCGCAGCAAGTGCTGGCGATGTTCGCCGAGCAGGCGGTCCGACTGCTGGCGGCGATGGCTGCGATGCCGGCCGAGACCGGCGCGCTCGCGCACAAGCTCAAGGGTTCGGCGCGAGGGATCGGCGCCTTTGCGGTGGCCGATGCCGCAGCCAGCCTGGAGACCGCGGTGCGGACCGGCCATGGCCGGCCCCATGCCTTCGCCGCGCTGAAAGAGGCGGTGACCGAGGCCCGCGCCGCCATCGAGGCGATCCTGAAGCCGTGAGCCGATACGGTCGGAGCCGGGCTCTAGTCTTTTGTTTTGACGCGTTTTCTTCCCGCAAACCGGGATTCATTTCGGATCAAAACGCTATGGCGCCGGGCTGACCGACCCGTTATAGGACAGCGCGGACCCTACTTCCTTCCCAGCACCGCGGCAGCACGAGCACATATGGCCAAGATTCACTTTGTCGACCACAAGGGCGAAACCCGCACGGTGGAAATCGAGAACGGCGCAACCGTGATGGAAGCCGCGATCCGCAACAGCATTCCCGGCATCGAGGCCGAATGCGGCGGCGCTTGCGCCTGCGCCACCTGCCATGTCTATGTCGACGAAGCCTGGCGCGAGAAGGTCGGCAGCCCGACGCCGATGGAAGAGGACATGCTCGACTTCGGCTTCGACGTGCGCCCGAATTCGCGCCTGTCTTGCCAGATCAAGGTTTCCGACGAGCTCGACGGTCTCATAGTGGCGACGCCGGAACGCCAGGCCTGATCGTCTCTAATTAAACTAGATGCTCGGCGGCGCGACCTCGATGCCGCGCTTGTGCCAGGGTCTGAGCTTCTCGATCACCTCTGCAGTCAGCGGCGCGGGGCGCCGCGTCGCCTCATCGAGCAAGACGCCGACCGACGTCGCCGACGCGATGCACTTTCCTTGCGAGAACACGACCTGCTCGAAAGTCACCGACGTTCGTCCGAGTTTCACCACCCCGAGGCCGAGCTCGATCGTGTTCGGCCAGTGCAGCTCGGCACGAAAATGCATGTCCAGCCGCACCATGATCCAGGCGAGGCCTGGCGGGGTCAGCCCGTATTCGGGAAGCTTCATCAGCGTGACACGGCCCGTCTCGAAATAGGTGGCGTAGACCGCGTTGTTGACGTGCTGGTTGGGATCGAGATCGCCGAAGCGGACGTTGTCGCTGAGGCGGTAGGGGTAGTCCTCAAGGCGCGGCGTCGTGTCGAGGCGGGCTGGTGCGTTCACCGATTGAACTCCGTCATATCCATCCTCGTTACAGCCCAGTTATTTTGGCCCGGCAAGTGGGTGCGGCTGCGGGGCGATCCCGCTTTTATGCCTTCCCTGTTCCATCCCCGTTGGCTAGACAGGCAGGGTCACCTCTGCCCAACGGGCGCCGTCCAACCGATAACGACCGATAAAGAGACGACATGAGCGACGTGATCAAAACCGATGTGCTGATTATTGGCGCCGGCCCCTGCGGTCTGTTCGCCGCCTTCGAGCTCGGCCTTCTCGACATGAAGGCGCACTTCGTCGACATCCTCGACAAGGTCGGCGGCCAGTGTGCCGAGCTGTATCCGGAAAAGCCGATCTACGACATTCCCGGCATTCCGCAGGTCTCCGGCCAGGGGCTGACCGACGCGCTGATGCAGCAGATCAAGCCGTTCCATCCAACCTTCCATCTCGGCGAGATGATCGAGACCGTGGAGAAGATCGGCGATCCCGCTTTCCGCTGCACCACCGATGCCGGCAAGGTGTTCGAATGCAAGGTGTTGGTGATCGCGGCCGGCGGCGGCTCATTCCAGCCCAAGCGTCCGCCGGTGCCGGGTATCGAGGCCTATGAAGGCACGTCGGTGCATTACGCCGTGCGCAAGATGGAGACGTTCCGCGACAAGAACGTGCTGATCGTCGGCGGCGGCGATTCCGCGCTCGACTGGACGCTCAACCTGCATCCGCTGGCCAAGCGCATCACGCTGCTGCACCGGCGCGACGAGTTTCGCGCCGCGCCCCACAGCGTCGAGCAGATGCGCGCCCTGGTCGCCGGCGGCAAGATGGATCTGCGGCTCGGCCAGGTCACCGCGCTCTCCGGCGCTGAGGGCAAGCTCACCGGCGCGACCATCAAGGGCAACGACAACAGCTTGAGCGAGATTGCCTGCGACACCATGCTGCCGTTCTTCGGGCTGACCATGAAGCTCGGCCCGGTGGCGAACTGGGGCATTGCGCTGGAGAACAATCTGGTGCCGGTCGAGACATCCGCGTTCGAAACCAACGTGCCCGGTATCTTCGCGATCGGCGACATCAACACCTATCCCGGCAAGATCAAGCTGATCCTGTGCGGCTTCCACGAGGGCGCGCTGATGTCGCAAAAAGCCCATCGTTATGTCTATCCGGAAAAGCGGCTCGTGTTCCAGTACACGACCTCGTCCTCCAGCCTGCAAAAGAAGCTCGGTGTCAACTGACGGAACGCAGCGGGGAGGCGATGCCCCATGTTTCTGGTGCTGGAACCGTTCGCGAAATCGCCGTAGTCTGCGGCCATTCCGGTCGTGGAATAGCAAGGTGATCTAATGCGGAATTCTTCCAGCTCTCGGCTGCTCTTCTTCCTCGCGCTCGCATTGTCGCTCGCGACGGTGACGCCGTGTGCGGCGCAGACCGCCGAGCCCACGGCGGCGGGCCTCTGGCAGAAGGTCGAAGACGGCAAGACGGTCGGATGGTTCCTCTTCGTCGATCACAACGGCGTCTTCGAAGGCGTGATCGCCAAGACCTTCCCGCGACCAACCGACAATCCGAACGAAGTCTGCTCCAAGTGCACCGACGATCGCAAGAACGCGCCGGTGCTTGGCATCTCCTTCGTCCGCAACATGAAGCGCGAAGGATTGAAGTACGAAGGCGGCAACGTGCTCAATCCGCGCGACGGCCAGATCTGGAAGGCCAACATGCGGGTCAGCCCCGACGGCCAGACCCTGACGCTGCGCGGCTATCTCGGCATCGCGCTGCTCGGCAAGGACGAGACCTGGACGCGCTTACCCGATGCCTACATCGCCCAGGTGGATCCTGCCATCATCGCGAAATACCTGCCCGCGCAGGCTGCCGCCGCGAAGCCGCCGGCACCCGCCGCGAAGAAGGGCGGGGCGACGACGGCACCGGCAAAGCAGTAGGAGCGTGCGTCGCACGCTGGGCCGCCTCCACAGCTGTAGCTTCGGCGCGTGGTCCTTTCCCGCCACGGGTCTCGCCTTTGGCGAGCCCGATGACCGGCTCCGACGGGGCAGCCTCTAGGCATCAGTCTTTCCGTACCCCCGCACGGCCCGTGCGGCCACGTTCGCCGAAAGGCGAATACGTTCCGGACCCGCTCCAGTAGTTCCCCGGAATGCGGGCTGGCGCCGGATTTGCATAGCTGTCGGCAAAGCCGCTGGGGGAGCGCATCGCCGTCTCCCACGCCTGCCGCGCGCCATGCGGAGGGCGGACGGCAGCGTTTGCCTCGCGGCGATCACTTCGACCGCGGAGACAGCATGAAAGCAATATCGTGTGCCGCCACGCTGCTGGGATTGATGGCGCTATTGGCCACATCGGCGTTGGCGCGCGACGACGGCCGCTACGCCAACTCGCCATTAAAACCCTGGTTCGAGAGTCTGCATAGCGAATACGGGCAGTGCTGCTCCGACGCCGACGGCTATGTCATTGCCGACGTCGATTGGGAGTCCGATCGCGGTCACTACCGCGTGCGCATCGACGACGAATGGGTCGCGGTGCCGGACGGTGCGGTGATCACCGTGCCCAACAAGATCGGCCGCACCATGGTGTGGAAGCACTATATCGACGGCCATCCGCGCGTGCGCTGCTTCATGCCGGGCAGCATGACGTAGACGCCATCAAACTTCGATGTCATTCCGGGGCGACGCGGCAGCGTCGAACCCGGAATCCGGAGGTTGCTGCGAGAAATTCCGGGTTCGCACTTCGTGCGTCCCAGGATGACGATGAGCAGCTCAACGCGCATCGCTCTGCGTATTGGCGCTCGCGAGCTGCTTGATCCGTGGCGATAGCACAGAGACCTGCGCGGGCGAGGCGGGCATGCCGGCGACGATCATCGCAGGGCTTGCCGACTGCTCCTCGACGCCGGCGCCGCCGAGCACCTGCACCTGCGTCGCCGAGATCGGAAACGATGTCACCTCGTAAGAGGGAAGCTCGGTGGCGAAGGCACCGGCCGAGCTCGCAATCATCGCGCCGGCAACGGCAAATCATCGAAAGAACACGCATTGGAAAATCTCCGTGGAAGATGTCAATCGGAGGTTTGGTCGCGTCGATGCCGAAACAGGTTCGCTCGTGCGCGAACATTCCCATCGCCTTGGGCGCAGATATTGATTGCTTGATGCGAAAGGACGAAACGTGGAAGAAGTTTTCCGTGCCAATGTTTCCGGACGGTTTCGCGGATGCGCCGATGCGGCGGCCGCTCAACGCTCTTGCAGATCAAGCTGCGGAGATTTGACCGCGGTGGCGGCCTCGGGAAAGCACAAGCGCATCGTCGTGCCGCAGCCGGGCTCGGAGGCAATGACGAGCTCGCCGCCGTGAGCGGCCATGATCTCGCGGACAATCGACAGACCGAGGCCCGCGCCGCCGCCTGCACTATTGCCGGTCTGAAACGGTTCCAGCAGCTTGCGTTCCGCGCCGTCGGGCAGGCCGGCGCCGTCATCTTCAACCGAGATGCTGCCGCGGCCGACCGTGGCAACGATGCGTCGCGCACCACGGGCGTGGATGAGCGCGTTGCCGACGAGATTGGCAAGCGCGCTGCGAACGGCGGCGTTGACGCCTTGCACCAGGAACGGCCCATCGTCGGCCCGCTCCAGCGCAAGCTCGATGCCGGCGTCCAGCGCCGACGGACCGAAATCGGCCAGTAGGTCCAGCGTGATTTCGGCGAGGTCGATCGACTGCTTCGCGATCGCGTGATTTTGCAGACGCGCCAGGTCGAGCATGGCCGAGACCAGCGAGGTGAGACGGCGGACGTCGCGCACCAGCTCGGCTTTCAGGGCCGGCTCGGGCACGTCCTCGATCTTTGCGCGCAGCAGCGTGAGCGGCGTGCGGAGCTGATGGGCGGCATTGCCGAGGAAGCGGCGCTGCATCCTGATATAGGCGTCGATCTCGCCGAAGGCGCGGTTCAGCGCCTCGACGAGCGGCTTCAACTCGTACGGAACCTCGGACAACGAGATCAGGCCTTGCGGGGCCGACGGATCGATCGCGAGCGCGCGACGTGCGACCCGCTCGATGCCGCGTGAGACGAAACGGGCGGCAAGCGCCGAACCGATCGCGACGGTCGCCGCAAAGGCCAGCGCCACCACGAGGATCGAAAATATGTTGCGGACGAGGAAGCTCCTTGCAATCCGGCCAAAGCGGACCTGAGGCTCGCCGGCCATCATCGTGAGCCGCAAGGAGCCCCGTTGCGCAACGGCGAGACAGAACGTGCTGTTCTGGTCGGGTGTGCTGAAGACCGACAGGCCGACGGGCCCGCGATAGGGGAATGCGAAGGGAAGCGGTGGCCGGTGCTCGCTGCCGTACTCGCTGACGAGATCGCCCACGGACACGACGTACCAGAGGTTCGGGCTGTCCGCCTTCAATTCCTGGAGGGCTGGAGTCGGACGCACCGTCAGGTTTGGCCCATTGATGTCAGTGGCACGGTCGAGAACGGCCGCTACAACCCGGCAGGCCCTGAACTCGCGTTCCTCCAGCGGGTAGCGCGAGACGAAGATGCTGACCATGATCAAGAAGATCGTCGTCGCGGCGATGCCGAGCGACAGTGCAAAGGTTCGGGCGATCGATTTCATCGCGGCGTTGCCAGCCGCAGGATGTACCCGATGCCGCGCATGCTGCGGATCTCGACGTCGCCGCCGAGCTCAGCCAGCTTCCTCCTCAGCCGCGAGACCTGCGCTTCGAGCGTATTGGATTCGATCTCGTCGTCGAAGCCGTAGATCTCCTCGATCAGGGCGGCGCGGGTGATGACGCGGTCGCGCCGCATCAGCAGAGCCCCCAGGATCAGCGCCTCGCGCCGCCGCAGCAGGATTTTGGTGTCGGCGACCACCGCCTCGTTGCTGCCGAGATGCAGCTCGACATTGCCGAGCGACAGCACCGAGGGCGCGAGCAGGCGGGGCCGGCGCAACACCGCGCGCACCCGCGCGATCAGTTCCTGCGGCTCGAACGGCTTGCCGAGATAATCGTCGGCGCCGCCGTTGAGGCCGTCGACGACATCCTCCTTGGCGTCCTTCGACGTCAACATGATGATCGCGGGACGCTCCGGCGACTGGCTCAGGGTGGTGACCACCTCGAGCGCATCACCGTCGGGCAGCATCCGGTCGACGATCGCGAGATCATATTTGAAATTGTCCAGCGCCTGGCGGGCATCGGCAATCGAGCCGACGAGGTCGACGATGCCGTGCAATTGTCCGAGCAGGCGGCTGACGTAAGCGCCGATCTGCGGTTCGTCTTCGATCACGAGCGAGCGCACGCGGGTCGTCCTTGACTCTCTTGGGGCCATAGGGCCCCGATCTCGACGCTTCCTTGCCGAAGTCCGGCGTTTCGGTTCGTGCGCGAGTTCCCTTTAAGGCATCGAGCTGGGCGAATAAAAGGCAGGCACGAGCGGGCTGACCGGCGCTGGCCGTCGAAGTTTTGGAGCTCGAGCGCCGCCCTGCAATGTTGGGGCAATGTTGGTCCGGCGGCGCACCGGGTGCGCGGAATGTCGCAGGGGCCATCGCCCGTTGCAATCTTGGGGCAATTTTGCCGGACCACATGCTGGGCTCCTAACCACACCAGTCGACTCGGCCAGGAAGGCCGGTCCGGGGCCCCGAAATGAAGCATATTGAAGAAGCCGCTCTCCGCCTCACGGTGAATGCGCGGTGGACGACCGCCTGTCTTACGCTCGGTACGATCATGGTGACAGCACAATGCGCATCGGCGCAGACCGCGTTCACGCTGCCGGCGCCGCCATTCGAGCTGCCGATGCTGCCTTCGCCATCTGGAAACTGGACCGTCATGGTCGGTATCGGCGGCGAATACACGCCTGATTTCGTCGGGTCGAAGAACAGCAAGTTTCGTCCGATTCCGATCTTCTCCATCCGCCGTGCCGGATCGATCGACCAGTTTCGCGGGCCCCGCGACAGCGCCAGCATCGCGCTGCTCGACGTCGGCAATTTTCGCGCAGGCCCTGCGTTCAAATACGTCTCGTCGCGCAAGAGCGACAAATATGCCGAGCTGACCGGCCTCGGCGACGTCAAGGCCGCCTATGAGCTCGGCGGCTTCGTCGAATATTATCCGGTGGATTGGCTGCGCCTGCGCAGCGAGTTGCGCCAAGGTGTGGGCGGCCATACCGGCACCGTGGCCGATGTCTCTGCCGACGTCATCGTCCCGCTGATTCAAATGCTGACGATCTCGGCCGGCCCGCGCTTCACCTGGAAGAGCACCAAGGCCACCGCGCCGTATTTCGGCGTCGATGCCGCGCAGGCGCTGGCATCAGGGTTGCCGAGATACGATGCCAGGGGCGGTGCGCACTCGGTCGGCTTCGGCAGCCAGATCTCCTACCGGATCAATCCGCAGTGGGAGGTTCACGCCTATGTCGAGTACGAGAAGCTGCTCGGTGACGCCGCGGACAGCCCGCTGGTGAAGCAGCGCGGATCGTCGAACCAGACCACCGTTGGTGTCGGTGCGTCCTATTCGTTCGATTTCAGGATTCGATGAGCCGTCATGCGCCGCATTGCTTTTCTATGGATTGGCCTCGCGGCCGCTTGTATCGCCCTCGGCGCCGCCGCGGCGTTCGAGACGCGCGCGAGCCGGCTTCAGGCGATCAAGACCGTCGGCATCGTCTCGGCGATCGGCGAGGAGATGAGCCTGACGCGAGCCGGCCTGACCGGGCTCGGCAACGCCGCGCAAAGCGCCTCGATCAGCGCATGGGGGCTGGACGAGCTGATCGTCCAGCAGGCGACGCGGCTTCTTGGCGCGCGCTTTCGGGTGCAGCCGGTGACCTACAGGCGTGCAGCGTTTGCCGCCATCAGGGATTCAGCGGTTGCGCCCGTCAACCTCTTGCGCAGCGATCCGTTCAAGGAGCTGGTGCGCAGCGATGTCGCCCCGCAGGGACTGGACGCGTACATCGTCGTTACCCGCGCGAGATCGAAGCTTGGAAACGGCCGTAACGTCGAGGGCGTCGGGCTCGCCGAATATCGGACGCTGCTTGCAGATTATGGCCTGATCCACGCGCTGTACGAAGTCCGCGTCATCGACGGCAAGTCGTTCGACGTGATCGAGAAGCGGGCGGCCGCGCCGCTCGATAACACCGGGACGGTGAGAATCGCCGGCCCGAGCGGGCCGGTCGACGAGCCGTTCGAGGGCTCGGCTTCGAGCGAACGGCTGCGTGCGGCGATAGCGGACCTCATCATCCGCAGCCTGCCCCTCACGCTGGGCGACATGCATCTGATCGATGGCCAATGACAGGCCGGCCTGTCGCCCCTCAGGTCACAGGCGCCGGATTGAACAGCGTGAGATCGTTGTGGATGCCCCAGCGGTCCGACCAGGGCTTAGTCCGGCCGGAGGCGACGTCGAGGATCAGGCGGAACAGGTCCCAGCCGCATTCCTCGATGGTCTTCTCACCGCTGGCGATGCTGCCGGCGTCGAAGTCGATCAGGTCCTTCCAGCGCCGCGCGAGCTCGCTGCGGGTCGCGACCTTGATCACGGGCGCTGCGGCGAGGCCATAGGGCGTGCCGCGGCCGGTGGTGAACACCTGCAGCGTCATGCCGGAGGCGAGCTGCAGCGTGCCGCAGATGAAATCGGACGCGGGCGTTGCCGCGAACAGCATGCCCTTCTGCGTCGCCTTCTCGCCGGGCGACAGCACGCCGGTAATGGCGGAGGAGCCGGACTTCACGATCGAGCCGAGGGACTTCTCGACGATGTTGGCAAGGCCCCCCTTCTTGTTGCCGGGCGTGGTGTTGGCGCTGCGGTCGGCGCCGCCGCGGGCGAGATAGGAATCGTACCAGGCCATCTCGCGCACCAGCGCGCGGCCGACATCCTCGTTGATGGCGCGGCGCGTCAGCAGCTGGATGGCGTCGCGCACCTCCGTCACTTCCGAGAACATCACGGTGGCGCCGGCGCGCACCAGCAGGTCCGCAGCGAAGCCGACGGCGGGGTTCGCGGTGACGCCGGAGAAGGCGTCGCTGCCGCCGCATTGCAGGCCGATCACGAGGTCGGAGGCCGGGCAGGTCTCGCGCTTGCGATTGTTGAGCACCTTCAGCCGGGCTTCGGCCTGGGTCATGATCGCATCGACGATCGCGCCGAAGCCGTCAAAGGCCTCGTCCTGCATGCGGACGATGGCGTCGTTCACGCCTTCCGGCACCAGCCGCTCGGGCGCGAGCTTCTCGCAGCCGAGGCCGACGACCAGGATCTCGCCGCCGAAATTCGGGTTGAGCGCGAGGTTCTGCAGCGTGCGGATCGGCACCACTGCATCGGGCGCGGTGATCGCGACGCCGCAGCCATAGGCGTGCGTCAGCGGCACGACGTCGTCGACGTTCGGGTACTTTGGCAACAGCTCGGCGCGGATGCGCTTGACCGCATATTCCATCGTGCCCTTGACGCATTGCACGGAGGAGGAGATGCCGAGGATGTTCTTGGTGCCGACCGAGCCGTCGGGATTACGGTACCCCTCGAAGGTGAAGCCTTCGAGCGGCGGCAGCGGTGCGGGGACGGCGGTCGAGATCTCGAGCTTGTCGAGGGCAGGGGCCTCCGGCATGCGGATGCGCGCTTCGTCCACCCATTCGCCGGCCAGGATCGGCGAGAGCGCGTAGCCGATGATCTCGCCATAACGGATGATCGGTGCGCCTTCCGCGATGTCGACCAGCGCCGTCTTGTGCCCCTGCGGCACGAAGGCGCGCAGCGTCAGCCCGCTGGCGAAGCGGGAGCCGGCGGGAAGCCCGAAATCGTTGACCACGATCGCGACATTGTCGCGGTCGTTGAGCTTGATGTAGCGGGGCTGCTCTTTCGCGGCGACGTCCTGGTCCATCGTGGACTCCGGGATTTGTAGGGTGGGTTAGCGCAGCGTAACCCACCAACGTCTGTGTCCGCGGAAGCAGAAGAGGTGGGTTACGCTGCGCTAACCCACCCTACGATATCGGCCTATCAACCCGGATTGGTATAAGCCGTCTTCACCGTGGTGTAGAACTCGCGGGCATAGGAGCCCTGTTCGCGGGCGCCGTAGCTCGAGCCCTTCCGGCCGCCGAACGGCACGTGATAGTCGACGCCGGCGGTCGGCAGATTGACCATCACCATGCCGGACTCGCTGTTGCGCTTGTAGTGCGAGGCGTATTTCAGGCTGGTGGTGCAGATGCCGGAGGCGAGGCCGAACTCGGTGTCGTTGGAGATCGCCAGCGCTTCTTCGTAGTTCTTGGCACGAATGACCGCGGCGACGGGGCCAAAAATCTCCTCGCGCGCGATGCGCATGTTGTTGTTGGCCTCGGTGAACAGCGCCGGTTGCAGGTAGTGGCCGGGGTTCTCGCGCTTGAGCAACTCGCCGCCGAAGGCGAGCTTGGCGCCCTCGTCCTGACCGATCTTGATGTAGCGCAGGTCCTGGTCGAGCTGGTTCTGGTCGACCACCGGGCCGATATGTACGCCGGCCTTGAGCGCGTCGTCCACCGACAGGCCCTTCAGGCGCTCGGCCATCGCTGCGACGAAGCGGTCGTGGATGCCTTCGGTGACGATGAGGCGGGAGGAGGCGGTGCAGCGCTGGCCGGTCGAGAAATAGGCGCCGTTGACGGCGACCTCGACCGCGGTCTTCAGGTCTGCGTCGTCGAGCACGACCAGCGGATTCTTGCCGCCCATCTCGAGCTGGAATTTCTTCATGGGGTTCGAGAGCACGCAAGCCTGCGCGATCTTGCGGCCCGTCTGCACCGAGCCGGTGAAGGAGATCGCGGCCACATCGGGGTGCTCGAGCAGGGTCTGGCCGACCACCGAGCCGGAGCCGACCACGAGGTTGAACACGCCGGCGGGAATGCCGGAACGGGTGATGATCTCGGCGAGCGCATGTCCGGAGCCCGGCACCAGCTCGGCCGGCTTGAACACTACGGTGTTGCCGTAGCAGAGCGCGGGCGCGATTTTCCAGGCCGGGATCGCGATCGGGAAATTCCAGGGCGTGATCATGCCGACGACGCCGACCGGCTCGCGCGTGAGCTCGACGTCGAGGCCGGGACGGACGGAGGCGCCCTTCTCGCCGATCAGGCGCAGCGCTTCGCCGGCGAAGAACGCGAAGATCTGGCCGGCACGTGCGACCTCGCCGATGCCTTCGGGGAGCGTCTTGCCTTCCTCGCGGGCGAGCAGGCGGCCGAGCTCTTCCTTGCGGGAGAGGATTTCGAGCGAAATCTTGTTGAGCGCGTCATAGCGCTCCTGCGGCGTCGAGCGCGCCCAGGCGGGGAATGCGGCCTTGGCGGCGGCGATTGCCTTCTCGGTCTGCGCCTTGTCGGCCTTGGCGTATTCACCAACGAGGTCATTGGTGTTGGAGGGATTGATGTTCTTCGTGACGCCAGAGCCGTCGACCCATTCGCCGCCGATGAAGTTCTTCAGGATCGCAGTCATCTCATTCCTCCATGTTCAAGGGGCATGATCCTGATCGGAAAACCGGTGTCGACTTTCCGGATCATGCCTTAGTTTCTTAGCGAACGAGGCAGGGACGCTTGTCGTCAAAGGTCCAGCCGGGGATCAGGTCCTGCATGGCCATAGCGTCATCCCGGGCGCCAAGTCCATGCTTCTTGTAGAGTTCATGCGCGGCCTCGATGGCGGCGCGGTCGATCTCGATGCCGAGGCCCGGACGATCCGGGACGGCGATCTTGCCGCCCCTGATCTCGAGCGGCTCTTTCGTCAGGGCCTGGCCATCCTGCCAGATCCAGTGGGTGTCGATCGCGGTCACCTTGCCGGGGGCGGCTGCTCCGACATGGGTGAACATGGCCAGCGAAATGTCGAAATGGTTGTTGGAGTGCGAGCCCCAGGTCAGGCCGTTGTCGCGGCAGGTCTGGGCGACGCGCACCGATCCCTGCATGGTCCAGAAATGGGGATCGGCCAGCGGAATGTCCACCGCCCCCAGGCGCAGCGCATGGGAGAGCTGGCGCCAGTCGGTCGCGATCATGTTGGTTGCGGTCGGCAGGCCCGTGGCGCGGCGGAACTCGGCCATGATCTCGCGGCCGGAGAAGCCGGCCTCGGCGCCGCAGGGGTCCTCGGCGTAAGCGAGAATGCCGTGCATGCCCTTGCAGAGGCTGATCGCCTCGTCGAGCGACCAGGCGCCGTTCGGGTCCAGCGTGACCCGTGCCTTGGGGAAGCGCTTTGCGATGGCGGTGACGGCCTCGATCTCCTGCTCGCCGCGGAGCACGCCGCCCTTGAGCTTGAAATCGGCAAAGCCGTAATGGTCGTGGGTGGCTTCCGCGAGCCGCACCACGGTCTCCGGCGTCATCGCCTCCTGGTGGCGGAGATTGAACCATTCCGCCTTGCCGGTCTCGCCGGTGACGTAGTCGAGCTTGCTCTTGCGCCGGTCGCCGACGAAGAAGAGATAGCCGAGCGTCTCGACGCTGCCCCGCTGCTGGCCTTCGCCGAGCAGGGCGGCGACCGGCAGTTTGAGATGCTGGCCGAGCAGATCGAGGAGGGCGGATTCGATCGCGGTGACCGCGTGGATCATCACCCGCAGGTCAAAGGTCTGCTTGCCGCGGCCCCCAGCATCACGGTCGGCAAAGGCGGTCCTGATATCGGCGAGGATGTTGTTCATCGCGCCGACGGTCTTGCCGATCACGAGATCGCGCGCGTCCTGCAGGGTCTGCCAGATCTTCTGGCCGCCCGGCACCTCGCCGACGCCAGTATGACCGGCATTGTCGGTGAGGATGACGATGTTGCGGGTGAAGAACGGCGCATGCGCGCCGCTGAGGTTGAGGAGCATGCTGTCGCGGCCCGCAACCGGGATCACCTGCATTGCCGTGATAACAGGTGCGCCAGCGACTGACGCGCCGGAAATCTCAGTCGGGGCCATCGCACGCTCCTCCCTGTTGGCGGTCCTTATTCTGCAGCCTGTTGTGACGATCGGATGGCGGACAGCTTCTTTACCAGCGCGGTCAGCTCGGCGATCTCCTGCTCGGTGAGGTCGGTCAGCGGCGGACGGACCGGGCCGGAATCGCGGCCGATCACCTTCATGCCGGCCTTGATGATCGAGACCGCATAACCTTTCCTGCGGTTGCGGATCGCGATCAGCGGCAGGATGAAATCCTTCAACCCGGCGTGGATCGCCGCATGGTCACGCTTGCGCACGGCGGCGTAGAAGTTGGTGGCGAATTCCGGCACGAAGTTGAACACGGCCGAGGAATAGGTCGTCACGCCCATGTCGAGATAGGGCAGCGCGAAGGTCTCCGCGGTCGGCAGGCCGCCGACATAGGTCAGGCGATCGCCGAGCTTGGTGTACACTCGGGTCATCAGCTCGATATCGCCGATGCCGTCCTTGTAGCCGACGAGGTTCGGGCAGCGCTCGGCAAGGCGCGCCAGCGTGTCGGGCTGCAGGATGGCGTTGTCGCGGTTATAGACGATGACGCCGATCTTCACGGAGGCGCAGACCGCCTCGACATGGGCGGCAAGGCCTTTCTGCTCGGAATGGGTGAGGTAGGGCGGCAGCAGCAGCAGGCCGTCGGCGCCGGCCTTTTCCGCACCGATCGCGATCTCGCGGGCGATTGCGGTGCCATAACCGGTACCGGCAAGCACGGGCACGCGGCCCTTGGTCTCGTCGACGGCAACCTTCACGACCTGCGGAACCTCGGTCGGGGTCAACGAGAAGAACTCGCCGGTGCCGCCGGCGGCGAACAGGCCGGCGACGTCGTAGCCGCACAGCCAGTCCATGTTGGCGCGGTAGGTCGCCTCGTCGAAGGAGTAGTCCGCCCTGAACGGCGTGACGGGGAAGGACAGGAGGCCCGATCCGATCTTCTGGGCCATCTCCTGCGGGGTCATCTTGCTCACGGGCACTGCTCCCTTCGTGCGTGTTGTGGAGGACGCAAGCCTGCGCGTCCATGCGCCGTGGTTTAGGAGACCGTTCGATGCGCGTCCAAGCCAAAGCCTATATCGACCGATGCGGATTGAGCATCAATCCTCCGTCAGCTCCGCGGAGGACAATTCGCCGGCGATTTTGACCAGCGCCGACAGCAGCGGATTCTCGTCCTCGCGCCGCCACACCATGAACAGCTCGACGGGAACGCGGGTGCGCAGCTTCAGCGGGCGCAGCCGCACGTCGGAGATCTTCAGGCTCGCGGCCGCCGCCGGCACGATGGCAAGGCCGAGGCCGGCGCGCACCATGGCGAGAATGGAGTGGATCTGGCTGAGATGCTGTACGTAGCGCGGCAGCACGTCGGCGCGGGTAAAGAGGGCCACCAAGAGATCGTGGAAGTAGCGGCTCTCATAGGGCGAATACATCACGAAGGGCTGGTCGTCGAAATCCTTGATGGTGATGCTGTCGGCATTGGCGAGCGGATGCTTCTTCGGGATCGCGGCGAGCAGGGGCTCGGCGACCACGCGGCGGCTGGTCAGCTCGGGCCGCGCGATCGGCGGCCTGAGCAGGCCGGCGTCGATCTGGCCGGAGGTCAGCGCCTCGAACTGGTCGCCCGACACCATCTCCTTCAGCGAGAAGTCCACCTCCGGCAGCTTGGCGCGGCAGGCGGCGACGAGCTCGGGCAGGAAGCCGTAGGCGGCGGCCGCGGTGAAGCCGATCTTGAGCGAGCCGGTCTTGCCGAGCGCGATGCGGCGGGCGACCTGCGAGGCACTTTCGGCAAGCTTGAGAATGCGCCGCGCCTCCGGCAGGAAGCTGCGTCCCGCTGGCGTCAGGCGCACCGAGCGGCTGGTGCGCTCCAAGAGCGGCGCGTCGATGATGTGCTCGAGCACCTGGATCTGCCGGGACAGCGGCGGCTGGGTCATGTTGAGCCGCGCGGCGGCGCGCCCGAAATGCAATTCCTCCGCCACCGTGACGAAACAGCGGAGCTGGTTGAGGTCGAACATCGATGCATGCCTTAGATGAATAAGGCGTTTCCCCGGCACTTCTAGCATCGATCACCCCCAAAACAAAGACGGCGGCCGTGAAGCCGCCGTTGAGTTGCCTGGTCAAGCTCCCATGGGAGCCCTCAGGAGGAACGTTTCAGCGTCACCCGCTCGATCTTGCCGACGATCACGAGATAGGCGAAGGCGGCCACCAGCGCGTTAAGGCCGACGAATACCAGCGCGCCGTTGAACGAGCCGGTCGCGGCCAGGATGTAGCCGATCACGATCGGGGTGGTGATCGAGGAGAGATTGCCGAAGGTGTTGAACAGGCCGCCGAAGACGCCGCCGGCTTCCTTCGGCGAGGTGTCGGAGACCACCGCCCACCCGAGCGCGCCGATGCCCTTGCCGAAGAAGGCGAGCGCCATGAAGCCGACCACCATCGCCTGTCCATCGACATAGTTGCAGGCGATGATCGACATCGACAGCAGCATGCCGCCGACGATCGGGATCTTGCGCGCCGTCGTCAGCGAGCCGGTCCGGCGCAGGATCGCATCGGAGATGATGCCGCCGAGCACGCCGCCGATGAAGCCGCACAGCGCGGGCAGCGTCGCCACGAAGCCGGCTTGCAGGATCGACAGTCCGCGCTCCTTGACGAGATAGACCGGAAACGAGGTCAGGAAGAAATAGGTCAACGTGTTGATGCAGTACTGGCCGAGATAGACGCCGAGCATCATGCGATTGGAGAGCAGCTGGCGGATGTGATCCCAGCCGGAGCCGGCCTCGGGCGCACGCCCACGCAGCAGATCGTCCTTGGGCGCGTCGAGATCGACGAGTGCGCCGCCTTTCTTGATGTAGTCGAACTCCGCCTCGTTGATCGAGGGATGCTCCTTCGGGCCGTAGATGGTCTTGAGCCAGACGAGACCCATGCCGATGCCGAGCGCACCCATCACGAAGAACACGAAGCGCCAGCCGTACGCGTGCGCGATCCAGCCCATCAGCGGCGCGAAGATCACGGTGGCGAAATACTGGCCCGAATTGAAGAACGCCGATGCGGTGCCGCGCTCGTTGCCCGGAAACCAGGCCGCGACGATGCGGGCATTCGCTGGGAAGGAGGGCGCCTCCGCAATGCCGACAAGGAGACGAAGCGCGAACAGCACGACGACGGCAGCGCCGGCGCTGAGAAAGCCGACCCAGCCCTGCATCAGCGTGAACAGCGACCAGATGATGATGCTGAAGGCATAGACGAGGCGCGAGCCGTAGCGGTCGAGCAGCCAGCCGCCCGGCACCTGCGCCACGACATAGGACCAGCCGAAGGCCGAGAAGATCCAGCCCATGGCGACGGGATCGAGATGCAGCTCCTTGGAAAGCGCGGGACCCGCGATCGAGAGCGTGGCGCGGTCGGCATAATTCACGGTGGTGACCAGGAACAACATGGTCACGATGAACAGCCTGACGCGAGACCTCCTCACGTCCGCTGCGGACACCACTGCGCTCATCACGCGCCTCCTTAGAACTCGAACATTTCCTCAAGGCGACTCCTAGAGGCGCGCGCGGCGAAGTGTCCAAGTTGAAGGGAGTATCGATCGATGCCGTTTTTGGATTGATGGGACGGCAGGTGAAGGGAACGATCGTGAGGGTGGGCGAGACGCTAACCCCAAGCTCGTCATTGCGAGCGCAGCGACGCAATCCAGAATCTTTCCGTAAAGGACTCTGGATTGCGTCGCTGCGCTCGCAATGACGGTGTGGCGGGCAGCGCGTAGCCCGCATGAGCGTAGCGATATGCGGGGACAGTGATTCCGGATGTCGCTGCGCTCATCCGGGCTACGGCGCCGTCGCGTGGCCTACTGCTGCGCGCTCGGCAGCAGCTGCGGCAGAAATCCGCGCGTCACGTTCGGCGGCACCGCATCGAGCCCGAGCACGGCGCTCGCGGCCGGCAGCGCCGCATCCGCCATCGCGGCATGCCCCTCGGCACTTGGATGCACCGCGCCGCCATAGACGGCGGAGAGCACGCCCCAGGTCGCGTCGTGAATGTCGGTCGGCTGGCTCGCCGCCGGCAAGCCTTGCGGATAGGTCATCGCAGCAAAATAGCTGTCATTGGCATCGCGGATCCAGCGCGCGCGGGGCAGGTAGGCGCGATATTCCGAGGCGCCGCGTCCGCACAGCATCGGCTGGCTCGCCGCGCTGACGATATCAGGGTTGAAGCTTTGGCCGTTCTCGGCAAAGCAGCTGCGGTCGAATTCGGGATCGTTACCCGAATGGGCGCAGAAGCCGTGATCGGCGAACGCGGCCTGGTGCGCGTCGACGAAGGTCATGCGGTCGGCCTCGGGATCGCGGCAGAGCGCGCCGCGGGTGCAGGTGGCGAGCCCCTTCAGCTGCGGCAGGAATTCGGTGTCGACGAAGGTGGAGACGCGGGCAAGGCGTTGCGGATCGGCGTTGAAGGACGGATGGATATCGAAGCCGGCACGGCCGCCGCGGCAGGGCACGCCACCGTCGGCGAGCGCAGGATTGGCGTAGGAGACATAGACCACATGCGAGAGGTCGCCGCCGACGAGCGGCTTCAGCGCCTCGCGCAGCTTGACGAAGTTCTGCGGCAGCTCGCGCTGGAGCGCATCGCGGGAATCATCGACGCTCGCCATCACGCCGGAGCGGCGGAACAGCGTCCGCTCGGTCGCGGTCTCGACGATGACGTCGGCGACGAGGCCTGAGAAGTAGACGTCGTTGGCGCCGATTGACAGCAGCACGAGGTCGAGCGTGCGGTCGGGCTGGCGTTTCTTCGCCGCGGTGAGCGCCTCGCGCAGCTCGCCGACCTGGGCGGTCACGCTGGTGTTGCAGACGCCGGTCTTGCCGGGCGGGCATTCGCGGGCCCGCTGTGAGCCGAGCAGCCCGTCGCCGATGCTGGCGCCGGTGCAGGCGAGCGGCAGGTAGGTCACGGCGATATGGGTGTAGCGCACCGCGAGCGCCAGCGCGGTGCGCGTCTGGTAGCTGTACAGCGAGCGATGGCAGGGCGCGTTGAACCAGAGCGCGCTGTAGCGTTGCCAGTTGGCGAGTGTATCCGGCGCCTCGCAGGCGCGGCCGCCCTTGAAGCCGTGGCGGCTCGGCCGGTAATACTGCGCGCCGGCAGTGCCGAGATAGGAGCGGAAGCAAAATCCTTCGTCCGCCAGTGCCAGCGGCCGGTCCGGATTGCCTTCGCCGGAAGCGATGCTGTCCCCGAGTCCGGCGATGAAGATGTCGCGCACCTGGATCTCGGTCTGAACGCGCTGGGTCGGATCGGCGCCGGCGGAGACGTCGACGGTCGCAACCGTCTGCTTGCCATAGCGGACGCGCAAATTGATCGGCTCGGCGCAGTCGAAGGTCGAGGCTTGCGGTCCGTCGCCGTCATCGAACGACCAGGCGCAGGTGGCGCCGACCGGCACCGCGCCGGTCAGGCGTACCGTCACCGGATGGTCGATCGGTGTAATGTAGTTCTCTTTGACGTTGTCGCGGGTGCAGGGCTGGTTGACCCGGCCCTGGAGATCGATGCACAGGCGGTTGACCATGTTGCGGGCCCAGCCGCGGCCCTCGCTCTGGAGCTCCAGCGATTGTTCGGCGGCAAGGATGCTGCGGTTACGCGCGTTCTCGACATGGAGCAGGAAGTCGCGCTCCTCACGGAACAGCCGGAAGCGGTTGCGCACCTCCCAACTAATCTGCAGGGCGCCGTCCTGCGCGGCAGCGGGCTTGGCTGGAAAGGACGTCAACAGCGCGACAAGCAGCAGGGTGCCTGCGGAGAAGGATTTAAGCGATGATCGGAACATGGCCCGGCTCTTCAACGGCAAAGTTGAGGCGGAAATAAGAGAGCATTGCTCCGCCGCCCGAAACCTTTGTCTGGGCCAGCCGCCCTAGCGCTTACTGGCCTGCCGCAGCAACCGCTCGCGCTCCATCGGCGTCACCTCTTTGGGCAGGTTGGCCTGCGCGCAAGCCTCCGCCAGCCGCCGCCGCTCCTGCCAGGGCTCGACCACGTTCATCCAGAGCTCGCGCGCGCCCATGATGGAGATGGCAAGGGCGAACGGGATCACGAAATAGAGAAGACGGAACACCAGCAGCGTCGCCAGCAGCTGTTCGCGGCCGAATTCCGGCAGCGCCACCAGCATGGCGGCATCGAACACGCCAATCGAGCCGGGCGCGTGGCTGGCAAAGCCGATCAAGGTCGCCAGAATGAACACGACGGCGAGCGACATGAAGTCGATCGGCGGGTTGGCCGGCATCAGGAGGTACATGGCCGTGGCGCAGAAGCCGAGATCGACCACGCCGATCAGGATCTGCACCAATGTCAGCGGTGCCGATGGCAGCACCACCTTCCAGCCTTTCTGGCCGAGCTCGCGCCGCTTCTCGCCCATGCAGAGCCAGACCAGATATGCGCCGATCGAGGCGAGGCCGCCGAGCGCGATCAGACGGTTGAGCGATGCGGGCAGCTGGTCCATCGCGGAGGCGGCATCCGGGTGGATGGCCATGCCGATCGAGAGCACGAAGATGTTACCGAGCCAGAAGGTCAGGCCCGACAGGAAGCAGATCTTCGCGACGTCGATCGCGTTCAGCCCGTAGTCCGAATAGATCCGGAAACGGATCGCACCGCCGGTAAAGACGGTGGCGCCGATGTTGTGGCCGATCGAATAGGACGTGAAGCTGGAGAGCGCCGCGATGCGATAGGGAACGTGCTTCTTGCCGATCGTTCGCAGTGCAAAAAAGTCGTAGAAGGTCAGCGTACAGAACGCAAAGAAGACGCAGATTGCCGCCAGCCCGATACTGCCGCGGGGAATCTCGGTCAATGCGGTCAGGATGACCCCGGTATCGATGCCCTTGAGGGTCCGCACCAGCGTTGTGATCGCGAAGGCGATGATGAAGACGCTCGCGGCAATTCCGAGCCGTCGCCAGCCGATCCATCTCTTGAAGCCGCGTTTCAGCGCGGGCAGCAGTCCGTGCATTCATCCTCCCGGCGGGGGGCAAGACCGATCCAGCCAGGCATTGGCCAATCGGGTACGATGACGGCCAAAGGGCAGGCGTCGATCGCTAGGGCATGATCCAGCTCATTTAAGGCAAAAACAGCGGCTTGTGCAGCCCTTGACAACAATAGGTTCTGCGTTGGACCGGCCACCTTTGTCATACGCGGTTCACATCGGATGCACGTTAAGCATATGAGTCGTGAAACCGGCTTCGCTCGCGCGCTTGGTGTGCCGCCGTCCGCATTGTTCCAGCGCAAGCGGTCATCGGCCTTTTTGGAACGTCGATGCCGCGTGCTCGTTAGGCTCGATCAGCAATCGAACATGGCGGAATATGCGGCTTTTCGTGCAGGCCGGCGCCTCCGTGTTCCCAAAATCGAGAGGACCGGAACGATGGGACTGTTCACAAAGGACATCAAGACCATGAACGACCTGTTCGTGCATCAGCTCCAGGACATCTATTATGCGGAGCAGCAGCTCACCAAGGCGCTGCCGAAGATGGCAAGCAGGGCCACCGATCCGCAGCTGAAACAGGGCTTTTTGACGCACCTTGAGGAAACCAATCAGCACATCACGCGGCTCGAGGAAGTCTTCAAGATGCACGGCGTCGCCGTGAAGGCGGTCGATTGCCCGGCCATCGACGGCATCATCGAGGAAGCCGACGAGACCGCCGGCGAGGTTGCCGACAAGGCGGTGCTCGATGCGGCCCTGATCAATGCGGCGCAGGCCGCCGAGCATTACGAGATCGTGCGCTACGGCAGCCTGATCGCCTGGGCCAAGCAGCTCGGCCGCAACGATTGCGCGGCGGTGCTCGCCAAGACGCTCGAGGAAGAAAAGGCGACCGACAAGAAGCTGACGGCGCTTGCGGAGAGCAAGGTGAATCTGCGCGCGGCGAGCTGAGGCGCATGTACCGGGGCGATATCGAGAACGCCGCGCCGTCAGCGCGGCGTTCGACGGTCAGCGGTCCGAATATTTGAGGCCGAAGCCGAGCGCGATCACGGCAAAGGCCGCGATCATCACGGCGAAGACAAGGCTCGCAAGACGCGGGTTTGCCAGCGTCGAGAATCACGCCGATGCCGATCACACGCAGGCGTTGCCGAGAAAGCCGCAGATGAAATAGGCCGAGACGACTTCCGCGCGACGATCCTCCGGCGCGATCTGGTTCACCACCTGCAGGCTGCCGCGATAACCCAGTCCCACCGCGACGCCGCACAGCGCGGTTGCCGCGATCATCAGCGCCATCGAGGCTTGAAATTGTCCGGCGACGATCAATGCCAAGCTCGGCAGCATGAGGCCGAGGGAGCAGAGCATGGCCGTGCGGCTCGAGAGCGAGCGCGTCAGCGCGATGACGATGGCCACCACTGCGGCGAGTTCAAGGAAAACTGCCCCTGCGATGGCGTGGCTGGTCTCGTGCAGCTCGTTGGCGAGCACGCTCGGCACCAGCGCGGCAAAGAACGCCACCAGCGCCATCGCGCCGAAGCCCGTCACCGCCGGCGCGACGAATGCGGCGCGAATGGCGGGAGGTACCGCCGCGCGCGGACGGACCGAAATCCGCATCAGCGCATCGAGTGGTCGCGGAACCGTCTCGCTGGCAAAGGCAAGAAGGATGGCAGTGAGCAGGAGCGCCGCCAGATAGACGATGAAGGGCATCCGCAGCGGATGTGGCGCGTAGTCGGCGAGCAGCCCCGCGATCAGCGCGCCGATACCGAGGCCCGCGAAATTTGCAGCCGTCGCAACGACAGTGGCGCGGGATTTGTCAGTCTCTGCGATCAGCTCCGAAAGCCAGGCCGTGCCAGTTGCGGCGCCGGTGCCGATCGCTAGCCCGCTCAGCACGCGGCCGACATAGAGCGCGGCGATGCCGTGCGCGAACAGGAACACCAGTGCGCCGATGATGGCGATGACCATTGCGGTTAGGGCTGTCCGGCGGCGGCCGATCTGGTCGGAGATGCGCCCGAATATCAGCAGCGCAGCCAGATTGCCGATCACATAGGCCGCGTAGATGAGCGTCAGCGTGATCTGCGAGAAGCCGAACTGTCGCTCGTAGATCACATAGAGCGGCGTCACCACGGTGCTGCCTGCGAACAGCACGCCGATCAGACCGGCGACGATTGCAAGAGTCGTCGGCTTGCCGAACTCCGACCTGCTGTGTGAGGCAGTAGAGTAGTGCTTCGTTGCCATACCTAACCCCTGGATGTAGGTCCCGGCAGCCAACTCGAAGCAACCATGCACGTTCCTTGTGCAGCCGGCGCGGCTGACATGCGCGCGCGGCAAGGTTGATTGGAATGGCATGGCTCCTCCGGCGTTGAAAAAAGGGGAGCGAACGCTTTTTGACCCGCAACGATCGGTTGATTTTGGAAGCTCCTGTTCACCATCCGGAACGGCACTCATCCTCCGTTACTCAAAATCCACCACTTCCCCGCACTGCTGATGGCAGGCTTGGGGAATGCTCATGTATCAGGTCCTTTACTGTCTGACTGACGAACATGACTGGCGGTTGGTCGCGCTTGGCGGCGCGGTGTGCCTGCTCGCCAGCACAGCCGCGATCAGCCTGTTTCACCGGGCGCGCGCAACGCAAGGATCGGGCCGCCTAGTATGGTTAGCGCTCGACGCAGTCGTTGCCGGCTGCGGCATTTGGGCGACGCATTTCATCGCCATGCTGGCGTACGGGCCAGGCGCGGCCGGCGCCTATAACGTGCCGGTGACGCTGCTATCGCTGATCTTCGCCATCGCCGTCACGTTTGTCGGCTTGAGTGTTGCGGTCTCGGCCATCCAACCCAGCCTCGTCGCCCTCGGCGGGGCGATTGTCGGAGGCGGGGTGGCGGCGATGCACTATACCGGCATGATGGCCCTCGAGATCCCTGCGCGCGTCAGCTGGGCCGCCGGCACCGTGGCCGTGTCGATCCTGCTTGGGCTGGTCTTCGGTGCACTCGCACTCCATGTCGCTGGACGGCGCGACAGCTTGTCCGGCGCGCTCGGCGCCGCGGTGCTGCTGACGGTAGCCATCGTCTCGCATCATTTCACCGCTATGGGCGCCGTGCAGTTGACGCCAGATCCGACATTGGCGATCAGTGGACTCTCGATCCCTCCCACATCGCTGTCGGTTTTGACCGCGAGTGCTGCAGTTGCGATCATCGTGATCGCATTGATCGCCGCGCTGCTCGACCGTCGCGCCAAGGGCGAATTGGGCCGCCAGCAGATCGTATTGGACAGCGCGCTCGAGAATATGTCGCAGGGGCTTTGCATGTTCGACGCGGACGGCAAGATCATCCTGTTCAACGAGCGCTATGCCGCGATGCTCGGTCGTACCGACATCCTGCTCACCGGCCGGCTACTGGTCGACGTGCTCAGGGAAGAGCAGGCCAAAGGCCAGTGGCAGGGCGACGCCGATGAATTCTTCGCGCGCCTCATCGCCGACGCAGGCGAGGGCCGCACCACGACCGACCTCGTCAACCGGTTCGGCCGCTCCATCCGGGTCGTCAACCAGCCGATGCAGGGCGGCGGCTGGGTGGCCACCTTCGAGGACATCACCGAATGGCTGGAGGCGCAGGCCAAGATCTCGCACATGGCCCGCCATGATGCGCTGACCGGCCTGCCGAACCGAGTGCTGTTCCACGAAGAGCTGGAGCAGGGGCTGCGTCGGACCAAGTCGGGCGACCAGCTTGCTGTGCTTTGTCTCGATCTCGATCACTTCAAGGACATCAACGACTCGCTCGGCCATCCCATCGGCGATGCGCTGCTCAAGGAGGTTGGCCGCAGGTTGAAGGCGACCGTCGGCGAGAACGACACCGTGGCGCGGCTCGGTGGCGACGAGTTCGCGGTGGTCCAGATCGGACGTTCCGATGAGACCGCTGCGAGGTCCCTTGCCGGACGCCTCGTCGAGGTGATCTCGGCGCCTTACGAGATCGATGACCATCAGATCGTGATCGGCGTCTCGATCGGCATCTCACTGTCGCCGCAGGACGGCAGCAATCCGGACGAGCTGTTGAAGAACGCCGATCTTGCGCTCTACCGCGCCAAGGCGGACGGCCGCGGCACGTATCGCTTCTTCGAGACCGGCATGGATGCGCGCGCTCAAGCACGGCGCCTGTTGGAAATGGATCTGCGCGCGGCGCTGCAGCGTGACGAGTTTCAGGTCTACTATCAGCCGATTCGTGACGTCGCCAGCGGTCGCGTCGTTGCCTTCGAGGCGCTGTTGCGCTGGAACCATCCGCAGCGCGGGCTGATCGCACCGATCAGCTTCATTCGGCTCGCCGAGGAGACCGGGCTCATCGTTCCGCTCGGTGAGTTTGTGCTGCGCTCCGCCTGCACCGACGCAGCCACCTGGCCCGACGACGTCGACGTCGCCGTCAATTTGTCGCCGGTGCAGTTCAAGAGTCCGATCCTGATCGCGTCGGTGACCGAAGCGTTGGCCGCCTCGGGACTTGAGGCGCACCGCCTCGAGCTCGAGATCACCGAATCCGTGCTGCTCCAGAACAGCGAAGCGACGTTGACCACGCTCCACGAGTTGCGTGCCATGGGTGTGCGGATCTCGCTCGACGATTTCGGCACCGGCTATTCGTCGCTGAGCTATCTGCGCAGCTTCCCCTTCGACAAGATCAAGATCGACCGCTCGTTCGTGTCGGAGCTGACGACGCGCGAGGATTCCATGGCGATTATCCGTGCGGTGACCGGCCTCGGTCGCAGCCTCGGCATCGTCACCACTGCGGAAGGCGTGGAGAACGATGCGCAGCTCGAGCTGCTCCGGCGCGAGGGCTGCACCCAGGCGCAGGGCTATCTGTTCAGCAAGCCGCGGCCGGCGTCCGACGTGGCGATGATGCTGGACCGGCCGCGGCTGCGCGCGTCGGCCTGAAGGACGCTATTATTTGAGCATGGTCTAATCGGAAAACCGCTTCGCACTTTTCCGGATCATGCTCAGCCGCGGCGCAGCGCGAAATGCGCGCCGCAGAACGCCATCACGGCGCCGAGGCACAGGGCGGCGAGCCCGGCCAGCACGCCCGAGACGGTCGGAATCGGGCTCGGCGCCGAGGCCGCTTGGCCCGCGCCGGCAAGCAGGAGCACGCCGACCGCGATCAGGAACTGCCGCATCCGCTGCGGGATCTGTCCGGAGACGGCGCTCTGCATCAAGCTCGCCGTGAAATAGCCGCCGGAGAAGCCGACCGTCGCAATCAGCCACCAGGCAATCGCCGCGCCGGCCGGAATGAACTCATGCGGGTCGGAGCGCCAGAGGCCACCGAGGTCAAGACCGTAGCGCGCGCCCAGCATATGCACCGCGAGCGCCAGCAGCACGCCGGAGATCATTGCGGCGCCGAGAATCAGGCGGCGCGGAAAATAGGTCGTCTCAGCCATGCCTCGCTTGTAGGATGGGCGAGGGCGATCGCGCAAGCCGATCGCGAACGGGATCAATGATCGATATGCGGGGAGCTGAAGCTGGTTCGGCCACGAGCTACGCCTACAAGGCCTCGCTGATCGGCTCGGCGCATCGCTTCGAGCTGACCGAGGAGGGACTGTCCTGGCACATCGGCGGACGCTCCTCGCTGTGGCGCTACGACGAGATCTCGGCGATCCGGCTGTCGTTCCGCCCCGTATCGATGCAGCAGCACCGCTTTCGCGCCGATGTCAGCCGCGCTGGCGGCGGCCGCATCGCGATCCTGTCGACGAGCTGGCAGACCGCGGCTCTGATGGCGCCGCAGGACAACGGCTTTCGCGATTTTCTCATCGAACTGCATGCGCGGATGGCGAAAGCGGGCAGCCGCGCCGAATTGACCGCAGGCCTCGGCCGCAAGACCTATGCGGCGGTGCTGGCATTGCTCGCGCTGCTGACGGTGGCAATGGCGGGGCTGTTGATCCGCGCGCTTCTGATCGGCGAATTCGCCGGCGTGCTGTTCATCCTCGGCTTTGCCGCGCTGTTCGCCTGGCAGGTCGGTGGGTTCGTCCGGCGCAACCAGCCGCGGAGCTACAGCTTCGATCAATTGCCCCGGTCCTTGCTGCCATAGACCGAGCGCTACTCCGTCGAGTCGAAATCCTCTTCCTTGGTGCCGAGCAGCGAGACGATCGTGCGCAGGCCGGAATCGAGCTGCTCGGCCGAGGGCGGGGCGAGCGCGAGCCGCACCGCGTTCGGTGCATGACCATGCGCGATCGCGAAGGTCGAGGACGGCGTCAGCGCGATGCCGCGCCTTGCGGCTGCGGCGACGAAAGTTTGCGAGCGCCAGTGCGGCGGCAGCGTCAGCCAGAGATGATAGGAGCGCGGATCGGCGGCGAGCTGGTAGCCGGCCAAGAGCCTCGCGGCGGTCTGCTGGCGGCGCGCCGCGTCGATGCGCTTCAGGCGCGTCAGCTCGGCGACGGTGCCGTCGGCCATCAGCCGCTGTCCGGCTGCCAGCGCGTGGCCGGAGGCGATCCAGCCACCGGTGCGGACCGCGCTCATCACGCTTTCGCGTAAGTGGGGCGGTGCGACGAGGATGCCGAGCGCAAGGCCCGGCGCGACCTTCTTGGACAGGCTGTCGATCACGATACAGCGGTCGGGCCCGAGTGCGGCCAGCGGCGTGTCGTCGGCAAGGAAGCCGTAGACGGCGTCCTCGATGATGGTGAGATCCAGCTTCTCGGCAACGCGCATGATGTCGGCGCGCCGCGCCGCGTTCATGGTGACGCCGAGCGGATTCTGGATGATGGGCTGCAGGTACAGCGCCGACAAATGGGCCTCGCGATGCGCCTTCTGGATGGCGTCGGGACGCGCGCCGAATTCGTCCATCGGAATCGGGACCAGCGTCACACCGAGCCGCGCGGCGATGCTCTTGACGTAAGGATAGGTCAGCGCCTCGACACCGCAGCGACCACCAGTCGGAACGAGCGCCGCAAGCGCGGCCGCGAGCGATTGCTTGCCGTTGGCGGTGAAGAAGATCTGCTCGGCCTGAGGCGCAAAATCCTTGCGCGCGAGATAGCCGGCGGCCGCTACGCGCGCACTCTTGGTGCCGGTGCTGGTCGACACGCGCAGCGCGGATTCGAGCGCGTCGATGCGCTCGAGCCCCGCAAGGCTCTTGGCGATCATCGCCCATTGCTGCGGCAATAGCGGATAATTGACCTCGAGATTGATGCGCGCGTCGGCCGGCTCGCTGATCGTCTCGACGTCACGCCTGACGTCGCCGGAGATGAAGGTGCCGCGCCCGACCTCGCCGACCACGAGCCCGCGACGGAGCAATTCCGTATAAACCCGGCTCGCGGTCGAGACCGCAATGCCGCGGTCATAGGCAAAATTGCGCTGCGGCGGCAGCCGGTCGCCGGGCCTTAACGTGCCGTTAGTGATATCGGCCGCAATGGCATCGGCAAGCTTCACGTACTCGAACTTGGACATTATTGCACCGAGAGCAATGTTTTGCTTGCTCCGAGCAGTGTACTGGAGCATTTAGGTTCCATCAAGGTCCGCGATTGAGCCGAGGGGAGCGAGAGCAATCCGACGGCAAATGAGGTGCAGGCGCCCACAAGCGTCCGCGCCAACGGCATCTGCTTCGCCGCGCGGGACGACAGGCCGGAGAAGAAGAATGACCACGATCTCGCAAACTGCCGGGCGGAGTTCACGCCCATCCTCAATGAGCGGATTTTTCAGCGCGCTCGCCCATGGCGCTTCGGCGCTGTTCAACCGCCTCGAGCGCCGCTCCGCCGTCAAGACGCTGAACGAACTCGACGACCGCGCCCTGCGCGACATCGGCATCACGCGCAGCCAGATCGAGGACGCGGTGTATGGGCAGTTCAAGACCGAGCTGTCGCGCTATTTGTGAGTTCATTCGGCTGCGATCGTTCCTCATGTGTCCCGGACGCGCTGCAGCGTCCTTACGCTGCCGCGCAGAGCCGGGACCCATATGTGGACGGCCCCCTGCTGGCAAGAGGCGGAATGCTGGTTGTGATCGAAGCGATTGCGGCCATATGTCCGGTCTTTGATGCGGTCGCACATGACCGCTGCCAAGATGGGGTACACAGCACGAGTTCCAAACAGGAAGGCGGTGTCGAGCACCATAGGGTCCCGCGGAGTTTTGCCTCGTGTCTATGATCGATCGATCAGGTCCATCTTCCGTTCTCGAGCAAGCTTCGGCCTGCGG
>NZ_AXAZ01000010.1 GCF_000473065.1 Bradyrhizobium sp. WSM1743
CTGGAAGCAATGGAAGCGTGGGAGCACCCGCTTCGCCGAGTTGCGACGTCGCGGCGTCGGCCGGAATCTGGCGGCACAAACCGTCGGCAACCCACATGGCCCTTGGCGGCTCGCGAACAGCCCCGCGCTCACCATCGCCATGCCAATCGCGTTCTTCAGGGCACTCGGCTTGGCTTCCGTCGCGGCACAGCAACCAGCATAATCTACCGAACCGCCGGATACGGACCCGTATGTCCGGTGGTGTGGGAGGGGAGAAGCCGCGAGGCTTCCCCCTATCCCGATTGCAGCGGCATACTCCGCTGTCGTCCCGGACAAGCGCGCCGTAAACGCGCGCAGATCCGGGACCCAGCCACAGGAGTAGCCGTTGCGCGAAGCTCGCAACTTCGAGTCTTCGCCAAACCACTCCCTGTTGGGTATGGGTCCCGGATCGGCGCTCCGCCCTGGACAACGCTGCGCGTTGCCAAGAGCTGCGCTTGTCCGGGACGACAGCGAGGCTGTGGCGGCGCGGCGGCCCTCACCCAGCTCCCAGCCTTCATTTCTTCAAATTGCGCCGCAATTGATGTATCCAGATAAGCCAATGGTCACGCTGTGACGGCACAACGCGCCCAGCCTTTCATTTGGAGATATTCCGATGTCGCTCGATTCGGACATCATCGTCGATCGCCGCAGGATCCGCCGCAAGCTGACGTTCTGGCGTGTGATCGCCGCGCTGATCGCGATCGCGGCGATTGCGAGCTTCGCGCTGATTGCGACACCCGGCGCGCGCGGCACCTTCGCATCCGCCGGCTCGATCGCGCGCGTTCATATCGATGGATTGATCCGCAGCGATTCCGATCGCACGCAGGCGCTGGAGCGGCTCGAGAATTCGCAGGCCGCTGCCGTCATCGTTCATATCAACTCACCGGGCGGCACCACCGCCGGCTCCGAGCAGCTTTACGATTCGCTGGTCCGGCTCAAGGCGAAGAAGCCGCTCGTCGTCGTGGTCGAGGGTCTCGCTGCCTCCGGGGGCTACATCACGGCGATCGCGAGCGATCACATCATCGCCCAGCAGAGCTCGCTGGTCGGGTCGATCGGCGTGCTGTTCCAGTACCCCAACCTCACCGATCTGCTGAAGACCATCGGCGTCAAGGTCGAGGAGGTGAAGTCCTCGCCGCTGAAGGCCGCGCCCAACGGTTTTGAGCCGACCAGTCCCGAGGCCCGCGCCGCGCTCGATGCGCTGGTGAAGGATTCCTATGCCTGGTTCAAGGGCCTCGTGAAGGAGCGGCGTGGCATGGATGACACGCAGCTCGAAAAAGTCGCTGATGGCCGCGTCTTCACCGGCCGCCAGGCGATCGATCTCAAGCTGATCGACCAGATCGGCGACGAGAAGACGGCCGTGACCTGGCTGGTCGAGCACAAGAGCGTCAAGAAGGGGCTGCCCGTGCGCGATTACAAGCTCGAGCCGCGCTTCGGCGATCTGCCGTTCCTCAAGACCGCCGCCGCCGTGACGCTGGAAACGCTGGGTTTGGGGTCGATTGCGCATCAGATCGGGCAAACCGGCGTCGCACAGGCGGTCGATCGGCTCGGAATGGATGGAATGCTGGCGTTGTGGCAGCCGGCTGCGTCGAACTGACCGGAGACAGGCGAGTTCCGAAAGCTTTTCCCGTCCGGCGCGTGCCGGCGCAGCCCGCTTTTTCGGCATTTGTCACGCATTTTCACGACGCTCAACCTTGATTTAGCGTCTTGACAGATCACGGTATTTTCACGGAAATGGTCATCCGCACGCTTCCGGGTCCTATCTCTCGATGATCAAATCCGAACTTGTTCAGCGTATCGCCGAGCACAACCCGCATCTGTACCAGCGGGATGTCGAGAACATTGTGAATGCGATTCTCGAAGAGATCGTAGCGGCGCTTGCACGCGGCGATCGCGTCGAGCTGCGCGGCTTCGGTGCCTTCTCGGTCAAGCATCGCCCAGCGCGCGCAGGGCGCAATCCACGCACCGGCGCCCATGTGCCCGTCGATCAGAAGAGCGTTCCGTTCTTCAAGACCGGCAAGGAAATGCGCGAGCGGCTGAACCGCGACCATCCGGATCCCGGCGCGGCAGACTAAGGCGCGATGTGATCGCGCTTTAGTTTATCGTCTGAGCATGATCTTTTCGGAAAACCGCTGCACACTTTTCCGGATCATGCTCTAGGGCCGGCCTCAGGGTTTTTCGCGGTCGCGCAGGATGCGGCCGCAAGCTTGATTGATGGCGAGCGAAACGAGATGCGAAAGTTCCTGACCGCGCTGATCGTGATTCCGCTGGGCCTGATCCTGGTGGCGTTTGCCGTCGCCAACCGGCATTTCGTCACGGTATCCTTCGACCCCCTCATTTCCGACGATCCGTCACTGTCGATGACGTTGCCGCTGTTCCTGCTGCTGATCCTGGTGGCGGCCGTCGGGGTCTTCGCAGGCGGGTCTGCCGTCTGGTTCGGCCAGCGGCGCTGGCGGCGCGCGGCGCGCCGGAACGATGCGGAGGCCCGGGCCGCCCGGGCCGAACTGGCCGATCTGCGGGCCCGGGCGACCGCAGCGAAGCCCGAGTCCCAGCGCCTTCCCGTTCCCTCCGGGGTCGGCCTGTACGGGCCCATCGGGCGAGACAAGCAGCGCGCGACGTTGTAGAAGCGGCCCCGACCGAAAAACCTGCTTTCCGGCCGGCTTGCGGCCTCCATTTGCCTTGAGACCATGTCCCTGCTCGTCAAGATCTGCGGCCTGTCCACGCCCGAGACGCTCGAAACGGCGCTCGAGGCGGGTGCCGACATGGTGGGGTTCGTGTTCTTTCCGCCGTCGCCGCGGCATCTCTCCCTGGAGCTCGGCCGCGACCTCGGCCGCCAGGTGAAGGGGCGCGCGCTTAAAGTGGCGCTCACCGTCGACGCCGACGATGCCACGCTCGACAACGTCATGGACGCGCTGTCGCCGGACATTCTCCAGCTCCATGGCAAGGAGAGCGTGGCGCGGCTGCGCGACATCAAGCAGCGGTTCGGCCGCCCCGTGATGAAGGCGGTGCCGGTCGCAACAGCAGCCGATCTCGTCGTGCTGCCCGGCTACGCCGCGGTCGCCGACCGCATCCTGTTCGATGCGCGTGCACCGAAGGATGCGACGCGGCCCGGCGGCTTAGGTGAGCCGTTCGACTGGCACCTGCTGGAACATCTTGATCTGAAGCTGCCCTACATGGTCTCGGGCGGGCTGCACGCCGACAACCTGGCCGAAGCCCTCCGTGTCACCCGCGCCGGCGGCGTCGATGTGTCCTCCGGTGTCGAGAGCGCCTCCGGCGTCAAGGATCCCGAGATGATCCAGGCCTTCATCCGCGCCGCGCGCGCCACCCAAGATGCAAGTCAAGAGTTGAGCGTTCGATGAACATCGCCAAACCCAATTCCTATCGCAGCGGGCCCGACGAGCGCGGCCATTTCGGCATTTTCGGCGGCCGCTTCGTCGCCGAAACGCTGATGCCGCTGATCCTCGACCTGGAGAAGGCCTACACCGCCGCCAAGGCCGATCCGGCCTTCCAGGCCGAGATGAACGGCTACCTCAAGAACTATGTCGGCCGGCCCTCACCGCTCTATTTCGCCGAACGCCTCACCGAGCATCTCGGCGGCGCAAAGATCTACCTCAAGCGCGAAGAGCTCAACCACACCGGCTCGCACAAGGTGAACAACGTGCTCGGCCAGATCATGCTGGCACGGCGCATGGGCAAGAAGCGCATCATCGCCGAAACCGGCGCCGGCCAGCACGGCGTCGCCACTGCAACGCTGTGCGCGCGCTTTGGCCTGGAATGTGTGGTCTATATGGGCGCCGTCGATGTCGAGCGGCAACAGCCCAACGTCATCCGCATGGAGATGCTGGGCGCGAAGGTGTTTCCGGTGCAGTCGGGCACGCGCACGCTCAAGGACGCCATGAACGAGGCGCTGCGCGACTGGGTCACCAACGTGCATAACACCTTCTATTGCATCGGCACGGTGGCGGGCCCGCATCCCTATCCGACGCTGGTGCGCGACTTCCAGTCGATCATCGGCAACGAGACCAAGGCGCAGATGCAGGAGATCGAAGGGCGCCTGCCGGATTCGCTGGTCGCCTGCATCGGCGGCGGCTCCAATGCGATGGGCCTGTTCCATCCGTTCCTCGATGATCCCAGCGTTGAGATCTTCGGCGTCGAAGCCGCGGGCCATGGCCTCACGCAGCTGCACGCGGCCTCGATCGCGGGCGGCCGTCCCGGCGTGCTGCATGGCAACCGCACCTACCTCCTGATGGATGCCGACGGCCAGATCCAGGACGCGCATTCGATCTCCGCCGGCCTCGATTATCCCGGCATCGGCCCGGAGCATTCCTGGCTGCACGAGGTCGGCCGCGTGAACTATCTCTCCGCGACCGACGACGAGGCGCTCGCGGCGTTCCAGCTGCTGTCGAAGCTCGAAGGCATCATCCCCGCGCTCGAGCCCGCCCATGCCATCGCCAAGGTGATGGAGCTCGCGCCGAAACGGCCGAAAGACCACCTGATGGTCGTCAATCTCTCCGGCCGCGGCGACAAGGACGTTCCGCAGGTCGGCGACATCCTGAGGGGCAAGAAGTGACCACGCGTATCGATACCCGTTTTGCCGAGCTGAAAAAGGCCGGCCGCTCGGCCTTCGTGACCTTCCTGATGGCCGGCGATCCCGATCCCGCGACGTCGCTCGAGATCATCAAGGCGCTGCCGAAGTCCGGCGCCGACGTGATCGAGATCGGCATGCCTTTCACCGATCCGATGGCCGATGGCCCGTCGATCCAGGCTGCCGGCCTGCGGGCACTCAAGGCCGGCATGACGCTGAAGAAGATGCTGGAACTGGTGCGCGGCTTCCGCAAGGATGACGACGCGACGCCGATCGTGCTGATGGGCTATTACAATCCGATCTACATCTACGGGGTCGACAAGTTCCTGGTTGACGCGAAGAGCGCCGGCGTCGACGGCCTCATCATCGTCGACCTGCCGCCGGAGGAAGACGACGAGCTGTGCCTGCCCGCGATGAAGGCCGGCCTGAACTTCATTCGCCTGGCGACGCCGACCACCGACGACAAGCGTCTGCCGGCCGTGCTCGCCAACACCTCGGGGTTTGTCTACTACGTCTCGATCACCGGCATCACCGGCGCTGCGGCTGCGGACTCCACGGCCGTCAGCGAGGCGGTTGCCCGCATCAAGCGACACACAAAACTGCCGGTCTGCGTCGGCTTCGGCATCCGCACGCCGGAGGCCGCCCGCGCCATCGCATCCCATGCCAACGGCGCGGTGGTCGGGACCGCCTTGGTGGATGCGCTCAAGAACAGCCTCGATGCGGAGGGGCGCGCCACCGCCAAAACCGTTAACGCCGTGGCTGAGCTGACGGCGGCCCTGGCCCACGGCGTCAAGGGCGCGCAACAGGCGGCCGAATAGGCCATAATTCCGCTGCCAAGGCGGCCGACACGGCGGCTTGCCGGGCAGACGTCCGGCCGCCATATATCGTTCAGGCGATCCGCGAGGCGGGTTCGCACATCGGAGCAAACCATGAACTGGCTTACCAATGTGGTCCGGCCGAAGATCCGCAACATGCTGCGGCGGGAGACGCCGGAGAATCTTTGGATCAAGTGCCCGGATTCCGGACAGCTCGTGTTCTACAAGGACGTCGAGGCCAACCAGTTCGTCATTCCCGGCTCGAACTACCACATGCGCATGGGCGCGGTGGCGCGCCTGAAGTCGATTTTCGACAACGAGACCTGGTTCGATGTCGCGTTGCCTGAGGTCACGCCCGACCCGCTCAAGTTCCGTGA
This sequence comes from Bradyrhizobium sp. WSM1743, assembly GCF_000473065.1. Taxonomy (GTDB): domain Bacteria; phylum Pseudomonadota; class Alphaproteobacteria; order Rhizobiales; family Xanthobacteraceae; genus Bradyrhizobium. Next base: position 5,793 of record NZ_AXAZ01000010.1, read on the forward strand.
CGAGAAGAAATATGTCGACCGCATCAAGGATGCGCGGGCGCGGACCAATCTGAACGACGCGGTCAAGGTCGGCTACGGCAAGCTCGAAGGTGCCGCCGTCGTCGTCGCCGTGCAGGATTTCGACTTCATGGGCGGCTCGCTCGGCATGGCCGCGGGCGAAGCCATCGTGCGCGGAATGGAACTCGCGGTCGAGAAGAAGTCGCCCTTCATCGTGTTCGCCGCATCAGGCGGCGCCCGCATGCAGGAGGGCATCCTGTCGCTGATGCAGATGCCGCGCACCACCGTGGCGGTGCAGATGCTGCGCGAGGCAAAACTGCCCTACATCGTCGTGCTGACCAACCCGACCACCGGCGGCGTCACCGCCTCCTATGCGATGCTCGGCGACGTGCAGATTGCCGAGCCCGGCGCGCTGATCGGCTTTGCCGGCGCGCGCGTGATCGAGCAGACCATCCGCGAGAAGCTGCCCGAGGGCTTCCAGCGCGCCGAATATCTCAAGGAGCACGGCATGGTCGACATGGTCGTGCATCGCCACGATCTGCGTCCGACCCTGGCGCGGCTGTGCCGCCTGCTGACCAAGGCGCCGGCGCAGGAAGGCGCTTCGAAGCCGGCGCAGCCGGTGACGAGCCCGGCGCAGATCGTATCGGCCGCCGAGACGGCGCCGGCCGCGCCGCACGCGTGAACGCCTCCCCTGACACTGCAAAGACACCGCTCGGCGAATTGATCGGGCGGCTGTCGGCCCTGCATCAGAAGCGCATCGATCTCGGGCTGGAGCGGATGCACCGCCTGCTCGAACGGCTCGGTCATCCCGGACGCAAGCTCCCGCCGGTGATCCATGTCGCCGGCACCAACGGCAAGGGCTCGACGCTCGCTTATCTGCGCGCGACGCTGGAGGCTTCAGGCTCGCGGGTCCATGCCTACACCTCGCCCTATCTGGTCCGCATCAACGAATGTTTCCGGCTCGGCCGCGTGGGCGGCGGCGTGCTCGTCGATGACGACGAGTTGCATGCCGCGCTTGAAGAGGTCGAGCGCGTCAATGCCGGCGAGGCCGCAACATTGTTCGAGCTGAAGACCGCCGCCGCTTTCCTGCTGTTTGCGCAGAATCCGGCCGACGTGGTGCTGCTCGAGGTCGGTCTCGGCGGGCGGCTCGATTCGACCAATGTGGTCGATACGCCGGTGGCCTGCGTGATCACGCCCATCAGCATGGATCACATGGATTTCCTCGGTGATACCCTGGCCTCGATAGCCGGCGAGAAGGCCGCGATCATCAAGCGCGGCGTGCCCGTGATTTGCGCCGAGCAAATGCCGGAGGCGATGGCCGCGATCGAAGCGCAGGCGAAGCGCATGCGTGCGCCGCTGTTTGCCGCAAACGAGAGCTGGCACGTCAATGTCGAGCGCGGGCGTCTGGTCTATTCCGACGAGCGGGGCTTGATGGATCTGCCGGCGCCGCGTCTGTTCGGCCGCCACCAATTCGCCAACGCCGGGCTCGCGATCGCGACGCTGCGCGCGATTCCGACCTTCAAGATCCCCCACGCCGCGTTCGAGGCCGGCATCGTCGGCGCTGAATGGCCGGCGCGGATGCAGCGCCTCACCTCGGGCGAGCTGCTGTCCTGGGGTCCGCAGAACTCGGAGATCTGGCTCGACGGCGGCCACAATGCCGAGGGCGGGCGCGTTGCGGCGGCCGCGCTCGGCGATCTCGAAGAACGCGTGTCGCGGCCGCTGGTGGTCATCGCCGGCATGATGGCCAACAAGGACGCGCAAGGCTTTCTCGCCAATTTCGCCGGCCTCACCCGTCACATCATCGCAGTGCCGATTCCCGATACCGAGAACGCGATGCCGGTCGACCGCCTCGCGGATGCCGCGCGCAGCCTCGGCATGCGCGTCGAGCCCGCGCCCTGCATCGAAGCCGCGCTGCGCGCGTTGGCGAAGCTCGCCTACGAGGTGCCGCCGCGCATCCTGATCACCGGCTCGCTGTATCTTGCCGGCCACGTGCTGGCGATCAACGGCACGCCGCCTGCATAGTCTCCTGTCCCGGACAAGGCGCATCGCGTAAGCGATGAGCCGCAGAGCCGGGACCCAGAATGCCGCCATATGGGCCCCGGCTCTGCAGCGCACCGCGAAAGACGCGCTGCGCTGCGTCCGGAGCACGAAAGAGAGACTGCACATGCGTTTTGCCGCCATCGCCGATATCCACGGAAACTACCTCGCGCTGGAAGCCGTCCTCGCCGATATCCGCGCGCTTGATATCACCGACATCGTCAATCTCGGCGACATGCTGAGCGGTCCGCTCGATGCGCGCCGCACCATCGAGATATTGATGACGCTCGACGCCGTGCATGTGCGCGGCAATCACGACCGCTATCTGCTCGACCGTCCACCCGAGAAGATGGGCCCGTGGGATCGTCCCGCGCATGCGCAGCTCGACGCCGCGCAACTCGACTGGCTGCGCGCGCAGCCGACGACGCGCGTCTTCCGCGAGCAGGTGTTTCTCTGTCACGCGACGCCCGGCAGCGACGAGGTCTACTGGCTCGACACCGTGCATCCCGACGGCGCGGTGGCGCTGTCGCCGCTCGATCGGATCGAGCAATTCGCGGGAGGCATCACGCAACCGCTGATCCTCTGCGCCCACACCCACCTCGCCCGTGCCGTGCGCTTGCGCGACGGCCGGCTGATCGTCAATCCCGGCAGCGTCGGCAGCCCTGGTTTTCGCGACAAGCATCCATTCCCGCATGTCGTCGAAGCCGGCACGCCGCATGCGCGTTATGCGATCCTCGAATTCGCTGAGGGCGACTGGCAGGTGACGTTCCGACACGTCGTATATGATCACGAAGCCATGGCCGCGCTGGCGCGGCGCAATGGTCAGCCGGAGCTGGCGAACGCGCTGGCGACGGGATGGATTGGGTAGTCATGCCTCGTGTCCCGGACGCGGTGCGGCATGAAATGACGCGACGCAGAGCCGGGACCCATGCTTCAGCGTACGCGCGGCCCCTGGGTCCCGGCTCTGCGGTGCACCGCTTGCGCGCTGCACCTTGTCCGGGACACGAGAGCGAACCTCACCCGAACAGCTTCATCGGATCGGCCGCCTTCTGCTTCAACTGCTCGAAGCGGCATTGCCGCGGCGCCTTGTCGGGGCGCCAGCGCAGGATCGAGGTGCCGTGGCGGAAACGCTCGCCGCTGAAATGATCGTAGCAGACCTCGATCACCAGCTTCGGCTTCAGCGGGCACCATTTGGCCGAGCGCTCGGTCGACCAGCGGCTCGGTCCACCCGGCGCATTGCCGGTGAAGCCGGGCTCGCCAATCAATGCCTCGAGCCGATCGGTCAAGGCCGGCTTCTCCTCTGCCTTGATAGCCGAGGTGAAGCCGACATGGTGCAGCAAGCCCTTATCGTCGTAGAGACCGAGCAGCAGCGAGCCGACGACTTTCCGGCCGACGATCTTGTTGGTGGCGTAGCGGAAGCCGCCGACCACGCAATCGGCGCTACGGAATTTCTTGATCTTCTGCATGCCGTCGCGCGTGCCGGCCTGGTAGGGCAGGTCGATGCGCTTGGCGATGACGCCGTCCGAGCCGCCGCCGGATTGCGCCAACCATTTCTTGGCGGTGGCGTAGCTGGCCGTCGCCGGCGAAAGACGGAAGATGCTGCCTTTGAGGTTGGCCCGTGTGAAGGCTTCCAGCGTCGGCCGGCGCTCGCGCAGCGCCTTCGCAGCCAGGCCTTTCTCCCGCGACGTCGCGAGTAAATCGAAAACAAGATAGAGCGCCGGTGTCTCCACCGAGAGCTTCTTCACGCGGCTCGCAGCCGGATGAATGCGTTGCAGCAGCGCCTCAAAGGAAAAGCTCTTGCCGTGCGGCACGACGAGCTCGCCGTCGAGCGTGAAGCGATCAGCTTTCAACTTAAGCGCAGCGGCGACGATCTCGGGGAAATAGCGCGCGAGGTCCTCGCCGGATTTCGAGCGCAGGTCGACGTCGCCGCCGTCGCGCGACAGCAGGCAGCGGAAGCCGTCCCACTTGGGTTCATATTGCCAGTCCTTGCCGCGCGGGATCTCGTCGACCGAACGCGCCTCCATCGCGACGAGAGGGCTCGATCTTCGGACGCGCTTTGCGGGAGGAGCTGGCAAGGGCGGGACTCGTCATACGCTGAACACGTCCCATCAACGCAAAACGGCCGGCTTTCGCCGGCCGTTTTCGAAAATAATCCTGCGCGAGGCAGATCACACCGCGGAGGTGATCCACTGCTGGAGCTTCGCCTTCGGCGCGGCGCCGACTTGGCGCGAGGCCATCTCGCCGCCCTTGAAGATCATCAGGGTCGGGATCGACATCACGCCGTATTTGGACGCGGTCTTCGGGCTCTCGTCGACGTTGAGCTTGACGATCTTGACCTTGTCGCCCATCGCACCGGCGATCTCGTCGAGCGCGGGCGCGATCATGCGGCAGGGGCCGCACCATTCGGCCCAGAAATCGACGACCACGGGGCCGTTCGCCTTGAGCACTTCGGCTTCGAAATCGGCGTCGGAAACCTTGCTAACGGCCATTGGGAGTACCTCACTCGGTTGAAAGAGAATCGGCGCGACCTGGAATCGCGCCCGGGATCATGCGGTCAACCTATGAACGGCTCCTTGCCGGGTCAAGGACGCTCACACCGAGATGAAGGGATGCCAGCGCCGCGTCCAGCGCGGGGGCCGAAATCTCCATATATTCAAGGGCCTCGGTCCAGAGCAGCACGGCCCGGATGGGCTTTTGGGGATAAAGCCGCGCCAGCACCGCGCGGTACAGCGCAAGCTGGCGGACATAGGCCGCGGGCGCCTCAGCCGCGCTTTTGGGAGCTGCCTGGTTGGTCTTGAAATCGATGATCAGGACCTCCTCGGGGCCAACGACCAGCCGGTCGATCTGCCCTGACACCAGCGCAGGCGGTCGGCCCGGCCGCTCCAGCCGGCCGGCAATGGCGACCTCCGCTCGGCTGCCGGCGCCAAACACCGGGGCAAACCGCGGCTCGGTGATCAAGGCGAGCACCTTGTCGACCAGTGCGGTGCGGTCGGCCTCCACCCAGTCCGAGGCGTTGCGCGCCATGAAGCCGAGCGCGGCCTCGGGCCGGCGCTGCATGGCGATGTCGGGCAGGGATTGCAGCAGACGGTGCACCAGCGTGCCGCGCTGCAGCGCCAGCGCGCGGGACTGGATTGATTCGCCTGATCGTACGCTGCGGCCCTCCTCGGCAGACTGGCCCGAGGGACGCACGGGATCGTCATCCATGGTCTCGCGCGGCGCCGGTGTCCGCAGCCAGTCCGGTAACGCGATGGTCTGGTGCACTGACGTCGCCGGCGTGCCGAGTGCCGCGACATCCTCCGGCCGGGCGAATCGGGTCACCCTGCCGAGCGGCGTCTCGATTACCTGCTTGTCGAGGCCTGAGCCGGCGAGCCCGGTGTCGATGAGGTCGTACCAGCTCAGCTTGCGCACCGTCTTCATGTTGCCGGGCATGCAGCCGCCAACGATGAGGCGATCGGCCGCGCGCGTCATCGCGACATAGAGCAGGCGGCGATACTCGTCCTCGGTCTCCTCGATCATCGCCTTGCGCGCCTCGGCAACGGGCTTGGGATCGTCCGCCTTTCGCCCGGCCCAGACCACGATCTCGCCGCCATTGCCGCGCGGCACCTGGATCAGCCGCAGCCGCTGCGAATCCGCGGGCGACGACGTGGTGTCGACCATGAACACCACGGAGGCCTCCAGGCCCTTGGCGCCGTGCACGGTCATCACGCGCACCTCGTCGCGCGAGATCTCCATGTCGCGCTTCACCTCGGTGTCGGCCGAACGCAGCCAGGCCATGAAGCCCTGCAGCGAGGCCGGCGCCTTGCGCTCGTAATTCAGCGCCAGCTCCAGGAATTCGTCGAGCGCATCGTTAGCCTCATGGCCGAGACGGCGCAGGATGCGGGCGCGGCCGCCATCGCCCCCGAGCAGCCAGGCGTAGAAGGCGAACGGCGTCTCCTCGCGGGCGAGGATCTCGCAGGCTTCCAGGCGCCGCAACGCCGTCGCGAACTTCTCGCTTCCAGCTGCATGCTCACCGAGCGCGCGGCGTAGCGACCCCTTGCGATTATGGGCAAGCTGAAACAAATCGTCGTCGTCGAGCCCGAACAGCGGGCTCTTCAGTGCCACCGCGAGTGCGAGATCGTCCTGCGGCAGCAGCAGCGCGTCCGCAAGGTTCATCAAGTCGATGATCGCGATATGCTCGGTCAGCTTGAGCCGGTCGGCGCCGGCGACCGGAATGCCGGCGTGCTTCAGCGCCTGGATCACGGCGTCGAACGCGTTGCCGCGCCGGCGCACCAGGATCAGCATGTCGCCATAACGCAGCGGACGGCGCTCGCCCTCGTGGCCCGTCAGCGTGCCGCTCTCGACCAGCCGCTTGATCTCGGCCTGGATGCGGCGGGCGAGCTTGACCTCGGGACTGGTGACGGCGACGCCGTCGAACGGCGCGCGCCAGCCCTCGATGTCCTGCCGATCGTCGGCCTCGGCGAGATCCCACAGTTCGATCACGCTCGGGCCGGCGTCCGCGAGCGCATTGTGCAGGGGATGACCGATCTCGACCGAGTGGATGCTCTTGTAGATATCCGGTTCGCGGAAGACGTGGTCGACTGAGTGCAGGATCGTCGCGCCCGAGCGGAACGAATAAGTGAAGGCGACCGGATCGAATTTCAGCCCGGCGGCGGTGAACTTGCGATGCAGCTCGCGTCGGCGCGCATCGAATTCATGGGGGGCAGCGCCCTGGAATGAGAAGATCGACTGCTTCTCGTCGCCGACGGCGAAGATGGTGCGGTTGAGCCCCTCGCGCGCGCCCTCGCCGGCGGTGAACTCGGAGATGATGTGCGCGACGATGTCCCATTGCCGCGGGCTGGTGTCCTGGGCCTCGTCGATCAGGACGTGATCGACGCCGCGGTCGAGCTTGTAGTGCACCCAACTCGAGGAGACGCGATCCAGCATCGCCAGCGTCTTGTCGATGAGGTCGTCATAATCGAGCAGCCCGCGCTCCTGCTTCTCGCGGCGGTAGTTCGCGGCAGCCGCGGTCGCGATGTGGAGCAGGGCCGCGGTACGGTCGCGCATGGTCACGGCGCGGCGCTTCTCGATCAATCCGCCGAGGCGCTGCGCCTCGGCTTCGAACAAGCGTGCGACGGACGGGTTGTGATCGCAAAACTTCTTGGTCAGGACCGCCTTGCGCGGCAGCTTGTCGTCGGTGAGGAAGACGCAGAGATAGGCATCGACCTGCGCGCTGCCGGAAAACACCTTGGCCTCGCGCAGGCGGGCCGCCTGGTCGTTGTCCGATTTGCTGCCGTCCTCCAGCGCGAATGCGATGTCGTCCCAGCGCGATCGCGGCAGGAACGGGCCATCCAGAATGTCCGTCTCGACGTCTTCGATCCGGTCGCTCGCGTCGACGCCGAGCACCGCGGCCATCTGCGCCGCTGCGGCCTCCGCATTGCCGGCCTCGTCGGTCCAGGCCATGAAATGGTCGCGACTGAGACAAGCCTCGCGCACGACCTCCTTGAAGGTGACGTCGGCAGCGCTCGCCATTGCCGTCAGCAGTGCGCGGCCGGTGACGCTGTCGGGATCGCGCGCAGCCTCCAGCAGCACCTTCAGATTGGCGCGCTCCATCATGTCGGTCTGGTCGCGCTCGTCGATGACCGAGAAGCGGGCGGGGACATTGGCCTCGAACGGAAATTGCTGGAGCAGGCGCGTGCACAGCGCGTGGATGGTCTGCACCTTCAAGCCGCCCGGCGTTTCCAGCGCACAGGCGAACAGTTTTCGCGCGTCGCGGCGCAGTTTTGCGCCGGGATGCGGGATGCCGACCGCACGGATCGCCGCGTCCAGCGCATCATCGTCCAGCGTCACCCAATGGCCGAGCGTGGTGAACACGCGCTCGGCCATATTGGCAGCGGCAGCCTTGGTGAAGGTGATGCAGAGAATCTTCTCCGGCGGCACGCCCGACAGCAAGAGGCGGATCACCCGCTGCACCAGCACATGGGTCTTGCCGGAGCCGGCATTGGCCGACACGAAGGCCGATGCGGTCGGATCGGACGCACGCGCCTGCCGTGCGCGCACCTCGTCGGGGATGGGACGCGGCAGCTTCACCATTCCTCGATCCCCAATCCGCCGGCAGCCGACCATTCCTTGATCCGCGCGAGATCGTCATATGTGCCGTAGCGATTCGCCCACATCGGCAGGTTCAACGAGGTGTAGGGCTGATTCTCGTCGTCGAAGGCGCGGATCAGGGCCTCCAGCTTGGCGCGTGCTTCGGCTGCTGCCGTATCCGGCGGCTGCGGCTCGTCCCCCGGCTTGTACTTCAATTCGAGGATGCGTTCCTCGCCCGGCGGATTGTTGCCGCTCAGGCGGACATAGACGAGCTGGCTCACGGAGGAGCCGGCGTCGATATCAGGGAAACCGCCCTCGCGCAGGATCGCGGCTTCCAGCGTGAGCTGCGGCGACAGGCCCATGCGGACCTGCTTGCCGGTGGGCGGCTGCCCGGTCTTGTAGTCGAGAATGGCGTAGCTGCCGCCCTGGCGCCGCTCGATGCGGTCGGCGCGGGCGGAGAGCTTAAAGCTGCGCTGATGATCGAGCATGATCGAGATCTCGCCATGGGTCTCCGCGACGATCGCCTCGATCGCATCGCGCCGCGCCGTCTCCCATTCGCCGAACCAGCGCGCGATGCGCTGGAAGCGCGGCCACCACAGCGCCCGCGCCTCGGGTCGCTCCATCAGCGGCGCGAAATGCTTCTCGCCGATCGCGCGCAGCACGCGCGCGGGATCGTCGGGCAGACGCGTCGCATAAACTTCCGTGAATTCGCCGATCGCTTCGTGAATCGCCGAGCCGCGGTCGGCGGCCGACAGCGGCATGTCGACAGGATCGAGCGCATCGAGCCGCAGAATATACCTGGCATAGATCGTGTAGGGATCGCGCAGCCAGTCCTCGATCGCAGTGACGGACATTTTCAACGGCCGCGTCGCGCGCGGCGGTCGCGGCTCCGGCTGCTTGACCGGCCTGACCTCGTCGGGCTGGTCCAGTGCGGCCGCGAACTGCACATATTTCTCGCCGGCGCGAATGGCCGCCTTCCAGAGCTCGTCGCCCGCCACCGCCTCCAGCCGATGCAGGAAGCGCGAGGCCACCGCCGGCGCGCCGCCGGCCTTGGCCGAGTGGGTGAGGATCACTTCATCCCCGCCGAGCAGCTGCGCGAAGTCATGGGCGGAGAGGCCGATGCGGCGCTCCGGCAGATCGAGCCCGAGTTCGTGCCGCATCGGCCGGCTGAGCCAGGGATCGATGCGTGGCGCCGGCGGCCAGACGCCTTCGATCAGGCCGCCCACGATGATGCGGTCGGCCTGCATCAGGCGCGACTCCAGCGGGCCGTAGATCTGCAAGCGCGCGCCCGGCCTGTCGCGACGCCGCACCGCGCGATCGCCGAACGCAGTCTGGAAGACGTCGGAGTAATCCGGCAGCGGCACCATCAATCCGCTGGTCGTGCCGCCGCGCAGGAGATCGTCAAAGGCGCTGGCGAGCGAAAGACCATCGCGCTCCTCGAAGGCAAGCGGGATGCCCTGCTCGTCGCGCGACAGCTCGATCATGATCTCGCGATGGCGGTGTGCCAGCTCGGCAAAGTCATACGGCTTCGAGGGCGGCAGGCTCTCGATCGGCGCCAATGCCTTTTGCAGGGCATCGATCAGAGTTTGGATGCGATCGAGATCCTCGGCCTTGAGACGCGCGCGGGGCTCGGCCTTGTGGAGCGCGGAGACCTCGCTGCGCCACAGCTTTGCCAGCTCGTCGCGAAAACGATTGAACTCGCGCAAGGGGCCTGCGGTGCCCGCCGGCGGGCGTGTGCCGCGCAGCACGGCAAGCTCGAGGCCCTCGATCGCCGTCTTCCACCCGCCCGCCGCACGGCCGAGCCGGCACAGCGGATGCTTCAGCATCGCCAGCAATGTCGGCGGCTCCAGGCCCTCGGTCGCCGCCTCTGCCGCGAGGCGAGCAAAAGTGCCGGCGGATGCTTCCATCAAGACGTCGCCGCCGGAATCGTCGAAGGCGAGATCCCATCGGGTCAGCGCGGCCATCACCCGCCGCGCCAACGCGCGATCCGGTGTCACCAGCGCCGCCGATTTGTCGAGATGCCGCGCCTCACGCATCGCAATCGCGATCGCGAGCGCTTCCATTTCAGGATTGGGGGCTTCGACGACCGCGAGATTTTTCATGCCGCCCGCGATTTTTGCGGCGACCTCAGGCTGCTTCAGCCGGTCGTGCCAGACTTCGGTCTTGGCCGACGGCCGCATCGATTCGGACGCGAGCAGGTCGCGGCCGCCTTCCGCCGCCGGCTGAAGAATCTCGACGTCGCTGCGCTTGATGCCGAAGCGCTGCAGCAGCGCATGCATGGCATATTGCGGATGGTTCGAGGCCGGATGCTCGGCGAATTTGCCGAGCGAGTCGCGCACGCCGCCGATGCTGCGCCAGGCGTCGTCGTCGAGATCGGTGTCGAGGCCCGGTAGCACCACCGCGCCATGCGGCAGCGCGGCGACGGCATGGAGGAATTTCGCGGTAGCCGGCATCGAGCCGGTCGAGCCCGCTGCGATCACCGGCCCGTTCGGATGCGTGGTCAGGCGCCTCGCCTCCGCCGCGATCAGGAGATCGCGCCGCGCGGCCGGCTCGATGCGGTTGATCTCGGCGAGATGATTGGGCCAGGCAATGCGGGCGATGCGCAAAAATTCGAGCGAGTGCTGCCAGTAACGGTCGAGGTTATCCGGCACCAGGCCGTCGAGCGCGCTCCAGTCGACACCGCGCGTGACCATGTCGTCGATCAGGCGCGCGAGATCGCCGGCGAGAGCAAGCGTCGAGGCGGGGCCGCCCACCACCAGCGGCGCTAGTACCGGGCCCTTGGCCCAGGCGGCGACGAGCTGCGCCAGCGTCAGCCGCCGGTCGAGTTCGCCGAGCCGTGGCGGAATGTCGAGCGGCGCGGCGCCGGAAAACTGTTCGCTCTCGTCGGCGAAAGCGAGCTCGTCCTCGTCGATATCGCCGAGCGCGACGATGCGCGGCAGCACCACCGCGTCCGATTTCATCTCGTCGAGAAAGATCTCACGCACGACGCGCATCGCGCGCCTGGTCGGCAGATAGAGCGTGGCATCGGCCAGCCGCGCCGGTTCCTTGCGCGCCTCGAAGCCGTCCACCAGCCGGCCATCGAGCAGGGCCGTGACGACCGTGCGCAGGAACGGAACTGAGATGGGAACGCTGAAAACGCGCATGGGCTGCCTGATTCGGGAATCAGGGCAATATAGGCAGGCGGGGTCAAATGGTCATGGGTGGGAGTGAGTCATCCCCGCTGTTCGCGAGACCTCCGCTCTCGTGCCCCGGACGCAGCGCAGCACGTAGTGATGCGCTGCTGAGCCGGGGCCCAGTACTTCGTTCCGCAAGTGAGGATGGGCTGGGTCCCGACTCTGCGGAGCGGCACCGTAGCGCGTCAAAGACGCGCGTAAACGCGCTTATGGCGCCGCACCGCGTCCGGGACACGAGAGCGGCCCTACGCCACGCTCTCCAGGAACGCCTCTTCCGCGGCATGCACGGCATCGGGCGTGCCGACATGCATCCAGACGCCGTCGAGGCGGAGGCCGAACAGCCGCTCCTGCTCGTTGGCGCGGTCGAACATTTTTGTCAGCGAGAACTCGCCTTTGGGCGCATCCGCGAAGATCGACGGGGACATGATCGCGGCGCCGGCATAGACGAACGGCACGACCTCTTTTTCCTTGCGCTTGCGCAGGGCGCCGTCGGGCAGCATGCCGTAATCGCCGCGACCGCTATAGCCGATGCTGGTTGCGGTCGGCGCCATCAGCAGCAGAATATCCATGCGATCAGGGTCGAAATTTTCAGCGAGCCGCGTTAGGTTCGAGCGCACGCCGTCGATCCACAGCGTGTCGGAATTGACGTGGAAGAACGGCGCGTCGCCGAGCAGCGGCAGCGCCTTGACCACGCCGCCGCCGGTGCCGAGCACCTGGTCGCGCTCGTCCGAGATGATCACACGTGGAAGCTGACGCGATGCGACGTGGTCGATGATCTGGTCCGGCAGGTAGTGCACGTTGACCACCGCCTCGCTCACGCCGGCCCGGCCGAGCTTGTCGAGCACGTGGTCGAGCAGCGGCTGGCCCGCCACCGGCACCATTGGCTTCGGCATCTTGTCCGTCAGGGGGCGCATGCGCAGGCCAAACCCTGCGGCGAGCACCATGGCTTTGGTCGGCTTGACGGACATCCTTTGCTTTCTCAGAACTTTCGTGTTCGCAGCAAATCCTAGCACGGGACTTGATCAGCCGCACCGCGTCTCAACCGCCTTAGCCACCCGCCGTGACGGTTGTACGACGGGTGTTGCCGTCATGCCCCAATGGCTGTGGAACGTGCCTTTTTCTTCTTGTCACCGACCTTGAGGAAATTGACGCCGATCTGGTCGCCATTGACCCAGGCCAGTTCGCAGCGCCGGTACGCAAGTCCCGTGGACGACAGCAGCAGGAAGAATTCCTTCAGGTGCAGGCCTTCGACCGAACCGTCGATGGTCAGCTTGGCGCCGCTCTCGGAGACGTCCTCCATGGTGCAGTCGCGCCGCCAGGTGCCGTCGATTCCCATCATCTGGGCCGGAATGCCGCGTTCGAAAACAACCCGGCTGTTGCCGCGCGGGTCCGTCTTAACCGCCATCTGCTCCGCTCCAGCCCGTATCTATCCGGCTGCCTCGCCGCCAGAATACCGAGGTCTTGGCTAACAGCCGGTAAATCGGGCCCGAATCAGGCCTGGGACGGCGTTTGGGGCGGCGGCACGTTGGCGAGATACCAGTCGCGCAGATGGTTGAGTGAGGGATGCGCCAGCGAGCGCTGGAGATAGGTCCAGATCCGCGGCTGGTGGCGCAGATAATGCGGCTTGCCGTCGCGGCGGTTGAGCCGGGCGAAGGTGCCGAGCAGGCGCGTGTTCCGCTGCGCCGACATGATGGCGTAGAGCTCGGCGAAGCCGGCAGCATCGAAGCTGGTGTCCTGCTTCCGCCGTGCCTTGATGTAGCGCGACAGCAGCGTCAGCTCGAGACTTTCAGGCACGTCGATGCGGGCATCCTGGAGCAGCGACACCACGTCGTAGGATTGCGGCCCGAGCACGGCGTCCTGGAAGTCGATCACGCCGACGCGTTCGATGCCGGTGCGATTCTCAAGCCAGATCAGGTTCGGCGAGTGATAGTCGCGGATGATCCAGGTCCGCGGCGCCGCCAGCGGCTTCCTCAGCAGTTCGCGCCACATCGCGAAAAACTCTGAACGCGCCGTCTCGCTCAGCGGCGCGTTGCGATCGGGCAGATACCATTCCGGCATCAATCCGATCTCGATCAGCAGCGCCTCGATGTCGAAGAGGGGGATCTCGTAGGTCTGCCCGTCCAGCGGCAGCGTCTCCGGCAACGCCCTGCCGTGCAGCATTGCCAGCACATCGGTGGCGGCCTCGTAGCGCTCGGCGATCGGGCGCGGCGGGTCGCCTTCGATTACGCCTTCACTGCCGAAGTCTTCGGTGATCAGGAAGCCGTGGTCGAGATCGGAATGATGGATCGCGGGCGCGGAGATTCCCTGCGCGCGCAGGCCTTCGTCGATGGCGACGAACGGTCTCACATTTTCGGCGAGATGCACCGCAGCGCTGTAGGATTTTCCGTTGTAGAGGGCCGCACCATCGGGCCGCTGCGGAAAGTTCATGAGGATGACGATCTCGTCGTCGCGCAGCAGCCGCGCATAGGAGCGCGTCGAGGCGTCGCCATTCATACGCCGTCGCGTCGCGTCGATGTAGCCGGATGCATCGAGGAATTCGCGCAGCGCCTTCAGTCGGGCGACCTGCGCAGCGCCCTTGCCATGACCGGAGATATCGGCCGCGCGCGCATTCGAGCCCAGCGCGGGGCGATGCGTCAGCGCGATGTCGATGCGGTCCTCAGGCATCGCGGACGGTGCGCGCTCCGGCCATTCGATCAGCACCAGCGTGGCGTCCGGCAGCGGCGACAGCCCGATCTCCTCCAGCTCGCTCTCGTCCTCGACGCGGTAGAGATCGGCATGCATCACCGGAAACGGCGGCAGCTCGTAGCCCTGCACCAGCGTGAAGGTCGGGCTTGGCACTTCCAGCGCCTCGTCGCCGGCGAGGTAGCGGATCAGCGCGCGCGCCGCTGCGGTCTTGCCGGCGCCGAGATCGCCAGTGAGGGTGATGACGTCACCGGGACCGACCAGCAGCGCGAGGTCGGCCATCAGCTGCGCGGTGGCCGTCTCGTTGTGAAGCGCGACGGAGAATGTGGTTGGCGCTGTCATTCGGCGGCGTCGCGATGCGCCGCCTGGTCGGTCGGGAAATCGCAGATCACGACCGTGCCCCGGCCGACGATCGAATCCACCCGCACCTTGCCGCCATGCAGCTCGACGAAGGAGCGCACCAGCGAGAGCCCGAGCCCGGCGCCGCGGTGACGCGAGCCCTGCGAGCGGCTTTCGAACCAGTTGAACACCTTGTCCTTCATGTCGGCAGGTATTCCAGGCCCGGAATCTGTCACGGTGAAGACCACGCTGCGTTCGGTGCGGCGCGCGCTGATGCCGACAGTGGAATCCTGTGGAGAAAACCCGACGGCGTTGGCGAGGAGGTTATAGAGCACCTGCACCACGCGCTTCTCGTCGCCGATGAAGCTGCCGACATCGGGCGCGATCTCGACCTTGAGGCGGATGCGGTCGGTGGCGAGCCGGTCCTGGATGCCCTCGGCGGCGAGCTCGATGGCCTTGCTGACGTCGACTTGCCCGAGTTCCAGCTTCATCGCGCCGGCGTCGATGGTCGCGAGATCCAGGATGTTGTTGGTGAGCGCGAGCAGTGCGTTGGTCGATTTGGTGACGTAGTCGAGATATTCGGCCTGCTTCGGCGTCAGCGGCCCGGTCGAGGGATCGCTGAGGAAATGCGCAAAGCCGATGATGGTGGTGAGCGGCGAGCGCAACTCGTAAGAGACGTGGTGGACGAAATCCACCTTCATCTGGTCGGCGGCCTCCAGCGCCTCGTTGCGCTCGCGCAGCGCGCGCTCGACATTCTCGGTGTCGGTGATGTCCTGGAACGTCAGCATGGTGGCGCCGTCGGGCAGCGGCCGGATCATGCCGTCGAGCACGCTGCCGTCCTTGCGCTCCAGCTTCAGCGGCACGTCGGCGCGGTTTTCGATCGAGGTGATGGCCTCGCGGATCTGGCGCCAGACCACGGGGTCGTCGAACAGCTGATGGCACCAGCCTTCCACCGTCTGGATATGCGGCTCGTCGCGCATGGCGTCGCTCGACAGCTTCCACATCCGGACGAAGGCCGGATTGAACAGCTGCGCCTTGCCGTTGCTGCCGAACACCGCGACGCCCTCGGCGAGGCTGTCCAGCGTCTCGCGCTGAACCCGGATCAGGCCGTCAAAGCGGCGGGCGAGGTCGAGGCTTTCGGTGACGTCATCGAACAGATAGGTGACGCCGCCCTCCGGGTTCGGCGTGGTGACGACCGAGAGCGCGCGGCCGTCAGGCAGAAACCAGGTGTCCTTGGCGGTCTCGACCGCGCGGTAGGCTTCGTGCAGCTTGGCTTTCCAGGCGCGGAAGTCCGGCTGCTCCGGCAATTTGCGCGCGGCGCGGAGCTGGTCGAGTATGCTGGAATCATCGGGATTGGCGTCGAGGAAGTTGCGGTCGAGGTCCCACAGCCGCCGGTAGGAATCGTTGTAGAAGGCAAGGCGGCGGTGGCCGTCGAACACGGCAACGCCGGAGGAGAGCTGGTCCAGCGTGCGACGGTGCGCCTCCGCCATGCGCACCAGCGCCGAGCTCAGCGCATCCGCTTCGCTGGCATCGATGGCGACGCCGACGCTGCCGCTGCCGACATTGACGGCGCGCACGTCGTAGATGCGCCGCTCGCCGCCGATCACGATCGGCAGCCGCGAGTTGAAATTGGCCGCGTCCTTCAGCCCCCGCTCCATCGCGGTGCGGTCGGCGCTGTCGAGCAGCTCGAGCTTGCGGTCCTGGGCATCGGTGACGCTGTTCGCCTCGGTGGCGCGGACATAGGCCGGGTTGGCGTAGGTCAGCGCGCCGTTCTCGCCCTTGGCCCAGATCGGCCAGGGTGCGGCGGCGGCAAAGCCGCGCAGCATCTCGGTCTCGTAGGAGAGCGCGTTGTAACGCAGATTGGTCTCGGCCAGTTCGCGGCGCAATCCGGAGAGTTCACGAATCCGGACGATGGCCTGGCCGCCGATGGCGCGGCCGATGGCCTCCAGCGTGTGGCCATGCGCCGTGGTCAGCGTCAACTGGAACCCGTCGCCGCGGTCGCGCAGCGCGTCGACAGCGTGGTCCATTTGGAGTGCGGGTTCCGGCGGCAGCCAGGTTCCGAACGCCAGCACGCGCTGCGGCGAGGAATCGCGCGGCAGCACCATCGAGACGTCGCCGGAAATCTGCGCGCGATTGTCGCCGGCGGGCCAGGAGATCAGGATCTGCGGCTCGGCGAACAGCAGCGCGCCGAAGCGGTCGGCCTGGAGTTGCAGTTCCCCGATCCGGGCGCGCAGCCGCGCCTCATTCTTGGCCGTGCGCACCCGCGTGCGCATTAACAGGATCGCGGCCACCACGGAGAAGCCGAGCAAGGCCAGCGCGGTGGCGAGCACCGCGAGCTCCTGCCGGTTGAAATCCAGCATGAGGGAGAGGGTGTCGATGAGGTCGGCGGCCTCGGCCGGCGCAGCCGGCAGCAGCGCTGCGAGAGCGCCTCCCACCAAGCCGTTGCGCGCCAGCGATGTGCACGACAGCAGCGTCCGACGCATCGACACGATCACGCCTGACATAGTTGCCCCAAGACCGCACGAATCTACGCGCGGCGACCCCGTCGCGCGCGAATCAAAAGACAATACCCTCACCGCGACTCCGCCGGTAAGAGTCCAGATCGTGAACGCAAAGGCGGCCCCACAAAAATGCCGGGCGCGGTGTTCCGAGTCACGTAGTTCTTCGGATGATTCGGCTGGGATTGCCGTGCGTTAGCGGGGCTGAAGATTTGAGCGAGATCGCCGCCGCGGAGCAGGTGCGCTCCCTCCCCCGCTTGCGGGGGAGGGCTGGGGAGAGGGTGTCTCCGCAACAGGACAGTCCCGGTGTGGAGAGAGCCCTCACCCGGCGCTTCGCGCCGACCTCTCCCGCAGGCGGGAGAGGTGTAACGACTCGCAGCCGTGCTAGCGGCCGGTGGAACCAAAACCGCCGGCGCCGCGATCGGTCGCTGACAAGATGGCCACGGGAACCAGCGCGGCCTGCACCACGGGCGCGATCACCATCTGGGCGATGCGTTCGCCGCGCTTGATCACGAAGGGCGCCGCGCCGTGATTGATCAGGATCACCTTGATCTCGCCGCGGTAGTCGGCGTCGATGGTTCCCGGCGAGTTCAGCACGGTGACGCCGTGCTTGGCGGCGAGCCCCGATCGCGGCCGCACCTGCGCCTCGTGCCCGGGCGGCAAGGCGATGGCGAGGCCGGTCGGCACCAGCGCATATTGGCCCGGCGCGAGTGTCAGCGGCTCGCTGTCCGGAACGGCTGCCATCAGGTCGAGGCCGGCGGCCTCCGCCGTCTGATAGACCGGCAACGGCAGGCCTTCAGCGTGGGCGAGGCGTTGCAGTTCGACGGTGACCTTCGTGCTCAAGATGCCGGCTCCCGGGGTTTCTCAGTCACGCTTCTGGCGATGTGCGCGACCAGTTCGATGGCCACCTGTTCCTTGGTCATCACCGGCCAGGAATCAACTGCAATCTCGCCGTCCTTCGCACCGTTCTTGCGGCTGAGGAGGTGGACCGTGTTGCGGTCGCCGCCCATCACGCCGGTCGCGGGCGAGACGTCGTTGGCGACGATCCAGTCGCAGCCCTTGCGCGCGAATTTTGTTTTGGCGTTCTCGATGAGATGCTCGGTCTCGGCGGCAAAACCGATCACCAGCGGCGGACGCTTGTCGCTCAGCTTCGAGATCGTGGCGAGGATGTCGGGGTTCTCGACCAGCTGAAGCGTCGGCATGCCGGCCGCGGTCTTCTTCAGCTTCTGCTCGCCCTCGTTGGCGACGCGCCAGTCGGCGACAGCGGCGGCGAAGATGGCGACGTCGACGGGCAGGGCGGTCT
This sequence comes from Bradyrhizobium sp. WSM1743, assembly GCF_000473065.1. Taxonomy (GTDB): domain Bacteria; phylum Pseudomonadota; class Alphaproteobacteria; order Rhizobiales; family Xanthobacteraceae; genus Bradyrhizobium. The sequence goes on from NZ_AXAZ01000010.1 coordinate 23,888, forward strand.
GCACCTGCTCCAGCATCTGCCGCGCCGATTCGACATGCTTCACTGTGACACCAGCGGGATCGTCGAGATCAACTGGGCCGCTCACCAGAATCACGTCAGCGCCCGCGGCCTGCGCGGCAGCGGCGATGGCAAAGCCCTGCTTGCCGGAGGAACGGTTGGCGATGTAGCGCACCGGGTCGATCGGCTCGTGCGTGGGGCCTGCGGTGATCAGCACTCGCTTGCCGGCGAGCGGCTTCGGCACGGGCGGTCGCAGCAGCCGTTCGGCGGCGTTGGCGATCTCGATGGCTTCCGACATGCGACCGACACCGGCCTCACCCGCTTCGGCCATCTCGCCCGAGTTCGGGCCGATCAGCACCACGCCGTCGCGCTGGAGCTGCGCGACGTTGCGGCGCGTCGCCGCGTTGGCCCACATCAGCGGATTCATCGCCGGGGCGAGCAACACCTTGCGGTTGGTCGCGAGCAGGATGGCGCTGGCGAGATCGTCGGCGTGGCCGTTCGCCATTTTCGCCAACAGGTCGGCCGTCGCCGGCGCCACCACGATCAGGTCGCAGTCGCGCGCCAGGCGAATGTGTCCGGCATCGAACTCGCTCTGCGGGTCGAACAGGTCGGTATAGACGCGCTCATGGGAGAGTGCGCTCACCGCCAGCGACGTCACGAATTGCTGCGCCGCCTTGGTCAGCACGCAGCGGACCTCGATGCGGCGCTCCTTCAGCCTTCGGATCAGGTCGAGCGACTTATAGGCCGCGATCCCGCCGCCGATGATCAGGGTGACGCTGGCCTCGGGAAGCGCGCCGGTGCGATGGGGCGTTGGGGCGATGGATGGCGCTGGCGGCGCCGAAAACGGCGTCAGCGGCTCCTCACGGCCTTCGATCAGCTCCCGCAGGATGACCCGGACCTCTTCCTCGACCGACCTGTGGTTCTTGGCCGAGCGCAGCCGCAAATAGGTTTTGACGGCGTCGTCGAGCTTGCGGATGGTCAGGCTTGCCATGACGCCCTCCAGCACGGAATGATAGCGATGCTATCACCAACGTGATTGCAGTGCAATCACAAATTCCGGACGGCGATCAGGATCCCGATGAAGGTCGCGGCGATAATCCAGAGCGCCACGGTGCGCCAGCGGTTCTTGCGGCCCTCGCTGCGCCCCATGGCGGCGATGCTCTCCGGCGACAGGCCTATGCCCTCCCGCGTCATGGTCTCGAGCTGCTCGAGCACCTTCATCGATCGCTCGGCGATCTCCGGCAGGCGCATCAGCACGCGCGCGATGTCGCCGGTCCCGGTGAGCGCGCCCTGGACCCGGCCCAAGGGTCCGAGATTGCGCTCGATCCATTCGCGCACCACGGGGTCGGCGATCTTCCAGATGTCGAGCTTGGGATCGAAGCCGCGCGCCACGCCCTCGACCACCACCATGGTCTTCTGCAGCAGGATCAGCTCCGGCCGCGTCCTCATATCGAACAGGCCGGTGACCTCGAGCAGCAGCGTCAAGAGCCGCGCCATCGAGATTTCCTCGGCGGTGCGGTTGTGAATGGGCTCGCCGATGGCGCGGATGGCTTGCGCGAAATTCTCCACCGAATGGTGCGCGGGCACATAGCCCGCCTCGAAATGCACCTCGGCGACGCGACGATAATCCCGGGTGATGAAGCCGAGCAGGATTTCGGCAAGGAAGCGCCGCTCCTTCATGCCGAGCCGGCCCATGATGCCGAAATCGACCGCGACGAGGCGGCCGGTATCATCCAGGAACAGGTTGCCCGGATGCATGTCGGCGTGGAAGAAGCCGTCGCGCAGCGCGTGGCGCAGAAAACTCTGGATCACCTTGCGGCCGAGATCTGGCAAATCGACCTGCGCCTCCGCGAGGCGCTTGTGGTCGTTCAGCGCGATGCCGTCGATCCACTCCATCGTCAGCACATTGTGCGTGGTGCGATCCCAGTCGACGGCCGGCACGCGGAAATCAGGGTCGTCGTGCGTGTTCTCCGCCATCTCGGACAGCGCGGCTGCTTCCAGCCGCAGGTCCATCTCCATCGCCACCGAGCGCGACATGGTGTTGATGACTTCGACGAGGCGCAGCCGCCGCGCCTCGGCCGAATAGGCTTCCGCCTTGTGCGCGACGAAGAAGAAATCGGAGAGATCGCGGCGGAAACGTGCGGCGACATTCGGCCTGAGCACCTTAATCGCGACCGGCTTGCGGACGCCGTCGCGCAAGATTTCGCCGCGATGCACCTGCGCGATCGAGGCGGCGGCGACCGGCGGGCCGACGCTCGCGAACACGTCGCTCAGCGGTCGTTCCAGTGACGTCGTGATCGCCGCTTCTGCTTCGGCTTGCGAGAACGGCGGCAGGCGGTCCTGGAGGCTTTCGAGGTCTCGGGCCATGACGACGCCGACCACGTCGGGACGCGTCGCCAGGAATTGACCGAGCTTGAGATAGGCCGGGCCCATCCGTGTCAGAGCGCGCGAGATTCGCGGGCCGTGCTTGGCGCTGCGGCGCTCCACGACGCGCGCGAGCTTCAGCGCGAGCTGTCCGGGCGGCGGCACCAGGCTCGGATCGACCGCGCCGAACACGCCCTCGCGCGCAAACACGAACGCGGCGCGGATCAGGCGCACAATGTGGGTGATGGCAGAGATCACAAACGCCAGCCCGAATGCAGTGCGACGATGCCGCCGGAGAGTGTCTGCCAGCTCACGCGGGAGAAGCCGGCCTCGCGGATCATGTCGGCGAAGATGGCAGGCTTCGGGAATTTGCGGATCGATTCGACGAGATATTGGTAGGATTCGGCATCGCCCGTGACCATGCGCCCGAGCGGCGGGATCACCTTGAACGAGAACAAATCATAGAGCTTGTCGAGACCTGGCATCTCGACGGTGGAGAATTCCAGGCACAGGAAGCGGCTGCCGGGCCTGAGCACGCGATAGGCCTCGCGCAGCGCAAGGTCGATCCGGGGCACGTTGCGAATGCCGAAAGCGATCGTATAGGCATCGAAGCTGCGGTCGGCGAAGCCTAGCGATTCGGCATTGCCTTCGACGAAATCGACCTGGGTCTCGAGATGCCGCTTGGCGGCGCGTTCGCGGCCCACCGCCAGCATGTCGGTGTTGATGTCGCAGACCGTGGCACGGAAGCCGGGGCCGGCCGCCTTGGCGGCGCGGAACGAGATGTCGCCGGTGCCGCCGGCGACATCGAGCAGCGCGAACGGCCGGTCGCCCTTGGGCGGGTCGAGCGCGATGATCATGATGTCCTTCCAGACCCGGTGCAGGCCACCGGACATCAGGTCGTTCATCAGATCATAGCGCGACGCCACGCTGTGAAACACATCGTTCACCAGCGTCTGCTTGTCCCCCAGGGGGACATCCCTGAAGCCAAAATGCGTGGTTTCGCCCGGCCGATCCATTACTCTACTCCACTGGGCGGACCATAGCCCGCCCGCCGCAATGGCGCTATCACACCGCCCTCATAAGGTGAATGCCTGACCATGCCCGAATTGCCCGAAGTCGAGACCGTCCGCCGCGGCCTTCAGCCCGTCATGGAGGGGGCGAAAATCCTCAATGCGGAGGCCCGCCGGCCGGATTTGCGCTTTCCGTTCCAGCCCGACTTCGTGGCCCGGCTCAAGGGGCAGGTCGTCACCGGGCTTGGCCGCCGTGCAAAATATCTCATGGCCGATCTCGCCTCCGGCGACGTGCTGCTGATGCATCTCGGCATGTCGGGCTCGTTCCGCGTCATCAAGCCGGAGAGCGACGCGCAGCCCGGCGCGTTTCACTATCCGAAGGCCAAGGATTCCGCGCACGATCACGTGCTGTTTCGGATGTCCTCAGGCGCCGACATTGTGTTCAACGATCCGCGCCGCTTCGGTTACATGAAAGTGATTGCACGCAATGCGCTTGACGACGAGCCGCTGCTGCGCGGGCTCGGACCCGAGCCGCTCGGCAACGAATTCGACGCCGCGATGCTGGCGCGCTCCTGCGCCGGTAAGACCACCAGCCTGAAAGCGGCACTGCTCGACCAGCGCGTGGTGGCGGGACTCGGCAACATCTATGTCTGCGAGGCGCTGCACCGCTCGCATCTGTCGCCGCGCCGGATCGCGGCAACGCTGTCGACCAAGAAGGGCGAGCCGACCGATCACGCCAAGCGACTGGTCGGCGCGATCCACACCGTGCTGAACGATGCGATCAAGGCCGGCGGCTCCAGCTTGCGCGATCATCGCCAGACCACGGGCGAGCTCGGCTATTTCCAGCACTCGTTTAGAGTCTACGACCGCGAGGGCGAGACATGCACGACCCCGCGCTGCGGCGGCACGATCAAGCGGTTCACGCAGAATGGTCGGTCGACCTTCTGGTGTCCGAAATGTCAGAAGTGAAGATCAGGCTTGCCGCCGAGAGGCCGTGAGTCTCGGCGAAGGTGGCGACCTCGCCACGCCCGTCATTGCGAGCGCAGCGAAGCAATCCAGAATCCCTCCGCGGAAAGACTCTGGATTGCTTCGCTGCGCTCGCAATGACGAGGGGATGGAGTGTTTAGAGCCGCGAAGCGAAGCAATCCGGCCGGGCTGGTGGGCCGGACTGCTTCGTCGCTCGGGCTCTTTCACCGGATAGCGAAGAGCCCACCTGTCATCCGAGCGATCATCCGCTCAGGACGCCAGGGTCGTGGTCCCGTCTGCCGCAAGCTCGGTGGCGGCGTGCAGCGTGCCGTCTGAGGCCGACGTCACTTGGTCGATCAGGACATTGCTCGGGGCTTCGAGCTCGAGCCGGGTCTCGATCCAGCGCCAGAGGCCGCGGATCTCGTCCGCCGACTTGCCGTTCGGCGCGAATTCGCTCACGGCGAGACCATTCGCGAGCGCGTCCTGATGGTCGTTGCGCATCACGATCAGCGGGCGCGCGAGCACCTCGACGAGATCGAGCGCGGCTTCCTCGGCGAGCGCGCCCGCGGCATTGTCGATGCGCTGGCCGCGGATCGGGGTCTGGTTCAGCACGAAGCTGTAGGAACGCTTCCAGGCGCGCGCGACGCTGAGCGTCGAGGCGGTGGCCTCGATGTCGGCGACGCTCGGACGGGCCGGGATCAGGCAGAGGTCGGAATGGCGGATCGCGGCGGTGGTCGCGGCGCTGAGACCGGCCGCGGTGTCGACGATCGCGAACTGCAGGCCGCTATCGGCCAGCATCTTCAGGCGCGGCGCGATGTCGGCGGCGTGGTAGATCGGTTCGACGACGACATCATCGGTGGTGCGGCGGCGCTGCCAGTTGGACAGGGTGCCCTGCGGGTCGGTCTCGATCAGGCGAACGGTGAAGCCGGCCTGCTTGGCCGCCAGCGCGAGGCCGATGGCGAGCGTGCTCTTGCCGCTGCCACCCTTTTGGGTGGCCAGTACGATCGTGTGCATTGAGGATCAATCCTTTGGAGTGCTTGGGTCAGGAATACGCCACGCGAACGTGCATCGATCTCGATGCTGAGCTCTTCTCGCTCAGGACGTGCCGGCCCGATCCAAAGGGGATCGCGGAGGTCCGAATCAACGGTAACGATCATGGCGGAATAGCGAATGCCAGCGAATCCGTACCATTACCGGACCCGTAGTCGTACGTGGGATGTGAGATGATTGGGCTGAACGCGTGCCCCGGACAAAGCGCAGTGCGAAGCACTGCGCTGCAGAGCCGGGGCCCAGAGTGCTGCACTCGATTGTCGGAGACATGGGTCCCGGCTCAGCAGCGCGGCACTATGTGCCGCACTGCGTCCGGGACACGAGCGCTGTGCTTGGCGCCGACTTACTTCCGTACGCAGATCACGCGCACGACGGCGGTCTTCGCGTCTGTCGACGTGCCATTCGCCGTGACGCCATTCGTCTTCAGGAATCCGCGCACCGTCTCCGCGGAGACCATCACGGCCTGCGACGCCGGCACTGACGTCGCAGGTCCTGCAACCATTGCCGGTTTTAAAAGCGCAATGCCGGCGAGCTTACCGTCGGCGTCGATGGCGGGGCTGCCGGAGAATCCGACCGCCGGTGGCGGAGACAGTGCGGAATTGCTTGATGTGATCGGCGCCAGCGCCGCCTTGAGGCTCGACACGCCGGCCGCACCGCCCTGGCTCTGCGGATCGGCGATGCCGACGACATCGACATTCGCCTTCGCTGCACCGCCGGCGAGGCTGAGCGGCTTCAGGCCGCGCGCGCCGTAGATGTGCAGCAGTGCGAGATCGTGCTCCTTGTCCTCGGCGAGACGGTCGGCGCTGCCGTGGCCGGCGATCGTGATCGCGAGACAGCCATCGGTGACGAGGCGGTCGGTGACGATCGCGCCGTCGTCGCTGACGACGATGCCGGTGCCGTATTCGACGGTCTTGCGCGGCGGCGGCCCGGCCAGCGGTCCCGACGGAAATGCATTGAAAGCGCTCGACATCGCGATCACGACCGGATCGACCGTGTTCTCGGTCGCCTGATCGTAGAGGATCGTCATGGTGCGGACCTCGTCGCCTTTGAAGGTGCCGCGCACGTAGAATTTCTTCAGGCCCTGCAATCCCGACAGCACGAAGAAGTCGGGCTTCACCACGGTGTAATCGACCTTGCGCCCGGACGGCTCCTTCTCCAGATCGGCGAGCTTTGCCGAGGTCGGGTTCGCCTCCTTGCGGCGGCTGAGAACCACCTGCACCGTGCCAGTCGGCGAGGTCCATTTCGAGCCGTTGGCGTCGCTTGCCTGCTGCGGCACCAGCTTGCCGGGGATGCCGAGCCGGGCGCCGCTGGTCGGCTCCGTCACGATCTTCCAGCCGACGCTCTCCTGCTTCTTTCGCGCCGTCTCGGCGAGCGCGGCGCGCTCCTGCGGATTGAGCACGCCGGTCGGCTTGCCGCCCTTGGCTTTTTGGTATTCCTTGATGGCATTGACCATGCGCTCGCTGACGTCGCCGGTAATGGCGCCGTTATACTGGCCGACCCAGGCGAGGTCGGACTGGAGCGCCAGCCGCTCGGCTTTTGCCATGGCATCGGCCGTCGCCGACGGCGTCTGCATTGCGGGAGGCTGGACGGGTACGGTCTGGACCGTTTTCGGCTTGGCGCCCGGCACCTGTGGCGCCGTCATCTGGGCGTTCGCGCCCGTGGCGGCCGCAAACATCAATGTTGCCGCAAGCATCGATCTCATGACAAATCCAGCCAGCCCATTGAACGCCAAAACATTGAAAAGCATGCCATTGAAGCACATCTCGTTGGTCGCGAACAATGTTGGGGTGGTTCAGGCCTGTGACCCTCATCCTGAGGAGCCGCGTAAGCGGCGTCTCGAAGGATGCAGGCCGAGCTGAAGCAGCAGGGCCTTTCATGGTTCGCCATGAGGGTTGAGAGGAACGTACGACAATGCTGAGCCCGGACGAACTCGAACGCTATGCCCGCCATATCGTGCTGCGCGATGTCGGCGGTCCCGGCCAGGCCGCGCTGAAGCGGGCCTCGGTGCTGGTGATCGGTGCCGGCGGGCTCGGCGCGCCCGCTTTGATGTATCTGGCCGCCGCCGGCGTCGGCACGCTCGGCGTGGTCGATGACGATGTGGTGTCGCTGTCCAACCTGCAGCGCCAGGTGATCCACACGACGCCCGATATCGGCCGCCACAAGGTCGAGAGCGCCGCCGAGCGGATTGCCGCGCTTAATCCGCATGTCCGCTTCGTCGGTCACGCCACCTGGCTCAACGTCGACAATGCGCTCAGCCTGATCGGCGATTACGACCTCGTGCTCGACGGCTCCGACAATTTCTCGACGCGTTACCTTGTCTCCGACGCCTGTTTCTTCGCGAAGCGGCCGCTGATCACGGCGGCGCTCGGCACCTTCGACGGCTCGCTCACCACCATCCGCGCGCACGAGACGAACGAGCAGGGCGAGTTCAATCCGACCTACCGCTGCCTGTTTCCGGAAGCCCCACCGCCCGGAACCGTTCCAGCCTGCGCCGAGGCCGGCGTCATGGGCGCGCTCGCAGGCGTGCTCGGCTCGATGATGGCGCTGGAGGCGATCCGGGAGATCGTCGGCTTCGGCGACGGCCTCGTCGGCCGCCTCCTGATGATCGATGCGCGCGCGATGCGCTTCGAGACGCTGCGCTACGCGCGCGATCCCGCCAATCCGCTCAACGGCGATGGGCCTGTGTTTGAGGATCTGAGCGTCCATCGCGCGTAGGCGCGTGGCACGAAAATAGACACTTGCAAGCGCCTCTCTTCGTGATTGAATTCACCTCGCCGCAAGGCAAATGGAAATTTCAGATTGGAGATTGCTATGAAGTACATCTCGAGCTGGAAATTGCCGCCGAATTTGATCGACTCTGCAATCGAAAAATTTCTGAAGACAGGGGGAGCGCCACCTGAAGGCGTGAAGATGCTCGGCCGCTGGCACGGAATGAATGGGACGGGCTTTGCAATTTCGGAGAGCAACGACCCGAAGGCCATGTATCAGTGGTATGCCCAATGGGCCAACGTGATGGAGATCACGGTTACTCCATGCGTTGAAGACGCCGAAGCCGGCCCAATCCTGGCCGCCTTGGCGAAGCAGTGACCAGCTCGGAGCGGCCGTAGTACGCTGCGGCCGCTCCGCTCAAATCTGCAAGCCAAATCTGCAAGCCTTGGCGAGCAGCGCTTAGAGCATGCTCGGCAGCACGCGATCCGGCGGCTTGTGGGCGTCGAGGAATGTGCGGATGTTGATGATCACCTTCTCGCCCATCTCGACACGGCCCTCGATCGTGGCCGAACCCATATGCGGCAGCAGCGTCACCTTGCCCGCCTTGGCGAGCCGCACCAGCTTCGGGTTGACCGCGGGCTCGTGCTCGTAGACGTCGAGACCGGCGCCGCCGATCTCGCCGCCCTCGATCAGCTTGATCAGCGTGTCCTCGTCGGTGACCTCGCCGCGCGCGGTGTTGACGATATAGGCGTCTTTCCGGATCAGCTTCAGCCGCCGCGCCGAGAGCAGGTGATAGGTCGCCGGCGTGTGCGGACAGTTCACCGAGATGATATCCATCCGCGCCAGCATCTGGTCGAGGCTTTCCCAATAGGTCGCGCCAAGCTCTTCGGCGATCACAGGGGCGACGGGACGGCGGTTGTGATAGTGGATCTGCAGGCCGAAGGCGCGGGCGCGGCGCGCAACCGCCTGGCCGATGCGGCCCATACCGATGATGCCGAGACGTTTTCCCCCGATGCGGTGGCCGAGCATCCAGGTCGGCGACCAGCCGGCCCAGGATTTTCCTTCGGTCAGGATCGAGGCGCCTTCGATCATTCGCCTGGGCACGGCGAGGATCAGCGCCATGGTCATGTCGGCGGTATCTTCGGTCAGAACCTTCGGCGTATTGGTGACGGTGATGCCGCGGGCATGGGCGGCTGGGACGTCGATATTGTCGACGCCGTTGCCGAAATTGGCGATCAGGCGGAGCTTGCAGTCAGGCTGGTTGATGACATCGGCGCTGATGTGATCGGTCACGGTCGGAACCAGCACGTCGGCGGTGCGCGCGGCTTCCGCGATCTGGTCGGCCGACATCGGCGTGTCATCGAGATTGATTCGCGCATCGAACAGCTCGCGCATTCGCGTCTCGATCGAATCCGGCAGCTTGCGCGTCACCACGACGAGGGGCTTTTTCTTCACCGACATGTCCTGCTCTCATGAGGCATCGCAAGCCGCCTCTGTCGCCAAAGGCCGGTCGTTGAGGCCTCATTAACCCGGTTGTTCGACACTGCCCTTGCCGTGTCCGTCCCCGGCGTTTCCTCCAAGCTCTCCCGACATTTCCGGCCGGAAAATCGGGGCAAACTGGTTGTTCAAGTGCTCGTCCTCTCTAGCAGAAGGCCGGGCCAAGACAAGAACCACGGGCTGAGGAGTTGGAACCCGCGTGGGGCGGGAAACGGGGGCAGACGCGGCAGGGTTCTTGGAATTTGGGGTGAGGATCCGGCCTGGCCGGGTCTTCGACAGGAGACGGGTTGATGGCGTTGGGGCGTTTTTGTTCGGTGATGGCGCTCGTTTGCACTTGGTTGAGCGCCTCGGTCGGACCCTCGCATTCGGCGAAGGATAATACCCCGCAGACCGCCAGCGGCTTGCCGGTGCCGCGCTATGTCAGCCTCAAATCGGATCACGTGAACGTCCGCGCAGGCCCGACCAAGGACAATGACGTCGCCTGGGTCTACACCCGCGCCGGCCTGCCGGTCGAAATCACCGCCGAATTCGAGAACTGGCGCCGGGTGCGCGATTCCGAAGGCGCCGAGGGCTGGGTCTATCACTCGCTGCTGTCGGGCCGCCGCACCGCGGTCGTCACCATGAAGCACAAGGACGACCTCGCCCCGATCTATGACCGGCCCGATCCCGAGGGCGCGATCGCAGCAAAGCTCCAGGCCGGCGTTGTCACGCAGGTCAAGAAGTGCGCCGCAAGCTGGTGCCGCGTCATCGGCAACGGCTTTGACGGCTGGATCCAGCAGGAGCGCCTCTGGGGCGTCTACGCGGACGAGCAGGTGAATTAACGCCGACAGGTGTCATCCCGGAGCGATGCGCAGCATCGAATCCGGGATCTCGAGATTCTCAGGTGCGCAAGCGCGCACCATAGTTCGGTGCTAGCGCACCATCCCGGAATGACAGTGAAAATAGCAATGGCCGGGACAAGCCCGGCCATGAGACGATCTCAGCAGTTTAAGACGATCTCAGCGCTTCTTGCGCAGGCGCACGACCATGTCGATGCGGGCGATCTCGTAGCCCTCGGGCACTTCCGGCATCTTCGACAGCGCCAGATGCGGATCCTCGATGTCAACCAGCTCGTGGCTGTTCTCGAGGTAGTAGTGATGGTGGGTGGTGACGTTGGTGTCGAAATAGGTCTTGGTGCCGTCGACACTCACCTGGCGGAGCAGCCCGGCATCGGTGAGCTGGTTCAGCGTGTTGTAGACGGTCGCCAGCGACACCGGAACCTTGGCCAGCGTGGCTTCCTCGTAGAGCATTTCAGCCGTGAGGTGGCGCGCACCCTTGCCGAACAGGAGCCAGCCCAGCGCCATGCGCTGGCGCGTCGGACGGAGCCCCGCGGACTGGAGCATTTCGTTAACGTCGTGCCAAGGGCAGCCGGTCAGGGCCGGCTGGCGGCCGGACAGGAGGGCCGCGGCATGGACGTCGTCGTCGTGATGGGGCGCGGTATTCTCGCTCATTTCCAGATTTCGGGCACGCGTGAACAATATCTCCCTGTAATATAAGAAGAGAAAGATGCAGATGCAAGTTTCTCGCAACTAGAGAGGTTCTAATCAGGCTTGGAACCGCCTGGGGAGCGCGTCATTTTACCTTCATGGATGCGCTTTGCCACCCGAAATAGCCTGTGTTAGAGAGCGCGCGGTTCCGCTTAGCCGATTTTGGCGCAGCCGGGCATGAAAGCTTGGGGCGCAGTCCATTTCGGGGCTTGCGCGAGTCGCGGCCGGCGGTGGCAATTGGCGTTGCTTTCCGATCGAGACGGGGCCCATTTTCGCCAAAAAACGCCGCTCAACCGGGATTTGAACAGAGGCTCGTGAATGCTGAACAGGCGCAACGGTTACGAATACGAAGATCTGCTGGCCTGTGCCCGCGGCGAGATGTTCGGCCCGGGCAATGCCCAGCTGCCGCTGCCGCCGATGCTGATGTTCGACCGCATCACGGACATCAACGACAATGGCGGTGAGTTCGGCAAGGGCCTCGTGCGCGCCGAGCTCGACGTGAAACCCGACCTCTGGTTCTTCGGCTGCCACTTCAAGAACGATCCCGTGATGCCCGGGTGCCTTGGCCTGGATGCGTTGTGGCAAATGGTCGGTTTTTACCTCGGCTGGATCGGCGGCGAAGGCCGCGGCCGGGCGCTCGGCCTGAGCGAGCTGAAGTTCGGCGGCCAAGTGCTGACCGACGCCCGCAAGGTTGTGTACAACGTCGATATCAAACGCGTGATGCGTTCAAAGCTCGTGCTCGGGATTGCCGACGGGTGGCTTTCGGTCGATGACCAGATTATTTATCGCGCCAAGGATCTGAAGGTCGGCCTGTTCAAGCAGGGCACGAGCCTGGGCTGAGCGCATTATCCAAGAAGACAACGATGAGGCGAGGCTGACATGAGGCGGGTTGTGGTCACCGGAATGGGCATCGTCTCGTCCATCGGAAACAACACCCAGGAAGTGCTTGCGAGCCTTCACGAGGCGAAATCGGGCATTTCGCGGGCTGAGAAATATGCTGAGCTCGGCTTCCGTTCGCAGGTGCAAGGTGAGCCGACGCTCGATCCCTCGACGGTGGTCGACCGCCGCGCGATGCGTTTCCTCGGCCAGGGTGCGGCGTGGAATCACATCGCGATGGAGCAGGCGATCCAGGATTCCGGTCTGTCGCCTGATGAAGTCTCCAACATCCGCACCGGCATCATCATGGGCTCCGGCGGTCCCTCGGCGCGCACCATCGTCGAAGCCGCCGACATCACCCGCTCCAAGGGACCGAAGCGCGTTGGCCCGTTTGCGGTGCCGAAGGCGATGTCCTCCACGGCCTCTGCGACCCTTGCGACCTGGTTCAAGATCAAGGGCGTGAACTATTCGATCTCCTCGGCCTGCGCGACGTCGAACCATTGCGTCGGCAATGCCTATGAGACCATCCAGATCGGCAAGCAGGACGTCATCTTCGCCGGCGGCTGCGAGGAGCTGGACTGGTCGCTGTCGGTGCTGTTCGACGCCATGGGCGCGATGTCCTCGAAGTACAACGATACGCCGGCCACGGCCTCCCGTCCCTACGACCTCAATCGCGATGGCTTCGTCATCGCCGGCGGCGCCGGCGTGCTGGTGCTGGAAGAGCTCGAACATGCCAAGGCGCGTGGCGCGCGCATTTATGGCGAGGTCGTCGGCTACGGCGCGACCTCCGACGGCTACGACATGGTCGCGCCATCAGGTGAAGGCGCCGAGCGCTGCATGCGCATGGCGATGTCGACGGTGAAGACCAAGGTCGACTACATCAATCCGCACGCGACCTCGACACCGGCCGGCGATCCGCCGGAGATCGAGGCGATCCGCAAGGTGTTCGGCGTTGGCGAGAAGTGCCCGCCGATCTCCGCGACCAAGGCGCTGACCGGCCACTCGCTGGGCGCCACCGGCGTGCAAGAAGCGATCTATTCGCTGCTGATGATGAACAACGGCTTCATCTGCGAGAGCGCGCACATCCAGGAGCTCGACCCCGTCTTCGCCGACATGCCGATCGTGCGCAAGCGCATCGACAACGCCAAGATCGGCACCGTGCTGTCGAACTCCTTCGGCTTCGGCGGCACCAACGCCACGCTGGTGTTCAGCCGGCTGGATGCGTGAGGCCTTGGGTACGCACTGGTAGTTTCTTCGTCATGGCCGGGCTCGTCCCGGCCATCCACGTCTTTGCTCTCGGTTGCGGAAGAACGTGGATGCCCGGGACAAGCCCGGGCATGACGGCAGCGGAGTAATCGCAAGATGGAAGGTTTGATGAAAGGCAAGCGCGGTCTGATCATGGGCATCGCCAATGATCATTCCATCGCCTGGGGCATGGCGAGGACGCTGCATGCCCACGGCGCCGAGCTCGCCTTCACCTTCCAGGGCGAGGCCCTCGGCAAGCGCGTCAAGCCGCTCGCCGAGCAGCTTGGCGTGGATCTGGTGCTGCCTTGCGACGTCGAGGATATCGCCAGTGTCGATGCTACCTTCGCGGTGCTGCGCGAGAAATGGGGTCGGCTCGACTTCGTGATCCACGCGATCGGCTTCGCCGACAAGAACGAGCTGAAGGGCCGCTACGCCGACACCAGCCGCGAGAACTTTTCGCGGACCATGGTGATCTCCTGCTTCTCGTTCACGGAAGTCGCAAAACGCGCCGCCGAGCTGATGACGGAAGGCGGCAGCATGATCACGCTGACGTTCGGCGCGTCGGAGCGCGCGATGCCGAATTACAACGTGATGGGCGTCGCCAAGGCCGCGCTGGAAGCCTCCGTGCGCTATCTCGCCGCCGATTTCGGACCGCGCGGCATTCGCGTCAACGCGATCTCCGCCGGCCCCATCCGCACGCTCGCCGGCTCCGGCATCGGCGAGGCGCGGGCGATGTTCGCGTACATGCAGAAGCACGCGCCGCTCCGCCGCGGCGTCACGCTCGACGACCTCGGCGGCTCGGCGCTGTATCTGTTATCGGATCTCTCCGGCGGCGTGACCGGCGAGATCCATTATGTGGATTCCGGCTACAACGTCATCCTGATGCCGCGGCCGGACGACTTGAAGTCGCCGGACTAGCCGGCCGCGATCTTCTCAGCGCGCTGGAATGCTGGCCGCGCCATGCAGCGGGCGAGATAGGCATCGAAAGCCGGGCGTGACGGCACCATCTTGAACAGGCGCACCGCGAAATTCAGGCCGGCGCCGACCGTGATGTCGGCGGCCGAAAATTCCTCGCCGAGAATCCACGGCCCCTTGGCGAGCGCGGCCTCCAGCACGTCGAACACCTGCGTCGCGCTGCCCCAGGCCGCGGTCGAGGTCGGGATCTCGATCTTGGTGAAGATCTGGATGATGGCGGGCTCGATGCAGCCCGGCGAGAAGAACAGCCATTGCAGATAGCGCGCGCGGCGCGGGTCGGTCACGGCGGGCGCGAGCTTGGTCTCGGGATAGCGATCGGCAATGTAAGCGCAGATCGCGGCGGCTTCGCCGAGCGCGGCATCGCCGTCGGTCAGTGCCGGCACCTTGCCCATCGGATTGATCTTGAGATAGTCCGACGTTTTCTGCGCGCCAGTCGAGATGTCGGTCAGCACGCGCTCATAGGGCAGGTGGCTCTCCTCCATCAGCCAGAGCGTCGTGAACGAGCGTGAACGAGGCGAACAATAGAGCTTGATCATGGCGCGGACCTTTCATCGGCAGGAGGCAAACAGCGCGCATTCATGGCGCGTCTGCCGCCCATTCGCAACGCACTACGTCTAGACGGATGAGCCGTTCGGCGAGCGATATCTTGGTCAACGCGACGAAGGCGATGTCGGACGTTGCAACAGAGTTGGAAGCGTCTTGTCGAGGCTCTTGATCAGCATCGTTCGCACGCCGTCCCGCAGCACCGCGTTCTTGACTGCCTCCGCCGGCTTCTCGGGGAACATGGCAGTATCCACCTGCATCGAGGGGCCGCCGAGAAAATTGTGCCGCATACGCTCGATATAGGTGTCCTCGGTCATCAAGGCCGGCGCCTCCTTGATCAGCTCGAAGGTCCGGCCGTCATAGATCCGGATGAACATCATGGCGAAGAGATGCACGGGTCCGCCATACGGGTATTGCGAGATGCCGATACCGTATTCCCGCTGAGTTCCGCCGTGCCGGTGCACGACCAGGTAGCGTTCGCAGCGGAGCCGTGGTGCCAGAAATTGGACGAAGCTCCCGACCGCGGCGGCTTGGCGGTAGCTTGCGAAGAGCGAACCCTGTTCTCGACGGCCGCCGGACCAGAGTTCCTTCGGCGTATATGGAATTCTGCGGACGGCAGTGCCGGGCGCGGCGGCACGAACGCGGGAGACGACGAGGTCGTCGAGCGCCCACGCCGCGACCGAAGTGCGCGTGTACTTGTCGAGAAACTTCAGGGGACCGAACTTCTCGACCATGAAGAGGTCGCCGGCGATCGGAATCACACCGATCTGGCACGGGCCACTTTCGACAGGCTTGGTCGGCGCGACAGTTGCAGGTTTCCTGATAGCAGGCTTCGTCACCTCCGGCTTTGGCGCAGGCTGCTCTTGCCCACCTGTCGGCGACAACAGTGCATACGAGACAAATGCGGCAGCAAGCAATTTCATCGTCGCACCGTCACGGCGCGAAATACGGCGGCAAGGTCTTGTCCAGCCGCTCCGTCAGGAAATCGCGAATGTTGTCGCGCAGGGTCGTGCTGCTGGCGGCGTCGGCCGCCGCGACTGGAAACAGGGAGTTGTCCACTTTGCGCAGATGTTCGTCTTGCCCAAAGCTGTCGGCCATACGCTTCACGACGGCTTCCAATGTCACGCCAGGCCCCTTCCTGATTTCAAAGCTCTGGCCGTCGAACACGGTAACGCCGAGATAGACGTAAAGAAACGAATGGCTGATGATGCCGATACCGCGATTGAGAATGCCGAGTCCCCTGAGTGGCTGATTGGTCCCAGGCAGCATGCCCTCGCCGCGTGTGACGACGACATATCGTTCGCAGCCAGCATTGCCCGCGATCTGACGGACCAGGTTCGTCAGCTCTTCGCGCTCGTTGCGAAACAGGCTGGGCTTCGGGTGATAGTAGGCGTCGAACGCGCCTTTGGCGTAGGTGATTCGCCGGAGCGGCGTGGCGCCAGCAGCCGCACGCACGCGCGCGAAAACGAGATCGTCCAGGCCCCAGGAAACCGGCACTTCCGCATATTCGTTGCCAAACACCGTGAGGCCGATCTTTTCGACGATGAAAGGATCCTGCGTCGCAGCGATCACGCCGATGCCGCAGGGACTGGCGGCCGCCTGCTCCGCGGGTTGGGCTGGCTGTGCTTTCGGCTTTGCGGACTTCTTGGTCGCCGGCTTTGCCGGCGTTGCAGTCTGAGCAGGAGGCGCGGTGGGTGCGGGCGGAGTTTGCGCGGCGGCGGGAGGCAGAAGGGACAGGAGCGCGATCAGCAAGACAGCAATTCGAACCATGGATTCCTGGATGTCAGAGGCAGAAGGTCATCGGTCGCCACACTAGGTCGGGCTCGTGACAACCGCAAGCTGCATCCGAAAGATCACCGTCTATCCGGGCTGCTCCGCCTCCACCGGTAATACTTCATCATGAACCCGTTCGACGGCTCGATCTCTTCCTTCTCGAACACAAAGCCTTCGCGCTCGTACCAGCGCCAGGCCTTTTCGTTCTCGCGCACACAGCGCAGGTACATCTCGTCAAGCATTTGCGTGCGCGTGAAGGCGAGCAGCTGCCGGCCGAGCGATTGGCCCTGATAGGCGGGCGCGACGAAGAGCATGTCGAGATAGAGCTTCGGCAGATGCAGCGCCAGCATCGCAGCGATCGTGCCGCGATCGTCGGCGACGAACAGGCTCCAGCCGTCTTCGATCTCGCGCCTGATGCGCGCGCGCAAATTGGCGAGGAGGAAGTCGCTTGCTTCGGCAAGCCCGGTCGAGACCCAGCTCTCCATCCAGACACGGCCGATCTCGTCATACTCCTCTGGGCGGGCGGGGCGGATGATCGGATGCGACATGCGCCGCTCAAGCCCGCTGGCTGCGCACGGATTGCTGCGCACGCTCCTTGCCGGCCGACAGGCACACCACCTCGGAAATCTGCAGCAGCTGCCGCGCCAGCGGGCTGGTCTTGCGCCAGACCATGCCGATGGTGCGCGACGGCTCGGGGTCGCGGAAGCGCGCCAGCGAGACCGAGGCCGATCGCGTCTCCACCGGCACCGCCATCTCCGGGATCAAGGTGACACCTATGCCGGCGCTGACCATCTGCACCAGTGTCGAGAGTGAATTGGCATCCAGCATCTCGCGCGGCGGCGCCGATTGCATGTTGCAGAAGGAGAGCGCCTGGTCGCGGAAGCAGTGCCCCTCCTCGAGCAGCAGGAGCCGCATCTCGCGCATCATCTCGCGCGACGGCACCGGTGTGCCTTCATCCGCGCCCGGCCGCACCAGCAAGAATTTCTCCTCGAACAGGGCGACCTCGGTGAGCGAGGGCTCGGATACCGGCAACGCCACGATGGCGGTGTCGAGCCGGCCTTCCACCAGTTCCTGGATCAGCCGCGGCGTCATGGTCTCGCGCACGCGGATGTCGAGCTCCGGATGCATACGCGTGAGATTCTTGGTGATCTTGGGCAGCAGGTAAGGTGCGATGGTCGGGATCATGCCGATGCGCAGGCGGCCGGCGAAGCGGTCCTGCGACGCCCGCGCGAAATCGCCGAGCTCATCAACCGAGCGCAGGATGTCGCGGACCCGCTGAGCGAGCTCCTCGCCGAACCGGGTCAGCGCGACCTGACGCGCACTCCGCTCCAGCAGCAGGCCGCCGAGCGTCTCCTCCAGCTCCTTGATCTGCATCGACAGTGCCGGTTGCGAGATCGAGCAGGATTCAGCCGCACGGCCGAAATGGCCGTGGCGCGCCAGCGCGTCGAAATACCGGAGCTGGCGCAGCGTCAGATTTATCATCAGAAAATCCTATCGCAGCGATCATTAAAGTCAACTTCACCTGATAGGAGGCGCCGCTTAGAGTGGTTCTACCTGGTCAATGGCGCCGTCGGACGCCACCAGAGGAGGTAATCATGGATGACACTTCGAAGTGCCCGTTTTCGGGCGGAAAACCCACGCGCGTGAACCGCGACTGGTGGCCAACCCAGCTCAGCATCGAGATGCTGCACAAGAATTCCGACCTGTCCGACCCGATGGGCAAGGAGTTCGACTATGCCAAGGAATTCAAGACGCTCGACCTGAACGCGGTCATCAAGGACCTGACCGCTTTGATGACGGATTCGCAGGAATGGTGGCCGGCCGACTTCGGCCACTATGGCGGCCTGATGATCCGCATGGCCTGGCACAGCGCGGGCACCTACCGCATCACTGACGGCCGCGGTGGCGCCGGCGCCGGTCAGCAGCGCTTCGCGCCGCTCAACAGCTGGCCCGACAACGCCAACCTCGACAAGGCCCGCCGCCTGCTCTGGCCGATCAAGCAGAAATATGGCCGCAAGATTTCCTGGGCCGATCTGATGGTGCTCGCCGGCAACGTCGCGCTGGAATCGATGGGCTTCAAGACCTTCGGTTTTGCCGGCGGCCGCGCCGACGTCTGGGAGCCGGAAGAGCTCTATTGGGGTCCCGAAGGCACCTGGCTCGGCGATGAGCGCTACAGCGGAGAGCGTCAGCTCGCCGAGCCGCTCGGCGCGGTGCAGATGGGCCTCATCTACGTCAATCCGGAAGGCCCGAACGGCAAGCCGGATCCGCTTGCCGCGGCCAAGGACATCCGCGAGACCTTCTTCCGCATGGCGATGAACGACGAGGAAACCGTCGCGCTGATCGCCGGCGGCCACACCTTCGGCAAGACCCATGGTGCCGGCGATCCGTCGCTGGTCGGGCCCGAGCCGGAAGCGGGCGCACTCGAGGATCAGGGCCTCGGCTGGAAGAGCAAGCACGCGTCGGGCATCGCGGGTGATTCCATCACCAGCGGTCTCGAGGTGACCTGGACGACGACGCCGACGAAGTGGAGCAACAACTTCTTCGAGAACCTGTTCAAGTACGAATGGGAGCTGACCAAGAGCCCGGGCGGTGCGAACCAGTGGACGGCCAAGGGCGCCGAAGCGATCATTCCCGACCCCTTCGACAAGTCGAAGAAGCATCGGCCGACCATGCTGACGACCGATCTCTCGCTGCGCTTTGATCCCGCCTACGAGAAGATCTCGCGGCGTTTCATGGAGAACCCGGATCAGTTCGCGGACGCCTTCGCCCGCGCGTGGTTCAAGCTGACCCATCGCGACATGGGTCCGATCCAGCGTTATCTCGGCTCGCTGGTGCCGAAGGAGACGCTGATCTGGCAGGATCCGATTCCGGCCGTGAATCACGAGCTGGTCGGCGAGCAGGATATCGCCTCGCTGAAGAGCAAGATCCTGGCTTCGGGTCTCTCGGTCTCCGAGCTGGTCTCGACCGCCTGGGCGTCGGCCTCGACGTTCCGCGGCTCGGACAAGCGCGGCGGCGCCAACGGCGCGCGCATCCGCCTTGCCCCGCAGAAGGACTGGGAAGTGAACCAGCCCGCTCAGCTCGCCAAGGTGCTCGGCAAGCTCGAAGCGATCCAGAAGGACTTCAATGCGTCATCTGGCGCGAAGAAGGTCTCGCTGGCGGACCTGATCGTGCTCGGCGGCACCGCCGCGGTCGAGAAGGCTGCCAAGGATGCCGGCGTCGACGTCAAGGTCGGCTTCACGCCTGGCCGCATGGACGCCTCGCAGGAGCAGACGGATGCGGCCTCCTTCGCACCGCTGGAGCCGCGCGCCGATGGTTTCCGCAACTATGTCGGCAAGCGGCACCAGTTCCTGCAGCAGGAAGAAGCCCTGGTTGATCGCGCGCAGCTGCTCAAGCTGACCGGCCCCGAGATGACGGTGCTGGTCGGCGGCCTGCGTGTGCTCGGTGCCAACGCGAACGGTTCGAAGCACGGCGTGTTCACCGCGAAGGTGGGAACGCTGAGCAACGACTTCTTCGTCAACCTGCTCGACATGAGCACGCAATGGACGCCGGCGGCCGACGGCAGCTACGAGGCACGCGACCGCAAGACCAATGCGGTGAAGTGGACCGGCACGCGCGTCGATCTCATCTTCGGCGCACACTCGCAGCTCCGTGCTTTCGCCGAGGTCTATGCGACCTCGGATTCCAAGGAGAAGTTCGTCAAGGACTTCGCCAAGGCCTGGACCAAGGTGATGAACCTCGACCGCTACGACATCGCGGCGTGAGGCTTTGCACCTCTCCCGCCTGCGGGAGAGGTCGCGCCGAAGGCGCGGGTGAGGGTTCTCTCAACACGGGGACAATCCCGATGCGGAGAAACCCTCTCCCGCAAGCGGGAGAGGGAGCGCAACGCTCGCCGGAGCGAACACAAACAAAAAGGGCGGCCTTTCGGCCGCCCTTCGTGTTTCCGATGTCGCGAGACCTTACTCGCCGGCCGCTTCGCGCGGGGCCTTCTCGCCCTCCGCGGCCTTGTCCTTGGCCTCGAGGTCCTCGCCGGTGGTCTGGTCGACCACCTTCATCGACAGGCGGGTCTTGCCGCGGTCGTCGAAGCCGAGCAGCTTGACCTTGACCTTGTCGCCTTCCTTGACGACGTCGGAGGTCTTCTGCACGCGGTTGGCCGCGAGCTGGCTGATGTGCACGAGGCCGTCCTTGGAGCCGAAGAAGTTCACGAAGGCGCCGAACTCCATCACCTTGACGACGGTGCCGTCATAGATCTGGCCGACTTCAGGCTCGGACGCGATCGACTTGATCCACTTGATCGCGGCCTTCATCGCTTCGCCGTCGCTGGAGGCGACCTTCACGGTGCCGTCGTCCTCGATGTTGACCTTGGCGCCGGTCTTCTCGACGATCTCGCGGATCACCTTGCCGCCGGTGCCGATCACTTCGCGGATCTTGTCGGTCGGGATCTTGAACGTCTCGATGCGCGGCGCGTATTCGCCGAGCTCGGCACGGGCCGCGGTGAGGGCCTTCGCCATCTCGCCGAGGATATGGATGCGGCCTTCCTTGGCCTGGCCAAGGGCGACGCGCATGATCTCTTCGGTGATGCCCTCGATCTTGATGTCCATCTGGAGCGAGGTGATGCCCGTTTCCGTGCCGGCCACCTTGAAGTCCATGTCGCCGAGATGGTCCTCGTCACCGAGGATGTCGGAGAGAACCGCGAAGCGCTTGTCCTCGAGGATCAGGCCCATCGCAATGCCCGCGGTCGGCCGCTTCAATGGCACGCCGGCATCCATCAGCGCCAGCGAGGCGCCGCAGACCGAGGCCATTGAGGAGGAGCCGTTGGACTCGGTGATCTCCGAGACCACGCGCACCGTGTAGGGGAATTCATGGTGCGGCGGCAGCACCGGATGGATCGCGCGCCAGGCCAGCTTGCCGTGGCCGATCTCGCGGCGCTTGGTGCCGCCGAGGCGGCCGGTCTCGCCAACCGAATAGGGCGGGAAGTTGTAGTGCAGCAGGAACGTCTCCTTGTACGTCCCCGACAGTGCGTCGATATACTGCTCGTCCTCGCCGGTGCCGAGCGTGGTCACGACCATCGCCTGGGTCTCGCCGCGGGTGAACAGCGCCGAGCCGTGGGCGCGGGGCAGCACGCCGACTTCGGCGACGATGTTGCGTACGGTCTTGACGTCGCGGCCGTCGATGCGCTTGCCGGTGTCGAGGATGTTCCAGCGAACGATCTTGGCTTCGAGCTCCTTGAACACGCCGGCGACACGGAGCTTGTCGTATTTCGGCTCCTGCCCTTCCGGGAAGTAGTGGGCCATCACCTTTTCCTTGGCGACGCCGACGGCAGCATAACGCTCCTGCTTGATCGGAATCGCATAGGCAGCGCGCAGCTCCTGCTCGATCAGGCCGAGCATTTCCTTTTCGAGCGCAGCATTGTCGATCGTGGTGACTTCGCGCGGCTCCTTCGCAGCCTTCTCGGCAAGCTCGATGATCGCGTTGATGACCAGCTGGAAGTGGCGGTGACCGAACATCACGGCGCCGAGCATCACGTCTTCATTGAGCTCCTTGGCTTCCGATTCGACCATCAGCACGGCGTCGGCGGTGCCGGCGACGACGAGGTCGAGCTGGGTGTCGACCATCTCGTCGAGCGTCGGGTTGAGGACGAATTCGTCATTGGCAAAGCCGACACGAGCCGCGCCGATCGGACCCTTGAAGGGCACGCCGGACAGCGTCAGGGCGGCGGAGGCCGCGACCATCGCCACGATATCGGGGTCGTTCTCCATATCGTGCGACAGCACGGTGACGATCACCTGGGTCTCATTGCGCCAGCCGTCGACGAACAGCGGGCGGATCGGACGGTCGATCAGGCGGGAGACCAGCGTCTCCTTCTCGGTCGGACGGCCCTCGCGCTTGAAATAGCCGCCGGGAATGCGTCCCGCAGCGTAGGTCTTTTCCTGGTAGTCGACCGTCAGCGGCAGGAAGTCGACGCCTTCGCGCGGCGCCTTGGCCGCGACGACGGTGGCGAGCACCACGGTCTCGCCATAGGTGGCGATGACGGCTCCGTCGGCCTGGCGGGCGATCTTGCCGGTTTCGAGCTTGAGTGGGCGTCCGCCCCAGTCGATCTCGACTGAATGCTTATTGAACATAGAGGTCTTCTTTCATGGGTTCTCGAAAGAAGGGACGGCTCTCGAAAAACAAAAACCATGCGCAAGATTGCGGGGCGCTGATTGGAGCGGATGATCAGCGTCCTGCGATCCTGCCATGGTTTTTGGATGTCGGATGGCGTCCATCCTTTCGGGTCATACGGGCGCCTTGCCCGTTGTGCCCAGCCGCCGGATTGCTGCTGGACTGTCAGTCGGCACGAACGCGAACACCGAACCGCGGTCCTCGCCCTTCATGCCCCGGATGCTAGCCGTCAACGGCTCGCATCCGACGCGCACGCAGCCTCGATCAAAAACCTTTAAGGAAGCGCTTTCGTTCGAAACCACGCGCGAAAACGCGCGCCAGTGGCGCGCGCAGGAACTTAACGACGAATGTTGTGCTTCTCGAGCAGCGCCTTGTACCGCGCCTCGTCCTTCTTCTTGAGATAGTCGAGGAGCGAGCGGCGGGTGGAGACCAGCTTCAAGAGGCCCCGACGCGAATGGTTGTCCTTCACGTGGGTCTTGAAATGGTTGGTGAGGTTGTTGATGCGTTCCGACAGGATCGCGACCTGAACCTCGGGCGAGCCGGTATCGCCGGCCTTGGTGGCATTCGTCTTGATGACTTCCGCTTTGCGTTCTGCGGCAATCGACATCGTCAATTTCTCTCGTTGCGACCGGGGCTGGCAGTCAGGCCGGTCAGGTTGAACACACGCTTGGGGATGATTTCGCCATTGCCAACTTCGGCAAGCGCCAAAAGACGGCCTGCCACCGTGACATAGACTGTGCCGCTACAAGTGGGCGCATCCCGTCCGCGCAACAAAACGGCCTGGCCCCGATGGAGCCTTGCCGCATCAGCCCGAGTGACGGCCAGTGCCGGGATGTCGTCCAGCGCGGTCTCAACGGGCAATAGCGCGTCGGCGAGGCTGCCCTCGCCGGACGCGGCTCTATCGCACAAAGCCTCCAACTGATCCAGCGGAATCATGTCGTTTTCGCCAAATGGGCCGACCAGGGTCCGCCGCAGGGCGCAGATATGGCCATAAGTGCCGAGAATCCGGCCCATATCGCGGGCCAGCGCTCGGACATAGGTGCCCTTGCCGCATTCGGCCTCGAACACGGCTCGGTCGTTATCTGGTTGATCCACAAGGGTTAAATGGTGAATCTCGACCGGGCGGGGCGCCAGTTCCACGACCTCGCCGTCGCGGGCAAGGTCATAGGCGCGCTCGCCCTGGACCTTGATCGCGGAGTAACGCGGCGGGATCTGCTCGATCACTCCGGTGAAGCGGGGCAGGAGGGCCAAGATGGCTTCCCGAGTCGGGCGCTGGTCGGAGGTCGCGGTCACCCGGCCCTCGATGTCATCGGTGTCGCGCTCCTCGCCCCAGCACACCGTGAACTGGTAGCGCTTGCGGCCGTCCATCACGAAGGGGACGGTCTTGGTGGCCTCACCGAGCGCGATCGGCAGCCCGCCCGAGGCGAGCGGATCGAGCGTGCCGGCGTGGCCGGCGCGCTTGGCGTTGAACAGGCGCTTGAGCACGGCGACCGCCTGTGTCGAGGTCATGCCGATCGGCTTGTCGAGCACGACCCAACCATGGACGTCGCGCCGGTCGCGGCGAACCTGATTGCCCTTCTGCTGCTTGGCGCGCGGATCGTTATTGACACGGCGCGGCTCCTGATGCGGCCGGGCATCGCTGCCTGCGTCCGCAAAGTTATTCTTCTGCACGTCGCGCTGATCGGCATCGTCGCCGCCGATCGTGCCGTGAGCCGGGTCCATCGTCATTGCTCTTCTTCCCGATCCGAAGCCGGATTCTGTTCCAGGTCCTTCTGCACCGCAGGTGTTCGCAAAAGCTTCTCGATCCGTTCCGCTTCGTCGAATCGCTCATCGACGCGGAAGCGAATGTCAGGTGCAAATTTCAGGTTAACGCGCCGCGCGACCTCGCCGCGCAGGAATTTCTTGTTGCGCTCGAGCGCAGCGATCACGATCTCGGTGTCGCGGCCACCGAGCGGCATCACGTAGACCGTCGCGAGCTTCAGGTCGGGCGACATCCGCACCTCCGGCACGGTGATGATGTGACCTTCGAGATCCGCATCATGCACATTGCCTTGCGCCAGAATATCGGCCATCGCGTGGCGAACCTGCTCGCCGACGCGCAACTGACGCTGCGAGCCGCCGGGCGCGGAACTCTTCTTTTGATGATGCCGTGGCATTCTCGAAAAATCACCTCGTCATGCCCGTGCCTGGGGGACACGGGCATTGTCATTTGTCCTGTTGAAACGAAGTGGGGTGGATGGCCGGAAAAATCCGGCCATCGCACTCCCGCAATTTCAGTTCAAAAAGATCCGAACGCTTCGGTAAGATTTGGACTTACAGGGAGCGCTGGATCGTCTCCACGCGATAACACTCGATCACGTCACCAGCACGCATGTCGTGATAGTTCTCGAAGGCCATACCGCATTCCTGGCCGGACTGGACTTCCTTCACTTCGTCCTTGAAGCGCTTCAGCGTCGACAGCTTGCCTTCGTGCACGACGACGTTGTCGCGGATCAGGCGCACATTGGCGCCGCGTTCCACGGTGCCGTCGGTGACGCGGCAGCCGGCGACCTTGCCGACCTTGGAGATGTTGAAGATCTCCAGGATCTCGGCATTGCCCAGCATGGTCTCGCGCAAGGTCGGCGCGAGCAGGCCGCTCATCGCCTTCTTCACGTCGTCCACGAGGTCGTAGATGATGTTGTAGTAGCGGATCTCGATGCCGTTGCGCTTGGCGGCCGCAGCGGCTTCCTTGTTGGCACGAACCGAGAAGCCGATGATCGCGGCGTTGAAGCCTTCGGCCAGCGTCACGTCGGATTCCGAGATACCGCCGACGCCGGCATGCAGGATGCGGGCGGCGACTTCGTCGGTACCGAGCTTCTCCAGCGAGCCGAGGATGGCTTCCAGCGAGCCCTGCACGTCGGCCTTGACGATCAGCGGGAATTCCTTGCGGCCCGCCGTCTTCAATTGCGACATCATCTGCTCGAGCGAGCCGCGCATGCCGGAGATCGAGGCTGCCGCGTTCTCGCGCTTCTGGTGCGCACGGTAGCTCGTGACCTGGCGGGCGCGGGCTTCGTTCTCGACCACCGCGAGACGATCGCCGGCCTCCGGCGGACCGTTGAAGCCGAGCACTTCGACCGGCACCGAAGGACCGGCCTCCTGCACCGTCTCGCCCTGATCGGAGATCAGCGCGCGGACACGGCCCATCTCGGCGCCGGCGACGATGATGTCGCCGACACGGAGCGTGCCGCGCTGCACCAGCACGGTCGCGACCGGACCACGGCCGCGATCGAGCTTGGCCTCGATCACGGTGCCTTCGGCCGGACGCTGCGAATTGGTCTTCAGGTCGAGGATTTCGGCCTGCAGCGCGATCATCTCGAGCAGCTTGTCGAGATTGGTCTTGTTCTTGGCGGACACCTCGACGTCGACGACCTCGCCGCCGAAGGACTCCACCTGCACCTCGTGCTGGAGCAGCTCGGTGCGCACGCGCTCGGGCTTGGCGTCGGGCTTGTCGATCTTGTTGATGGCAACGATGATCGGCACCCGCGCCGCCTTGGCGTGGTTGATGGCTTCGACGGTCTGCGGCATCACGCCGTCATCGGCCGCGACCACCAGCACGACGATGTCGGTGACCTTGGCGCCGCGGGCGCGCATCGCGGTGAACGCGGCGTGGCCGGGCGTGTCGATGAAGGTGATCTTCTTGCCGCTTTCGGGCGACACCACCTGATAGGCGCCGATGTGCTGGGTGATGCCGCCGGCCTCGCCGGAGACGACGTTGGCGTGGCGGAGCGCATCGAGCAGCGACGTCTTGCCGTGGTCGACGTGACCCATCACGGTCACGACCGGCGAGCGCGTCTCGGTGTCGGTGGAATCGTCGACGGTGTCGAACAGGCCTTCCTCGACGTCCGATGCGGCAACACGCTTGACGGTGTGGCCCAGTTCTTCGGCGATCAGCTGCGCAGTGTCGGCGTCGATCACGTCGGTGATCTTGTGCATCGCGCCCTGCTTCATCAGCATGCGGATGACGTCGACCGCGCGCTCGGACATGCGGTTGGCGAGTTCCTGGATGGTGATCGCTTCCGGGATAGTCACCTCGCGGACCAGCTTTTCCTTCGGCTCGTTCGAAGCGTGGCCCTTCAGGCGCTGGGTGCGGCGGCGGAACGAGGCGATCGAGCGCTCGCGCACGTCGTCGGCATTGAGCGCGGTGACGACGGTGAGGCGGCCGCGTTCCTTCTGCGGGCCAGGCTTGTGTGTGGTCTTCGGGGCTGCCGCGGGACGCATCGCGCCGCCGGGGCCGCGACGAATCTGGCGCGGCGCCTCGTCGTCATCAGGCTCGGCCGCGACAGCGGGGCCGCGACCGGGGCCAGCGGGACGCTGCGCGGTCGTCGTTGCAGGCCGCGCGGGCGTTGTTCCCGGGCGTGCCGTCGTGGTGCCGGGCCGCGGCGCAGGAGCGGTCGATGCCGCGGCTGCGGGACGCGCGGCGGCCGGCTGCTCGCCTTCCCCAAAACGCTTCTTGGCCTCGGTCTCGGCCTTCCGCTTGGCTTCGTCCTCATGGCGATGGCGCTCTTCCTCGGCCTTGCGACGGGCTTCGGCGGCTTCGCGCTCGGCGCGTTCGGCGGCCTCGCGGACAGCGCGGCGCTGAGCCTCTTCCTCGGCCTGGCGGCGTTCCTCGACTTCGCGCAGCTTGGCATCGGCCAGCGCGCTGGCGCGGGCCGAACGCTCGTCCTCGGTCAGGGTGCGCAGCACCACGCCGGAACCGGCGTTGCGAGGCGGGGGCGGAGCCGGACGCGACGGCGCGGCGGGGGCGGCCGGAGCCGGCTTTGCAGTCACCTCGGGCGCGTGCGGCTCGGGCCCGTCGCCAATGCGGCGCTTGCCGCGCTTCTCGACCACGACCTGCTTGCTGCGGCCATGGCTGAAGCTCTGGCGCACGGTCCCCGTTTCGACGCGCGGCTTGAGCGATAGCGTCTTGCTCGGAACGCTCAGCTTCTTGTCGCCAGGGGTCTTGGTATCAACCATTCAGCAGTCCTAATCCTGATTTATCAGTGTTGTGCGTTGCCGCACCGTCCAATTGGGTTGTCGTTGTCTCTCAGAGATCCTGGCCGGGCTTTTCGGCAGTCTTGTCATCGTCCGCCATCCGGTATCGGACCAGCATCTGGCTACGTGACAGGAATGACTTGCTCGCCGGGCCCGCGAGCAGGGCAGCATGTATCACATTTGACCGGGTCAGTGCCAAATCCAATTCTATCGATTTCAGTGCGGTGACGACGGGAATCTGCGGCTTGGCGCCGCGATTTCCTGCATTTTGACGCGCAAGCATGTCCAATTTGCGGATTCCGTCCGCGGCCCCGTCGCTGGCATGGATCAGGACCTCGACCGTGCCTTCCCGAAGGGCGCTCTCGACCTTGCCGAAGCCGGCCACGACCTGGCCCGCCTTGGCGGCGATCCCAAGGGCTTCCGTCACGCTCCGAACCAGGAGCGCCTCGATGTCAGTGGGAAGCGTCTGAGGGACGCGCAGGTCGCGCTTGAAGGCCTTGCTGAATTGGTGACGCCGCACGGCTTCCGCAACCACCTTGCGCGAGGCGGTGGTCCACATTCCGCGTCCCGGCAGCTTGCGCTTGAGATCGGGAACTATGTGCCCGTCCGGCGAGACGACGAAGCGGATCAGCTCGTCGATCGGCCGGACCTCGCGGCTGACCGCGCACATGCGCATGGTCGCGGACCTCTTGGTCCACGGCCCATGGTCGAGTTCGCTGTCAGTGCTGGCGAGCATCCGGGCGACATCCTCCTTCGCCTTCTAAGTCGCGTGTTCTCTAAGCAAAACCGGTCTCCACTTTTGCTGAACGCGCCTTAAGCCGGCTGGTCTTCGGTCGCCTCGGCCTCTTCGGCAGGCTTGGCGAGATCGGCCTCGGTGATCCAGCCGGCCTTGACGCGGGCCTGCATGATCATCGCTTCGGCGTCGTCACGGGAGATGTCGATGCCGTCGAGCGCACCGGCGTGCTTGGTCGGCTCGCTGCCTTCCTTGCGCTCGGTCCAGCCGACCAGATCGTCGGTGGCGCAGCCGGCGAGGTCGTCGACGGTCTTGATGTCGTTCTCGCCGAACTTCACCAGCATCTTCGAGGTCACGCCGGGCACGTCCTTGAGCGCGTCCTCGACGCCGAGCTCCTTGCGCCTGACCTCGAGCTCGGCTTCCTGCTGCTCGAGATATTCGCGCGCGCGGTTCTGCAGCTCCTGCGCGGTCTCCTCGTCGAAACCCTCGATGCCGGCGAGTTCCTTGACGTCCACCATCGCGAGTTCCTCGACCGAGGTGAAGCCTTCGGACGCCAAGAGCTGGCCGACCACTTCGTCGACGTTGAGCGATTCCATGAAGACGCGGGTCGAGTTCTCGAAGTCGGCCTGGCGGCGCTCCGATTCCTCCTGCTCGGTCAGGATGTCGATGTCCCAGCCGGTGAGCTGCGAGGCCAGACGCACATTCTGGCCGCGGCGGCCGATCGCCAGCGAGAGCTGGTTGTTGGTGTCGGGCACCACGACCTCGATGCGCTCGCGGTCCTCGTCGATGACGACCTTAGAGACTTCCGCCGGCGCCAGCGCGTTGACCACGAAGGTCGCGATGTCGGGCGACCAGGGAATGATGTCGATCTTCTCGCCCTGCAGCTCGTTCACCACGGCCTGCACGCGCGAGCCGCGCATGCCGACGCAGGCGCCGACCGGATCGACCGAGGAATCGCGGGAAATCACGCCGATCTTCGCACGCGAGCCCGGATCGCGGGCCACCGCCTTGATCTCGACGATGCCGTCATAGATCTCCGGCACTTCCTGCGCGAACAGCTTCGCCATGAACTGCGGATGGGTGCGGGAGAGGAAGATCTGCGGGCCGCGCGTCTCGCGGCGGACGTCGAAGATGTAGGCGCGGACGCGGTCGCCGTTGCGGAACACTTCGCGCGGCAGCATCTCGTCGCGGCGGATGATGGCTTCGCCACGGCCGAGATCGACGATCACGCTGCCATATTCGACGCGCTTGACGACGCCGTTGACGATATCACCGATGCGGTCCTTGAATTCCTGATACTGCCGGTCGCGCTCGGCTTCGCGCACCTTCTGCACGATCACCTGCTTGGCTGATTGCGCGGCGATGCGGCCATATTCCAGCGGCGGCAGGGTGTCGGCGATGGTGTCGCCGACCTGGGCGCCGGGATTGGCGCGCTGCGCGTCGACCAGCGAGATCTGGTTGGAGTGGTTCTCGACCTTGTCGACGACCAGCATGTGGCGCGACAGCCGCAGCTCGCCTTTCTTCGGGTCGATCTCGGCATGAACGTCAGTCTCGCTGCCGTAACGAGCCCTGGCGGCCTTGGCGATGGCGTCCTCCATCGCCGCGATGACGATGCCGCGGTCGATCGATTTCTCGCGTGCGACGGCGTCCGCGATCTGAAGCAATTCAAGTCGGTTGGCGCTGACTGCCATGGCTAGTCTCCTTGGTCAGGCTCGGTCTCGCCGCGCCGCGCGCGTTCGGCGGCAAGGCGATGTTTCTTCGTGTTGGTCGGGGCCGGCTTCTTCTTCGGCTTGGTGTTCTTGGTGGTCTTCTCGCTGATCGTGGCGTGCGGTGCCTGCGGCGGCTCGAGACCGAGATTGCGGCGCATCTCGCGCGCCTCGGCCTTGCCGCGGCGCATGGATTCGGCTATCAGCTCGTCGGTCAGCACCAGCCGCGCCTCGCCGATATCCTCCATGGTCAGGAGAACGTCGGCATCGTCGCCCGCCTTGACGTCGTCGCGATGCAGATGCACGCGATCGCCCTCGACCGCGCCGAGCGTGCCGCGGAAGCGCTTGCGCCCCTCATGCGCGACCGCCATCTCGATCTTCACCAGATGCCCGGAATAGCGCTGGAAATCGGAGCGGCGCACTAGCGGGCGGTCGATCCCCGGCGAGGAGATCTCGAGGCGATAGGCCCGATCGATGGGATCGGCGACATCGAGCACGGGCGACAATGCCCGCGAGATCGCCTCGCAATCCTCGATCTGCATCGAGCCGTCCGGCCGCTCGGCCATGATCTGCACCGTGCAGCCGGCCTCCCCGGAGATGCGGATCCGGACCAGGCGGTAGCCCATGCCCTGGAGCACAGGAGCTGCCACCGCGGACACCCGCGCCGCGACGCCCGGCTCGACCACGAGCCGCGGCTCGGCCAGCAATTCGGCATCCGTGGAACCAGGGTTCGGTTCGGTCATGTCCAGGGTCAGGGCGCTCGATGGTTAAGGCTTGGTTACGACGTCAAAGCCCGTTTCGGAACTTTCCCGACGGCGCGTCGGGCCACATCTCCCGCCAAGCCGCGTTCAGGTAATAAAAAAGAGCGGGTCCTTGCGGGCCCACTCTCACTACGCGGATCGTATGAGAAGATGAATTAGCGCTGATATAGCGCTTTCCCTGCTCCCGGACAAGGCCCATTGCAGCGGGAACGGGCCTTTTTGCGCCGATCCGCGGACCCAGCGCAACGCTTCTTTCATCAAGCAGGCCTAGATTCCCGGATTGTGGGGCGGCTTGAACCGAGGGCGCACCCGCGGCGTGCCCCGTTCGAGTTGCGTTTCATGACCGTTGCCACGTCGCTCATTCCTGGACTGGACGATATCGTCAAGCGCGGCGATCCGCGGCGACGCGGCGAGATCGCGCGGGCCATCGCCCAGTTGTTTTTCCAGGATGCGGAGAAGCTCCGCCCCGAGCTGATCGATCTCTTCGACAATCTCCTGATCGATCTCGTCCCACATGCCGAGCTCGCCTCGCGTGTCGATCTGGCCGAGCGCTTCTCGCGCCTGAACAACGCGCCGCCGCACCTCGTCAATCAGCTCGCACGCGAAAACGAGATCATGGTGGCCGGTCCCGTGCTGCGCCGCTCGCCCGTGCTCGACGACGCGGCGCTTGTCGAGATCGCGCGCTTGAAAGGCCAGGGCCATCTCCTGGCGATGACGGAGCGCCCCGCTCTGTCTCCCGTCGTCACCGACGTGCTGGTCGAGCGCGGCGATCGCGACGTGGTGCGCCGCGCCGCAGCCAATGCCGGTGCGGTGTTCTCGCCGAGCAGCTATTCAGAGCTGATCAAACGCGCGGCGCAGGACGGCGTGCTGACGCTCAAGATCGGCCAGCGCAATGATCTCTCAGGCGAGCACCTGAAACAGCTGCTCGACGGGACGCTCGACGTCATCCGCCGCCGCC
Organism: Bradyrhizobium sp. WSM1743; assembly: GCF_000473065.1. Classification (GTDB taxonomy): domain Bacteria; phylum Pseudomonadota; class Alphaproteobacteria; order Rhizobiales; family Xanthobacteraceae; genus Bradyrhizobium. Next base: position 55,746 of record NZ_AXAZ01000010.1, read on the forward strand.
TCTCCACCGTGGTCAATCCCGCACGCCAGGTCGAGATCAAGCGCGCCATGGCGGCGATCGAGGAGGCCGCGCTGCCGCCGGGGCCGCGCCGCGATTACTCCGCGGCACAGCGCACCGTGCTGACGCTGCATCGCGAGGGCCATCTCGGCGAGAGCGCGCTGCTTGGTTTCGCCAAGGCGCACAAATACGAGGAAGCGATCGCCGCGCTCTCGGCGATGTCAGGTGTTCGCCTTCAGGTCCTCGACCGCCTGATAGCGGGCGATCGCTACGATCCGCTTCTGATCTTCGGCCGCGTGCTGAACCTGGGCTGGCCCACGGTGCGCGCGCTCATCCTGCTCTGGTACGGTCCGCACCGCACGCCGGCCGATGCCGACATCGAGGCCACGCGCCTGAACTTTACGCGCCTGATGCCGGCGACCGCCGAACGCGTCGTGAATTTCTGGCGCAACCGGCAGACGATCTAAGATTGCTCTCCTCTGTCATTCCGGGGTGCGCGAAAGCGCGAACCCGGAATCTCGAGGTTCCGGGTTCGACGCTTCGCATCGCCCCGGAACGACGGTTATTTCCGCCTGAACCGCAAGTAAGCCGCCTTGCGCCCTTCGCGCGCGGCCTTCCGGCCGTAGCGCGTCATGGTGTAGCCCGGCCATGGCTGCCGGAAATCGTCGGCGCGTTCGGCGAGCCAGGCGAAGTCCTGCGAGCGCGCGAGATGCGACAGCGTCCAGGCGACGTAATCGTCGATGTCGCAGACGAAACGGAATTCGCCGCCGCTCCTGAGCGCGCGCGCCATCGCGGCTATGGTCCGGTCCTGGACGAAGCGCCGTTTCCAGTGTCGCCGCTTCGGCCAGGGATCGGGATGTATCAGGTCGATCCGCGACAGCGAAGCCTTCGGCAGCCAGGCCAGCAGCTCGGCGGCATCGCCCGCGAACAGGCGGATGTTGCCGATGTTGGCGGCCTCGATCTGCGCGAGGATCTTTGCCATGCCGTTGACATAGGGCTCGCAGCCGATGAAGCCGGTCGTGGGGAAATTCTTCGCTTCGGCCGCAAGATGCTCGCCGCCGCCGAAGCCGATCTCGAGCCTGACATCTTCGGCTGCAGGGTCGAAGATTTCGCGGGCGTCCGCCGGCGCCTTACCGTCGATGTCGAGCGCAAGATGCGGCAGCAGCTGCTCGATCAACCCGGCCTGGTGTTGCCTGAGCTTGTGACCCTTGCGGCGTCCGAAGAAGGCGCGCTCGCTGTCCTCGCGATCGGGGTCCGATTTACGTTCGCTCATCGCAGCGTCTGATACAGGCGATGGAGCAGCCGCGCGCGCGGCGCGAGCGAGGAGACATAGAGCTGCTCATAATGGGTGTGTGCGCCCTTGCCGTCGACGCCGAGCCCGTCGAGCGTCGCGGTGTGCGCGGCGGTGAAATTGCCGTCCGAGCCGCCGCCGGTGTGGGTGTCGATCAGCTCGAAGCCGATCGCGCTGGCGAGCGTCTTCGCATGCTCGTACAGCGCGGCGCCTGCATTGCTCTTCTCGTATGGCGGTCGATTGAGCTCGCCGCTGACCGTGACGGTGACGCCGTCGCTCTTCGACGTCAGCGCCAGGATCTTGCCGACGAGCTCGTCCGCGTCGTCGAGGCCCATTACGCGCAGATCGACTTCGGCATAGGCCTGTTCCGGAATGACGTTGGGCCGCGTGCCGCCGCGTACCACGCCGACATTGACGCTGACGCCGCGCTTCAGGTCGTTCATCGCTTCGAGCGTCTGAATGACGTTGGCGAGCTCGCGGATGGCACTGCGGCCGTCCTCGGGACGCGTGCCGGCATGTGCGGGCACGCCCTTGATGAATACCTCGAAGCGTCCGACGCCCTTGCGTGCGGTGACGATCTTACCGCCGTCACGCGCCGGCTCGGTCACCAGCACATATTTGGCCTTGCGTCCCTCCCGCTCGATCAGCGCGCGGGAGGTGGGGCTGCCGATCTCCTCGTCGGAGGTGAACAGATGCGTGATGCCGAGCGGCGAGCGATCGCCGGTGGCGCAGAGCGCGCGAAAGGCGTGATGGGCGATGTAAGCGCCGCCCTTCATGTCGTAGATGCCGGGACCGAACGCGACGTCGCCTTCGACCTTGAACGGCAGGCGCTCGATGAATCCGATGGGATGAACGGTATCGAGGTGGCTCAGCACCAGGATGCCTGGCCGATCCTGCCCCCAATTCGCGCGCGCCACGAGATGATCGCCGCAGCCATCCACGCCGGCGATGCGCTCAAGCGTGACAGGCAGGTCGCGATATTGCTCCGCGACTACGGAGACCAGCTTGTTGACCTGTTCAGGCGCTTCCGTCGGTGTCTCGATCTCCACCCAGCGGCGGATGCCATCGAGAATAGTTTGCGAATCGAACCAATTGGAGTCAGTCATGGACGTATCTGTGCCTTTGAATCGCATCATCGAAGCGGACGCGCATCAAAGCGCGGTCATAAATGACGACATAGGCCAGATTTGACGCAGTCTCAAATCGCCATGGAGATGGCGCTTCAGCGCTTGTCGGGGCCTTCGCGGGCCGCAATCTGCTCGACGAGATCGACGATCGAACGGCGCATCTTCGAATCGGTGATTCGCGTGAAGGCCTTGGTCAAGGCGAGCCCTTCGGAGGTCGCGAGAAAATCCGAGACGTAAGAGGGCGAGGCGCCTTCGCTGAAGCCTTCCGGTCCCGGCACGCCGCTCGGACCGCCCTCGAACAGGAATGAGACCGGCACCTGCAGAATCTCGGCGATCTGCTGGATGCGGCTCGCGCCGACCCGGTTGGTGCCCTTCTCGTATTTCTGGATCTGCTGGAAAGTCAGGCCCAAAGCTTCACCGAGCTTTTCCTGGCTCATGCCCAACATGATGCGGCGCATGCGCACGCGACTGCCGACATATTTGTCAACAGGGTTGGGCGCTTTCGACATTTCCTCAGCCCTCCAAACATCACCTTCGGCGCAATCATCAGGCATGCCTCGGGTGCAAACGCGTCAAAATCGAACCCTGTTATTGGGAAACATTGCGGAGAAATTTAGCAACGCACCGCTGTCTTTCGCAGCCGGTGCAGAATGGGGAGCCCGCCTGCAGTCTGTCAACTGTGGGACTACGGTTGTCAAAGGATTCTGGCCGCTTCGGCGGCGGCGCGATCAGGGCTAACGCTTGGCGACGCGTCGACGGACCGCCAGGAGCACGGCCACCGCGACGAGCATGGCTGCGGGCGCATCACCCACCCGTGCATAGACGGTCGGTGGGATCGCGGCCGGCAGGTTTGCATCCAAAATGCCTTCGATGCCGAGACCGAGGCTCGCGACCGTGCGCCCGACCGGATCGATCACCGCGGAGATGCCGGTATTGGCGGAGCGGACCAGCGGCAATCCGAGCTCGATCGCGCGCATCCGCGACTGCTCCAGATGCTGATAGGGGCCGGTCGAGATGCCGAACCAGCCGTCATTGGTGAGGTTCACGATCCAGCCCGGACGTTCGTTGCGTCCACCCACTTCGCCGGGAAAGATGGCCTCGTAGCAGATCAGCGGCAGCGCGGGCGGTGCACTGGGTACCGGCAGCGCATGCCGCACGGTGCCGGGAATGAAGCCGCCGCGCACACGCGTCAGTTGCTCGAAGCCGAGCTTCTCCATCAGCGCCTGGTAGGGGAGAAATTCTCCGAACGGTACCAGATGCAGCTTGTCGTACACTGCGAGCACGCTGCCGTCGTGGTCGATCACGTAGATCGAGTTGTAGGCGCGCGTGATCGGCGTGCCCCGCGGCAGGTCGGGCGCACGGACCGACCCCGTGATCAGCACGGTGCCCTTCGGCAGGAGGTCCGCGATTTGCGCCATCGCGTCGGCTTCGCGGGTCAGGAAGAACGGAAAGGCGGATTCCGGCCAGATCAGGATGGTGGCATCGCGCACGCCGGTCGATTGCGGGCCGGAGGAGCGGTCCGACAGCGCGAGATAGGTCTTCATCACCTCCGCCTTGGCGGCGTAGTTGAATTTCGCGTCCTGCTGCAGGTTCGGCTGCATCAAGCGCAGCTTGGCGCCTGATACCATGGTGGTCGGATACAGCGACAGGCGGATTGCGCCGAAGATGTCCATGGCAATCAAGAGCGCGACGGCGGCGGCCGGCGCGCGCCATTGCAGGAGGCGGTCGGGCGTGCGGTCGATCAGCGTCGCGGGGCTTGCGAAGATCGCAACCGTCAGGAACGTCATGCCCCACAGGCCGATCAGCGAGGCCGTCTGCGCCAGCGGCAGTGGCTCGGAGAGCGCATAGCCGAACGCGTTCCAGGGAAAGCCGGTCAGTGCATGACCGCGCAGCCATTCGCTGATGGTGAGGCTCGCCGCGAGCGCCAGCACGCGCGTGGCGTTCTTGGTCCAGAGCAGGCGCGCCAGCGCAAAACCGATCGCCGTGAAGATCGACAAATAGGCCGGCAGGCCCAGCACGGCGAACGGCGTCAGCCAGGCGAACATGTCGGCGTCGACGAAGAAGGCGTAGCCGATCCAGTAGAGGCCGGGGACGAAATAGCCGAGCCCGAACCAGTAGCCGGTCAGTGCCGCGGCAGGAACGCCGCCAAAGCGTCCGCCGCCGGCGCCGTCGATCAGCCAGACCAGCACCGGGAAGGTGACGAACAGCACCGGGAACAGATTGAACGGCGCCAGCGCCAGCACCGACAACGCCCCCGCCGCCATGGCGATAACGGCGCGCTGCCATCCCCAGGTGAGGATGATGGCAAGCGCAATCTGCCGAAGTCGCTGCGATGGACTCACTGCGGGCCGGCCCCGTCGCTCGGCGGCGGCGTGGGCGTGTCGCTGGCCGGCGGTTGTCCGCTCTCCGGCGTGGCCTCGCGGCGCCGGCTCTCGCGCTGGCTGCGCGGCGCCGGACGCTCCTTCCGCGTCGCGATGCGCAGCCGCTTGACGCGGCGCGGATCGGCATCGAGCACCTCGACCTCGTAGGTGCCCGGCCCGGAGATCACCTCGCCGCGCACCGGCAGACGCCCGACGAAGCTGACGAGATAGCCGCCCAGCGTCTCTACCTCCTCGCCGGCCTCGCCGGTGACGAAGTCTTCGCCGATCACCGAGCGGACGTCGTCGAGGCTGGCCCGGGCGTCGGCGATGAAGGCATTGTCGGGCAGGCGCACGATCGAGGGCGGCTCGTCGCTGTCGTGCTCGTCGTCGATCTCGCCGACGATCTGCTCGACGATGTCCTCGATCGAGACCAGCCCGTCGCTGCCGCCATATTCGTCGACCACCAGCGCCAGGTGGATGCGCGAGGCCTGCATCTGCGCGAGCAGGTCGATCGCCCGCATCGACGGCGGCACGTAGAGCAGCTTGCGGATGATGTGCGCGTCATGAAGCGGCAGCGCGAGATCGACCGCGCGCAGGTCGAGCCCGGCCGGCAGCGGCTTCTTGCGCTTGGTCTTGGTGGCTTCCGACACGCGGGCGCGTGAGGTCATGAAAGCGAGCAGGTCGCGGATGTGGACGATGCCGACGGGATCGTCGAGCGTCTCGTTGAAGACCACGAGGCGGGAATGGCCCGCGCTCTCGAAGCGGTCCATCAATTCCCCGAGGGGGATATCGCGTTTCACCGCGACGATGTCGGCGCGATGCACCATGACGTCGGCGATACGGCGCTCGTGCAGGCTGAGGATGTTGCGCAGCATGGTGCGCTCGACCGCCGAGAAGCCGGTGTCGTCGGGTGTCGTCGCATCCAGCACGACCTGCAGGTCGTCGCGGACCGATCCCGCCTTCCAGCCGAACAGCGTCCGGATGGCGCGCAGCAGCCAATTGTCCGCGGTCGGGCGCATCACCTCGCCTTGTGTCACCACGGCCGGCAGATTGGCCGTGCTGCGCGGATTATCTTGGATCGGATCGGAATCCGGCATCTCAATGCGTCCCCGGGCGGTCTGCATAGGGATCGGGTATGCCGAGATGAGCCAGGATCTCACGTTCGAGCGCTTCCATCTCCTCGGCGTCGCCGTCGTTCTCGTGGTCGTAACCGATCAGGTGCAGGAACCCATGCACGGCGAGATGGCTCAAATGGTGGTCGAACGGCTTTTGTTCCTCGTCCGCCTCGCGCCGCATGGTCTCATAGGCGATCGCGATATCCCCGAGCATGCGCGGCGCATCGCCCGGTTTCCATTCGCCTTCCGGCTGCAGCGCGGGGAACGAGAGCACGTTGGTCGGCTTGTCGATACCGCGCCAGTTGTTGTTGAGGGCACGGATGCCGGCGTCATCGGTCAGCATCACAGCCACTTCCGCGTCGGCAACGTCTTCATCGACGCTCTCGGCGGCGGCCGCCACGGCGCGCTGGATCACGGATTCGGAATTCGGCTCGCGCTGCCAGCAATCGGCGACGACGAGGACCTCGGTCATGGGAAGGTTGGGATGGGACATTGTGTTGTCTGGGACGAAGGGCGCCGTGTTCGCGCCCTCTGGGTCCGGTGTTGCCTCGTCAGGATTGACCGGTGGCCGGCCGCTGCGGCGGCCCTTCGTAGGCGGCGACGATCCGCGCCACGAGTTCGTGGCGGATCACGTCCTCGGCCTTGAAATGAACCTGGGCAATGCCCTCGACACCGTTCAAAAGGCGGGTCGCCTCGGCCAAGCCCGAGGTTTGGCCGTGCGGCAGGTCGATCTGCGAGGGATCGCCTGTCACGATCATGCGGCTGTTCTCGCCGAGACGCGTCAGGAACATCTTCATCTGCATCGAGGTGGTGTTCTGGGCTTCGTCCAGGATGATGGCGGCGTTGGTGAGCGTGCGGCCGCGCATGAACGCGAGCGGCGCGATCTCGATCTCGCCGGTCTGGAGCGCACGCTCGACGATGCGCGCATCCATGAGGTCGTAGAGCGCATCATAGATCGGCCGCAGATAAGGATCGACCTTTTCGCGGAGATCGCCGGGCAGGAAGCCGAGCCGCTCGCCGGCTTCCACCGCCGGGCGCGACAGGATGATGCGATCGACCTCCTTGCGCTCGAACAGCTGCGCGGCATGGGCGACGGCGAGCCAGGTCTTGCCGGTGCCGGCGGGGCCGATGCCGAACACCAGCTCGTGCCGCTTCAGCGCGCGGATGTAGGAGTCCTGCGCGGCCGTGCGCGCGCGCACGGGGCGTTTGCGCAAATTGATGCTGTCGAAGGTCGATTTGGCCGTTTTCGCGTCGAACTCGAACAGCGAGCCCTGCGCGATCACGGCGCGGATCGCGCCTTCCACCTCGCCCTGGTCGAGATCCTGGCCCTTCACGGCCTGCGAGTAGAGCATCTCCAGTACGCGGCGCGCGGCGTCGCAGCCGTCGCGGGTGCCGCCGATGGTGATGTGGTTGCCCTTGGAATCGACGACCACGCCGAGCCGCCGTTCGATCTGCGCCAGATGCTGGCCGTACGGGCCGACCAGCGCGGAAGCGGCGCGGTTGTCGTCGAAGTCGATGACGACCTGGGTCTCGGGCGGAACTTGCATGTCGCGGTCAAATTTGCGGCTGGGAGCGAACGAAGACGAATCCGATGCGCTTTTTGGCAAGGGTTCAGGCTCCAGTGGCTTGCGATAAAGCGGGCTCGCGCGCGCCACGCGGCGTCACGAGCTCGCCGAGAAAACTGTAGCGCTCGAGGCTGTCGATGCGGACCGGCAGGATCTGTCCGATGATGTCGGGCGAAGCCATCACATGGGCGGGCTGGAGGTAGGCGGTGCGGCCCACGATCTGGCCCTCCTTGCGCTCCGGACGCTCGAACAGCACGTCGACCGTTGAGCCAATCGCGGCCTGGTTGAAGGCCGATTGCTGGCTGTCGATCAGTTCCTGGAGCCGCTCCAATCGCTGGTCCATCTCGGCGGGGGACACCGTCTCCTGCATGTCCGCGGCCGGCGTTCCCGGCCGGGCGGAGTATTTGAACGAATAGGCCGCAGCGTAGCCGATTTGCGTGACAAGCGCGAGGGTGGCGAGAAAATCTTGCTCGCTTTCGCCGGGGAAGCCGACGATAAAATCTGATGAAAAAGCAATGTCCTGGCGTGCGGTACGGAAACGGTCGATGACACGCCGGTAATCATCGGCGGTATGTTTGCGGTTCATGGCCGCGAGAATCCGGTCCGAGCCCGATTGCACCGGCAGGTGCACGAACGGCATCAGGGCACCGAGATCGCGATGGGCCGCAATCAGGCTGTCATCGACGTCGCGGGGGTGGCTGGTCGAATAGCGCAGCCGCGCGATCCCCGGAATTGTCGCCAGATGTTCGAGCAACCGGCCGAGCGGCCAGATTTTTCCGTCCGGCCCGTCGCCGTGATAGGCGTTGACGTTTTGCCCGATCAGCGTGAGCTCGCGCACGCCGTTGTCGGCAAGCCGCTTCACGTCATCGACGATCTTCGTCACGGGACGCGAGACTTCGGCGCCGCGCGTGTACGGCACCACGCAGAAGGTGCAGAACTTGTCGCAGCCTTCCTGCACCGTGACGAAGGCGGAAATGCCGCGCGCGCGGATCGCAGCGGGCTTCGGCTGGGCCAGGAAGCCGAACTTGTCGGCCGCGGGAAACTCGGTCTCAATCGCACGGCCCTCGTCGCCGGCGCGTTTCAATAGTTCCGGCAGATGATGATAGCTCTGCGGTCCCACCACGACGCCGACCACCGGTGCCCGGCGCACGATCTCCTCGCCCTCGGCCTGCGCCACGCAGCCCGCGACCGCAATTTGCATCGCGCGGCCCGCGCGCGCCGCCTCGTCCTTGGCAAGCCGCAGCCGGCCGAGCTCGGAATAGACCTTCTCGGAGGCCTTCTCGCGGATATGGCAGGTGTTGAGGATGACGAGGTCGGCATCCTCTGCGCTCGCCGTCTCCACGAATCCTTCCGGCGCCAGCGTATCCACCATGCGCTGGGCATCGTAGACGTTCATCTGGCAGCCATATGATTTGATGTGCAGCTTGCGCGGCGGCGTCATGGAACCCGAAATGGAGGTGGAAGACGCCCCTCAGATATAGGCTGGAGGGGCGAAAATCCAGCGAATGGGGTATTTGTAGCCGTCATTCCGGGGGCGACGCGGTCGCGAACCCGGAATCCAGAGGTTTTGGCGCGAGATTCTCAGGTGCGCAAGGGCGCACCAGAATTCGCCTCTTCGAGGCGCCCCGGAATGACGGCAACAATCAGCCCGCCAGGGCGTCCGTCTCGACCCGCCGGACCAGCTCCGGCAGTTGATGCATGTCGGCAAAGAGCAGGTCGGCGCCAGCCTGGCGCAGCGTTTCGGCATAGCCGTCGTGGCAATGGCTGCCGCCGTAAAAGCCGAACACGGTCATGCCGGCGGCGCGGGCGCCGGCAATCCCGGCCAGGCTGTCCTCGACCACGACGCAGCGCTCGGGCGGTACGCCCATTTCGTTCGCGGCGAACAGGAACAGGTCCGGCGCCGGTTTGCCTTTCTTGACCTGCGAGGCCGAGAAGATATTTGGCGCGAGGCGCTCGTAGAGCCCCGTGCTTCCAAGGCTCACGCGCATGCGCTGGTGCGAGCCGCTCGAGGCGACGCAGACGCGCTGGGTGACGACATCGAGCACATCATGGATGCCGCGGATCGCTTCGAGGTCGGCCTCGAACGATCGGAACAGCTCGTCCTGGAGATCGCCGTGATAGGCCTCGGGCAGCTTGCGGCCGAGCTCGGTCTCGATCTCCAGATTGGCCTGCCGCGTCGAGCGGCCGAGGAAGCGCTCGAACACCTGATCCGACGTGATCGGGTAGCCGTGGCGCGTCAGCACATCGGCATGCGCGCGACAGGAGATCACCTCGCTGTCCACGAGCACGCCGTCGCAGTCGAAGATGATGAGATCGATGGGCACTAAATCAATTCGTCGGCTTGTCGTCGTCGAGCGGGACGCAATAGAGCTCGAGCCGGTGATCGACCAGCTTGTAGCCGAGCTTGCGGGCGATCTCCGCCTGGAGCTTCTCGATCTCGTCGGAGGTGAACTCGATCACCTTACCGTCGCGCAGATTGATGAGGTGGTCGTGATGGCTATCGCGCATCTGCTCGTAGCGCGCGCGGCCCTCGCGGAAATCGTGGCGTTCGATGATACCGGCATCCTCGAACAGCTTCACGGTGCGATAGACGGTCGAGATCGAGATCTTGTCGTCGACTGCAACGCAGCGCCGGTACAGTTCCTCGACATCGGGATGATCGATCGCTTCCGCGAGCACGCGAGCGATGACGCGGCGTTGCTCGGTCATGCGCATGCCCGTGGCGGCACAGCGCGACTCGATATCGGACGCCTTGGATGCAGAGGAAGATTTTAGTGTGGTCATAGCGTTGTCTGCCTGGCGGGCGCTTTCTGCCACCAATGTTACGACAAGTCACGTCGCATCAGAAGGGCGTTCAATTGTTCCCCGTCGGGCTGCTTATAGTAGCGATCGCGGCGTCCGACCACCACGAATCCGCTCCCGAGGTAGAGCTGCCGCGCCGGCTGGTTATTTTCCTCCACCTCGAGAAATATCGTGCGCACCCCGCGCCCGGCAAGGTGGCCGAGATGGGTCATCAGCAGCGTGCGGGACAGGCCGCGGCCGCGATAAGCCCCGTCCACCGCAATCGAGAGAATTTCCGCTTCGTCCGCGCCGATCCGCGACACCGCAAAGCCGATCGTCTTGCGGCCGAGACGCAAGCGATGCACCAGCGTGTTGCGCTCGCTCATCATGCTCTCGAACTCGCCTTCGCCCCAGCCGCGCGCAAAGGAGGCGCCGTGCAGCTGCGCCAGCCGTGCGGCGTCGCGCACGGAAGCCGGCTCGACGACGGCCGTGCCGCCGCGCCACCATTCCGACAGCCACTTCATCATGAGGTTGCGGCTTGTGCGAGCGGCGGAGTTGCGGCCGGCTTTGCGTCGGGCGCCTTCAGATAGAACGGCCGCGCTGGGTTCGTTTCGGGATCGGCTGCGGCTCCGAGCCAGGCGACCCAGCCAATGTCGGGCGCGGGCTGCGCGTCGACCGCGACCGGCTGCGGTCCGTCCTTCGGCCAGCGCTCGGCGAGGATGTTAGCGGCATTACCAACCAGATGCGGCGCGCCGAATTGCGAGGCCGCGATCGCCTCGTCGATGGGGGCGACACCCGGCCGCACCAGCTGGCTGCCGTCGCCGGCGACGATCTGGAAATAGACGTGATCATGCCGCGCATCGATCGCAGAGATCACCGGCGCCGTTCCGCTCTGGCCGATGACAGCAGCGGCATAGGCCGACAACGTCGTCAGGCCGACCGCCGGCCGTTTCGCTGCAAGCGCAAGGCCGCGCGCCGCCGAGATGCCGACGCGCAGGCCGGTGAAACTGCCGGGGCCGACGGTGACGGCGATGCGGTCGAGCGAGCTGAAAGCGAGATCGGCGGATTGCATCACGCGCGCGATCATCGGCATCAGCGCCTCGGCATGGCCGCGCTTCATGAGCTGCGATTCCTGGGCAAGAAACTCGCCAGCGTCGGTGTCCAGCACGGCCGCCGCGCAGGCCTCGAGCGCAGTATCGATGGCAAGGATCAGCATGAAAAAGCGAATGGCGAGTGGCGAATAGCGAATAGTCTAGCCGATCGGAATGCCATTCGCCATTCGCTACTCGCCATTCGCGGATCGATCACATCGGCCGGACTTCGACCACATCCGGCACGAAGTGCCTGAGCAGGTTCTGGATACCGTGCTGGAGCGTCGCGGTCGAGGACGGGCAGCCGGAGCAGGCGCCCTTCATGTTGAGATAGACGATGCCGTCCTTGAAGCCGCGGAAGGTGATGTCGCCGCCGTCATTGGCGACCGCCGGCCGCACCCGGGTCTCGATCAGGTCCTTGATCATGTCGACCGTCTCGGCGTCGGCCTCATCGAAGAACTCGTGCTGGTCGTCGAGATCGGCATCGCTGTGCGCTTCGCCTCCGGCAAGCAGCGGCGCGCCGGACATGTAGTGCTCCATGATGGCGCCGAGGATCGCAGGCTTGAGCTGCTGCCATTCACCGCTCGCCTTGGTCACGGTGATGAAGTCCGATCCGTAGAACACGCCGGTGACGCCGGGCACGTCGAACAGCTTTTCGGCGAGCGGCGAACGGCCAGCGGCTTCGCGGCTCGAAAACTCCACCGGGCTGCCGTCGACCACGACGCGGCCGGGAATGAATTTCAGCGTGGCGGGATTGGGGGTGGCTTCGGTTTGAATGAACATGGTTTTCTCCAGACGTCGCCGGTTCAAGGCCGGCGCGTGCGCTCTCCACTAGCAGATGGCGATGGGGAACGCACGGTCAAGGGGAGGTGGCAATTTCGCCTATAAATTTCAGTGAGTTAGGGCGCTGCTTACCCTCCCCTGGAGGGGAGGGTCGGCGCGAAGCGCCAGGGTGGGGTGATCTCTCCACGCGGGCACTGTTGGATGAGGAAATACCGTCACCCCACCCCGCTCGCGCTTCGCGCGATCGACCCTCCCCCTCCAGGGGAGGGTAAGAAACCACCTACGACAGCGAATCCACACTCTGATCGCTGAGCGCGCCCGAGATGATCGTTACCGGCACCGGGAACGTGCCCAGCGCGTGCGCCAGCAGCGTGACCAAGGGCCCAGGACCCTCCGCGCCGGGATTGGCGGCCAGCACCAGCATGGCGATATCAGGGTCCTCGTCGATGACAGCGAGCAGCTGTTCCATTGCAGCGCCTTCGCGGATCACCCGCTCCGGCGTGATCGCGGCGATGCCGTTGGCTCTACCGGCGGCGCGGTCGAGCGCAGCCTCCGCCGCCTCCTGCGCTTCGGCGCGCATGATGTCGGCGACGCCCAACCATTCCTGGGTCTGCTCCTCGGGCTCGATGATGCGCAGCATCACCACGCCACCGCCGGCACGGATCGCCCAGCGGCTGGCGTAATAGACCGCGCGATCCCATTCGGCGGTATCGTCGACGATGACGAGGCATTTGGGCTTGTGACCCGGCTCGAAGCAAAGTCGCTTGCTGGTCATGCATGTCCCGGAATGTGCATGGGAGCATGCTGCCACGCGGCAGCCGCTTTCGACAAGCCGCGTCGCCTAGGTCGAACGATCCCAGGGGATCGGCACCGGCGCCTTCGCGGCTGCAACACTTTCTGCATCGCCGGGCTGCACCGCAATGATGTGCCGGTATTCGAACGGAAGCTCAGTTCCGTGCCAGAACTCATCATTCTCGGCCACGGAATGGGGTTGATTGGCGAGCATGCCGACATAGCCATCCGGCGTGCGCTCGCGGATGATGACCCACATCCGCTCGACAGCCGGATACTCGTCGCCTTCCACGGTGATCTCGAAGATCAGCTTGGCGTAGTCGCCCACCCGGAGCATCTTGCGGAGGGCAAGGTCCGGAATGTGGAAGGTCGCGGGAGCTTCGCGATGACGCTGCTCGCCGTCGTCGAGGCGCCAGCCGTCTTGATGAAGGTCCGGCGCTCTCATCGATGTGTTCCCTCTAGCGCCGGCGGATGAAGCCGACGATGTCCTTGGAGAGCTTCATGGTCTCGTTGGCGATCGCGCGCGCCCGGTCGGACCCCTCGTTCAGGATCGCGTCGATATGGCCGGGGTCCGCGACGAGGCGCTTCATCTCGCCGGCGATCGGCGCGAGCTTGGTGACGCACAGCTCAGCCAGCGCGTTCTTGAAGCTGGAGAACTGGCCGCCGCCGAAATCCCTGAGCACGTCGGCCTTGGAGCGGCCGGACAGCGCGGCGAAGATGCCGACCAGATTGTCGGCTTCGGGGCGCGCTTCCAGGCCTTTCTCTTCGGTCGGCAGCGGCTCCGGATCGGTCTTCGCCTTGCGGATCTTCTGCGCGATGGTGTCGGCGTCGTCGGTGAGATTGATGCGCGAATTGTCGGAGGCGTCCGACTTCGACATCTTCTTGGTGCCGTCGCGCAAGCTCATCACGCGCGTCGCCGGGCCCGTGATCAAGGGTTCCGGCAGCGGGAAGAACAGGCCGTCATTGTGACCCTGCGCGCGGATGGAATCGCCGAAATCGTTGTTGAACTTCTGCGCGATGTCGCGCGAGAGCTCGAGATGCTGCTTCTGGTCCTCGCCGACCGGCACATGCGTGGCGCGGTAGAGCAGGATGTCCGCCGCCATCAGCACGGGATAGTCGAACAGCCCGACGGAGGCATTCTCGCGGTCCTTGCCAGCCTTCTCCTTGAACTGGGTCATGCGGCCGAGCCAGCCCATGCGCGCGACGCAATTGAAGATCCAGGCGAGCTCGGCATGGCCGGAGACCTGGCTCTGGTTGAACACGATGTGCTTCTTGGGGTCGATGCCAGCCGCGATGAACGCGGCGGTCACCTCGCGGGTGTTGCGCGCGAGCTCGACCGGCCCGCCCCAGACGTCCACCCCTTGCGTGATCGCGTGCATGTCGACGACGCAATAGATGCAGTTGTGGGTTTCCTGCATCTTCACGAAGTTGACGATCGCGCCGAGATAATTGCCGAGGTGCAGATTGCCCGTCGGCTGGACGCCCGAAAAGACCCGTTCAACGAATGGCATGGTCAGCTTTCCTGGAAGATACGGCCGTCGTTTCCAACAGCGGCGCTGCCCCGTCAAGGGCAATTCCACCTCTCCCATGGGGAGAGGTGAAGACCGGCCGGCGAGCGTTCTAACGAGCAGGTCGTTTCAGCGCGTTAACCGCCTCACGCCAGGAGGCGGCACCGAGGATTTGCAGCAGCAGGCCGTAGACGGCGATTCCGGCCGCGATCTGCACGCCCAGCGCGACGAATTTGATGAAGCCATGGCTCTCGACAGGCACCAGACCCGTGGTCAGCCAGAGCAGGGCGCCCATGGCGATCGCGGCCAGCACGATCCGCGGCAATCGCGTGCGGGCGGCCACATCGACCGAGAAGCCGAACTCGCTCGTGCCTTTCCGGAGCAGCGCGAGCGCGCTGCTCCAGGCGCCGGCCGCGATGCTCGCCGCGATCCCGCTCGCGCCGAAGAAATGGCCGAGCAGAACCGCGAGCACGACCGCGACCACAAAGCCTTGGGCGGTCGCCAGCAGCGGCGTCATCGTGTCGCTGCGGGCATAGAACGCCGGCGATAGCGCCTTGATCAGCACATGCGCCGGCAGGCCCAGCGCCAGCCACATCAACGCGCGCGCGGTGGCCGTGCTGTCCTCTGCGCCGAACGCGCCATGCTCGAACAACAGCCGCACGATCGGCTCGGCCAATACGATCAGGCCGAGAGTTGCCGGCAGCGCCAGCCCGGTCGCAAGCTCCAGCGCGCGGGATTCGGCATGCGCCACCGCATCGCGATCGCCACTACTCACGGCGCGCGTCAGCTCCGGCACCAGCACCGTGCCCATGGCGACGCCGACGATGCCGAGCGGCAGCTCGATCAGGCGGTTGGCGAAATAGAGCCAGGACACGGCTGATGGCGTCGCCGAGGCGATGATCGCGCCCGCAACCATCAGCCATTGCGGGCCTGAGCTTGCGATCATGCCGGGGATCGCCTTGGCGAAGAAGCCGCGCATCTCCTTGTCGAAACCGGCGCGCAGCGGCGTCGCAAGACGCGCGCTTCGCTGCGACAGCAGCATCAGGAGCTGCAGCAGGCCGGCGAGGCCGACGGTAGCCGCCAAGATCCACGCAGCGGAGCTGGCGTCGGCATGCCAAACCAGCAACACCGCGATCGCGGCGATCAGCGCGATGTTGAACAATAGAGGCGAGAACGCCGTCAGCGCGAAGCGGCCCTGCGCATTGAGCAGTCCCATCAGCACGGTGACGGGACCGGCGAAGGCGAGATAAGGCAGCATCAGCCGCGCGTTCTCAACCGCGCGATCGAGCGTGCCGCTGCCAACGAATCCCGGCGCGATGACCGTGATGATCAGCGGCATCGACACTGCGATCAGGATCGAGATTGCGATCAGGGCCGCGCTGACCGTGCCGAGCACGCGTCCGGCAAATGCTGCCGCGGCCGTCGCCCCGTCGCGGTCCCGGGCGCGCAGCCAGGCCGGGATCAGCGCCGCGTTCAGCGCGCCCTCGCTGAGCAGCCGGCGTACCACGTTGACGAGCTGAAACGCCGCCAGAAACGCGTCCGCCACGGCGCCGGTGCCGAGCAGCGCCGCAATCAGGGAATCGCGGGCAAAACCCAGCAGCCGCGAGGCCAGCGTTCCCGTCGAGACGGTCAGGAAGGAGCGGATCATCGGCCCTTTGTCATACCGTTGCTTGCCCGCGCTGGCCCGGTCGTGATAGGCCGCGAGCTTGGATTTCAGGCCGACAGGAAGCGGATTTTCGCAGGGATCGCAATCCGCCAAACAGGATCAAGGTGAATGGCTGACGTGAAATATGACGTTCTCGGCATCGGCAACGCGTTGTTCGACGTGCTGGTCAGGACCGACGAGGCCTTTCTGGCCAAGCACGGCATGGCCAAGGGCAGCATGTCGCTGATCGACGAGGCGCGC
This sequence comes from Bradyrhizobium sp. WSM1743, assembly GCF_000473065.1. Lineage (GTDB taxonomy): Bacteria > Pseudomonadota > Alphaproteobacteria > Rhizobiales > Xanthobacteraceae > Bradyrhizobium. The sequence goes on from NZ_AXAZ01000010.1 coordinate 72,062, forward strand.
GCGGCGGCCATTTACAAGGACATGGGCCCGGCCACGGAAGTCTCTGGCGGCTCTGCCGCCAACACCATCGTCGGCATCAGCAGCCTGGGGGCACGCGCCGCCTATGTCGGCAAGGTCAAGGACGACCAGATCGGCAAGCTCTACATCCATGACATCCGCGCAGCCGGCGTCGCCTTCAACACGCCTGCGGCCAAGGACGGCCCCGCCACCGGTTGCTCCTACATCCTGGTCACCGGCGACGGCGAGCGCACCATGAACACCTATCTCGGTGCGGCGCAGGACCTGTCGCCCGCCGACATCGATCCGGCCGAGATCGCCGGCGCTGCTATCGTCTATCTCGAAGGCTATCTCTGGGACCCCAAGAACGCCAAGGACGCCTTCGTCAAGGCGGCCAAGAGCGCCCATGATGCTAAGCGCAAGGTGGCGCTGACGCTGTCGGATTCCTTCTGCGTCGACCGCTATCGCGACGAGTTTCTCTCGTTGATGCGCAACGGCACCGTCGACATCGTCTTCGCCAATGAATCCGAGCTGCATTCGCTCTACATGACCTCGGACTTCGACACCGCGCTGAAGCAGCTGCGCAACGACGTCAATCTCGGCGTCGTCACCCGCAGCGAGAAGGGCTGCATGGTGGTCTCGGTGGAAGACGCCGTCGCAGCTCCAGCCTTCCCGGTCGACAAGGTGGTCGACACCACCGGCGCCGGCGATCTGTTCGCAGCAGGCTTCCTCTACGGCCTCGCGCGCAACTTCGGCTACAAGCAGTGCGGCGAGCTCGGCGCGCTCGCGGCCGCCGAAGTGATCCAGCACATCGGCGCCCGTCCGCTTGTGTCGCTGAAGGAGCTGGCGCAGCAGCGCGGGCTGACGGTTTAAGGGTCGTCTCTATTCCCGTCATTGCGAGAAGCATAGAGACTAAGCAATCCAGAGTCCCTCCGCAGAGGCAGACTGGATTGCTTCGCTCCGCTCGCAATGACGATCTTGATAGACGCTCGCGCCTCACTCTCTGCTGTCATCGCCCGGCTTGACCGGGCGATCCAGTACGTCGAGACGTCAGTGGTTCATCGAGAAGCCGCGGCGTACTGGATCCCCCGCTTTCGCGGGGGATGACAGTCGTGTGTGGTGAGAGCCGTGCGCGAAGTCGTCTCTCACGCCGCCTTCTGCCCGCTTCCAGCAGCATCCAGCCCGGCATAGACCCCGCGCTCGAATCCCGCGAACGCCTCCAGGCATTTCGCATCGGCGAACGGCAACAGCTGCATCAGGATCACGCCGGTGACGTCGCGTGCCGGATCGATCCAGTAATAGGTGTTGGCGAGGCCTGCCCAGGCGAGGCTGCCCGCGCTGCGACCTTCGCCCGTCTTGGCGGTGTTGATCATGAAGCTGAGGCCCCACTTCTTCACCTGCTCCGGATAGAGATCGACATCGTTGGTGTACATCGGCGCCGCCGTGGTCATCTTGCCCATGGCGAGGTCGCCGATGTGGTTCTGCCCCATCGTTGCGACCGTCTCGGCCTTCAGCACCTGGTTGCCATTGCCGCGGCCCTTGTTGAGAATCATCTGGGTGAACTTGATGTAGTCGGCCGCGGTCGAATAGAGGCCGCCGCCGCCCATGTGGAATTCCGGATTCTGCTCGAGCTCGAACGGGATCGATGCGAGCTGGCCGTCCTCGCCGCGCGCATGCATGCCAACGAGGCGTTTGCGCATGTCGTCGGTGATCTTGAACGCGGTGTCGCGCATGCCGAGCGGGGTGAACAGATTGTCGTGCAGATAGGTATCGAGCCGCTTGCCGCTGACGGCTTCCACCGCCTTGCCGACGAAATCGATGTTGGTGCCGTATTCCCAGCGCGTGCCGGGGTCGGTCATAATAGGCGTCTTCAGTGCCGCATTCTGGCAGGTGGTGATGGCGGGAATGCCGTTCTTGTCCAGATAGACCGCGAGATCGCCGTTCCACATATTGTAGCAGAAGCCGGCGGTGTGGGTCATGAGCTGGCGCAACGTGATCGGCCCCTTGCCCGGACGTAACTTAGCCTCGCCCTTGGCATCAAAACCTTCGAGCACCTGCGGATTGGCGAGATCGGGCAGCACATCGCCGATCGGCGCATCCAGCGACAGCTTGCCCTGCTCGACCAGCTGCATCGCGCCCGCCGATGTCACCGCCTTCGTCATCGACGCGATCCAGAACACGCTGTCGATTGTCATCGCATCAGGCTTGGACAGGTCGCGCTTGCCGAATGCGCCCTGATACAGCACGTCGTTTCCGCTGGCCGCGATGGCGACGACGCCCGGAATCTCCTTGGTCTCGCTCTTCTGACGCAGAATCTCATCGATCTGTGCTTGGCTTTGCATGGGGTTTCCTCAGGTTTGATTATTGTTGGAAGTGATCGATTGTCCTCCCGCATGCCCGGCGCGGCAAGCGCATCCATGGACCTGCGCTGGTCGCGATGTCGTGACTTGACGGTTTTGGTCCCACGCAGGACGACAACGGGACTGAACGGTGACGCCCTCTCACAATCTGTGGTGGATAGCCGGACTTCGCCCTCACCTGAGACGGGCTCCAGGCGATATGTTTCGTGAGTTTTCGGACACCTGAAACATTTCGTGAGCTGCCACGTTCAGCACCCGGTCCGATCCATGGGCCGATTAAGACTTGATGCAAATGTTGCCGGCCATGGATGGGCGGCGAGGGGGACCTCAGATGATTTCGACCTGGAGCGAATGGAAGCGCTATCCCCGTCCGGGACGCGGCGAGAACCTGGAGGCGCCGATTTCGCCCGGCATTTACGAGGTCCGCGTCGCCGGCACCGGCGCACTCTATTCCTTCGGCGCCGTCGACAATCTGGCGCAGGCGCTGGCGCTGCTGCCGGTCGGCTCAAAATCCTGGTTCGGCCGTCGCGACACCTCTCATGTCCCTGATCTCGAATATCGGACGTGCGCGACATCCACCAAGGCGGACGCCAAGGCCGCGGCCGAGCGTATGATCGGCCGCCGCGAGACCTATATGAGCGGCGCGGCCTGACCAAACTTAAGATCGCGCAGAGCTGCTTCCGCGCTCACGGTGCCGACCTCTCCCTGCTGGGGAGAGGTGAAGAACGGGCCGCTCCCGACCTTGGCTATCAGCAGATGTGCGTTGCGGGGCGGTGCATTGCGCGCCGTCTGTCCCTATATTCCGGCCCGATCCGATCGCCCAGGGAGAAATGCCATGACCCAGACCGCCGCCGCCCGCGCCACGCAAGCCACCGCCACCCTGCGCGACCGGTTGAAGGACCCTTCGCTCTTGAAGGAGGCCTGCTACATCGACGGCGCCTGGGTCGGCACGCCGGTCTTTGCCGTCAACAATCCCGCCACCGGCGTCGAGCTCGCAAAGGTCCCGCAGCTTGGTGCGGATGATACCACCAAGGCGGTTGAAGCCGCCGAGCGCGCCTTTCCGGCCTGGGCCAAGCATACCGCCAAGCAGCGCTCCAACATCTTGCGCAAATGGTTCGAGCTGATCGTCGCCAACCGCGAGGATCTCGCGCTGATCCTCACCTCCGAGCAGGGCAAGCCGCTCACCGAGGCACTCGGCGAGGTCGATATCGGCGCCGCCTATATCGAGTTCTTCGCCGAGGAAGCGAGGCGCGTCTATGGCGAGACCATCCCGACGCAGCGGCCCGATGCGCGCCTGCTCGCGATCAAGCAGCCGATCGGCGTCTGCGGCGCGATCACGCCGTGGAATTTCCCGAACTCGATGATCACGCGAAAGGTTTCGCCGGCACTCGCAGCCGGCTGCACCGTGGTGCTCAAGCCCGCCAACGAGACGCCGCTGTCGGCGCTGGCGCTCGCCGTGCTCGCCGAGAAGGCCGGCATCCCCAAGGGCGTACTCAACATCATCACCGGTGACGCGCCGCCGATCGGCAAGGTGCTGTGCGAGCATCCGGCCGTTCGCTTCGTCGGCTTCACCGGCTCGACCGCCGTCGGCAAGATCCTCTATCAGCAGGCCTCGGTCGGCGTGAAGCGGCTCGGCCTGGAGCTCGGCGGCAACGCACCGTTCATCGTGTTCGACGACGCCGACATCGATGCGGCGGTCGAAGGCGCGATCGTCTCCAAGTATCGCAACATGGGCCAGACCTGCGTCTGCGCCAACCGCATCTATGCCCAGGACAAGATCTACGACGAGTTCGTGCAGAAGCTGTCCAAGAAGGTCGCGGCGATGAAGATCGGCGACGGCACCGAGAGCGGCGTCACGCAAGGGCCCCTGATCAACATGAAGGCGGTCGACAAGGTCGAACGTCACATCGCCGACGCCGTCAAGCGCGGCGCCAAGGTCGTCACCGGCGGCAAGCGCAGCGAGCTCGGCCGCTCGTTCTTCGAGCCGACGGTGCTCGCCGACGTCAAGCCGGACTCGCTGGTGTCGCAAGAAGAAACCTTCGGCCCGCTCGCGCCGGTGATCCGCTTCAAGGACGAGGCTGACGTCATCGCGATGTGCAACGCCTCGCCGTTCGGCCTCGCCTCCTATTTCTATTCCCGCGACCTCGGCCGCGTGTGGCGCGTCGCCGAAGCGCTGGAATCAGGCATGGTCGGCGTCAACACCGGCCTGATCACCACCGAAGTCGCGCCCTTCGGCGGCGTCAAGGAAAGCGGCCTCGGCCGCGAAGGCTCGCATCACGGCATGGAAGAATATGTCGAGATCAAATACGTGATGATGGCGGGGGTGTGAGGGCGCCGCAGGTACCACCGCGAATGTGAGCTAGGCGGGAATGCTGGAGAGGCACACTTGGCCTCTCCACGTCATTGCGAGCGCAGCGAAGCATCCCTCGCGGAAAGACTCTGGATTGCTTCGCTGCGCTCGCAATGGCGGAGCGCGCGGTGGCAGCGAGGCCTAAATCTTCAGCTTTTTCCCCGTCACGCGCCGATACGCTTCCAGATACCGCTTGCTGGTTGCATCGACCACGCTCGCGGGCAGTGGCGGCGGTGGAGCATCGCCGTTCCAGCGGCCGGCGCGGCGTTCGACGTCGAGATAGTCGCGCAAGGGTTGCTTGTCGAAGCTCGCCTGCGGCTGGCCGGGCTTGTAGGCATCCACCGCCCAGAAGCGCGAACTATCAGGCGTCATCACCTCATCGATGAGGATGATGCGGCCGTGCTTGTCGCGGCCGAACTCGAACTTGGTGTCGGCGATGATGATGCCCTGCTCGCGGGCGAGCTCCTCGCCGAGCGTGTAGATCGCGCGCGTCATGCTCTCCAGCGTGTAGGCGACCTCGTCGCCGACCACCTCGCGCATCTTCGCGATCGTGATGTTCTCGTCATGGCCGCTCTCGGCCTTGGTCGCCGGGCTGAAGATGGCGGGCTCCAGCTTCTCGCTCTCGACGAGGCCTGCCTTCAGCTTCTCGCCGGCCAGCGTGCCGCTCGCGGCATATTCCTTCCAGGCGGAGCCCGAGAGATAGCCGCGGATCACGCACTCGATCGGGAACACGGTGGTCCGCTTGCACAGCATGGCGCGGCCGAGGATCTCGGCGCGGTGCGGTTTCAACGCCGGCACGGCCGCAACGATCTCGTCGGTGTCGGCGCTGATCATGTGATGCGGCACCACGCCTTCGAGCTCGTTGAACCAGAACGCGCTGATCTGCGTCAGCACCGCGCCCTTCATCGGGATGGTCTCGCCCATCACGACGTCGAAGGCGCTGATGCGGTCGGTGGTGACGAGCAGCAGGCGGTCATCGTCGACGGCATAGATGTCGCGCACCTTGCCGCGTCCGATCTTGGGCAGGGGCAGGTCGCTGGAGAGCATGGTGGTCATCGGCAGATCTTTCGCAGGACGTCGGGCGGCGCCCGATGGCGCAGCCGGCACCGGATTAGCCTATTCCGGCAGCGGAATGAACTCGTGTTCCTGCGGAACTGCGGCGAAGCGGCCGGTTTTCCAGTCCTGCTTGGCCTGCTCGATCCGCTCCTTGCTGGAGGAGACGAAATTCCACCAGATGTGGCGCGGGCCTTCCAGCGCATCGCCGCCGAGAAACATCATCCGTGTCGCCTTCAGCGCCTTCACGGTGATGCGGTCGCCGGGTCGGAAGATCAGCAGCCGCGGCCCCTCGTAACGTTCGTTCGCGATCTCGACCTCGCCGTCAACCAGGTAAATCGCGCGCTCCTCATGATCGGGATCGAGCGGCACGGTCGCGCCCGCGACCGCCGTGACCTCGGTGTAGAACCAGGGCGACACCATCGACACGGGCGAGGCGATGCCGAAGGACGAGCCCGCGATCACGCGTGCGGTAAAATCGCGCTCGGAGATCATCGGCAAGTCGCCCGCCGCATAATGCTGGAACGACGGCGCGATCTCTTCCGATCCGGCCGGCAGTGCGATCCAGCTTTGCAGTCCCAGCATCTTCTGGCCCGAGGCGCGCTGCGCATCCGGCGTGCGCTCGGAATGGGCGATGCCGCGCCCCGCCGTCATCAGGTTCATCGCGCCCGGCGCGATCTCCTGGACATTGCCCTCGCTGTCGCGATGCATGATCATGCCGTCGAAAAGGTAAGTGACGGTGGCAAGCCCGATATGCGGATGCGGCCGCACGTCCATGCCCTTGCCGGAGACGAACTGCACCGGTCCGAAATGATCGAAGAAGATGAAGGGCCCGACCATCTGCCGCTTGCCATGCGGCAACGCGCGGCGCACCGCGAATCCGTCGCCGAGATCGCGCGTGCGAGGCACGATGACGAGATCGAGCGCATCACAGGACATGGGATCGCCGAGCACGGGATCGTTGGAGGGCTGCCAGCTCATGGGTGGACTCCTTTTTGGCTTTCTTGGACAGGAGCCTAGCAGGATTTGGCGCCGTCGTCGCGGCAAGGGCCGCTCCTCAAACTCCACTGTCATGCCCCGGCCTAACCGGGGCATCTGGTGCGCGACGTGGTGGCCGCCACGCGCGAGAAGGGGAAGCTGGCGGGGGCGAATTGAGCGGAGCGCCGTCCTCTTCTTCCTTCTCCCCTTGTGGGAGAAGGTGGCATAGGCGGCCTTTAGGCCGCCGTTCTTAAGAACGCCGAAGCGTAGCTTCGGCTATGCCGCCGGATGAGGGGCCTCTCTCCGCAAATGCAACTGCGAGATGCTCTGGCCGAGAGAGACCCCTCACCCGGCTGCGCTTCGCGCATCCACCCTCTCCCACAAGGGGAGAGGGTGCAGCATGCGTGTGGCCAGCCTATTGCCTCCCCAATTCCGTCGCCTTGGCCACGCGATCGAACCGCTCCAGCGTCATGATCGCATCGGCAAACTTTTCCGCGCGCGCGTTCAGCACGGGGCGGGCCAGCGTCAGGAACTTCTGCTGCATCGCCTGCGTGTCCGGGAACGAGGTCGGCTCTCCGGACGGATCGGCATAGAGCCGCTCATGCACACCATCGTCCGTGGTGATGCTCACGCGCGCGCCAAAGGGATGGGTGCGGCCGATCTCGAGGCGGTCGTCCTGCACCACGTCGAACTTGTCGGCGAGCGCGTCGATGGCGGCATCGCCGAGGCGGTTGTAATCGTCCCAGCCGAACGAGCCCTGGTCGAGCGCGAGCGCGCCGGTGAAGAACATCGAGAACTGGCCGCCGACGATCGAGCGCGGATGCCGCTTGGTCGCGGCATCGCCGGTCAGCGTGATGCCGTTGCGATGCAGGCCGATCTCGACACGCTTGACCTGGTCGGGCGTCAGATTGTGCTCGCGCCGCATCGCGATCAGCGCGTCGATCGCGGCGTGGGTGTAGCGGCAGCTCGGATAAGGCTTTACGCCGATCTTCATCGTCTCATAGCTCTTGCCGAGCTCGGCGACCGCCTTGTCCGGATGCGCGTCGTCGGTGTAGCCGGCGAGCAGGCCGTGCTTGCCCTCGACCGACTCGGTCGCGCCGACGAAATCGTTGCGCGCCAGCGTCGCGGCGATCACGCCGTTCATCGCGGCGGCACCGACCTGGTAGCGCTTGTTCCAGGCGCCATTGACCAAAAACTGCAGCGAACCCGCGGCCTGGCTGCCGGAGACGCCGAACGCAGCGATCAGCTGCTTCTCGGACAGGCCAAGCAGCTTGCCGGCCGCCGCAGCCGCGCCATAGGTGCCGGCGGTCGCGGTCGGGTGGAAGCCGCGCGCGTAATGCGAGGTCGGATCGAGCGCGTTGCCGAGCCGGCAGCAGACCTCGTAGCCGGCAACGATCGCCGTCAGCACCTCGCGGCCCGATGCGCCGACCATCTCGCCGACCGCGAAGGCGGCCGGAACCACCGGCGCGCTCGGATGCAGCGAGGAATCGGCGTGGGTATCGTCGAAATCGAGGGAATGGCCGAGCGCGCCGTTGAGCAGCGCGGCAATTGCCGGTGTCCAGGTCTTGCTGTCGCCGAACACGGTGGACTCGCCCCTGGTGTCGAGCGCCAGCGCCTCCAGCATCTTCAGCATCGACGGGGTCGATTCCGCCTCGCGCCTCGCTCGGATCGCGCTGCCGAGGAAGTCCAGCGTCAGCACTTTTGCGCGCTCCAGCACCTCCGCCGGAATATCCTGGTATTTCAGGTTGAAGACGTAGGCAGCGAGCGTTGCGGTTTCGTGGGCCATCGTGTTTCCTCGTTTTGGCCGGCAAGTTAGGCGGGCTGATTTGGCCTTTCAAGCGGCCTTGCGGCCGCGGGCATCAGCTATGCTTTTGCCTTCGTATGAGGATCGGACCGGGATAGTCAGGCATGGCATTCGCAGGGAAGGTGTTCGAGCGGATCCGGTCGCGGCGCACGCAACTGGGGCTCGCGATCCGGGTCACGGTGGCCGCGACTGCGGCCTATGCCATCGCCACCGCGCTGCATCTCCTGTTGCCGCTCTGGGCGGTGCTGACCTCGCTGATCGTGACCCAGATGAGCGTTGGCCGCTCGCTGAAGGCGACGCGCGACTACATGCTCGGCACCATCGGCGGCGCTGTGTATGGCGGCGCCATTGCGATCCTGATCCCCTATTCCAGCGAAGCCGGCCTTCTCGGCCTGCTCGTGCTCTCGGTCGCCCCGCTCGCCTTCGTCGCCGCGATCAATCCGAGCCTGAGCGCGGCCACGGTTACCGCCGTGATCGTGCTCCTGGTTCCGACCATGCATCACTCCGATCCCATGACCTCGGCGATCGATCGGGTCAGCGAGGTCGCGGTCGGCGCCGTCACGGGACTGCTGGTCTCGTTCCTGGTGCTGCCCTCGCGCGCGGTGCGACAGATCCGCGCCAGCGCGGCGACGCTGCTCGAGCTAATCGCGGATGCCTTCACCGAGCTGCTCGCGGGTCTCACGCGCGGCCGCGACAACGACGCGCTGCACCGGATCCAGGACGGCATCGGCACGGCCATGGTCAGCCTCAATGCGATCGGCTCCGAAGCCGAGCGCGAGCGCGCCGCGCGCCTGTCGAGCGGACCGGATACCGGCCCGTTGTTGCGAACGATCCTGCGGCTGCGTCATGACGTCGTGATGATCGGCCGGGCGACCGTCGTGCCGCTGCCGATCGAGGTGCAGACGCGACTATCTGGCCCGCTGACGGAGGTCTCGATCGTGATCGCGCGCTTCCTGCGCTCGGCCGCCGCGGCCCTGCGCGAGGGCGCCGGCGCGCCGCCGATCCATCCCGTCCATGTCGCGCTCCAGCATTACGCCGAGGCGGTTGCCGCCGTCCGCCAGGACGGCCTGATCCGCGGCCAGCCCGGCGACACCGCCGAGCGGTTCTTCGCGATTGGCTTCTCTCTGGAGCAGATGCACCAGAACCTCTGCGATCTCGACCGCGTCGTCGGCGAATGGTCGGAAGCAGCGGCCGACAAGTCGGTGCGTGTGGCGGAGTGAGCTAGCGCATGTCCTCGTGCCCGCAGGACAGGTCGACGAACTTGAGATGAGGAAAGGAGAGAGCATGTTAGGCAACGCAACGGTAGCAACCCGGCTTCCGGCCAAAGACCTGAACCGCGCGCGGGCATTCTACTCCGAGAAACTCGGGCTCGAGCCGATTGAAGAGCGTGTGGGCGGGCTCCGCTATGTCTGCGCGGGAGGCGAGTTTGCGATATTCCTCTCCGCTGGAACGCAATCCGGCACGCACACGCAGATGGGCTGGGAAGTTGAGGATATCGAGGCAACCGTACGCGAGCTTCGCGCGCGCGGAGTGGAATTCGAGGAGTACGACCTGCCCGGCCTGAAGACGGTCGATGGCATAGCGGAGATTACCGGGAATTATCCCAGTAAGGGCATCGGCGAGCGGGGCGCATGGTTTCGCGACAGCGAGGGTAACTTGCTGGGGATCGGGCAGCCGGTGCGAACGTGACGGGCTGCGTCGCCTGGGCGTGAACAGACGTCCTACCGCCGCGCCAGCCCCTTGCCCTGCATGCGCCAGACCAAGAGGTCGATGCGGTCCTGGCCGAAGAATGGCTCGTTTTCGAACACGAAGGTCGGCACGCCCCAATGGCCTGACGCGGCATGGTCCTTCTCGTTCTCCGCGATCACCTGCTCGTAGCGATCCGGGTCAGCGGTGATCGCTTCATCCATCGCGGCGAGATCGAAGCCGACTTTCGCCGCCGCGCGCGCGAGATGATCGCCCTCGTTCCACCCCGACACCGAACCGTCCCACAGCATGCGCGCGATCGTATATGTAAATTCGAGCGAGCGTCCCTCGAGCTGCGCCATGGCGCCCAGCCGGGTCAGGCGATGGATGTAGGGCTGCTCGGCCGCGACCTCGAGCGTGGTCAGGTCCTGCACGACCGGATTGGGCCTGGGGAAGCGGAACGGGATGCCCTCGTGCTCCGCCACTCGCGTGCTGTCGAGCACTACATAGCGGATGAATTGCGGATTGGTCTTCTTGAAGAACCCGGGCACGCGGATCGCCAGCGGATAGACCGGTCGCAAATTCACTGCGAGATCATACTTTTCGACCAGCTTCAGCGTCTTGGGCAGCGCCAGATAGCTGTAAGGGCTGCGGAATGAGTAGAAGAGGTCGACGGACAGCGTCATCGGGCCGGCTCCACGATCCGTCCCATCATGCCGCGGACCACGAGCTTGTGGAAGGGCATGATCAGCGCGAGATAGATGCGGCCGAGCAGATTGTGCGTGCGCACCAGCGTGGTCGAGGTCACCCGGCGGCTCGCGCCATCGCCTGCCACGTCGACGACGAGGCGGAAGTCGAGGTGAGCATCATTGAAGCCCGCGACCAGCCGCTCCGGCGTCTCGCTCACCACCGGAAACAGGCCGATCAGGCCGTACGGGGCCCGTGCGCCTTCGCCCGATGTCTTCAGGCCGAACGGCGTCACCAGAATGTTGCGCAGGCGCAGCAGCACGTCGATCCAGCGCGGTCCGTGCAACACCATCCGGACGCAGGCCTCGCGCGCATCGACCGTCACCGCGCCGATCTCCACGCGAAACGCATCGATGAACTGCGCGCCTGCCAGCACCGCGTCGGCGTCGACGTTGGGGGTGACTTCGCGGACCTTTGCGATCATCCCGCCAGTTTGCGCGCCAGCATCCGGAAGCGCAAGATCAACAGGGCGGCATAGACGAACGAGCCGATCGAGAACCCGATCCAGACGCCGACCGCGCCCAGTCCCGCATGGAAGGCAAGCACCCAGGCGACGGGAAAGGCGACGCACCAATAGCCGATCGCCGCGAACACCAGCGTCATTCGGGTGTCATTGATGCCGCGCAGCGCGCCACCCATGATGGTCTGGAGGCCGTCGGCGATGAAGAAGCTGGCGCCGACCAGCAGCAGCGTTGCCGTCAGTTCGACCGTTGCTGCGCTGGCCTCGCTGCGACCGAAGAACAGCCGTCCGATCTCGTACCGGCCGAGAATGATCGCGACGGTCAGGGCGGAGACGAACGCGATCCCCAGCACCGCTGCGACCAGGCCCGCGCGCCTCAACCCGACCATGTCGTTCCGGCCGAAGGCATGACCGACCCGCACCGTCGCCGCCATGCCGATGCCGAGCGGCACCATGAACAGCACGGCGGTGACCTGGAGCGCGATCTGATGCGCGGCAATCGCGGCGGTCGAGATCAAGCCCATCAGCAGCGCCGCCGAGGAGAACAGGCCGTATTCCAGCAACAGGGAAAACGAGATCGGCGCGCCGACCGCGACGAGCTGACGCATCAAGGGCCAGTCGATCCGCCAGAGACGGGCGAGCGGATGATAGTCCGCGAACGGCTTTCGCCATGCGGCAATCGCGAGTGCGGCGATGAAAGTGCCGAGATTGACCAGCGTGGTCGCAAGCCCCGCGCCGAACAGGCCGAGCTCCGGCAGACCGAACAGGCCGTGGATCAGGGCGTAGACCAACGCGGCATTCACCGGGATCGCCACCACTGTGATCCACAGCGGCGCCTGCGGCCGGTTCACCGCGCTCATCATGCCGCGCAGCGCGATGAAGCCGAGCGCCGGCGCGATGCCCCAGGCAAGGCCGTTCAGATAGTGCTGCGCCAGCGCGGCCGATTGCGGCATTTGACCGAGCGCCAGCAGGATCTGCTCGCCATAGAGCGGCGAGGCCATCATCGGCAGCGAGATCAGGAGCGCGGCCCATAGCCCGACGCGCAAGGAGCGGCGGATCAGCCTGACATCGCCGGCGCCGAACGCCTGCGCCGCCAGCGGCGCCACTGCGGACGTCAATCCGAGCCCGAAGGTGAAGCTGACGAAATAGACCGTATGGGCCAGCGCCGCCGCGGCCACCGCATCTTCGCCGAGCCGCCCGATCATCGCGAGATCGGTTGTGATCATCGCGATCTGCCCGAGCTGGGTCAGCATCATCGGCACGGCGAGGCGCAGCGTCTCGACGAACTCTTCGGCAAGATGATTTGGCGGCACGCCGGCTTGCGGCTGCGCATGATGTTGGACGGTGTCGAGCATGGCCGGTCATTAGCACAGCCACACGTCGAAAACATGGCCCGCTTTCTTCCCCTCTCCCCTTGTGGGAGAGGGTGGATCGCCGCATAGCGGCGAGACGGGAGAGGGATCTCTATCCGCGAGTCCAACTCTCAATGAGACGAGCGGATAGAAACCGCTCATCCGGCGCTTCGCGCCACCTTCTCCCACAAGGGGAGAAGGAAAGAACAGTGCGCCGCAGCTTTTCTCCCTCGCGCCGCTCCCGCATCCGCCTTCGCTAAAGCTTCGGCGGACAAGCGCGGGGAGAGGCGAAGATCAGCTCTTCCGCTCCGGCACGCGCTTGATCTTCGCGCCCAGTGCGTTCAGCCGTTCCTCGATGCGCTCATAGCCGCGCTCGATCTGGTCGGCATTGTTGATGGTGGAGGTGCCCTCGGCGCAGACGGCGGCGAGCAGCATCGCCATGCCGGCGCGGATGTCGGGCGAGGTCATCGGCGCGCCGCGCAGGCGGCTGGGGCCGGCGATGATGGCGCGGTGCGGGTCGCACAGCACGATGCGCGCGCCCATCGCGATCAGCTTGTCGACGAAGAACATCCGCGATTCGAACATCTTCTCGAACATCAGGATCACGCCCTCGCATTGCGTGGCCGTGACGATCGCAATCGACATCAGGTCGGCCGGGAAGGCCGGCCAGGGCTGGTCCTCCAGCTTCGGCACATGGCCGCCGAAATCGTCCTGGATCTTCAATGTTTGATTGGAGGGCACGATGAGATCATCGCCCTCGATTCGGCAGACGATGCCGAGCCGCTCGAAACCCATGCGGATCGAGCGCAGATGCTCGACGCCGGCGCGGGTGATGCGCAGCGGCGAGCGCGTCACGGCGGCAAGTCCGATCAGCGAGCCGACCTCGATGTGGTCGGGCTGGATCCGGTAGCTCGCCTCCCCCAGCGTCGCCGCGCCATGGATGACCATGGTGTTGGTGCCGATGCCCTCGATCTTGGCGCCGAGCGCGACAAGGAAATTGGCGAGGTCCTGCACATGCGGTTCCGAGGCTGCGTTGCGCAAGTAAGTGACGCCCTCGGCGGCGACCGCTGCAACGAGAGCGTTCTCGGTCGCGGTGACGCTCGGCTCGTCCAGAAACACGTCGGCCCCGGCGAGCTTTGGCGCGCGGAATTCGAGCCGGTCGGTCGCGGTGACCTTGGCCCCCAGCTGCTCCAGCGCCAGCACATGCGTGTCCAGACGGCGGCGGCCGATGACATCGCCGCCCGGTGGCGGCAGCATCACCTCGCCGCAGCGCGCGAGCAGCGGCCCCGCGAGCAGGATCGAGGCGCGGATGCGCACGCACAATTCAGGATCGAGATCGGCGGCGCGGATGCTCTTGGCATGGATGTGAAGCGTATTGCGGGCAGTCCATTCCGCCGACGCACCGACCGAGCGGATCAGCTCGACCAGCGTTTCGGTGTCGCGGATCCGTGGCACGTTCTCCAGCGTCACCGGATGCTCGGTGAGCAGCGCGGCGGCGATGATCGGCAGCGCCGAGTTCTTGTTGCCGGACGGCTCGATCGAGCCCGAGAGCCGGTGACCGCCCTCGACGATGTATTGGATGGGCGCCAAATGGATTCTCGCTGTCCTGATGGGGTGGGGAGGGCTGTTTCGGGCGGAAACTACAGAGATTTGAGCGCGGGAGCAATTGCGCTGGCAGCCGCTCGGGGGGGGGCCGTCGGTCGTCCTCGGCGGGCTTCAGAACAGCCCGATGATATTCCCGATCACATAGAGGATCGCAATCAGGACCAGCGCCCCGATCATGAAGAAGGAGATTTCGATCGCGATGGCGCCGGTGCCGAGCGTGGCGGCGACGGCAGCAAGCAGCCGTTCCTCCCGGAAGATCAGCGAGAGCACTGAAAGCAGGATGGCAAGCAGGCCGAGAGAGATCGCTGTGACTGACGCGGTTTCGCTCCAGCTTCGCCCCGCGGATTTCTCGACCTTTGGCGCCTGATATTCCACGCCCTTCACCTTCGCGACGATGCGGTCCTTGATGCGATGGCCGGTGTCGACGATTACCTTGTCCGCCGGCGGCGGCGGAAACACGATCGGCACCACCCAATGCGGCAGCACCGCCGTCATCAGCGCCAGCACGCCGACAATGCTGCCGATGATGCCGAGACGGCGTGAGGGCGCGGCGGAACTGGGCGTTGCAGAGGCGATCATGGCGTGAGGCTTCCCGGCCGGAATTGGCCAACGGGTTCATGCCACTTCGTCGCGATCGCCGGGTGTAAGGTTCAGGGCGGTTTCGCCATGACGGTGGTGCGCTCCCTCCCCCGCTTGCGGGGAGGGCGGGGGAGAGGGTATCGCCGCATAGGGACACTCCCCCAGAGGAAAGAGCCCTCACCCGACGCTTCGCGTCGACCTCTCCCGCAAGCGGGAGAGGTTACAGCGAGTGCTTGGCTAGGAGATCAAACCCAAAGCCATTGGGCCTCAGATATCGATCGTCGCGCTCAGCGAATGTTCCTGAATAAAATCGCGGCGCGGCTCGACCACATCGCCCATCAGCTTGGTGAAGATGTCGTCGGCCTCGTCGACCTCCTTGACCTTCACCTGGAGCAGCGAGCGTGCGTCGGTATCGAGCGTGGTCTCCCAGAGCTGCTCGGGGTTCATCTCGCCGAGGCCTTTGTAGCGCTGCAGCGTGATGCCCTTGCGGCCCGCGTCGGTCACGGCCTCGAACAGGTCGACCGGACCGTGGACCACGTGCTCGTTGTCCTTGCGCCGCAGCTTGCCGGAGCGGGCGTAAACGTCCTGAAGCTTGGTTGTGTATTCGTCGAGCTTGCGCGCCTCGGCCGAGCCGAGCAGCGCATCGTCGATCACAGAAGCTTCCTTGACGCCGCGCACGGTGCGCTCGAACAGGAATCCCTGGCCCTCGACGAATTGCCCGATCCAGCCGCGCTCGACCTCCTCGGCCTGGTTGTCGAGCCGGCTCGCGATGTATTGCGCGGCCGCAGCGGCCTTCTCGGGATCGCCGTAGATTTCCTTGTTCAGCACGCCGGTGATGGCGGCCTGCTCGACCACCTTGCGGTTATAGC
The DNA here is from genome assembly GCF_000473065.1 of Bradyrhizobium sp. WSM1743. Classification (GTDB taxonomy): domain Bacteria; phylum Pseudomonadota; class Alphaproteobacteria; order Rhizobiales; family Xanthobacteraceae; genus Bradyrhizobium. The sequence goes on from NZ_AXAZ01000010.1 coordinate 87,902, forward strand.
GGCTGTGCAGATTGCGCAGGATGCTGCGGACGACGCGAGCGTCGTCGACCAGCGCGCGCAAATCGCGTCCGGAGCGGTCGCCGCCGGTGCCGGGGATGTACACGCAGTCATCCAGCCCGGCATCGATCAGATAGTCTTCCAGCGCCCGCTCGTCCTTCAGGTACTGTTCGGACTTGCCGCGTGAGACCTTATAGAGCGGCGGCTGGGCGATATAGAGATAGCCGCCGTCGATGATGTCGCGCATCTGCCGGTAGAAGAAGGTGAGCAGCAGCGTACGGATGTGAGCGCCGTCGACGTCGGCGTCCGTCATCACGATGATCTTGTGGTAGCGCAGCTTCTCGACCGAGAACTCGTCGCTGATGCCGGTGCCGAGTGCGGTGATCAGCGTGCCGATCTGCTCGCTCGACAGCATCTTGTCGGGACGGACGCGTTCGACGTTGAGAATCTTGCCGCGCAGCGGCAGCACCGCCTGGAACTCGCGGTTGCGGCCCTGCTTGGCGCTGCCGCCTGCCGAGTCGCCCTCGACGATGAAGAGCTCGGATTTGGCCGGATCCTTTTCCTGGCAGTCGGCGAGCTTGCCGGGCAGCGAGGAGACCGAGAGCGGGCTCTTGCGCGTCAGCTCGCGCGCCTTTCGCGCAGCTTCACGGGCCGCGGCGGCCTGAATCACCTTGCCGACGATCATCTTGGCCTCAGACGGGTGCTCCTCGAACCAGGCCTGGAGCGCCTCGTTGAGGACGTTCTCGACCACGGGGCGCACTTCCGAGGACACCAGCTTGTCCTTGGTCTGCGACGAGAATTTCGGATCTGGCACTTTCACCGACAAAACGGCGGTGAGGCCCTCGCGGCAGTCGTCGCCGGTCAGCGCGATCTTTTCCTTTTTCGCATTGGCCTCGGCGTAGCCGTTGACCTGGCGCGTCAGCGCGCCGCGGAAGCCGGCGAGATGGGTGCCGCCGTCGCGTTGCGGGATGTTGTTGGTGAAGCACAGCACGTTCTCGTGGTAGCTGTCGTTCCACCACAGCGCGGCCTCGACGCCGATGCCGTTGGCTTCCGAGCGCACCATGATCGGCGCGGGCACCAGCGCCTTCTTGTTGCGGTCGAGATATTTGACGAATTCCTCGACGCCGCCGGAATAATACATCTCCTCGCGCTTCTCGACCGCGTGGCGCATGTCGGAGAGGGCGATGTGAACGCCGGAATTGAGGAAGGCGAGCTCGCGCAGGCGATGCTCGAGGGTCGCGAAGTCGTACTCGATATTCTTGAAGGTCTCGGTCGAGGCGAGGAACGTCACCTCGGTGCCGCGCTTGCCCGGGGCGTCGCCGACCACCTTGAGCGGCGCGACGGCATCGCCGTGGGCGAACTCGATATAGTGCTCCTTGTTGTCGCGCCAGATGCGAAGCATCAGCTTGCTCGACAGCGCGTTGACGACGGAGACGCCGACGCCGTGCAGGCCGCCGGAGACCTTGTAGGAGTTCTGGTCGAACTTTCCGCCGGCGTGCAGCTGGGTCATGATGACCTCGGCCGCCGAGATGCCTTCGCCCTTGTGGATGTCGACGGGAATGCCGCGGCCGTCGTCGCGCACGGTGACGGAATTGTCGGCGTTGAGGATGACGTCGACGCGCGTGGCATGGCCCGCGAGCGCCTCGTCGATCGCGTTGTCGACGACCTCGTAGACCATGTGATGCAGGCCCGAGCCATCGTCGGTGTCGCCGATATACATGCCCGGGCGCTTGCGGACGGCATCGAGACCCTTGAGCACGCGGATCGATTCCGCGCCGTATTCGCTCGCGGTGGAGGGCTCGTTTTCGGCAGCATGCTGCCGAGCAGGTTCTGTCATGAGAGGCCTTCGAGATGTCGCCCGAATCAGCGGCGCAAAAGGCGCTGATTTGCGGGGCTATTTGTGCCACGAAAGACCGCTTGCGCCTAGCGCAAAGTATCTCCCGGCAACCCTTTGAGTAGATGGGGTTTTTTGGCCGATTTTCAAGGCTTTTGGAAGGCGATTTCGGGCGCTGCAAAAAGTGCGATTCGAGGGGCCGTTTTGGGTCTCGAAAGGCGTGGATTTTGCGGGGTCGAGATGGGTGTTCAGGGGCGCGTTCACACAGGTGCCGTCATGCCCGGGCTTGACCCGGGCATCCACGTCTTTGTGCGGAACGCAGAACCTGAAGGGCCGGGACGAGTCCGGCCATGACGATCAACCTCAATACATCTGCAACGGCAGCACGTCGCCGCTCGGGCCCACCATCAGACCCCAGGCCTCGCCGGCGGCAACGGTCAGGGTCTCGGTGCGAGCCGGCCGCCCGGGCAGGCGCAGCGCGTACTGGTACTTGCCGGGCGGCAGGTCGAGCATCGGGCCCTTCGGCGATTGCGGGCCGCCGGCGCCGGCCGCGATCTTCATGGTCTGATTGTTGATCGTGAGCGAGGCTTCCTTCGGGCCGATATTGCCGAGCATGAGCCTCGCCTGTCCTGCCTTCGGCATGATGTCGGCCTTGACCGCGGCATCCGAATTCTTCTGCACCAGATTGACCGTGGTCTCGCCCTTGGCGCGGCCGAGCTTGAGCACGGCGGGGCCTTGTGGCGAGGTAAAGTCGATCTGCGCGCGTTCTGCGGACACAGTCGCGCCGTCGGCCTTTTCCTGCCAGCCGAGCTTGGACAGCTCCGCACGGTAGAAGGCGAGGACCTCGGCGAGCGAAGCGGGGATGCTGGCCTCCAGCTCGCGGCGGAACGGCGTCTCGCTGCCCGGCATCTTTGTGGTGGCGAGCGACTTCGACGAACGCTGCGTCGGCACCGGCAGCTGGGATTCGGGATCGGGCTTGAGCGGCTCGGAGGATTTGGCCTGCACCTCAGGGCTGGCAGCGGGCTTGGCCGCTTCCATCACGAGGCCCGATCCGTCGGCGCGGACATTCACCTTCGGGCCCATTTGCATCACCGTCATCGAGATCGACTTGCCGCCTTTCGAGAACGCCATCACCGCCATGTTGGGCTGGTTGATGACGGAGGGCTGCTCCTTCCAGCCCGCATTCTTCAGTGTGGTGCGGTAGAACGTGCTGAGCGCCTTCACGCTCGACGTGGACGTGAATTCGAGCCTGCCGTCGCCGCCTTCGAAGGTCACGTCTTGCGCGGTCTCGGGCAGTGGCACCGGCGTCTTGCTGTCGGCGAGCGCATTGAGCGGCGCATCGGACAGGGAGGCGGCCTGCGTCTTGCGCCTGGCCTCATCAGCGGCGATGAGCTGCTGAGCCGCGCCTAACGCATCGCCGAGGAATTTCTCGTCGGCCTCCTTCTTCGCCTTGGCGCGGGCGGCGAGCGCTGATTCCTTCACCTGCGCAGTCAGGCTGATCATGGTGAAATCATATTTGCGGCCGAGCCGCAGCACGCCGGTTTCCTCCGCCGAGGAAATCTTGATCGCGACGTCGTCGCCGGGCGCGAGCGGTGCGCTGCCATCCTCCTGCCAGCCGCGCGCGGCGAGCTCGCGATGATAGAAGGCGCGCACGGCAGGCAGCTCGGCCATCGCGGCGGCCGAGATCTCGCGCTTGTTGGAGCTTGCGCTGCCAAGGCTCCGCGCAGATTTGGTCGGCTTGGGCCGCGGCAGGCCGGCCATATCATCGTCGGCCTCGAGCACCTCCGGCAGCGCGAACGGCGCCACCCGGATCTCGACATTGGTGCGGCCGTCGTCACGGCGCGTCAGCGTCAGCATCACCGGCTTCTGCTTGTAGAAGCCGGTCTCCTGGCTGTCAGGGTGCTCGTAATAGGCGCGCAGACCGTTGGGGACGGTCTCGTCCAGGCTGCTGGTCCAGCGCGCGGCGGTCTCCGGTGTGAGCTTTTGCCAGCCGATCGCAGCCATCTCGCGGCCAAAGAAATCCGACGTCGCATCGAGCGCGGTCGGCGCGATGCAGCCGAGATAAGGCCTTGTGCCATCGAACATGATATCGGTCGCGCCGTCAGGGAACGGCACGTTGCCGTAGATCCGGTCGGAGGAGTAGGTGACCACGGATTGATCGGGGCGGCCGAGGCGTTGCGTGAAATGAACCGACAGGCCCTGACGTCCCTTCTTGAAATTCAGCGTGGTGCTCTTTTCGTCCAGCGGCCGCAGATAGGTCACCCAGCCGTCGGCGCCGAGGAGCTTTTTCAGCGCCGGCGCCGTCACGGCTTCCGCCGTCGGCATGCGATATTCGAGACGCCAGGATTCGGGACGCGAAGTGTCCTCCACCGCGCCCTCGAGCTTCGGCAGCGCGTGGACATCGACGACACCCCCGTCGGCGGCCGCCGCGACCGAGCAGCTCGCCACCAGGACAAGGCCGCAGGCCAGCAGCCGCCATCGTGCCGGGACTTGCGCCCCGCGCCGGATCATCGGCATCGTCGAAACTCCCGGATCTTGGCGCGTCGTGATGCCCGCGCAATTGCAGGCTGCGACCCCATCGGCGCGGCCTCAGACGAGAAGTCGCGGCAGGAACCGGCCAGGTTCAACAGGCGGCGCAGTGGACGAACAGCCGACAGGCTCAATACAACTGGAGCGGTGGCCACGCCTCTCCGTCGCGCCCGACCGTGAGCTCCCAGGTATCGCCGGCTGCGACGGTGAGCATGTTCGCGGTGGCCGGACGGCCCGGCACGCTCAGTCCGTAGGCGTATTTGCCGGGCACGAGGTCCAGCGCGACGGCGTTCGCGCCGGCGGGGCGTGGGATGGTCCGCCCGTTGATCGTGAGCACGGCTTCGTTCTCGCCGATATTGCTGAACACCAGCTTGGCCTGGCCCGGCTCAGGCAGGACGTTCGCCCGCCTCGCGACATCCGAATTCTTCTGCACGAGATGCACCGAGGTGCTGCCGCCATTGCGGTCGAGCTCGAGTGCTGCCGGCCCGATCGGCGAGACGAAGGCGAGGCGCGCGTGATCGGCGCTGACCACCGCGTCATCCTGCTGTTCCTGCCAACCGAGCTTTCGAAGCTCAGTACGATAGAACGCGAGGACGTCGCTGAGCGCTGCGGGCACGCGGGCTTCGAGCCTGGTCCGGAGCGGAGCCTCAACGCCGGGCATCACGGTGGTGTGGATCCCTCGATAGCTGTAGCGGGTCGGTGCGGGCAGCTTGGCATCTGGATCCAGCGTCAGCGCGGCCGACAACAGCGGCGGCAGGGTCGACACGAAGGCGCCGGCGCTCGCCGCGAGCAGGCAGCTTGCGAGGAGAGCGAGGCCACACGCAACAAGTTGCCATCGTGCCGGAGCTTGCGCCCCACGCCCTACCGTCGCCATGCTCATGCTCCAAGGATATCGCGAAGGATATCGCGCCTGTCTGAAATCCTGCGCGATGGCCGCTTCTTGCAGCCACAAGCAGCTAGTCGCGACCGCAAACAAGCGGGTTCAACGCGGCGGCCTAGCTTCGGGCCGAGATTCGTCCGCTCTCGACGTCAAAGACTTCGCCCCCTGCGCCGATCTCGGCGAAGGCGGCAGGATCCGCGCCGGTCAGCCACACCTGCGCGCCGAGCTTCTTCAGCTCCTCGAACAGCGCCGCGCGGCGGTTCGGGTCGAGATGCGCAACCACCTCGTCGAGCAGCAGCAGCGGCACGATGCCGGTCATCTCGGCGACCAGCGTCGCATGCGCGAGCACGAGGCCGATCAGAAGCGCCTTCTGCTCGCCGGTCGAGGCATCACGCGCCGGCATGTTCTTGGGCGCATAGACGACCTGCAGGTCGGTGAGATGCGGGCCGTCGGTGGTGCGGCCGGCAATCGCATCGCGCGGGCGATTGTCGCGCAGGATCTGGCGGTAGCGGTCCTCGACCGAGGTTGCGGTCTCCTGGAGCAGCGCGTTCTCCATCCAGCCGTCGAGCGCGATTTGCGCCGAGGGGAAGGCGGATTCTTGCGCGCGGGCGTTGAGCATGCCGGTCAGCCTTGCCGCGGTCTGACCGCGCGTGGCCGCGACCGCGACCGCAAGCTCCGCCGTCTCGCGCTCGATCGCGTCGCACCAATTGTCGTCGTAATTGCGCGTCTCCAGCAGGCGGTTGCGCGAACGCAAGGAGCGCTCGAGTGCGTTGATCCGGCTCGAATGCTCGCTGTCGATGGCGAGCACCAGGCGGTCGAAGAAGCGCCGCCGCTCGGACGCAGCTCCCATGAACAGCCCGTCCATCGCCGGCGTCAGCCACACCATGCGGATGTGGTCGCCGAAGGCGCTGGCCGAACCCACCGGCTCGCGGTCGATGCGGCAGCGCCGGCTGACCGGGCTATCGGCGCGCGGCGCGTCGATGCCGGTGCCGAGCGTGGCGAGCCCCAGCGCGCCCTCGACCTGCGCCGACACCGCCCAGGAGCCGTCGCCCTGGTTATCGGCGACGTCCTCCAGCGTCGCGCGGCGCAGGCCGCGGCCCGGCGACAGGAACGAGATCGCCTCGATGCAATTGGTCTTCCCCGCCCCGTTCGGCCCGACCAGCGCCACCATGTCAGCCGCCGTCTCGAGCCCCGCCGCCCGATAATTGCGAAAATGCGTCAGCGTCAGACGATGAATGCGGGAGGGGGTCATGAGTTGTTCGTCGTGGACGTGGCTCTTCCCCTCCCCCCTTGTGGGGGAGGGTGGCGCCTCACGAAGTGAGGCGACGGGTGAGGGGTATCTTACCGCCCGGCAAGCTTTGCAAGAACGTCTTCCAATACGGCCTCGGATTGCTGCAAAACGTCGTTGTTCCAATAGCGCGCTATAGCAAAGCCCTCAGCGGAGAGAGCCGCGTCGCGCGCTGCGTCGCGTTGCGATTCTGCGTGCTGGCTCCCGTCGATCTCGATCACAAGGCGCTTCTCGAAACAGACGAAATCGAGAATGTAATTCTTGAACGGAACTTGCCGGCGAAACTTGTATGTCGATAGCCGGCGATCCCTCAGCAAGCGCCACATCACAGCTTCAGCATCCGTCGGCTCGTGCCGCATGCTCTTCGCGAATTGGCGGAGATGTTTGGAAACTGGCCGATGGGACGGATCCTGCGGCACTAACCCCTCACCCGACCGAGTCTATATCCTCCAGCGGAGATGCCCTCTCCCACAGGGGGAGAGGGCACAGCAATGCGCACCGCGCGTTTGGCGCAGAACAAAGGCGCTGCTTCACCCTCTCCCCTTGTGGGAGAGGGTGGCTTCGCGGAGCGAAGCCGGGTGAGGGGTTGTCTCCGCATAGGAAGTGCCGAGAGAGCGTCCTCACACCCGCATCGGCATCAGCACGTATAGCGCGCTCTTGTCGTCGCGGTCTTGCACCAGGGTGGGCGAGCCGGGGTCGGCGAGGCGGAGCGTTGCGACGTCGCCTTCGATCTGGGCGGCGATGTCGAGCAAATAGCGGGAGTTGAAGCCGATATCGAGGGCGTCGGAGGCGTATTCGACCTCCAGCTCTTCGGTCGCGCTGCCGGAATCCGGATTGGTCACCGACAGCACCAGCTTGCCCGCCGACAGCGACAGCTTCACCGCCCGCCCGCGCTCGCTCGAAATCGTCGAGACGCGGTCGACCGCGTTCTCGAAATCCTTCTTGTCGACGACGAGCTCCTTGTCGTTGTTCTGCGGGATGACGCGGCCGTAATCGGGGAAGGTGCCGTCGATCAGCTTCGAGGTCAGCACGACGTTGCCGATCGTAAAGCGGATCTTGGCCTGCGACAGCTCGATCGTCATCTCGGCCTCGGTGTCCTCGATCAGGCGCTGCACCTCGCCGACCGTCTTGCGCGGCACGATCACGCCGGGCATGCCCTCGGCGCCCTTGGGCTGGACGAGGTCGAGCTGGGCGAGGCGGTGGCCGTCGGTGGCGACGCCGCGCAGGGTGGCGGTCTTGGCCGTGCCGGCGGCGTGCAGATAGATGCCGTTGAGGTAGTAGCGCGTTTCCTCGGTCGAGATCGCGAACTGGGTGCGGTCGATCAGCCGCTTGACGTCCTTGGCCGCGAGCGAGAACGAGTGCGACATGTCGCCGGCGGCCAGATCCGGAAAATCATTCTCCGGCAGCGTCTGCAGCGTGAAGCGCGAGCGGCCGGCGCGGATTGCGAGCACGGCGCGGTCGCCGTCGGCTTCCAGCACGATCTGCGAGCCATCGGGCAGCTTGCGCACGATGTCGTAGAACATGTGCGCCGGCACGGTGGTGGAGCCCGCGGTCGCGGTTTCCGCCGGCAGCGTCTCCGTCACCTCGAGGTCGAGGTCGGTCGCCTTCAGCGACAATTTGGCGTTCTCGGCGCGGACCAGCACGTTGCCGAGGATCGGGATCGTATTGCGGCGCTCGACCACGCGGTGGACATGGCCCAGCGATTTCAGGAGTTGCGCGCGTTCGACCGTAACCTTCATTGCACTACTCGCCCGATCCCCTAGGAAAACACAGCATTGAGAAGGCCGGGCGGCGGGACGCGCGCCACGGCACCGAAGACCCCGGAAAGCCGGATCATCCAGCCGATATGACCAAAGCCGACAGGGTCGCGCAAGGTGGCGCGGAAAACCATCCGTTTCAAGGGATTGCCGGGCAGTTCCCCACGATTTACCGCCTGAAATGAACGCCGCCGCCCAGGCGTAGGTGCGCTCCCTCGCCCCGTTCTTACGGTGCCGGGACGAGCTTCGCTCGCCCTGAGAGGGGTGGGGTGAGGGGCCTCTCTCCGTGCGTGAGCCTGCCGATGGACCTGTACCCCCTCACCCGGAATCCGCGCTGCGCGCGCATTCCGACCTCTCCCCGCATCCGCCTTCGCCAAGGCTTCGGCGGACATGAGCGGGGAGAGGTGAAGAGAAATAGGCCTTTATTCCTGAAGCTGGCGCTTCAGCGACTCGACTTCCTCGGACAGCGCGGTGTCCTTGGAGACCAGCGCCTCGATCTTGCGCACCGCGTGCAGCACGGTGGTGTGGTCGCGCCCGCCGAAGCGGCGGCCGATCTCGGGCAGCGAGCGCAGGGTCAGGGTCTTGGCGAGGTACATCGCGACCTGGCGCGGGCGGACCACGTTGGCGGTGCGGCGCGAGGACAGCAGGTCTGAGCGGCTGACGTTATACTGCCGCGCCACCACGCGCTGGATGTCCTCGATCTTGATCCGCTTGGGCTCCTGCGGCCGCACCAGGTCGCGCACCTCGTGCTCCGCCATCTCCAGCGTCACCGGCCGGTTGTTGAGCTTGGAATGCGCGAGCAGGCGGTTGATCGCGCCTTCGAGATCGCGGCCGTTATGGGTGATGGTGCGCGCCAGATAATGCAGCACCTCCTCAGGCACCTCGAACGTCGCATGATGGGCGCGGGCCGCGGCGACGCGCGACTTCAGGATGCCGTGGCGCAGCTCCTCGCCGAGCGAGCCCATCTCGACCACGAGCCCGCCGGCGAGCCGCGAGCGCACGCGGTCATCGAGGCTTTCCAGATCGGACGGCGGACGGTCGGCCGCGATCACGACCTGGCGGCCGGCGTCGATCAGCGCGTTCAGCGTGTGACAGAACTCGGCCTGGGTCGACTTGCCCTGCAGGAATTGGAGATCGTCGATCACGAGCACGTCGATGCCGCGCAGCGCTTCCTTGAAGGCCAGCGCCGTCTGCGTCTTCAGCGCAGCGACGAAGCCGTACATGAATTTTTCCGCCGTGAGATACAGCACCTTGCGCTCGTTGCCGGAATTGCCGGCCCAGGTCACCGCCTGCAAGAGATGCGTCTTGCCGAGGCCGACGCCGGCATGGATGTAGAGCGGGTTGAACATGACGGGATCGCCGCGACGCCCTTCCGCGACTTGGCGCGCGGCGGCATGCGCCAGTGTGTTGGAACGGCCGACGACGAAGCTCGCGAAGGTCAGGCGCGGATCCAGCGGCGAGCCGCCGAGCGCGTCGTGATTGGCCGAGACCGGCGCGGTCGCGGTCGAGCGCAGCTCCGGTGTCGGCGCGCGGCGCGCCTCGACCGGCGCGGGCGCTTCCTTCGGCTGCGCCACCGGGCGCACGGCGGAGCGGACCGTGAGATCGATGCGATGCACTTCCGGCATCTCGGCCTGCCAGCACGACAGCACGCGCTCGGCATAATGGGCCTGGATCCAGCTCTTCAGGAACCGCGTCGGCACCGAGAGGCGCACGCTCTCGTCCTGCACGCCTTCCAGATCCATGCGTGCAAACCAGCTCGTGTAGACGTCCTCGCCAACGCTCGAGCGCAGCCGACCCTTCACGCGTGACCAGCGATCCTGTTCCATTGTCATCGTCAGAAAACTTCTCTTGAGAGATATAGTTGCGTTGTGAGCGCCATGCAGGGTTCCTGCCACGGTCCCTGCAGTGGCGCGACCTCAAGCGAGTCCATCGTCAGGCATGGCTCGACCGTCAGGCGCGAACGCCGCAGGTCAGATCAGCGATGTCAGAGATGGAGGGGTCGCGAGGTCAGCGCGTACTCGGCGCTCCGTCACACGCGGGGGCCTGGAGGTCCGACGGAGCAGGAACGGCATCGCTGGAATAGGAAACGTGCTTCAATACCGCGTTGAGTCCGTAAGACATGATACCTCCCCGTCCTGCCGTGATAACTCACGACAAGGTCCTGCGTGTCCTGAAGACAACCGCGCCGTACTCCTGTCGCGGATGCCTGCCCAATGTACTGGTCGTCCGCTCGACTTCGCCCACCTTGCGTGCCGGGGTCGCTCTGCGATGTCTCTCATGCTTGGCGCGAGCGGGAAGATCCCGCTGGAGACATTCAGGCAAAAAGCTACCATTCCCATATTGCTATGGGTTTTGAACCGACATCGCTTGTTGAAGCGTCGCCTACGTGCACATCGCCGCCGATTTGCACGCTCGCCCCGTTTCCTAAACCGCGCTGGTCTGAAGATCGTGGGCGCCGCTGACCACTTAAGGAATACACTAAGCGGAAAGACTCGCAACGAAATTGATTCACACTTGAGGCACCAAAAAACTTGACCTCGGTTAACGCCGCGCGCGACTTGTTCACAGGCTGCGAAGCAAGTTTTTGAATCCGTGCACAGAATCGAGAATGCCGCAGCTCATGTGACAATTCTCAGCCACCGCCAAAATTTTTTAACAAATTCGTCACGCGCTCGACGTGCGGGCGAATTTTCCAAATGCTTGTCGCTGCTATGTTGATAAGTGATTATCGAGTCATCGTTTTTCGAGACTCGTTTTGCAGGGTAACTCCACCGTGACACACATTCCGGTGAATCTTACGGTGTGCTGAACTCGCGTCGGCGCCAATTCAATTCGAACCCGCAGCACAGGGGTTTTTTGCAACGCGGTGAAGTTTCCGCTGTTGCAGAAAACGGCCGGTAGAACTACGGGACGAGGAATAGCGCCGACGATGCAAATCGTCCAAGCGAAGATCGAGCGTCGTCTGACTGCTTGCGCGAATATGACAGTCAACAAAAAAGCCCGGCGCGATGCCGGGCTTTTGACGCGCTGACCGGATCGACCGATCAGATGATGCTGCGAGATGACGTCGCGAGCTTACTTCGCAAGATTACTTGGTGAGCTTACTTGGCGAGCTTGGCGATCTGCGCGGTGAGGCGCGAGACTTTGCGGCTGGCGTTGTTCTTGTGAATGATGTTGCGCTGGGCGGCGCGCATCAAGGCGGGCTCGGCGGTCGCGAGAGCCTTCACGGCTGCGGCGCGGTCGCCGCTCTTGATGGCTTCCTCGACAGTGCGCACGGCGCCGCGCATCTGGGTGCGGCGCGACTTGTTGACGGCGGTGCGGCGGGCGATCTTGCGCGTCGCTTTCTTGGCGGAAGTGGTATTGGCCATGGTCTCAATGTCCTTTGCGGGTACCGGTCGCGTCTTGGTCGGGTAGCGCCGGCTTGCTTGACCGCGTAATCGACGCTCGGATTTAGGGTGTTCGGTTGCTGGGCCGTTCCCGGAACATGAGCGACGGCCTTGCGGCTGTCTCTGAGGCTCCAAGGAGTCTTCAAGCTCAAGAGAGTCTTGAAGCTCAAGGTGCCTGCAACTGCTCAAAGAACAGCGGCGGCGGGATTGCGCCCACCGCCAATTGCCGCCCTTATAGAGAGGGTCTTTAGCACCGTCAACGCTTTCGGAGCTGGAAATCCGGCCTTTGGCGGCCTGGACGGGCACCGTAACGCCCTGAAGAGGTTGAATTTCTGCCGTCGCCCGGCTATTGGCTGGCAACGTTCCAAGAGGTCGTCCGATCAGACGACCATCGCAGGTGAAGCATGATCCGCGGCTTTTTCCGACTGATTGGGCTGTTGCTGCTCGCCGGCGGGTTCATCTTCATGGTCTATGACGGCGCCCGCTGGGTGGCCGATCAGAACCTCAAATTCACCCGGTTCGGCCAGTTCTGGAACGACATCAATCAGGCCAGCCAGTCGGCCTTCCGCACCTGGGTCGAGGCCAAGGCGCCCTGGCTCTGGACCTCGGTGATCCGCCTGGTGCTGGAGCAGCCGGTCTTCGCCGTCCTCGGCATTCTCGGCATCCTCCTGATGATCCTGTTCCGCCCGCGCAAGCCCTTGATCGGCTATTCCCGGGATTGATCTTCAATTCCCGCCGCGACTGAGCCTGGAGCTGCGGCCGCGCAACACGGCTGGGGGCACCGGCATGTCCTGCCCGATCGGGGTTGGTGTGAGCGTTAGTTGTACGTCGCGGAAGCCTGCTCCGGGCTCGCTGCACCTCCCCCGCTTGCGGGGGAGGTCGCATTGCATCGTGAGATGCAATGCGGGAGAGGGCTCTGTCCTCTTGGGGAGTCTCTGCGTGGAGACACCCTCTCCCCAGCCCTCTCCCGCAAGCAAGCGGGAGAGGGAGCGCACCGTCTGAGTAGCAGGCATAGTCGCCTCACCCCCACTCAACGCTTTATTAACCATAACCGGTGCATCACTGGAGCTGTCTCGTTTCGAGGGATGGGTCCGGTGCCGGTTGCACGCGCGTTTCGATGGTCAATCTTGGCAGCGTCCTTGGCAGCGTCCGCCGCGCTCGCCCTGGGTGGCTGCATGCAGACCGCGAGCCCGGTCGCGATGGTGCAGCCCCGTCCCGACCTCGATGCGATGGCCTATGGGCAGCCCTATAGCGCGCCGCAGCCGGTTGTCGTCGCCGACGGCGGCGGCGCCATCGGCGCCCTGCGCAACTCCTTTGCCTCCTCGCCCGCACCGATGCCGGTCGGCTACGCCGCGCCGATGGCGGCGCCGATGCGCAATGGCGCCTCCTACCATCTCGACGCCGGTGACAAGCTTCGCGTGGTGGTCTACGGCCAGGAAGGTCTCACCAACAGCTACGCCATCGACGCCGGCGGCTCCATCACCATGCCGCTGATCGGTGCAGTGCCGGCGCGCGGCCGCACCACGGCGGGCCTTGCCGGTGAGATCGCCGCACGTCTGCGCAATGGCTACATCCGCGAGCCGTCGGTGGCGGTCGAGATCGAAACCTATCGCCCGTTCTTCATCCTCGGCGAGGTCCTCGCGCCCGGCCAATATCCTTACGTGCCGAACATGACGGTCGAGAGCGCGGTCGCCATCGCCGGCGGCTTCTCGCCGCGCGCCAAGCGCGACATGGTCACCGTCACCCACACCGAGAACGGCGGCGCTATGCGCGCCGTGGTGCCGCTCGGCACGCCGCTGGCACCGGGCGACACCGTGTTCGTCGGCGAGCGCTGGTTCTAGCTCCCGTCATTCCGGGGCGATGCGTCAGCATCGAACTCTGGTGCGCAATTGCGCACCTGAGAATCTCGAGATTCCGGGTTCGCGACTTCGTCGCGCCCGGGAATGCGCCTGCGGCGTCACTTCAAATGCTTCGCGAAGAACGCCATGCTGCGCGGCCAGGCGATGTCGGCGCTGGTCTTGTCGTAGCTGGCGCGCTCGTCGCAATGGAAGCCGTGCTGGGCGCCCGGATAGATGAAGACCTCGACATCCGGCCGCTTCGACTTGATGGTCTCGACGTCGGTCAGCGGGATGCCGGCATCCTTCTCGCCGAAATGCAGCTGCGTCGGCACCTTCGGCGTCTCGTCGGCAAAGCGCACCACCGCGCCGCCGTAATAGCCGACCGCAGCCTTCAGCCCCGACAGCCGCGTCGCCGCGACGAAGGCGATGCTGCCGCCTAAGCAAAAGCCGATGATGCCCACGGGCCCGACGCTCTTCACCGCGTCGATCGCCGCCTGAGTGTCGCGCAGCATCGCGGCCCAGTCCGGATTTGCCACGAACTTGCGCGCCTCCGCGATCTCATCGGGCGAATAGCCCGACTGGAAGTTCGGCGAGGTCCGGTCGAAGATCGACGGCGCGATCGCGACATAGCCTTCCTTGGCCAGACGATCGCAGACCGAGCGGATGTGGTGATTGACCCCAAAAATCTCCTGGATCACCACCACCGCGCCCTTCGGCGTGCCCGAGGGATCAGCGCGATAAGCGCCGAGCTGGAAATTGTCGGAGGCCGTCAGCTTGATGTCCTGTCCCACGCGGGTCGTCCTTCTTGGCTGTTACGAACTCAATCTCTCTCCTCATCCTGAGGAGCGCGCCCTTCGCGCGCATCTCGAAGGATGCAAGGCCGAGATACGAGAGCCGGGCCATTCATCCTTCGAGACGCTTGCTGCGCACGCTCCTCAGGATGAGGGCAGCACCTACTCCCACATCCAGTTCTCGCCGTAATCCTCCTTCCATCCTGCCAGCCGTCCGTGGCGGAATTGCAGGAACAGGCGGTGACGGTGGGGGATCAGGCCGCTGCCGCCGATGTTGCGCAAAGCGAGATAGATTTCGTTGCCCGGACGTCCGCGTACATATTGCAGCGGCTGGCCGAGGGCGCGCGCGGTTTCTTCGGCATCCATGCCGAAGGCGAGCGGCGTGTTGTTCGACAAGGTCGCGACGAAGGGCTGGCGCGGCGGCATGGCGCCGAACGGCTCGGCCTGCGCCGATATCGACAGCAACATCGTGCCCGCAGCCAGCATCATGAGCTTCATCGCCTACGTCCTTGCTTGATCGGCCTATGCCGGCAAGTTCTTCAGGAAAGGCGCGACCGCGTCAACAAAAGCCTGGGGTTGATCGATATTGACGGCGTGTCCGGCCGCGGGGATCACGACCTTTTGTGCGCCGGGGATCTTGGCCGCCATGTAGTCGGACGCCGCGAGGAACGGCGTGTCGTCGGCGCCGACCACGATCAGCGATGGCGCCTTGATGTCGGGCAGCAGCTCCATCACGCGCGCATCGCGCTGGGTCAGCATGCCGCGCGCGGCAAGCGCCAGCCCCTGGCGTTACGATGGCTCGCGGTGGCGCGCTCGCGCGTCGCTGATTTCAGCATGTCGAGGCCTTCGCGGTCGAGCCTGTCGGCGGTGGCAAGCGCCCGCGCGTTCCAGGTCTCGCGCGCATCGTCCTTCCTAAAGCCCGGTCCGGTGTCGATGATCAACAGCGCGCGGGCTCGCTCCGGGTGCGTGCGATAGAACGCGAGCGACATGTAGCCGCCGAGTGAGAGACCGCCGATGATCGCGCGCTTCGCGCCGGCGTAGGGCGAGCGCGATTGCCGAATGAGATGATCCGCCGGAGGTCAACCTCCGGCGGATTTGTTTTGGGAGCTCCACACTCTCGCTGTCATGCCCCGGCTTGGCCGGGGCATCCAGTACGCCGCGGCTGCTCGGTTCCAGCCGTGCCGTCTCGGGGTACTGGATCGCCCGGTCAAGCCGGGCGATGACAGCCGGGGGAGGGGAAGACGGAAGCGTCAGAAAAATCCCCATTGTTATCAATGTCATGTCTACTGTGCATGGGGTTGTTTTTCGCCCTTTGATGGGGGAGCCATCGCCACCAGGGAATTCCCTAAAATTGCTTCCAATTCCGCAAAGTTCCATTGAGCACGCCTCTTAAGGCCCGGGGAACCTGATCCGGCTTAGGCTGACGCCAAATCCAGTCCCGTGCTTTGGGGAAGTCATGAACGCCTCAGCCAAACCCGCCGCCAAACGTCGGCTTCTGCTCGCCTCCGACCGGAGCGACGGGAGCACCGAGCTTGCCAGCATCCTGAAGGCGGTCGGCGAGGTCGCGACGGTGTCGACGCAGGACATCCCCGAGCAGCCCTCGCGCGATCTCTCCGGCCTCGTGGTCGACATCAACCTGCGCTCGCCCGATAGCGTGCAGCGGGTGCGCAACAAGCTGCGCGGCGATGCCTATCGTTCGATGCCGCGCCTGTTCGTGCTCGCGGACGCCCTGCACCACGGCACCATGCAGGCCTGGGCGCTAGGGGCCACCGACACCATCTCACGGCCGCTCCAGGCGGACGCCATCCTTCAGCGCATCCGCGCCGCCTTCCCGGACACGGCCGCCTATGATGCGACCGATCGCGGCAAGACGCTCAACCGCGGCGTCGAGGCGGCGCATGCGGTGCTGACCAAGATGTTCGAGAAGCTGCCGCTCGGCGTGCCCCTGACCTTCGACGACGTCATCGCGGCCGAGAGCAAGATCCTGAAGGCGATTAAGCATTCCTCGCTGCGCGAATGGCTCACCACGGTCGGCTGCCATCATGTCGGCAGCTATCGCCACTGCCTGTTCGTCACCGGCTTCGCGGTCGCCTTCGCCCAGCATCTCGGCATGCGCGAGGACGACCAGCGCCGCCTGACCCGCGCCGCGCTGCTGCACGACGTCGGCAAGGCCTTCGTTCCGGCCTGGCTGCTCGATAAGCCCGGTAAGCTCACCGACGAGGAGATGGCCGAGGTCCGCCAGCATCCGCGCCGCGGCTATGACGCGCTCGCCGCCCAAGGCGGCTTCCCGCCGGAGATGCTGGATGTCGTGCTGCATCATCATGAATTCCTCGACGGCTCCGGCTATCCGAACGGCCTGTCGTCAAACCAGATCAGCGATATCGTGCGGCTGACGACGATCGTCGACATCTACGCCGCCCTGGTGGAGAAGCGCGCCTACCGCATGCCCTTCACCCATTCCCGCGCCTTCACGATGATGGAAGGCATGGGCGGCAAGCTGGATCAGCAATTGCTGCAGGCGTTCCGCCCGGTGGCGCTGGGGTCGTTCTAGCAATCTAGCCCGTCATTCCGGGGCAACGCGTAGCATCGAACCCGGAATCTCGAGATTCTCAGGTGCGCAATTGCGCACCATAGTTCGATGCTTCGCATCGCCCCGGAATGACATTCTGTCACCCCACCATCTTCCGCAGCTCAGCCTTCGCCACCTTCTCCAGCGTCGAACGCGGCATGTCATCGACGAGCCTGATCTCGCGCGGCAGCTTGAAGTCGGCGAGGCCCTTGCGGCAGGCTGCCATCACGCGATCATGCAGGTCGGGCGCAGCACCCGCGACGCCGCTCTGCGGGATGATGAAGACGACCGGCACCTCGTCCAGCATCGGATGCTTCTTCGCCACCACCGCGGCCTCGCGCACGCCCTGAACGAGCGCGATCACCTGCTCGATCTCGGAGGCCGCGACGTTCTCGCCGCCGACCTTCAGCATATCCTTGGCGCGGTCGCCGAACTTGATGAAGCCGTTCGCAAGCCGCTCGACGCGGTCGCCGGTGAGGAAGAAGCCGTGCTCGTCAAAGCTCTCGCGCGTCGCCTTCTCGTTGTGCAGGTACTCGGCGAACAGCGACAGGCCCGGGATGCCCTTGATCGCGAGATTGCCGGTGCCGCCGACTTCCGTCGGCCGGCCGTCGTCGTCGGTGATGCGGATCTGATACTCGGGAGCAGCGCGCCCGATCGACATCGGGATGTTGGGCTGATCGACCTCGCCGACGATGCCGTGGGTGATGGTCTCGGTCATGCCCCACCAGCCGATCATCTTGACGCCGAAGGCGGCGAAGGCCGGCGGCTCGTTGATCGCAGTGCCCCACAGGCGGAATTTATGGTCCTTCGGGATCTCCTGCTCGAGCAGCGCCTTCATGCAGAACGGAATCGTCGAGGTCCAGGTCGCGCCGTGCTCGCGCGCGACACCCCAGAACCGGCTTGCGGAGAAGCGCGGCTGGATCACGCAAGTCGCCCCGACCCACAGCGTCGCTAGCATGGAATAGGCCAGCGCGTTGGTGTGGAACAACGGCAGATAGGCCTGGTGCACATCGCCGGCGTGAAGGTCCTCATGTGCGGCGTTGATCTTGGCGCCCCACAGCGCGTTGGAATGGGTCCACAGCACCGCCTTCGGCCGCGATGTCGTGCCAGACGTGTACTGCACGCTGCATGGCGCGAGCGGATCGGTCGCGCGCCTGGGACGATCGGCGCTGTCGGCGAACAGGGATTCAAAACGGTCGCCGCGCGAAACCGCCTGCGCAGGCGCTGCGCCGGCGTCATGCGAGGTCACCGCCATCCAGCGAATGTTGCGGCAGTTCTGCGCGACGATTTCCGCATAGGCCGGCTGCGTGATCGCGGCGACCGCGCCGCAATGATCGGCGAAATATTCGATCTCAGCCGGCGCCGAGCGCGTGTTGGTGGTGACTGCGACGGCTCCCAGCTCGACACAGGCAAACCAGGCCAACATCGCCTCGATGCAATTGTCCAGGTGAATGAGCACATATTCGCCGGGCTTCACGCCGCGCTTGGCGAGCCCGGCCGCCAGCGCGCCGACACGCTCGTTAAACTCGCCGTAGCTCCAGCGCCGCGCCGGCGCGTCGAACGGCGCCCAGATCAGGAACGGATGATCACGCCGGACCTCGGCGCACATCCGCAAGAGCCAGGGCACGTCAAGCCCGTCGAACGGGCCCACGATTCCGGTGCCGGTTTGTTGAAGTGGCATGTGTCCTCCCGTGCAGCCTGCATCTTGCTGGCGGCCGCTTTTCGATTATTGCGTCTTCCTGCCACCGGATGGCGCGGGAAGCAATTCGGAGAGGACGTCTGCTCTCTCCTTCGTCATTGCGAGGAGCCCTTGCGACGAAGCAATCCAGACTGCCGCCGCGGAGGCAGTCTGGATTGCTTCGCTTCGCTCGCAATGACGGTGTCTGGGGCGAGCGGCGAGCCCCTCGTGGCCTCAATCCTCGTACGACGAAATCTCGATCAGGCTGCCGTCCGGATCCCGGCAATAGACCGAGCGCAGCGTGCCGCGGGCGCCTTGCCGCGGGCCCGGGCCTTCCTCGATCGCGACGCCATGCGCCCGCAAATGCGCCACCACCTCGTCCGGCGTGGCGGAGGTGAGAAAGCACAGGTCTTCGCCGCCCGCCGTAGGATGGTCCGCGGTGAACCACTCCACCTTGTCAGCATCGCGTTGCCTGACGTTGATCCTCTGGTTACCGAATTCAAGGAAAGTCCGCGGCGCTTTGCCGCCGCCCGGATCGAACAGCTTGACTTCCATGCCGAGAATTTTGCCGTACCACGCGGCGGACGCCGCGACGTCGCTGACATTGATCACGAGATGATCCAGGGCATGAACCTTGACCGGCATGTCTCATCCTTTCGTCGTGATGCGCCCCGCGCACTTTCCGCCTGCGGCAAGCTTTGTTACAACCGCGCCGCCGCGACTTTCAAGCTATCCGACTTTGAAGAACAACACTGGGAGAACCCTTGAGATGATCACTCGACGTACCGCGCTGGGCCTGCTCGCCGCCAGTCCGCTGGCAGCCACCCCGCTGTCGAAGGCCCTTGCCGCCGATTATCCGGCCCGTCCGGTGAAATGGGTGGTCGGCTATCCGCCGGGCGGAGCCACCGACATCCTGGCGCGGCTGATCGGCCAGCGGCTCTCGGAAAAGCTCGGCCAGCAATTCGTGATCGAGAACAAGCCGGGCGCCGGGAACAATATCGCGACCGAATCGGTCATCAATGCCGAGCCCGACGGCTACACGCTGCAGCTGGTCAATCCGGCCAACTACATCAACGCCTCGCTCTACGCCAATCTGAAGTTCAACTTCGTGCGCGACATGGCGCCGGTCGCTTCCTTCCAGCGCGTGCCGAACGTGATGACCGTCAACAAGGACGTGCCGGCCAAGAACGTCGCCGAGTTCATCGAATATGTGAAGGCCAATCCCGGCAAGGTGAACATGGCCTCGTCCGGCAACGGCACCTCGGTGCATCTGTCCGGCGAGATGTTCATGGCCATGACCGGCTGCAAGATGCAGCACGTGCCCTATCGCGGCGCTGCGCCCGCGATCACCGACATGCTCGGCGGCCAGGTGCAGGTGATCTTCGACAACATGCCCTCGATCATCCAGCACATCCGCTCCGGCTCGCTGCGCGCGATCGGCGTCACCACGACGGAGCGCTCGCCGCAATTGCCGGACGTGCAGGCGATCGCCGAGACCGTCAAGGGCTATGAGGCGAGCGCGCTGTTCGGCATGGGTGCGCCGAAGAACACGCCCAAGGAGATCATCGCCAAGCTCAACAGCGAGATCAACACGCTGATGAAGGAGCCCGACATGACCAAGCGCCTGGTCGAGCTTGGCGGCGAGCCTCGCGTGCAGACGCCCGAGGCGTTCGGCGAGGAGATCAAGGCCGAGACCGAGAAGTGGAAGAAGGTCGTCGAGTTCGCTGGCCTGAAGGTCGAGTAGCGATCTTGTGATGACTGGAAAGGGAGCCCTGCCGTTCGGCAGGGCTTTTTTCTTGGGTGCGTTGTTTCGTTGATCTGGAATAAAACGCCGCGGCGAGACCAGATGATGGATGGCGCGTATCTCGCGCCGCGAGCAAAGGAGTTGGGATCATGCGCAAGACGCAATTGGCACTGCTGACGCTGTGCGCGACGGTCCTTGCAGGCTTCGTCACCATCACGCCGGCGGCGGCGCGCGATTATCCCTGGTGCGCGCAGGGCGGCGAGTACGACTATCCCGGCGAATGCGCCTACAGCACCTATGAGCAATGCCAGGCCAGCGTGTCCGGGCGGCTGCTGTATTGCGATCGCAATCCTCGCTTCGCCTATGGCCAGCAACAAATCCGGCAGCCGCACCGGCGCGCGCGGCCTGTCGCGCCCTACTGATCGCAACCTGATCACGCAGTCGTGCGAACCCGCGTCCGCGGGTTCCGGCTTGACGCTGTCCCGCTTGCTTCTATACTAAACCACATGGTTAAGTATAAGGACGAGGCACTGGACCGGACCTTTGCGGCGCTCTCCGACCCGACGCGGCGTGCATTGCTGGCCCGCCTCGGCGAGCAGGACGGCCTGTCGGTGAGCGAGCTGGCCGCGCCGTTTCCGGTCTCGCTTCCGGCGATCATGAAGCATCTCGACGTGCTCACGGATGCCGGCCTGATCGTGCGGGAGAAGACCGGGCGCACGGTGGCCTGCAGGCTTACTGCACGGCCGATGGAGCAGGCGATGGACTGGCTCAATCGCTATGCGCAGTTCTGGTCCCACAATCTCGATCGCCTCACCGCCTTCGTGGAGCAAGAGACATGGCCAACGCAGCCGCCAACGCCGCCGAACGCCCAGCAGAGCGTCCAAGCCTCACGCTCACGCGCCGGCTCCGCGCGCCGCCCGAAAGGGTCTACGCCGCCTGGACGCAAGCCGCGCAACTAGTGCAGTGGTTCGGGCCGCCGAGCATGAAGCCGGCGACGCTTCAAGCCGAGCTCGACGTTCGCGTCGGCGGCAGCTTTCGCATCAGCTTCACCCGCGACGATGGCGAATATTTCGAGGCTGGCGGCCTTTATCGCGAGGTGGTGCCGAACGAGCTTCTCGTCTTCACCTGGGCCTGGCACTCGACGCCGGAACGTGAATCGCTGGTGACGATCTCGCTGAAGCCGGACGGTGCCGGCAGCTTGATGATCTTCCATCACGCCCAGTTCTTCGACGAGGCCGCACGCGACAACCACCAGCGCGGCTGGAGCTCGTTCCTCGACAAGCTCGATGCCTTCGTCGCTTGAGTTCCAAAGGAGAATGTCATGCAGCAACATCAGATCATTTCGCGCGAGCAATGGATTGCGGCGCGCAAGGCCCTTCTGGCCCATGAGAAGGAGTTGACGCAGGCCCGCGAACGGGTTGCCGAGGAGCGCCGCCAGCTCCCCTGGGTGAAGGTCGACAAGACCTACGTCTTCACCGGGTCGAACGGCAAGGTCACGCTTGCCGACCTGTTCAAGGGTCGCCCGCAGCTCGTCGTCCAGCACGTGATGTTCGCGCCCGATTGGGACGCGGCCTGCAAGAGCTGCTCGTTCTGGGCCGACGGATTCGAGCGCATGGTGCCGCATCTGGCCGCGCGCGACACGTCCATGGTCGCGGTCTCGCTGGCGTCAAGCGCAAAGCTTGAGGCGTTCAAGAAGCGGATGGGCTGGACCTTCGACTGGGTCTCCTCGGGCGACAACGATTTCAACCGCGATTACGGCGTGACGTTCTCGCGGGAAGAGATCGAGACCGGAAAGCCGATGTACAATTTCGGCACCACGCCAATCTACGGCCCCGAGCTGCCCGGCATCAGCGTGTTCTACCGCAACGAGGCCGGCGAGATCTTCCACACCTATTCCTGCTTCGCCCGCGGCCTCGACATGATGAACGCCGCCTATCAATATCTCGATCTCACCCCGCTCGGTCGTCACGAGGAAGGCCTGCCCTATCCGATGGACTGGGTCCGCCTGCGCGACCAGTACGAGCCGCAGCCGGCGAAGGCGGCGTGCTGTCACGGGTGAGGGGAGCGGGCACGCCGGCTCCCCATCAAAGGTGTCATCGCCCGGCTGGACCGGGCGATCCAGTACGCCGAGACGGCAGTGCTTGAACCGATAAGCCGCGGCGTACTGGATTCCCCGCCTTCGCGGGGAATGACAGCGGAGAGTGAAGCGCAGCTCAAACTACCGCTTCGTGTCCGCCTGCTCCGTCGCATTGCACGAGATCAGCATCGTATAGGGCCGGGCGTTGGCCGCGATGTCGGTGGTCTTGAGCTCGCTTTTCGGTTCGGCCGTCTGATAGGACACCACGGAATTGTCGAGGAAGTCGCGCAGCACGCCGGTCTTGATGGCGAAGTTGATGTTCTCGGGAATGTTGCCTGTCGCCACGGCGATGCGCAATGCCGGGATCTTGCTTGTGACCACGCCCACGACCTGACCTGTGCTATCGAACAGTGGCCCGCCGCTATTGCCGGGCTGCACGGGTGCGCTGATCTGCAGGAAACGTGAGTCGTTACGCATGCCGCTGAGCGAGCTCACGATGCCGGTCGTCACGGTAAAGTCCGAGGTCAGGATGCCGTGATAGGGAAAGCCGATCGCGACCACGGAATCGCCGGAGCGGATCGAGCGGTCGCGGATCCGGGCAAAGTCCTTGAATGTCGTCGTCGATGGTGCCTGCAACAGGGCGAGATCGTTGTTGGCATCGCTCGACACGACGCGCAGCGCCATTGCGGCCTCGCCGGTGAGGTTGCCCTTGATGTCGCCAGCGCAGCCGTCGATCACGTGGTGGTTGGTGACGATGTGTCCGCTCGTGCTCACCACGAAGCCGGTACCGCTCTTGGCTCTGGCGGGTTTGCCGCCGGCCGCCGGTGCCGCCTGCTTGTCCGGCGTGGCCTGCGGCTTGGCGGTCATCTTGGTGAAATCGCCGACCTTGTCCAGCCCGTCGGCCTTGACGCGGGTCACACAATTGCTGACGGCTGCAAGCAGAGGGGCAGTCGATGTCAGGCTGAATTGGAAAGGCGTGCCTCTCGCCACTGCCACCATCAGGCTCGCCTTCTGGAAAGCACGAGCGACGTTCGTAGGCAGAACTGCCGAGACCATGACCTCGGAAAAGGCAGTCGCAAAGAGCCTCACCTCGGCCTGACCGTCGAAGGTCACGTCGATCGTCAGGTTCTCGCCCTTCTTGAACCGAAACGCTGGATTGGCAAAACCGAGCAGCCAGGCGTTGTTCGAATCCTGGCCGACAAGCAAAGTCATGCCGTTGGCGTAAGGCGTGCTTGCAGCGCAGTGAGAGAACGCGCCGGTCGAGTCATTGGTGAAAGCGCCACCGTTCCAGTTGCCGACGTGGATGGTGCCGAAAGGCCCCGCAGCATGAACGAGCCCGGCGAGCATCATCTGCAAAACAAACGCAACGACAAACGACCTCAGCCACATACCAGCCCCCGGGAGCGCTTTTGGATCCATCTTATCCGTGAGGGGCGGTGACGTGCAACCGTCAGTTGTCGGTTCGAGCTGCCGCAACATTCGGGCTTGCATTTACTTTGCGCTGCCATATACTTTGCAATACAAAGTAACGGGCCTGCAGTCCCGGAATGCCCGGGTGGAACGAGGTTTTGGCGTTGCCGATGCGCGATCTCGACAAGGCGCTGGCCGACATCGTGGCGATCCGCAGCCAGATCGCGGCAGGCACCGCCTTCCGCGGCTACGGCCCGGCGACCATGGCGGCGACCGGCGCGGTCGCGCTCATCACCGCGGTTCTGCAATTCTGGCTGCTGGGTGATCCCACCGGCGAGCCGCTCGGCTTCTTCATCGGCTGGTTCATTGCCGCCGCCCTCTCGGGGCTGATCATCGGGATCGAGATGCGCGCGCGCTCGCAACGCCATCATTCCGGTCTTGCCGATGCCATGATCCATCAAGCGGTCGAGCAGTTTCTGCCCGCCGGCGTTGCCGGTGTGCTGCTCGCGGTGGTGATGTGGAAGTTCGCGAGCGAGACGCTGTGGCTGCTGCCGGGGCTGTGGCAGATCCTGGTGTCGCTCGGCATCTTCGCCTCGGTCCGCTCGCTGCCGCGCACCGTCGCGCTGGCCGGCGCCTGGTACTTCGTGTCCGGCTTCGCGGTCGTGGTCCTCGCGAGCCGAACCCACACGCTGTCGCCATGGACCATGGGGGTCCCCTTCGTGATCGGGCAATCGGTGATGGCAGCCATTCTGCATTTCGCGTCCGGAGAGAACGATGTCGAAGACTGAGAGCGCGCCCTTCTCTTATGAGGGACTCGACCGCGTGATCCACGAGAAGGCGAGGCTCGGGCTTCTGACCTCGCTGACGGCGCATCCCAAGGGGCTGGCATTCGGCGATCTCAAGCAGCTCTGCGGCCTCACCGACGGCAATCTCAGCCGGCACCTTGCCGTGCTCCAGGAAGCCGGCCTCGTCGAGGTGACCAAGGGCTACGAGGGTAACCGCCCGCACACCACCTGCCGCTTGACCAAGGCCGGCCGCCGCCGTTTCCTCGACTATCTCGCCGTGCTCGAGCGGCTGGTGCGCGACGCAGCGAAAGCCGCCGGCCGCGAGGCGCCGCCGCTCGGCCGCCTCGGTATCGCCTCGACCTGATCCTCCCATTTTTGACCGGAGACTTTGCAATGCAAAGTGAAATCACGTCCCGCAACGAGAAGCTTCATGTCGGCATCATCATGGACGGCAACGGCAGATGGGCGACACGGCGCGGCCTGTCGCGCGTGCGCGGCCACGAGGCCGGCGTCGAGATCATTCGCCGTATCGTCGAGGCCGCGCCCAAGCAGGGCATCGGCACGCTGACGCTTTACGCCTTCTCAACCGACAATTGGCGGCGGCCGAGGGCCGAGGTCGCCGCACTGATGACCTTGTTGCGCTTCTATCTCACGAGCGAGGTGCAGAGCCTGGTCAGGAACGGTGTGCGCCTCTCCGTCATCGGCCGCCGCGATCGCCTGCCCGAAGGCATCGCCACCGCGATCTCGCGCGCCGAAGGGGCCACCGCCGATGGCAGCGCGCTGCATCTGCGCATCGCCGTCGATTATTCCGCGCGCGACGCTATCCTCAATGCTGCGGCGAAGGCGGCCGCGCTGACCAGCCTCACCCGCGAAGCCTTCTCGCAGCTCGTCACCGGCGAGGCTGGCCTCCGCGACGTCGATCTCATCATTCGCACGTCCGGTGAGAAGCGGCTGTCGGACTTCCTGCTCTGGGAGGGCGCCTATGCCGAGCTGCACTTTACGGAGCGGATGTGGCCCGAATTCGATGCGAGCGATCTTGCCGAGGCGCTGGCTGCCTTCCACGGCCGCGAACGACGTTTCGGCGGCCTTCAGGCGATCATGCCCGAGGAGGTGCCGTCACTCTCCCGTGTGTGATCTCGCGACAGCCGCGGCCGCGTTGATTTGCCGCCTGGCACGGATCATGCTCTAGTCTCCTGCGATGGGTGTCCGCAGCGATGGGAGCATTCTGCGATGCGCGCGGTCCTGGACTATTGCACCGGCGGAACCGAGCGGCAGCTTGCCGCCGGCACGACCCTCGTCACCGAGGGTGGCACCACCGGCCATCTCTACGTGCTGATGCAAGGCAAGCTCGAGGTGCTCAAGGGCGATATGGTGGTCGCCACCGTCTCCGAGCCCGGCGCAGTGCTGGGTGAAATGTCCGTGCTGCTGGGCCAGCCGCACACCGCAACCGTGCGGGCCTGCTCCGACGCGGTTGTCTACGAATTCGAGGACGCGGCCTCGTTCCTCGAGAAGGAGCCGGGCGTGGCCTTGCTGATTGCAAAAATGCTGGCGCAGCGGCTCAATGTCGCCAACACTTACCTCGCCGATCTCAAACGGCAATATGCCGGCCACGGCACGCATCTGGCCATGGTCGGCGAGGTGCTCCAGAGCATGATCAACCTGCCGCCGCTTGAGGTCTCGCCAGGCTCGGATCGGCGATCCGATCCAAGAATGTGAGCCAGTCGGGCGCCGCCTCGATGGCAGCGGCGGGGCGCTTCAGCGGTGCATTGAGGTCGATCCACTGGGCCTCGCTGGCCGCAAGCCAGAACGCCTTGCCCGCGTCGAGGTCGAGCACGATGTAGGTCGGGGGACGGCCGGGTTGCAGGCCGGTGTTGAAGACCCAGGTCTGGCCCAGCCGATCGAACCACGATCCATTGGTGATGAAGGGCGATTGATGCACATGGCCCGAGATCACCATCGACGGCTGGTACTGCGTGATCCACTGCACCAGCTCGACGTCGCCGAAGAAACGCTTGCCGCCCCAGCTCGTCGGTGAATCTGCCGGCGGTGCGTGATGGGCCCAGATCCAGCGCTGCGGCCTGCTGGCCGCGGCATCGCGCAACTGGTCGACGAGGCGTTGCTTGACCAGCGGGCCGTCCCACCACGGGCACACCGTGAACATTGTATCGCCGATGCTAAGGCTGTCGCCGTCGCAGACAATGCCGAGCTCGCGCACCTCCGAGATCCAGCGCGAAATCTTCTCGCCCTGCGCATTGCGCTCGTCGAGGTCGTGATTGCCGGAGCAGAGGATCACGCGGGTCTGCGCGGCCAGCAGCGCGAGGTACTTCTTCACCACCACGATCTGGGCGCGAAAATCCACCATCGAGCCGATGTCGAGCGCATCGCCGGCGAAGATCACGAGGTCGAATTGCGGCGCCGCGCTGACCAGCCAGTCGAGCTGAGGCAGCGAGTAGTGCAGGTCGGCCACGACCAGGCAGCGCATTGGAGAACCGTCCGCGAGAGATCGACAATGTCTGGGAATTCCAGGCGTCATGAAGCAAGAAGCGGACCAGCATGGTCGTTCTTTCGCGTCATCATCGCAGGGCTGGACCGGTTCATTGAATTCTGATGTCGTGGCGCACCCTCAATGCGGATGTCAGTATGACCCCGTTCAAGACCATTCGTGCCCGCGCCGAGAAGCGCAAGGGCGGGCCTAAGGCGCTGGAAAAATTGATGCCGGCCAAGCCGGACCTCACGCGGCTGGCCAGGCTCAGCGACGACCGTATTCTCGCCGAAATGACCAAACGGGTGTTCTGCGCCGGCTTTGCCTGGAGCGTGATCGATTCGAAATGGGACGGCTTTGAAGACGCCTTCCTGCATTTCCAGCCCGCCAAGCTCATCTTCCAGCCCGAAGATTATTGGGAGGGCCTGCTGCGCGACGCGCGCATCGTGCGCAACGGCGCCAAGATCATGTCGGTGCGGGACAACGCCGCCTTCGTGCAGGAGATCGCGAAGGAGCACGGCGGCTTCGGCAAGTTTCTGGCGAAATGGCCGTCGTCCGATGAGATCGGCCTGCTCGATCTCCTCGCCAAGCGCGGCAGCCGGTTAGGGGGCAACACCGGCCAGATGCTGCTGCGCTTCGTCGGCTGGGACGGTTTCGTGACGTCCAAGGACGTGGTGACTTGCCTGCGCGGTGCCGGTCTCGACATCGCCGAAGAGGTCAAGTCGAAGGGCGATCTCGCCAAGGTGCAGGCGCAGTTCAACGCCTGGGCCGAGGAAACCGGCCTGCCCTATACCTATCTGTCGCGCATCTGTGCGCTCTCGGTCGGCGAGAACGGCGAATAGCGCGAGAGCGCGGCCCACCGCCAGATCGTGTGCATCCTGTGGCGATCTTGTGCCGCGAGCGCGGCGGACGGCGCGCGCGATCACGAAATACATTTTTGCAGGAACATTTGTCCGCAGCGCCTGTTCGGGACATTGAGCCAGGCGGACAAGGGCGCAGGGAACGCATGCTCCCGCCTGGGTCAAGGAAACCGGATACAGAAACGGAGCAGCTCATGAAGCTCACATCTGAACAGGTGAAGCAGACCGTCAACCAGCTCGGCGCTCAGGTGCTGCCCGACGAACATCCCGCGATGCCGCAGCTCAACAGCATGTTCGGCGAGCACACCTTCTTCGTCGACGAGATGGGCCTGAAGGTCCTCGAGCCCACGGGATCGCTTGGTACCGACCGCCAGAGCGGCGAAGTCGTCAGTCTCGCCGATTGGGGCGATTCCGACCTGACGCGCCTGATGGCGCATGAGCCCGAACCCACCGGCGTGATCGTGGTGTTCGAGCATATGAAGCATTGAGCGGCCCCCGAGCGGGACGTCTTGAGACACGTGCGTCACGGTCGGCGAAGTGCGGATCGCTCCCGTGACGCACAGCGTTACCATGCCTGGTCGCTTCGTTGTCTTCCAACGAGCTTCGTGCCGGTCGTGCTATCCGCCACGGATGCGTGCGTAGCGCCACATTTCTCCGCGACAGGCCGGAAACAGCGCGACGATCGTGAGCGAGGCCGCATATGAAAGGCAGAAGCAGGCTGCCAAATCGGGGATACCTCCGATCGAACGCGCGAGCAGCCAGCGATGCAGCAGATGCACCGTCACGACGGAAGCGAAGGCTCCGGCGAGATGAGGCCCGACCACTTTCATGAGGTCGCGATGACGTACCGGGCCGCGTCGCCCAATCAGCCACCACAGGATGGGCGTGCGCACGCACTCGCTGATCGAATATGCGCTGGCGACGCCGACTGGTCCGAACGGCAGCCCGCATATGAAGGCGAGAATCGATGTTGAAACATTGAACAGGCCCCAGCGCATGTATTCCTTGGTACGGCCCTGGCTGAGGAAGAGCCAGTTGGCGGGGCTGTTGCTGGTCTGCAGCAGACCAGCGATGCTGAGGGCGACGAAGATCGGCGCAGCCTCGCTCCATTGGCCGCCGAGCAGAGTTTCGACAAGCGTGTCGGCGGACGCGATCATGAAGGCGACGCCCGGCAACACGAGAAGGAGCGCCGGCAGCACCGCGCGACGGAACGAATCCCGATAGCGCTCCGGCTCCTTCAGCAGGCCCGACAGCGTCGGCAGCATGATTCGCACCATCGGATTGCTGACTTGCTGAAGCGGAAACAGCAGCAGCCGGTAGGCGCGGTTATACGCGCCAAGCGAGGCAGCCCCCCAGACCTTGCCGATCAGCACCCCGTCGGTGTTGCGGGATAGGAATTCGGCAAGGTTGTAGCCGGTCACGCCGAGCCCGAAGCTCAGCATGTCGCGTGCAGCCCTGATCGAGCCGGGCCTCGACGGCAGCCATCCCGAACTCAGCCACGCGCCGCCCGCGAGCACCAGACCTGATGTCAGGCTGCCGGCGAGGATGGCCCAATAGCTATGATAGACGTACGCGACCATGGCCGAGGTCAGTAACCCAGTCAGCGCGGCCGCGGATTCCAGGCCCGCCAGCGTCCAGAATCTCATCTGGCGCGTCAGCAACGACAGATGCTGAACGTCGGCGCCGCTGAGCAACAACGTGACGCTCATACCGGATGTCAGTGGGGCGAGATTCGGCACGCTGTAGAACCTGGCGACAAGTGGTGACAGCGCCACCTGGGTGACCGCCAGCAGCGCGCCGACCGAGAGGTTCACCCAGAACAACGCACTCAGTTCGTTGTGCGTCAACTCGTCCTTCTGCACGGTCGCGTGTCCAAGACCGAGATCCTGGAATAGCACCGCGAAGGCGAGCACCGGCGAAGCCATCGCATAAGTACCAAAGTCGACTGGCGTCAGCAGCCGTGAGAGCAGGATCACAGATCCGGTCTGTGTCGCAACACGCACGACCTGAGTGACGATCGCAGCGAGCGCACCTTTCCGTACGTTCCGGGACTGTTCGTCCTCGGACAAGCGCATGTTGAATTGAGTCACGATCAGCTCCTCGAGCGGCGAACAACGAAACTTCAGGCGCGGTTCGAAAGCGAGACGGTGAATCAAACGACACTTTATTTTTTCGATTTCATGCGATGCGCGCTTGATTCATGTGCGATCAACCGGACGCCCTCATGCGCGGATCACCGCGCGAGAGGGACATCGAGGCTATCGCGCGTGAGCAGCGTCGCGAAACGCCGACGACTATCCGTCAGTACGTGTCAATTGAATGGCGCGACCAAATTGCGTTCGCAAAAAAACTTTGCGTCGATCGCGCTCGAACGAACAGCAATGGAATGCATCTTGCTCAAAGCAGTGCGTCGAAATTGAAAAGAGGCTGGTCTGTCAGCTTCACGTCAGACAGTGCCTCGAAGATCGACACAGAGCCGCTCGCAATAGTGTCAAACTTCATGACTTCGCGGTTCTCTTGCAACGTGTTCTTCAACGGGAATCTCGATGGCGATTTGAGTTCCCGGACCCGCCTTGCTCTCGAGTCGCAAGCGCCCGTTGAGCGATGAGGCAACCAAGTTGAACGCGATGTGGAGCCCCAGCCCGGCGTTGCCACGCTCCCGACTGGTCGTCACGAACGGATCGAAGATGTGAGCCTGCAATGGCCCGGGGATTCCGACGCCTTCATCGGCGCAGACCAGGCGGACCGATTTCGGGTCCGGTTGGCTCACCGTGATGACAAACCGGCCGCCTCTCTTATTAGGATACGCATGCGCTGCAGTGTTGAGGGCGAGATTGCTGATCACCTGAGCAAGCGCTCCGGGGTAGCTGTTGAGCTCGATTCCCGCCGGGCAGTGGACCTCGACCGTCAGGGCATGATGCGCCAGCAATGGCCCGAGCTTGGACATCAACTCCGACAGCCAATCCCTGAGCTCGAAACTGCGCCGGTCCTCATCGGCTTGATGAACGGCGACCTGCCTGAAGCTGTGCACCATCTCGGATGCGCGGTGCAAATTGTCGAAGGTCAGGCTGAGCCCCTGCTTGAGCCGGTCAATGCTCTTGGTCAGATCGGAGCGCCGCACCGATGCTCCGCCCAATGCGTCAGCCATTGTTTGCAAGTCAGCCTGCATGGCCGTCGAGGTCGTCAAGGCGAGGCCGAGCGGGGTGCTGACCTCGTGAGCGACACCTGCCACCAATTGCCCGAGCGAGGCGAGCTTTTCCGCCTGCACGAGGTGCTCCTGGGTCGCGCGTAGATCGCGCAGCGATTTCTCCGAGCGTTCTTTCTCCCGCTGCAGCGCCTCGGATGTCCGGAATTGTTTTCGCGCCCGGTATTCGCGCGCAGCCACGGCGTAGAGCGATAATGCGTAGGCGTTGCCGACGAGCGAATGGTTGATGAACCTGAGACCCGTCGGCATCGTCGGCGCGAACGACTCGGCGATCAGCAGCGCCACCCACGAGAGCAGGCAGAAGATCGCCAGCGAGCCGATCCGCAACGGCAGCATGGTCGAGACGAACAGGATGATCATCATCATGCCGGGCGCGGCAAAGGTGAAGCCCGACGGCAGCACGAGATAGATGCTCGGCAGGATGCAGCCGGGGATGACGCAATAGACGAGGAAGATCGTCTCCGCCCATGGCTTCATCCAGCGACGTGACAGCAGCGCCGTCAGGGGAAGCAGGATAAACACGGCGGTGCCACCACGGATTGCGAGTGTGGTCGGCAGGACTTCGGGGTAGAGCACCCAGTCCCAGAGCGTGTAGCCGGCATAGGTGGCCGCGCCGAGCAGCATCGCGATCTGCGTCCAGCCGAGACTGCCCCGGACATATTGATCGACAAACCGGCGCTCTTCGATGCGGTCTTCGAAGCGCAGTCCGAGGCGTATCAA
Source organism: Bradyrhizobium sp. WSM1743 (assembly GCF_000473065.1). Taxonomy (GTDB): domain Bacteria; phylum Pseudomonadota; class Alphaproteobacteria; order Rhizobiales; family Xanthobacteraceae; genus Bradyrhizobium. The sequence goes on from NZ_AXAZ01000010.1 coordinate 119,732, forward strand.
CAAGGCAAGCATTCCAACTCAATCGCGAAAAACCGTGTCTTGCTGTCTCTACGACAGGTTTGAAGCCGCGTCGCGGATAAAAGATGCCGCGTCAGCTAAAGCGGCCTCCAACCCCGTTCAGATGCCCAACGTCAGCTGCGGCTCCGCATCGTCCCCCACCTGGAGTGACGACAGCGAGACCCCCAGCAGCCGGACGCGCTTGGGCAGCGGCATCTCGGCTTCGAGCAGGCCGCAGGCCAGCCGCTCCAGCTCGTCCCGGCCCGCAACGGCCGCTGCGATGGACCTGCTGCGTGTGATGATCTCAAAGTCGGCGAACTTGATCTTCAGCGTAACGGTGCGGCCTCGGTTGCCGGTCGCCTCGCAATGGCGCCAGACCTTGTCGACGAGAGGTTTGAGCTCGGCGACCAGCGCGTCGAATGCGTCGAGGTCGATCGAGAACGTATTCGCCGCGCCGATCGACTTGCGGATCCGGTTGGCCCGCACCGGCCGCTCGTCCACACCGCGTGATATCCAATAGTAATAGGCGCCCGACTTGCCGAACGTCGCATTCATGAACTCGAGCGTCTGGTTACGGATGTCGCGGCCGGTGAACAGGCCGAGCGCATTCATCTTCGCAGCTGTGGCCGGACCGATGCCATGGAACTTGCCGACGGGCAGCGTCTCGACGAAAGCCGGTCCCATCTCCGGCGAGATTACGAATTGACCATTGGGCTTGCGATGATCGGAAGCGAGCTTGGCCAGAAACTTGTTGTAGGAGATGCCCGCCGACGCGTTGAGGCCCGTTTCTGCCTTGATCTTCTCGCGGATCTTCAGCGCGATGTCCCGCGCCAGCGGAATGCCTTGCAGGTTCTCCGTCACGTCGAGATAGGCCTCGTCGAGTGACAGCGGCTCGATGATCGCCGTGTGCTCGGCGAAGATGTCGCGAATCTGCCTACTGATCGCCTTATAGACCTCGAACCGCGGCTTGACGAAGATCAGATCGGGGCACTGCCGCTTCGCGGTCACGGACGGCATCGCCGAGCGAACGCCGAACTTGCGGGCCTCATAGCTGGCCGCGGCGACGACACCACGTTCCGCGGAGCCTCCGACCGCGACCGGCTTGCCGCGCAGCTCCGGATTGTCGCGTTGCTCCACCGACGCATAGAAGGCATCCATGTCGATATGGATGATCTTGCGCACCGGTCGGGCTGCGTCAGGCACCGTGTCGGATTCGCTCATGGCAAGATGATACAATCGCGCAAGCAGAAGTGCGAGGTGATGGACCGGGCAGTTATCAAAAGCGCAATCTCAGGCTTGTGAGTGGCAAGCAGGGGCCCGCAATCTAATATGAGCCTACGGAGGACAGGCCATGCAATACAGCTCGGAGCTCATTCAGACGATGCGCCAGGCACTGGAGACCGTGATGGCGAGCGTGCCGGCCGATCAGCCGGTGTTCGGTCTGAAAGCGGCCGTCGCCGAATGCATCCTGAAGGCTGCCGCGCACGGCCAGACGTCATATGACGGACTGGTGGCGTCCGCCTCTGATCAGGTCCAGGCGATCATTTCGATGCTGACGTAGACGCCGGTGCGCATACGGCGGAACAACATTGCGAGGCCGCTCGATCCAATGCGACGCCAGGGCTAGGGATGTAAGTGCAGGCGCTTCACATTGGCTGCAGCGAAGCTGATGAACCTTTTGACGCGCGATGCCACGAACTTCTGGGCAGGATAGGCGAAAAAGAGCCCGGTCAGCGGCGAGCGAAGAGCTGGCAGGACGCGCACCAGCCGCAACTGGTCTGCGAAGAAGGCCGGCACAAATCCGATCCCAAGCCCCATGGCGACAAAGGTTCTGACCGTCAGCAGATCGTCGCAAGTCAGGTCGCCAGACAAATCGACGCTGACCTTCCGCGTTCCCATCAGCATGGGTAAAGGATGAGCTCCAAGGCTTGCCGAATCCAATCAGGTCGTGATGCTTTAGATCATCGATGTGAGTGGGGACGCCGCGTCGGTCGAGATAGTGCTGGCTGGCGAACAGTCCCGATGGGCCCGTTACGAAAGACCTCGTCACCAGACTTGAATCTCGTAACGGACCGACGCGGATGGCGAGATCGACGCCTTCTGCAATCATGTCGACAACCCGGTCGGTGACGATCAGTTCTATGCGCACCGTCGGGAATGCCTCGCGAAACCCGCTGATGATAGGCGGCAGCAGGCTTTGCGCGATATCGACGGCCGCCGTGAGCCGAAGCGACCCGGTCAGACCTCCAGCCTCTGCCGAAATCGCAGCTTCGGCGGCCTCGATCTCGAGAAGCCCAACGCGGCACCGTTCAAAATAGGTCTGACCCGCCGGCGTGATGCGGAGCTTGCGGGTTGTACGCCGCACGGCCGGAGCGTCATTCGCCAGGAGAGGCGCTCGTCAGTTCCGTTCCGTCGAGATGGCTTCGGCTCGGCCGCGATTGCTTGGATGAGGCGGAGCCCCTTCTTGGCCGCGGATGAACTCAAGGAGCTGGTTTGAGGCTCCGTCGCCAACTCGCTGCGCACCTGCGACGGTGAGGTGATTGACGTCCCAATAGAGCCAGAGCCCGCCCACAGCGGTCGGACACTCGGCTTCTCCGCATAAATAGTGTTCCGGATAGAGGATAAAGAGCTGGCTCGGATAGCGACTCCGGATGTCCTCGAGCATGGCATAGAACTCGCGATTGTCGCCATGCACGCGATCGAGGGGCACAGAAGGACAGGCCTTGCTTGGTGCATGCCAGAGCGGCCCCGGTGCGAAGCGGGACATCAAGCTGCGGCAGCCCGGCTCGACCCCGGGCGCGATGATCAGGATGCGCCGTCCGTTGCCGCCCAGGTCATGGATCGTGTTCTCGATGCCGGCTCGCCAGATCTGCAGCGCCGGAGCTTTGACGTCCGGCGCGAGCTCGTTATGGATCGACTCACCGTAAGTCATCCAGGATTGACTGAGCACAATCGGGCTCTGGCTCTGCCTGATCGCGGCCAGGTAGGAGTCTCGCTGGCGTTTGCAGTCCTGCGAGCCGTCGAAATCGGTCCGCACGAGGCCGACGAGCAGCGGGCAACCTTCGGCCGTATAGGCCTCTCCCCGGACAGCCGCGCGCTTTGCCACGGGGTCCAGCGCCGCGACATAATGCTCGGCAAATGAGTCGCCGAGCAGTTGCAAGCCGACGGGATCGCTCAAGGAACCGAAAGCACACTTCGATTGTGCGCTCCTGGCGCACGGCCAGAATCCGAACCGCTGCAGCTCGGCGAGCTCGCGAGCCTGTGCGCGAAGCCGCCATGGCCAACCATCCTGACGATTGGCCACAAAAGCAATGGCGGCGAGCGAGATGATCGTCGCGGCCGCAGGGCCGGCAACCCGCAGCAATGACGAGCGGCCCGCGCGATACGGCTTTTCGATCCGCTGATACATGAGCTCGGCAAGTGTCATCGCGAGGGCGACGGTGAGCACTTTCGCCACAGCCGACTTGGCGTCATCGCCCATGATGTAGCTTGCGTAGACGATCAGCGGCCAGTGCACGAGGTAGAGCGAGTAGGAGATTAGCCCAATCCTTGCAGTCAGCGGATTGGCCAGGAGAGGCGAGAGGGCGTGACGGTCGCCCGCCAAAATCACGCAGGCTGCACCCAGGCATGGGAAGAGGGCATTCGCGCCAGGGAAGGGGGTCGCACTATCGAAGCTGATGACCGCGTAACCGATCAGCGCGAGTCCGGCGGCAGCTAGCAGCGAGCGCTCCCCGGCCGAGAGGTTCAGCCTCTGCTCCGCAAAGATGACCAGCGATCCAATCGCAAATTCGAAGGCGCGGCAGGTCGGCAGGTAAAAAGCACCCGAGCTGTCGGTTGCGAGTGTCGCCTGCGCTACGCCAAACGAAAGAACTGCACTGCCAAGAATGAGCAAGGGCAGCGCGCGGCCGAGCAATCTGCGTCCTAGCAGGATGAACACGGGCCATAAGAGATAGAATTGCTCCTCGACGGCCAGCGACCAGAAATGCAGCACGGGGCTCGGGTCGGCCGAGCTCGCAAAATATGCGTGGCTGCCCCGCCAGAAATAGAAGTTCGAGACCGAGCCCAGCGTTGCCACGATGTCTTGCGTCAGGCCCTTGAAAAGCCCGGGAGAGAACCAGAGGGCGCCGATGGCCAGGGTGCCGATGATTGTGGCGATCGCTGCGGGAAAGAGGCGCCGGATGCGGCGCTCGTAAAATCGCTGGATCGAAAATTCGCCGCGGTCAGCCTCGCTGAGAATGATCCGCGAGATCAGATAGCCCGACACGACGAAGAACAGGTCGACCCCGACAAAGCCGCCGCCGAACGGCGGAACGTCCAAGTGGTAGAAGAATACGCTCAAGACGGCGACCGCCCGGAGCCCGTCAATGTCGCGTCGATGGGATAGCTTTGTGACCAAGTGCATGCTGATTCCGTTGGCGCTGGATCGTTCGACGGCAGATCCGCGCGCGCCCCGCTCGCCTTTAGCGTGCCGGGATGCGTTCCTCAACCACAGAACGGGCTGAGCTCTCCCGACGTCCGATTGCGCTCGTCCCTGGTCAGGCCATGCCCGATAAGAAGGGCAACCCATCCGACGCTGCTGCGGCGCCGGCCTTCGATCTTTCGCTACGCTTATCGGCGGAGAATACGGGAGCAGAAGCACGAAACCGCGGTGCTTGTGTTTGACGATCCGCTCCACGCGTCAAGACCGGACCCACACCCGGACGCCGACCGCTGGCACACTATCGGGCTCGTTGGGCCGGTGTTGCTGCTGGTCGTCCATACGTGGCCCGGGGGAAACCGGAGGCGAGCAGGTCGGTCGCATCATCAGTGCGCGCAAGGCCACAGCACACGAAAGGAGAGCCTATGAAGAAAGGAACTTCTAAGCGGTTGACGGCCGAGCAGCGAGCCGAACTGAAGTTGCTCGCGGCACTCCCCGATGATGCCATCGATACATCAGACGCGCCGGAGCTCGGCGACTGGTCCGGGGCCCAAGCGCGGCCTTTCTTATCGACCCGTCAAACAGCAACTAACTCTTCGACTCGATGCCGATGTCGTTGCCTGGTTCAAGAGCCACACGGCATCCAATGAGGGTTATCAGACGCGGATCAATCGAGCGCTGCGCGAATACGTGCAGGGGCAGGCAAGACGAACTCGGCGATCCAGAGCTTAGTTCGCATCGTGAAGCCGCATTCTTGCACGAACGTGTGACGATCGGCCTTGTTCGTATGGTCGACGCCGGCGAAATCGCACTGCATCGTGCAAAATCATAAAATGGCGCACCCGACACGATTCGAACGTGTGACCTTTGCCTTCGGAGGGCAACGCTCTATCCAGCTGAGCTACGGGTGCTAGTCGAGGTTCATTTAGCCGATTGGCGCGGAGCGGGCAACCGCTTCTCGCGGCATCGAGCTTAAGCTGATTTGCGCCGAAAAGGAGCCGGAACCGCTGCGGCTTCCCGGCCAAGGGCGGCGAATTCGGCCAATACGCGCTCGGCACAGATGACGCGATTGCGGCCGAGCCGTTTGGCGACATAGAGCGCCTCGTCGGCCGCACCCAGCAGCCGGTCGGGGCTGCCATCGGCGCCACTGGGAATCTGGCTTGCGACGCCGACGCTGAGGGTGACGTGGTCGCCGGCACCCGTGGCGCCATGGGCGATCTGCAAGGCCATGACGGCGCTACGGATCTCCTCGGCGACGATGCAGGCGGTGTCGCAATCCATGTCCGGCAGGATCAGCGCGAACTCCTCGCCGCCATAGCGGCTGGCGAGGTCGAGTGGGCGCACGGCATGCCGGCTGACGGCGGCAGCGACCGCGCGCAGGCATTCGTCGCCGCTCTGATGGCCGTGGCGGTCGTTGAACAGCTTGAAATGGTCGACGTCGACGAACAGCAGCGCCAGCGGCTTCTGTGTGCGCTGGGCGCGGGCCCATTCGCTCATCAGCATCTGGTCGAAGGCGCGGCGGTTCGACAGGCCGGTCAGACCGTCCTTGGTGGCAAGCTCCTTCAGCGCCATCTCGGCGCGCTTCTGGTCGGTGAGGTCGCGCAGCGTCTCCACCACCGCGATCAGCTGGCCGGCCTCGTCATGGATCGGGCCGGCGTCGATGGCGAGATAGAGCTGGTTGCCGAGCTTCGGCATCACGCACCAGTTCTCTGCGGAAAAACCGAGGCCGTTATGGCCGCGCGCGGCATATTCCGAATAGTATTCCGGCAGTTGCTCCGGCCGGTCGAGCGCGACGAGGTCGGCAAGGCATGGGCGCTTGGTCTCGTAGAAGGCCTGCCAGTGGTTGCTGGTGCCGATCACCTCGGAGGCGGCGACGCCGGTCAGCCGCTCGCAGGCCCTGTTCCAGATCACGACGCGGCGCTTCGGGTCGATCACGAAGGTCGGCACCACCAGGTGCTGCATCAGCCGCACCGCGTAGGAATCCGCGACATCGACGCTCTTGCGCGACTTCGCCATCAGGCCACCGCCGCCACGGGCAAGGTCCCGGGCAAGCCATCGTCGGAACCGAACAGCTTTCGCACTTCGCTGGCCGGCTTCGGCGCGCTGAACAGATAGCCCTGCATCTGCGTGCAGCCGAGCGCGCGCAGCATGTCGCGCTGCGCCTCGGTCTCGACGCCCTCGGCGACCGTGGTCATGTTGCTGGCGGCGGCGATGTTCACCACCGCCTGCACGATGACAGGCGCGCCGCTCGCCTCTGCGATGTCGGCGACAAAGCAGCGGTCGATCTTGATCTTGTCGAACGGGAAGCGCTTCAGATAGCTCAGCGAGGAGTAGCCGGTGCCGAAATCGTCGAGCGCGATGCGCACACCGATCGAGCGCAGCTGATGCAGGATCGAGAGCGCCGCCTCGTCGTCGCGGATCAGCACGGCCTCGGTGATCTCGAGCTCGAGCCGGCGCGGGTCCAGCCCGGAGGCGGCGAGCGCGCCCGCAATCCGCAGCGCCAGCGTGTCGCATTTGAGTTGCACCGGCGAGACGTTGACCGCGACACGGACATGCGCCGGCCAGGTCGCGGCCTCGTTGCAGGCCATGCGCAGCACCCAATCGCCGAGCTCGGTGATCAAGCCGGTGTCCTCGGCGACCGGAATGAACTCCGTCGGCGACACCATGCCGCGCTCGGGATGCCGCCAGCGCAGCAGCGCCTCGCAGCCCGACACTTCACTGGTGCGCAGGTCGACCAGCGGCTGATAGTGAATCTCGAAGCCGCCATTCACCAGGGCCTGCCGCAGATCCAGCTCCATGCTCAGGCGTGCCTTGGCGCTCGCATCCATTTCCGGCTCGAAGAAGCGGTGGGTGCGGCGCCCCTCGGCCTTGGCGCCGTACATCGCGAGGTCGGCGTTCTTGATCAGCTGGTCGAGATCGGTGCCGTCCTGCGGCGCCAGCGCGATCCCGATGCTGGCATCGGTCGAGAGCTGATGGCCGAGGCAATGATAGGGTTGTCGTATCGCCTGGTAGATCCGCGTCACGAAGGACAGCACGTCGGCGGACGATCCGATCCCGGTCTGGATCACCGCAAACTCGTCGCCGCCGAGCCGCGCGATCAGGTCGCCCTGCTTGAGGCAGCCGCGCAAGCGGCCCGCAATCGCTTTCAGCAGCTCGTCGCCGACATGGTGGCCGAGCGAATCGTTGATGCCCTTGAATTCGTCGACGTCGATGTAGAGCAGGGCGAACTGGCAGCCGTCGGCGACCTTCGCCAGCTCGCGTTCGATCTGCTCGCGGAACAGGGTCCGGTTCGGCAGGTCGGTCAGCGCATCGTAATGCGCCATATGCGCGATCTTCTCGTCGGCGCGACGCCGCTCGGTGACGTCGTCGATGACATGGATGAGATAACGCGGCTCGCCGGCTTCATCGCGGATGCCGATCCGGGTCGAGGTGATGTAGCGCAGCCCCATGCCCGGCATGTGCCAGGCGTGCTCGTCCTTGAACAATCCCTTGGCCGATTTCAGCGCGCTGCTGTCGTCCTCGGTGATGTGGGCGGCGGGCCCTTCGGGGAAGATGTCGAAAGCAGTCTTGCCGACGACATCCTGACGAGACTGGCCGAACAGCTGCTCGGCGACGACGTTGAGCAGCAGATATTCCCGCGTACGCGCGTCCTTCACGGTGATCTGCGAGGGGATATGATCGATGATCTCGCGGAGGAAGGTGTGGTTGCGATCGCGCTCCTGCTCCAAGTCGCGGCGCTCAGTGATGTCTTCGATCGTGGCGACCCAGCCGCCCTGCGCCAGCGGGGTGTTGATGACATGGAAGGCGCGACCGTTGGCCAGCTGATGAGTTCTCGTGGAGACCGTGCCCTCGGCGACGATCCGCATGACCTCCGCGCAAAATTCCTCGACGTTGCCGTCGAACGCGCCACGCTCCTTGCGATGGTACATCGCCTCGTGAATGTGGCAGCCGGGCTTGATGACGTCGTGGGACAGACCGAACATGTCGGCGTAGCGGCGATTGCAAATGACGATGTATCCGGCGGCATCGTACAGGATCAGCCCCTGGGACATGTTGTTGAGGGCGGTGTCCAGCCGCTGCCGCTCCAATTCGATTCGCTCCTGGGCCTCGCGGTTCTGCCGGTTGATCTGCCGAATGATGAGATAGAGGATCAGCGCGACCACGGCTGCCGAGAAGCCTGCCGTTGCGACCAGGACGCCGGTCTGCTGCCGCCAGTCCGCGAGCGCAGCCGACATCGTATTGGTCGCGACGATGATCAGGGGAAAATGATTCAGGGACGCGGCCGAGCCCAGCCGGTCCTCGCCGTCGATCGGGCTCTTGACGCGAAGCGTCTGCTGACCGCCCCTGGTCAGCACCTTTTGCATCAGCGGGGCGTGCTTGAAACTGCGTCCGATCAATTCTTCGACGTGCGGATAGCGGGCCAGCATCTTGCCCTCGCGATCGAACAGCGAGATCGCCGTACCCTCGGCAAGCGCGACGGATGCGAAATACTGGCGGTAGCTGTCCGGGTCGATGCGCCGGACCATCGCACCGAGGAAGGTGCCATCGGCGCCGGTCAGCCGGCGTGCGACGATCGTGGTCCATTTGTCGATGATGAAGCTGCGGACCGATTCCAGGATGACCGGCTCGGCCGTTGGATTCGATTTGAACGTCTGGAAATAAGCGCGCGAGGAGACGCTGATCTTGGGCAGGGGTTGGGCCCGCGACCAGTTGATCAGCTCGCCGTCGGCATCATAGATCGCGATGTCACCGAGATAGGACACGGAGCCGATCCTGCTGCGCAGCATCTGGTTCATCGCAGGTCCGGACATGCGTTCGCGGAACATTGCGGGCGAGGTGATGTCAGGCAGGTTCATCTGCCCGATCACATCGGCGGCGACGATGTCGGAATCCTGGAATTGCTGATCGAAGTGCCGCGCGATCAGCTGCACCGTATTTTCCAGCTCGCGTTCGCGGTTGACGAGGGCCCGCTCGCGAAACTCGCCGACGGCCACGGCCGTGACGATGAAAATGCCCGCGACCAGCAACACGCCGCACAGGGTCAGCCACAGCACAGGACCACGCCGCGCTAAGACCTCCCAGCCGTTCCTCGCGGCTAAAGATATTCCGGCTGCAACCGTGGAATAGACCTGGCGCATTCCCCCTCCCTGGTGGAACAGGAATACATCGCAGAAATGGCGCAAACCTTAGGAAAACCAGTTACCTAAGCATTAACCCGGTCGCGTGGTCGCGTCCGTAGGCCGCGAAGCGGGAATCTCGTTGCGGTTGCGCGGCGCGCGCAATCGCTGCTCTGCATCATGAATGCCGGCTTAGTGCGTGCCGCCCGCACTCTTGCCGCCGCCGGCCTTCCGCAGTCGTCCGACCACGCCGGTCGGGAAGAAGTAGACGCTGGCGATGAAGAGCAGCCCGAGCCACAGCAGCCAGCGGTCGGGATGCAACAGCCCCGGCAGCAGCGGCAGGCCGGATTCGCCCGCCGCCTGGGAGGCGACACCCATCAGCGACTGCAAATAGTTCTGGGCGAGGATGAAGATGGTGGCGCCGATGATCGCGCCGTAGATCGTGCCCATGCCGCCGATCACGACCATCAGCAGGATGTCCAGCATGATCGAGAAGCTGAGCGAGGTGTCCGGACCGGCATAGCGCAGCCACAGCGCGTTCAAAATGCCGGCGCTCGCGGCGACGAGCGCAGCAAGGCAGTTGGCGTAGGTCAGGTGGAAAACGGTGCGGAAACCGAGCGCCTCGGCGCGAAACCGGTTCTCGCGGATCGCCTGCAGCACGCGCCCGAACGGCGAGTTCACGACGCGCAGCAAAGCGAGGATCATCAGGGCCGAGATGGCGAGCACCAGGTAGTAGGTGAAGATGCGGCCGTTGACCTCGAAGCCGAACAGGCTCTTGGAGATCAGCACCGTGCCGGGGCGCAGCAGCTCCGGCAGCTGAAAGCTGCGACCGTCCTCGCCGCCGGTCAGCCAGGACAGCTGCGAGGCCAGCACCTGGAACGCTGACGCCACGGCCAGCGTGATCATGGCAAAGAAGATCGCGGCAACCCTCAGCGAGAACAGCCCGATCGCGAGCGCAAGCAGCGCGGCGAGCGGCAGGCCGGTGACGATAGCGGTGGCGACCGCGGCCCAGTTCGGGCCCATCCCGTACAGCGCGATCGCGATGGCGTAGCTGCCGATGCCGTAGAACATGGTGTGGGCGAACGACACCGAGCCGGTGTAGCCGAGCAGCAGGTCGTAGGAGGCGACCAGCGCGGCAAAGACGCAGATCTTGGCCGCGACGTTCAGCGCCTTGGCACCCGGAAACAGGAACGGCGTTGCCGCCAGTGCCAGGATGATGACGACGAGAAGAAGCGTGAGCACGCGGCTCTTCGGCGGATCGCCTGAGAGGATCATCATCGGCTGGTCACCGCATAGAGGCCGCGCGGCCGCCACATCAGAACGGCGACCATCAGCAGGATGTTGGAGACGAGGGCGAGTTTTGGCACCAGGAAGCCGCCGTAATTGGCGACCATGGCGACGAGAATCGCGCCGATGAAGCAGCCGCCGATCGATCCCAGGCCGCCGATGATGACGACGATGAAGATCAGGACGGTGAGGTCGTCGCTCATGGAGGCGTGCACCTGCTCGCGATAGAGCGCCCACATCACGCCGCCGAGGCCGGCCAGCGCCGATCCCGTCATGAACACGCCGAGGAACAGGCGGCGGATGCGGTAGCCGAGCGCTTCCACCATCTCGCGGTTCTCGACACCGGCGCGGATGAGGAGGCCGAGCTTGGTGCGGTTGAGCACGAGCTGGATCGCGATGAAGACGGCGAGCCCGATCAGCATCGCCAGTACGCGGTATTTGGCGATCGCGACGTCGCCGAGAATGAAGGAGCCGCGTAGCGAGGTCGGCAACGGCATCGGGATGATCTGCGGTCCCCACAGCGCATAGAGCGTCTGCTCGGCGACGATCAGGCCGCCGGTCGTCATCAGGATCTGCTTCAGATGCTGGCCGTAGACCGGCAGAATCAGCACCCGCTCGACGACGAGGCCGAGCGCGCCCGAGACCGCCATCGACAGCAGCGCGGCCGGGCCCAGCACGGCGAGGTTCATCCACAGCGAGTCCGCCTGGATGGACGCCGCAAACGGCGCCAGCACCAAGGTGGCGACATAGGCGCCGACGGCGATGAAGGCGCCGTGGCCGAAATTGAGCACGTCCATCAGGCCGAACACCAGCGTGAGGCCCGAGGCCATGATGAAGATCATCATGCCCATGGCAAGGCTCGCGGCGGTCAGCGTCAGCCAGGATGAGGTCGATCCGATCAACGGGATCATCAGAAGGGCGAGGGCGACCGGCAGCAGGATCGGCGCGAGATCGCGCTTCGGCTTCGGCAGCGGATCGGTTGCGGCAAGGTCTGTCACTGATGCGCCTCCAGGCTCAGGCCGAGCAGCCGCTCCTGCAGCGGCACGTCGGCGGCGAGCGCCGCCATCTCGCCGCGATGAACGATGGTGCCGTTGTCCATGACGAGTACGGTGTCGCCGAGCTCGCGGGCGGCAAAGAAGTTCTGTTCGACCAGCAGGATCGTTGCGCCCTTGCGCTTGATCTCCTTCAGGCACTCGATCAGCGCCATCACGATGGCGGGCGCGAGGCCCTTGGTCGGCTCGTCGATCAAGAGCAGCTTGCGCGGCTCGATGATGGCGCGCGCAATCGACAGCATCTGCTTCTGCCCGCCCGACAGGCTTCCCGCGCGCGACAGCCAGAAGCGGCGCAGCGCCGGAAAGAAGCCGAAGATCCAGTCGAGCTGGGTGTCGTCGAGCGGCCCGTCGCGGGCTGCGAGCACCAGGTTTTCCTTGACTGTCAGATCGGAGAACACCGCCATGCTCTCCGGCACGTAACCGACGCCGCGCCTTGCGATGTCGGGCGTCGCAAGGCTCTCGATGCGCTCGCCGGCGAGGGTGATCTCGCCCTTCGAGGCCTGCCATAGGCCCATGATGGTGCGCAGCGTCGTGGTCTTGCCGGCGCCGTTGCGGCCGAGCAGCATCGTCACCTGCCCTTGTGGGACGGCGAGATCGATGCCCTGGAGGATGTGATAGCGCCCGATATGGGTGTGCACGCCGGAGAGTTTCAAGAGATCGGTCATGCGGCACTCTTCGGTGCGACGCCGAGATAGGCTTCCTGCACGATCGGCGAGGCGATCACCTCGGCCGGCGGTCCATCTGCAACAAGTTGTCCGTTGTGCAGCACGATGATGCGGTCGGCGAGCGAGCGCACCACGTCCATCTTGTGCTCGACCAGCAGGATGATCTTGCTCCTGTCCTGCTTGAGCTGCGCGATGAGGTTCAGAACGACCGGCACCTCGTCGATGCTCATGCCGGCGGTGGGCTCGTCGAACATGAAGACTTTTGGCTCCAGCGCGATCATCAGCGCCACCTCGAGCTTGCGCTGGTCGCCATGGGACAGCGCGGTGGCGGCGACGCCGCGGCGATTGCCGAGCGCGACCTGGTCGAGGATGGCGTCGGCGCGCGCGATCAGGTCGCGGCGCACCATCCAGGGCCGCAGCATGTCGTAATGGGTGCCGCTGGCGGCCTGCACCGCGAGGCGGACGTTTTCTTCCACGGTGAGATTCGGGAACAGGTTGGTGAGCTGGAAGGCGCGCCCGAGGCCTGCGCGCGTGCGCAGCGGCGCGGAATGCTGGGTGATGTCGGTGCCGTCAAACAGGATGCTGCCGTGTGAGGCGCGCAGCTGGCCCGAGATCAAATTGAAATAGGTGGTCTTGCCGGCGCCGTTCGGCCCGACGATGGCGGTGAGCTCGCCCGGGCGAAACGTGCAGGAGACGTTGTTGACCGCGATATGACCGCCGAAGCGGATGGTGAGGTCGCGGGTTTCGAGGGTGAGGGGCATGAGAAATTTCGATCGGATTTGGATGAAGATCTATCCACGATCACAGTGGGCTCCCTCCCCCGCTTGCGGGGGAGGGGTGGGGAGAGGGTGTCACCGCAGGCGAGAGCCCCCAAGAGGAAAGAGCCCTCTCCCGGCCTCTCCCGCAAGCGGGGGAGGTGAAGCAAGAAAGATCACCGCTTGTTCTTGACGGGAACGTCCATGTCCTCGATCTTCAGCTCGCGCACCGGCTCGAGCACGGCCCAGGCGACGTTCGGATCGACCTTGACCTTGAAGTGATACATGCTCTGCAGCGCCTGATGGTCTTCTTTCCGGAACACCATCTTGCCCTTCGGCGTGTCGAACTCCAGGCCCTCCATCGCCGTGATCAGCTTCTCGGTGTCGGTCGACTTCGCCTTGGTGACGGCGGCGACGACGGACATCGCGGCGGCAAAGCCGCCCGCGGTGAAGAAGTCCGGCGGCGCGTTGAAGCGCTTCTGATGCTCGGCGACCAGCCAGTCGTTCACCGGGTTCTTCGGGATCTCATAGAAGTAATAGGTCGCGCCTTCCATGCCGGGCAGGCCCTTATAGGCGGCGAGCGCCGGCAGGATGTTGCCGCCGGTGGAGAGCTCGATGCCGTAGCGCTTCGGATCCATGTCCTGGAGCTTGGCCAGCGGATTGCCGGCGCCGGCCCAGATCACCCAGATCACCTTGCGGCCCGGCTTGTCCTTCAGCGCGTCGAACAGGCGCTGGCCGACTGCGGTGAAGTCGGTGGTCGAGGTCGGGGCATATTCTTCGGCCGCGAGCGTCGCGCCGGTCTTGGCGAGTGCCTCCTTGAAGGCGGCGACGCCGTCGCGGCCGAAGGCATAGTCCTGCGCCAGCGTCGCCACGGTGACGCCCTGCTTGCCGATCGCGACCGCGTTGGAGATCGCGTCCTGCGAGGAATTGCGCGCAGTGCGGAAGATGTAGCGATTCCACTTCTCGCCGGTAATCTGGTCCGCGACCGCGGGCTCGACGATCAGGATCTTCTTGTTCTCCTCGGCGACCGGAAGAATGGCGAGCGCAGCGGCCGACGAGGTCGTGCCGATCGCGATATCGGCCTTGTCGTCCTGATAGGCTTCGGCGAGTGCAGCCTTGGCAAGGTCCGGCTTGCCCTGGTCGTCCTTGGTGATGACGACGATCTTGCGGCCATCGAGCGTCATCGTGCCCTTGGTGGCGTATTCAAAACCCATCTTCAGGCCGGTCTCGGTCTGCTTCGCGTAGGCCTCGAGCGGGCCGGTCTTGCCGTAGATCAGCGCGACCTTGAGATCGTCGGCCCGTGCGGAGGTGCTCGCGGCGAGCGCGAGAATGGTTGTTGTTATGATGAGTGATCGACGCACGATGGTCCCTCCTGATTCAAAGTTTCTCGGCAACAGCGATTTGCACAAGCTTGCGAACATTGCAATTGAACCTTCCGCCTGAACATGTCGGCCTTTCGAACATGCATCATTTTTGAGCTGGCCGCGCAGCGCCGGCTCCCTCGGCCTGACGCCGATCCGACTGCGCTTCCTCCGCACTCTCGAAGATGTGCGGCGCGACGCCGCGCTTCTCCAGCGCCTCGCCGAGCTTGATGCGCAGGAAGCCCGACGTGGTGTAGCGCGACACGCCGGAATAGAAGCGGTCGACGAGGCTGCGGACCATCGCGGAATAGTCGTCCATCAGCTCCGGCAGGATGGAAAAATTGTCATAATTGACGATGGCGTAGACCCGGCGTCCGAGCGGCGCGAGCTTCGCCTCGACGATGGCAGCGATGGTGTCGATCTCCGCCTTGCTGCGCAGCGGATAGCGCTCGAGATTGACGAAGAACAGGTTCTGCTGCTCGTCCAGCGTGAAGCGCTGGTCGAGCGGGATGGTGAGCAGGCGCTCGCGCAGCTCCATGAGCCCGTCGCCGAAGATGCGCGCGTCCATCAGGGTGGGGTCGCGCGGGATCAACGGCTTGAAATCCATCAGGCGCAGGATGTCGCGCTCGATGTCGATGCCGGGCGCGATTTCGGTGAGCTCGAGCCCGTCGGGCCGGAGCTCGAACACGCAACGCTCGGTGACGTACAGCGTGCGCTGCTTGCGTGCGGCGGCAAACGGGCCGCTGAAGGTGACGTGCTCGACGCTCTCGACGAATTTGCGCGACTTGGCTTCGTCGAGGATGACGAGTTTCCCGTCGCGCACCGCGACGCGCTGCTTGCCCGCACCGAACGTGCCGACGAACACGACTTCCTTGGCATTCTGGCTGATGTTGATGAAGCCGCCGGCCCCGGCGAGCTTCGGTCCGAACTTGCTGACATTGAGGTTGCCGGCGCGGTCGACCTGGGCGAGGCCGAGGAAGGCGGCGTCCAAACCGCCGCCGTCGTAGAAGTCGAACTGATAGGGCTGGTCGATCACCGCCTGCGTGTTGATCGCAGCGCCAAAGTCGATGCCGCTCGCCGGGATGCCGCCGATCACGCCGGGCTCTGCCGTCAGCGTGATGAGGTCGATGATGCGCTCTTCGTTGGCGACCGAGGCGATGCCCTCCGGCATGCCGATGCCGAGATTGACGACGCTGTTGGCCTTCAGCTCCAGGGCGGCGCGCCGCGCGATGATCTTGCGCTCGCTGATCGGCATCACCGGCAGCGAAGCCGCGCGGACGCGGATCTCGCTCGAGAAAGCCGGATTGTATTGCGTGCCAAAAGTCTGCCAGTGGTTCTCGGGCCTCGCCACGACGACGCAGTCGACGAGAATGCCGGGAATCTTGACCTCGCGCGGATTGAGGCTGCCGGCTTCGGCGACGCGCTCGACCTGGGCGATGACGATGCCGCCGGAATTATGCGCCGCCATGGCGATGGCCAGCGCCTCGAGCGTCAGCGCCTCCTTCTCCATGGTGAGATTGCCGTCGGGATCGCCGGTGGTGGCGCGGATGATCCCGACATCGATCGGGAACGTCTTGTAGAGCAGGCACTCCTCGCCGCGGAGCGTGATCAGCTCCACCATGTCCTCGGTGGTGCGTGCGTTCAGCTTGCCGCCGCCGTGCCGGGGGTCGACGAAGGTGCCCATGCCGACGCGGGTGATGTGGCCGGGCCGGTGCGCGGCGATGTCGCGGAACAGATGCGTGATGACGCCTTGCGGCAGGTTGTAGGCCTCGATCTGGTTCGCGATCGCGAGCTGCTGCAGTTTCGGCGCAAGGCCCCAATGCCCGCCGATCACGCGCCGCACCAGCCCTTCATGCGCGAAATGATTGAGGCCGCGCTGCTTGCCGTCGCCTTGCCCGGCCGCATAGACCAGCGTCAGATTGCGCGGCTTGCCCTGCGTGTAGGGTGCATCGCCCTCGTGGGACAGATAGAGCTCCTCCAACGCGATCGCGATCTCCTCGGCAAAGCCGATGCCGACGAAGCCGCCCGTCGCCACCGTGTCGCCGTCGCGGATCAGCATGACCGCCTCGGCCGCCGAGACGACCTTGCCCTTCTCGGAATTGCGCAAATAGGGCAGAGCTGGATGGTGGCTCACGGCGTTCCTCCCGATCCCTTTCGACCGCATGCCGTTATTGTTTTGCGTTGATCTTATCGCGGGAAGCAGCCCTGGAATAGCTTGCTCCCGCGAGGAAGACAGCAAAGAGCAAGGTCCGCGCCAGATCCCGCTGGTTCGCGGAAAGCGGCCAAAGCTACGGCAATTTCCGCATGTCCCCGGCCGAAGAGTAACCGGGCACCGTGTCCGGAATCCGAGACTCCGGACGGTCCCGTGTCTCGAAACTCAGACGGGCGCCGATCCCGAGGCGAGGCCGAACTTGGCGAGCTTCTTGTAGAAGGTCGCGCGCGAGATCCGCAGCATCCTCGCGGCCTTGGTGATCTGGCCGTTGCTGGCGGCGAGTGCCTGCTCGAGCGTGTGCTTCTCGAACTCGGCCTCGGCTTCGGCATAGGGCACCACCGTTCCGGCCGGGCGCTCGGGCGGTGCAAGCCTGACCTCGGTGCCGACGGGGAGAATGCGGGCGACATCCTCGCCGGTCAGCCGCCCGGAATCGCTGAGGATCAGCGCGCGCTCGAGGATGTTGCGGAGCTCGCGGACATTGCCCGGCCAATCATAGCGGGCGAGCGCGGCGAGCGCGCTCGGCGTGATCTTCGCCTTGACGTAGTCGCCCGACGCGCTGATGTCGTCGAGCAGCCGGGCGCAGATGTCGGGGAGATCGTCGAGGCAGTGACGCAGCGGCGGCAGGTCGACCGAGAGCACGTTGAGACGGTAGTAAAGATCGGCGCGAAATGCGCCGTCGCTGACGCGCTTGCGCAGGTCGACATTGGTCGCGGCGATGACGCGGACGTCGACCCTGGTGATCTTGTCAGACCCGAGCGGCTCGATCTCGCGCTCCTGGAGCACCCGCAGGAGCTTTGCCTGGAGCTGCAGCGGCATCTCGCCGATCTCGTCGAGGAACAGCGTGCCGCCGTCGGCAATGCGGAATTTGCCCTCGCGCCCCCTGCGGTCGGCGCCGGTATAGGCGCCCGGCGCTGTGCCGAAGAACTCCGACTCGATCAGCGTGTCCGGGATCGCAGCGACGTTGACGCTGACGAACGGCTTCTCCGCGCGCGAGGAGGCGTTGTGGATCGCCTGCGCCAGCATCTCCTTGCCCGTTCCGGTCTCGCCGGTGAGCAGCACCGTGACGCTCTGTCGCGCCGCACGGCTTGCCAGCTCCTTGGCCCGCGCGATTCCCGGCGTCGTGCCGACGAAATCGGCGAAGGTGAAACGCGCCGCGCGCGCGTTGGACAGTTGCCGCCGCGCCAGCCGCAGATCGCTCTCGAGCTGGGCGACGCGGGCGAGCAGCGGCTTCAGGCTTTCGAGATGATCATAGAGCACGAAGCCGATCGCACCGATCACCGTCCCGTTCTCGTCCTCGATCGGCATGCGGGTGACGACGAGCTGCTCGCCGCCGAGCTCCATGATGTCGAGCAGGATCGGCTCGCCGGTCTCGGCCACCTTCCGCATCAGGCTGTTCGGGATGACCTCCTCGATCGACCGGCCGATCGCCTCGGTGGTATGGTTGAGACCGAGCGCGGCGAGATATTTCTCGTTGACGTAGACCACGCGTCCGCCGCGATCGATCGCAATCGCACCCTCGCAGAGCTTTTCCAGCCGCTCGAACAGCGTCTCCATCGCGCGCGCACGGAGATAGGCGGGATCGCTGATGGAGGAGGCGGGCATGACGTACCTCGCGGGAAGTCTGGCTGCTTATTAGCAAAAGGCCAGCAATTTCAAAGGGGGAATTGATTGAAGGGCCGCCCGCGCCACTGTCATGCCCCGGCTTGACCGGGGCATCCAGTACGCCGCGGCCCATCGACTTAACCACAATCGTCTCGGCGTACTGGGTCGCCCGGTCAAGCCGGGCGACGACACCGAGATTGCAGCGGCTGCCGTCGGCTTACCTTCGATACCCGCTCGCGCGCGAATAGCCTTGGCGATTCTGTTGCATCGGGCGGCTCGCCACGCTGACCCGCGCCTCGCTGGAGACGGGCGTTGCGAGCTTCAGCTCCTCCAGGAAGATCGGCCGCGAGAAGTAATAGCCCTGTGCGTAGCGGATCTTGGTCGCGGCCTGCAGATAAGCCAGCTCCTCGTAGGATTCGAGGCCTTCGGCAATCACCGTCATGCCGAGCGCCTCGCTCAAGGATTCGATCGCGCGCAGGATGCCCTGGCTGCGCGGGCGCTTATGGATGTCGGTGATGAAGGAGCGGTCGATCTTGATCTCGTCGGCGGTGATGTCAGCGAGCGCCGAGAGCGAGGAATAGCCGGTGCCGAAATCGTCGATGGAGATGCCGACACCGAGCTTGCGGAACATCGGCAGGATCTCGGCCTGGAAGTGATTCTTGGCGACGAAGGCGTCTTCCGTCACCTCGATCATGAAGCGATGGGGAAAGCCGGTGTCGTCCAGCGCCTGCGCAAAGCTGCGCATGAATTCGGGATTGCCGGCCTGCTTGGCGGCGACGTTGATGCTGATCGTCGCGTCCGCGCCGAACGTGTCGTTGATCAGGTCGATCGATTTGACGATCTCGGCGAGCACGAGATGGGTCAGCTCGTCGATCAGGCCGAGCTCGCCGGCGAGGTTGATGAACGAACCCGGCGCCTGGATCACGCCTTCGTCGTCGCGCAGGCGTACCAATGCCTCGATGCCCTTCACGGCCTGTGTGCGGATGTCGACCTTGGACTGGAAGGCGCAGCAGAAGCGCTTTTCCAGGATGGCGAGCCGTAGCGACTGCTCGACCTTCATCCGCGCCTGCGCCTCGCGCTCCATGCTGGAGTCGAAGAAAGCGGCCAGTCCCTTGCCGTTGTTCTTGATGCGGTACATCGCGATGTCGGCGTTCTGCCGCAGCGTCTCGAAGCTGCGTCCGTGGTCGGGATAGAGGCTGATGCCGACCGAGGTCGAGGCGAAGACTTCCGAATGGTCGATGAAGAACGGCGCGGTCAGCCGCTCCAGCGTCGATTGGATGAATTCGGCGACTTCCTCCTGGCTCTGGACCGGGGAGAGCAACAGCAGGAACTCGTCGCCGGAGATGCGCGACAGCATGTCGGAATCGCGTAAGTCGCGCCCGAGTCGCTTCGACAGCTCGACCAGCAGCGCGTCGCCCACGGCGTGGCCGTAATAGTCGTTGATGTGCTTGAAATTGTCGACGTCGAGAAAGGCCAGCGCAAAGCGCTCACTGCTGCGATCGCGCGCGAGCAGGCTGTTGGCGCGATGCTCGATCACGCGCCGCGAGGGCAGCCCGGTCAGCTCGTCGAAATAGGCCGAGCGGAACAGCTGGTCCTCGAAATTCTTCTGCTCGGTGATGTCGGAGGACGCCGAGATCAGGAGGTCGCGTCCGGCGAGGCGAACGGGACGATGGGTCGTGAGCAGCACCTGGCGCGCCGCGCCGTCGTGCAGCGCTTCCTCGGTGACGATGGCCTGGCCGGCGCTCAGCGCCTTCCGGCAGGCTTCACGACGCGGCGCCAGATCGGGCGAGGGACGGCTGCCGTCCATCCCGAGCTGGGCGGCGGCGGCATCGTTAACCAGCAGAAGCTCGCCATGCGCGTCCTGCACGGTGAGGCCGGCAGGCAGCATTCTAACGATTTCCTTGAGAAAACCGAGCTCGGCTTCAGTCGCGCCGGAATATTCATTGTCGTTCATAGAAGTCATGAATCTTGTTGTTTCAGCGCGCCTTTGCAATGGGCGCGATCTTGCGCAGTTCCCTCTTAAGTTTGGTTAAGGGGTCGGGAGAAATACGGGGGTGTTTTGGAGAATACTTGCGGCGATGCGACGCGCGCCGACGATCGTCATTAACAGAGCGTCAACGGCAATGGGAAAGCGCGCGCGACCTTCGCGCTTCTCTTTCGTTTGCTTCAGGTCCAGCGCAGGATTTGGGTTGAATTGATGGCCGCGAGGTCGGTGCACCTCTCCCGCTTGCGGGAGAGGCATAGGCCGCCCTTGGCGGCCGTTCTTAAGAACGCCGAGGCGCAGCCTCGGCTATGCCGAAGGCACGGGTGAGGGCTTTCTCCTCTTGGGGGTTCTCGATTGTGGAGACACCCTCTCCCCAACCCTCCCCGCAAGCGGCCCGCAAGCGGGAGAGGGAGCACACCTCCTACGTTGCGACGTTTGAGCCCAAACGTATCTTGGTCTAACCGCTCTTGGGGATTCGGCATTGCATGATGCAATGCAGCCCGGACTTGAGATACGAGATCTCGGTCCTGCCATCGAAGGCCGACAGTGCCGATTTCAGCAGCTTGGTGCCGAAGCCGGGCTCGGACACCTTGTCCACGCTCGGGCCCTCGGTTTCGTCCCAGATGATGGTCAGGCGGTCGTCGTTGATGGTCCAAGACACCTGCAATAGACCGCGCGGTGCGGAGAATGCGCCGTACTTGCCTGCATTGGTGGCGAGCTCGTGAAACATCAATGACAGCGTGACGGCGAGCTTTGGCGGCAGGAACAGCCGCTCACCATTGAGGGTGAAGCGGACATGGCCATAGGGCCCGAGCTCGGAGATCAAGAGGTCGCGGATATCGCAGCCCCCTTTGTCGATCCGCGAGATCAGATCGTCGGTCGCGGCCAGCGAGCGCAGCCGGGGATCGACCCGGGCCCAAACCTGCGGCTGGTCGTGCAGCACCTGGTGCAGTACGGCATGCACTGTCGACAGCTTGTTCTTCAGCCGGTGCTGGAGCTCGTCGACCAGCAGCTTGCGATAATCTTCTTCCTCGATCAGGCGTTTGGAGATCCGGCGCTGCTCCGCCAGCATGGTGCGATAGTGCTCGACACCCCAGATGGTGATCGCGCAGACGGTCCAGTAAAGCGCCAGCAGCGCAAATCGCGCGCGATCGGCAATAGCATCGCCGAAATTCAGGACGACGCCGAGCACGCCGCCGACCAGCGCCGTCACAATGCCGATCCGGAATCCGCCCAGGGCAGCGGCAAAGAACACGGCCGGGATGTACGGCGTGAAGTAGATGTCGGGGCGAACCTGAGCGAGACCCCAGCGGACCAGGGTCGAACCCAACAGGCAGATCACCGCAAACGAGATGCTCAGACCCAGCGAGGGCGGCGCCGCGCCCTGCCAGCCCTTGCGGAACTCGTCGATCAGCTTCCCCATGCGCAGCCCAGTTGCGACAGGCGTTCGAAACGCGAGCGGCCCGTGAGGATGTTACGCATGCCGCCCGCACCAGCATAGCTTGCCTTGTCGGAAGCGGGCAGGAATAGTGGCCACTGCGGCGACGGCCGACATTCGCCATTTGGCATCAAATCACTCGAAAACAGGAACATTCCATGGGCAGGCTGGACGGCAAGGTTGCGGTGATTACGGGGGCGACGAGCGGGATCGGATTGCGCACTGCGGAAGTCTTCGTTGCCGAAGGTGCCAAAATTGTGATCGCGGGTCGGCGCGTAGCGGAAGGCGAGGCGCTGGCGAAGCAGCTGGGAGAGACTTGCATCTTCCGCCAGACCGACGTGACCGTCGAAGCGCAGATGCAGGCGCTAATCGCGCTCGCGGTCGAGAAATTCGGCAGGATCGATTGCCTGTTCAACAATGCCGGCGGGCCGGCGCAGACCGGCGGCATCGAGGGCCTCGAGGTCGAGCGGTTCGATGCGGCGATGGCGACGCTGGTGCGCAGCGTCATGCTCGGCATGAAGCACGCCGCGCCCTACATGAGGAAGCAGGGGGCGGGCAGCATCATCAACAATGGCAGCATCGCCGGCCGCCTTGCCGGCTTCTCGTCGTCGATGGTCTATAGCGCGGCCAAGGCCGCGGTGATCCATCTCACCAAATGCGTGGCGATGGAGCTCGGCGAATCCAACGTCCGCGTCAACTCGATCTCGCCCGGCGCCATCGCAACCGGCATCTTCGGCAAGGCGCTGGGGCTCTCGACCGATGCAGCGGAGAAGACGCCGGCGGTGATGCGCGAGGTCTACAAGACCGCGCAGCCGATCCCGCGCGCCGGCCTTCCCGATGACATCGCCCATGCCGCGGTGTTCCTGGCCAGCGACGAATCCAGCTTCGTCAACGGCCACGACCTCGTCGTCGACGGCGCCATGACCGGCGGCCGCAACTGGAGCCAGCAGCAGCAGGGCTATGTGGCCTTGCGCAAGGCGTTCGATCAGGGGACGTAGCGACACGGCGAGGTGCCGTAGGGTGGGCAAAGGCGCGCTCTTCGCGCGCCGTGCCCACCATCGACGTTCGAGCGCGGAGAGGCGTGGTGGCCACGCTTCGCTTTGCCCACCCTACGATACTGTGCCCCGGACGCAGCGCAGCGCTTCTTCAGCGCTGCGCTGCAGAGCCGGGGCCCATTCTCCAAACTAAACGTGTCGCAAGATTCTGGGTCCCGGCTCGCGCTTTGCGCGTCCGGGCACGAGACGCTCACACCGCCTTCACCTGCACCCGCAGCCCGTCCCGCGGCTTCGGGATCGGCCACATCTGCCAGTCCGGCTTGTAGCCGGGCTCCAGCCACACCTCGATGTTCTCCAAAAAGTGCCGCGCGAAGCATTTCGCCTGCATATAGGCGAAGTGCAGGCCGATGCACATATGCGCGCCGCCGCCGAACGGCACGAAGGCGAAGCGGTGGCGGCCACGCTGGGCTTCCTCGGTGAAGCGCAGCGGATCGAAGCGATCCGGCTCCGGCCAGATCTCCTTCATGTGGTGCGTATAGAGCGGATTGATGCCGACCGCGGTGCCGGCGGGGATCGCAAAACCCTTGAAGCTGAAATCGCGCATCGCGCGGCGCGGCATCGACGGCACCGGCGGCTTGATCCGCAGCGCTTCCTTGAACGCCATCTCCGATAGCGGCATCCTTTCGAGATCATCGAAGCTGCTCGGCGCGCCGCGGGCAAGTCCGAGCGCGAGAACCTCCGCGCGCAACCTGTCCTGCCAGTCCGGATTGGCGGCGAGCTCGCCGATGAAGGAGGTCAGCGACGAGGTCAGCGTGTCGTGCGCCGCCATCATCAGGAAGCTCATATGGTCGATGATGTCCTGCTCCGAGAGCAGGGCGCCGTCCTCATGGGTGGCGCGGCAGAGCTGCGAGAATAGATCGTCACCGCCATGATTGTCGCGGCGGAGCGGAATCTGCTCCCGGAAATAGGCGACGATGCGCTTGCGCCCCTTCACCCCTCGCGCCATCTGGGTGCCGGGCAGGGGGCGGCGGACCGGCGAAACGGAGGCGGCGACCATGTCGACAAAGGCGCGGTTGATCTCGTCGACCTCAGGTCCGATATCGGCGCCGAGGAAGGACGCGGCCGCAAGGTCGAGCGTGAGCTGCTTCATCGCCGGATAGAGCTGCATCTCGCCCGGCATTGCCTTCCATTGCGCGACGCGGGCAGAAATGCCGCGGTCGAGATCGGCGAGATAGGACTTCATCGGCCCGGACTTGAATGCGACCGAGAGCGCCTTGCGATGCAGCCGGTGCTCGTCGAAATCGAGCAGCATCAGCCCGCGCGGAAACAGCAGGCCCAGAACCTTGTTCCAGCCATGCGTCGAGGAGAACAGCTTTTGCTGGTCGAACAGCACGAGCTCGTTGGCCTCGGGCCCGAGCAGGACGACATTGGTCTCGCCGAAAAAGTGCGTGCGGTAGACCAGGCCGTATTTGGCGCCGTTCGCTTCGATATGGCCCTTGGGATCGGCGAGCACCTGAAAGGTCTTCCCAATGATCGGCCAGCCTTCGTCGCCGGGGATGTGGGTCAGCTCATTGCGCTTCGGCGGAGTAAACTGAAGCGCAGGGGCGGCCACATTCTGCATCGACATGACGATTGCTCCGGTAGGCTGACCCGGACAACATAGCACATCCACACACGATGACTGCGTCCGTCCTTCGAGACGCCCGCCTTCGGCGGGCCCTCAGGATGAGGACCGAGTGCGCGGCAGCAGTTTCAACGGATACCGATGCTGCCTGGCCTCATCCTGAGGAGACCGCTGGAAGCGGTCGTCTCGAAGGACGAGGCGCTCGCTCAGACGCCGCCAAGACGTTCTGTCGAACCGGCGGCCATGCTGCCTACCGCTTCGCCGCTTCCTTCTGCAAATCGGGGGCGTTGACGGCGGGGATGGCGACGCGGCCGGGGCCGGTCACCTTCAGCGCCTCGGCGGCCTTCTCGTTCTCCATGATCTTGGCCATCACGGCCTGACCCGCACGCTCGAAGATCGCGCGGTTCTCAATGACGAATTTTTGCGACTTGCGAAGACCGTCGATATAGCCGTTGATCTCGGGCACGACGTAGCGCGCCACCATGTCCCAGCTCCGGCGGGTGGCTTCCGGATTGGCCCAGTCGTGCACGAAGCCGATGATGGCGCCGACGCCGCCCGACACCTGCATCACGTTCTTGATGGTCTTGACGAGATCGTCGGGCGTGCCGATCGTGGACGCGGCACCCTCGACGAAGGCGGTCTTGTCCACGGCTTCATCGGGCGAGGAGAACGCAGTGAGCCCCGGCCGCTGCAGCGTGCCGACATTATACTCGTTGTGCCAGCGCATCAGGCCCGCGCCGGCCTCGCGGCGGGCTTGTTCACGCGTTTCGGCGATGTGCCAGGTGAGGAGCACGCGCCAATCGGCGCGGTCGACCTTCGTGCCGTGCTTCTTGGCGGCATCCTCCGCGAACTGCCATTGCTGCTGCAGCGACATCAGTCCCTGCGTCGTCATCGAGCCCAGCGAGATGATGCCGATGCCGTATTTGCCGGCGAGCGTCATGCCGGAGGGCGAGATCTGCGAGGCCACCACGAACGGCATCTCCTCCTGCAAGGGGAGGATCTGCAGCGCGGCGTCGTTCATGGTGAACCACTCGCTCTTGGCGGTAACGCGCTCGCCGTTGAAGAGGCGGCGGATGATGCCGATCGCCTCGTCCTGGCGGTCGCGCTGGGTCATCGGATCGATGCCGAGCGTGTGCGCATCGGAGGCCAGCGCGCCCGGACCGGAGCCGAAGATGGCGCGGCCGCCGGTCATGTGGTCGAGCTGCACCATGCGCTGGGCGACGTTGAAGGGATGGTGATAGGGCAGTGACACCACGCCGGTGCCGAGCTTGATCCGCTTGGTGCGCTCGCCGGCGGCGGCCAGGAACATCTCGGGCGATGCGATCATCTCCCAGCCGGAGGAATGATGCTCGCCGCACCAGAACTCGTCATAGCCGAGCGCATCCAGCTGCTCGACCAGGTCGAGATCCCGCCGGAGCTGCAGCATCGGATGCTCCCCGATCGGGTGATGCGGGGCAAGGAAGGCTCCGAATTTCAAGCGCGCCATGGCGTTCTCTCCGGCTTTCATTTTCTGTTTGTTGAGGCGGCGAGGCTACGTGCTCGCGGAAGCGAACGCAATCGCACGATGTCCCGCATGGCGGAATGCAGGCATGCGCGTAGGCGAGATGAGATGTCTCGTCTCCCCCTCCCCATTCTTACGGGGAGAGAGCCGGGTGAGGGGCAGCCGGGTGAGGGGCTGCTTCCGCAAATACGACGATAGAGAGTGCGCGGAGAATCCCCTCACTCGGATTGCATCTCCGATGCAATCCGACCTTTCCCCGCAAGCGGGGCGAGGCGAAGCGCGCCGCCTTCGCCGGAATCCTACCTGGGAGGTAATCGCGACGCTGCATCCGATCTGAGACCATTTGGACTGCCAAGTCCGAAAGAAGCCTCCAATGCACCAGATCGTCACAAAACAAATCGATTCCTCCCGCCGTTGGTGGGTACTAACCATCGTCGTGGCCGCCCAGTTCATGTTCGGCGTCGATGCCTTCGTGGTCAATGTCGCGATTCCCACCATTGCGGTCGAGCTGAAAGCCTCGCCGGCCGAGATCGAATCCATCATCGCGATCTACCTGATCGCCTATGCCACGCTGGTCGTGACCGGCGGCCGACTCGGCGACATCCACGGCACCAAGAATGTCTTCCTCGCCGGCGTGCTCGGCTTCACCCTGACCTCGCTGTGGTGCGGTCTCGCGCAATCCGGCGTCGAGCTGATCATCGCGCGGCTGGCGCAGGGCGCGACTGCGGCGCTGATGGTGCCGCAGGTGCTGGCGACGCTGCACCTTTTGTTCACCGACGCCGAGCGCAACCGCGCATTCGCCATTTACGGCATCGTGCTCGGGCTCGCGGGGGCCGCGGGCTTCCTGCTCGGCGGCCTTCTCGTCACGGTCGATCTCGCCGGCACCGGCTGGCGCGCGGTGTTCTTCGTCAACGTGCCGTTTGGCCTTGCCATCGCGGCTGCGGCCTGGCGCATCATGCCGTCGGCGCCGCGACGGGTTGGCACAAGGCTCGACGTCAAGGGCAGCGTGGTGCTGTTCGCGGGACTGTTGTGCCTGATCGGCCCGATGCTGTTCGGTCACGATGTCGGCTGGGCGCCGTGGCTGTGGGCGGTGATGGGAAGCGGAGCCGTGATTCTCGCCGCCTTCCTGAAGCTGGAGCAGGCGGTCGCACGCGCCGGCGGCATGCCGCTGATCGATCTCACGCTGCTGGCGGACGCCGCCTTCCTGCGTGGCCTCGGCGCGGCGTTCTTCTTCTTCGTCGCCAATCTCTCGTTCTATCTGGTGATGACGCTGTTCATGCAGCGCGGCCTGAATATCCCACCGCTCGTGGCCGGCCTCGCCTTCATTCCGCTTGCGCTCGCCTTCGTCGTGGCATCGCGCCACAGCGGCGTTCGGGCGCGCCAGCGCGGCACCAAGGTGTTGACTGAAGGTTGCGCGATTCAGATTGCTGGCCTCGCTGCGCTCGCGCTTGTTGCGGGCTATGTCGATGCGCCGTCGCCGCTCCTGCTTGCGCTGACCATGATCATCTTCGGCTACGGTCAAGGATTGGTGATGGCGCCGCTCTCTGGCGCGGTGCTCTCGAGCGTGAAGCCGGTAGCCGCAGGCTCGGCCTCCGGCATCTACGGCACGACGGCGCAGATCGGAAATGCGGCCGGAGTGGCCGCAATCGGCGCGGCGTTCTTCGCGATCGAATCGTTGCAATCAGCGCGCGCAGGATTTCTCGCCTCGCTCGTGCTGTTTGTGACGTTAATCATGGCCTGCACCGCATTTCTGACGCGGATGCGCCGCGCATCTGCATGAAGTTGAGGCATTGCGGTTAACACAAGCAGATTTCCGCGGGATTTCCCGCGATTTTCGCGGGATCGACAGCACACGGTCTTTTTATTTCGCAATGCAGCAACTATCTGGTGGTGCTTAACGTTGAAAGTCGCCCACCAGGAAATTGCCGTGTCGTTAGCCCGAAATGTCGATCTGTTGAGACGTCTGCCCAAGCTGGACGGTCTGCGCTTTGCCGAGCTCGGCCGCAGCGCGGATTCATCCAGCCCGCTGGAGGAGGTCACGGGCTTCGGTGACAATCCGGGGGCCTTGCGCATGTTCGCGTTCGTGCCGGCGCAGCTCCAGAAGCCGCGCGCGCTCGTCGTCGTGCTGCATGGCTGCGGCCAGACCGCGGCCGGTTACGATCTCGGCGCGGGCTGGTCGACGCTGGCGAAGCATTACGGCTTTGCGCTGCTGATGCCCGAGCAGCAGCGCATCAACAACGCCAACACCTGCTTCAACTGGTTCAATCCGGAGGACACCGCACGGGACAGCGGCGAAGCGCATTCGATCCGCGAGATGATCGCGCATATGACGGACGCGCACCGCATCGATCCCAGGCGCGTCTTCATCACCGGCCTGTCGGCCGGCGGCGGCATGACGTCGGTGATGCTCGCGACCTATCCGGAGGTCTTCGCGGCCGGTGCGATCATCGCCGGACTGCCCTACGGCATCGCCTCGAATCTGCGCGAGGCGCTGGACGGCATGTTTCATTCCCCAGCGCGTCCCGCGCGCGAGCTCGGCGATCTCGTGCGCAGCGCCTCTGATCATCGTGGCCCCTGGCCAAAGGTCTCCGTGTGGCACGGCAGCGCCGACCGCACCGTCAATCCCGGCAACGCCAACGAAATCGTCAAGCAGTGGCTCGATCTGCACGATCTGCCCGAAGTGCCGATGGCGGAGACCAATGTCGATGGCTATCCGCGCCAGGCCTGGTGGAACAAGGACGGCGAGACGCTGGTCGAGTCCTACGCCATCACCGACATGGCGCATGGCACGCCGCTTGGGCTAGCCGACAATGACCAGCGCTACGGCGTCGAAGGTGCGTTCCTGATCGAGGCCGGCATTTCCTCGTCCTATCACATCGCAAAGTTCTTCGGCCTGACAGGTTGGATTGCAGAGGCGAAGAAAAAGGCTGAGGCAAAGCCGGCCCTGACGCCCGCGCCGCATCTCGCTCGCTCGATCCGCGCCGCGGTTGCCGAGCAACCGGCCGAGCCGCAGCGCGAGCAGGCCCGCGGTTTCGATCTCGGCCAGATCATCACGCGCGCGCTCACGGCCGCGGGGCTCATGAAGTAGCTCCGCTCCCACTGTCGTCCCGGACAAGCGCGCCTTAAAGCGCGCCGATCCGGGACCTATAACCACAGGCGAACGTGGTTGCGGGACTCGCAGTTATCAGGCCGCCCCAAACTCCTCACTTAGTCATGAGTCCCCGATCTGCGCTTGCGCTTGTCCGGGACGACAGTTGAGTTTGGGCGACGCCGTCGCTTCATTACGACGCCGTCTGATCGATCCACTCGATCGGCGTCACCGTCACCTCGCCGCCGGCGACCTTTCGCGTCATCTCCTGATAAGCCCTAAAGAAGTCGCGCGATTGCAGAGTTTTTTGCGCGGCTTCGTCGGTGACGCTGGCAAGGTGGAAATAGCTGCCGTCGTCTCTAGCCTTCAGGACGCGATAGCCGATCTGTCCCTTCAGTTCCGGATCGCCGTCGATCGCCTTGATGAACCGGGCGATCTCCCGGTGCCATTCCTCCGTCGTGCCGTTCTTGAACTGGTATCTGATCATGAAGTGCTTCATGTGACGCTCCTGACTTCGTCTTGTGCGCCATCATCTGCGCCTTGCGCACGATCCTGCAAGTATGGACAAAATTGATAGTATGGACTTTTTCGCCGCCGCTCCTATCCTCCTCGCTTGCTGGATGCTCGTGGAGGAGACGACATGGCCAAGGCACTGGCGAAGGCAAGAGCGACCCCGGCGCGCGCCTGTCCGGTTGCTGCGTTTCAGAAGATGATCAGCGGCAAGTACAAGCTGCGCATCGTCTGGGATCTCAAGGACGGCCCGCGCCGCTATGGCGAGATCAGGAGCGGTCTGCTGCGCGGCACCGAGGGCAGCGCCGAGATTACCCCGCGCGTCCTCAGCCGCGAATTGAAGGCGCTGACCGAGAGCGGCCTGATCGACCGCAAGGATTTCGGCGAGGTGCCGCCGAAGGTCGAGTATCGCCTCACGCGCAAGGGCAAGAGTTTCGTGCCCGTCGTCGCCGCCATTCGTGAATGGGGCGAGCGCAATCTCGGTGAAGCAGCGGCGCTCTTGGACGCCGCCGAATAGAACTTACATCTCGCCCGTAATGAACGGATTGGTCATCCGCTCCTGGCCGATGCTCGAGCCGGCGCCATGGCCGCAGATGAAGCCGACATCGTCGCCGAGCGGCAGCAGTTTTGTCAGAATCGAGTTGATCAGCGTGGCGTGACTGCCGCCGGGCAGATCGGTGCGGCCGACCGAGCCCGCGAACAGGACGTCGCCGACATGGGCAAAACGCAGATCCTTGTTGAAGAACACCACGCTGCCGGGCGAATGACCCGGGCAGTGCAGGATGTCGAACCGCAAACCGCCAATCGACACGCTGTCGCCTTCGTCGAGCCAGCGGTCAGGCGTGAAATCGCGTCCTCCGGTCATGCCGAAGCGCGCGCCGCTTGCGACGACATTGTCGAGCAGGAACTTGTCCGCGACATGCGGGCCCTCGATCGGCACCTTCAGCGCATCGCGCAAGTCCGCCGCGCCGCCGACATGGTCGATATGGCCGTGGGTCAGCCAGATCTTCTCCACGGTGACGCCGGTCTGCTTGATCGCATCCAGGATCTTCGGCACGTCGCCGCCGGGATCGATCACCACCGCCCTCTTGGAAGGCTCGTCCCAGATGATGGTGCAGTTCTGCTCGAACAGCGTCACGGGAACGATGATCGCGCCCGCCTTGGCTTTGGTGTCGTTTTGCTCGCTCATGAGCTCACAATGCCGATTTTTGCCAAGCCGCCAAGCAAAAGATTCGGGCCAGCCGGAACGAGCCCGGGAACAACCGTCACACGGCCGTCCCATTTGGCCTGCCAATTTGAACGGGGGCGTTGCTGTCGCGTTCTCCCGCGCAAGGCGGCAGATTTTGGGTGGTCTTCGGCATGGCTCACGGCAACGAGAATTGGTGGCGCGACGGCATCTTCTATCAGATCTATCCGCGCTCGTTTCAGGACTCGAACGGCGACGGCGTCGGCGATCTCGCCGGCATCGTGCGGCGGCTGCCTTACGTCAAGTCGCTCGGCGTCGACGCGATCTGGCTGTCGCCGATCTTTCCCTCGCCGATGGCCGATTTCGGCTACGACATCTCGGATTATGTCGGCATCGAGCCGCTGTTCGGCACGATGGCGGATTTCGACGCGTTGCTCGCGACCGCCCATGACAGTGGCCTGAAGCTGATCCTCGACCTCGTGCCGAACCACACCTCGGACCAGCATCCCTGGTTCATCGAGAGCCGCGCCTCGCGCGACAATCCCAAGCGCGACTGGTACATCTGGCGCGATCCGGCACCCGGCGGCGGCGTGCCGAACAACTGGCTGTCCGAGTTCGGCGGCAGCGCGTGGCAGTTCGACGAAACCACGGGCCAATATTACTACCACGCCTTCCTCGCCCAGCAGCCGGATCTGAACTGGCGCAATCCGGACGTCCGCGCCGCGATCTACGACGTGATGCGGTTCTGGCTGGACAAGGGCGTCGACGGCTTTCGCGTCGACGTGATCTGGCATCTGATCAAGGACGCCGAATTCCGCCACAACCCATCCAACCCGCATTATGTCGAGGGCCGGCCGCCGAATGAGAAGATCCTGACGCAATACTCGACCGACCAGCCGGAGGTGCATGACGTGATCGCCGAGATGCGGCGCGTCACCGATTCCTATGGTGCGCGCGTCCTGATCGGCGAGATCTATCTGCCGCTGCACCGCCTCATGGCCTATTACGGCAACGATCTCACCGGTGCGCAGATGCCGTTCAATTTCGCGCTGCTTTCAACCTTCTGGAGCGCGCGCTCGATCGAGAAAATTATCGAGGACTACGAGAAGGCGCTGCCGCGCGGTGCCTGGCCGAACTGGGTGCTCGGCAATCATGATCGCCCGCGCGTCGCGAGCCGGGTCGGGCCGGAGCAGGCCCGCGTCGCGGCCATGCTGCTGCTGACGCTGCGCGGCACGCCGACGCTCTATTACGGCGACGAGATCGGCATGCACCAGCTCGCGATCGCGCCGGAGGACGTACAAGATCCCTTCGAGAAGAACGTGCCCGGCATCGGTGTCGGCCGCGACGGCTGCCGCACGCCGATGCAATGGGATTCGTCGAACTTCGCCGGTTTTTCGCAAGTGAGGCCGTGGCTGCCGCTGCCGGAGGATCATATCCGCGAGAATGTCGCCAATCTCGAAGCCGATCCGCGCTCGATCCTCAATCTCTACAAGCGTCTGATCGGCTTGCGGAAGAGCTGTTCCCCGCTGATCGCAGGCGATTATCATCCGATCGCCGCGCAAGGCGATCTCCTGATCTACCGCCGCGAGGCCGGCGGCAAGGCCGTGATCGTGGCGCTCAATCTCGGTCCC
The DNA here is from genome assembly GCF_000473065.1 of Bradyrhizobium sp. WSM1743. Classification (GTDB taxonomy): domain Bacteria; phylum Pseudomonadota; class Alphaproteobacteria; order Rhizobiales; family Xanthobacteraceae; genus Bradyrhizobium. The sequence continues at coordinate 152,154 of NZ_AXAZ01000010.1, forward strand.
GATCCGGTCGCGGTGACCACCAGCGCGATCCGATTCGGCAGCAGGATATTGCTGTCGACGTTTCTGGGCCGCGAAGGTGAGGGCATCGAGGGCGTGCTGGATTTGCGCGGCAATGAGGGCGTGGTGGTGGCGCCGCCGTAAACTGTCGTCCCGGACAAGCGCGCTCCAAGCGCGCACCGATTCGGGACCCATAGCCACAGGGAGCCGTTTTGCGACGATGCGGAGTTGCCAGCTCGCCCCACACTTCATCCTGTGGTTATGGGTCCCGGATCTACGCGCGCTTTAGGCGCGCTTGTCCGGGACGACAGCGGTGAGTGTGGGGACAGCGTGGTGCGGCTCACCCCGGATGCTTCTTCCCCCGCCTCGTAGCGTCGTCGATGTCGCTCCGCTTCAACAGATAATCCAGTCCGCCGACGCGGTACCAGCGATATCCGTACGGCTCGAGCACGACCCGGTGCTGGCCGCGCTTGTCGGCCTGACTGTGGTCCTCCGCGAGCAGGTTGATCAGCAGCTTTCCGGCATCGCCGCGCAGCCCGGCCGAGAACGCGATCTCGCGCGGCTTCTCGTCGAGATTGTGCACGAACAGCACCGAATTGTTGCGCCAATCATAGCGCATGATGAACACCGCAGGATCGCGCACAGGAATGATCGCGAAATCGCCCCAGCCGACCTCCGGCACCTCCTTGCGCATGCGCACGATGCGTTCGGTCCAGTTCAGCATGGAGTTCGGATCGCGCCGCTGTTTTGCGACGTTGACGTGCGGAAAGCCGTAAGGCCCCGCGTCGATGACGGGACAGGCCGGCTTGTCGCTCTTGGTGAAGCCGCCATGCGGCTCGGTCGACCATTGCATCGGCGTGCGCGCGCAATCGCGTTCGGGCAGCGAGAGATCGTCGCCCATCGCGATCTCGTCGCCATAGCGGATGACGGGCGTCCCCGGCAGCGTGCACATCAGGCTGTAGGCGAGCTCGAGCCGCCTGCGGTCGCCGCCCAGCATCGGCGCGAGGCGCCGGCGGATGCCGCGGTCGTAGAGCTGCATGTCCTTGTCGGGCCCGAAGCATTTGAAAACGGTGTCGCGCTGCGCCTCGGTCAACCGCCCGAGATCGAGCTCGTCGTGATTGCGCAGGAACAGGCCCCATTGCGCCGTTGCCGGTCGCGGCTTGGTCGCCTTCAGCGCCTTCGCCAGGGGACGCGAGTCGGCCGAGGCCAGCGCGTAGAACAGATGCTGGTTGACCTGGAAGTTGAACATCATGTGCATGCGGTCGGCGTCGCGACCGAAATACTCCATGTCCGTCTTCGGCAGCACATTGGCCTCCGCGAGGATGATGGCATCGCCCTGGCGCCATTGCAGGAATTCGCGGAACGCGCGCAGCATGTCGTACTGCTCGACTGGCTTCTTCACCTTCGCGCCCTTGGTCGCGATCACGAACGGCACCGCGTCCATGCGGAAGCCGGAGACGCCGAGCTGGATCCAGAAGCCCATGATCTTGAGGATCTCGGCCTGCACGTGCGGGTTCGACGTGTTGAGGTCCGGCTGGAAATCGTAGAAGCGGTGGAAGTACCACGCACCGGCCTCCTTATCGCGCGTCCAGGTCGATTTCTGCACGCCGGGAAACACCATGCCCTTGTCGGCGCCGGCCGGCTTCTTGTCGGACCACACATACCAATCGCGATACGGCGAGTCCTTGTTGCGCCGCGCTTCCTTGAACCAATGATGCTGGTCCGAAGTGTGGTTGACGACGAGATCGATGATGATGCGGATGCCGCGCTGCTTGCAGCCGTGGGTGAATTCGACGAAATCGCCGAGCGTGCCGTAGCGGGGATCGACGCTGTAATAATCGGCGATGTCGTAGCCGTCGTCGCGGCCGGGCGACGTCTGGAACGGCATCAGCCAGATCGTGGTGATGCCGAGCCCGTGCAGATAATCGAGCCGGCGGAGCAGTCCCTTGAAGTCGCCGACACCGTCGCCGTTGGCGTCCATATAGGAGCCGACGGAGAGGCAATAGATCACGCCGTTCTTGTACCAGAGATCGTCGATCATGCGCGAGCAGCCCCGTGGTCCGCCGAAGTGCGGCGGCTCCGTGATAAGTGTCAAGGGGCAGGGCGGTTCCGCGGTCTCGCTGTCGTCCCGGGGCGCGACGAAGTCGCGAGCCCGGGACCCATAACCACAGGGAGTAGTTTTGCGAAGATTCGGAGTTGCCGCCTTCGCTCTACAACCGCTTCCTGTGGTTATGGATTCCGGGCTCGCGCTGCGCGCGCCCCGGAATGACGGGCGAAAAGGAATCGGCTATCCTCCCGCCATGGACAACACCGCCCGCATCACCCTCGTGCCGCCGCCGGATCGCCGCCAGTCGGAGACGGCGCTCGCGATCGCGCGCGGCACGGCGCGGCTGTTACGCTCGCTCGGCTTCTCCTGCATCGGCGAATTGCCGCTGCCGTCGGGCCGGCGCGCCGATCTCGTGGCGCTGAACGAGCGCGGCGAAATCTGGATCGTCGAGATCAAGTCGTCGGTGGAGGATCTGCGCGCCGACCAGAAATGGCACGAATACCGCGCCCATTGCGACCGGCTGTTCTTCGCCTTCACGCAGGATCTGCCGTGCGAGATCTTCCCTGATGACACCGGCCTGATCATCGCCGATGCCTATGGCGCGCACCTGCATTGCGAGGCGCCCGAGCACAAGCTGGCTGCCGCCACCCGCAAGCAGATGACGGTGCGTTTCGCGATGGCGGCGGCCTTGCGGATCAACCGCCTGGTCGATCCGCAGGGGCACGCGGATTTTTGGGAATGAATGCGTAGGGTGGGTTAGCCCTGCAGATGCGCGAAGCGCATCTGCTCGGCGTAACAACTTCGTTCGGCAAACGTTGATGCATGGTGGGTTACGCCAGCGGGCTGCGCTTCGCGCATCCGCATGCTCCCACCCTACGACACCATTACCGCGGCGCGCGCTTGGCCAAAATCCGCTGCAAGGTGCGGCGGTGCATGTTGAGCCGGCGCGCCGTTTCCGAGACGTTGCGATTGCACATCTCGTAGATGCGCTGGATGTGCTCCCAGCGGACGCGGTCGGCCGACATCGGGTTGGTCGGCAGCTCGGATTTCTCCGCGCTGGTCGAGAGCAGTGCCGCGACGACGTCGTCGGCGTCCGCCGGCTTGGAGAGATAATCGATCGCGCCCATCTTCACCGCGGTGACGGCGGTGGCGATGTTGCCATAGCCGGTCAGCACGATCGCGCGCGCATCCGGGCGCTTCTTCTTCAGCGCCGAGACCACGTCGAGGCCGTTGCCGTTGCCGAGACGCAAATCCACCACCGCGAAGGCCGGCGCCGACTTGCCGATCTGCGCAAGTCCGTCGGAGACGGTGTCGCATGATGTCACGTCGAAGCCCCGTGTCTCCATGGCGCGCGACAGCCGCTCCAGAAACGGCTTGTCGTCTTCCACGATGAGAAGCGAGCGGTCGGTCTGTTCGTTCAGTTCGGCGATGGCGTTCAAGGTGTTGTCCTCTCTCCAGCGCATTGACATATGGCGTCGCAATCGCGCGGTGCCAAGGCGGCAATTGGTCGGTCCGCCCCGTTGTGCGACGCAAGGTCGCGGCTATCCTATTGTTTCTTCGAGCGTCTCGATAGCCTCAAAACGCTGTCTCGGCCATGTGATCTGAACCACCGCGCCGTGTTCCGGAAAGATCCGGTTGGTAAACGAGACCTTGGCGCCGGTGCGTTCGAGCAAGGTGCGCGCGATGAACACGCCGAGGCCCAGGCCACGCCGTTCGCCGCCGCCGTCGTCCTGGGTGCGCCGCCGCGACAGATAGGGCTCGCCGATCCGGTTGAGGATATCGGGCGGAATGCCGGGTCCGTCGTCGGAGATCACGAGCTCGATATTGTCCTTGTTCCACCAGGCGTTCACCTCGACGGTGCTGCGGGCGAAATCGACCGCGTTCTCGACAATGTTGCCGATGCCGTAAAGGATCGCCGGGTTGCGCGAGCCGACCGGCTCGGCCGCCGCGGCCACCGCGATCCGCACCTTGATCTCCACGCCGAAATCGCGGTGCGGCGCCACCACCTCCTCGATCAGCTCCGACAGCTTCATGCGGTCGAACGGTGCGCCGGTGGAGGAGAGTTGGGTGATCTTGCTCAGGATGTCGCGGCAGCGCTGGGTCTGCTCGCGCAAGGTCTTCAGGTCCGCGGCAAAGCTCGGGTCCTTCACCGTCTTTTCCAGCTCGCGCGAGATCAGGAAGATGGTTGCGAGCGGCGTGCCGAGCTCGTGCGCGGCCGCGGCAGCAAGGCCGTCGAGCTGGGTCAGATGCTGCTCGCGCGTCAGCACCAGCTCGGTCGCAGCCAGCGCATCGGCAAGCTTGCGCGCCTCCTCAGTCACCTGGAAGGAGTAGAGGCTGGTGACGCCGATCGCGAGTGCGATCGAGAGCCAGACGCCGACGAGATAGATCGGCGGCAGCACCAAGGGATCGTCGGAATCCCACGGCAGCGGAAAATGGAAGAAGAACAGCACCGAGGCGCAGGCAACCGCGAGCAGGCCGAGGCCGAAGGTGAAACGGGCCGGCAGCGCGGTGGCCGAGATCAGCACGGGCGCGAGGAACAGGAACGAGAACGGGTTCTGCAGTCCGCCGGTGAAGAACAACAGACCTGCCAGCTCCACGATGTTCAGCGCAAGAAGGCCGGCCGCCTGCATCGGCTCCAGCCGTTGCATTGGATTGGCCGCGGTCTGGAGCGCCAGATTGAGCGCCGCCGACAGGGCGATGATGCTGACACAGGGGACGATCTCGACGTTGAACTCCAGCCCCTGCGCTACGATGAAGATCGCGGCGAGCTGCCCCAGCACCGCAAGCCAGCGCAGCCGCAGGATCGTGTCCAGCCGGATATGCCGCTGCGCGTGGCGGAAGTCGGAATCGGCAATTTCGGTCATATCGGCCAATGTGGCGGTGCCTTCTAAGGTCACGAACGATGGGCTGACGGAACCACCGGATGACAAGCCCTTACATCAAGCCTTGCGCTCCCCGATGCAATAGCGGAAGAACGGCCAGCATGACCGAGAATGACAAGGCTTCAAGTCGGCCGACTGTCGCGGATCGAACTTTGTCCGCGGCAATCGCGGTCGATCACCTCGTCAAGGTCTACAAGCAGACCCGCGCCGTCGACGACATCTCCTTTTCGCTTCCGCGCGGCAGCATCACCGGGCTTCTCGGCGGCAACGGCGCCGGCAAGACCACGACCATCGCAATGATCATGGGCCTGGTGCTGCCGACCTCCGGCCGCGTCCAGGTGCTGGGGCATCGGATGCCCGAGGACAGCGCATCCGTGCTGGGCCGGATGAATTTCGAGAGCCCTTATGTCGACATGCCGATGCGGCTCACGGTGCGGCAGAACCTCACTGTGTTCGGCAAGCTCTATGCGGTGAAGAATCTCGCTGATCGCATCGCTGAGCTCGCCGAGGATCTCGACCTCGGCGATTTCATCGACCGCGCCAACGGCAAGCTCTCCGCCGGGCAGAAGACCCGCGTTGCGCTGGCGAAAGCGCTGATCAACCAGCCCGAGCTGCTGCTCTTGGACGAGCCGACCGCCTCGCTCGACCCCGATACCGCCGACTGGGTGCGCGCGCATCTGGAGCGGTACCGCCGGGACAACAACGCCACCATCCTCCTGGCCTCGCACAACATGTTCGAGGTCGAGCGGCTCTGCGACCGCGTCATCATCATGAAGCGCGGCCGCATCGAGGACGACGATACGCCGGAGGCGATCATGGCCCGCTACAACCGTGCCACGCTGGAGGAGGTGTTTCTGGATGTCGCGCGCGGCCGGGTGAACGGCGCGAAGGAGGTGGCGCGGTGAACTGTAATCGTAGCCCGGATGGAGCGAAGCGTAATCCGGGACCCCTGTCCCTTGTGGCACGATTCCCGGATTGCGCTGCGCTCCATCCGGGCTACCGACTGCGCTCGGGCTACGGGGTGCTGCAATGACCGACATCTCCCTCCACCGCGGCATCTCCGTCCATCGCATCGGCGCGATGATCCTGCGCTACTGGTACCTGCTCATGTCGTCCTGGCCGCGGCTGCTCGAGCTGTTGTACTGGCCGGCGCTGCAGGTCATCACCTGGGGCTTCCTCCAGCTCTACATCGCCGAGAACGCCAATTTCTTCGCGCGCGCCGGCGGCACGCTGATCGGCGCCGTCATCCTCTGGGACATCCTGTTCCGCGGCCAGCTCGGCTTCTCCATCTCGTTCCTGGAGGAGATGTGGGCGCGCAACATCGGCAACCTCATGATGAGTCCGCTGAAGCCGATCGAGTTTCTGCTGTCGCTGATGGTCATGAGCCTGATCCGGCTTGCCATCGGGATCATCCCGATGACCCTGCTGGCGCTGGTCATGTTTCACTTCAACGTCTATGCCCTCGGCCTGCCGCTGATCGCCTTCTTCTGCAATCTGATCTTCACGAGCTGGTCGGTCGGCATCTTCGTCTCGGGCCTGGTGCTGCGAAACGGCCTCGGCGCCGAGAGCATCGTCTGGACCTTGATGTTCGCAATCCTGCCGCTGGCCTGCGTCTATTATCCCGTCAGCGTGCTGCCTACCTGGCTGCAATACGTCGCCTGGGCGTTGCCGCCGACCTATGCCTTCGAGGGAATGCGCGCGCTGCTGATCGAGCGCACCTTCAGGACCGATCTGATGCTGGAGGCTTTGGCCATCAACGCGGTGCTGCTGTTTGCATCTTTTGGGGCATTCCTTGCCCTGTTGCGCAGCGCCAGAAAGCACGGCTCTCTGCTCTCGAGCGGCGAATAATGTCACTTTCCCGTGGATTGAGGCTGATTTGCCCGCTCCGGATGCGTAGATGTACGGAACCATGCATTGACGCAATATTGCGCATTCGGCAGTATGTTGCGATGCGAAGAGGAATATAGCGATGCCCATTGGTGAGTTCGGCGGCGCGCCGCCCCTGGCGGTGGAAGGCAGTCCGGTCCTGACGACGCCGATGTACTGGGTGTATGAGATGGCGCATGCCGCTCTCAATCCGGCCCGTGCGGTCACTGACGCGACCAAGCTGCTGTTTCAGAATCCCCTCAATCCCTGGTCGCGCACCGACGTCGGCAAGTCGCTCGCCGCGGCCTGCGAATTGTTCGAGCGCACCACGCGCCGCTACGGCAAGCCGGAATGGGGTATCGACGACACCGAGGTCAACGGCATCCGCGTCCCCGTCGAAGTCCGTTCGGTCTGGGAAAAGCCGTTCTGCAAGCTGCTCTACTTCGATCGCAAGTTCGCCCGCCCGCTGCGCAGCCCGCAGCCGCGCGTGCTGATCGTGGCCCCGATGTCCGGCCATTATGCGACGCTGCTGCGCGGCACGGTCGAGGCCTTCCTGCCGGCGCATGAAGTCTACATTACCGACTGGGCCGATGCCCGCATGGTCCCCTTGAGCGAAGGCCGCTTCGATCTGGACGATTACATCGACTATGTCATCGAGATGCTGCACGTCCTCGGCGGCAACACCCATGTGATGGCGGTGTGCCAGCCCTCCGTGCCGGTCGTCGCCGCCGTCTCGATCATGGAAGCGCGGCGCGATCCGTTCGTGCCGACCTCGATGACGCTGATGGGCGGCCCGATCGACACCCGCCGCAATCCGACCGCGGTGAACAATCTCGCCCAGCAGCGCGGTATCGACTGGTTCCGCAACCACGTCATCACCAAGGTGCCGTTCCCGCATCCGGGCATGATGCGCGACGTCTATCCGGGATTCCTGCAGCTCAACGGCTTCATCAGCATGAATCTCGACCGGCATATGGATGCCCACAAGCAGCTGTTCGCCAATCTGGTGAAGGGCGACGGCGACCTCGTCGACAAGCATCGCGACTTCTATGACGAATATCTCGCGGTGATGGATCTCCCGGCGGAGTATTACCTGCAGACCGTCGACACCGTCTTCGTGAAGCACTCGCTGCCGAAGGGCGAGATGACCCATCGCGGAACCCGCGTCGATCCTTCCAAGATCAAGCGCGTCGCGTTGATGACGGTCGAAGGCGAGAACGACGACATCTCCGGTCTCGGTCAGACCGAAGCTACGCACGCATTGTGCAGCGCGATTCCCGATCATCGCCGCGTTCATTACGTCCAGAAGGGCGTCGGACATTACGGCGTGTTCAACGGATCGCGTTTCAAGTCGGAGATCGTGCCGCGGATTCACGACTTCATGGTTTCGGCTTCGAATCCGAGCTCGTTGCAGGCCCGCGCCGCCGAATAGAGCGTTTTCGAGCGAAGTGGTGGCCGGTTCGCGTAAAGAAAGCGCGTCAGAATAAGAATCGAGAGCTGTTCCGATTTCCATCGGAACGGCTCTAGTCGCGGATTTCGGCTTTCCCGTCGAAATTTCAGCCCTGCCGAGGCCTTCCAGCAAGGGCAAGTTCCCGCTGGATTCGCGGTATTTAGGTAGTTTTGTAGGAGTGAGTCTCTCCTCACCCCTTGGGGGTGTCGCATGCATCCAGCGGGGGCGAAAAAAGCCGGTTCCAACCCCAGTCTGTAGGGTCTCCCGGACGCCTGACCGCTGTATATTGGGCAAATGATTTGTTTTTGCGCCGAGCGCTTTCCTTGGCGGCGGTTATGGCAGAATCCGGGCGCTCTCCTGCCCCCCGGACTGACAGACATGGCCACTCGCGCACTCCTTTATCGTCGGCCCCACGAACCGAAGACCCTTGTCATCACCCACGGATCGCAATTTTTTGCCATCCGATTGCGCCGGCACAGACGCGCGCGCCGCTACACGCTCAGGATTCATCCGAGCGATCGCGAAGCCATCCTCACCATGCCGCCGCGCGGCACACTCGTGGAGGCCAAAGATTTCGCCCAGCGTCACGGTGCGTGGATCGCCGCACGTCTCGGCCGCTTGCCGAAGGCCGCGCCCTTCCAGCCAGGCACGGTGATACCGCTGCGCGGTACGCCCCATCGCATTGTTCATCGCGCCGGCCAGCGCGGCACGGTGTGGACCGAGATGCGCGACAGCGGTGAGCGCATTCTCTGCGTCGCTGGCGGCGTCGAGCATGTCGACCGCCGCGTCCACGATTTCCTCAAGCGCGAGGCGCGGCGCGACCTGCAGCGCTCGGCGGAAGCCTACGCCGCCGAGCTCGGTGTCAGGGTCAAGCGGCTCTCGATCCGCGACCAGTCCAGCCGCTGGGGCTCCTGCACCTCGGCCGGCTCGCTGTCCTTCTCCTGGCGCCTGATCCTCGCGCCACCCTTCGTGCTCGACTACCTCGCCGCCCACGAAGTCGCCCATCTCGTCGAGATGAATCACTCGGCCCGGTTCTGGCGCGTGTGCGGAAAAGTCTGCCCGTCGATGGAACGCGCCAAGAAGTGGCTCGATACTTACGGCAATGACCTGCACCGGTATGGGGCCGAGGATTAGGGCTCACGCGTAGCCAAACACGCGCTGTCGTCGCCCGGCTTGACCGGGCGACCCAGTATTCCAGAGGCGGCTGTTGTCGGCCGAGAAGCCGCGGCGTACTGGATTGCCCGCTTTCGCGGGCAATGACAGCCGGGTTGATGGCGGCGGTTTCAATGCGCCCTGCCGCATCTGCAAGCTGTTGATTTTGCTATCCTCGGCTACTGTGCATGGGGTTGTTTTCGCAGTTTTTGTTTTGAGGCCCCGTGGCCCGAGCGCCAGAGCTATCGATTGCCGCCAAACAGCCGGTCCATCAGCCAGCCATCGAGCCCAGCCGCCGCCTCGGGGCGCACATTGGCGCGCGTGGGAGGCGGCGGGCGATAGCCGCCTGCGTTCGCGGGTGGCGGTGCCGCCGGCGTGGGCGGCGACACCTGCGAGGCTGCCTGGGCGAGGTTCGACAGGCCCAAGCCGCCCGGTGAGCTCGGCAAGTTCGCCACCGGCACGCCCTCGTGCGCAGTGCGCATGAATCGCGTCCAGACTTCCACCGGCAGGCCGCCGCCGGTCGCCTTCTTGGTCGGCGAGTTGTCGTCGTTGCCGAGCCAGACACCGGTGACGAGGCTCGCGGTGTAGCCGATGAACCAGGCGTCGCGGTAATCCTGGCTGGTGCCGGTCTTGCCGGCCGCCGGCCAGCCAGGGATCTCGGCCTTCTTGGCGGTGCCTGATACCAGCGTTTCCCGCATCATCGCATTCATCATGCCGACATAGCGGGGGTCGATGACCTGATTGCGCTCGTCCGCCTGGCGCATGTAGAGCAGCTTGCCGCTGAGCGTCCTGATCCTCGTGACGACATGCGGCGCCACCGCGAGGCCGCCATTGGCGAAGGGCGCATAGGCGCCGACCAGCTCGACCATCGAGACTTCCGACGTGCCGAGCGCGATCGAGGCGTTGGGCTCGAGCTTGGAGGAGATGCCGAGCCGGTGCGCGGTGCGGACCACGTTCTTCGGCCCGACCTCGAGGCCGAGGCGGATCGCGACCGTGTTGAGCGACATTGCCAGCGCCTGCGTCAGCGTCACTGCGCCAAAGTATTCGTGGGTGTAGTTCTCAGGTCGCCAGCCCTTGACCTCGATCGGCGCGTCCTGGCGCACGGTATCAGGCGTCAGCCCCTGCTCGAGCGCGGTGAGGTAGACGAACGGCTTGAACGAGGAGCCCGGCTGGCGTTTTGCCGTGACCGCGCGGTTGTACTGGCTCTCGGAATAGTTCCGTCCACCCACCATCGCGCGCACCGCGCCATCGGGCGTCATCGCCACCAGCGCGCCCTGGCTGACATTGAACTTCACGCTCTTGGCCGCGAGCTCGTCGATGATGGCGGCTTCCGCCACGCTCTGCAGCTTCGGATCGATCGTGGTCTCGACCTTGATGCTCTCGTCGATCTGGCCAACCAGGTCGTCCAGCACCTCGCCGATCCAGTCCGCGACGTAGTTCACCGTGCCGGCGCCGGCCGGCTTCACGTTGTAGGAGGGATGGCCGATCGAGGCCTGCGCCTGCGCGTCGGTGATGAACTTCGCATCCGCCATCGCCGCGAGCACGATCTGCGCGCGCGCTTCGGCGCCTTCGGGATTACGGTTCGGCGCAAGGCGCGAGGGCGACTTGACGAGTCCGGCGAGCATCGCGGCCTCGGCAATCGTGACGTTCCTGGCCGACTTGCCGAAATATTTTTGCGCGGCAGCTTCGACGCCGTAGGCACCCGAGCCGAAATAGACGCGGTTGAGATAGAGCTCCAAAATCTCGTCCTTGGAGTGCTTGCGCTCGAGCCAGATCGCGAGCTCCGCCTCCTGCAGCTTGCGCTGCATGGTGCGCTCCTGGGTCAGGAACAGGTTCTTGGCGAGCTGCTGCGTCAGCGTCGAGCCGCCCTGCGAGACGCCGCGATGGAGCACGTTGGTGACCAGGGCGCGCAGGATGCCGACGGGATCGATGCCGAAATGCGAATAGAAGCGGCGGTCCTCGATGGCGATGAAGGCCTTGGGCAGATACGGCGGCAGATCCTTCAGCGCGACATTGGCGCCGGCCATCTCGCCGCGCTGTGCCAGCATGCTGCCGTCGATGCCGACGATCTGGATCGTCGGCGGGCGCTTGGGGATTTCCAGCGACTGGATCGGCGGCAGATGAGCGCCGACATAGATCACGACGCCGATCACGGCGATGACGCCCCACAGGCCGAGCACCGCGCCCCAATAGACCAGGCGGCCGAGACTGAAGCCTCCCCGCGACTTCGCGCGCCGCTTGGCGCCGCTGCGGCCGGCTGGCGCTTTCCGCTCGCGCGGCGGCTCCTGGCCGGCATCCTCGCTCTTGCGCTTGGCGGATGATTTCGCAGACTTCTTCGGCTTGTCGTCGCCGCCGGGAATGCGGTCCGCCGGGGTAAGGCGCAGATCGGCGAGCGCCGCGGGCAAGCCGAACAGCGGCTCCTTCCGCGCACCCTTCTTCTTTCCCCACGCCATACGCAAAACGCCCGGTCAGCCCGCCCCGCCGCACGCTAGCGGTCGCTGTTTAAAGCCCGGTTACCCAGACCTTAACGCGCAATTAGGAGGTGCGGCATTCGCCCGCCGCAGTTCCGGTTCGAGGGTGCCGGAGCTAGGATCGGATGGATCAAGAAAGAGGGAACTCGCATGGGCCATATCGATCCAACCAAGGAGATCTTCGCGCAATTCCGGGAGAACGACCGCCCGGGCCCGATCCACATGCTCAATCTGGTGCGCCTGCGCAAACAGGCGGCCTATCCCGATGGCCGCAAGGCCAGCGGCGCGGAAGCCTATGCAGCCTATGGCCGCGAGAGCGGCCCGGTGTTCGAACGTCTCGGCGGCCGCATCGTCTGGCAGGGCAAATTCGAGCTGATGCTGATCGGCCCGCAGGAGGAGCGCTGGGACCATTGCTTCATCGCCGAGTATCCAAGCGTTGCCGCCTTTGTCGAGATGATCCGCGACCCCGTCTATCGCGAGGCGGTGAAACACCGCCAGGCCGCGGTGGAGGATTCGCGGCTGATCCGTCACGCGGTGCTGCCGGTGGGGAAGAATTTTGGGGAGATACCGACGTAGGATAAACGCGGACCCCTCACCCCGTCATCCTGAGGCGCGAGCCCTTGCGAGCCTCGAAGGATGAACGGCCCGGATGTTTCCGCGCGGCGACCAGCGGGGGCCGTCGCCCTTCGAGGGCCCCCGAAGGGGCGGCGACCTCAGGGTGACGGTGATGGAGTTGAGTAGCGAGAAGAGATCGGCGGCCAGAAGGCCGCCGATGCCGTTCGGAGTTTGAACAACCACTAACCCGCCGGGCCCGCATCCTCCAGGATCGGGCCGAACAGCTCCCAGCGCTCGCCGTTGAACCTCATCATCTGAAGCTGCTTGTTCACGCGGTAGTCCGTCGGCGAGGTGTTGGCCTTGATGCCGGGCAGGGCGGTGTCACCGACCACGTCCTTCAGCGAGGCGGCCTGCTTCATGACGTTCTCGCGCGTCAGGTTGTCACCGCACTGCTGCAGCACGTGGGCGAGCAGCTGGGCGGTACCATAGCCATAGACGTTGAAGTTCGAATCCTTGTCGCCGTCGGGATAGTACTTCGCCATGAAGTCGAAATATTTCTTCATGCCGGGATCATCCTTCCAGGTCGGATCGAGCGGGTCCTTGCCGTAGTTGACGCTGATCACGCCCTTGGCTGCGTCGAGTCCCGCTGGCTTCATCACCGCACCGACCGAGGTGGCGTTGATGTCGACGATCTGCACCGGGTGCCAGCCGATCTCGGCGATCTTCTTGATGGCCTGGGCGGCCTGCTTCGGCGTCGTCGCGCTGAAGAACAGGTCGGCGCCGGCATCCTTGATCTTGAGGATCTGCGAATCGATGGTCGGGTCGGAGACTTCGTATGAGGCTTCGGTCACGATCATCTTGGCCGCCTTGTCGCCGAGGCCGGCCTTGAGGCCGTTCAGATAGTCCTTGCCGAGGTCGTCATTCTGATAGAGCACGCCGATCTTGGCGTTCGGGTGCTCCTTCAGAATGTACTGGCCGTAGATGCGCCCCTCGACGAAGTAGTTCGGGTTGTAGCCCATGGTCCACGGGAAGTTCTTGGGATCGGTGAACTTCGAGGCGCCGGTGGCCGCGAACAGCTGCGGGACCTTCTTGGAATTGAGGTATTTCTGCACGGCCGCGTTCGACGGGGTGCCGATGATCTGGAAGGTCAAGAGAACCTCGTCGCTCTCGACCAGCTTGCGCACCTGCTCCACTGCTTTCGGCGGCGAATAGGCGTCGTCATATTGGATCAGATTGATCTTGCGGCCGTTGATGCCGCCCTGATCGTTGATCATCTTGAAATAGGCGGCCTGCGTCTTGCCAATGGTCGCATAGGCCGACGCCGGTCCCGAGAACGGCACGGTCTGTCCCACCTTGATCTCGGTGTCGCTGGCGCCCGGATCATATTTTTTTTGGGCATTGGCCGCAGGGACCGAGAGCGCCAGGGTCAGCACGGCTGCCGTGGCCAGATGCAGCATTCCATTCCTCATTCGCAATTTCCTCAGTTTGTTATTGCCGATGATCTGACCGGCGCGCGCGTCGGACGTCATCGCTGAGGGCGAGTGTGAGGGAGGCGTTGCAGCGATGCAAGGTCGGTGTTCGTAGGGTGGGTTAGACGGCGTCTGCGCGTAGCGCAGGCGCTGGCGTAACCCACCATTGTTCATCTCCGCGGGACGCAAGAGAGGTGGGTTACGCCCGGCGGCTCGCGCTTCGCGCAACCGCCAAGCTAACCCACCCTGTAGTCCCTAACCCGACGGGCCCGTGTCCTCGATGATCGGCCCGAACAACTCCCAGCGTTCGCCGTTGAACCTCATCATCTGCATCTGCTTGTTGACACGGAAGTCGTTCGGTCCGGTGTTGATCTTGATGCCGGGCAACGCAAAGCTCGGGGTGAAGTCCTTGATGTTGGCGACCTGTCTCATGACGTTCTCACGCGTCAGGTCGTCGCCGCATTGCTTGAGCACCTGCACCAGCAGCTCCGCCACCGAATAGGCGTAGGTGTTGACGGTGTTGAGCTTGTCGCCCTCAGGAAAATACTTGTCCATGAACGCGAAGAAGGCCTTCACGCCGGGATCGTCCTTCCACTGGGGATCGCTGGGCTCCTTGCCATATTGCGTCGAGATGATGCCCTTGGAGATGTCGAGGCCGGCCGGCTTTAGTGTGGCCGAGATCGGGCTCGCATTGATGTCGAGGATATGCACCGGCGTCCAGCCGAGGTCGGCGAGCTTCTTGATCGCCTGTGCCGCAAACTTCGGGGTCGATGCATCGAAGAACACGTCAACGCCCATCGACTTCAGCTTGACCACCTGTGAGTCCACCGTGGGATCGGTGACCTCGTAGGAGACCTCGCCGACGATCATGCTGGCAGCCTTGTCGCCAAGACCGCTCTTGAGGCCGGCGAGATAGTCGCGGCCCATGTCGTCGTTCTGGTAAAGCACGCCGATCTTGGCGTTGGGATGCTCCTTGAGAATGTATTTGGCGTAGATACGTCCCTCGGACACGTAGTTCGGATTATAAGCAATGGTCCAGGGATAGTTCTGCGGATCGTTGAAACGCGCCGCACCGGTGGAAGCCAGAAGCTGCGGCACCTTCTTGCCGTTGAGATATTTCTGCACGGCCGCGTTCGCCGCAGTGCCGATCAGCTGGAACGTGAACAGCACCTCGTCGCCTTCGACCAGCTTGCGCACCTGCTCCACCGTCTTCGGCGGCGAATAGGCGTCGTCGTACTGAATCAAATTGATCTTGCGGCCGTTGATGCCGCCCTGGTCGTTGATCATCTTGAAGTAAGCGGCCTGCGTCTTGCCGATATTGGCGTAGACGGAATAGGGCCCGGAGAACGGCACGGTCTGGCCGATCTTGATCTCGGTGTCGCTCGCGCCGGTGTCGTATCTCTTCTGGGCGAGGGCTTGGCTGGCGGAAAACGCGAAGGCGAGCGCTGCCGTGGCAGCTAGGAAGGCTCTGCGATTGCTCATGTTGGGTTGTTCCTCCTGACGGAATTTTCGACCGATGGTCTTTTTCCGTTGTTGCAACGGTCGCCATCGCTGCCTGAGATTGTGGAGGAAGGTTCGCCGCCGCGCAAGGATCGCGGCGCTGCGCCGTAGCGTCTCAGGCGAGAAACAGTGCAATCAGCGCGATGGCCGCCGGCAGCGCCTGCACCATCAGGATCCGCGTGCTGACGGTCGCTGCGCCATAGGCGCCGGCCACGATCACGCAGAGCAGGAAGAACAGCTTGATCTGGAACGCGAAGGCCGGGTTGCTATGGAGCAGACCCCAGACCAGGCCGGCAGCGAGGAAGCCATTATAGAGGCCCTAATTGGCGGCCAGCACCTTCGTGATCGCGACCTTGTCAGGCGTATTGCGAAACACTTTCAAGCCTTGCGGCTTGTCCCAGAGGAACATTTCCAGGATCAGGAAGCAGGCGTGCAGTGCGGCGACCAGCGCCACCAGGACATTGGCGATCAGGACCAAGTTGAGCTCCCCCAAAGGCGTCAGCTTTCGGGTGGACGTTAGCATGGCCGTCATGGCAAGTGCGATGGATGTGTTTCGAGTGCCTGGTGCCGCAATGCCCTTTCGATCAACCAAGACGCCTGAACGCTTCGGCCTCGATCGCATGACGACGCCGATCGGGATTGCGCTGCTCGTCACCGATGCTGATGGTGTCTTGCGCGCGCTCGACTGGGAGGACTACGAGCACCGCATGCGCGAGCTGTTGCGCCTGCATTATGGCGCTGTTGATTTATCGGATCAGCCGGCGCCGGCAGAGATCCGAACTGCGCTATCGGGTTATTTCGAAGGCGATCTCGACCAAACCTCGAGGATCGCATGGCGCATTGCCGGCACGCCGTTCCAGCAGGAGGTCTGGACCGCGCTTGCACAAATCCCTGCCGGCACCACGATGAGCTACGGCGCGCTCGCGGCAAGGATCGACAGACCCAAAGCGATTCGCGCCGTCGGCCACGCCAACGGCTCCAACCCGATCAGCGTCGTGCTGCCCTGCCATCGCCTGATCGGCGCGGACGGCTCGCTGGTGAAGTACGGCGGCGGGCTGGAGCGGAAGAAATGGCTGCTGCGACATGAGGGGGTACAAGTTTAGCTGCCCTGTCATTCCGGGGCGCGCGTAGCGCGAACCCGGAATCCATTTATCCGCGTCACTAGTGGCTCGATGGATTCCGGGTTCGCCGCTGCGCGGCGCCCCGGAATGACGAGTGGAGAGAGACGCGCGATCGCCCTTAGGCCGCCGGCTGCACCGCCTTGTCGCCGGCCATCACATGGGTCAGTGCGCTCTTGATCGCAGCCTGCCGCGTCGGCGCGTTGATCTGCGCGCCCAGGAGGTCGGTGACGTAGAACACGTCGCGCGCGCGCTCGCCGAAGGTCGCGACATGGGCCGAGGCGATGTTAAGATTGAGCTTGGAGATTGCCGTGGTCAGCTCGTAGAGCAGGCCGGGCCGGTCGAGGCCGGAGACCTCGATCACGGTATAGCGGTCGGACCACTGGTTGTTGATGGTCACTTCCGGCTCGATCACGAAGGGCTTCGCCTTGCTGCGTACGGTGCGTCGCGCCACGGCTTCGGGCAGGCGCAGCTTGCCCTCCAGCACGTCCTCGATCATCTCGCCGATGCGCGTGGCGCGCCTGCCCTCGTCCTCGTCGCGGTCGTATTCCCGCGAGATCGAGATCGTGTCGAGCGCGCGGCCGTCGGTCGTGGTGTAGATCTGGGCGTCCACGATGTTGGCGCCGGCCGAGGCGCAGGCGCCCGCGATGATCGACAGCAGCCAGGGATGGTCGGCCGCGAAGATCGTGAGCTCGGTGACGCCGCGCACCTCGTCGAAGCCGACATTGATCGCCAGCTTGTGGCCGGCCTGCTCGCTGGAACGCACGAAGCGGGCGTGGCGGATCTTGCGCGGCAGCTCGACCTTGAGCCAGTAGGCCGGATAGTGCCGGCCGATATAGGCATCGAGTTCGTCCTTCGGCCATTCGGCAAAGGCCATGCGGAATTCGGCGTGCGCGGCCGCAAGGCGCTTTCCGCGATCGACCTCCGAGAAGCCGCCCGTGAGCACCGGCTCGGTCTCGTAATAGAGCGAGCGCAGAAGCTGCGCCTTCCAGCCGTTCCAGACGCCGGGACCGACGCCGCGGATGTCGGCCGTGGTCAGGATGGTCAAGAGCTTCATCTGCTCGACCGACTGCACCACGGCGGCGAAATTCTCGATGGTCTTGCGATCGGACAAGTCGCGTGACTGCGCGACCGTGGACATCGTCAGATGCTCCTCGATCAGCCATGCCACCAGCTCGGTGTCGGCCGGGCTGAAGCCGAGCCGCGGACAGAGCCGGCGGGCCACCTTGGCGCCGGCGATGGAGTGATCCTCGGGCCGGCCCTTGGCGACGTCGTGCAGCAGCGTGGCGATATAGATCACCGCGCGGTGCTCGGGCCGGGTCTTGCGCATGAGGTCGCTGGCAAGCGCGAACTCCTCGATGCCGCCACGCTCGATGTCCTGGAGGAAGCCGATGCAGCGGATCAGGTGCTCGTCGACGGTGTAGTGATGATACATGTTGAACTGCATCATCGAGACGATCTTGCCGAAGGCGCGGATGAAATGGCCGAGCACGCCGGTCTCGTTCATTCGCCGCAGCACGATCTCCGCGTTGTCGGAGGTCAGGATCTCCATGAACAGCCGGTTGGCCTCGGGATTTTCGCGCAAGCCCGCGTTGATCAGGCCGAGTGAGCGCGTCACGTCGCGCATCGCGTCCGGGTGGAAGGCGAGGTTGTTCTTCTGCGCGAGGCGGAAGATGCGGATCAGATTGACCGGATCGTGCCTGAAGACGTCCGGTGCGGCGATGTTGATGCGGTTGTTGTCGACGATGAAGTCGTCGCTGTCAGGGACACGCCGCTTCGCCGCGGTCGGTCGCAACCGCGCCATCATTCGGCTCAGCACCGGGGCTGGCTTGGCCTGCTGGTCCTCGAGCTTGGCGCAGAGGATGGCGGTGAGGTTGCCCACTTCCTTGGCGACCAGGAAGTAGTGCTTCATGAAGCGCTCGACGTCCTGCATGCCGGGATGCGAGGTGTAGCCGAGCCGTATCGCGATCTCGCGCTGGAGGTCGAAAGAGAGGCGCTCTTCGGCGCGGTTGCAGTAGAAGTGCAGATTGCAGCGGACCGACCAGAGAAAATCGGCGCAGCGGCGGAAGCTGCGATATTCCTGTGCGTCGAACACGCCGCGCCCGACCAGCTCGTGAGTATCGCGCACGCGATAGACGTATTTGGCGATCCAGAACAGCGTGTGCAGGTCGCGCAAGGCCCCCTTGCCGTCCTTGACGTTGGGCTCGACCAGATAGCGCGACTGGCCGCCGCGGCGGTGCCGCTCCTCGCGCTCGGCGAGCTTTGCGGTGACGAATTCCGACGCGGTGCCCTGAACCACTTCCTTGTCGAAGCGCTCGACCAGCTCGTCATAGAGCGGCTTGTCGCCGGTGAGGAAGCGCGTCTCCAGGATCGCAGTGCGGATCGTCATGTCGCCGCGCGCCTGCCGGATCGATTCGTCGACCGAGCGGGTGGCATGACCGACCTTCAGCCCCATGTCCCAGAGGCAATAGAGGATTGCTTCGGCGACCTGCTCACCCCAGGCGGTCTGCTTGTACGGCAGGATGAAGAGCAGATCGATGTCGGATTCCGGCGCCATCAGGCCGCGGCCGTAGCCGCCGGTCGCCACCACCGCCATGCGCTCGGCGCCGCTCGGGATCGGCGAGCGGTAGAGATGACGGGTCGCAGCCGAATACAGGATGCGAATGATCTCGTCCTGCACGTGGCACAGCCGTTCGGCGCAGCGGCGGCCGTGACGATCCTTCAGCAGGATGGCCTGCGCCGCGGCGCGCGACGCGATCAGCTCGGCCTTGAGCAATTGCGCCATCGCCGTGCGGAACGCGTCCTCGCGCCCCTCGTGCTTCTCGGCAAGGGCATCGACCGCGGCGGTGATCCGCGCGGTATCGAAGCGGTCATCCGTTTCTGGCTTCTTCTCAATCGCGACGCTGTCCATGTCTCACCGGATATAAGAGGCGAGAGGCGCTGTCACCCGGCATTCTCTGGCAACAGGCGTTCCATGCTGGAAAGCTGCGGGTTTGCGCAAATCTGTTCTCGGGCCGCGCGCTGGCAAGGGGCGGATTTTCTCGTTGACCTCTAGATATAACTCATTGAAAAACAATGAAGTTTTCAGGAGTCTGAGCATGGCTGGGATTGCACGACGTATTCTTCTGGCGGGGGCTGTGGCGCTCGCATTGACCCCCGCGGCCAAGGCGGCGGACCCGCTCAAGGAAATCCGCATCGACTGGGCGACCTACAATCCGGTGTCGCTGGTCCTGAAGCAGAAGGGGCTCATGGAGAAAGAGTTCGCCAAGGACGGTATCACGGTCACCTGGGTGCAGTCGGCCGGCTCCAACAAAGCGCTTGAATTCCTCAGCGCCGGCTCGATCGATTTCGGCTCGACCGCGGGCTCGGCGGCGCTGGTCGCCCGCATCAACGGCAACCCGATCAAGTCGATCTACGTCTATTCGCGCCCTGAGTGGACCGCGCTGGTAACCGGCAAGGACTCCAAGATCGCTGGCGTTGCCGACCTCAAGGGCAAGCGCGTTGCGGTGACGCGCGGCACCGACCCGCACATCTTCCTGGTGCGAGCGCTGCTTGGTGCCGGCCTGACGGAAAAAGACATCACGCCGGTGCTGCTCCAGCATGCCGACGGCAAGACCGCGCTGATCCGCGGCGACGTCGACGCCTGGGCCGGTCTCGATCCCATGATGGCGCAGGCCGAGGTCGAGGAAGGCGCAAGGCTGTTCTATCGCAAGGCCGACGCCAACACCTGGGGTATCCTCAATGTGCGCGAGCAGTTCTTGAAGGACTATCCCGACATCGCTCGCCGCGTGCTCGCGGTGTACGAGGAGGCGCGCAAATATTCGCTGGCGAATTACGACGAGCTGAAGAAGACCTTCATCGCCGTCACAAAGCTCCCCGAGGCTGTCGTCGACAAGCAGCTCAAGGAGCGCACTGAGCTCACCCACAGCCGCATCGGCGCGCCCCAGCGCGAATCGATCCTCGCCGCCGGTCTTGCACTCCAGCAAGCCGGTGTCGTCGATGCCAAGGTCGACGTCAAGGCGACGCTGGATGCCTTGATCGACGACCAGGTTCCGCTGCCGACGAATTAGGTCGGCAGGAAGAGGCAAGCGCGCGCACCACACTCCGCCGTCGTCCCGGGCAATCGTAAGCGCAGACCCGGGACCCAACCACAGGGAGCGGTTTCGCGCGAGGACGGTTACTCAGAGTCCCCGTAATCACATCTGCCTGTGGGTATGGGTCCCGGATCGGCGCGCGCTTAAGGCGCGCTTGTCCGGGACGACACCTGACAGCCTAGCAACACCGTGGCAATCTCACCCCAGACGCGCTTCCTACCGGCCATGATCTCCGACGCTCCAGTGTTGCAACGATCCTCGGAACCAGCCGAGAGCGCCGCCGCGCCTTCGCGGCTGTCGCGCTATGCGCGGCCGGTGCTGGGGCTGCTGCTGCCGCTGACGCTCGCGCTGGGCTGGGAGCTCGTGGTGTGGCTCGGCTGGTCCAATGGGCGCCTGGTGCCGCCGCCCTCGCGCATCTTCACCACGATCACTGACCTCACCCATTCCGGCGAGCTGGTCCGCCACATCGCAGCGACGCTGTGGCGCGTCGGTCTCGGCTTTGCCTTCGGCGTGATTGCCGGCACGCTGTTGGGAGCGATCTCCGGCTATTGGTCGCTGGCGCGCCGGCTGCTCGATCCGACCGTGCAGGCATTGCGCGCGATCCCCTCGCTCGCCTGGGTGCCGTTGTTCATCCTCTGGCTCGGCATCTTCGAGACCTCGAAGATCGCGCTGATCGCGGTCGGTGTGTTCTTCCCGGTCTATCTCGGCGTGATGGGCGCGATCCTCTCGGTCGATCGCAAGATCGTGGAGGTCGGACGCGTCTTTCGTCTCTCTGGGTTTGGCATGATCCGCCGCATCCTGTTGCCCGCGGTGCTGCCGGCCTATGTCGTGTCGCTGCGCGTCGGTCTTGGCCTCGGCTGGATGTTCGTGGTCGCAGCCGAATTGATCGGCGCCTCCGAAGGGCTCGGTTATCTCCTGCTCGACGGCCAGCAGCTCGGCAAGCCCGCGCAGATCCTGGCCGCGATCGTGACCTTCGCCATCCTCGGCAAGCTCACGGATTGGCTGATCGAGATTGCCGCCGCGCCCTTCCTACGCTGGCAGGACGCATTCGGGCAGGCAAAGGGAGCTTGAGGCGATGCTGGCGCTCGACCGGGTCAGCAAGACCTATCCCAACGGCGTCGAGGCGCTGGCGCGCTTCTCGGCCGAGATCAGGGTAGGCGAGATCATCGCCATCATCGGCGGCTCCGGCTGCGGCAAATCAACATTGCTCCGCGCCATCGCCGGCCTCGACCGCGCCAGCTCGGGCACGGTGACGCTCGATCATGAGGCGATCAGTTCGCCGCATGCCAAGATCGGCATCATCTTCCAGGAGCCGCGGCTCTTGCCCTGGCTCAGCGTCGCCGACAATATCGGCTTTGGCCTCGCCGATCTGCCTGCGATCTCGCGGCGCGAGAAGGTGGCGCGTGCGCTCGAGCGCGTCGGGCTCACTGAGAAGGCGCAGGCCTGGCCGCGCGAGCTCTCCGGCGGCCAGGCACAGCGGGTTGCGATCGCGCGGGCGCTGGTGCCGCAGCCGGAGGTGCTGCTGCTCGACGAGCCCTTCTCCGCGCTCGACGCCTTCACCCGCCGCGACCTTCAGGATCATCTGCTCGACCTCTGGGCCGATACGCGGCCGACGCTCATCCTCGTCACCCATGACGTCGACGAGGCCGTGGTGCTGGCCGACCGTGTGCTGGTGATGCGGCCAAGGCCGGGCCGGCTGTTCGACCAGATCGAGATCAATCTGGGTCGCCCGCGCGACCGCAATTCGCCGCTGTTCGAGAATTTCAAGCGCAGTGTCCTGACATCACTCGACCGTTCGCTCGACCGCAACGTGCCTGACCGGGACGCAACCCAGGGTCCCGGTCACGCCATGTGGTGGTGACAATTTCTCTCTGAGCCGGTACATCGAGAGGCGATTTTCCCGGGAGAGAACAAAATGGACGCTGCAGAGCTGCGCCAGATGCAGGCCCCGATCAAGGAGCGCTACAAGACCGATCCCAAGGCCGCACTGATCACGCTGAAGGCCAAGGGCTCCACCGACAGCGAAGGCATCGCCTGCAAGGTCGAGACCGGCCGCGCCATCGCGATGGCTGGCCTGCACCCCGCCACCGGCGGCTCCGGCCTCGAGCTCTGCTCCGGCGACATGCTGCTGGAGGCGCTGGTTGCCTGCGCCGGCGTCACGCTGAAGTCGGTCGCGACCGCGATCGAGGTGCCGCTCAAGACCGGCAACGTCTATGCCGAGGGCGATCTCGATTTCCGCGGCACGCTCGGCGTCGACAAGGAGACGCCGGTCGGGTTTGCCGAGATCCGTCTCCGCTTCGAGGTCGACACCGACGCGCCGCAGGACAAGCTCGATCTGCTGCTCAAGCTCACCGAGCGCTATTGCGTGGTCTACCAGACCATCAAGAACGGCCCGAAGGTCTCGGTGTCGATGCAGCGGATGTGACTTGCTGACCCTCCCCTGGAGGGGGAGGGTCGATCGCGCGCAGCGCGAGCGGGGTGGGGTGATCTCTCCACTCGGGGATCATGTCCGTCGAGAGACTGTCACCCCACCCCGTCTCATATTTCGCTGCGCTCCATATGAGCCGACCCTCCCCCTCCAGGGGAGGGTAAGAAGCCAAAAATGTCCCTCGACCTCCACTTCATCCTCTTCCTGCTCCTGCGCATGGCAATCGCCGCAGCGTTCGTGGTGACGGCCTCGATCATCACCGAACGCGCCGGGCCTGTGATCGGCGCGCTGGTCGCGACCCTGCCGGTCTCGGCCGGTCCGTCCTACGTCTTCCTCGCGATCGACCATGACGCCGCCTTCATCGCGCAGGGCGCGCTGGCCAGCCTGCCGGTCAATGCGGCGACGATCTTCATGTGCCTCACCTATGTCGTGCTGGCGCAGCGGCACAGTCTTGCCGTAAGTGTCGGAAGCGCCATCGCGGTGTGGATCGTGCTCGCCTCGATCATCCGCCAGTTCGACTGGTCGCTCACCGCCGGCCTTGCCGCCAACCTCGTCGCATTCGGCATCTGCATTCCGCTGCTCGCGGGCTACCGCCATGTGAAGATGCCGCTGGTGACGCGCCGCTGGTACGACGTGCCGATGCGGGCCGCGCTGGTCGCGACCCTCGTCGCCATCGTGGTCTCGACCTCCGGCTGGGTCGGTCCCCGCATCAGCGGCATCATCGCGCTCTATCCCGTGGTGTTCTCCAGCATCATGGTGATCCTGCATCCGCGCATCGGTGGACCGCCGACTGCCGCCGTGCTCGCCAACTCCGCCTGGGGGCTGCTCGGCTTTGGCATGGCGGTTGCGGTCCTGCATCTCGGCGCCGCCCATTTCGGCTCCGCGATCGGCCTCAGCATGGGACTTGCCACCTGCATCGCGTGGAACCTGACGCTGTGGTGGAACGGGCGAAGGAAGCGGATCGCGGCGGCGTAGTCTCGGCGTCATTCCGGGGCGCCTCGAAGAGGCGAACCCGGAATCTCGAGATTCCGGGTCTGGTCCTTCGAACCATCCCGGAATGACGCTCTTAATCTATGCCTTCGGCAGCTTCGCCCTTAACGCATACAGCGCATCGAGCGCCTCGCGCGGCGACATCTCGTCGGGGTGCAGCGCCTTCACCGCCTCCATCAGCAGCTCCGCTTCGCTCGGCGGCGCGGCTTCGGCGGCGGCGCGCGAGGGGACGGCGAACAGCGGCAGATCGTCCACCAAGGCTCGCGCGGTCTGGCCGCGGTCCTGCGCCTCCAGCTTGGAGAGCACGGACTTCGCACGCGTGATCACCGCCGGCGGCAGGCCGGCGAGCTTGGCCACCTGGATGCCATAGGAGCGATCGGCCGAGCCCGGCAGCACCTCGTGCAGGAACACGACGTTGCCCTGCCACTCCTTCACGCGCACGGTGGCGTTGAACATGCGCGGCAGTTTTGCCGAGAGCGCGGTCAGCTCGTGGTAGTGCGTCGCGAACAATGTGCGGCAGCGGTTGCTCTCGTGCAGATGCTCGATCGCGGCCCAGGCAATCGACAGGCCGTCGAAGGTCGCGGTGCCGCGGCCGATCTCGTCGAGGATGACGAGCGAGCGCTCGCCGGCCTGGTTCAGGATTGCCGCGGTCTCGACCATCTCCACCATGAAGGTGGAACGGCCGCGGGCGAGATCGTCGGCGGCGCCGACGCGCGAGAACAAGCGGTCGACGATGCCGATCCGCGCGCGAGTGGCCGGCACGAAGCTGCCGATCTGCGCCAGCAGCGCAATCAGCGCGTTCTGGCGCAGGAAGGTCGATTTACCGGCCATGTTCGGGCCGGTCAGCAGCCAGAGCTGGCCGGATTTTTGGCCAGGAGCCGGCGACAGGTCGCAGGCATTGGCGATGAACGGCTCGCCGTTGCGCTTGAGGGCCTGCTCCACCACGGGATGGCGGCCGGCCTCGATCGCGAAGCTGAGCGAGCCATCGACCTCGGGTCGGACATAGTTCTCGTCGACGGCGAGCTTGGCGAGCGACGTCGCGACATCAAGCAGCGCAAAGCCCTGCGCCGCGGCACGCAGATCGTCGCTGATCTCGAGCGCCTTGGCGGAGAGCCGTTCGAAGATTTCGAGTTCGAGGCCCAGTGCGCGGTCACCTGCATTGGCGATCTTGGCTTCGATCTCGCCAAGCTCGGAGGTGGTGAAGCGCACCTGGCCCGCCAGCGTCTGGCGATGGATGAAGGTGGCGTTCAGCGGCGGCGACATCAGCTTGTCGCCGTGCTGCGCGGTGACCTCGACGAAATAGCCGAGCACGTTGTTGTGGCGAATTTTCAGAGCCTTGACGCCGGTGTCGTCGGCGTATCGCGCCTGCATCGAGGCGACCACGAGGCGCGAGGCGTCACGCAGGTTCCGCGCTTCGTCGAGCGCGGGCTCATAGCCCTGGCGAACGAAGCCGCCGTCGCGCTTGATCAGCGGCAGCTGCTCGTCGAGTGCGCTGGCGAATTCGGATGCGAGCGCGCGCGATGGCCGTTGCAGCGCCGCCATCACCGCCGCGATCTCCTGCGGCGGCTGATCGATTTCGCCGAGCCGCGTCAACACCTGGTCCGCAGCGATGATGCCGTCGCGGATGCCGGCGAGGTCGCGCGGCCCGCCGCGACCGACCGAGAGACGAGCCAAAGCGCGCGACATGTCGGGCGCGCCCCGCAGGATGCTGCGGATGTCCTCGCGCGCCGCGGAATCGGCAACGAAGGCGCTGACCGCGTCGAGGCGGCGCGCGATCGCAGGCGCATCCGTCAGCGGTGCCGCGAGGCGTTGCGCCAGCAGGCGCGAGCCCGCGGAAGTGACAGTGCAGTCGATCGCGTCGAGCAGTGAGCCGCGGCGCTCGCCCGCGAGCGTCCGCGTCAGCTCGAGGTTGGCGCGGGTGGCCGGATCGATCGCCATGGTCGCGCCCGAGGCCTCGCGCGCGGGCGGCGACAGCGGCGGGTGCTTGCCGACCTGGGTGCGGTCGACATAGGTGACGGCGGCGGCTGCGGCGGTGGCCTCCAAGCGCGTGAGCTGGGAGAGCCCGTCCATGGTCGCGACGGCAAAGTAGTCGCACAGCCGCTTCTCGGCGGTGGCGCCGTCGAAGACGTCGCGGGTCAGCGGCGTCACCGCCGGCAGCTCGCGCAAGGTCTGTCCGAGCTCGCTGTCATTGTAGAGTGCGTCGGTGACGATGGCCTCGTTCGGGTTGATGCGTGCCAGCGTCGCCGCGAGCTCGCCGCCCGAAACCTCGGTCACCATGAATTCGGCGGTCGAGATGTCGATCCAGGCGAGGCCGAAGCGATCGCCGCCGGCGGACGAACGGGCGCGCGCGATCGCCAGCAGGTAATTGTTGGCACGCGCATCCAGCAGCGTGTCCTCGGTCAGCGTGCCCGGGGTGACCAGCCGCACCACGCCGCGACGCACCACGCTCTTGTTGCCGCGCGCTTTCGCTGCCGCAGGATCCTCGGTCTGCTCGCACACCGCGACCCGATGGCCGGCGCTGATGAGACGATGCAGATAATCCTCGGAGCGCTCGACCGGTACGCCGCACATCGGGATATCGGCGCCCTGGTGCTTGCCGCGCTTGGTCAAGACGATGCCGAGCGTCCTGGAGGCGATCTCGGCGTCCTCGAAGAACAGCTCGTAGAAATCGCCCATCCGGTAGAACAGCAGCAGACCCTGATGGGCCGCCTTGATCTCGAGATACTGTTCCATCATCGGCGTCACGCGCGCGGCAGCTTCCGTCTGCGGTGCGGGCGCTTCGTCGGGCGGCGGTACGGGTATCGGCTGTTGCATGGTCATGGGCGGCGCAACCTACAAAATTTCGGCACCTGCTCCTATCGGTTTGGCCGGAGAGAGGAGGTTTTCCACGCTGTCCGCACGGCGGCATGCGCCGAGAGCGTGTGCGCCCCTCGAATCCCGCGCGAAACCGTCAATTGACCTGCCGCGGGCGCCCTCCTAAAACTCCGCCGACATTGAAGAATTTGGCCGGATCGCGGCATTCAGGGAGAACAACGATGCGTGACGTCTTTATCTGCGATGCCGTGCGGACCCCGATCGGCCGCTTCGGCGGCTCGCTCGCCAAGGTGCGCGCCGACGATCTCGCCGCCGCCCCGATCAAGGCGCTGATGGCCAAGCACCCCAATCTCGATTGCGCGCAGATCGATGAGGTCTTCTTCGGTTGCGCCAATCAGGCCGGCGAGGACAACCGCAATGTCGCGCGTATGGCGCTGCTGCTGGCAGGTCTTCCGGACTCGGTTCCCGGCCAGACCCTCAACCGGCTCTGCGCCTCCGGCCTTGATGCGGTCGGCGCCGCGGGCCGCGCCATCCGCTCCGGCGAGATCGAGCTCGCTATTGCCGGCGGCGTCGAGTCGATGACCCGCGCACCGTTCGTGATGGGCAAGGCGCAGGAAGCCTTCTCGCGCTCGGCCGAGATCTTCGACACCACCATCGGCTGGCGCTTCATCAATCCGCTGCTTAAGGCGCAGTACGGCGTCGACGCGATGCCCGAGACCGGCGAGAACGTTGCCGAGGAATTCCAGGTCTCGCGTGCCGACCAGGACGCCTTCGCCATCCGCTCGCAGCAGCGCGCCGGCGCCGCGATCGCAGCCGGCTATTTCGCCGAGGAGATCACCCCGATCACCATTCCCGGCGGCAAGGCCGGCCCGATCACGGTCGACAAGGACGAGCATCCGCGCCCCGAGACCACGCTGGAGGGCCTTGCCAAGCTGAAGCCGATCGTGCGCAATCCCGGTACTGTCACTGCCGGCAACGCCTCCGGCGTCAATGACGGCGCCGCCGCGATGATCCTCGCGTCGGAAGCCGCGGTGAAGAAGCATGGCCTGACTCCGCGCGCGCGCATCCTCGGCCTCGCCTCGGCCGGCGTGCCGCCGCGGATCATGGGCATCGGTCCGGTTCCGGCCACCCGCAAGCTGATGGAGCGTCTCAGCAAGAAGATCAGTGATTTCGACCTGATCGAGCTGAACGAAGCTTTCGCCTCGCAGGGCATCGCCTGCCTGCGTCAGCTCGGCGTCGCCGACGATGCCGATTTCGTCAATCCGCACGGCGGCGCCATCGCGCTCGGCCATCCGCTCGGCATGAGCGGCGCGCGGCTTGCTCTCACCGCCGTCCACGGCATGGAAAAGCGTGGCGGCAAGCTGGCGCTCGCCACCATGTGCGTTGGCGTCGGCCAGGGCGTCGCGGTCGCGATCGAGAAGCTGAATTGACGAGACGCACGGCGTCTCGTCATCCCGGGGCAGCCCGACAGGGCTGAACCCGGGATCTCGAGATTCCGGGTCTGGTCCTTCGGACCATCCCGGAATGACAAGGGGCATGGGGTCTCGAAACCCGCTTCCCCAAATTAGTTATATCCTATAATGATTGGCGGAAGCGTTGACCGGCCGAACCACAATGGCCGGGGAGGAGTTCGCCATGACATTCATTTATCCTGTCGACAGCAACAAGGCGCATCCGCTGCCGCTGTCGCCCGACTACAAGAGCTCGATCAAGCGCGCGCCGAACAAGCCCTTGATCCCGATGCGCCATACGTTGTCGGAGCTGACCGGCCCGGTCTACGGCCACGAGACCGTGCGCGAGGGCGACAACGATCTCACCACTCAACACAGTGGCGAGCCGATCGGCGAGCGCATCATCGTGCACGGACACGTGCGCGACGAGGACGGCCGCGGCGTGCCGAACTCGTTGATCGAGATCTGGCAGGCCAATTCCTGCGGCCGTTACGTTCACGTCCGTGATCAGCATCCGGCGCCGCTCGATCCGAATTTCACCGGCGCGGGCCGCACCGTGAGCGATGCTTCCGGCTACTACCGCTTCGTCACCATCAAGCCCGGCGCTTACCCCTGGGGCAATCACCACAACGCGTGGCGGCCTGCGCACATCCATCTCTCGGTGTTCGGCCATTCCTTCGTCACCCGCCTCGTGACGCAGATGT
The DNA here is from genome assembly GCF_000473065.1 of Bradyrhizobium sp. WSM1743. GTDB lineage: Bacteria > Pseudomonadota > Alphaproteobacteria > Rhizobiales > Xanthobacteraceae > Bradyrhizobium. The sequence goes on from NZ_AXAZ01000010.1 coordinate 181,142, forward strand.
ATTTCCCGAACGATCCCTTGTTCCCGTTCGACCCGATCTTCAATTCGGTTCCGGACGAGAAGGCGCGGGCGCGGATGGTCTCCTCGTTCGATCTCGAGAACACAAAACCCGAATGGGCGCTGTGCTACCGCTTTGACATCGTGCTGCGCGGCAAGGATGCCACCCCCATGGAGAACCACTAAGTGCAAGAGTCTGTGAAGCCTGACGGTATCACCCCATCGCAGACGGTCGGTCCGTTCTTCAAATACGGCCTGACGCCGAACGGCGAGTACGCCTGGAACGACGCGTTCACCAACTCGACGCTGACCCCCGACGTCTCTGGCGACCGCATCCGCATCGAGGGCCGCGTGTTCGATGGCGACGGCATCGCCGTGCCCGATGTCATGCTGGAGATCTGGCAGGCGGATGCGCAGGGTCGCTTCGCCGACCCGCAGGACAAGCGTGCGCTGCCGAATGCGAGCTTCCGCGGCTTTGCCCGCTGCGGCACCGACAAGGACGGCAACTACGCGTTCGAGACCATCAAGCCGGGCGCGGTGCCGGATCCCGACGGCAAGCCGCAGGCGCCGCACATCCTGCTCGCGGTGTTCGGGCGCGGCATGCTCAGGCATCTCTACACCCGCATCTATTTCAGCGACGAGGCCGGCAACGCCGCCGATCCCGTGCTGGCGCTGGTGCCGGCTGATCGCCGGGCCACGCTGACCGCGGTGCGCGAGGCCGGCAAGCCGGTCTACCGGCTCGACCTGCGGCTTCAGGGCGACGACGAGACGGTATTCTTCGAGATGTGACGGAGGACTGGCTGTCAGCAACCCTCATCGTCCCTGGAAGAGGTGAGGCGCGACGGACGCGCAACAATCTCGCTGTCGTCCCGACCTAGTGCGCAATTGCGCACGGGGGGGCCGGGACCCATAGCCACAGGGCGCCGTTGCGGTGCGAAATGGTAACCCCGACTCTTCGCTAAGCTCGATCCTGTGGTTGGGTCCCAGATCGGCGCGCGCTTTGAGGCGCGCTTGTCCGGGACGACGGCGGAAGTACCGTTTCCCGTAGTTTTCCGGTGTCCGCGCGATACAATTTCTGCGGGACGCAATGCCGTATTTACCACCGTGGTCTAGGGTCGATGCGAATTCATCGCGCGCCCTGGATTATTTTCATGAAATTTCGCCTCTCGTTGTCCTCCGCGATCATTGCGTTCGGGATCGTTCTTGCCATCGGCTTTACTGCGGTCGTTTCCACCAGTCTCTACGCCCTGCGTGAGCTTAAGGTCGGCGGCCCACTCTATTCCGACATCAAGCTCGGCAACGACCTGATCGCCGACATCCTGCCGCCGCCCGAATACGTCATTGAGGCGTATCTCGAGGCGACGCTGGCCATGCGCGAGCCGGACCAGCTGGCGGCCCATGGCGAACGCCTGATCCAGCTCCGCAAGGATTACGACGAACGCAAGGCGTTCTGGGTCTCCTCCAGCCTCTCGGCCGACCTCAAGACCGCGCTGGTATCGAAGTCCGATGCCGAGGTGCAGAAATTCTGGAAGGCATCCGAACAGCTCTTGCCGGCCCTCAAGGCCAAGGACACGGCTGCGTCGGAGCGCGCCTACGCCCAGCTCAAGGACGCCTATACCGCGCATCGCACCGTCATCGACAGCATCGTCGAGAGCGCCAACAAGCAGAACGCCGCCATGGAGAAGCTGGCCGCGGACCGCGACAGCTCCATTCTTTATATTCTCCTCGGCGTCTCCGCCGCCGTCCTGGCCTTCATTGCCGCTGGCCTGCTCGGTGTTGCCCTCGGTGTGGTGCGTCCGATCGTGCGCATGACCGACACGATGCAGAAGCTCGCGACCGGCGATCTCGCCGCCGACATTCCCTTCGCGCACCGCCAGGACGAGGTCGGCTCGATGGCGGGCGCGCTTTTGGTATTCAAGCAGGCGGCGGTCGAGAATTCCCGTCTGCGCGAGGAGCAGTTGCGGCAGGAGCAGGAGGCGGCGCTTGCCAAGCGCTCCGCCCTGCACCAGATGGCCGAAACGGTCGAGCGCGAGACCGGCCGCTCGGTCGATACCGCGACTTCTGCGACCCAAGGCGTCGAGCGGGCCGCGTCCGGCCTGTCGGAGATCGCGAAGTCGCTTTCTGCGCAGTCGCAGGCAGTCGCGGCGGCCTCCACGCAGGCCCTCGGCAGCTCGCAGGCCGTCTCGGCAGCGGCCGAAGAACTCAGCGCCTCGATCCGCGAGATCGCGGGCCAGGTCGCGCGGACCAGCACCGTCACCAAATCTGCGGTCGCCGGCCGCGAGCAGGCACGCTCGACCATTCAGGCGCTGGCGGGATCAGTGAAGAAGATCGCCGAGGTCTCCGACCTTATCGGCGGCATCGCAGGCCAGACCAACCTCCTCGCGCTCAACGCGACGATCGAGGCGGCGCGCGCCGGTGAAGCCGGCCGCGGCTTCGCGGTGGTCGCCGCCGAGGTGAAATCCCTGTCCGACCAGACCGCCAAATCCACCGAGGAGATCGGGCGGCTGATTGCCGAGATCCAGACCTCGACGCAGGCCGCGGTCGACGCCGTCGAGGCCATGGGAGGCCACATCGTCGAGATCGACGGCGTGGCGACCTCGGTTGCCGCTGCGATGGAAGAGCAGGATGCCGCGACGAGGGAGATCGCGCGGTCGATTTCCGAATCAGCCTCTGCGGCGAAGGAGGTCTCGGCCAAGATCGGCAATGTCAGTCGCGATGCCGCCTCAGTCAACGAGCGCGCCGCGGACGTGAGGCAGGCGATCGCCGGGATGGCGGCCAATCTCGAACAGCTGCGGTCGGTCGTGGTCCGGACCGTACGGGACTCCACCGCCGCGGCTTGATCCCGCATCAGGCCGGCCGCTGGTGCCCGGGGGCGTGATCGTGCAGTATGGCGCGGGACAGGGGCATCGTGGTTCATGACATCTCCACAATTGCCGGCGGTCGTTGAGCCCGCCCGACTGACGGCCGCGCTACGCAGGGGCGGCGTGCTCGACGCCGGCGCCGTGCGCGAAGTGAAGGTGCTGCACCAGCGTGACACCGTCGTGTCACATATCGTCAGGCTCGGGCTGCGCTATGTCGGCGAATCCGCCGGCGCCCCGCAGTCGCTGATTCTGAAGACTCCCAATTCCGCCTTCGCCGAGGGCCTCGCCAATGGCGGCCGGCGCGAGGTGGACTACTACACCCAGCTCGCGCCGAAGATGCCGCCGGGGCTCGTGCCGCGCTGCTTTGACGGCCATTTCGACGAGCACAGCCTCACCTGGCATCTGCTGCTCGAGGACCTCACCGACAGCCACGAAATCGCGATGGCTTGGCCGGTGCCGCCGTCGCGCGAGCAGACGTTCGCCATCGTCACCACGCTCGCGCGCTGGCATGCAGCCTGGTGGGACCATCCGAGCCTCGGCGACACCGTCGGTACCTGGGCGAGCACGGAGGACGGCGCGCAACGCATGGAGACGTTTGCGGGCCATTATGACCGCTTTGCCGACCTTCTCGGCAATCGCCTCAGCGAGGAGCGGCGGATCCTCTACCGTCGCCTCATCGATCGGTCGGAGCGGCTGTCCCAGCGTTACCATTCACGCCGTCACCTCAGCATCACGCATGGCGATGCTCATGTCTGGAATTTCCTGCTGCCGCGCGCGGGCGTTGCCGATACCGTGCGCATCTTCGATTTCGACCTTTGGAGCATCAACGTTCCGACCCACGACCTCGCCTATATGATGGCCATGCATTGGTATCCGGAACGCCGGCAGGCGCTCGAGCGGCTGCTGCTCAATCTCTACCACGACACGTTGATGGAAAGCGGCATCACCGGCTACACGCGCGGTGCGCTCGATCGCGACTATCGCTGGGCGGTGCTCTGGCAGATCACGAGGCCAGTCTGGCAGTGGAGCATCAACATCCCGCCGTTGATCTGGTGGAATAATCTGGAGCGGGTGATGATGGCGGTCGAGGATCTGGGCTGCGAGGAGTTGTTGGGGTAGGCGGCACCACAAATTCGGTGTCGTCCCGGACAAGCGCACCCTCAAGTGCGCGCCGATCCGGGACGCATACTCCCAGGAAGAAGTCGTTGCGTGACGCTGGTAGCTCCGAGTCGCCGTAACTACGGCTTCCTGTGGTCATGGGTCCCGGATCTGCGCTTACCCTTGTCCGGGACGACAGCGGCTACTCCATCACCGCATGCTCCGGCCCCGCCGCCTGCTTGCGCAGCGTGGCCTTGGTCGAGCCGATCAGCAAGGCGAGCGGGATGGTGCAGAGGATGAAGACCATCACCAGCTGGTAGTCATGCGCGAAGGCGATGATCTGCGCCTGCACGCTGACCATCCGGTCTGCCATGGCGCGGCCGGCGTCGGTGGACAGATTGATCAGGCCGCTGACGCTGGGCATCTGCAGCGCGTGGTTGAACGGGTTGACGTGCTCGGAGAGGATCGCATAGGTCCGCCGCGTCCCCTGCGTCAGCTCGGCGATGACGACGGAAATGCCGACCGAACTTGCGACGTTGCGCATCAGGGTCAGCATGGCGGTGCCGTCGGTGCGCAGCTCGTTCGACAAGGTCAGGAACGCTACGGTCGAGAGCGGCACGAAGACGAGGCCGAAGCCGAAGCCTTGGATGACGCTGACGGTGACGATCTCCGGCACCTGGGTCAGGTCGGTCCAGCCGGTCATCTGGAACAGCGAGCCCGCGGTCAGCGTCAGGCCCGCGATGATCAGCGTGCGCGCCTCGAAATAGCGCATCATGCGGCCGACCAGCATCATGGCGAAGAAGGTGCCGAAACCGCGGCTCGCCAGCAGCAGCCCAGCGGTGATGATGGGATAACCGATCACGTTCTGCATGTAGGGCGAGGCCAGCGCCATGGTCGAGAACAGCACGAGCCCCATCACGATCATGAACACGCAGCCGGTGACGAAGTTGCGATCCCGAAACAGCGCAAAGCGGATGAACGGCGTCGAGGTCGTGAAGGAGTGCGCGAGGAAGAAATAGAAGGCGACGGCCGAGACGATGAATTCCGCGACGATCTCGTTCGATTCGAGCCAGCCCAGCTGCTCGCCGCGGTCGAGCGCGAGCTGCAGCGCGCCGATCGCGATCGCCAGCGCGGCGAAGCCGAACCAGTCGAATTTGAGGCTGAGGTTCTTCTCGGTTTCGTCCATGAAGACGATCAGTCCGAGCACGGTGATGGCGCCGAACGGCAGGTTGACGAAGAACACCCAGTGCCAGGAATAGGTCTCGGTGAGCCAGGCCCCGAGAGACGGCCCCATGATCGGGCCCATCATCACGCCCATGCCCCAGATCGACATCGCCTTGGCGCGTTCCTGGAGCGTGTAATAGTCGAGCATGACCGACTGCGACAGCGGCACCAGGGCGGCACCGAACACGCCTTGCAGCAGGCGGAACAGCACCATCTGGTTGATGTCCTGCGCGAGGCCGCACAGCACCGATGCCATGGTGAAGCCTGCCGAGCAGATGATGAAGATGCGCTTGCGGCCGAAGCGGTTGGCGATCCAGCCCACCGGCGCCGTCATGATCGCGGCAGCAACGATGTAGGAGGTCAGCACCCAGTTGATCTGGTCCTGCGAGGCCGACAGCGTGCCCTGCATGTAGGGCAGCGCGACGTTGGCGATGGTGGTGTCCAGCGCCTGCATGATGGTCGCGGTCATGGCGCAGATCGTCACCATGTTCCGGCGCAGGCCGGGGACCATCAGGCTGGCGTTGGGGCCGGACATCGTGGCAGATCCTTAGTCCTTGTCCTGGCCCGCAGTCGCCGACAGGCCGAACAGGCCGGCCAGCGAGCGCCGATGGCCGGTGTCGATGGTGGCATAGACGCTCATGCCGGCCTTCAGCTTCCGCACATATTTGTCGGTCTCGTCGAAATAGATACGGATCGGCACGCGCTGCACTACCTTGACGAAATTGCCGGTGGCATTTTGCGGCGGCAGGATCGCGAATTGCGCGCCGGTGCCCGGCGAGAGCGAGCCGATCTTGCCCTTGAAGACGTGGTTCGGGAACGCATCGACCTCGAGCGTGACGGGCTGGCCTTCGGTGACATAGGTGAGGTCGCTCTCCTTCGGATTGGCGTCGACCCAGGGATGGGCGACGTCGATGATGGAGAACACCGGTGTGCCGGCGGCGACGAAACGTCCGAGCTGAATCTGCTCCACCTGCGTCGCCACGCCATCCATCGGCGCGCGCAGCACGGTGTGGTCGAGATTGCGTTGGGCATCGTCTAGCTTGGCTTTCGCCTGCGCATAGGGCGGGAATTGCTCCAGCGGCAAGGCGGGATCGCCGAGCAATTGCGTCTTGGCGTTGGAGAGCTGCTGCTTGATGAACTGCGCCTGCGCGCCCGCGGTGACCAGCGCATTCGATGCGTTGTCGAGATCGAGCTGCGAGCCGAAATTGTTCTTCACCAGGGCCTGCTTGCGCTCGACGTCGCGCTGCTTCAGCTCGACGCCTTGCTGGGCGAGATTGAGCATGTCCCCGTAGATCTTGATGTTGGCAACGAGGTTGTCATAGGTCGTGCGGGCCTGCGCGAGCTGCGCCTTGGCTTCATCTACCGCCAGTCGGAACGGAACGGGGTCGATCTCGAACAGCTCGTCGCCTCGTTTGACGACCTGACCTTCCTTCACGACGACTTTCAGGATCTTGCCGGAAATATCGGGCGTCACCAGCACCTTCTGCGCGCCGACATAGGCATCGTCAGTGCCGACATAGCGGCCGCCTTGCAGATAGAAAGTGAGGCCGCCGATGGCGGCGATGAGAGGCAGCACGACCAGGAGCAGGAAACGGCGATAGCGGCGCAGGCCCGCCACCAAGCGGCGGCGCGGATCGGTGCCGGCCTTCTTGGTCGGCGTGCCGCCGTCGCTCTTCTGCTCGGGCTGGAATTTGAGGACCTGATCAGCCATAGCGCTGCTCCTTACGCGCTTGTTCCGCGCCGCTGGTCTGGATCGCGGTCCGCACGTTTTCCTTGATTGTTTCGAGCTGGACGAGAAGGCGGTGGGCGTCCGCCGGGTTGATGCCGTCGAGTGCGTTCGCGGTCAGCTCCGATTTCAGGCCGCTCATCTTGCCGAGCAGCTGCCGCCCGGCCTTCTTCAGGTAGAGACGTTTGACGCGGCGGTCCGAGGCGTCACTGCGCCGTTCGATCCAGTCGCTGTCGCAAAGCTTGTCGATCAGCCGCGTCAGCGTGATCGGCTGCATCTCGAGCAGCTCGGCGAGTTCCGATTGTTTCATCCCTTCGCTGCGCTCGACCTTCGCCAGCACCGCCCATTGCGCGCGGGTAATGCCGAAGCGCGAGGCTTCCTTGTCCGCATAGACGCGCAGCAGGCGGTAGAGCTCGCCAAGCGTGAACAGGAAATTCTGATCGACCGACCCGCGGGTCATGAACTCTATCTCCAATAAGCTTGAATATAATAAGCAAGCTTATGATTATTTCATGGCGCGTTAGCAAGACGCTGTCCCGCGGGATAAGCATGGCTGACAGCCGCCGGGTCGGTCGCGCTTTGGGTTCCGCCGCCGAAATGCTAGAAGGTAGGCCGCATGACACTCGCAAAGCCGGCATTTCCCGCGCCCGATCACGATCACCGCCGCTGCACCGCGGATGCACTCGCGCATGCCGAGGCGGTCTGCGAGCAGCGTGCGCAGAAATTCACGCCAATTCGCCGTCAGGTGCTGGGAGCGCTGCTCTCCAGCCACCGCCCGCTCGGCGCCTATGAGGTGATCGACGAGCTCGCCAAGTCGATGCCGCGGCCGGCGCCGATCACCGTCTATCGTGCGCTCGATTTCCTGATGGCCAACGGCCTCGTGCACCGCATCGAGAGCCGCAACGCCTATCTGGCCTGTGCCGCCCATGACCACGACGCGACCTCGGCGGTGGCGTTCCTGATCTGCGAGCGTTGTGGCCTGGTCGGCGAGATTTCGTCGGCATCCTTTGCGAAGGACCTCAACGCCGCGGCGCGCAATTCAGGCTTCGCACCCAAGCTGTCTGTGGTGGAGATCACGGGCGTCTGCGCCCATTGTCAGAAAATGTCTTAAAGCAACAACGGCGCAAAGCCGGATTTCAGGAAGAAATGTCCGCACCTCAAGCCATACCGTCCGCCGGCCGTCCTCTGAGCGCCGGCGCCATCGCCCTGATGCTCATGCTGTGCCTGACCTGGGGGTTCAACCAGATCGCGGTCAAGCTGGTGCTGCAGGACATCCCGCCGATGCTCCAGGCCGCCATCCGCTCGATGGGCGCGCTGCCGGTGCTGTTCATCATCGGCACCCTGCGTGGCGTGAAATTCTTCGAGCGTGACGGCACCTGGAAGGCCGGCCTGATCGCAGGGCTGATGTTCGGCATCGAATTCGTGCTGATTTTCCAGGGCCTGCGCCTCACCTCCGCCTCTCGCGCGGTCGTGTTCCTCTACACCGCCCCGTTCTTTGTCGCGCTCGGCTCCTACCAGGTGCTCGGCGAGCGTCTCGGCGGCTCGCAATGGCTGGGCTTAGCCATCAGCTTTGCCGGCGTTGCGCTGGCGATCGGCGTGCCGCAGCCCAATGTCGATTCGCATGTTCTGCTCGGCGATCTCCTGGTGGTCGGCGGCGCCGCGCTTTGGGCCGCGACGACCCTGGTAGCCAAGGGCACGCGGCTGCGCTTCGCCGCGCCCGAGAAGGCGCTGGGCTATCAGGTCGCCACATCGATCCCGATTCTGGGGATGGCGGCCTGGCTGTTCGGCGAATCCATCACGCGCATGCCGGCGCCGCTGTCGCTCGGGCTGATGGCGTTCCAGGCGATCTGGGTGGTGGGAACCACGTTCACGCTTTGGTTCGCGCTGGTGAAGGCATATTCGGCCAGCAAATTGTCCGCTTTTACCTTCATCACCCCTTTGTTTGGCGTGGTGGGTAGCTATTTCATCATGCACGACACGCTAAGCTTGGCGTTCGGGGCTGCTGCCCTCCTTGTAATCGCTGGGCTTTTTCTGGTTAACCGTCCGAGCCATACGGCTGCGGCGCCGCGCGATGCATTGCTGAACGTCACCAAAACCTGATATTTGGACCCCATGAACAAGCTCGAAAACAACATCGATTCCGACATCGCGGGCCCGGCGCCCCGGCACCGAACCACCCAGGTCAAGGTTGGCGACGTCACTGTCGGCGGCGGTGCGCCGATCGTCGTGCAGTCGATGACCAACACCGACACCGCCGATGTCGACAGCACCATCGCCCAGGTCGCAGCGCTTGCGCGCGCCGGCTCCGAAATGGTCCGCATCACCGTGGACCGCGAGGAGGCCGCGGCCGCCGTCCCGCACATCCGTGACGGCCTCGCCAAGCGCGGCATCACGACGCCGCTGATCGGCGACTTCCATTATATCGGCCACAAGCTGCTCGCGGCCTATCCGGCTTGCGCCGAGGCGCTGGCCAAATACCGCATCAATCCCGGCAACGTCGGGTTCAAGGACAAGCGCGACACCCAGTTCGCCGACATCATCGAGATCGCGAACAAGAACAACAAGCCGGTGCGCATCGGCGCCAATTGGGGCTCGCTCGACCAGGAACTGCTGACCAAGCTGATGGACGAGAACGCAGCGTCACCCAATCCGCGCGATGTGCGCGCGGTGACGCGCGAGGCCATGGTGCAGTCCGCGCTGCTCTCGGCCGCGCGCGCCGAAGAGCTCGGCATGCCCAAGGACCGCATCATCCTCTCCGCCAAGGTTTCGGCCGTGCAGGACCTCATCGCGGTCTATCAGGATCTCGCCAGACGCTCCGACTACGCCATCCATCTTGGCCTCACCGAGGCCGGCATGGGCTCGAAAGGCATCGTGGCGTCCTCGGCTGCGCTCGGCATCCTTTTGCAGCAAGGCATCGGCGACACCATCCGCATCTCGCTGACCCCGGAGCCCGGCGGCGACCGCACCCGTGAGGTGCAGGTCGGCCAGGAGCTGCTCCAGACCATGGGCTTCCGCACCTTCGTGCCGCTGGTTGCGGCGTGCCCAGGCTGTGGCCGCACCACCTCGACCACGTTCCAGGAGCTGGCGCGCTCGATCCAGGATTTCATCCGCGACGAGATGCCGACTTGGAAGACCAAGTATCCTGGCGTCGAGGAGCTCAACGTCGCGGTGATGGGCTGCATCGTCAACGGCCCCGGCGAATCCAAGCACGCCAATATCGGCATCTCCCTGCCCGGCACCGGCGAAGCGCCGGCCGCGCCCGTGTTCGTCGACGGCAAGAAGTTCCGCACGCTGCGCGGCCCGACCATCTCCGCCGACTTCAAGGCGCTGGTGATCGACTACATCGACCAGCGCTACGGCCAGGGCGCCAAGGTGCCGGCGCCCGCGGCGGAGTAGTTTTACTCCGCTCGGGCCTCATACTTCGCCGTCGTCCCGGACAAGCGCGCCTCAAGCGCGCGCCGATCTGGGACCCATAACCACAGGGTCCTGTGGTTACGACGGACTGCCACTCCGAGTCTTCGCCAAACCCAATCCTGTGGTTGGATCCCGGATCGGCGCTTGCGCTTGTCCGGGACGACGGCTGTGTTTGCGGTGCAGATTGCACATCCATCACTGCGCGCGTTACGATGTCTTCAATCAACAATGATCGGGAGACACGCCATGAGCTCACTCGCCGGCAAGCAGGGGCCGCGCTACCGCCACACGGCTGAGGACGGCGCGCCATACGAGACGCTTCAAGTCGAAAAGCTCACGCCGATCATCGGCGCGGAAATCAGTGGCGTCGATATCGGCAGGCTCGTCGACGGCGACACCCGCTCCAACCGGCAGATGGACGAGATCCACCGTGCGCTGGCCGAAAACCTCGTCATCTTCTTCCGCGACCAGCACATCACGCCGCAGCAGCATCTCGCCTTCGGCCGCAAGTTCGGCGAGCTGCATTTCCATCCGGCCGCACCGCATGAGGACGAAGATCCGGCGCTGATGAAGATCTACGCCGACAAGAACTCGCCGCGCGCCAACGGCGAGGGCTGGCACTCCGACGTGTCCTGCGACCTCGAGCCGCCGATGGGCTCGATCCTCTACATCAAGCAGTGCCCGCCGCGCGGCGGCGACACGCTGTTCGCCAACATGTATGCGGCCTATGAGGCGCTGTCGGACCGCATGAAAGCCTATCTCGACGGGCTGACCGCGCTGCATGACGGCGAGCCGATCTATCGCGGGCTCTATGCGAATTATGGTGTCGCCGACCGCCCTTCCTATCCGCATGCCGAGCATCCCGTGGTGCGCACGCATCCCGTCACCGGCAGGAAAGCGCTCTATGTCAACCGCGGCTTCACCCGCCACATCAACGGCATCCCGCGCGACGAGAGCGATGCGATGCTTGCCTATCTCTACCAGCACGCCGAGAACCCGCTGTTCCAGTGCCGCTTCCGCTGGACCGAGAATGCCATCGCGTTCTGGGACAACCGCTGCACCCAGCACCGTGCGATGTGGGACTACTGGCCGCACACGCGCTCGGGCACGCGCGTGACGGTGAAGGGGGAGCGGCCGGTGTAAAAGGCGTAGGGCGGATTAGCGAAGCGTAATCCGCCAGTTCTATCGCGGCGAGATAAGTGGTGGGTTACGCTGCGCTAATCTTACTGCGTCATGGGCGTCGACGTCCATTTGATGCTTCGCGGGCGCCACAGCACGGACATCGCGGCAAGGTCTTGATGAGCGCCCGAAGCAAGCGGGCGTGCATGGTTGCGATCGAGTTCGGGACATGGCGTTCAGGCCGCGCGGGCGGAACCTCTGGGTCGGTAATCGTCGGGTAAGGGAGGGACCTGGACCGACGGGGCGGAACGAGGTCCTGAGGGGGGAATCGTCGCCTGCTCGGCGATCAGGAAGCCGTAGGCTGCGATGCACAGGGTTGCG